>NZ_JAFBCN010000001.1:1200000-2400000 GCF_016907755.1 Cellulosimicrobium cellulans
CTACGAGGCGGCCGCGGGGGACACCCGGGACGTGCCGGGGAGCTCGCTGCCGGCGGCGCTGCTCGACGACGGTGCGCAGGTCTGCGTGCGGACCGACGAGGGGACCGTGCTCCACGTCGAGCTGCGGGGACCGGACGTGCGCGACGAGCTCCAGGTCAGCGTGCGGGCCCAGCTCCCGCGCTGACGGGAGCCGCCGTGGGAGCGGCGCTCAGGCCGCCGGTCCCACGATCCACGACCCGCCCAGGACCGCCGCACCGAGCGTGACGACGAGGAACACCCCTACCCAGAACAGCCCGGGCAGGTGCGTGAGGCGGGCGAGGATGTCGGCGTCGGAGGACGACGCCCGTCCGCGCGACCGCTCGCTCTGCAGCTCGAGCACCGGCCGTACCGCGCCGAGCAGCAGGAACCACGTGACGGCGTAGGCGACGGCGCTCTGCACGGCGGGCGTCGCCCACCACGACACGCCGACGAGCGCCGCGCCCGTGACGAGCACGGACCACAGCCCGAACCAGTTGCGGATCTGCAGCAGCATGAGGGCGAGCAGCACGACGAGCAGCCACAGCAGCCCGACGGCGTAGCCCTGGCGCAGCAGCGCGGCCGCGCCGAGCCCGATGAGGCCCGGGCCGACGTAGCCCATGAACGCCGTGAGGATCATGCCGAACCCGCGCGGCCGGCCGGACGACACGGTGAGGCCGGACGTGTCGGAGTGCAGCCGGATGCCCGAGAGCCGCCGGCCGGTGAGCAGCGCGGCGAGCGCGTGCGACGCCTCGTGCGCGATCGTCACGACGTGCCGCGCGACGCGCCAGACCGGCGTGACGAGCACGACCGCCAGGGCGAGCGCGCCCATCGCGACGACGACGGCGGTGGCCGGGGGAGCGACGGGCGTCGTCGCGGCCTGCCACACCTGCCCGACGACGTCGCCCACGGACGCGGCGACGTCGCCGCCGGAGGTGGTCCCGCCGTCGGACAGCACGGCTCGGGCTACGGCGAGGGAGGGCGTCAGCGCGTGCACGCGCGCCATTCCACCACAGCCTGCTGTGCCCGCGGACGACGCGACGAGACGCACCTCACCCGTGCTCCGGCGTCGGGCATGAGACACTGGAGGTTCGAGGGCAGCGCGATCCCGCGCGCCCCGCGTCGTGGAGATCCCCCCGGATTGCGTGCGGCGGACCCCGACCTTGAGCCCCGAGAGGCCCATCACCTGTGACTTCCTTTGCCGATTTCGGCCTGCCCACCCCTGTCGTGCGCGAGCTCTCGCGCCAGGGCATCGACTCCCCGTTCCCCATCCAGACCGCCACCCTGCCCGACTCGCTGAAGGGCCGTGACGTCCTCGGCCGCGGCCGCACGGGCTCCGGCAAGACCCTCGCGTTCTCGCTGCCGACCGTCTCGCGCCTGTCGTGGGCCAAGTCGTCGCGCCAGCCGCGTCGTCCCCGCGCCCTCGTGCTGTGCCCGACGCGCGAGCTCGCCAACCAGATCAACGCCACCATGGAGCCGGTCGCCAAGGCGCTCGGCCTCGTGACGACGACGATCTTCGGCGGCGTCGCGCAGTCGCGCCAGGTCGCCGCGCTCGACAAGGGCGTGGACATCGTCATCGCGTGCCCCGGCCGCCTCGAGGACCTCCTCAACCAGCGCCTGCTCACGCTCGACGCCATCGAGATCACCGTGCTCGACGAGGCCGACCACATGGCCGACCTCGGGTTCCTGCCGGGCGTGAAGCGCATCATGGACAAGACCCCGAAGCAGGGCCAGCGCATGCTGTTCTCCGCGACGCTCGACAACGGCGTGGACCAGCTCGTCAAGCGCTACCTCAGCAACCCGGTGCGCCACTCGGTGGACGACGCCGCGGCCGCGCCCCCGCAGATGACGCACCACATCCTCGCGGTGCGCGACGCGGACGCGAAGAAGCAGATCGTGCACGAGCTCGCGTCCGGCACGGGCCGCCGCGTGCTGTTCATGCGTACCAAGCACCAGGCGAAGAAGCTCGCGAAGCAGCTCACCGCGAGCGGCGTCCCGGCCGTCGACCTGCACGGAAACCTCGGCCAGGGCGCGCGCGAGCGCAACCTCGAGGCGTTCTCCTCGGGCGCGGTGAAGGTGCTCGTCGCGACGGACATCGCGGCGCGCGGCATCCACGTGGACGACGTCGAGCTCGTCGTGCACGTCGACCCGCCAGCCGAGCACAAGGCGTACCTGCACCGCTCGGGCCGCACGGCCCGTGCCGGGTCCGAGGGCGTCGTCGTCACCGTCATGCTCCCGGAGCAGCGCGGCGACGTCCGCGACCTCACGCGCAAGGCGAAGATCACGGCCCAGCCGAAGCCCGTCGCCCCCGGCGACGCGACGATCAAGGGCCTCGTCGGCGAGGTCGCGGAGTACGTGCGCCCGGCGGACATCACCCCGCCGCAGACGCAGGCGAAGCGCGGCACCACGTCCACCAACGGCGGGTCGCGCGCGTCGCGCCGCAACCGCGGCGGCCAGGGCGGCGGTCGCCCCGCGGCTCAGGGCGCCGGTCAGGGCACGACGGCGCAGCGCGGCCAGGGCGGTCAGCGCCCGGCGCAGCGCGCGTCCGGGGCGGGTCGACCCGAGGGGGGCGGCCGGGAAGCCCGAGCCACGTCGGGCGCCGGGAACGGCTCGACGGGCCAGTCCGCAGGTCGCCGCCGCGGCGGCCGCGGCCGCGCGCAGCGCCCGGCCGGCGGTTCGAGCACGGTCTACTCGACGTCCAGCCCGCGCTGACTCGTCGCCCACCCGGTTGTGGGCATGAAATGGGCCCGGTCTTCTCGTCGAGACCGGGCCCATTTCATGCCCACAGCGGGGGGTGACGTCGGGAACACCGGAGCGGGGCGCGCGGTTGGGATGGTCGGAGGTGGATCATGACCAGCCAGACCCACGAGAACCAGCCCTATGACGTCGTCAAGACCGATGCCGAGTGGCGTGCCGAGCTGTCCCCGCAGGAGTTCGCCGTGCTGCGGCAGGCCGGGACGGAGCGCGCGTGGACGGGCGAGCTGCTCGACGAGAAGCGCGTCGGCGTCTACGCGTGTCGGGCGTGCGGCAACGAGCTGTTCCGCTCGGACACCAAGTTCGACTCGCACTGCGGGTGGCCGAGCTTCTTCAGCCCGCTCGCAGGCGACCGCGTCGAGCTCCTCACGGACCGCAGCCTCGGCATGGTGCGCACGGAGGTGCGCTGCGCGCGCTGCGGGTCGCACCTGGGCCACGTGTTCGACGACGCGCCTCAGACCCCGACGGGCGACCGGTTCTGCATGAACTCTGTCAGCCTGACGTTCCAGGCCGGCGAGGGGTAGCCGACCGGGCGCCGGCCCACGCGTCGACCGCGCACGCGAGCCCGACGCCCACCAGATAGCAGACCAGGTCCCGCACCGCGAACGTGCTGCCCAGCAGCCACGCCGCGGGCGGGACCGCGTCGTTCACGGCCGCGGCCAGACCCGTCGCCTGGAGCACCTCGACCGCCCAGCACCAGCCGAGCGCGACAGCGCCCGCGACGAGGGGGCGCACGCGCGCGAGCGCGAGGACCACGAGGACGTATGTCGCGACGGCGTACAGGACGTCACCGCCGACGTCACCCCACGGGTCCGGCACGCGCGTCGCGACGACGAGCCCGGCGAGCACGACGAGCCCGAGCACGAGGGCGACGAGCGACCGCCGCCGTCGCCGGGGCCGCGGGGGAACGGGCGTGACGACGCCGCGGGGCGGACGCGCGCCGTCGGGCACGGTCACGCGGGGCGAGGGCGCGCCGTCACCGGTTCGCGGCCCAGCGCACGACATCCTCGGAGTAGCGGTGCAGCAGGTCCGCGAGCGTCGCGACGTCGGCGCGGTCCCAGCCGTCGAGCGCCTCGGTGATCGAGATGACCCGCCCGCTGTGCGCGGCGTGGAGCCGGGCCTCGCCGTCGGGCGTCAGAGTGATGAGCTGCCCGCGCGAGTCGTCGGGGTCGACCTCCCGGGCGACGAGGCCGAGGGCGTGGAGCCGGCTGAGCTGGCGCGAGATGGTCGCGCGGCCGACACCGAAGTGCGCGGCGAGCTCCGAGCCCCGGACGCCCGGGTGGTCGGCGATGTGCGCGAGGAGGGGATAGGCGCTCGCTTCGAGGTCGGGGTGGATCCGGCGCGCCATGGCCGTGGCGGCCGCTCCTCCACGGCGCAGCAGGACCCGCAGCTCGCGTTCGAGATCGACGTACGCGACGTCCGGCTCGGCGGCGCGCACGGCGTCGGGAACGGGGCGGGTGGGAGCGGTCTCGGCGGGCACACGCCCATTCTGACGCCCGGGACGGCAAGCGGTCACGCCCGTCCGGAAAACCTCACCCCCTCCGGGGCGACGAGACGACGTGGCGGGGTCGAGTATCCTTTCCCGGGCCCGAGGGTGGTCCGTGGGGGAGGTGAAGCCAGGTGAGGCGTCGTCCCGTGCGTACCGTGGTACTCCTCGCGGTTGTCCTCTCCACCATCCTGGGAGGCTGCTCGACGCTGGACGCTCCACGACGCCTCCAGGTCGTCGTCGCACCGCACCCGGACGACGACCTCCTCGGGATGGCGGCGGTAGACGACGACGACTACACCGTCTGGGTCGTCGGGACCCAGGGCGAGTCGACGGGATACTGCGAGCCCGACCTGCTGCGCCCGTCGGTCACGTCCCTCGGGGAGTGGCCCGTCCCGACGCCGGCCGGCCGCCAGAGCGCGGAGTGCCGGGCCGCGCGGCTCGCGTCCTGGCTCGGTTTTCACCGCGACCTCTCGGACCGTCAGGGGAGCGACGCGTTCGGCGCAGAGGCGGGACAGCTTCCGGAGCTCCAGGCGGTTCCCGCGCCGGAGCTGGCCACCGGGATGGTGCCGCGGTCGACCGACACCGACGATCAGGCGTCTCCGATCCTCTACTCCGCAGGGGCGGACGCCGCACTGGTCGCCTTCGACGGCGGCGACGGGAATCTGACGGCCGACGAGGTCGAGTACATGGTGGCGTGGGTGCTGGCACAACGGGGCACCCTCCTGCCCGAGCTCGACCTGTCACGCATCATCGGCGCGTCGTACTTCAACGACCCGTCTCGCGTCGTCGCGACGCCGGACTGCCGCCGGGAGCTCTGCACGGGCAACTCCGCGTTCGCCGACTACCCGCATCCGGATCACCTCGCCGTGTCGTCGGCACTCGCGCAGAACGACTTCGGTGCGGTCGAGGGAAACCTCGTGGCGACGTGGCCCCGGCCCATGGCGATCACCTACCGACATGCCTTGGACGAGGACGCCTACTGCTCGTTGATGTGCGAGGCCCCGGACGACACCGGCGTGCCCGTCGGGCTGATGCAGTCGTGGTACGGCTGGCTCGCGTTCCCCGGTGACCACTGGCCGCAGACCGAGGTTCCTGTCCAGGCTGGGAACGGGCGGGCTCTCATCATGTCGCGTCAGCAGGCCTTCCTGAGCTACTACGGTGCGTGGAACCGGGTGGCACCGTGACGACCGCCCTTCGCACCCGGCCCTCGACACGGATCGCTGCACTTGACTGGCTCCGCGGCATCATGCTCGTCGCGTCCGTGACGATCAACAGCATGGTGATCCTGCCGCCATCGTTCCACCACTCCCCGTGGGACGGCGTGAACCTCGAAGACGTCATCTTTCCGATCTTCGTCACGCTCTCGGGCTGCGGTCTCGCCTTCGCCCTCAACAGACGTACCGACTGGCCCCGCTTCGCCCGCAGGGTCGTCGTCCTCTTCGGGCTCGGGCTCGTCTACAACTGGGTCGTCGACGGCACGCAGTCTTTGGGAGAGCTGCGCTTTACCGGGGTCCTCCAGCTCTACGCGGTCGTCGTGCTGCTCACGGCGCTAGGACACCAGCTCACCAGGACCTGGCGCGGGTGGCTCGGCTGGACAGCGTTCTACGCGTCCACGTACTCGGCGCTCCTCATGTGGTGGAGCACGCGGTGCCCCGACTCCACGCTCACTCGCGAGTGCAACCCGTCCGGGGCGATCGACAGCGCCGTCTTCGGCAGTCACATGTACGCGGGTGGTCTCCTGGGGCACGACCCGGAAGGTCTCGTCGCGATCTACGGTTCCATGGTGTCGGTCGCTGCCGGAGCGACGATCGGCCACCTGGTGCTCGCGATCCACCGGCGGTCGGATGACGTCCCCTTGCGTCGCTACGTCGCTCCGCTGACCCTTCTCGGCGCAGGCCTGCTGGCCGCGGCCTGGCTCCTTCCGCGTGCGGCCGACGTGCTCGGCACCGACCTCCCGATGATGAAGAGGCTCTGGACTCCGCCGTTCGCCCTGGCGATCGCTGGAGGCGTCGCGATCGCGATGGGCCTGGCGGTCGTCGTGACGCGCAAGATCGAGTCGCGTCCTGTGCTGGACGCCGCACTCCTCTACTGGTTGGTCGCGCTCGGGCGCAACAGCCTGCTCGTCTACTTCGGGTCCCACGTGCTCAGCTCGTTGTTGCGCCGTTACCCGGGTGGGCCGGGGGAGGGTGTCCTCTTTCAGGCCGTGAACGCGCTCGGAGGCGGCTGGGCCGGGCAGATCGCCGTGACACTCGCGCTGCTGCTCTTCTGGACGACGCTCGCCGTCGTGCTGCATCGCCGACGGATCTATCTGACGGCTTGATCACGGCGCACTGAGAGCCGCTCGGCCCGGCGCGAACGAGGGCGGTACCGGACCAGGTCCGGTACCGCCCTCGACGGAGCTGTACGGGTGACGCTCAGGCCGTCGAGCGCGCCGACCGCTCGTCGTCGACCACACCTGCGGGCTCGTACGCCTCGAGGAGCGTCGACTCCGTCTCCTCGGCCAGCGTCACGCGGCCGGGGGTCGCGTCGACCGGGGCCTCGCTGCCGGCGAGCGCCGCCTCCTTCTCGAGGCGCTCCTGCAGGCCGGTCTTGGTGCCGAGCGGCACCTCCTTGAGGAACGACACGGCGATCAGCGCGATCAGTGCGAGCGGCACCGCGACGAGGAAGATCTCAGCGATGCCGTCGCCGTAGGACTTCTCGACGAGGTCCTTGATCGGCGCGGGCAGCGTCGACACGTCCGGCACGGCGTTGCCGCCGCCCATCGAGTCGGCCGGGATGCCGAGCTTGGTCAGACCGTCCTGGATCGACGTCGTGACCTTGGTCGCGAGCACCGCGCCGAGCACGGACACGCCGATCGCGCCGCCCAGGCTGCGGAAGAACGCGACGGTCGAGGTGCCGGCGCCCATCTCGTCCACGTCGAGCGTGTTCTGCACGGCGAGCACGAGGTTCTGCATGAGCATGCCCATGCTGACGCCGAGGAAGAACAGGTAGACGCTGATGAGCGTGAAGCTCGTGTGGTAGTCGATCGTCGACAGCGCGAACAGCGACGCCACGAGGACCGCGCCACCCGTGACCATGAAGGCCTTGTAGCGGCCGTAGCGCGTGATGAGCTGGCCGAACAGGGTCGACGCGACGAACGTGCCGATGATCATCGGGACCGTCAGGAGGCCCGACTCGGTCGGGGTCTTGCCGCGTGCCACCTGCATGTACTGGCTGAGGAACACGGCGGTCCCGAACATCGCGACGCCGACCGCGACGGATGCGACGACCGCGAGGACGAACGTGCGGTTCTTGAACAGGTGCAGCGGGATGAGCGGCTCGGGCGTCACGCGCTCGACGAGCACGGCACCGACGAGCGCGAGGACCGCGCCGCCGACCATCGCGAACGTCTGCCACGACAGCCACTCGAAGTTCTGCCCGGCGAACGTCACCCACAGCAGGAGCGAGGAGACGCCGGCGCTGATGAGGATCGCGCCCCAGTAGTCGATGCGCACGACGCGGCGCGCGACCTTCGGCAGGTGCAGCGTGCGCTGGAGCACGATGATCGCGGCGATCGCGAACGGCAGGCCGACGAAGAAGTTGAGGCGCCAGCTCACGGCGTCGGTGAGGACGCCACCGAGGAGCGGCCCGCCGATCTGGCTGACGGCCATGATGCCGCCCATGAGGCCCATGAACTTGCCGCGCTCGCGCGGCGAGATGATGTCGGTGATGAGCACCGTGGCGAGCGCCATGAGGCCACCCGCGCCGATGCCCTGGAACGCGCGGAGCGCGATGAGCGTCCCGACGTTCTGCGACAGGCCTGCGAGGGCGGAGGACACGACCGCGACGACGAGCGCGACCTGGATGAGGACCTTGCGGTTGGTGAGGTCGGCGAGCTTGCCCCAGATCGGGGTGGAGATCGTCATGGCGAGCAGGGTCGAGGTGACGACCCAGGTGTAGGACGACTGCGAGCCGTCCAGGTCGCTGACGATCTTGGGGAGCGAGCTCGAGACGATCGAGCTCGCGAGGATCGCGACGAACATGCCGAGGAGGATCCCGGAGAGGGACTCCATGACCTCGCGACGGGTCATGGACGACTCGGTCCCGCCGGGCGGGGCGGTGCGTTCTGGTGTGGTGCTGGTCATGAGGCGCTGAGGTTCCTTGCTCACGGGGCCGTGTCGGAGGGCTCGCGTGTCGTGGGGCGGTGTCAGGTGGTCTGGTGGCCGGTCCGCGCGGCGGCGCGGTCGGCGGTCGGGGGACGTGCCCGACGGCGGTGGTGCCGGCGGGCGCCGTCGGTCACCCGGTCGTACGGGGTGCGTCGTGGCCGGCGACGACCGCCGAGGCCACGCGCTCGATCTGGCGTGTGGCCTCGACGATCTCCTCGTCGCGCCACTCGGCGAACGTCGTGGCGGCGAGGGCGTCGATGTGCTCGTACGCCCGCAGGACGAGCCCGCGCCCCGTGTCGGTGAGCTCGACGGTCCGGGCGCGCCGGTCGTCGTCGTCCACCGTGCGGCGGACGAGGCCCTCGTCGACCAGGTGGCTCACCTGGCGGCTGGCCACGGACAGGTCGACGCGGAGCTTCGCGGCGACGTCCCCGAGCTGGACGGGGCCGCACCGCTGGAGCATGCGGAGCAGCCCGAACGACGAGCGCGGGATGTCGAGGTCCCGCGCGATGCGCACGGCCGACTCGCGCTGGGCGCGGGCCAGCTCGTCGAGCGCGCGGATGAGGCCCGCCGCGGGGGACGGGTCGGGTGCGAGCTCAGGGTCCGCGGTGGTCGCGGGGGTGATGACGGGCACGGGCACTCCTTGGTTGCTGCAGGCAAGCGTACGCCTGTCAGTTGCTTTCAGCAACCATTGTGCGGCGCAAGGAATTCCCGGGTGCCGCGGGAAGGCCCGGAGACGGTCGAACCCGGGGTCCGTCCCCACCCCGCGCTGGCTGTGAGGACCGACCCCGGGTTCGGCAGGAGAGGCGTCAGTGCGCGGCGCGACCCACGCGCTCGTCGCCCATGTCCTCGAGCTCGACGCCCTTGGTCTCCGGGACCTTGCTGAAGACAAAGACGAACGACAGCGCCGCGAAGACCGCGTACATGAGATAGGGGATCGAGGCGCCGAACGCCGACAGCATCGGCGGGAACGTCAGGGTGATCGCGAAGTTCGCGAGCCACTGCGCCATGGCCGCGACGCCGAGCGCGGCCGCGCGGATGCGGTTCGGGAACATCTCGCCCAGCAGCACCCAGACGAGCGGCCCCCACGACGCCCCGAAGAACACGACGAACGCGTTCGCTGCGACCAGGGCGATGGGTCCCCAGGGGTCCGGCAGCGTGATGTTGTCCCCGGTCCCGCTGGACTGCGTGAACGCGAGCGCCATGATGCCGAGCGACACCGTCATGCCCGCCGAGCCGATGAGCAGGATCGGACGACGGCCCACCTTGTCCACGAGCGCGATCGCGATGAACGTCACCGCGACGTTCGTCACGGACGTGATCGTCGACACGAGGAACGACTGGCTCTCGTCGAACCCGACCGCCTGCCACAGCGTCGTCGAGTAGTAGAAGATCACGTTGATCCCGACGAACTGCTGGAACACCGACAGCAGGATGCCGACCCACACGATCGGCTTGAGCCCGAACGACGAGCCCTTGAGCGTCCCCTCCTGGGCGTTCTTCTCGTCGACCGCGATCGAGCGGTGGATCTGCGCGATGCGGTCGTCGACGTCCTCGTCCGGTCCGAGGACGGACTCCAGCACCGCGCGTGCCTCGTCGTCACGACCCTTGGCCACCAGGTAGCGCGGCGACTCCGGGATGCGCATCGCGAGGATGCCGTAGACCGCCGCCGGGACCACGCAGACGAGGAACATCCACCGCCACGCCTCCCACCCGAACCACAGCTCGTTGGAGGCGCCGCCCGCCGTCTCCGCGAGGAGCTGGTCGGACAGCAGCGCCGCGAAGATGCCGACCGTGATCGCGAGCTGCTGCAGCGACCCCATGCGACCGCGCAGCCGCGCCGGCGCGATCTCCGCGATGTACGCCGGGGCGATCACCGAGGCGATGCCGATGCCGACACCCGCCATGAAGCGCCAGATCGCGAGGTCGAACGCCGACCACGCGATCGCCGACAGGATCGAGGACGCGAAGAACAGGACCGCGCCGATCACCATGACGCGCGTCCGCCCCCAGCGGTCGGCCAGGCGACCACCCGACCAGGCGCCGAGCGCGCAGCCGAGGAGCGCGATCGCGACGACGAGCCCGGTCACCGCCGAGTCGAGGTCGAACTGTCCCTCGATCGCCGCGACGGCCCCGTTGATGACCGAGCTGTCGAACCCGAAGAGGAACCCTCCGACCGCGGCGGCGACGGCCAGACCGATGGCCTTGCGGTGGGCGCTGCGTGCGCTCACGGTCGCGTGACCTGCTGCGTCGCTGCTCGACATGTCATCCTCCGCTCCGTCCGGAGCCGGTAGCAGGCCCCTCTCGTCACTGTAGGGCGGGGCGCTTTCGGCGGCGCGGTGAACGGGTCCCGCCCGCGGCGGAGCCCGGCTCGGCGTGGGTCGGCGACCCTGAGCCGAGCCGGTCCGGTGCGACCGGGCCGCCGCCGGGTGGAGACTGGGCGCGTGCCCGACGACGTCCCCGCCACCCCCGCAGACCGGCCCGACCCCGGCCGGTCCGACCGCACGCGACGACCTCGCCGCCCGGCCATGCTCGACCCGCGCGACGCCGACGAGCTCCCCGGCGAGCTCGACCCCGCGCTGCGCGACCAGGTCGCGCACACCACGGCGCGTGCGATCGTGCACCGGGCCCGCGACGCCGAGGACCCCCAGGTCGTCGAGCGCCTGGTCCACCTCGTCGAGACCGAGGGGCTCGACGTCGTGGCGGGCCTGTGGTCGGACGCCGCCCCGAACTCCCTCCCGGGCGCGCTCTGGCGGCTCTACGTGCTGCGCGAGTGGGTGCGCCGCGACCCGCAGACGGTGACGCTGCGGTACCGCCTCGGGGTCGACGCCGCCCCCGTCCACGAGGCGATCGCCGGGGTCCCACGGCCACCCGGCCCCCAGGACGTGCGCGACCTCGCCGACGCCGTGCTCTCCGGCGTGTTCACCGGCGACCTCGCCGTCGCGCTCGAACGGGCCGGGTCGTTCTGCCGCATCCTCGCCACCGGCGCCGCGTTCGACGCCGACGCGCGCGAGGTCGCCGACCCCGACGGCGCGCTCCGCATGACTCGCGGCGCCGGGTCGCTGCTGCGCACGGCCCAGGAGCTCGAGCACGCCGCCGAGCTCTGGCGCGCCGACCGCCTCGACTGAGCTGCCGCGGGAGAACCCAGACCGCGCGACCACGGTTCTGCTTCGGAGGGCCGGGGCTCTCCCTCGGCTGGTAGGGGCGGAGGGTGCGGGATCCGGGGGCGGTGCGCACGTCGGAGGGCGGGGGTCTCGCGGAGCGCGAACACGAGGCCGGCCGGGTACCTCGGGGGCCGGTCGGCACGTACGATGGTTCACGACGCCGGGCCGCGGTAGCCCCGGGCTCCACACTCAGCCGCTACGAGCGGCCACGCGCCGAGAGGCGCTCCCGGTCCGGCGTCGCCAACTTCCCTCGCCCTCCCTCCCCCTGCGCCCACGGCGTCGCGCACGGGACGGCTGGCCGGTCCCGGCGATGACGCCGGGTGCGGGCTGTGAGCGTCCTGAGGATCCGGGACCTTCGCCCCGACGATTCCAGCATCGCTCCGCGCGTCGGCTACATTTGACGAGAGTTCGACGTGCGTTCATCCAGAGATCATCCGACCCGAGATCGTGACCACCCCGGCCGACCGGCCCGTCCGGCGGCCGAGCGGCCCTTGTGGCCGACGCCAGCTCAGCCCCCTACCCCGCGTCCCTTCCGGAGCCTCCCGTGCGCCTGCGCCTGACACCGCGCGACACCTCGTTCTTCGACCTTCTCGCCGCCTCGGCGCAGCACCTGGTCACAGGGTCCACGCTACTGGCGGAGCTGCTCGGCGCGGACCGCCCGACGCGCAAGCAGCTCGCGAAGCAGCTCAGCGAGACCGAGCACCTCGCGGACGACGCGACGCACTCGATCATGCGGCGGCTCAACCAGACGTTCGTCACTCCGTTCGACCGGGACGACATCTACGCCCTCGCGTCGGCGCTCGACGACTGCATGGACTACATGGAGGAGGCGGCCGACCTCATCGTCCTCTACAAGGTGGACGAGCTCCCGGCCCGCGTGTCCGAGCAGGTCCAGGTGCTCCAGCGCGCGTCGGAGCTCACGGCGGAGGCGATGCCGCGCCTGCGCTCCATGGACGACCTCCCCGAGTACTGGGTCGAGGTCAACCGCCTGGAGAACCAGGCGGACAAGGTGCACCGCAAGCTGCTCGCCGAGCTGTTCGACGACGTGTCCGACCCGGTCCTCCTCATGAAGCTCAAGGAGATCGTCGAGGTCCTCGAGCAGGCGGCCGACGCCTTCGAGAAGGTCGCGAACACGGTCGAGACCATCGCCCTCAAGGAGTCCTGAGCCCCGTGGAGGCAGTGCTCGTCGTCGTCGTCGTGGCCTTCGCCCTGGCGTTCGACTACACCAACGGGTTCCACGACGCCGCGAACGCCATCGCGACCTCGGTCTCGACCAGGGCCCTCACGCCGCGCGCGGCGCTCCTCATGGCGGCGGTGTTCAACCTCATCGGCGCCCTGCTCGGCACGGCCGTCGCGCAGACCATCGCCGAGGACATCGTCGCGGTCAACGACGTCCCACCCCATCAAGGCCTCGTCATCGTGCTGTGCGGTCTCGTCGGCGCGATCACGTGGAACCTCATCACGTGGTGGCTGGGGCTGCCGTCGTCGTCGACGCACGCGATCATCGGCGGCCTCGCGGGCGTCGGGATCGCGTCGGGCATCACGGTCCACTGGGACGCGATCCTCGACAAGGTCGTGCTGCCCATGATCTTCTCGCCGCTCATCGGCTTCGGCCTCGCGTTCGCGCTCATGGTGCTCCTGCTGTGGGTGTTCCGGAACGCTGCGCCCGCGCGGGCGTTCCGCCGCTTCCGCATCGCGCAGACCGCCTCGGCGGCGGCGATGGCCCTGGGGCACGGGCTCCAGGACGCGCAGAAGACGATGGGCGTGATCGTGCTCGCGCTGGTCGCCGGCGGGTTCCAGGACGACAACACGATCCCGCTGTGGGTCAAGCTGTCCGCGGCGACCGCGATCTCCCTCGGCACGTACGCCGGCGGGTGGCGCATCATGCGCACGCTGGGCCGCAAGATCATCGAGCTCGACCCGGCGCGCGGCTTCGTCGCCGAGTCGGTCTCCGCGGTCGTGCTGTACGCCAACGCGTTCATCTTCCACGCGCCGGTGTCCACGACGCACACGATCACGTCCGCGATCATGGGCGTCGGCGCGACCAAGCGGCTGTCCGCGGTCCGCTGGGGCGTCGCGAAGAACATCGGTGTCGCGTGGGTCCTGACCATCCCGGCCGCCGCGCTCGTCGCCGCCGTCGTCTACTGGATCCTCAGCCCGATCCTGCTCTGACCCTGCTCGCGCAGGTCGTGACGCGCGGCCCGGACGAACGACCTCGAGGTCGCCCGTCCGGGCCGCGCGTCCGTGCTGTGGGCGGTCAGTGGAGCGGCGGGGCGACCTTCTCGGCCGCGACGACCCGCGGGCCCCGGGGCGTGCGGGCCACGTGGGCGACGATCATCTCGCCCGGCTCGAGGAACGGGTCGTGCGTCGGCAGGGCGTTCGCGACGGGTCGCCGCGAGTGCTGCCCGAGCACGTCGAGCACGGTGGGCAGCACGGGCCGGTGGGTGCACAGCACCGACGACGTCTCGGCCTCGAGGAGCTCGCGGACGGTCCGCGCGACGCGCGCGGGGGAGCGCTCGTGCTGCGCCTCCGTGAGGTGGTCGATGCTCACGGTCTCCAGCCCCGACGCGCCGGCGTAGGGCGCGATCGTCTGGGCGCAGCGGTCCCAGCGGCTCGTCACGACGGTCTCGACCCCGTACGCCGCGAGCACCGGCACCAGGGCGACGGCCTGGGCGTGCCCCGCGGGGGTGAGCGGCCGGTCCTGCTCGTCGCCGTGCCACGCCGAGCGCGCGACGGCCTTGCCGTGCCGGGCGATGACGACGACGTGCGTCGCCAGCCGGCCCTCCTCGCGCTCGCGCACGAGCGCCTCGAGCGGGGCGCGGTCGGCCTGGCGCGTGAGGCGCTGCGCGGCGTCGTCGGCCGTGAGCCAGGCCGCGCGGTCGATCTCCTGGGGTGACACCGGCGGCACGGGGGCGCGCGCGGCGAGCGCTCCGGCGTCGGACCGACGTGACGCCTTGCGCGCGGCCCAGTAGTGCACGCGCTTCACGCGGCCCTCGGGCGTGAGGTACTGCAGTCCCGGCAGGGGGACGCCCAGCACGACCGGCTTGCCCGTCTCCTCGGCGACCTCGCGCGCCGCGGCGGCCTGGAACGTCTCGCCGGGGTCGAGCTTGCCCTTGGGCCACGACCAGTCGTCGTACCGGGGCCGGTGGACGAGGCGGACCTGGAGGTCGTCGTCGCGCACGCGCCACACGAGGGCACCCGCGGACTCGATGACCGGGGCGTGCGAGACGTGGGTCGGGCCGAGGGCGTCCACGAGGGGCAGACCGCTGCGCAGGGCGGGGGAGGGCACACCCATCCGCTACCGCCTCCCGACGAGCCGGCGGCGCTGTCGCTGCACGAGGCTCGCCTGGAGGTCGACGAGGGGCGTGCCGTCCGGACCGGACTCCGGCCGGTGCCACGTGCCGTCGGCGTCGAGGTGCCACGACGCGGTGCGCTCGGACATCGACGCGTCGAGCAGGTCGAGCAGCTCGATGACCTGGTCGGGGTCGGTGATGCGCACGAGCGCCTCGACGCGGCGGTCGAGGTTGCGGTGCATGAGGTCGGCCGACCCGATGTACACCTCGGGCCCGCTCTCCGGGCCCTCGCCGATGGCGGGACCGGCGGAGTTGGCGAAGGCGTAGATGCGTGAGTGCTCGAGGAAGCGGCCGAGGATCGAGCGGACCCGGATGTTCTCGCTGAGCCCGGGGACGCCGGGGCGGACGGCGCAGATGCCGCGGACGACGAGGTCGACCTTCACGCCCGCCTGCGACGCGCGGTAGAGGGCGTCGAGCGTCGTCTCGTCGACGACGGAGTTGACCTTGATCTTCACCCACGCGTCGTGCCCCGCCCGTGCGGCGCTCGCCTCGCGGTCGATGCGCTCGACGAGCCCGGACCGCACCGTGCGCGGTGCGACGAGCAGGCGGTGGAACCGCGACTGCGGCGCGTACCCGGAGAGCTGGTTGAACAGGCGCGTGAGGTCCTGCCCGACGTCGGGGTCGCACGTCAGCAGGCCGTGGTCGGTGTACAGGCGCGCGGTCTTGGGGTGGTAGTTGCCCGTCCCGACGTGGCAGTAGCGGCGCAGGCCGTCCGACTCCTGGCGCACGACGAGCGAGAGCTTGCAGTGCGTCTTGAGCCCGACGATCCCGTACACGACGTGCACGCCCGCCTGCTCGAGCTTGCGCGCCCAGGAGATGTTGGCCTGCTCGTCGAACCGCGCCTTGATCTCGACGAGCGCGAGCACCTGCTTGCCCGCCTCGGCGGCGTCGATGAGCGCGTCGACGATCGGTGAGTCGCCGGACGTCCGGTACAGGGTCTGCTTGATCGCGAGGACCGCCGGGTCCGCCGCGGCCTGCTCGAGGAAGGTCTGCACCGACGTCGAGAACGAGTCGTACGGGTGGTGCAGCAGGACGTCGCGCTCGCGGATCGCGGCGAACACGTCGGTCGGCGTCGAGCTCTCGACCTCCGCGAGGAGGCGGTGCGTCGTGGGCACGAAGGGCGGGAAGTGCAGGTCCGCGCGGTCGAGGTCCGCGATGAGGTTGAGGCCCGTGAGGTCGAGCGGCTCGGGCAGCTCGTACACCTCCTCCTCGACGACGCCGAGCTCGCGCACGAGCAGCGCGCGGATGCGCGGGCTGATCCCGTGCGTCAGCTCGAGCCGCACGGGCGGGCCGAAGCGGCGGCGCAGGAGCTCCTTCTCCATCGCCTGGAGCAGGTTCTCCGCGTCGTCCTCCTCGACCTCGACGTCCTCGTTGCGCGTGACGCGGAACAGGTGCTGCTCGCGCACCTCCATGCCGGGGAAGAGGTGGTCGAGGTGCTGGGCGATGACCTCCTCGATCGGCACGAACGACGTCGGCCCGCGGTCCGGGGCGGCGGTCTGCGACGTCGGCGCGCTCGGGCGTCCCCGCGCGTCGACGGCGATGAACCGCGGCAGCAGCGGCGGCACCTTGACCCGGGCGAAGTGCTCCTTGCCCGTGGTCGGGTTCGCGACCACGACGGCCAGGTTGAGCGACAGCCCCGAGATGTACGGGAACGGGTGCGCCGGGTCGACGGCGAGCGGCGTGAGCACGGGGAAGATCTGCTTGCGGAAGAACTTGTGCAGGCGCTCCTGCTCGCGGGTCTCGAGCTCGTCCCAGTGCACGAGGGTGATGCCCTCCGCGGCGAGCGCGGGCTGGACGTCGTCCGCGAACACGCGCGCGTGCCGCTCCATGAGGTCGTGCGCGCGCTCGCTGATCGCGTCGAGCACCTGGCGGGGCGACAGGCCCGAGGCGGCCGTGACCGCGATGCCGGTCGCCATGCGGCGCTTGAGGCCGGCGACCCGGACCATGAAGAACTCGTCCAGGTTCGACGCGAAGATCGCCAGGAACCGCACGCGCTCCAGGAGCGGCTGGCTCGGGTCCTCCGCGAGCTCGAGCACGCGCTGGTTGAACGCGAGCCAGCTCAGCTCGCGGTCGGCGAACCGGTCGTCGGGCAGCGGACCGAGGTCGAGCTCCGCACCCACCGGCTCGATCTCCGGCTCCTCCGCGATGTGCTCGGCGATGTGCGCGGCCAGGTCCGGGTCGAGCGTGCGCTGCGTGGACGTGTCGGTCATGGGTTCATGGTGGCACCAGTTGGTGAACGGTGCGTGACACGGGTCACCGTGCGGTCGGGCGGGCGTACTGCACGTGCACCGCGCGCCGCGTGAAGCCCGCGCGCTCGTACGTGCGGACGGCGGGCACGTTGTCGCCGTCCACGTAGAGCACCGCGGTCGTGGCCCCCCGGTCGGCGAGGTGCGCGAGCCCGACGCCGGTCAGCAGCCGCCCGAGCCCCTCGCCCTGGGCGGTCGGCACGACGCCGACCACGTAGATCTCGCCCTCGCGCGCGCCGTCGGGCTGGCCGGCCGGGATCTTGGTCCAGACGAAGCCGACGAGCTCGGGCGACCCGTCGCCGGGCGCCGGGTCGCGCTCGAGGAGCAGGAGGCCGGCGGCGTCGAACCAGTCCTCGCGCACCCGGGCGTGCAGGTCGTCGACCGTGAGCCGGCCCTGCTCCGGGTGGTGCGCGAACGCCGCCGCGTTGGCCGCGACCCACGCGTCGTCGTCGTCCCCGGGCACGAACGCGCGCAGCCGCAGGCCCTCGGGGACGACGGGGCGCTCCTGCGGTCCGGCGAGCGGCCTCTCGAGGACCAGCAGCTCGCGCACGACGTCGTACCCCGCCCGCGCGGCGAGACCCCGGGCCGCGGGGAGGTCGCCGTGGGCCCACACGCGCAGCGGCGGGCGCTGCGCCCGGGCGGGCTCGCCGTCGGTCTCCGCCCCGGGGTGCGGCACGCCGTCGAGGTCGGGGTCGCCCGGGCGCGGCTCGGCCGCGCGGTCGGCCGCGCTGCCGAGCAGGTGGAAGCCGAGCCCGTGGCGTCGGTGCTCGGGGCCGACGACGATCTCCGCGCTCGGTGCGTCGCCGCGCTTGTCCACCTGGGCGTACCCCGCGAGCTGGCCCGCGCGCCACGTGAGGAGGTGCACGACGTCGTCGGACGCCTCGCGCAGGTTGAGCAGCGGCTGCTCGGAGAGGGGAGCGACGCCGTCCGCGCGCTCGGCCGCCGCGGCGAGGTCGTGGACCTGCGCGATCTCGACGTCGTCGATGAGCGGCCCGGTGTGCCAGAGGATCGCGGTCTCCACCGGTCCATCTTGCCCCCGGCGTCGCCGCCCAGCCGAACCCGCGGGACGCGGACGGTGCATCGTGCCTGGTCGGGAAGGTTTCGGTACGGGTGACGGTTGTCACGCTCGACCGGTTCGCGGCATCGACGACGGAGGGCAGGGGCGCCATGGGTGCGTGCGCGGTGGAGGAAGCGACGGAGCAGGTGCCGGGCGCGTCGCCGGTGGCGGCGCCCGCGGTGACGACGGCCGGTCCGGAGCGTCCCGGGACGTCGCCGGGCGAGCCGCGGGAGCCGGCGATCTGGTCGCGCAACTTCCGCTACTACTTCACCGCCCGCAGCGCGGGCCTGCTGAGCTGGGCGATGCTCCCCGTGGCGGTCTCGGCGGGACTGCTCAGCTCCGGGTACGGTCTGGCCGTCGCGGGGTACGCGATGGCGTTCCTCGTCGCCCCGTTCGCGGGCCTCGTGCTGTTCGGCGGGGTCCTCGCGGACCGGTTCACGGCCCGCCGGATGATGATCGTCGCCGACCTCGCGAACCTCGCGGCGCACGTCCTGCTCGCCGTCCTGTTCGTGCGGGGCATCGAGCACCTGTGGCACCTGTACGCCCTGCTCGTCGTGGCGGGCACCGCCAACGCGCTCTTCCAGCCGGGCGCCGCGTCGACCGTCCCGCTCGTCGCGCGCGACGTGCAGGGGGCGAACGGCATCCTGCGGACCTCCGAGGCGATCACCGGGCTGGGCGGCCCGGCCCTGGCCGGGGTCCTCGTGGGTTTCGGGTCGACGGGCTGGGTGATGATCCTCTCCGCCGTCGCCTACGGGACCAGCGCGCTGTGCCTGCTCGCGCTCCGGCTCGGCGTCGTCCCCGCGCCGCCGGCCGGGGCGGGCCTGTGGCACAACCTCGCCGTCGGCTGGCGCGAGTTCCGCTCCCGCACCTGGCTGTGGGGCGTCATCGTCATCTGGATGGTCTACGCCGTGCTCGCGTGGGGGCCGCAGCTCCCCGTGGCGGCGGGCGTCGTCGTGCCCGAGCACGGCGCGACGGCGTTCGGCGTCCTCAACAGCGCGCTCGGGGTGGGGACGGTCGTCGGCGGGCTGCTCGCGATCCGCTTCAAGCCCGGGCGACCGCTCGCGGCCGGGGCCGTGGCGCTCGTCGCCTACCCCCTCTACCCGCTCGGCCTCGTGCTCGGCTGGCCGGTGTGGGCGCTCGCGGTCGCGCAGGTGCTCGTGGGCGTCGGGGTCGGGGTGTGGGGCGTCATGTGGGCGACGAGCGTGCAGACCCAGGTGCCGGGCGACGTGCTCAACCGGGTCCACGCCTACGAGGTCGCGGGGTCGGTCGGCATGTACCCGATCGGCGCCGCACTGGCTGGGCCCGCCGTCGCCGCGTTCGGGACCGACCGGGTCCTCCTGGTGGGCGCGGTCGTCGGGACGCTCACGGTCGTCGCCCTGCTGGCGGTCCGCCCGATCCGCACGCTGCGGCGCGTCCCGGACCGGGCCTGAGCGCACCGTGCGGCACCGCCCGCGGCGGCGCGCCGTCGAGCACGGGGTTGTCCGCCGTCGACCACGAGGTTGCTGTCGTTCAGGGCGCGAGAACGACGGCAACCTCGTGTTCGGCACGTCACCGGGGTGGCGGGGAAGGTTCGGCCGGGCCCGGTCGTTGAGGGGGGCGTGAGCTCGGTGACGGACGTGCGGGAGACGGTGGGCACGGGTGCGAGGGGCGCCGGTGGCCCGGGGGGCGCCGTGCGCGACGTCGTGGTCGTCGGTGCCGGGCAGGCGGGGCTCTCCGCCGCGTACCACCTGCGGCGCGCCGGGCTCGACCCGCTCGTGCTCGACGGCGGTCGTGGCCCCGGGGGCGCGTGGCAGGAGCGCTGGGACTCGCTCACGATGGCGGAGACGCACGCCGTGCACGACCTCCCGGGCGTCCCCCTCCCGGCGGGCGACCCCGCGGAGCGCGCCAACGTCGCGGTGCCGCGCTACTACGCGGCGTACGAGCGCGAGAACGACCTGCGCGTCGTGCGCCCGGTCACGGTCGACGTCGTGGCGCAGGACCCGGACGACCCCGCCCTGCTGCGTGTGCGCGCCACGGTCGGCACCGGGCCGGACGCGCACGGGCTCACCGTGCGGACGCGCACCCTCGTCAACGCGACGGGCACGTGGACCCGGCCGTTCTGGCCCCGCTACCCGGGGATGGAGACGTTCCGCGGACGCCAGCTCCACACGCACGACTTCCGGTCCGCCGAGGACTTCGCCGGGCAGCACGTCGTGGTCGTGGGCGGCGGGGCGTCGGCGACGCAGCTCCTGCTCCAGATCGCCCCGCACGCGTCGGGGACCACGTGGGTCACGCGCAGGGAGCCCGTCTGGGTCGAGGAGGAGTTCTCGCCCGAGCTCGGCCGGGCCGCCGTCGCGCGCGTCGCCGAGCGCACCGCGGCGGGGCTGCCGCCCGGGAGCGTCGTCTCCGTGACGGGCCTGCCGCTCTCCCCGCGCTACCGCGCCGGGATCGCGAGCGGGGTGCTGCGGCGCCGGCCGATGTTCGACCGGGTGACGGCGTCGGGCGTCGAGTGGGCCGCGGGCGCGAACGACGACGGCCTGCTGTTCCAGCCCGCCGACGTCATCCTCTGGGCCACCGGGTTCCGGGCGGCGCTCGACCACCTCGCGCCGCTCGGCCTGCGCGCGCCCGGCGGCGGGATCGTCCTCGACGGCACGACGGCGGCCCGTGACCCCCGCGTGCAGCTCGTCGGGTACGGCCCGAGCGCGTCGACGATCGGTGCCAACCGCGCCGGGCGCGAGGCCGCGCGGGGCGTGCTGCGTGCGCTCGGACCGCGCCCGGAGCACCACGGCGCGGCAGGATCTCGGCGTCCGGTGGCGGCGTAAGGGCTCGTCAGGGCGGCCCGCCGGGACCTACCGTGCTCCGGTGAGCACCGAGCCGCCCGCCCCCGATCCGTCGACGCCTCCGTCGACCCCGACCTCCGACGTCCCCGCACTCCCGACGCAGCGCCGCACCCTGACGACCCTCGCCGCGACGCAGGTGCTCTCGGGCGTCGGCGTCGCGAGCGGGATCGCGGTCGCCCCGCTCGTCGCGTCCGCGCTCTCGGGGTCGGACGCGATCGCGGGCCTCACCTCGACGTCGGGCGTCGTCGGCGCCGCGCTGGTCGCGCTGCCCCTCGCGCACGTCGCGGGACAGCGCGGGCGGCGGCCCTCCCTGCTCCTCGGCTTCGGCGTCGCGACCGGCGGGGCGGTCCTCGCGACGGTCGCCGTGCTCGTCGGCTCCTGGCCGTTGCTCGTCGTCGCGATGCTCTTCTTCGGGTCGGGGACCGCGGCGGGCCTGGCGTCGCGCTTCGCGGCGACCGACCTCGCGACGCCGCAGCGGCGGGCCCGCGACTTGTCGGTGGTGGTGTGGGCGACGACGGTCGGGTCCGTCGTCGGCCCGACGCTCGCCGGCGTCGCGGACCGTGTCGCCGGGCCGGGCCTGCGCCTCGGTGGCGACGGGCACGCGCAGCACGGCGCCACGGCCCCGAGCGCCGCACCGTTCGTCCTCGCGGCGGTCGCGTTCGCGCTGGCGGCCGCCGTCGTCGTGGTCTGGCTGCGACCGGACCCGCTGCTCGCGTCGCGCGCGATGGCCGACTCTGTGCCCGACGCGGTGCCCGACGTGGTGTCCGACGCAGGGCCCGGTGCGGTGCCCGGCGCGGCCTCGGGTGCGGCGCCGGGGGCGGGACCGGGCGACGGCAAGGGATCGTCGTGGCGCGACGGCCTGCGCGCCGGGTGGGCCGTCGTGTCGGCCAGCCCGACGGCGCGCCTCGCCCTCGGCGCGATCGTCCTCAGCCACCTCGTCATGGTCGGGCTCATGTCGATGACGCCCGTCCACATGAACCACGGCGGCGCGACGCTCCAGGTCGTCGGGCTCGTCATCAGCGCGCACATCGCGGGCATGTACGCGCTGAGCCCGGTCGTGGGGTGGCTCGCGGACCGGGTCGGGCACGCGCGCGTCCTCTACGTCGGGGGTGCGCTGCTCCTCGCGGCGGCGGTCGTCGTCGCGGGCGCGCCGGGCGAGGACTCCGCGCGCCTGACGGTCGGCCTCGTGCTCCTGGGGCTCGGGTGGTCGTGCGGGCTCGTCGCCGGGTCGGCACTGCTCGTCGACGCCACGCCCGGGCCGTCGCGCACGTCCGTGCAGGGGCTCTCCGACCTCGCGATGAACACGGGCGGCGCGGTCGGCGGCATCCTCGCCGGCGCGATCATCGGGTTCTCGTCGTACGGCGCGCTCGCGTGGGGCGCCGCGGCCCTCGTCGTCGTGTGCGCGGTCGTCGCGGCCCCGCTGGCGCGGCGGGCCACCCTGCGCTGACGGAGGCCGGGCCGACGGAGGCCGGGCTGACGGAGGCCGACGAGATCGGCGCTCCCGGCCCAGATCGGCAGTCGCGGCTGCCGATCTCGAGAGGGAGTGCCGATGTCGCGGTGCCCCCAGGTCAGGGGCGGAGCGCGGCAGGGAGGGTCGTGCGGTCGTCCCGGCGGACGGCGCCCGCCTGCGCCGGGGTGAGGAAGAGCGCACGCGCGAGGTCGGCACCGCGCGCGTCGGCTCCCCGGAGGTCCGCGCCGAGGAGGTCGACGGCGTCCAGCCGGGCGTCGCGCAGGTCGGCGCCCAGCAGCAGCGCGCCGCGCAGGTCGGACCCGGTGAGGTCGAGACCGCGCAGGTCGGCGCCGACGAGGTCCGCGCCGGGCCGCAGGCGGCGGCGCACGCCGCCGTCCGGCGCCCGGTGCCCGACGGCGTGCCCCGGCTTCCCCCGGACGTGCCCCGCGGCATGTCCTCCGCCGCGTACCGCCCGCGACCCGGTGCCCGCATCTTCTCGACGGCGAGGACGGCGCGACGCGCCGCGCCGAGCCGTGTCGCGCACGAGGGCGCTCGCGCGGTCGACCAACGGACCGACGTCGCGGCGGACGGCGCCGACGTCGAGCGCGAGGAGGTCCGCCGGGGCGAGGTCCGCGAGGGGTGCGGTCCGGTCGAGGGCGCGCCGGGCGTCGTCGTGCACGGGCGCCGCGGCGGGGAGCGACAGCACCTCGGCGAGGTACCAGAGCAGCTCGTGGAGCTGCGTGACGACGGGGAGCGCGGCGAACGCGTCGTTCGCGGCGGCCGGGTCGTCGCGCCACGTCGCGCCGTCGTGCGCGGACCGGACGGCCGCCGTCACGCGCTGGCCGGCCCCGAGGCAGTCGTACGCGACGCAGCCGGGGAACCCGGACTCGCGCAGCCGTGAGTGGATGCCGCAGCCGAAGTCGTCGCGCAGGTTCGGGCAGGGCGTGCCCGCGGGCTTGTCGATCGCGAAGTCGGCGGAGCGCACCAGGTGCAGCCCGACGCAGCACAGGCCGGTGCAGCGGGAGCAGTCGCTGCGCAGGCCGAGCTGCTCGACGAGGAGGGCGCGACCGTCGGCCGCGGGAACGGGTGGCACGTCCCGACGCTACGCCGTCCGCGGGACGCCGGGCACGGACATATCGGGGAGCGGGCGCGGGAAGGCGACCGGGTCCGGTGCGACCCGGCCGCCGTCCCGCGACCGGCGTGCGGGCTCAGGGAGCGGTGCAGGCTACGGCGGGGGCGGTGGTCGGGGCGGCGCCCGTCGCGATGAACCCGGCGGTCGTCGTGGCGCCCGCGGCGAGGGCGCCGTTCCACGCGGCGTTCGTCACCTGCTCGCCCGCGGCGGTCGCGCCGTGCACGCCGCCCCACAGCTGTGCGACGGCGGTGCCCGAGGGCAGCGCGAACGTCGCCGTCCAGCCCGCGACCGCGACGTCACCCGCCGTGACGACGAGCTCGCCCTGCCACCCGCCGGGCCACGAGCTCGCGACGCGGACCGTCGCCGAGCACGCCCCGTCGTCCGGAGGGTCGGTCGGGTCCACCGGCCCGTCGCCGCCGAACCACGACGCCTCGACCGCGGTCTCGCGCAGGCCGCCCGGACCGTCGATCACGCGCGTCCCCCACGCGCTCGGCGCCGCGGCGTCGAACCCGAGGACCAGGTCGAGGTACGGGTCGGTGTTGCCGCTCCACGACCACGCGAGCCAGCCGAGGTCGAGTCGGTTCGCCTCCGCGATGACGACGTCCGCGTCGACGTCGCCCTCGGCGCGCTTCCAGCCGAACTCGCCGACCATGATCGGCAGCCCGGCGTCCACGAAGTCCTCGAGGTAGTCCGTGACCGTCGCCGCCTGCGCGTACACGCCGTACATGTGGATAGAGAAGATCGTGTTCGCGTCCGGGTCGGCGTCGAACACGCCCTGCGCCTCGGCACGCATGACGTTCGTCCAGTCCTGTCCCCAGTTGGGGGCGTCGACGACGATCGCGTGCTCGTAGCCGATGCCGCGCAGGCGCTGGATCGCGGCCGACGTCTCGGGCGCCCACCGCTGGTTGACCGTCGCGTCGTTGCCGAACGGCTCGTTGCCGATGTTGACGAGGACGAAGTCCTCGGTGCCGGCGAGCGTCGGGTACAGGTCCTCCCAGTAGTCGACCGCCTGGTCGAGCGTGCCGGCGTCGGGCGCGTACTGGTCGCCGTAGCCCGTCGTGTCGTGCACCTCGAGGACGCACACGAGGCGGTTCTCCTCGCACAGGTCGACGACGTGCGCGACGTCCTCGGGCGAGTTGCGCGTCCACTGGTCTCCGCTCGACAGGACGACGCGGACCGTGTTGGCGCCCGTGGCCTTGATGTCGGCGAAGGACCCCGTGGTGTGGGTGTACCAGGTGTGGGCGTGGTTGACGCCGCGCAGCACGAGGTCCGTACCGTCGGCCTCGACGACCCTCCCGTCCGCGACGTGGATGCCCGGCGGGGTGTCCGCCCCGGCATCTGTCTCGGTGGCCGCCGCCGACCGCGCGGTGACCGTCGCGACCGCGCCGCACGTGGCGAGGACCGCGGCGGTCACGAGCGCGGCGACGAGCGGGGCGGACCGTCCGGTCCCGGGCGGTCGGGCGGCGTCGGGTGCGGGAGCGGTGCGGCTCATGGGACGACCTCGTCTCTGTCGGCTGCGCACGCCCGGGTCGGCGTGCCCCGACATCGTGGGGTCGGGGCGCCGCCGTCGGGCAGGCCTGAACCGATTAAGCGACGTCGTGCGCCGCCGAGAACGAGCCCGCCCGCCCACGAGAACGGGGTTGGTGTCGTTCTCCGCCGGAGAACGACACCAACCCCGTGGTCGGCGGTGGGCCGGTCAGTCGTCCGAGGACGACGGCTTCTGCAGGCCGGCCGAGATGAGGTCCATCACCGACGAGTCGGCGAGGGTCGTCGCGTCGCCGACGGTGCGGTTCTCCGCGACGTCGCGCAGCAGGCGGCGCATGATCTTGCCGGACCGCGTCTTGGGCAGCTCCGGCACGACGAGGATGCGCTTCGGCTTGGCGATGGGCCCGATCTCCTTCGCCACGTGGTTGCGCAGGTCGGTCTGCACCGCGGCGGCGCCGTCGGCGTCCGCGGCCCGGGCCGCGTGCTCGCCGCGCAGGATGACGAACGCGACGACGGCCTGGCCCGTGAGGTCGTCGCTCGCGCCGACGACCGCCGCCTCGGCGACGATCTCGTTCGACACGAGCGCGGACTCGATCTCCGTGGTGGACAGGCGGTGGCCCGAGACGTTCATGACGTCGTCGACGCGGCCGAGGAGCCAGATGTCGCCGTCCTCGTCCTTCTTGGCGCCGTCGCCCGCGAAGTAGATCCCCGGGAAGCGCGACCAGTACGTGTCCTTGAAGCGCTCGAGGTCGCCCCAGATGCCGCGCAGCATCGACGGCCACGGCTCGGACAGCACGAGGTATCCGCCGCCCCCGTTCGGCACGGAGTGTGCCTCGTCGTCGACGACGTCCGCGACGATGCCCGGGAGCGGCACCTGGGCGGAGCCCGGCTTGGCGGCCGTGACGCCCGGCAGGGGCGAGATCATGATCGCGCCCGTCTCGGTCTGCCACCACGTGTCGACGATGGGCGTGCGGTCGCCGCCGATGACGCGGCGGTACCACATCCACGCCTCGGGGTTGATGGGCTCGCCCACCGAGCCGAGGACGCGCAGCGACGAGAGGTCGAACTTCGCCGGGATCTCCTCGCCCCACTTCATGCACGCGCGGATCGCGGTCGGCGCCGTGTAGAGGATCGAGACCTTGTACTTCTCGACGATCTCCCACCAGCGGCCCTGGTGCGGGGAGTCCGGGGTGCCCTCGTAGATCACCTGGGTCGCGCCGTTGAGCAGCGGCCCGTAGACGACGTACGAGTGGCCCGTGACCCAGCCGATGTCGGCGGTGCACCAGTAGACGTCGCTCTCGGCCTTGAGGTCGAAGACGTTGCGGTGCGTGTACGCGGCCTGCGTGAGGTAGCCGCCGGTCGTGTGCAGGATGCCCTTGGGCTTCCCGGTCGTGCCGGACGTGTAGAGGATGAACAGCGGGTGCTCGGCCTCGACCCACACGGGCGTGTGCGTCGTGTCGGCCGACTCGAGCGCGTCGTGCCACCACACGTCGCGGCCCTCGGTCCACGCGGTGTCCTGGCCCGTGCGACGCACGACGAGCACGTGCTCGACCGTGGTCGGGTCCGCGCCCTCCTTGGGCGCGAGCGCCTCGTCGACCGCGGGCTTGAGGGCGGAGGCCGCGCCGCGGCGGTACCCGCCGTCGGCCGTGATGACGAGCTTCGCCTCGGCGTCGGCGATGCGGCTGCGCAGCGCGTCGGCCGAGAACCCGCCGAACACGACCGAGTGCGGTGCCCCCACCCGCGCGCACGCGAGCATCGCGACGACGGCCTCGACGACCATCGGCAGGTAGATGACGACGCGGTCGCCGGTCTCGACGCCGAGCGCCGCGAGCGCGTTGGCGGCGCGCGACACGTCGCGCTGCAGCTCCGCGTACGTCACCGTGCGGGTGTCGCCCGGCTCACCCTCGAAGTGGATCGCGACCCGGTCGCCCAGGCCCGCCTCGACGTGACGGTCCACCGCGTTGTAGGCGGCGTTGAGCGTGCCGTCCGCGAACCAGCGCGCGACGGGGGCCTGCGACCAGTCGAGCGTCTCGGTGAACGGCGTGCGCCACGTGACGAGGTCGTTCGCCTGCCGCGCCCAGAACGCGAGCCGGTCGGCCCGCGCCTCCTCGTAGAGCTCGGGCTGCGCGTTCGCCTGCGCGGCGAACTCCGGGCTCGGCGGGAAGCTCCGGGTCTCGTGGAGGAGGTTCTCCAACCCGGGCTGGGCAGTGGTGGACTCGTTCTCTGGCACGCTGACCTCCGGTGCGCATCGACTCTGGTGCGGTCCGCCGGCGCGCGACGCGTCGCGCCCGGGGAGGCGGGTCCCTGTAGGGCCTCGTCGCGGGCGAGTCTAGACCTCGCGCGTGACGCGGGTCACCGCGTCCATGATTCGGGCGCCCTCCTAGCAAACTCGGTCCGCGGCGTCTCCGGTCGCCGTCCGTGAGGGGGGTTGACATCCTGGGGTGGCGCGCCGGACGGGGGAGGGAGACGCGCCAGTGGGCCAGATCACCTTCGTCCACCAGGACGCGCTCGGAGCGGTCACGGGGTGGTTGCGGGCCGGCCACGACGTGGTCCTGCGCGGCGACGCCGGGTCGGGCAAGAGCACCGTCCTGCGCGCGCTCGTCGGGCCGCTGCGGTCGTCGGGCACCGCGGTCGTGGAGCTGCCCGGCGCGGGGACGGGCGACGCCGTCCCCTTCGCCGCCTTCGCGACCCACCCCCCGTGCTGCGGCCCCGCGGCTCGGGCCGCGGCGGTGCGGCCGACGCGGCGGCCGTGCTGGCCGAGGCCCTGGGCACCCGCTCCGCGGTGGTCCTCGTCGACGACGTCCACCTGCTGGACCGGGCGTCGCTGACCGTCGTGGCGGCCGCCGCCCGGCAGCGACCCGACCAGGTCCGACATGTCGGTGACGTTCGAGGTGTCGAAGCGGAGGGTGTGGGCCCCGATCGTCGAGTTCCGGAACATGGCCGACATGTCGGTGACGTTCGAGGTGTCCCAGGGGATCGAGGCGGAGACGATGCTCCACCAGTTGATGCTGCCGGCGCCGTCGAACATGTGCGCCATGGTGGTGACGTTCGCGGTCTGGAGGCCGTTCACGCTGAGCTCCTGGGACGTGGCCGTCGACGCGTTCGCGAACGCGGAGGAGAAGTCCGTGATCGTGGACGGCGCACCGTTGATGTACGTCATGTTCACGGCGTTGGAGAAGGCGTACGCGGCGGAGGTGGTGCCGACGGCGTCCGTCCACTGGTTGACGCCCTTGAGGGCACCGATCTCGGCGACCGTCTGCGTGGGCGACCCCAGGCCCTCGAACGTGCCCGTGACCGTGACGTAGGCCTGCCCTGTGCCGGTGCCCGCGTAGGTGTGGCAGTTCCGGCCGTCCACGGCGGGCACGGAGACCTCGCCTGCCCCGCTCGCGTAGTCGCGCCAGTTGATCGTGGCGTCCGGCTCCGTGAGGTAGAGGCACAGGGACCGGTCGGCGTCGAGCCCCAGGTCGAAGTCGAACGCGACGGTCCCGCCCGCAGGCGGCGCCGCGCCGGTGGTGATCGTGCCGGCGTCGAGCGTCGCGGTGTCCGTCCAGCCGTGCCCGTTCGTGAGCGTCACGACGAGGCCGGTGAGGTCGACCGTCTGCGTGCCCGACGGCAGCCCCGCGTCCGCGGCGACGGTGAGGACGAGCGCCACGGACTGGTGTCCGTCCGCGTCCGAGTCAGCGCCGAGGACGGGCGTGGGGTCCGACGAGACGGTGACGGACACGTGGTCCGCGACCGCGGCCGGGACCCGCGCGCCGGCGACCGTGAACGTGGCCCGGAGGTTGTCCCCGACGGCGGTCACGGGGACCCCCACGACGGTGTGCGTGAGCGTCGTGCCCGCCGTGAGCCGGTCGGTCGCCGGGTCGAACGGCGACCCGGACCTCGTCCAGGTGCCGCCGGGGAGGGCGTCCTGGTCGAGGCCGAGGCTGCCGGTGGTCACCGACGACGTGCCGAGCGGCGCGCTGTCGTTCCACGCCGCGTACGCCCCCGTGGCCGGCAGCGAGATCAGCAGCACGACCGCCGCGGCCGCGGCGAGCAGGGTCGCGCGCAGCGGGCTCGTGGAGCGTGCCTGGCCGTTCATGTCAGGTGTCCCGTCTGAGGGTGCGAGTCGTGCGGGCCGGTCGGCGACCGGCGGTCCGGCGGGGAGGCCGGTGGAGCCACGGGCGGGGCAGGAAGGGGGCGCGACCGCCCCGCCCGTGGGGATCGTGGGTGGTCAGGGAAGCTGGTTGTCGGCGGCCTTCTGCTGGAGCGAGACGTCGATCTGGCTGAGGTCGACGGCCTCGGTCATCGAGCCGCCGGCGGTCTCGTCGAAGGTGATCGTGACGACGGCGCTCAGCGTGCGTGGCGTCGAGCCGGTGTCGGTGATCGTCGTGACGGGGGTGGTGCCGTCCAGCAGCTGGACGTCGGCGGTCACGTCCTCCGGAAGCGTGAAGCTGTCTCCGTAGGTGACGGCGGCATCGACGAGGATGTTCTCGCCCTCCGCCGTCACGGAGACCGGCACGGTGCCCGTGAGCACGTCACCGGGAACGAGCCGGAAGTCGGTGATGGCGTCGATCGTGTGACCCTTGTTGGCGCCCGGGGTGTCGTCGACCCAGGTTGCGCTGCCGAACGTCGCCTCGAGCTGTCCGACGGCCGTGCCGGTTCCACCGATCGCGCCGCTCTGGTTCCACAGCGCGAACGTGCCCGCACCGCCGAGGAGGACGGCGACGCCGGCCGCGGCGGCGACCGAGCCCTTGACGGCCCCGTGGTTCTTCTTCGTGGTGGTGGTCATGGTGCTCGATCCCCTCTGGGTGGGTCGGTCGCGCACCGCGCGCGCCCGTCTTCCAGCAGGATCGGGTCGCGCGAGACCGCACGGGGGTGCGCACGGGCGACTGAGTAGGTAGCGACGACGCGCCCACCAGGACCGTTACGGATGCCCGAGGCAACTTTGAGGGTCGGCGGCCGGGACTGAGTCGTCCCGGGCCTGGCGCGCGGCCCGGCGCACGGCCCGGCGCGCGGCCCGGCGCACGACCAGCGTGCCGGGTCCGCGGGGCGAGGCCCGCCGTCGGGCCGGAGCGGGAGACCGGGCCTCGGGTCAGCCGCGCGCCCGGCGCTGGCGCACCGCCTCGTACAGCACGACCGTCGTGGCGCTCGCGGCGTTGAGCGAGCTCGCCGAGCCGAGCATGGGGATGCTGACCATGACGTCGCACGCCTCGCGCCACCCGGCGCTGAGGCCGGACGTCTCGTTGCCGGTGAGGACGAGGGTCGGCCCCGTGAGGTCGTGCTCGGCGAGCTCGACGTCGCCGTGCTCGTCCGTCCCGAGCAGGGTCAGCGGGACCCCGGCCGTGCGCTGCGCGGCGACCCACTCCAGGACGTCGCGCCCGGCGGGGACGCGGACCGTCGGCACGGAGAAGATCGAGCCGGTGCTGGCGCGCACGGCGCGCGGGTCGTACGGGTCCGCGGCGTGCCCCGCGACGACCAGCCCGCCGCCGCCGAACGCGTCGAGCGAGCGCGCGACGGTCCCGACGTTGCCCGGGCTCGTGGGGCGGTCGAGCACGACGCCGAGGAACGCGGCGTCGTCCCCGGAGGCGCGGCCGCCCACGGCGATCCGCCCCAGGTCGTCGGGCGGCGTCGCGACGACCGCGAGCAGCTCGGGCGCGTCGTCGTCCTTGCCACCGAGCTCGCGCATGAGCTCCGACGACACGGCGAACCGCTGGGTGCGGACGCGGTCGAGCATCGCGTGCGCCCAGCTCGACAGCGACCGGTCCGCGTCGACGAGCCACGTCCGCACGGTCCAGCCCGACTCGACCGCGAGCGTGATCGGGCGGACCCCCTGGACGAGCGTCTCGCCCGCGCGGTGCCGCTTGGTGCGGTTGGTGAGGAGCGCCTCCCACTGCTGGAACGCGGCGTTGCGGGTGGTGACGCGCTGCACGGTCAGGCCTCCGGGGTGGTGGTCGAGGTCGGCGAGACCGACGTGGGCACCGTCGCGGGCGCGACGCGCGGGAGCCCGCCGGTGAGCGCGGCGGGCTCGGCCTCGTCGGCCTCGCGCGCGGCGCGCTCGACCGCGGCGGCGACGAGGGTCGTCACCTCGGGGTTGAACACGCTCGGGATGATGTAGGTGGGGTTGAGCTGGTCCTCGTGGATCGCGGACGCGAGGGCGCGCGCCGCGGCGAGCAGCATGCCGTCGGTGATGCGGTGCGACTGCGCGTCGAGGAGGCCGCGGAACACGCCCGGGAACGCGAGGACGTTGTTGATCTGGTTCGCGAAGTCGGAGCGCCCGGTGCCGACGATCGCCGCGTGCCGCGCCGCCTCGACCGGGTCGACCTCGGGGCGTGGGTTCGCCATCGCGAAGACGATCGCACCGGGCGCCATGCGCGCGACGTCGTCGCCGGTGAGGACGTCGGGCGCGGAGACGCCGATGAAGACGTCCGCGTCCACGACGGCCTCGCGCAGCGTCCCCGTGACGTGCCGCGGGTTGGTGCTGACCGCCGTCCACGCGAGCGACGGGGACAGGCCCGGACGCCCGGGATGCACGACGCCCTCGACGTCCGCGACGACGACGTCGTGCGCGCCCGCCGCGAGCAGCAGCTTGAGCACCGCGGTCCCGGCGGCGCCGGCGCCCGACAGGACGATGCGCACGTCGGGCAGCTCCTTGCCGACGACCTTGAGCGCGTTCGTCAGCGCCGCGAGCGCGACGATCGCCGTGCCGTGCTGGTCGTCGTGGAACACCGGGATGTCGAGCTCGGCGCGCAGCCGCGCCTCGATCTCGAAGCAGCGCGGCGCCGAGATGTCCTCGAGGTTGATGCCCGCGAACACGGGCGCGATGGCCTTGACGGTCCGCACGATCTCGTCGACGTCGGTCGTGTCGAGCGCGATGGGGAACGCGTCGATGTCCGCGAACCGCTTGAACAGCGCGGCCTTGCCCTCCATGACCGGGAGCGAGGCGAGCGGCCCGATGTCGCCCAGCCCGAGCACCGCCGACCCGTCGGTGACGACGGCGATGGTGTTGCGCTTGATCGTGAGCCGCCGCGCGTCGTCGGGCTTGGCCGCGATGGCCTCGCACACGCGCGCGACGCCGGGCGTGTAGATCATCGAGAGGTCGTCGCGGTTGCGGATCGGCACCTTGGACTCGATCTTCAGCTTGCCGCCCAGGTGCAGCAGGAACGTGCGGTCCGAGACGCGGTCGACGACGACGCCCGGCAGCGCGCGCAGCGCCTCGACGATCTGCCCGGCGTGCTCCTCGCCGCGCGTCGCGACCGTCACGTCGACCGTGATGCGCTCGTGGCCTGACGCCGTGACGTCGAGCGCGGAGACGATCCCGCCCGTGTGCTCGATCGCCGTCGTCAGCTCGCTCACGGCGGTGGGGCGCGCCTCGACCTGGAGACGGACGGTGATGGAGGAGGAGACACTCGGCGCTGACGTCATGGGCTCCAGTATCGCGCGGCGACCACCTGCCGGGCACGACGACGGCGCCCCCTCAGGAGCGCCGTCCCGCCAGCATCGTGGCGGCTATCAGGCGTGCAACCGTGTCCGCTGCAACGGTCCGGGGTGGCCGTCGTGGCCGGGTCCCGTCCGGTCAGCGAGTCCCTACGTGGACTTCCAGCGCGTGGGTACCGCCGCGATGCTGTTGTCCCTCCATCACAGCCCGGGCGGGAGAGGAACGCAACCGCGCGCGAGGGACGTGCACACCGTGTTCTACGACCGTTCGAACAGGCCGGTGCGGTTGGTCCGGGAGGTCCGGATCGAGCGTCCGCGCTCAGCCCCGACGGCGCAGCGCGCGCCACACCAGCCACGCCACGACGCCGAGCGCGACGACCCCCGCCGCGGCGAGGACCGGCGTCGACCCGGCGAGGTGCGACCGCAGGGCGACGGGCTTCGAGAACGTCAGGGCGCCCCAGCCGTGCTCGGCGGCGAGCCGGCGCAGCGTCCGGTCGGGGTTGACGACGAACGCGTGCCCGACGGCGCCCAGCATCGGGGCGTCGGTCACGGAGTCGGAGTAGGCGTAGCTCGCCTCCAGGTCGTACCCCTCGCGCCCGGCGAGCTCGCGGAGCGCGACGGCCTTGTTCTCGCCGTACGCGTAGAAGTCGATCGCTCCCGTGTACCGGCCGTCCTCGACGGCCATGCGCGACGAGATCGCGTGGTCGGCGCCCAGCACCGCCGCGATGGGCTCGACGACCTCGCTCCCGGAGGCGGACACGATGACGACGTCGTGCCCGTGCTCGTGGTGGGACTCGATGAGCTCGACCGCCTCCGCGTAGACGACGGGGTCGATGTGCTCGTGCAGCGTCTCCTCGACGATGCGCGACACCGTGGCGACGTCCCACCCGGTCACGAGGCTCGACAGGTGCGCGCGCATCCGCTCGGTCTGGTCCGCGTCCGCGCCGCCGACCATGAAGAGGAAGTGCGCGTACGCGCTGCGCAGCACGTCCCCGCGGTTGATGAGCCCGCCGGCGAAGAACGGCCGGGAGAACGCCGCGGCCGACGACGTCGCGATGATCGTCTTGTCCAGGTCGAAGAACGCGGCGACCCGGCCGGTGCGCGGCGGGTGCGGCGGGTCCGGGAGCGGGTTCACGGTCGCGAGCCTAGCGGCGGAACGTGGCCGTCCACAGGAGCGCTCGCCGGGGCACCCGTCCACAGGTCGCGCGCGCGGCCCGACGACGACCGGCCGGTCACGGCAGGGTGGGCGCCGGTCGACGGGCGGCGGGGGAGGACGTGATGGGCGGAGCGGTCGTGGCGGTGGTGGGGGCGCGCGGCGGGGCAGGGGCGAGCGTCGTCGCGTCCTCGCTCGCCCGCGCGGTGGCGCGACGTCGCGCACCCACCTGCCTGGTCGACCTCGCGCTCGTGGGCGGTGGCCTCGACGTGCTCCTCGGCGTCGAGCAGGACCCGGGCGTGCGCTGGCCCGACCTCGCCGACGCGCGCGGCCGGCTCGACGGCGAGGACCTCCTCGCGCGCCTGCCGCGGTGGGGCACGGTCCCCGTCGTCAGCACCGAGCGCGGCGGTGGCCCGGAGCCCGCGGCGCTCGCGGACGTCGTGGCGGCGCTCGCCGAGGTCACGTCCGGGCGGTCGGGGGTGCTCGTGCTCGACGTCGACCGTGCCGCGCTCGGGTCCGGTGCGCTCGGGTCCGGCCTGTTCGGTCCCGCGCTGCTCGGGGCGTGCGACGAGGTGCTGGTCGTGACGCCGCTCGACGTGGCCGGGGTCGCGGGCGCGGCGGCGGTGCGCGACCGGGTCCCCGGTCCGGCGGCGCTCGTGCTGCGCCGGCCGGCCCCGGGACGGTTGTCCGGCGGCGAGGTCGCGGACGCCGTCGGGCTCGAGGTCGCCGCGACGGTCGGCTGGGACCGGGCGCTCGCCGGGGCGATCGAGCGCGGCCAGGGTCCGCGCGCCGGCCGGGGGCCGGTCGTCCGCGCGGGTCGGGACCTCGCGGTGCGGTACGTGGGGAGCGACCGGTGAGCGGGCGCGACGCGGCTCCGGGACGGACCGAGCGGGGGCGCGGCCCGCTGCTCGACGGCGTCCGGGACCGCCTCGTGCGCGCCGGCGCCGAGCCGGGAGCCGGGTCGGGGGCGGGACCCGACGACGCGGCCGTCGCCGACGCGCTGCGGGCGTCCGGGCGCGTGCTCGGTACCACCGCGCTGCGAGAGCTCACCCGCACGGCGCACGCGGAGATCTTCGGTGCCGGTCCTCTCCAGCGCTACCTCGACGAGCCGGGCGTGACCGACGTGCTCGTCAACGGGCCGGACGAGGTCTGGGTCGACCGCGGCGCCGGGCTCCAACGGGTCGTCGTCCCGATCGGCGGGCCGGAGGCCGTGCGGTCGCTGGCCGTGCGGCTCGCCGCCGCGGGCGGGCAGCGCCTCGACGACGCCTCGCCCGTGGTCGACGCCCGGCTCCCCGACGGGACGCGCCTCCATGCGGTAGTGGCACCCGTGTGCGGGCCCGGAGCCGTGATCTCGCTGCGCGTGCTGCGGACGCGGACGTTCGGGCTGGCCGACCTCGTCGCCTCCGGCACGGTCCCGCGCGTCTGGGAGCCGGTCCTGCGCGGGCTCGTCGCCCGGCGCGCGAGCGTGCTCGTGTCCGGCGGGACCGGGACCGGCAAGACGACGCTGCTCGCCGCGCTGCTCGCGCTCGTCCCGCCCGACGAGCGCATCGTCTGCGTCGAGGAGGCGCGCGAGCTCGACCCGGACCACCCGCACGTCGTCCCGCTCACCGCGCGCCGGGCGAACGTCGAGGGCGCCGGCGGGGTCGACCTCGCCGACCTCGTGCGCGCCGCGCTGCGGATGCGGCCCGACCGCATCGTGCTGGGCGAGTGCCGCGGCGCCGAGGTCCGGGAGGTGCTCATGGCGCTCAACACCGGCCACGAGGGTGGGTTGGCGACCATCCACGCCAACGACGTCGAGGTGATCCCCGCCCGGCTGGAGGCTCTCGCGGCGCTCGCGGGCATGGACCGGGCCGCCGTGGCGGCGCAGGCCGTCGGCGGGCTCGACGTGGTGCTGCACCTGCGCCGCGTGCGCGCGGGCGGCACGACCCGGCGCGTGCTCGCCCAGGTCGGGGTCGTGCGGGGCGACGAGCGGGGCGGTCTGCGCGTGGACGTCGCGGGGTCGTGGGACGGGTCGCCGGGCTCGCGCGGTGGGTCTTCCGGCGGCGGTGCCGGACCGGTCGCGGGCCCGGCCTGGGACGAGCTCGTGGCGCGGTGGTGCGCGTGAGGCCCGCATGACGGTCCTCGTGGGCGTCCTCGTCGGGGCCGCGACCTGGTGCGTGACCGTGCGGGGCGGGCGGCGGGCCCGCGGCGTCGTCGGCTCGCCGGCGCCGCGTCCGGGGCCACCGCCGTTCCTGCGGCGCCGGACCCGGACGCAGGCGGTGCCGGAGCTCGTGCGCGTCGTCGTGACGCAGGTGGGGTCGCTCCTGCGGTCCGGCGCCGCGCCCGGGGTCGCGTGGGAGCGCGCGGTCGGGGTGCGGGTCGACGCCGCGGGCGTCCCCCGGGTCGTCGACCTCGCGCCCCACGTGGGCGGGGCCGCGACCGCGCAGGCCCTCGTGGCGGCGTGCCGCCTGGCGCTCGAGGTGGGTGCGCCGCTCGCCTCCGTGCTCGACGAGGTCGCGGCCTCGGTGGCGGCGGACGCCGAGGCCCGCGCGGAGCGGGACGCCGCGCTCGCCGGACCCCGGGCGACCGCGCGCGTGCTCCTGTGGCTCCCGGCGGTGGGCGTCCTGCTGGGATACGTCCTCGGCGCCGACCCGCTCGGCACCGCGACCGACGGCGGCCTCGGTTCGGTCGGGGTGCTGCTCGGGCTCCTGCTCCTGCTCGCCGGGCGCACCTGGTCCGCACGGCTCGTCGAGCGGGCACGCGTCGCGGGAGAGGACCGGTGACCGCGCTCCTGGTGGTGGCGTGGGTCCTGGTGGCGACGACGCCGTGGTGGGTGGCGCGGTCGGCCGTCGGGCAGCGGGTCGTCGGGGTGGCGCGACGCGCGGCGAGCGCCGCCGGCCCGCCTGACGGGGCGTGGGGCGAGGGGGAGCGGGGGACCGGGCGCGGAGGCCGGGGGCGCCCGGACGACGCCGGGACCCCGATCGAGACCGGCGTGCTCCTCGAGCTCCTCGCGGCGGCCGTCCGCTCCGGCGCGGCCGTCCCACGTGCCCTGGACGTGGTCGGGTCGTGCGTCGGGGGTCGGGACGGTGCCGGACTGCGGGCCGCGGGGGCGGCCCTCCTCCTCGGCGCGTCGTGGGACGCCGCCTGGGTGGGCGCCCCGCCGCGGCTCGCGGTCGTGCAGCGCGCGCTGCGCCCGGCCTGGCTGCACGGTGCCGCCCCCGCGCCCGCGTTGCGGGCCGCGGCGCAGGCGTCGCGGCAGGACCGGACCGCCGCGGCCAAGACCGCCGCGGCGCGCCTCGCCGTGCACCTCGTCCTCCCGCTCGGCGCCTGCTTCCTCCCGGCGTTCGTGCTCGTCGGGCTGGTGCCCGTCCTCGTCTCGCTGGGGTCCGGTCTGCTGGGCGGGTAGCCGTCGACTGCCGGACTGTCGGCCCGACGTACTGCCGGACTGCCGGAAGCCCTGGTCGGTCGGTAGGTCCGGGTCCCACACCCGCTTCGGCATGCGGGCGACTGTCGGCAACAGGACCAGCGCGTGGAGGGCCGCGACCGGTCCGAGTGCACGTGTGCCCGGCCCGCACCTGTGCCGGTTCTTGCTCGTGCGGGGTCGAGCATGAGTGCCGTTCCTGCCGGACTGGCCGCTCACTACAGTGAGTCCATGGAAGCGACTGCCGTCGGCCCGACCGAGCCGGGAGCCCTCGCCCAGGGGCTCTGGGAGGAGGTCGGTAGCGGCGAGTCGTCCGCCCGGGTCTTCGTGAGCACGGACGGGGCTCGGTACGCCAAGGTCGTGGACGGCGACGAGGTGGTCGCGCTGGCCGGTGAACGTGACCGCGTGCGGTGGGCCGGTGACCAGGGGATCCCCGGGCCACGGCTGCTGGGATGGGCGGAAGCCCCAGGCGAGGCGGTCCTGACGACCACCGCGGTGGCGGGGACGCCCGCCGACCAGGTCGGTCCCGACCAGGCGCGCCGGGCGTGGGCGAACATCGTGGCGGCGGTCCGGGCGCTCCACGACGTCCCCGTGGGCGGCTGCCCGTTCGACCGCGGGCTGCGCACCATGTACGCGCTGGCGCAGGACGTGGTGGCGCGTGGCGCCGTGCGGCAGGAGTTCCTGCGTCCCGAGCAGGAGTCCCGGTCCGGCCACGACCTCCTCGCCGAGCTCACCGCAGAGCTGCCCGTGCGCCAGGAGCAGGAGGCGGCCGACCAGGTGGTCTGTCACGGCGACCTCTGCCTGCCCAACATCCTGCTCGACCCCGAGACGCTGGAGGTCTCCGGGTTCGTCGACCTCGGTCGCCTCGGAGCGGCCGACCGGCACGCCGACCTCTCGTTGCTGCTCGCGAGCGCGCAGGACACCTGGCCGGACGAGGCGCAGCACCTCCGGGATCAGCTCCAGCCGCTCTACGGGTCTCCGGTCGACGCGGACCGGCTCCGGTTCCACCTCTTCCTGGACCCGCTGACCTGGGACTGACGGCCCGCGCCCGCGGGGTCCTCGGCATGACGACCGACGACCGGCGGGTGCGGAGCCTCGGCGCGCACGCGCGCAGGGTTCTCGGCACGGCGATGCCCCGAGGCGCGGGGACCGTCGCCGTCCACAGGTCCGTCGCGCGAGGGTCCCGTCCACCGGCGGCGCGGCGCCGGGTGCGGACCCGGTCGGCGATCCGCCACGGTGTCCTGGACCGCCCGCGGACGCGGGCCACGAGAGGGGAGACCTGACATGCCAGGACGGGTTCGGCGCGCGCTCGCGCGCCTGACGGGGACGAGCACGGGACAGGACGGCGAGGCCGGTCTCGCGACCGCGGAGTACGCGATCGCGACCGTCGCGGCGGCGGGATTCGCCGGGCTGCTCATCGTCGTGCTCAAGAGCGGCGAGGTGCGCGAGCTGCTGCTCGGCATCGTGCGCAGCGCGCTGTCGCTGGGCTGAGCCGTGCGACGGGACGCAGGCACGGGCACCGGTGCGTGGGGCTGGCCCAGGCCGTTGGCGCTCAGCCCGCGGGAGGTCGGCCCGCGGGAGGCCTGCCCGCGGGAGGCCTGCCCGCGGGAGGTCGGTCCGCGCGAGGTCCGTCCGCGCGGGGCCCGGTCGCGCGACGACCGGGAGCGGGGTGCGGTCACGGCCGAGCTCGCCGTCGCGCTGCCGGCGGTCGTCCTCGTCCTCGTCGTCGTCCTCACCCTCGCCGCGGCGGCGGGCGCACAGATGCGCTCCGCCGACGCGGCGAGGGCCGCCGCCCGTGCGGCGGCCATCGGCGAGGACGACGCGACCGTGCGCGCGACGGCGCTCCGGGTGGCCGGGGACGGCGCGACCGTCGGCGTCGTGCGCGGCGACCCGTGGGTCGAGGTCCGCGTCACGACGCCCGTGGTGGGCGGGTGGCTCTCGGGATCGCCGCTGCGCGCCAGCGGCGAGGCCGTCGCGTGGGTCGAGCCATGACCCGTGACGCGACCGACGGGAGGAGAGGTCGCGCCGCGAGCGCCCGGCGGTCCCGCAGCACCCGTCGCCGCGCGGCCCAGGTCGAGATCGAGCGGCACGACGAGGCGCCCGACGCGGCGTCCGACGAGGAGCGCGGCGCGGGCACGGTGCTGGTGCTCGGCGTCGTCGCGGCCGTCCTCGTGCTCGCCCTCGGCCTGGCGGCGCTCGCGCACGCCCAGGCGGCCCGCGGGGCGGCCCAGACCGGCGCCGACCTCGCGGCGCTCGCGGCCGCCACGGCCGCTCGCGACGGCTGGGACCCGTGCGGACGCGCCCGCGAGGTCGCGGCACGCAACGCGGCGGCGGTCACCACGTGCGCCGAGCAGGGCGCCGGCGTCGTGCGGGTCGACGTCGCCTCGACCGCCGGCGTCACCGTCCTCGGTGTCGCGCTGGGCCGGGCGACGGCCGCCGCCCGCGCGGGTCCGGCGACCGCACGCTGAACGAGCGCGCTGGTCACGGTGACCGCCCACCCCGACCACCCCAGGCGACCACGCGCGGTCCGGCACAGAAACCCGGTTCTACCTCGCGCACACCACGGCTCTACCTCGCGCGACCAGGGCTCTACCTCGTGCGACCACGGTTCTACCTCGCGCGACCACGGCTCTACGGGGTGGGGGCGTGGGCGAGGACGGCGTCGAGCAGGCGCACGGCGGCGGCCTTCTCGAGCGGGGCGTTGTACGACCCGCACTTGGGGGACTGCACGCACGCCGGGCAGCCGTCGTGGCACGGGCAGCGCGCGATGGCGTCCCGCGTGGCGCGCAGCCACGTCGCGCCGAGCTCGTACCCGCGTTCGGCGAAGCCCGCTCCGCCGGGGTAGGCGTCGTGCACGAACACGGTCGCCTCGCCGGTATCGGCGTGCAGGGCGGTGGAGACGCCGCCGAGGTCCCAGCGGTCGCACGTCGCGAGGAGCGGCAGGAGGCCGATCGACGCGTGCTCGGCGGCGTGCAGCGCGCCGGGCAGCTCGTCGGCGTCGACCTCCGCCTCCTCGATCACGGACGCGGGGACCGTCCACCAGACGGCCATGGTCGGCAGCGTGCGCTCGGGGAGGTCGAGCGTCTCGGTGCCGAGCACCTGCAGGTCGGGCAGGCGGCGGCGCTGGAAGCTCACGACCTGCGAGCACACGTCGACCGGGCCGTAGCCCCAGCCGACGGGTCCCCAGGACCGCTCGACGACCTCGCGCCCCGCCGCGACGTCGCCGTCGGCAGGGTCGTCGACGATCGTGATGGACGTCGTGGACCGCGACCACGTCCCGTGGTCGACGTCCTGGCGGCGCACGAGCGCGACGTGGTCGGTCAGGTCGAGGTGCTCGACGACGTAGGTGCGGCCCTGGTGGACGTACACCGCGCCGTCGTGCACGGACCCGTCCGCGGACGCGGCGTCGACCGTGCCGAGCAGCCGGCCGGTGCGGGCCTCGGCGACCCGTACGGGCGCGCCGCCAGAGCCGCGCAGGTCCGTCATGCCCGACGCGGGCTGCGCGTGCGTCCAGTACCAGCCGGACGCGCGACGGCGCAGCGCGCCCCGGGCGACGAGCACGTCGAGCAGGCCGCGCACGGCGTCGGGGTCGCCGAACGCCGCGAGGTCGTCGGAGCGCAGCGGGTTCTCGGCCGCGGCCGCGCACAAGTGGGGCGCGAGGACGTAGGGGTTCGCGGGGTCGAACACGGTCGCCTCGAGCGGGGCGTCGAACACGGCCTCGGGGTGGTGCACGAGGAAGGTGTCGAGCGGGTCCTCCCGGGCGACGAACGCGACGAGGCCGTCGGCGCCCGCGCGCCCGGCGCGGCCCGCCTGCTGCCACACCGACATGCGGGTGCCCGGCCACCCCGCGATGAGGACGGCGTCGAGCCCGGAGATGTCGACGCCGAGCTCGAGCGCGTTGGTCGTCGCGAGGCCCAGGACGTCGCCCGTGCGCACGGCGTCCTCCAGCTCGCGCCGCTCCTCGGGCAGGTAGCCGCCCCGGTAGGCGGCGACGCGTCGCACGAGCCGCGGGTCGACGACGCGCACGCTGTCCTGCGTCTGGACCGCGACCGACTCCGCGCCCCGGCGTGAGCGCGTGAACGCGAGCGTGCGCGCCCCCGCGATGACGAGGTCCGCCAGGAGGTCGGCTGCCTCGGCGGTCGCGCTGCGTCGCGGGTGCTCCGCCGCGACGTCGACCGTCGTCGGGACGGTCGGGTCGTCCTCGTGACCCTCGGCGGACGCGTCGGAGGGTCCGGCCGTGGACGCCGCGTCGAAGCCCACGACGACGGGCGGCTCCCACAGCGCGAACGTCTTGCGCCCCGCGGGCGAGGTGTCCTGAGAGACGGTCACGACGTCGTCGGGCTCGACCCCCACGAGGCGCGCGGCGCTCGTCGCGGGGTCGGCGGTCGTGGCCGACGCGACGACGAACGTCGGCGGCCGGTCGCCCTCGCGCGCATAGTGGGTGGCGAGGCGCCGCAGGCGTCGCAGGACGAGGGAGACGTGCGCGCCGAACACCCCGCGGTAGGCGTGGCCCTCGTCGACGACGACGTAGCGCAGGTCGCGCAGCAGCCGCGACCAGCCGCGGTGGTACGGCAGGAGCGCGAAGTGCAGGAAGTCGGGGTTGGTCAGCACGACGTCGGCGTGCTCGCGGACCCAGCGCCGCTCGTCCTGCCCGGTGTCGCCGTCGCACGTCGCGACCCGCACGTCGCGCGTCCCCGCGGCGTCGAGCAGCCGCTGGAGCCCCGAGAGCTGGTCCGCGGCGAGCGCCTTGGTGGGGGACAGGTAGAGCACGGAGCCGCGACGCGCGACCGACTCGATGCGGCCGGGGTCGAGGACGCGCGCGGCGGCGTCGGCCCGCACCGCCGTGAGCGCGGGCAGCCAGAACGCGAGCGACTTGCCGGACCCCGTGGACGTGGCGAGCGCGACGTGCCGGCCCGACCACGCGGCGTCGGCCGCGACGACCTGGTGCTCCCACGGGCGGTCGACGCCGAGCGTGCGGTACCCCGCGACGAGCGACGTGTCGGCCCAGCCCGGCCAGTCGGCCTGCGTGCCCTCCCGCGCGGGCAGCTCGCGCACGTGCAGCAGCCGCTCGTCGCGCCGTCCGCCCGCGCGCAGCACGTCGAGCAGGGCCGCGCTCGTCGGTCGCAGGGAGGTGGGAGAGGGGGCGTGCGGCACGCCTCCGAGTCTCCCACCTCCGGCCCGTCCTTCGGCCGACGGAGGCCGTGCTCGGGACCTCCGGCCCTCGCGCGGCACGTGCCCCGCGGCTGAGGATCGACGCATGGGAGCGGTACGCGGGGTCCGGGTCGTGGCGACGACGGCGCTCGCCGTCGGGGCGCTCCTGCTCACCCGGCGCATGACCCAGACCTGGGGCACGTGGGAGGGCGAGCACGAGTGCGTGCTGCCGGGCGACGACCTCGTGCCGGACGCGCGCGCCGTCGTCGCGACGCGGGCCGTCACGGTCGACGCGCCGCCGGCGGACGTGTGGCCGTGGCTCGTGCAGCTCGGTCAGGGCCGCGGGGGCTTCTACTCGTACGACGCCCTGGAGAACCTGGTCGGCCTGGACATCCACAGCGCCGACGCGATCGAGGAGCGCTGGCAGGGCCTGGCCGTGGGCGACGACGTCCGCCTCGCCGACGAGGCCGCGCTGCGCGTCGCGCTCCTGGAGCAGGGCTCGCACCTCGTGCTGCTCGGCTCGCCGGGACCGGGACAGCCGGACACGATGCCGTTCCGGTTCTCGTGGGCGTTCGTCGTCCGCCCGCTGCCGCCGGGCGAGGACGGCGTGCCGCGCTCACGCCTGCTGGTCCGCGAGCGCTACCTCCCGCTCGGTGTCGTGGGCCGGGCCACGGTCGAGGCGGTACAGCCGGTGAGCTTTCTCATGACGCAGAAGATGCTGCGCGGCGTCCGCAACCGGGCGACGCGCCACCCTCACCGCTGAGTGCGGGACGTGTGCAGCCGAAGGCCCCGTTCGACGACAAATTTCCGCACTCGACGGTGAGGCGTGGCTCAGCCGCGGAAGACCTCCGCAACCGCGCGGGAGAGGTACCACGGGTCGACGACGGCGGTGAGCTCGCGGGCCGAGTGCATCGAGAGGATGGGGACGCCGACGTCGACCGTGCGGATGCCCAGGCGCGTCGCGGTGAGCGGGCCGATCGTCGAGCCGCACGGCACGGTGTTCTTGGACACGAACTCCTGGCTCGGCACGCCCGCCCGCGTGCAGGCGCGCGCCCAGGCCGCCGCACCGTGCGCGTCGGTCGTGTACCGCTGGTTCGCGTTGATCTTGAGGATCGGCCCGCCGCCCGCGAGCGGCCGGTTCGCGGGGTCGTGACGCTCCGGGTAGTTGGGGTGCACGGAGTGCCCGACGTCGCTCGACACGCACAGCGACGCCGCGAGCTGGCGGTGCCGCTCCTCCTCCGTCGCGCCGAGGCCGGCCGCGATCCGGTCGAGCACGTCCGCGAGGAACGGTCCCGACGCGCCGGAGCGTGACTCGGACCCGATCTCCTCGTGGTCGAACGCGGCGAGCACGGGGATCACGTCGCCGCCGACAGGGGCGTCCGGCGTCCCGGCGACCTCGAGCAGCGCGACGAGCCCGGCGTGCACGGAGAGCAGGTTGTCGAGGCGGCCCGACGCGAGGAACGCGCCGTGCGCGCCGAACACGCGCGGCGACTGCGTGTCCGCGACGACGACGTCGTAGCCCGCGACCTCGCTCGCCCGGACGCCCGCGTGGTGCGCGAGCTCGGCGACCACGTCGCCGCCGCCCGGCCCGGCCCCCGCACCCACCGCGTCGGACCCCGCCGGGCCGGCCGCCGAGGCCAGCCCCCACACCGGCTGCGTGTGCTGCTGCTTGTCGAGCGCGAGCCCGTCGTTCGCGGCACGGTCGAGGTGGATCGCGAGCTGCGGGACGCGCAGGAGCGGGCCGGTGCGCACGAGGTGCTCGACGCCGTCGGCCGTGACGAGGCGGCCGGCGAGCTCGAGCTCACGGTCGAGCCACGAGTTGAGCAGCGGCCCGCCGTAGACCTCGACGCCCGCCTGCCACCAGCCCTCGCGCACGACGCCGGGCCGCGGCTTGAGCTTGAAGCCGGGCGAGTCGGTGTGCGCGCCGAGGATCGCGAACGGCGTCGTCGCGGTCGCGCCCGCGGGGACCGCCCAGGCGATCACCGCGCCGTCGCGCACGACGACGTACCGCCCGCCCGGGGATCCGGCCCCGCCGCTGGGAGCCGACGGCCAGGCCGCCGTCTCGTCGAGCCGTTCGAAGCCGACGGCCTCCAGGCGACGAGCGACCTCGTGGGCCGCGTGGTACGACGACGGGGACGCCTCGACGAACGTCGCCAGGTCGTTGGCGTGCGCGAGCGCGCGGTCGTGCAGGGTCGGGTCGGTCACGGCGGGCGTGGTCGGTGAGGTCACCCGCCCATCATCGCCCACGGCGGGTCGTCACCCCGGGCCGCTGCCGGGAAGAGTCACCCGACGACGACCTCGAACGGTGCGCTGACGATCGCCGTGGCCGTGCCGGCCGTGCCGTCCCAGGCGTCGAGGTCGGCGGTGCTCCGGAGCGCGTCGACCTCGAGCACGTAGTACCCGGTGTAGGTGCCGGGTGCGAGCGTGCCGCCGTCGCACGGACTCGTCGGGGTGATGCCGAAGGGCTGGCGCTCCCCGGACGCGAGGTCGATCGGGTGGAACGGGTCGGGCTCCATCATCGGCACGGCGACGACCACCGCGTCGTCGACGAGCACCGTGCGCGCGAAACCGTTCGACGCCGCGACGAACGGCTCCTCGCCGTGGTTCGTGAGCTCGAGGGCCCCGACGTCACCGTCCCCGTCCTGCACGCCGGGGACCTCGGCCCCGCCCGGCCCGGTGAGCGTGAGCGTCGTCGTGGCGGCGAGGTCCGCCTCGGGAGTCCCGCACGCGACGGTCGTCCCGGTGAGCGGTGCGACGACCCCCGGCGGGGCGGACGTGGCCGCGGGCGGGGTTTCGGTGGCACGCCAACCCTGGAGTCCCAGCGACGCGGCCGCGACGCCGACCCCGACGACGCCGGCCGTCACGATCCCGGCCGTCGCGGTGCGGCGGACGCGTCGTCCGCGGCGGACCCGGTGCTGGACGTCGGCGAGCGGCAGCACGACGCCCTCGCGTCGTGGCGTGTCGGCGAGATCCTGGAGGGAGTCGTCGAGGCGGGTCATGCGTCTGCCCTCCGAGGCGTGGTCGGGGCGTGGGGAGTCCGGAGCTCGACCTGGTCGTCGGTGTCGTCGTCCGCCGTGTCGTCGAGGGGGCCCAGGAGGTTCTCGAGCTTGCCGACGGCGTTGTGCAGGTAGCGCTTGACCGTCCCCACGGAGAGCCCGAGGTGCTCGGCGATCCGCGGGACGGTGAGGTCGTCGTAGTAGCGCAGCACGACGCACGCGCGCTCCTGCGGCGCGAGCGCCCGTAGCGCGTCGCGGACGTCGGCGGAGGTGTCGGCGGCGTCCGCCGGGCCGTCCCGGTGCGGGGGGACGGCGACGAGGTGCTTGACATCACGCCAGCGTCGGGAGCGCCGGTACCCGTCGACGTACAGCGAGAGGATGGCGCGGCGCACGTACGACTCGGGAGCGTCGGGCCACCGGTGGCGGCGGGACCGGACGAACACGCGGACCACGGCCTCCTGCGCGAGGTCCTCGGCGGCGGCGACGTCCCCGGTGAGGAGGTACGCGTAGCCCACGAGCGCGCTGCCGCGGTCCCGCACGAGAACCGTGAGCGGGTCGTCGTCGGGGCGGTCCTGGCCGGTCGCTGGTCGCACGGTCCTCCTCGAGGTGGGACGGCGCGGGTGCGTTCGTCCTGTCGCACCCTGAGACGAGCGGCGCCCGCGAAACGTTGTACCGCGCGGGGCGCGGGTCCGCTCCCTAGGGTGGGTCCGTGAGCGCAGGCCGAGGAGCGGACGCGCCGGACCGCGCGACGACCTGGGTCATCCTGCCCGGGCTGGCGCTGACGCCCGAGGACTTCGCGCCGCTCGCGGACGAGCTCCGTGTCGTCGCCAGGACCGACGACGTCCGCGTCCTCGACGCGTGGCGCACGCCCGTCACCGGGCCGGTCGACGCGGTGCGGACGGCCCTGCGGGTCGACGGCTCCGGACCGGTGGGCCTCGTGGGGCACTCCGTGGGCGGGCTCGCCGCGCTGGAGTGGGCGCTGCTGCACCCGGGCGAGGTGCGCCGCCTCGTGCTCCTGGACCCGACGAGCCCGTGGGAGCCGCACCTCCCGGCCCTGCACCCGGGGCGGCCGACCGCCCGGGCGGGGGACGCGCTGGCTGCGCTGGTCGGCAGCGCGCTCGCGACCGCCGGACCGGCCCTGCGGCGCGGGGCGGTGCGGGTCGTCGCCCGCCGCCCGGACCCGCTCCCGCGCGACGTGGCGCGGGTGCGCTACGGGAGCGCGAGCACCTGGACGATGCTCGCCCACGAGTGGTTCGCGAGCTGGGAGCAGGCACCGCGTGTGCGCGCGCTGCTCGACTCAGGGCGCTCCCTGTCCACGGCGGCGGACCCGTTGCTCGTCACGGGTCTGCGCGGGAGCGCGCGGTTCCTGCGCCAGCAGCGGGAGCTGTCCGACCGGCTCGCCGTCCCGCGCGTCGGGCTCGCGGGCGAGGGGCACCTGTTCCCGCTCACCCGGCCCGACGTCGTCGCGCGACTCGCGGCGGGCGGTCACCGCACCCAGCGGCGGACGCCGGGCGCGCCGCACGGGCACGCCCGGCCCTGACCGGCCCTGACCGGCCCGGATCGGCGCCGGGTCAGGTGATCGTCAGCCGGACCGGTGCCGAGACGAGCCAGCCCTTGTAGAGGCCCCCACCCGTGGTCTCGGCGCCCCACGACCCGTCGACCTGCTGGAGCGAGTACCGCGTGATCATCCACGGGTGCACGACCTGCACCGTGTACTCGCCCGGCGGCAGGGACGCGTCCGAGGGCATGCCCCACTCGCACGCCACCGCGGTGGTGACGGCGTGGTCGAGCTGCTCGGTCGCGCCCGGCTCGAGGACGGCGTACGCCTCGGAGTCGGTGGCCGGCACGGTCGAGCTGACGATGGTCCCGTCCTGGGCGACGACGTACGCACGGAGCCAGCGGAAGTCGACCGTCTCGGTGCGCGCCGTGGGGAGCCCGGCGAGCCGGGCGGCGAGGGTGGCCTCGGTCCCGCCCGCCACCGAGAGGGCTCCCGGGGTCTCGAGCCGTGCGAGGAGCTCGTCGCCGGTCGGGGACGGGGCGGGCATGCCGCACTGGAGGTCCTCGTACGACGGCGCGCCAGGGAACGTCGTCGTCGGGCCGGTGAAGGCCCCGGGTACGGGGTCGGGGGTCGCCGGGGGCGCCGGGAGCTCCGCGTCGGGGGCGGCCGAGACCGTGAACGGGACCGACGGCGTCACGAGCCAACCGTCGAACAGCGGCTCGCCCGACCCGGTGGCGGCGGTCACGGGCTCGCCCCAGGCGCCGTCGCGCTCCAGCGCGTACGACGACACGACCCAGGGGACGACGACCGCGAGCTCGTAGTCGCCCGGCAGGAGCGACGGCGAGTGCTCCGTGACGCCGGCGGGGTCGCACGAGGCGAACGAGTCGACCGACGTGGTGAGGTCGAGCACGTCGCCCTCGGCGAGGTCGACCGGCGTCGCGCCGTCGAGGTTCGGGGGAGTCACGGACGACACGACGAGCCCGTCCTGCACGACGACGTACCCGGTGAGCCCGGTCGGGTCCAGGGCGCTCACGCGCGCGGCGGCGTCGACGGACACGCGGCCCGGGACCTCGACGAGGTCCGAGGACGCGACGGTGACGGCGGCGGGGTCGACCGACGCCGTCGCGAGCAGGGCCGCGCCCGTCGCGGCGGGTGCGGGCTCGCCGCACCGGAGCGCGTCGGTCGTGACGGGCGAGGGGAACGCGGCCCGGTACGTGGGTGCCGGGCTCGGCGTGGGCTCGGGGCTCGGGGCGGGAGCGGGCAGGACGGGGCGAGGGTCCTCGGCGAGCAGGGCGTTCGCGCCGACGCCCGCGGCGGCGACGGCGAGCACGGCGGCCGCACCGACGAGCACGGCGCGACGCCGGCGGACGTGGCGGACGCCGTCGCGGACGAGACCGGCGGAGGTCGCGTCGTCGGTCCGGAGGACCACCTCGTCGGCGACCGAACGCAGCACGACGTCGAGGTCGACGGGGCCGGGGTTCGTGGGGCGGTTCATCGCGCACCTCCAGGGGCGGACGGGGCGGTCCCGCGGACGGGAGGCGTGACGGGCAGGTCGTCGTCGGCGACGCGCAGCGGGCCGAGCCGTGCCGCGAGCTTGGCGTTCGCGTCGCTCAGGTACCGCTTGACGGTGCCCTCGCTCAGCGAGAGCCGTTCCGCGACGTCCCGGACGGTGAGGTCGGAGAAGTGGCGCAGGACGACGCACGCGCGCTCGCGGGGAGCCAGCGCGCCGAGCGCCTCGACGACGTCGACGCGCGCCTCGACGACCGGTTCGACGCGGTCGGCCGGGTCGGGCGGGGCGAGGAGGTGGCGCACGCCGTCCCAGCGCCGCCGCCGTCGGGTGCCGTCGAGGAACCCGCTGAGGACCGCGCGCCGGACGTAGCTCTCGGCGAGAGCGAAGTCGGTCGCCGCGCGGCCCCGCCGGAACGTCCGGAACAGGGCGTCCTGCACGAGGTCCTCCGCCTCCGTGACGTCTCCGGTCAGGAGATAGGCGTAGCCCACCAGGGCGCGTCGCCGCGTGCGGACGATCTCGTCCAGCACCTCTTCCCATCGCGCCATCGCGACCGCCTCCCCGCTCGTGGAACCACTCTTGTCCTTCTCAACGACGGGGTCGAGGGTTTCGTTGGGGTGGCGGGAGAGCGCGGTTCGGTGCGGCCCAGGGCCGGTCGGCGCGCCACGTTTGTGACGTCCTGCACGAGTGGTCGTGACGTGCGCCACACGTGCGTAGACTCACCCCCATCGCTCCGGCAGGGGACCGGCGCGACGGTCGCGCGGTTCGTCAAGGAGGACGGATGCTCACGCTCGGTTCGGAAAGTCTCACCATCGTCACCGTCATCGCGGTGATCGCGCTCGTGGCGCTGGTCTTCGCGTTCGTCCTGCGCAGACAGGTCCTGGCCGCGGAGGACGGCACGGCGAAGATGCAGGACATCGCCCAGGCCGTGCAGGAGGGCGCCGGGGCCTACCTGAGCCGCCAGTTCCGCACGCTCGCGCTGTTCGCGGCGATCGTGTTCGGCCTGCTGTTCCTGCTGCCCGGTGACGGCGGCATCCGCGTCGGGCGCTCGGTCGCGTTCCTCGTCGGTGCCGGGTTCTCGGCGGCGATCGGTTACCTCGGCATGTGGCTCGCGGTGCGCGCCAACGTGCGCGTCGCGTCGGCCGCGACCCGGCCCGGCGGACGCACCGAGGGCGCGCGCATCGCGTTCCGGACGGGCGGCGTCGTGGGCATGTCGGTCGTGGGCCTCGGCCTGCTCGGCGCCGCGGGGGTCGTGCTGATCTACAAGGGCGACGCCCCGGCCGTGCTCGAGGGCTTCGGCTTCGGTGCCGCGCTGCTCGCCATGTTCATGCGCGTCGGCGGCGGCATCTTCACCAAGGCGGCCGACGTCGGCGCCGACCTGGTCGGCAAGGTCGAGCAGGGCATCCCCGAGGACGACCCGCGCAACGCGGCGACGATCGCGGACAACGTGGGCGACAACGTCGGCGACTGCGCCGGGATGGCCGCCGACCTCTTCGAGTCGTACGCCGTGACGCTCGTCGCCGCGCTCATCCTCGGCAAGGCGGCGATGGGCGAGGAGGGCCTCGTCTTCCCGCTCGTGGTCACGGCGATCGGCGCGCTCGTCGCGGTGCTCGGCGTCTTCATCACGCGCGTGCGCGGCCAGGAGAACGGGCTCAAGGCCATCTATCGCGGCTTCTACCTGTCCGCGCTCATCGGTGCCGTGCTCGCCGCGGTCGCGGCGTTCGTCTACCTGCCGTCGTCGTTCTCGGCGCTCGACGGCACCGCGGACCTCGGCGACCTGTCGGGCCTCGCGGCCGACCCGCGCGTCGTCGCGAGCCTCGCGGTCGTCATCGGCATCGTCCTCGCGGGCATCATCCTGTGGATCACGGGCTACTTCACCGGCACGACGTCGAAGCCGACCCTGCACGTGGCCGCCACCTCCCGCACGGGTGCGGCGACGGTCGTCCTGTCCGGCATCGGCGTCGGGTTCGAGTCCGCGGTGTACACGGCGGGCGTGATCGCCGCCGCGATCTGCGGCCTGTTCCTCCTCGCGGGCGGCTCCGTGTGGCTCGCGCTGTTCCTCGTGGCGCTCGCCGGGTGCGGGCTGCTCACCACGGTCGGCGTCATCGTCGCGATGGACACGTTCGGCCCGGTCTCCGACAACGCGCAGGGCATCTACGAGATGTCGGTCGGCGAGTCGGGCGACGGCGACCCGGAGGCCGCGCAGATCCTCACGGACCTCGACGCGGTCGGGAACACGACGAAGGCCATCACCAAGGGCATCGCGATCACGACGGCGGTCCTCGCCGCGACCGCGCTCTTCGGGTCGTACGCCGACGCCGTGAGCCACGCGATGGCGGACGTCCAGACGGTCGGGAGCGGCCTCGTCACGGCGATGCTCGACTACGAGATCATCTCGCCGATCACGCTCGTGGGCGTGATCCTCGGCGCCGCGACGGTCTTCCTCTTCTCCGGCCTCGCGATCGACGCCGTGACGCGGGCCGCCGGGGCGATCGTCTTCGAGGTGCGCCGCCAGTTCCGCGAGCACCCGGGGATCATGACGTTCCAGGAGCGCCCGGAGTACGGCAAGGTCGTGGACATCTGCACGCGCGACTCGCTGCGCGAGCTCGCGACTCCGGGTCTGCTCGCTGCGTTCGCGCCCATCGCGGTCGGGTTCGGCCTGGGCGTCGGCCCGCTCGCCGGCTTCCTCGCCGGGGCGATCGGCGCGGGCGTGCTCATGGCGGTCTTCCTCGCCAACTCGGGCGGTGCGTGGGACAACGCGAAGAAGATCGTCGAGGACGGCGCGTACGGCGGCAAGGGCTCCGAGGCGCACGCGGCGACCGTCATCGGCGACACCGTCGGCGACCCGTTCAAGGACACGGCCGGCCCGGCGATCAACCCGCTCATCAAGGTCATGAACCTCGTGTCGGTGCTCATCGCGCCCGCGGTGGTGCTCATGAGCGTCCCCGCGGACGCGAACCACGCCCTGCGCATCGGCATCGCCGTGGTCGCGGCGGCGATCGCGTTCGGCGCGGTGATCATGTCTCGCCTGCGGGCGGCGCGGGTCGACCGCGAGGAGTCGTCGGTCGAGCCGGAGCGGGTCGCGACCGGCGCCTGACCGACCGCGGACCAGCACACGACGACGCCCGGGCCTCCCTGGCCCGGGCGTCGTCGTGTGCTGGTCTCGTGGACCGGGTCCGCTCTCAGCCCTTGACGGTGAACGGCGCGCGCAGGAGCGCGTCCTCGCGGGACGACGGGCCGACGCGGAGCTCGAACTCGCCCGGCTCGACGACCCGGTGGCCCTGCGCGTCGACGAGCGTGCAGTCCGCGACGGGTACCTCGAGGTCGACGACGGCGGACTCGCCGGGCGCGAGCGCGACCTTGCGGTACGCCTTGAGCTCCTTCTCCGCCCACGTCACGGACGTGACCGTGTCGCTCACGTAGACCTGCACGGTCTCGCGGACGGGCCGCGTCCCGGTGTTGGTCAGCGTGACCTGGGCACGGACGACGTCGTCGGGACCGTGCACCGAGCCCAGGACGCGCAGGTCCGCGTACTCCACCGTCGTGTAGCTCAGGCCGTCCCCGAAGGCGAAGGCGGGGCGCTGGGTGAGGTCGGCGTACCGGTCGCCGTGCTGGCCGCGGACCACGTTGTAGTACGTGGGCTGCTGGCCGGCGTGGCGCGCGAAGGAGATCGGGAGCCGGCCCTCGGGCTCGATCTGCCCCAGCACGAGCTCGGCCACGGCCTGCCCGCCGCGCATGCCCGGGTTCGCGGCCCAGACGATCGCGGCCGCGGCGTGGGCGGACGGCGGGAGCACGAGCGGCTTGGACGCGACGACGACGACCACGACGGGGGTGCCGGTCGCGACGAGCGCGTCGAGCAGGGCGACCTGACCGCCGACGAGCTCGAGCGTCGCGGTCGACTTGCCCTCGCCGACGAGCTCGATCCGGTCGCCGACGACGGCGACGACGAGGTCCGCGTCGCGCGCCGCGGCCACGGCCTCGGCGATGAGCGCGTCGTCGGGGTCGGCGGGCACGACGACCTGCGGGCGCGGCTGGCCGTCGGGGAACAGCTCGCCCTCGGGGTCGGGCTCGAGCGTGAGGATGTCGGCGCCGCGCGCGTGCGTGACCGTCCAGCCCTCGGGGACGAGGGCGCGGAAGCCGTCGAGGACGGTCGTCGTCATCTCGCGCGGGTGGCCGTCGGGCAACCAGTCGGCCTGGCCCGACGCGCCGGCCCAGTCGCCGAGCTGGGTGTGGTCGTCGTCCGCGTTGGGCCCGACGACGGCGACCGTGCGCCCGCCCGTGAAGGGGAGCGTGCCGTCGTTCGTGAGCAGGACGAGCGAGCGCCGTGCGACCTCGAGGTTGACGGCGGTGTGCTCCGCCGAGGCGATGACGGCCTCCTGGCGTGCCACGTCGGGACGTCGCGGGTCCTCGAACAGGCCGAGCCGGAACTTGAGCGTGAGGATGCGGCGCACGGCCGCGTCGATCGCGGTCTCCTCGACGAGCCCGCGCGCGACCGCCTCGAGCGCGCCCTCGAAGAACTTCGGCGTCGTCATGACCATGTCGTTGCCCGCGCGCACGGCGGCGGCGGAGGCGTGCACGTAGTCGGGCTGGATGTGCTGCTCCCAGACCATGCGGCCCACGTTGTCCCAGTCGGTGACGAGCGTGCCCGTGTAGCCCCACTCGCCGCGCAGGACGTCGTCGAGCAGCCAGCCGTTGACGGTGACGGGCACGCCGTCCATGGACTGGTAGCCGAGCATGAACGTCGCGCAGCCCTCGCGCGCGACGCGCTCGAACGGGGGCAGGAACCAGGACCGGAGCTTGCGCGGCGAGATGTCGGCCTCGCTCGCGTCGCGGCCGCCCTGGGTCTCGGAGTAGCCGGCGAAGTGCTTGGCGGTCGCGAGGACCCCGGTCGGGTCCGCGAGGCCGTCGCCCTGGTACCCGCGCACCATCGCCGACGCGAGCTCGCCGATGAGGTACGGGTCCTCGCCGAACGTCTCGTCGACGCGCCCCCAGCGCAGGTCGCGCGCGATGCACAGCACGGGGGAGAACGTCCAGTGGATGCCGGTCGCGGCGACCTCGACCGCCGTGGCGCGGGCGACCTGCTCGACGAGCTCGGGGTCCCACGTGGCGGCCATGCCGAGCTGCGTGGGGAAGATCGTCGCGCCGACCCAGAAGGAGTGGCCGTGGATGCAGTCCTCGGCGACGAGCAGGGGGATGCGGAGCCGCGTGCGCTCGACGAGCGCGTGCGCCTCGACCACGTTCTGCGGGGACGTGTGCAGCAGCGACCCCGCGTGCTTGTCCAGGACCGCCGGCCCGACGCCGTCGCGCGCGTCGAGCTGCAGCATCTGCCCGACCTTCTCGGGGAGCGTCATCCGCGCGAGGAGGTCCTCGACGCGGTCGGCCACGGGCAGAGCGGGGTCGAGGTAGGGGAGGGTGCTCACGGACGGTCCTTCCACGGCGACGGCGACGGTTCCCCGGGGCGGTGCGTGTCGGGCGGGTCGCCGCCGACGCGCTCGGGAGCCCGGGCGCGGCCACTCTACCGGTAAAACTGAATAACCGGTAAGTAAGTTTGTGGCCTCAGTGCCAGTGGTCCAGGAAGCGCGCGACCGTCTCCGTCGCGTGGTCCAGGACGCGCCCGTCCTCCGCCGCCGCCGCGGAGAGCAGCGCCGCGTCGACGACGTGGGCCACCAGGTCGACGTCCGTCACGTGCGCGTGCCCCGACGCGTCCAGCACGGTCCGCGCCGCCGCGAGCAGACGCGGGCGCGACGCCCGCATGATCGGCCGCAGCGCAGGGTCGCGCATCGCCGTGAGCATCGGGTCCAGCCGCACGTCGACCACCGTGTCGTCCACGTGCGGCGCGTACAACGTCTCGATCAGCTCGCGCGCCGTCGCCGTGCTCGAACGAGGTTCCCGCGACAGCGCGTCGGCCCGCTCCTGCGCCGCCGTCGCGCGCACGTCCTCCGCGGCCTCGACCGCCGTCGAGACCAGCGACGCGCTCGTCGGGAAGTAGTACGACGCCGAGCCCTGCGGCACGCCCGCCGCCCGCGCCACCTGGCGGTGGGTCACGGCGCCGAAGCCCTCCTCGATGAGCAGGTGCGCCGCTGCCTCCACCATCGCGCGCTGCCGCTGCGCACTGCGCCCCTGCACCGTCGCGCGCGCGCCGTGCGCCGGGTCGTGGACCGTCCCGCGCGTCGCCCCGGCCGCGGCGCTCTCCCCGTCGCGCCGCGCCGCCCGGTCGATGGTGCCCGCTCCGTCGTCCACGGGGCCATCGTAGTGAGGCCGACGCCGCGCGCCCGGAGCCCGACGAGGTAGAGCCGTGGTCGCGCGAGGTAGAGCCGTGGTTGGTCGAGGTAGAGGCGTGGTCACCCTGCCCGACGGCGTGTGGTCGGGTTGGGTGGTCGGGGTGGGTGGTGGCGCCGCGTCTACCATCCGCCGCTCGTTCCTCGCGGCTCCCGTGTTTTCGGTCGGGATCGTCCTGCGTTCGCAAGCTCACTCCGGACGATCCCTCGTCCAGGCCCGCCACGACGCGGCACCACCACCCACCCCGACCGGCTTCGACTCGCCCTGGTCTCCGCTCACCTCGGGCGACTGCCCGCGGGGTCGGGTCCGCGGTGCCCTCGAGCGCCGACCCGCCGCGGACCCGACCCCGCGGGCCTGAGACCCGAGCGCCATCGCCGCGGACCCGATCCGCGAGCCCGGAACCGGGGCGAGGAATAACCTATACGTGCGTATGGTTATTGATCTCGGACCGTGACTGCGGTCCGTGAGAACGAACGAGGAGTGGACAGAGATGGTCGCCGCCGAGGGGCTCGTCATCGACTGGGCGCAGATGCCCACGTACAACACCGTGATGTCCGTCGCCGTCGGCGCCGGGCTGATCCTGCTCGTCATGCTCGGCCGTGAGCTGCTCCGGTCGCCGGGGAAGGTCGTCGTCGAGGGGTGGTCGCTCGCGTTCGGCGTGCTCGGCACGATCCTCACGGCGACGGGCCTGCACATGACGCTCACGTGGCCGCTCGCCGCGGGCGGCTTCCCGTTCGACAACATCATCTTCGGCGAGACGAGCCTCGCGTTCGGCGTGCTGCTGCTCGCAGCGGCGTTCTACCTGTGGACGCGCGGCCGGGCTGCGCTCGAGCGCGCGGACGCGACGGAGCACCTGCAGGCCGTGGCCCGCCCGGTCTCGGTGTTCGTGCTCGGCATGGGCCTCGGGCTCGTCGCCATCGCGGTCGCGGGCGTCACGTACCAGCTCTTCGCCGCGCCGCCGGAGGAGCCCATCTCGGGCGCGTTCGCCGCGTACCCGCTCGTCGAGGCGATCTTCATGTCGGGGCTCATCGCGCTCGTCGGGGTGGGGGCGATCCTCTTCCCGTTCGCGGTGCGCTCGGGGCGCCGTGTCGTGCGGACCGTCATCGGCTGGGCCTGGGGGCTGTCCGGGGTGGCGTTCCTGCTGTTCGGCGCCATGAACTTCTTCACCCACATCGGGCTCATCGTCAACACGATGGGCTGACGACGGGCCGCCGTCGGGCGGGCGGTCGGGACCCCGCGGGCCAGGAGGGCACGCGGGGTTCGCCTCGCGCGCGCGAGGCGTCATCATAGGGGCCATGCAATCACCGGTGCGCGTCGTGGCCCATGCCGCGGTCCTCGCCGTCGTCGCCGGGCTGTGCCTGGCCGTCGTCGCGAGCGGGGCGTTCGACGTCGTGTCGTTGCCCGACGCCGCCCCGGCCGCCGTGCCGTCCCCGCCCGCCGCGTCGGAGGGCGGGGACGGCGCCCCGGTGGACGACGGCGGCGCCGACGACACCCCGGGGGCCGCGCCCGACGGCGGGGCGGCCCAGCCGGGGGGCGCGGGCGAGGGCACGACGGCGGACCCCGCCGCCGCGACCGCCGTCGACCCGGTCTGCCGGGACGCCGAGGTCGCGTGGGGGGCTGCGGCCAAGGCGCAGGTCAACCTCACCGTCGAGCACCCCGAGGCGCTGGTCGAGGGCTTCACGACGGCGCGGGACGCGCTCGCCGGGGCGACGCCGCCAGGCGAGATCGCGCGCGACTGGGCCGTCGTGACGACCTATCTCACGATGATCGCCGACGAGGTCGAGGCGACCGGCGCACGCGACACGGGCGAGCTGTCCCGAGCGATCGACCGCGTCGGGCGCCGCATCGACACCGGCGCGCTCACGTCGTCGTCGCAGGCCGTCACGGACTACTTCCGGGCGGGCTGCACCCGCTGACCGGGTCGCGGCGGTCTTTCACCCCGTGGCGCTCGCCACATGGGGAGCGGTCCCCACCTCGGCGGTTTGAGGGCGCGCGAGGCGCCGGCATGGGAAACCATGGGGCACATGCGCAACCGACTGACGATCACGAAGACCACGACCGCCCTCGCGACGAGCGCCCTTCTCGTGCTCGGCCTCGCCGCCTGCGGCGGCTCGGGCGACGACGCGAGCACCGACTCCGAGACGACCGCGTCGGAGGAGACGACCCCGGCCGAGGACGAGTCCACCGACACGACCGAGTCGGAGGACGCCACGGAGGAGGAGACCGGCGACGCCGAGGCGTCGGGCGACTTCTGCACCGCCTACCAGACGCTCCTCGACGCCCAGAGCACGCTCGGCTCGATCGACTCCAGCGACCCGGCCGCCGCCGTCACCGAGTTCGAGACGTTCACCGCGTCCCTCGAGGCTGCTGAGGCCCCCGCCGAGATCAGCGGCGACTGGGACACGGTCACGGGCGTGTTCCGCCAGCTCACCGACACGCTCGAGACCGCCGTGGACGACCCGGCCAGCGCCGACCTGTCCTCCATCACGTCGCTCATGACCGACGAGTCGTTCCAGACCTCCGCCCAGAACGTCGCGGTGTACGGCACGCAGAACTGCTGACGTCCCCTGCTCCTACCCGGACCCCGGCCCGCCTCGGCGCGCCGGGGTCCGGTGCGTCCGGGGCCGGACCGGCTCTCCCCGCGCGGATCCGCCAGGATGGACCCATGCCTCCTGCCGACGCCGCACCTGCCTCCTCCCTGCCCGCCGCACCGGACGCCGTCGTGAGCCCGGCCCCGCCCGGCGCAGGCCTGGCGCCGGCGGAGCTCGGGGCAGCGGCGGCGAGGCTGCGCGCGGACCTCGCAGCGGCCGGGTTCACGGTCGACGGCGTCGAGCGGGTGCTCGGCCCGGTCGCGTCGGCCGCGTTGCACCGCGAGCAGGCCGTGCCCGCGCGGCGCGCGCTGCGGGGCCGGGAGGGTGACCCGACGGCCGCGCTGGCGGCGTTGTTCCTCCTCGGCGACGACGTCCCGCGCGCCGTGCTCGACGCCGCCCTCGGGCGTACCGGGGTCGACGGCGCCCGGCGGCTCGGGCTGGTCGAGGCCGCGGGCGCGGCCGACGACGACGCCGTGCGCGCCGTCGTCGACCTGCGGCCGTACGCGGCGTCGGACGCGGCGGGCCCGGTGACGTGGTGGCTGTCCTCGGACCTGGGCGAGCTCGCGACGGGCCACCGGCTCGCGCCGGACCACGTGCTGGGCGCGGGCGGGGCGTCCCTGACGCTCGCCCAGGTGACGGTCCGCACGCAGGTCGGGCGCGTGCTCGACCTCGGGACGGGCTGCGGGATCCAGGCCCTGCACGCCGCGCGGCACGCAGGGTCGGTCGTCGGCACCGACATCTCGCGCCGGGCCCTCGGCTTCGCGGCGTTCAACGCGGCGGTGAACAGGGCGGGGTCCGACGCACCGATCGAGCTCCGCGCGGGGTCGATGCTCGAGCCCGTGGCAGGCGAGCGGTTCGACCTCGTCGTGTCGAACCCGCCGTTCGTCATCACCCCGCGCGGCGGGGGCGACGGGGCGGACGCGCTGCCCGCGTACGAGTACCGCGACGGCGGGCGCGCGGGCGACGACGTCGTGCGCGACCTCGTGACAGGCGTCGGCGCGGTGCTCGCGCCGGGCGGCGTGGCCCAGCTCCTCGGCAACTGGGAGCACCGCCGCGGCGTCCCGTGGGACGAGCGCGTCGGGGCGTGGCTCGACGAGGCCGGGCTGGACGGCTGGGTGGTCCAGCGCGAGGTGCAGGACCCGGCCGAGTACGCGGAGACGTGGATCCGCGACGGCGGGACGACGCCGGAGCGGGAGCCCGCGGCCTGGGCCACCGCCTACGACGCGTGGCTCGACGACTTCGCGGCCCGCGACGTGGAGGCCGTCGGGTTCGGGATCGTGACCCTGCGGCGCCCGCTCGACGGCGACCGCCCCACCCTGCACCGGCTCGAGGAGCGCACCGGGCCGGTCCGCCAGCCGCTGGGGGGCCACCTCGCGGCTGCGCTCGCCGCGCACGACTGGCTCACGGCCCGCGACGACGCCGCGCTCGCGGGCGCGCGCCTCGCCGTCGCGGCCGACGTGACCGAGGAACGGTTCCACACGCCGGGAGCGCCCGACCCCACGGTCGTCCTGCTGCGCCAGGGCGACGGGTTCGGGCGGGCCGTCCAGGCGTCGACGGGGCTCGCGGCGCTCGTCGGGGCGAGCGACGGCGAGCTCACCGTCGGGCAGCTCGTCGGGGCGATCGCTGCGCTCTTCGAGGTCCCGGCGGACGACCTCGCGGGCGAGCTGCTGCCGACGGTGCGGGGTCTTGTGGGCGACGGCTTCCTGGTGCCGGTCGGCTGACACCGGGGCCCGGTGCCGGCCGCGGGACCTGCGGTCAGGGGCGCGCTGCGGGCGGCGCGACGAGCGCGGCGAGCAGCGCGTCGATCGTGCGCCGCGTCACCGCGACCATGTCGACGCGGTCGGGGTCCAGGAGCCACTGGACCTGGAGGCCGTCCATGACGGCGACGATCGCGGCCGCGGACTGCTCGACGTCGGTGCCCGCGGGCACCTCGCCCCGCTCCAGGGCCTCCTCCAGCGCGCGCTCGACCAGGGCGCGCAGGCCGACGTACCGGTCACGGAACCACTGCTGCGCGGGGTGCCCGTCGGTGACGGACTCGGCGGACAGCACCGCGTAGAGCTGGGTGATGCCAGGTCTCTCGACGTTGCGGGCGACCGTCTCGACCAGGTGGTCCAGGTACGCGAGCCCCTGCGGGCGGGACGACGCGCGGGCGGGACCGCCGTCGCCGTCGTCCGCGTCCTCGGCGTCGCGCGCGTGGAGGAGCGCGGTGAGCAGCCCCTCCTTGGTCCGGAAGTGGTGGAGGATCGCGGGCGCGGAGATCCCCACCTCGTCGGCGATCTCGGCGAGCGAGGCCCCGTGGTAGCCACGCGTCGCGAACGCTGCCGCCGCGACGTCGAGGATCTCTTGACGGCGGCGGCCGCCGCGCCCGCGCGGGACGCGGGGCGAGGGGACGTCTGCGTCGTCGTCGGCGCTCACGGGGGCAGCCTATGCGGCTGAGTCGTCCGGAAGGCCTGCGAGACCGCCGCGAGACAGGGCAGTGCCGCACCGATACGTTCAGGTCGCATGGACCTCGAGGTGCGTCACCTGCGCATGATCGTGGTGGTGGCCGAGTCGGGCAGCGTGACCAAGGCGGCCGCGTCGCTCGGTCTCGCGCAGCCCGCCCTCACCGCCCAGCTCAACCGGATCGACCGTGTGCTGGGCGGGTGCGTGTTCACGCGCGACCGCCAGGGGGCGCGCCCGACCGAGCTCGGTGAGGTGGTGCTGCGGCACGCGCGCGTCGTGCTGCCCGCGATGGCGGCGCTCGTCGACGACGCGCGGCGGCACGTGTCGGACCGCGCGACGGCGGGTCCGGTCCGCGTGGGGACGGTGAGCTCCGCGATCGGCGGGCTGTTCGCGAACCGCCTGCACGCGGCGCTGCCCGCGGCGCTCGGGGTCGACGACCTCCTCGTCACGACGGCGACGTCGTGGTCCGTCGAGGAGACGGCGGAGCGGCTCGCGAGCGGGACCCTCGACGTCGCGCTGGTCGGCATGTGCGGCGACGCGGCCCCGCCGGCGGAGGGCGGCGTCGTGTGGACGGCGGTCTCGACGGACCCCGTGTTCGTCCTCGTCGACGAGTACCACCCGGTCGCGGCGCGGGACGCCGTCGGGCTGGGCGAGCTCGCCGACGCGCTGTGGCTCACGGCCCCGGGCACCGGCTGCTTCGAGCGGTGCTTCGTGAGCGCGTGCGTGCGTGCGGGGTTCACGCCGCGGGCGATGGGGGAGTCGGACCGGACGTCGTGCATCGACCAGGTGCGCGGCGGCCACGCGGTCGCGCTCGTCCAGCCCGTGCTGCTCGACGCACCGGGCGTGCGGACGGTCGCCCTCGACGGGGCTCCGCTGCGCTGGACGCACCACGTGGGCTGGCGCCGTGACGCGGCCGAGCGCCTGCCGGTGGACGCGATCGCACGCGCCGCCTCGGGGGCGCACCGCGACGCGGTGCAGCGCTCGCCGCGCTACCGGCGCTGGCGTGCCGAGCACCCGGTGGAGATCGCGTAGGGGCGAGCCCGCACATAGCGCCCGCGTATGACCTGATCGTGATCTGGGCGTGCGCCGGAGGTCTCCCTAGCGTGACCCTCGACCGGGCCGCCCGGCCCGGCGAAGGGAATGGACGACATGACACGACCACTCCGCAGGAGGATCGCCGCGGTCACCGCCGCCGCGACGCTCCTGACGGGCGCGGCCGCGACGCACGCCGTCGCGGGTACGCCCGCCCCCGAGGACCAGCGCGCGACGGTGCGCGCGGTCCCCAAGACGACCCCCGGCCTGGAGCGCGCGCTGCAGCGCGACCTGGGCCTCAGCGCGCGGGACGCACGGACGCGGCTCGCCTTCCAGTCCGACGCGGCAGGAACCGAGGCGGCGCTCGAACGTCGCCTGGGCGCCGACTACGCGGGCGCCTGGGTCGACGACGCCGCGAACGTCCTCTACGTCGGCGTCACCGACGCCGCGGACGCCCGCGCGGTGCGGGCCGAGGGCGCCATCGCGGTGACCGTGGACCACACGCTCGCCGACCTCGAGACCTGGCGCGCGACCCTCGACGGGGCGCTCGCCGACGACCCGGCGGCGCTGCCGGGCTGGTACGTCGACGTGACGCGCAACCGCGTCGTCGTCTCCGTGCGCGAGGGCGGCGGGTCCGACGTCGCCGCGCAGGTCGCGGCGGCGGGCGTGCCCGCGGACGCGGTGGCGTACGAGGAGACGGCCGAGGTGCCGCGGCCGCTGATCGACGTCGTCGGCGGCAACGCCTACACGATCGGCGGCGGGACGCGGTGCTCCGTCGGGTTCGCGGTCCAGGGCGGGTTCGTCACCGCCGGGCACTGCGGCTCGGCCGGTGCGCGCACGTCGGGCCCGGCCGGCACGTTCCGCGGGTCGAGCTTCCCCGGCAACGACTACGCCTGGGTCCAGGTCGACGCGGGCAACACGCCGGTGGGCGCCGTGAACAACTACGCGGGCGGCCGCGTGGCCGTGGCCGGGGCGACGCAGGTGCCGGTCGGCGCGTCGGTGTGCCGGTCGGGCTCCACGACCGGCTGGCACTGCGGGACGGTCCTGGCGTACAACGCCTCGGTCACGTACGCGCAGGGCACCATCACCGGCCTCATCCGCACGAACGTGTGCGCCGAGCCGGGCGACTCCGGCGGCTCGCTGCTCGCGGGCAACCAGGCGCAGGGCGTCACGTCGGGCGGGTCCGGCAACTGCAGCTCCGGCGGCACGACGTACTTCCAGCCCGTCGGGGAGATCCTGTCCGCGTACAGGCTCACGCTCGTCACGAGCGACGGTGGGGGCGGTGACCCCGAGCCCCCGACCGGATGCACCGGCTACGCCCGGACGTACACCGGCACGCTCTCCGCCGGGGCGACGGCCGTCCAGCCGAACGGGTCGTACTACACGGCCGCGACCGCGGGCTCCCACCGCGGCTGCGTCACGGGCCCGGCCGGCAGCGACTACGACCTGTACCTGCAGCAGTGGAACGGCTACTCGTGGGCGACGGTCGCGCAGTCCACGTCGCCGGGGGCCAACGAGTCGCTCACGTACGACGGCGCGGCGGGCTACTACCGGTTCGTCGTGCACGCCTACGCAGGCTCGGGCCCCTACACCCTGGCCACGACAACCCCCTGAGGCCCTGCCTGACCCCTGTCCGCGTCGAGCACGAGGTTGCTGTCGTTCCCGTCGTCTTTCCGGGAGCAACCTCGTGCTCGACGGCGTGCAGGGACGTGTTCGGCGCGGCTCGCCGCGCGCGGGGGTCCCGTCAGGCCAGCAGCGCCGGGCCGTACTTGAGCACCACGAGGATCGCGAGACCCACGAGCCACGCCGCCACCAGGTAGCCGAAGGCCCCCGAGCGCACGAACCCGAGCAGCCGCGCCTGCGCGGCGCGCGGCAGGTACAGGTTGTCCTCCAGGACGTTCCAGTGCAGGAGCGACGCGAAGACGAGCGTCGTCGAGACCGTGATGAGCAGGCACCACGGGCACAGCGCGCCGATCACGAACATCGACTGGTAGAAGAGCCAGTAGGCGAAGACGACGCCGAGGAGGTACACGCACTGCGCGGCGAAGAGGAACCAGCGGGGGAACCGTGTCCCGCCCAGCGCCGCGACCGCCGTCGTGATGACGATGGGTTCGGCGATGAGGCCGAGGAACGCGTTGGGGAACCCGAACACCTGCGCCTGCCACGACTGGGCGACCGTCCCGCACGACAGCACGGTGTTGACGTCGCACGACAGCGTGGCCGTCGGGTTCGCGGCGAGGAGCACGGCGTCGTACGACAGCACGAACGCCGCGGTGAGGCTGAGCAGGCCGAACAGCAGCATCTCGCCGAACAGCACGCCGCGGGAGTGGGTCCAGCCGGTCGGGCGGGCGAACGGGTCGAACGCCGCGTCCCGCACGGCCCCCGTGCCCGACGGCGTCCGGCCCGGGCGCGCGTCGTCCGTCAGGGCGGTGGTCGTTCCGGTCACGGGCGGTCCTCGGGTCCGCGGGGCCCCGCCGGGTCGGGGGACGCCCCGGCGGGCGGGCAGAAGGTGGCGCCGGCCGGCAGGGTGGGCGCGCTGCCGGCTCGGCGCCGCACCCAGACTATGAAGCCCGCACCCTCGGCCGACAGGGACCATGGTCCCGGATCCGGGGACGCGCTCGCCTGCTGCCGAGCGATGCGCTCCCGCTCGAGCGCTGCGTCCGGGAACGCATCGGTCGAGCGCGGACGCAGCATTCGCCGGGGGCCGGGCGTGACCGCCCGGTGGGTCGTCCGGGTCGGGGGCGAGTCGCGACCTAAGATCTGGGGGCGCCCGCGCTTCCCGCGGGGCCGCCCCGCCCCCCGAGAGGACCTGCGTGCAGCACGACGACGTCGACTCCCTGCGACGGTCGAGCGCGGCGTGGCGGCTCCTGCGCGCGGACACGGCCCCGCTCGTGCTGTCGTTCCTCGGCACGCTGTTCGTCGAGGACAACGTGCGCGCGATCCCCGAGAGCGAGCTCGTCGCGCGGCTCGACGACCACCTGTGGGCGGTCGACGGCCGGTCCGCGCGGGCCTCAGGAGCAGAGCCGCGGTACCCGCGGGCCCCGCAGGCGTACGTCGACCACTGGGCGCACCCCGACCAGGGCTGGCTGCGCGCCTGGTACCCGCCAGGCTCCGGCGAGCCGCACTACGACGCGACGCCCGCCGTCGAGCAGGCCGTGCGCTGGGTCGCGTCGCTGCGCGGGCGCGGGTTCGTGGGCACCGAGTCGCGGCTCAACACGGTGTTCGAGCTCCTGCGCCAGCTCGCCGTCGGGACCCAGACCGACCCGGCGGAGCGCCTGCGCGAGCTCGAGGAGCGGCGCGCCGCGATCGACGAGGAGATCGCGCAGGTGCGCGCCGGGCGCGTGGCCGTGCTCGACGCCGCGGCGCAGCGCGACCGCTACCAGCAGCTCACGCAGACCGCCGCCGACCTCCTCTCGGACTTCCGCGAGGTCGAGGCGAACTTCCGCTCGCTCGACCGCGAGCTGCGCGAGCGCATCACCGGCTGGGACGGCGCCAAGGGCGAGCTGCTGGAGGAGGTCGTGCGGTCGCGCACGGCCATCGCCGAGTCCGACCAGGGCCGCTCGTTCCACGCGTTCTACGACTTCCTCCTCGACCGCCGCCGGCAGGAGGAGTTCGCCGCGCTCGTCGAGCGCGTCCAGTCCCTCGACGCGATCGTGCCCGACGTCGTGCGGCCGACGCCCGAGGCCGCGGGTCCCGACGCGGTCGTGCGGGTCGCGGTGGACGACGAGCACCGCCGGCTGCGCCGCGTCCACTACGACTGGCTCGACGCCGGCGAGCGCACGCAGGCGACCGTGCGGACCCTCTCGGAGCAACTCCGCCGCTTCCTCGACGACCAGGTCTGGCTCGAGAACCGGCGGGTCATGGACATCCTGCGCGGCGTGGAGGCGAAGGCGCTCGCCGCGCGCGACGTCGCTCGCAGGCCGGCTGGACCGGGCGCGGGAGGTCCCCCGGGGATGGCGGTCGACGCCGTCGCGCCGGAGGTCGTGCTGCCGACGGAGCGGCCGCTCTTCTCGCCCCGGCCCACGGCCCGGCTCGACTCCGACCACGTCGAGGCCGGCGACGACGACTTCGAGGTCGACGCGCTGTACGACCAGGTGCACGTCGACCCGGAGCGCCTCGCACGGGTGGTCCGTGCGACGCTCACCACCCCGGGCGGCCCGGGGGAGGTCGCGCTCGTCGACCTGCTCGCCGCCGCGCCCCTCGAGCACGGCCTGGCCGAGCTCGTGACGTACCTGTCGCTGGAGGACCCGCGCTTCGTCGTCGTGCACGACGAGGAGCGCACCGACGAGGTGCGCTGGGAGGGCGAGGCCCCGACCGGCCCGGTCGCCGACGACGGGGTGCCGGACCCGGTGCTGCGCGTCGCGCGGCTGCCGCGCGTCACGTACGCGCGGCGCACCGGGGCGGGCGGCGACCCGCCGCGGGCGCCGCACGACCCCGTCGCCGTCCTCGACACCCCGCCCACCGCCCGAGCCGCCGAGCGTCTCCACGAGACCGCCGACCCCGCCCCGGAGGAGACCCCGTGAGCACGACCCGCCCCGCGCGCGACCCGGAGCTGTCCGTCGTCGTGACGTCGCTCCTCAAGGGCGTCGTCTACCGCGAGTCCGGCGAGGCGCTGTGGCGCGACCTGCTCGCGCGCGAGCCGCAGGTGCGCGACACCGTCGCGATGATGGGCCTGCAGGTCGTCGTCGACGAGGGCGACGGCTACGCCTACCTGCGCTCGCAGCCCGAGCACGAGCGCGACGAGCGCGTGCCGCGCCTCATCCCGCGCCGCGAGCTGCCGTTCGACGTGAGCCTGCTGCTCGCGCTGTTGCGCAAGCGGCTCGCGCAGGCGGACTCCGAGGGCGGCGAGACGCGGCTCGTGCTCGCGCGCACGGAGATCGTCGACCTGCTGCGGGTGTTCCTCGCGCAGGACCCCGGCGCGGCGGCCAACGAGGCGCGGCTCGTGGACCGCGTGGACGGGCTCGTGCGGCGCGTCGTGGAGCTGGGCTTCCTGCGTCCCGCGGGCCGTCCTGACCCGGACGGTGCGCCCGACGGCGGAGCCGTCCCGGTCGAGGACGGCGACCCGGCCGCGGGCGACGCGCGGCGGTACGAGGTGCGCCGCATCCTCAAGGCGTTCGTGGACGCGCAGTGGCTCGCGGACTTCGACGCGCGCCTCGCGCAGTACCTGGAGCTCGCCGCCGACGGCGGGGCGCGCGGGACGGCGTCGGGCACGGCGGGCACCGGCACGAGCTCGGGGACGAGTGCAACGACGAGCGCAGGCACGACGACGAGGACGGTGGCGTGATGGAGGGCCTGTTCAGCGCGGTCGAGCTGCACGACCCGGCGGCGGACCTCGACGCCCGGGCGGGCTTCCGCCTCGAGCGGCTCGAGGTGCTCAACTGGGGCACGTTCGACCAGCGCGTGTGGGCGTTCGACCTCGACGGGCGCAACGCGCTCCTCACGGGCGACATCGGGTCGGGCAAGTCGACGATCGTCGACGCGGTGACGACGCTGCTCGTGCCGTCGCACCGGATCTCCTACAACAAGGCAGCCGGGGCGGGCGCGCGCGAGCGGTCGCTGCGCTCGTACGTCGCGGGGCACTACAAGTCCGAGCGCGACGAGGCCACGGGCACGACGCGCCACGTCGGCCTGCGCGAGCGCGGCACGTACTCGGTGGTGCTGGGCCGGTTCTCCAACCGCGGGTTCGACCAGGAGGTCACGCTCGCCCAGGTGTTCTGGCTCGCGCCGGGGCAGTCGGGCCAGCCGGACCGGTTCTTCGTCACGGCCGACCGCCCGCTGACGATCACGGCGGACTTCGCCGGGTTCGGCGGCGACGTGGCGGCGCTGCGGCGTCGGCTGCGCGAGTCCGGCGCCCAGGTGCGCGACCACTTCCCCGAGTACGGGCGCGACTTCCGTCGCCTGCTCGGCATCCCGTCGGAGCAGGCGATGGACCTGTTCCACCAGACCGTGTCCATGAAGTCGGTCGGCGACCTCGGCGAGTTCGTGCGGGAGCACATGCTCGAGCCGTTCGACGCGGACCGGTGGACCGACCGGCTCGTCGCGCACTTCGACGACCTCACGAGCGCGCACGACGCCGTCGTGCGGGCCACCGCGCAGATCGAGCGTCTCGCGCCGCTGCTCGCGGACTGCGACGCGCACGACGCGCTGGGGGAGCGGTCCGCGGCGCTCGTGGCGCGGCGCGACGCCCTGCGCGCGTTCACGGCGTCGCGCCGCGTGGCCGACCTCGACGGGCTGATCGGCGCGCTCGACGAGCGCGTCGCGGACGGCGAGTCCCGCCGCCAGCGGGTCGGTGACGAGCTGGGGCTCCTCGCGGCCGAGCGGCAGCGGCTCGAGCTCGAGCGCGCGGGCCACGGCGGCGACCGGCTCGCCGCGATCGAGGGCGAGGTGGCGCGCCGCGAGGTCGAGCGCGCCGCGCGCGAGCGCCGCGTCGCCCAGCTCGCGGGCTATGCCGCGGCGGCGGGCCTCACGCTCGGCGGCCCGGACGGTGCCGAACCCGGGGTCTCCCCCCAGGGTGAGGGCGTCGTGGGGAGCGAGCCAGGGTTCGGCGGCGGGGCGGCGGCAGTGGCCGCCGCGCTCGTCGACGCCGAGGCGTTCGCCGCGCTGCGGCGCGCGGCCGACGACGCCGCGGTGCGCGTGCGCGACGACCTCGCCCGGGCGGAGGAGCGGGTGAGCGAGGTCGCCGCGGAGCTGCGCGCCGTCGAGCAGGAGACCGCCGACGTCAAGGCCGAGCTCGCGAGCCTCGCCGACCGGCGCTCCAACCTGCCGCGCACCCACCTGGAGGTCCGCGACCGGCTGTGCGCCGGCGTCGGGGTGACCCCGGGCGACCTGCCGTTCGTGGGCGAGCTGCTCGCGGTGCGCCCCGAGCACGCCGACTGGGAGGGCGCGGCCGAGCGCGTCCTGCGCGGCTTCGCGCTCTCCCTCCTCGTGCCCGCGGCGCACTACGACGCCGTGTCCGCGTGGGTCGACCGCGAGCACCTGGGCCTGCGTCTCGTGTACCACCGGGTGCCCGCGCGCGTCCCGGCCGCCCGCCCCGCGCCGCGCGACGACGTCCCGCTGCTCGCCGACCTGCTCGACGTGCGCCGCCTCGACGACGCGCCGTCGCTCACCGCGTGGGTCGAGGCCGAGCTGGAGCGGCGCGCCGACCACGCGTGCGCGCCCGACCTCGACGCGTTCCGTCGGCTGCCCCGCGCGATCACGCGCGCCGGCCAGGTCAAGCACTCGCCGGACCACCACGAGAAGAACGACACGCGCGCCGTCGACGACCGCCGCGGCTACGTCCTCGGGTGGTCCACGCAGGCCAAGATCGACGCCCTGCTGGAGCAGGCGGCCGAGGTGACCGCCCGGCGCGACGTCGTCGCGCGCCGTCGGGAGGCCGCCGCAGCCGAGCGGTCCGACCTCCAGGCCCGCTCCGCCGCGCTCGGGCGGCTGGACGTCTACCGCGACTGGGACGAGCTCGACCGGGGCGCCGAGACGGCGCGCATCGCCGAGCTCGCCGAGGAGAAGCGACGGCTCGAGCAGGCGAGCGACGAGCTCGGCCGGATCGCGACGCTGCTCGACGACAACGCGCGCCGCCACGACGAGCTCGAGGCCGAGCGCGACCGCGTCGTCGCGACGCTCGGCGCCGACCGGCACGCGCTCGACGAGGCGCGCTCCGCGCGCGAGCGGGCGCGGGCGGTGCTCGACGGCGCGGGCGAGGTGCTGGACGAGGAGACGACGGCGGCGCTCGCAGCGGAGTTCGACCGCGAGCTCGCGACGGTCGGCCCGCCCGACGGCGTCGACCGGGACGGCTCCGACCGGGACGGCGCGACCGGCCCGACGCGCGCGGCCGACCTGGATGCCGTCGAGAACGCGGTGCGCTCACGGCTCACGGCCGAGGCGGAGCAGGCGCAGCGTGAGCGGGCCGACCTCGGGACCCGCGTCGCGGGCCAGATGGCGTCGTTCCGCTCGACGTACCCGGTCGAGACCGCCGAGCTCGACGCGGACGTGCGGTCGGCCGACGGCTACCGCGAGATCCACGACCGGCTCGTGCGCGACGACCTCCCGCGCTTCGAGGCCGACTTCAAGGCGTACCTCAACACCAACGCGATCCGCGACATCGCGGGCTTCGCGGCCGAGCTCGCCAAGCAGGCCGACGTCATCCGCGACCGGATCGACACGATCAACGACTCGCTCCGCGCGATCGACTACAACCCGGGCCGGTACATCCGGCTCGAGATGTCGCGCACGCCGAACCTGGAGGTGCGCGAGTTCCAGCAGGACCTGCGCGCGTGCACGGACGGCGACGGGATCCTCGCGGAGGACGACCGCGCGCTCGCCGAGGGCGACGGGTCCGTCGCGGGGGACGCCGACGCGCTGTCGTACTCGGAGGACCGGTTCCTGCGCGTCAAGGCGCTCGTCGAGCGGTTCCGCGGGCGCGAGGGCATGACCGACCTCGACGAGGCCTGGCGCCGGCGCGTGACGGACGTCCGCAACTGGTTCGTGCTCTCCGCCTCGGAGCGGTCGCGCGCCGACGACTCCGAGCACGAGCACTACTCCGACTCCGGCGGCAAGTCCGGCGGGCAGAAGGAGAAGCTCGCGTACACCGTGCTCGCGGCGTCGCTCGCCTACCAGTTCAAGCTCGACTGGGGCGCGGTGCGCTCGACGGCGTTCCGGTTCGTCGTCATCGACGAGGCGTTCGGTCGGGGGTCGGACGAGTCCACCCGGTTCGCGCTCGAGCTGTTCCGGCGCCTGGGGCTGCAGCTCCTCATCGTCACGCCGCTGCAGAAGATCCACGTCATCGAGCCGTACATCTCGGCCGTCGGGTTCGTCGACAACCCGTCGGGGCGGTCGTCCCGCCTGCGGACCCTGTCGATCGCCGCGTACCGGGACGGCCGCACGGCCGGCGAGGTGCCGCCGTCGGGCACGGACCTCACCGCTGCGCCGGAGCCTGCGCCCGCCGCGAGGTAGGGTCGCGGGCCAGGCTTCTCCCACGGCGGGTCGGGCTGGTGCCCGACGGCGGTCCCGTCAGCCGAGCGGTCGCGGTCGCCGGGCACCGGCGAGGGTCGAGGCGAGGATCGCCTCGATCGCGAACGCGGTGGACTCGGCGAGGTCCACGGCGTCGGGGTCGAGGAGCCACTGGATCTGGAGGCCGTCCATCGCGCCGATGATCGTGGACGCGGCGAGGTCGAGCGCGGCGTCGGTGAGCTCGTAGTCCGTCTCGGTGTCGCCCGCGGCGCGGCGCTCCTCGATCACCTCGCGCAGCGCGCCCGCGATGTCGGCGCGCAGCCCGGTGAAGCGCTCGGTGACCCAGGCGCTGGCCGGGTGGCCGTCGGTGACGGCCTCGCCCGTGAGCACGGTGTAGGCCTGGACGATACCGGGCCGCTCCGCGTTGATCGCGGCGGTCTTGACGAGGTGCCGGAAGAGGTCGAGCCCGCCGGGGATGTGCTGCCCCTCGAGGTGCTCGACGTCGACGCGGTCCCGGAACTCCAGCACCTCGGTCAGCAGCCGGTCCTTGGAGCCGAAGTGGTGCAGCACCCCGGCGTGGGTGATGCCGACCTGCTCGGCGACCTCGGCGAGCGAGCCCTGGTGGTAGCCCTTGGAACCGAACACGCGCATGGCTGCGCGCAGGATCTCCTCGCGGCGCTCGAGCGTCGCCGGGCGCGTGCGGCGGGGGCGGGGCGTCCGTGCGGGGGCGGCGTCGGTGGCGCTCCGCGCGGGGGTGGCGTCGGTCATGACGGTAACCATACTGTGACCCTCTGTCTCTTACTGACGGGTAAGTAATGTGTGGTTGAATCGCCTCCGGAATGGCGTCGAGGGCGACGGAGCGCCCGGCGTCGCCGCAGATCACGGACTCGCTGAGGAGCCCCCGCGTGACCACTCGCACCGTCGCCCGCCGAACCGTCCGCGCCGCGGCGCGTCGCGCGGCCGTCGTCGCCTCCATCACCGTCCCCGCCGTGCTCGTCGCCTCCGCCTGCGGCCTCGTGAGCCCGGCCCAGGAGCCGACGCCCGAGGCGGTCTCGCCCGTGCTGACGATCGGGATGCCCAACTCGGTGGACGAGGAGGACAACAACCCCTTCGACAGCGGGTCCGCCGCGCAGAAGCTCGGGTACGCGAACGTCCTCTACGAGCCGCTCGCGCAGGTCAACCTCGTCGACCCCGCCCAGGACCCGACCCCCTGGCTCGCGAGCGCCTGGTCCTGGGACGCGGGCTACACGGAGCTGCGGGTCACGGTGCGCGAGGGCGTGCTCTGGTCCGACGGCGAACCCCTCACGCCCGACGACGTCGCCTTCACGTTCACGCTCCGCAAGGACGACCCCGCGCTCAACCCCGACCTCCTCCCGTACGAGGACGTGCGTGTCGAGGGTCGCGACGTCGTCGTGACGTTCGGGAGCGGCCAGTACGTCAACCGCACGAAGGCGATCAACACGTTCGTCGTGCCCGAGCACGTGTGGGCCGACCGTCCCGTCGAGACCCTCCTCGACGACCCGGACGTCGACCCCGTCGGCACGGGCCCGTACGTCCTGGAGGAGTTCGCGCCCGACGGCGTCACCCTCGTCGCTCGGGACGACTACTGGGGCGGGCCCCTCGCCGTCCCCGAGCTGCGGTACGTCGCGTACCCGGACAACGACTCGCTCACCGCGGCGTACGTGAGCGGCGAGGTGCAGTGGGGCTGGGCGTACATCCCCGGCTACGAGACGGTCTACCTCGCCGCCGACCCCGACCACCTCCACCAGTTCGCCCCGACCGGCCTGGCGATCGACGCGCTCTTCCTCAACACGCAGGTGCCGCCGTTCGACGACGTCGCCGTGCGGCGTGCGCTGAACGGCGTGCTCGACCGTGACAGCATCTCGAACTACGCCACCTCCGGCGTCTGGCCCGCGCTGCGCAACGCGACCGGGCTACCGCTGCCGGCCGGCGAGCCGTTCGTCGGCGCCGAGCTCGCCGACCGGGTCCTCGCGGTCGACGTTCCCGCAGCCGCCGCGATCCTCGAGGACGCGGGCTACGAGCTGGTGGACGGCGTCCTGCACGACCAGGACGGCGCTCCCGTCACGTTCACACTGACGAACCCCTCCGGGTGGACCGACTACATGTGGGAGCTCGAGGCGGTCAAGGAGGCGGCCGCGCGGCTCGGCATCGTCGCGACCGTCGAGGGGCAGGACGAGGCCGAGTGGTTCGACAAGATCGGCAAGGGCGACTTCCAGGCGTCGATGCACTGGACCGACGGCGGCGCGACGCCCTGGGACACGTACTCCAGCCAGATGAACGGTGCCCACCTGCGCCCGCTCGGCACCAGCGCCGACCAGAACTTCGGCCGGTTCCAGGACGCGGACGCGGATGCCGCGTTCCTCACCTACGCGTCCTCCACCGACGAGGCGGAGCGCGCCGCGGCGCTGGCCACGATCCAGCACGTCTACGTGGACCAGGTCCCCGCGATCCCGCTCCTCGGCCGGCCGACGGCCGCCCAGTACTCGACCGTCGCGTACACCGGGTTCCCGTCGGACGCCGACCCGTACGCGTCGCCGCAGCCGACCAGCCCGGCGGCGTCTCTCATCCTCACGCGGCTCGTGCCGAGCGCGGGGGAGTAGCGCGCGCCCGGAGCCTCTTCCCGCCGTCTTCTCCGAACGCACACACGCGTCCTCTACGGTGGAGGGATGCCTGCCGACCACGCCCCGACCCGGCCGCTGCCGACCAGCGGCGGGACGGGTACGCGACCGCTCCCGGCGACGCCGCCGGTGCTGCCGCCCGCGCGCTCCGGCGCCCCGTACCAGCCGGTCGCAGCGCCCCCTCCGGCCCCGTACCCGCCGGGGGGTCCGTACCCGCCCGGGGCGTCGTACCCGCCGACGCCGCAGCCCGCGCCCCGCCGTCCCCCGGCCGTCGAGGCGGACGGACCGAGCACCGCGTCGCGGGTCGTCGCCGCCGTCGTCGCGGTGCTCGCCGTCGCCTGCGCGTGGCTCGTGTGGCGGTTCTTCGTCGACACCTTCGCGGGGCAGATGCTCGAGCGCGCGGCGTTCGACGGTGCCGTCACCGGCCAGGGCGAGCTCTGGACGGTGGCGGAGCCGGTCCTGGACACGGTCTCCGTCGCGTTCGTCGTCGGCGGGCTCGGCGCGGCCATGGGCATCGCGCTCCTGCGTCGCCGCTGGGGCCTCGCCGTGCAGGTCGCGTTCCTCGTCGTGGGGGCGAACGTCACGACGCAGCTCGTCAAGCACTCGCTCCTCGGCCGCGAGGAGCTGATCGGCGGCTGGCACTGGGAGAACTCCTTGCCCAGCGGTCACACCACGGTCGCCGGGTCGGTCGCCGCGGCCCTGCTGCTCGTCGTGCCGCGCGCGGCGCGTCCTCTCGTGGCGGTCCTCGGCGGCGCGTACACGGCCGCGACCGGGGTCTCGACCCTCGTCGGGCAGTGGCACCGGCCGAGCGACGTCGTCGCCGCGGTCCTCGTCGTCCTCGCGTGGGCGGCGCTCGTGTGCGCCTTCACGCCGCGGTCGGCCCTCGACCCGGGCGCCGGCTCGTCGCCGGGCTCGACGGTCATGGCCGTCCTCCTCCTGCTCGGAGCCGCGGCGGCCGGTGTGGCGGCGGCGCTCGCGCTGCGGGCGACGCCCGCGACGTGGGACACGACGGCCGCGCAGGAGGTCACCGCGTACGCCGGCGGGGTGGCGGGCGTGCTCGCGGTGACCGCCGCGGCGTTCGCCGTCCTGCTCCTCGTCCGGCAGTCCACGGCTCGCCCGGACGTGCACGCCGTTCGGGGGTAGGGTGCGGCTGGCGCGACGGGAGTAACGTCGTAGGCTGCCACGGCGGACGACCGGACGGTCGTCCCTGGGCGCCGCGGCGCAGCGCGCCCGGGGCGCGGCCCGGCCGCCGTCGGGCACGAACGCCCCGCCACTGACACGTACGCACGGACGAAAGCAGGATCGGATGCCACGCAAGCTCGTGATCGTCGAGTCGCCCGCCAAGGCTCGCAAGATCCAGGGCTACCTCGGCGACGACTACGAGGTCGAGGCGAGCGTCGGGCACATCCGCGACCTCCCGCAGCCGTCCGAGCTGCCCGCGGACATGAAGAAGGGCCCGTACGGGAAGTTCGCGGTCGACGTCGACCACGGCTTCGACCCGTACTACGAGGTCTACGCGGACAAGAAGAAGAAGGTCGCCGAGCTCAAGCGCGCGCTCAAGGACGCCGACGAGCTCTACCTCGCCACGGATGAGGACCGCGAGGGCGAGGCCATCGCCTGGCACCTCCTCGAGGCGCTCAAGCCCAAGGTCCCGGTCAAGCGCATGGTGTTCCACGAGATCACGCGCGAGGCCATCCAGCGGGCGCTGCAGAACACGCGCGACCTCGACGAGCACCTCGTCGACGCGCAGGAGACGCGCCGCATCCTCGACCGCCTCTACGGCTACGAGGTCTCGCCGGTGCTGTGGCGCAAGATCGCCCAGGGGCTCTCGGCCGGCCGTGTCCAGTCGGTCGCGACCCGCCTCGTGGTCGAGCGCGAGCGCGAGCGCATGGCGTTCGTCGCGGCCGAGTACTGGGACGTCACGGGCACGTTCGAGCACGCGGACGCGTCCGCCGCCGACGCCGGGAAGGCGTTCGGCGCCCGGCTCGTGCAGGTCGGCGACGCGCGCGTCGCGTCGGGCCGCGACTTCGACGACCGGGGCCAGCTCAAGGCGGCCGCGGTGCGCGACGGCGTCGCGCACCTCGACGAGGCGACGGCCCGCGCCGTCGTGGCGGGCCTCGCGGACGCTGCCTTCGCCGTGCGCTCCCTCGACACCAAGCCGTACACGCGCCGCCCGGCGGCGCCGTTCACGACGTCGACCCTCCAGCAGGAGGCGAGCCGCAAGCTCCGCATGTCGTCGCGCCAGGCGATGCGGACCGCGCAGTCGTTGTACGAGAACGGTTACATCACCTACATGCGTACGGACTCGCCGTCGCTCTCGGCCGAGGCCACGACCGCGGCCCGGCGCCAGGCCGCCGAGCTCTACGGACCCGAGTTCGTGCCCGAGAAGCCGCGCGTCTACACCGCGAAGAACCAGGGCGCCCAGGAGGCGCACGAGGCGATCCGTCCTGCGGGGGACTCGTTCCGCACGCCCGCGCAGGTCAAGCGCGAGCTGAGCGACGACCAGTTCAAGCTCTACGAGCTCGTCTGGAAGCGCACGGTCGCGTCGCAGATGGCCGACGCCAAGGGCTCGACGGCGTCCGTCCGCCTCGGCGCGACGCTGTCCGCGGCCGCGGGGGACGTCGCGGGTCGCGACGCCGTCTTCGCCGCGTCCGGCACCGTCATCACGTTCCGCGGCTTCCTCGCCGCGTACGAGGAGAGCTCGGACGTCGACCGGTACGCCGAGGACGCGCCCGTCGTCGGGACCAAGGGCGACGACGACGCGCGCCTGCCGCAGATGGCCGAGGGCGACCCGCTGCGCGGGGAGGACCTCACGGCCGACGGGCACTCGACGTCGGCCCCGCCCCGCTACACCGAGGCGAGCCTGGTCAAGGCGCTCGAGGAGCTCGGCATCGGGCGGCCCTCGACCTACGCGTCGACGATCTCGACCATCCAGGACCGCGGGTACGTGCTGTCGCGCGGCCAGGCGCTCGTGCCGAGCTGGCTCGCGTTCGCCGTCGTGCGGCTGCTCGAGGAGCACTTCGACCGGCTCGTCGACTACGACTTCACCGCGCGCATGGAGGCCGACCTCGACGAGATCGCGGCGGGCCGCCGCGACCGCGTCGCGTGGCTCACGGAGTTCTACTTCGGCGACGCCGCGAAGGGGGAGGACGCCGAGGGCCTGCGCGACCTCGTCGCGAACCTCGGCGACATCGACGCGCGCGGCATCAACTCGGTGCCGATCGGGGAGGGCATCCAGCTCCGTGTCGGGCGCTACGGGCCCTACGTGGAGGACCTCTCCGTCCCCGTCAAGGAGGGCGAGAACCCGCCGCGTGCGTCCGTGCCCGACGACGTCGCCCCCGACGAGCTGACCGTCGCCAAGGCGCGCGAGCTCCTCGCGGCCGGCGCCGACGACGGCAAGGTGCTGGGCACCGACCCCGTCTCGGGCAACGAGGTCGTCGCGAAGGCGGGCCGCTACGGCCCGTACGTCACCGAGGTGCTCGACCTCCCGCCGATCGACACGAGCCTCTCGGCCGCCGCGCAGAAGAAGGCCAAGGCCGCGCAGCCCAAGCCGCGCACGGCGTCGCTGCTCAAGACGCAGTCGCTCGACACGATCACGATCGACGACGCGCTGCGCCTGCTGTCGCTGCCGCGCGTCGTCGGGACGGACCCGGAGTCGGGCGAGGAGATCACGGCGCAGAACGGCCGCTACGGGCCCTACCTCAAGAAGGGCACCGACTCGCGCTCGCTGCCCGACGAGGAGTCGATGTTCACCGTCACCCTCGACGAGGCGATCGAGCTCTACAAGCAGCCCAAGCGCGGCCGCGGCCAGCGCGCCGCGACCCCGCCGCTGCGCGAGCTCGGCGACGACCCGAACAGCGGCAAGCCGATCGTCGTCAAGGACGGCCGCTTCGGCGCGTACGTCACCGACGGCGAGACGAACCGCACCCTCCCGCGCGACGTCACGCCCGAGTCGATCACTCCCGAGGCCGCGATCGAGCTCCTCGCCGAGAAGCGCGCCCAGGGCCCGGCCAAGAAGCGCACCACGGCCCGCAAGCCCGCCGCCAAGAAGGCCCCGGCCAAGAAGTAGCCGCCCGAGGTAGAGGTGTGGTCGGGTTTCGGGCCCGCGTGGTCGGGTCCGCGGTGGGGGTGGGCTCGGTGCTCGGGGCTGCGGCGCCGTCACCGTGGCCTGCCGGGCGTGGGTCTGTGGAGCGCCGCTTTGACGCCCTTTCGCATCCGAGCCCACCCCCACCGCTCGGCCGTCGCCGTGCCGAGGTAGAGGCCTGGTCCGCCGAGGTGGAACCACGGTCGCCGAGGTAGAGCCCTGGTCATGCCCGACGACGGGTGGGTCGCCTCTCAGGTCGGGTCCCCGCGGACCGGGGTGTGACGGTGAACCGACGCCGCGGGCGGTCGCCCGACGTGAGCGCCGACCAGGGTGAGGCGAAGCCGGGTCGGGGTGGGTGGTGGTGCCGCGTCGTGGCGGGCCTGGCGGGAGCCGCGAGGAACGAGCGGCGGATGGTAGACGCGGCACCACCACCCACCCCGACCACCCAGGGCGACCACACGCCGTCGGGCATGACCACGGCTCTACCTCGCGGGGCGGACGCGGCTTGGCACGATAGATGAGTGCTGTTATAACAGTGCTGTGACATCAATCGACCCCACCACGGTTCCCGGGCGTTGGGACGCGTTGCACGCGCTGCTGCGGCGGCTCGACGACGAGATCGGCACGGTCTACACCGACCGTGGCATCGAGGGCGTGCGGTCGCGGTTCGTGTACCCGCTGATCCGGCTCTCGCACACCGGCCCGCTCACCATCCGTGAGCTCGCGGTGTCGCTCGGGCGGACGCACTCGGCGATGAGCCAGACCGTGACGGCCATGCGGCGTGAGGGCCTGGTCGAGACCGAGGCGGGCGAGGACGCCCGCACGCGCCGCGTGGCGCTCACGGAGAAGGCTCGCGCGCTCGTCCCGCTCCTGGAGGCGGAGTGGCGCGCGACCGAGGAGTCCGTCGCCGAGATCGACGACGAGCTGCCCCATGCCCTGAGCGCGGTCGTCGTCGAGCTCGAGCGCGTCCTCGCGCGACGGTCGTTGCGCGAGCGGCTCGTGGAGCGGCTCGACGCGGCGGGCTACCCGCTGCCCGCCGAGCCCACCGGTCCGGACCCCGAGGCCGCCCCGCCCGAGGGCCGCTGAGGTGCGCCGCCACGTCCTCGACCTCCGCCCCCTGCGCTCCAGCCGTTCGTACCGCGACCTGTGGGCGGGCTCGGCCGTCGGTGGGCTCGGGTTCCAGGTCGCGAGCGTCGCCGTGCTGCTCCAGGTGTGGGAGCTCACGCACAGCCCGCTGTGGACGGGCACGATCGGCCTGGCTACCGCCGTCCCGCTCCTGACGCTCGGGCTCGTCGGCGGTCACCTCGCCGACGTCCACGACCGGCGCACGATCATGCGGCTCGCCGCGGCCGGGCAGGTGCTGGCCGCGGCGGGGCTCGCCGCGCAGGCCCTCGCGGGCAACCGGTCCGTGTGGCTGCTCCTCGGCCTCGTGAGCCTCGGGGCGGCGTGCAACGCGCTGGGCTCACCGGCCCGGCGGACCGTGCCGCCGCGTCTCCTCCCGCCCGACCAGGTGGCCGCCGGGCTCGCGCTGCAGAACCTCGCGTTCCAGGTCTCGATGCTCGTCGGCCCGGCGCTCGCCGGCCTGGTGGTCGCGCACTGGGACCTCCCGGCGGCGTACGGGCTCCAGGCCGCGGCGGCGCTCGTCGCGCTGCTCGGGCTCGTGCGTCTCCCGCCGCTGCCCCCGGGTGGCTCGCCGGGCCCGTCCGCCAAGGTGGCCGCGGTCGTGCCCGCGGTGGCGCCCACCGAGGACCGTGCGGTGGGGGCGGATGCTCCGGCCGAGCCGACGGCGGCGGGTGCGCCGGCCGCCGGACGCGCGCCGCGCCGTCGGGCCGCCGCGGGCGGGTGGTCGATCGTGTGGCGCAGACCGACCCTGCGCGGGTCGTTCGCGACCGACGTCGCGGCGACGGTGCTCGCGATGCCGATCTCGCTCTTCCCGCTCGTGAACGAGCTCCGGTTCGACGGCGACCCGCGCACCCTCGGGCTGTTCCTCTCGGCCGTCGCGGTGGGCGGGATCGGGGCGGGCCTGTTCTCGGGTGCGGTGACCCGGGCGCCGCGGGCCGGAGCGCTCCAGCTCGCCGCCGCGGCGACGTGGGGCGTCGCGCTCGCCGGGTTCGGCCTCGCGGGCCCGTTGTGGCTCGCGCTGGGCTGCCTCGCTGTGGCGGGTGCCGCTGACACGGTGAGCGTGGTGACCCGCGGCGCGCTCGTCCAGCTCGAGACGCCGGACGAGTTCCGGGGGCGCGTGTCGTCGGTCGAGCACGTCGTGGGCGTCGCGGGGCCGGAGGTCGGCAACTTCCGCGGCGGAGTGCTCGCGTCGCTCACCTCCGCCCCTGTCGCGCTGGCGGTGGGCGGCCTGGCGGCGAGCGCCGTCGTCGGCCTGGTCGCCTGGCGCAACGCCCCGCTCCGCCGCTACCGCACCCCGACCCCCGAGCCGATCCCCGTCCGTTGAGTGCTGGGTATGTGTCGTCCTGACGGCACCGGGACGACGACTGTCCAGCGCTCAGCGGGCGCCGGGGTGGTCAGTCGATCGTGACCGCGTCGAGGACGGGGAGGCGGGCGGCGCGGATCGCGGGCCAGACGCTCGCGACGAGGCCGATCACGACGGCGACGCCGAGGATCGCGAGGACCTGACCCCACGGGACGGCGAGCGTGCTCAGGCCCTCGTCGGCCAGGACGCCGGGCAGCGCGGCGCCGATCCCGATGCCCGTGGCGACGCCCAGCACCGTCCCGTAGACCGCGGTGAGCACCGACTCGATCGCGATCACGCCGGCCAGCTGCAGCCGCCCGAGCCCGACGGCGCGCAGCAGCCCGATCTCGCGCGTGCGCTCGATGATCGACAGCGCGAGCGTGTTGACGATCCCGAGCAGCGCGATGACGATCGACAGCGCGAGCAGCGCGTAGAGGATCACGAGCACCTGGTTCACCTGGTCGGCGAACGCAGAGGCCGTGTCCTCGCGGTCGAGGACCGTGACGACGAGGAACGGCTCGACGGCGGTCGTCAGCGCCGCGCGCAGCTCGTCCACCTGGGCCGCGCTCGCCCCGTCCGCGGCCGATACGTAGACGATCCGGACGCTCGCCTGCGCGGCCGGCACGACGGCGTCGAACACGTCGTCGCGCACGAGGATCCCCGTCCCGACGAGCTGGCTGTCGATCACCGCGCCCACGCGCACCTCGACCGCGGCGTCCCCCTCGCCCAGGCGCAGGGCGTCGCCCACCTCCCAGCCGCGCTCGCGCGCGGTGCGCCGGTGCACGACGGCGTCCCCCGCCTCGAGCGTCGCTGTCGGGTCTCCCGCGAGCGCCACGGGGTCGAGCGCGGTGTCGAAGAAGCCCGCCGGCACGCCGGCCACGTCCGTCCCGCGCGCCTCCCCGGCGCCCGACCCGGACGTCGCGCTCCCGGACGTCTCGACCGTCGCGACGGGCGCGAGCCCGAGGCGCACGGTGTCGACGACCGCGGCACCGGGCGTCGCCGTCACGGCGTCGACCGCGCCGTCGGGGACCACGAGCGTCGCCGAGTCGACGACGAGGTCCGCCCGCACCTCGTTCTCGACGATGCTCCGCACGGACGCCTGGGTCGAGGCGGCGATGACGCCCGTGACGGACACGAGCGCCATGCCGATGAGCAGGGCGCCCGCGGTGCTCGCGGTGCGGCGCGGGTTGCGCGTGACGTTGCCGCGCGCGAGGCGGCCGAGCGGCCGCAGCGCGACGACGAGCGGCCACGCGAGCACGGTGAGCACGCCGCGCGCGACGGCCGGGGAGCCGACGAGCACCCCGACGAGCACGAGCCCCGCGCCGACGCCGAGCAGCACGCGCGGGCTCAGGTCGTCGACCCACGCCCACCCGGTCGGGGCGTCGGCGACCGCGGACCCGAGGAACGCGGCGAGCCACAGCACCCCGGCGCCCGCCGCGACGAGCACGACCCCGCCGACGGCCCGGACGCCGGTCCCGCGGTCCGGGGCGACGTCGTCGCGCATCGCCTGGACGGGAGGGATCGCCGCGGCGCGTCGCGCGGGCAGGACCGCGGCGAGCAGGCTGACGACCGCCCCGAGCCCGACCGCCGCGACGACCTGCGGTGCGCCGAGCGGCACGCGGCCGGAGAACTCCATGCCGGCCAGGGCGAGCCCCCACCGGATGACGCGCACGAGCCCCGCGCCGGCAAGGACGCCGAGCCCGCCGCCGACGAGCCCGACGACGAACGCCTGCACGAGCACGGACGTGAACACCTGACCGGGTGACGCGCCGAGCGCGCGCAGGAGCGCGAGCTCGCGCAGCCGCTCGCGCACCGACATGGCGAACGTGTTCGCGATGATGAACGCCCCGACGAACAGCGCGATCGCCGCGAACACGAGCAGGAACGTCTCGACGAAGCCGAGCACCTCCTCGACGGCCTCGCTCGCCTCGGCGCGCGCCTGCTCGCCCGTCACGGCCTCGGCGCCGTCGGGCAGCACGTCCCCGACGCGCTGCGCGAGCGCGTCCTCGTCGACGTCCTGTGATGAGCGAGACGACCAGACCGAGAGCTGCGGCACCATGCCGTCCGGCGCGAACGCCTCGCGCGCGGTCTCCCCGTCGATCCCGACGAGCACCGCGCCCGCCGCGGCGGCCTCGATCCCGAAGACGCCGGACACCGTCACAGGTGTCGGCTCGCCGCCCAGCACGACCGTCGTCGCGTCTCCGGTCCCCAGCCCGGCCGTCTCCGCCGCGCTCTGCTCGAGCACGATCTCGCCCGGACCCGGCCACGCACCGTCGAGCAGGGTGAGGCTCGGGTCCTCGGGGTCGATCGAGAACGCGGTGCTGGGCGGTCCCGTCGTCACGACGGCGGTCCCGTCGGCGGCGACGAGCACGACCGGCCCGGAGACGTCCGGCACGGCGCGCGCGACGCCGTCGACCGCCTCGACGTCCGCGGCGAGGTCCGCCGGGACGAGCGTGCGGTCGCCCGCGAACCCGTTCCCGCCGTTCCCGCCGCCCGGGCTGGTCGCGTCCCCGGTGACCTCCTGCGAGCCGCGCACGTAGACGTCGGCGGTGAGGGTCGTCGCGATGATGTCGTCGAACGTGGAGGAGAGCATGCCGCGGAACGCGAACGTGCCCACGACGAACGCGACGCCCAGCGTCACGGCGAGCACCGAGAGCACGAACCGCACGACGTGCGCGCGCACGCCCCGCAGCGCGACGCGGATCATGCCGGGTCGACCGGCGCGGCGTGGCGCCCGGCCGGAGCCACGGACGCGCCGCCCGCGGTTCCGGTCGGCCCGGCGGGCGGGGCGTCGTCGCCCGCGGCGAGCGCGAGGGCGTCGAGGATGTCCTGCTGCGACGGGTCGTGCAGCTCGCCCGCGAGGCGGCCGTCGGCGAGGAACACGACGCGGTGCGCGTACGACGCCGCGCGCGGGTCGTGCGTGACCATGACGACGGTCTGGTCGAGCTCGTCGACGGACCGCCGGAGGAACGCGAGCACCTCGCCCGCGGACCGGGAGTCGAGGTTGCCGGTCGGCTCGTCGGCGAACACGATCGACGGCCGCGAGACGAGCGCCCGCGCGCACGCGACGCGCTGCTGCTGCCCGCCGGACAGCTCGGACGGGCGGTGGTGCAGGCGGTCGCGCAGCCCGACCGAGTCGACGACCTCGTCGAACCAGGCCCGGTCCACGTGCGTGCGCGCGATGTCGAGCGGGAGCGTGATGTTCTCCGCCGCGGTGAGCGTGGGGACGAGGTTGTACGCCTGGAAGACGAACCCGACGCGCGTGCGGCGCAGCGCCGTGAGGCGCCGCTGCGACATCCGGCTGATCTCCTGCCCGTCGATCACGACGCTCCCGGAGGTCGGCGAGTCCAGGCCCGCCAGGCAGTGCATGAGCGTCGACTTGCCCGAGCCGGACGGCCCCATGATCGCGGTGAGCCGCCCGCGCGCGAAGTCGACGTCGACGCCGTCGAGCGCGCGCACCGCCGTCGGACCGGACCCGTAGACCTTGACGAGGTCGCGCGCGCTCGCGCGCGCCTCGGGCACGTCCGGGGTGTCGGTCGGCGCGTCGGTCCGGGGCGCGGGGGACGTCATGGTCCCCATCGTGGCGCGACGGGGAGCGCGCCGCACCACCCGCGCGGGGGAGATGCCGTCCCGCGGCGCAGGACGTCGCCCCGACGTGCCGTGGACACCGCGCCGTGGGAGCGATCCCACCGGGATAGCGTGGGGCCATGAGCATCGACGCCCAGGCGGCTGCCGAGAACTCGGCACAGCTCGCCGTCCACCCTGTCCCCGACCTCTCCGCCGACGTCACCGGCACGGTCCTCGACCCGCGCAGCGCGCCGCCGATCCGCTGGGGCATCCTCGGGGCGGGCGGGATCGCGTCGTCGTTCGCGGAGGCGGTGCGCCTGCACACGCAGGGTCGCGTCGCCTCGGTCGGCTCGCGCGACCGCGTGCGCGCGGAGCGCTTCGCCACCGCGCACGGCGTCCCGACGACGCACCACGGCTACGAGGAGCTCGTGGAGGACCCGCAGGTCGACGTCGTGTACGTCGCGACGCCGCACTCCCACCACCGCGAGCACGCGCTGCTCGCCATCGCCGCGGGCAAGCACGTGCTCGTCGAGAAGGCGTTCACGCGCAACGAGGCCGAGGCGGTCGAGGTGCTCGACGCCGCGCGCGAGGCGGGCGTCTTCGTCATGGAGGCCATGTGGACGCGGTTCCTGCCGCACGTCGCCGCGCTGCGCGGGGTGATCGCGCGCGGGGAGATCGGCGACGTCGTCAACCTCAGCGCCGACCACGGGCAGTGGTTCGCGTTCGACCCGGAGCACCGGCTCTACGCACCGGAGCTCGCGGGCGGCGCGCTGCTCGACCTGGGCGTGTACCCGGTGTCGTTCGCGCACGACCTGCTGGGCGTGCCGTCCTCGGTCACCGCGGTGGGCTCGCTCACGGAGACGGGCGTGGACGGGCAGGTGAGCATCACGCTCGGCTACGGCGACACCCAGGCCACGCTGTCGACGACGCTGTGGTCGCGCACCGCGACGACGGCCGTGATCTCGGGGACCGCGGGGCGCATCGAGGTCGAGGGCGCGTTCTACGCGCCGACGTCGTTCCGCGTGGTCCGGCACGACGGCTCGTCCTGGTACTACGACGGCTTCACGGGCGAGGGCAAGCAGTACCAGGCGGCCGAGGTCGCGCGCCGTGTCGCCGCGGGGGAGACGCAGAGCCCGCGCATGTCGTGGGACTCGACGCTCGAGGTCATGCGGACGCTCGACGAGGTCCGTCGCCAGGTCGGGGTCGTCTACCCCGGGGAATGAGACCACCCGACGCAGGTCGTCACCGGTCCTTGAAGTAGCGGAAGAGGTGCTGCTCGCGGACGAGGCAGGCGGCGACCGTCGCCCCGACCACGGCGCACAGGGCGCCGAGCACCGGGCCGCGGACCACGACGTCGAACACCGCTGTCGGGTCCATCGCCCCGACCCGGGCGACGACCACGCGGAGCCCGACCACGCTCATCGCGGTCCCGACCGCCGCCCAGACGACGGTCTCGAGCGACGACGTCGCGAGCTGCGCGGAGCGCGACTGCCCGGCGTGGAGCGCGCCCGCGTGCTCGAGGCGACGTCGTCGCACGCTCGCGTAGCCGAGGACGAGGCCGAGGACCGCGCACGCCGCGACGGTGTACCGGGTCGGTCGGGCGACGTACGTGGCGTGCGCGTCGTAGGCCGCACCGAGGGAACGGTTCACCTGGCCGACGGTGATGGCTTCGGTGCTCTGCGGCTGGACGTCGACGACGCCCCGGAGCAGGTCCTCGACGGCGGGCGTCGTCGGCCAGGCGGCTGCCCAGCACTCCTCGAACCGGGCGTTCGTCACGGTGGGCCGGAGGACCGCGAAGCCCAGGCGGCCGTCGCGGCCGTCGTCGGGCCACGCGAACGTGCCGGCGAGCACGAGAGGCCCGTCGTCGGTCTCGAGCGTCGCGCCCCGGGCGAGCCCCAGTCGCTCCGCGAGCTGGTCGGACATCCACACGCCCTCGGGCAGCGGCGAGCGCACGGCGAGGACGCCCGCCAGGGACGGCGTGACCGCGAACGACTGCAGCGGGCTGGCCGGGGTCGCGGACGGGACGACGGGCGTCGTCGGGACCAGCGCCCCCGCGTCCTGCACGGAGGTCGACCCACCGAGCGCGTCGCACGCCTGCGGGTCGACCAGGCCCGGTGCGCTCACCGTGCGCACGTCGGCGGCCGCGGAGCGGTACCGCGCCGCGTCGTGCTCCATGCCGACGATCGTCGAGGCGTCGAGCGCGGCGAGCGCCCCCGCCGCGACGCCCAGGGCGAGCGCGAGCCCGACGGCGCGGGTCGTCCCCGTGGCCAGGTTGCGGGCGACCTCGGAGAGGATCGTGGAGAGTCTCACGGCTGTCCCACCACCGGGTCGTGGACGAGGCGGACCATGTCGACCACGCGGTCGCACGCCGCACGGGTGTCCGGGTCGTGGGTCGCGATCACGACGATCGACCCTCCGGCGGCGATGTTGCCGAGCGTCGCGTTGACGGTCGCCGCGGTCCGGGTGTCGAGCTGCGCGGTCGGCTCGTCGACGAGCAGCAGGTCCGGGGCGGTGCAGACCGCGCGCGCGAGCATGAGCCGCTGCGCCTCGCCGCCCGAGAGCGCGGAGAACGGCCGGTCGGCGGCGTGCTCCAGGTCGAACATCCGCAGCACCCCGAGCGCCTCGGCCGATGCCGCTCGGCGGGTCTGGCCGCGGGCGACGAGGGGGAAGGCCACGTGGTCGAGCGCCGACCGTCGGGGGGACGCCGTACGGGTTCTGGAACACCCAGCCCGTCCGTTCGATCCCGGTCTTCGTGAGGGTGCCCGCCGTCGGGGTCTCCCAGCCGGCGAGGATCGACAGGAGCGTCGACTTCCCGCAGCCCGAGGGGCCGCACAGGCCGACGACCTCGCCCGGAGAGAGGCGGAGGTCGAGGTCCTCGAACAGCATCGGCGTGCCCGGGAACCTGTGCCCCAGGCCTTCGACGCGCACCTCCCGCGCGCGGCGGCCGGCCGGGGGCTCAGCATCGGGCCGGGCGTCGGGCCCGACGCCCGGTCGTGTGCTGTGCGTCGCGCTCATCCGCAGCCGTCCGCGGTGATCGCCTCGCCGACGTCCACGGTGGTCGGCGCCTCACCCTCGACGGTCACGAGGCTCGCGCCGAGGCCGGACCCCACGATCGTCACGGGCCGGGCGACGCCGTCGGACTGGATGCACGCCGACGTGCCCTGGACCGCGAAGACGGCCGACGGCGGGACGCGCAGGGCGGCGAGGGGCTCGGCGAGCTGGGTCGTGGCCGGTGCGGTGTCCGGGGAGTCCGAGGCACGCGTCGCCCGGTAGTCCGGCGTGGCGGCGGCTGCCGCGAGGAACGCGGGGTCGGTCGCCGTCCCGGAGTCGTCGAGCACGGTCGTGCTGCCGAAGAGCGTGAGCGTGCGCGGCCCGGGGGCGAGCCCGTTCGGGACCTCGTTGATGCTGACGCTCGTCAGCGCGGCCGGGGTGGTGCCGACGTCGCCGGCGCCGAGCAGGGTGCCGAGCGTCGCCGTCCAGGTCTCGGGAACGACGCTCGGCGCGGGGAGCCACATGACGTGGGAGAGCGCGAGGCTCCCGGTCGGCTTCGTCGCGCCAGCCCGCTTCTGGAGCTCCTTGACGGCCGCCGTCGTGCCGCGCCCGTAGTAGCCCGTGGTGTCGACCGTGTAGCCGAGCCGCACCAGCTCGTCCTGCAGGGCCTGCACGTCGATGCCCCGGTCGCCCTGCGTCAGGTCGCGATAGAGGGGGACGGTCGTGTGCAGCGCCACGACGGGCTCGCTGTCGACGTCGAAGATCGTCGCCCCGGAGGCGATCTCCTGCCCCGGGGCGGCGAACGCCTCCGTCACCGTGCCGGTCGCGGCGCTGCGGAGGGCCACGGGCTCCGACACGTGCAGCGTGACGTTGACGGTCCGGTCGTCGTCGAACTGCTGCGGCGCCACCGGGGAGGAGCGCTCGTCGCTCGCCGCGGTGAGCTCGTCGGGCACCTGGGGCGGAGCGAGGAACAAACCCGCTCCCACCCCCAGGGCGCCGACCGCGATGCTGGTCAGCAGCACCGCGGACGAGCGTCGGATCCCGGCCACGTCTACTGCTCGTCGTCGTTCGGCGCGACGTACTCGGGAACTGCCTTCGCGCACTCCGCCTGGGCCTCGTCGGAGGCGCTCGAGGAGTCGCCGGCGGACACGCTGCCCTGGTCCCCGGCGCCGAGGGCGATGTTCCCCTCGCCGTCGATGATCGCGTCCACCCCGTGGTCGAGCAGGCAGTCGAGGTAGTCCTGGGTGGCCTGGTCGGCCTCGCCGGAAGGGGGCGGCGCGTCGTTCCCCCCTCCAGCGTTCCCGCCGCCGGCACCGTCGTCCGTGCCCTGGTCGGTCGATGACTCGGCGGTGGGCGGCGGCTCCTCCGACGTCGTCGACGTGCAGGCTGCCAGGAGCAGCGTCGCGCTCGTGAGTGCGGCCAGGAGTGTCGTGGTGCGCTTCATGATCGTCCTTCCGGTGGTGGGGGGTCTACGGTCCGACGGCGAGGGCGAACCCGGCGCCGCGCAGGCACTGGTTCTGCTCGGGGTCGGTCGGGTCGAAGGTCGCCGCCGACACGTCGCCGCCGAGCTCGCGCTCGAGGTCGTCGGGGGAGTAGTCCTCCGGGACGGCGCCGAGGCCCTGGAGGCACTCGATGGCGATCTCGCGGGGGTCGGCGAGCAGGTTCGGGTTGTTCTGCTGCTGCCCGTAGGTGGCCTCGATGCGCATGGTCGTGCCGTCGGCGCAGTCGGTGCCACGTTCCCCGTACTCGTCGAGCGCGGCCTGGCCGCCGGTGATGACGGACTGGGGCGGGGTGATCTGGTAGATGCCGTCAGGTCCCATGACCCAGGTGTCCTGGTAGCCGAGGTCGCTCATGCAGGCCTCGTACCGCTGGAAGGCCTCCTCGTAGTCGGCGGGGTCGATGCGCCCGGTCTCGACGGCGCGCTCGAAGACGTCGCGCTCGAAGTCGGAGAGGTGGGGGTTCTCGAGCCGTTGCTCGAAGAGCGCGACGAGGCTGTCGGCGATCTTCTCGCCCGTGGTCGGCGTGTCGTCCGGCTCCGTGGCGGTGCTGCAGGCACCGAGCGCGAGGGCCGCGCCGCCGACGAGGCACAGCGCGGTGATGAGGCGGTTCGCGCGGGTGCGCACGCTTCGTGACACGGGACATCAGCTCCAGGGAGGTCGGTACGAACGAGTCCGGACACACCACGGGTGGGGGTGCGAGGAGGCACCCCCACCCGTGATCGCTGCGGTCAGTAGCGGAACCACACCTGGGCGGCGTAGCTCGACGACGTGCCCGAGTCCGCCCACGCGTACGAGGACGCGGAGTACCACGCGGACAGGGCGGAACGGTTGCCGTGCTGGGCGTAGGACCGGCCGTCCCAGCCGTTGTTCGTGGTGGTCGTCGCCTTCGAGTAGTCCGAGGCGGCGTGCAGCGTGTAGTAGCCGGCCGCCGAGGCCGCCGTGCCCGTGAGGGCCAGGCCGGCGGTCAGCGCGACGGCGGTGACGCCCGTCGCCACGGAACGCTTTGCTCCCTGCTTCATGATGTCCCCTTGCTTGGTGATTTCTGCCGGCCAGGTCGGCGCGGCACACAAAGCATGTGCGGAACATTAGCGAGGAGACTATGGGCGTCTCATTGCCCGAGATGATTGGGAATTCAATAGATGAAGAACGGCGTCATCGGAGAGGATGTGGCGCGCTCGCGGGTGCGGCACCGGGGCGGTGTCGTCGCCCCGGCGCGGGGATCGGCGCCGCTCCGGACCGCGTCGTCGCAGGTCGAAGGCCTGTCCGAGATTTCCCGGTCGCCGCTGGCGATGGGTTGCGTGCTGAATCACGAGTTGCCCCCTGCATCTCGATGTACTGCGCTGTGGCGATGACGCTAGGTGCCGAACCTGGGGCCTGGCTGGGAATCCTGTCGGAATTCCCTGGTCGTGCTCGGTGGCGCGACAATGATCGAGAATTCTTCTGGGTGCGAATTGTTTGTGCACTAAGAAATGTGCTCGACGGTGCGCTATCGTCCTGCTTCGTGAGCGCAGAGACGAAAGACCCGCTCGAGCTCGAGGCTCAGCTGTGTTTCGTCCTCTCGGTCGCGGCTCGGGGGCTGGTCGCGCTGTATCGTCCGCACCTCGAACCGCTCGGGATGACGCATCCGCAGTACCTCGTGATGCTCGCGCTGTGGCAGGGGGCCAGGGTGTCGGAACGTGCGACCGTGACGAGCCTCGCCGACCGGCTGCGGCTCGACCCGGCCACGCTCTCGCCGCTGCTCAAGCGGCTCGAGGGGGCGGGCTACCTGCGTCGGGTGCGTTCCACGGACGACGCGCGGGTCGTCGAGGTGCTGCTCACGGCGCGTGGCAACGAGCCCCGGGGCGCCGTGGAGGACCTGCCGTCCGCGATCGCCGCGGCGACGGGGCTCGGCGGGGACGAGCTCGACGGGGCGCTCGAGCTGGCGTCGAGGATGGTCGCTGCCGTCGAGGAGGCGGGGTCTGCGTAGCCCCCGCGGGCGTCACCGTCCGGCGGGTGTCGATCCCTCGTCGTGCTCGACGACGTAGCTGCGGCCGTCGGGGCCGGTCACGCGCTCGAAGCGGGTCCGCAGCTCCTGGTCGCGCTCGCGCTCGGCGTCGGAGATCCCGCGCCCGTCGGCGTCCTGGCGGCCGACCTGGGCGGGGCCGAAGATCGGGAGGAAGCCCTCGGTGATGCGCATGCCGAGCGTGCGCCTGTCCTTCTTCCGCGCCACGGTCGTCCTCCGCTGCAAGGTCTCGTCAGATGCTTGGTGCACCAATCATTGGTGTGCCAAGAATAGCGCGAACCTCGGTACCATGGCGCCATGGCGGGTGACGAGTTCGACGGGACGGTCGACGGGGCGGTCGCGCGGGGCGCGGGCACGCTGTTCGCCGACCCCCTCGCGCTCGAGGCGCAGGTCTGCTTCGCGCTCTCCGCGGGCGCGCGCGGCATGGTCGCGCTGTACCGCCCCCTGCTCGAGCCGCTCGGCATCACGCACCCGCAGTACCTCGTGCTCCTCGCGCTCTGGCAGGACGACGCGACGGGGACCACCTCGACCGTCGGCGACCTCGCCGCGCGGCTGCACCTCGACGCCGGGACGCTGTCGCCGCTCCTCAAGCGGCTCGAGGCGCTCGGCTACGTGCGCCGGTCACGCTCGCCCGACGACGGTCGGCAGGTCCGCGTGACCCTGACCGCCGAGGGGCGCGCGCGCCGCCAGGACGCCGAGGGCATCCCGCCGTCGATCGTCGCGGCCACAGGGCTCAGCCTCGACGAGCTCGCCGAGGTCCACGCCGCGGCGTCGAAGGTCGTCACGGCCGCGCTGCGCGCCGGCGTCTACTGACGAACGTGCGTCTGCAGCCCGCCGAGCATGCGGGTGGCGGCTCGTCAGGGGGCCAGGGTGGGAGACGATCCCCTGTTCGGCGGGGCGGTCAGGCGTCGGTGACGCGGACGCCGTCGGGGTCCACGACGAAGCGGACCGCCGCGAGGCCCGTCGCCAGGGCGTCCGGCGCCGGGGACGCCGCCGCGAGCTCGTCGGCCGAGTGGGTGCCGGTCACGGCGAGCGTCGTGCAGCCCGCGGCACGCGCCGCGGCGATCCCCGCCGGGGCGTCCTCGACGACGAGGCAGCGCGCCGGGTCCACGCCGAGGCGCTCCGCGCCGAGCAGGAACGGGTCCGGGTCGGGCTTGCCGCGCGCGACGTCGTCGGCCGTCACGACGACGGACGGTGCGGCCAGGCCCGACGCCGCGATCCGGACCGCCGCCAGAGGGCGCGTGCACGAGGTGACGATCGCCTGCCGGTCCGGCGGCAGCGTGGCGAGCGCGGCGCGCGTCCCGGGCAGGATCGTCACGCCCTCGGTGTCCTCGAGCTCGAGCTCGTGGATGCGCTCGAACGCGGCCTCCACGCGGTCGGCGGGCAGCAGGGTCGCGATGAGGGTCCGTGCCGGCGTGCCGTGCGGGATCTGGAAGTCGTCGGGGTCGGGGAGCCCGTGCTCGGACGCCATCCGGCGCCAGCTCCGGTTCACGGCCGGCACGGAGTCGATGAGCGTGCCGTCCATGTCGAACAGCACGGCGTCGAACGTGCGGCCGGCGAACGCGACGCCGGGCGTGGGAAGGGTGCGGGGCGGGGCGAGGTCGGGCATCCCCCGAGGCTAGCCCGCGGCCACGCCCGTGTCCGACGCCGCGGATAGGGTGGACGCCGTGAGCGCACCCGGGTACTTCATCTCCTTCGAGGGCGGCGACGGCGTGGGCAAGTCCACCCAGTCGCGCCTGCTCGGGCAGTGGCTCGGCGAGCTCACGGGGCGCGAGGTCGTGCTGACGCGCGAGCCCGGCGGCACCGAGCTCGGCAAGGAGCTGCGCGCCGCGGTGCTCCACGGGCAGGACATGGACCCGCGCACGGAGGCCCTCATCTACGCCGCGGACCGCGCGCACCACGTCGCGAGCCTCGTGCGGCCCGCCCTCGAGCGCGGCGCGGTCGTCGTGACGGACCGCTACCTCGACTCCTCCGTCGCGTACCAGGCGGGCGGGCGCGAGCTCGGCGCGGACGAGGTCGAGCTCATCTCGCGCTGGGCCGTGCAGGACCTCATGCCGGACGTCACGATCCTGCTCGACCTGGACCCGGCCGTGGCCGGGGCGCGGATCCGCCGGCAGCACGACCGGCTGGAGCGCGCGGGGGCGGAGTTCCACCGCCGTACGCGCGACGCCTTCCTCGCGCGCGCCGCGGCGGACCCGGAGCGCTGGGTCGTGCTCGACGCCGCCGCCTCGGTCGACGACCTCCAGGCGCAGATCCGCGTCGACGTCGCGGCCCGGCTCGAGCTCACGCCGGTCGTGGAGGAGGCGGAGGACACCGTCGCCGCAGACCCGGACGACGGCTTCGACGACACGGACAGCGCGATCGGGTACGAGCCCGGCGCGGGGGACGCGGCGGGACCGGCGTCGGGGAGCGGGGCGGCATGACCGTCTGGGACGACGTCGTCGGTCAGGAGCAGGCCGTCGAGGTGCTCCGAGCCGCCGCGACCGACCCTGCTGCGATGACGCACGCGTGGCTGCTCACCGGCCCGCCCGGCTCCGGCCGCTCGAACGCCGCGCGCGCGTTCGCCGCGGCGCTCCAGTGCGAGCAGGGCGGGTGCGGGCACTGCCAGGCGTGCCGCACGACGCTCGCCGGGACGCACCCGGACGTCACGCTCGTCGCGACCGAGCTCGTCACCATCGCGATCAAGGAGGTGCGCGACCTCGTGACGGTCGCGAGCCGCACGCCGTCGCAGGGGCGACGTCGCGTGATCGTCGTCGAGGACGCCGACCGCATGGCCGAGCGCACGACGAACGTGCTGCTCAAGGCGATCGAGGAGCCCGCCCCCCACACGGTGTGGATCCTCTGCGCGCCGAGCCCGCAGGACGTGCTCGTGACGATCCGCTCGCGGTGCCGTGGCGTCGTGCTGCGCGTGCCCCCGGTCGAGGCCGTGGCCGGGCTGCTGGTCCAGCGCGACGGCGTCGACGAGCACGTCGCGCTCGTCGCGGCCCGGGCTGCGCAGAGCCACATCGGGCTCGCGCGCCGGCTGGCCCGTGACGCGGGGGCGCGCGACCGGCGGACGTCCGTGCTCTCGCTCGCGCGCCGCGTCCGCGGGGTGGGCGACGCGGTGCTCGCGGCGGGGGAGCTCGTGGACCTCGCGCAGGCCGAGGCGAAGGCGGCGACCGAGGAGCGCGACGCGGCCGAGAAGGCGGAGCTGCTGCGCGCGCTCGGCGTCGCCGACGGCGAGACCCTCCCGCCGCGTCTGCGGTCCCAGCTCCGCGATCTCGAGGCCGACCAGAAGCGGCGCGCGACGCGGCACCAGCGCGACGTGCTCGACCGTGCGATGGTCGACCTGCTCTCCCTCTACCGCGACGTGCTCGTCGTGCAGCTCGGGGCGGAGGTCGAGCTCGTCAACGTCGAGCTGGCCGAGGCGGTGCGCTCGCTCGCCGAGGACTCCACGCCGGAGCAGACCGTGCGGCGGATGGACGCGATCGGTGTCGCGCGCGAGCGGCTCGAGGGCAACGTCGCGCCGCTGCTCGCGGTCGAGGCGATGGTCATCGCGCTGCGTCCCCAGGGCTGAGCCGCCCGCGAGGCCGCCCCTCGTCAGCGGCGGTGCCCCCGGGAGAGCCGCCCGTTCCCGAGCGGCGCTCGACCGGTCGACGACACGGCACTGACCGTGAACGCGAGCAGGAGCGCGAGCACGAGGACCGCCGGCGCAGTCGTCGGCGCTGGATCTGTCCGCGGGCTCACGTCCCGGCCCGGTCGACCGCGGCGGCCCGCGACGCGGCGATGCGCTCGCCGTTCTCCTCGGACCAGGCGCGGATCGCGTCGATGGGGCCCAGGAGCGACCGACCGAGGTCGGTGAGCGCGTACTCGACGCGCGGCGGGACCTCGGCGTGGACGGTGCGCTGGACCAGGCCGTCGCGCTCGAGCGAGCGCAGCGTCTGCGTGAGGACCTTGGGCGTGACGACGCCGACGAGGTCGCGCAGCTCACCGAAGCGCAGGACGCGCCGACGCAGGGCCATGAAGACGAGGAGCGTCCACTTGTCGCCGATGCGCTCGACGACGAGTCGGCTCGGGCAGTCGGCGGAGAACACGTCGGGCCCGAGGCCCGTCCCGCCGTCTGTCCCACCGCGTGGTCCGCTCTGCGAGACGTCCGCGGCGACGGTGCCGCGTGGTCGGCTCGCCATGGTATCCACGCGGGAAGTATGGCACGGTGAAGTCACCAGTACCTGGGAGATACCGTGCCGTCCGGACCGGTCGCCGACCGGCCACGACACGGGAGGTACGACATGCAGGTGCTGCTCACCGGGGGGACCGGGTTCGTCGGGTCGGCCGTGCTGCGCGAGCTGCGCGGCCGCGGGCACGAGGTGACCGCGCTCGTGCGCTCCGAGGCGTCCGCCGCGGCCGTCGCCGACGCCGGGGCGACCCCCGTCCAGGTGGACGCGTACGACGCGGACGCGCTCGTCGCCGTCCTCGACCGCGCGGACGGCGCGGTCCACGCCGCCGCGCCCGGCGACGGGACGAGCGAGACCCTCGACCGCACGGTCGTCGAGGCGGTCACGCGTGCGTTCGGCGGGACGACCAAGCCGTTCGTGCACACGAGCGGGGTGTGGAAGTGGGGCAGCGGCGCGGCCGCGGAGAGCTCGCCGACCGACCCGCCCGCGATCGTCGCGTGGCGCGTCGCCGTGGAGGAGCTGCTGCTCGCCTCGGACGTCGTGGCGTCGGTCGTCGCGCCGGGCGTCGTCTACGGGGACGGACGCGGGATCCCCGCGCTCGTGTCGGGCGCGCCGCGCGTGGACGGCCCGGAGGGCACGGGCCTCGCGCTCGTGGGCGACGGGGCGCAGCACTGGTCGGTCGTGCACGTCGACGACCTCGCGGTGCTCTACGCGCTCGCGCTGGAGCAGGGAGCGCGCGGCCACCTGCTCGGGACGACGGCGGAGCACCCGACGGTCCGGGCCCTCGCCGAGGCGGCGAGCCGGGCAGCGGGGCTGGGCGGCGTCGTCGTGCCGCAGTCGGTGGAGGCGACGCGCGAGCGGTTCGGGGCACCGTTCGCGGACGCGTTGCTGCTGGACCAGGAGACGCGCGCCGTGCGCTCGGCCGAGCTCGGGTGGAACCCGGTCCGGGAGCCGTTGCTCGTGGAGCTGGAGAGCGGCTCCTACGCGCCCGAGGCCGCGGCGCGCGCCTGACGCACGCTCACGCCGCCGGGACGTGCCTCGAACGTGAGACGGGCCGGTCGCACCCGCACGCGGGTGCGACCGGCCCGTCCGGTCGTGTGACGTCCGTCAGGCGAGCGCCTTCGCCTTGAGCTGTGCGAACTCCTCGGGCGTGATCGCCCCGGAGTCGAGGAGCGACTTGGCGTGCGTGATCTGCTCGGCCGGCGACGTGGTCGCGACCTGGCGGATGTACGCGTCGGTGTCCTGCTTCGCCTGGACGACAGCCGCCGCCTGCCGCTCCGCCATCCCGCGCCCGCGGGCGATGAGGTAGACGAGCGACGTCAGGATCGGCAGGAAGATGAGGAAGATGATCCACACGGCCTTCCACCAGCCCGAGAGCTCACGGTCACGGAACAGGTCCGCGATGATCTGGAAGAGCACGATGAGGTAGGCGATGAAGAAGAAGCTCCAGACGAGGAGCCAGAAGAAGTCCCAGAAGTCCACGGTCGCGCCCTTTCTCGACGGATCCCCGTACCCGGAGCACGGCCGGCTGCCGCGCACCAACAGGGCGAACCTAGCGACGATGGGGGGTTCGCGCCCGGCGAAAGCCGGGTGAAGCGCACGAACGGGCCGTACCTCGTCTCTCGGGGCGGATCACCCGGGCTCCTCCGCCGTCACCCGACGACGAGCCCGCACGACGTCGCCGACGATGACGGCGAGCAGGATGCCGTCGGTGACCCAGTTGAGCGCGAGCGGCGTGAGCCAGAGGTGCGTCGCGTAGAGCGCGCCGACCGCCGCGGCGCCGAGCAGGTGCGGGAAGGACCACGGGCCGCCGGCCGCGCGGCGGAACAGCGCGTTGCCGACCAGGTAGGTCGCCGCCGCCCCGCACACGAGCGCGGCGGTCCACGCGTCGGCGTGACCCGCGCCGTCGTGACCCAGCGGGTGCAGCAGGACCAGCTCGTCCGCGACCGCCGTGAGCACGATCCCGGCGACGATGACGAACGGCACGTACGTGTACGCCGTCTGCGCCACCATGCCGCGCTCGTCGCGCGACGTGAAGTACTCGGTCGCGCGCCGCTCGGAGCGGTCGAAGAAGAGCAGCCACATGAGCACCGTGCTCGCGAACGCGGAGCAGAACGCGGACACGGTCGTCGCGTCGAGCGGCAGCTCCGCGAACGCCGCGCCCGTGACGATGATCGACTCGCCCAGGCAGATGATGACGAACAGGCTCACGCGCTCGGCCATGTGCTCGCCCCGCACGACCCACGTGCTCGCACGCGACGCGCCGAGCCACGGCAGCCAGAACATCGCGCGCGGGCCCGCCAGGTCGATCGCGCACGCGACCGCCCACAGCACGAGCCGCTGCTCTTCGACGAGCGCCCCCGTGATCCACAGGCTGCCCGAGACGACGAACCACGTGGTGATGCGGACGAAGTTCACCGCGTTCTCCGGCCAGACCCGGCCCAGGGCGACCAGCACGAACACGCTCCGCCCCACCTGCATCGTCACGAGCATCACCGCGAACAGCAGGGCCTTGTCGCCGAACGCCTCGGGGATGGCGCTCGCGAGCACGAGGCCGAGCAGCATGAGGACGACGAGCATCGTCCGCACGGGGACGCGCTCGGGGTCGAGCCAGTTGGTGGCCCACATCGTGAAGACCCACACCCACCACACCGCCACGCCCAGGACGAGCGTGTGCGCGAGCGTCTCCGCCCCCGGGTGGGCGATGAGGCCGTGCGAGAGCTGCGTGACCGCGAAGACGAACACGAGGTCGAAGAAGAGCTCGACGTAGCCGACGCGGCTCGAGTCGCCGCCGTCGCCGTGCCGCCGGAGGTCCGTGCGCAGTCCCCAGGGCAGAGGGGCGGGCCCGGTGCCGGGCGTCGGGAGCGGAGCGTCCATGGTGGGATGCTCCCACCGGCGCCGGGTCACCGTCCGGTCACGATCGCCCGGCGCGTCGCGGTTCGCCGCGCACGACCGCCCACCAGGGCCCACGATGGTCGCGCCACCGTCGCCCACCGAGGAGTGCTCATGGTCCCCGTCCGTCGCCCCGTCTCCCGGACGGCTCGCACCGCGTCCGCGCTCTCGCTCGTCCTCGCCGTCGGCCTGCTGGGGGCGTGCGCCTCCGAGACCGACGGCGGCGGGGACGACACGTCCGCCTCTGGGGAGTCCACCGAGCCGAGCGACGACGCGTCCGAGGAGCCGTCGGACGACGCCTCCGACGAGGAGGGCCTGCCCGACGCCGGGACGATGGACGTCGTGGCGGGCGCGCACGGCATGGGCCTGCCGCCCGGCGTCGACGCGCCGACCGAGGGCGGGACGGGCGCCGCGTGGAGCGCCGAGCCCGGTCTGCTGTTCGTCGTGACGTACGGGTCGAGCACGTGTCCCGTGCTCGCGGAGGACGACGCCGCGGTCGAGGGCAGCGACGTCGTCGTGACGTTCGTCGAGATCGCCCCGGACACGCCGTGCACGATGGACTACGTGCCGGCCACCTCGGTGGTCGGGGTGCCCGACGACGTCGACGCGAGCGGCGAGGTGAGCGTCGTGCTGGGCGACCGCGGGACCGTCGTCGTCCCGCCCGCGGCGGACGGCACGACCGGCGAGTCGGCCTGGGTCGAGGAGTAGTCACCCCCTGCGGTGAAGAGCGCGTGAAAGGACGGTCCCGCCCCGGCGGGACCGTCCTGCGCGCGCCGGGGGAGCGGCTACCGTGTGCGGGTGACGACGCCCCTCTCCCGCGCTGCTCGACGTTCCCTGGCCGGCGCCGCGACCCTCGTGCTGGCCCTCGTCCTGGGCGCGTGCTCGGTGCCGCCCAAGCAGCAGACCCCCGTGGACGACGTCGCGACCTCCGCGTCCGGCACGGGCGAGACCGGGCCGGAGGGCTTCGAGGACTTCTACGGCCAGAGCCTCGCGTGGGAGGACTGCGGCGCGGGATGGGAGTGCGCGACCGCGCGCGCCCCGCTCTCGTGGCAGGACCCGGCGGCGGGCGAGATCGAGCTCGCGGTCAAGCGGCAGCCCGCGACGGGGGAGCGCATCGGGTCGCTCCTCACCAACCCGGGCGGGCCCGGGGCCTCGGGGATCGACTTCATCACGACCCTCGCCCCGACGGTCGGCGAGCGCGTCAGCGCGGCGTACGACCTCGTCGGGTTCGACCCGCGGGGCGTCGGCCAGTCCTCGCCCGTCGTGTGCCTCGACGACGCGGCGAAGGACGAGTCGCTGTCCCGCGACTTCGACACCGACGAGGCGGGGCTCGAGGCGCTCGCGGAGGACCGGCGCGCCTGGGCCGACGCGTGCGCCGAGAACACGGGCGACCTGCTCGGCCAGGTCGACACGCAGAGCGCCGCGCGCGACATGGACATGCTGCGGGCCGTGCTCGGCGACGAGAAGCTCGCCTACCTCGGCTACTCCTACGGCACGCAGCTCGGCGCGACGTACGCGGGGCTGTTCCCGGACAAGGTCGGGCGCCTCGTGCTCGACGGCGCGATCGACACGAGCCTCGACCCCGACACGATCTCCGAGCAGCAGGCCGTCGGCTTCGAGAACGCCCTGCGCGCCTACGTCGAGGACTGCCAGGCCGGGGGCGAGTGCCCGCTGCGCGGTGACGCCGACGCGGGGATGCGGCAGATCCGCTCGCTCCTCGACGCCGCGAAGGCGAACCCGCTGCCGACCGACTCCGACCGCCGCGTGACGCAGACGCTCGGCTTCTACGGCGTCGCCGTCACGCTCTACAACGACCAGAGCTGGCCGGTGCTCACGCAGGCGCTCACGGAGGCGTTCGAGGAGGGCACGGGCAACCTGCTGCTCTACCTGGCCGACTTCTACAACGACCGCAACCCCGACGGGACGTACTCGTCCAACTCGTCGGAGGCGTTCCGCGCGGTCAACTGCCTCGACGGGCGCCAGGACGACGACCCCGACGCGATGCAGGCCCAGCTCGAGCGCCTCGAGGAGGCGGCGCCCACCATGGGCTCCTTCTTCGCGTTCGGCGGCCTCACGTGCGACGGCTGGGCGTACCCCGTGGCGGAGCAGGAGTTCGACCTCCACGCCGAGGGCGCCGCGCCGATCGTCGTCATCGGGACGACCAACGACCCCGCCACCCCGTACGTCTGGGCCGAGGGCCTCGCGGACACGCTCGACTCGGCCGTCCTGCTCACGTGGGAGGGCGAGGGGCACACCGCCTACGGCCGCTCCAACGCGTGCGTGGGCGACGCCGTCGACGCCTATCTCGTGGACGGGACGGTGCCCGAGGACGGCCTGCGCTGCTGACGCCGAGGGCGCCCGGCGGCGGCCGACGAGGCCGCTTTGGAATCTGGCCCGGTCGTTGGGTACAGTAGGCGCTCGTTGCCAGCGGTTCGCGGAGCGGACCGGGACGTAGCATGCCGCCTTAGCTCAGTCGGTAGAGCGATTCACTCGTAATGAATAGGTCATCGGTTCGATTCCGATAGGCGGCTCCGACATCGAAGCCCTGACCAGCGAAAACGCTGGTCAGGGCTTCGTCGTTCCTGGGGGCGGTGCGCCGTCCCGCTCGCGGGCCCCTCGCCCTGCCGGGCACCGCCACCGGCGCAGGGTCACGCGCTGAGCGCGGCGGCTCAGCCGACGCGGCGCAGGAGCAGGATCGCGCCACCCGCCGCCGCGGCGACGAGCCCGCCGACGCCGACGACGGCGAGCGTCGGGAACGTCTCCTCCGCGGGCTGCGGAGGGGCCATGCGTTCTGCCGCGGACGTCAGGGGCGTCCGCGAGGGCTCGGGCCGCGGCGTCGTGGGCTCGGGCGAGGGATCGACGGGGGTCTCGGTCGTCGGCTCCTGCGTCGGCTCCTCCGTGACCTCCGGCGCGGGCGCCTCCGCGGTCTCGACGGGCGCCTCGACGACCGGCGCCGGCGCCTCGACCGCCGGTGCCTCGACGGGCGCCTCCGTCGCGGGCGCAGGCGGCGGCGTCGTCGGTGGGGGCGTGGCGGCGGTCGTGCAGACGGCGGCGTCGCCGTTCCACCCCGCGTACTGCCGGTCGATGCCCGTCACCAGGACCCAGCTGATGCAGTACCCGTCGCTGTACTGCCCGCGCCGCGGGACGTCGAGCTCCAGCACGCCGTCCGCGGCGTCCTCGCTCGAGTAGCTGTCGCCGAGGTTGCGTGCGTGCGACCCGTCGGGCTTGGTCACGACGTACCCGAGCCACCCCGGTCCCTCGTGCAGGCGGCTCGCGTCGAAGGACACGGTGTCGACGGTGACGGTGAGCCCGCCGCCGCCGTCGCGGTCGGCAGCCACCGCCGGGGACGCGGCGAGCGCCGTCGTGACGACCCCCAGGGTCGCGAGCGCGAGCAGTCGGCCAGCGGCGCGCATCATCACCTCCGGGTCGGCTCGGGCGTGGTCCGCGGCACATCGTACGCAGTCCTGGCTCGCCGTCGGAAAGCTGTGGGGAAGCCGCCGGAGAACCGAGTCGCGAGCCCGGACAAATCGCTCGACGACGACGCTCGTGGGGTCCTAGCGTGGCCGCCATGTTCCTGATGACGATGGTGCGTCGTGGCCGGGCCGGGCACGCGACGCGAGTGGGGATGGCACCCGCTCACCGCTGAGCACGCCGCGCGCGTGGTCGACGACGCCGGGGTGCGTCCCGGTCAGCTCGTCCTCGATCTCGGGGCGGGGGACGGGGCGCTCACGCGGCACCTCGTGGCCGCGGGCGCGCGAGTCCTCGCCGTCGAGCTGCACCCGCGCCGCGCCCGCGCCCTGCGCGAGCGGTTCGCCGGTGCGGACGTGACGGTCCTCGAGGTCGACCTCGCCGACCTGCGCCTGCCGCACCGCCCGTTCCGCGTCGTCGCGAACCCGCCGTTCGGACTGACGTCGCCCCTGCTCACCCGCGTGCTCGCGCGCGGCTCGGCGCTCGTGGCGGCGGACGTCGTCGTGCAGCGGCAGGCCGCTCGGCGCATCGCCGCGGGCGAGGGCACGGCGGGGCGCGCCGCGCGGGGCTGGGCCGTCGAGGTCGGGCGGTCGGTGCCGCGCTCGGCGTTCCGACCGCCGCCGCGCGTCGACGCGGCCGTGCTCCGCGTCCGGCGCGGGCGGCGCTGAGGGTCCCCTGCGGGCGCTGTCAGGAGCCGAGCGTCGCGAGCCACGCGACGAGCGCGTCGCACACCGCGGCGTCCTGTCCCTTGAGGTCGTGCGCGCCCGGCAGCTCGACGCGGGTGACCGGGCCGGGGATCGCGGCGGCGTGCTCGGTGAGCTCGTCGGGGGTCGCGAACGGGTCCGTGCGCCCCGACACGAGCAGTATGGGCACGCGCAGGTCGGGGAAGTGCTCGGTGCGCAGGCGCTCGGGCTTGCCCGGCGGGTGCAGGGGGTAGCTGACGAGCGCGAGCCCGGCCGCGGGCAGGCCCTCGGCGACGGCCATCGAGCACATGCGCCCGCCGTACGAGCGGCCGCCGAGCACGAGGCGGTCCGTCGTCGTGCCGAGCTCGGCGGCGAACGACTCCGCCTCCGCGCGCACGTGGGCGATCGCGACGGGCGGGCGGTCCGGCATCCGCCTGCCCGCGATCCGGTACGGGAAGTCCACGCGTCGCACCGGCACGGGCGGGTCGAGCGCGGCGAGCGCCTCGTCGATCGCGACGAGCGCGCGGTGGTCGCGGCTCGCGCCGGCGCCCGGCGTGAGCAGGACGCCGGTGGCGGGCCGGTCGGCGGGGTGCGTCGTGGTCACCCGCCCAGTCTCGCAGCGAGCACGACGTTCCTCGCGGTCGAGCACGACGTAGGTGTCGCGAAGGCGTTCAGAACGACACCTACGTCGTGCTCGGCGGGTCAGAGCTCGGTCAGCAGTGAGCGCATCGCGTCGATCTCCTCCTGCTGCGCCGCGACGATCTCCTCCGCGAGCGCCAGCACCTCGGGGTCCTCGCCGTCGGCGAGGACGTCCTGCGCCATGGCGACGGCGCCCTCGTGGTGCTCGACCATGCCCTCCAGGAAGAGACGCTGGGCCTCCTCGGCGGGCGCGGCCTCGAGCGCGGCGAGCGCGCCGTCGTCGAGCATGCCGCCCATGTGCCCGGCGTGGTCGCCGCCGGACGGGTCGGCGCCCCAGCGCTCGAGCATCGCGGTCATCTGCTCGACCTCCGGGGCCTGCGCGGCCTCGATCTGCTCGGCGAGGGCGACGACGCGCTCGTCGACACCGTCCTTCGCGAGCACGATCGCGGACATCTCCACGGCCTGCTCGTGGTGCGGGATCATCATCTGCGCGAACATCACGTCGGCGTCGGACGCCGTCGCGGCGCTCGCGGGCGCGGTGCTCGTGGGCGTGCCCGCGGGCTGCCCGCCGGCGTCTCCGGTGCCGGCGTCGGAGCAGCCCGCCAGGGCGAGCGTGGTGCCGAGCGCGAGCGCGGCGAGGGTCGTGCGGACGGTGCGTGTCATGGTCGATCTCCGTTCGTGGGGTGCAGCGGGCGCACGACGGCGCCCAGGACGGGGCCGATGTCGGCCTACGTCCTGCTGATCCCCAGCGCGTGGAGGTCGGGCGGGCGGTCCGGGAGCGCGGCCCGCAGGTGGTGGAGGGGCACGTCGCCGCGCGTCGGGGGCCACGGTGCCCGACGGCGCAGCGCGACCCGTGCGGCGAGCGTCACCAGCGCGACGAGCACCATGAGGCACAGCGGCCCCGCGCCGCCGGGCGCGTCCGCGCCGGCCGAGAGGACCGGACCTGTCCCGGAGGCTGTCCCGGAGGCCGGTGTGCCGTCGTCCTGGCCGAGCGTGGTGGCGGCGTGCGGGGGCTCGCCGTCCTCGGTGAAGGTGCCGCCTGACGCCGTCGGGCCGTCGAGGAGGGTGACCGGACCGCCGTGCCCGGAGCCGACGTCGGGCAGCGCGACGCCGTGGTGCGAGCTGCTGCCCGCCAGGACGTGCATCCACAGCACGGCGGCCGCCAGCAGGCCCACGAGCGCGACCGCCGACCACGACCTTGCTCGCCCGCGAGCACGGGGTTGCTGTCGTTCTCGTGCGGAGAACGACAGCAACCTCGTGGTCGGCGCGGGGATCACCGGGACGCGAGCCGCGCCGGGTCGAGGTCGATGCGGCGCAGGAGCTGCGCGTTGAGCGCCACGATGACCGTCGACGCGGACATGAGGATCGCGCCCACCGCCATCGGCATGACGAACCCGACCGGGGCGAGCACGCCCGCCGCGAGCGGCACGGCCGCGATGTTGTAGCCCGCGGCCCACCACAGGTTCTGCTGCATCTTGCGGTACGAGGCGTGCGACAGCTCGATGATCGACAGGACCGCGCGCGGGTCGGAGCTCGCGAGGATGACCCCGGCCGACGCGATCGCGACGTCCGTCCCGGCGCCGATCGCGATGCCGACGTCCGCCTGCGCGAGCGCCGGGGCGTCGTTGACGCCGTCGCCGACCATCGCGACGACGCGGCCGTCGTGCTGGAGCTCCGCGACCTTCGCGTCCTTGTCCTCGGGGCGCACGCCTGCGAACACCTGGTCGATGCCCAGCTCGCGCCCGACCGCCCGAGCCACCGGCTCGGCGTCGCCCGTGATCATGACGACCTTGATGCCGCGCCGGTGCAGGGCGTCGACCGCCTCGCGCGACTTGGGGCGGATCGCGTCGGCGAGGGCGAACGCCCCCACGACCTCGTCCGTCGCGTGCTCGTGACCGTGCTCGTGGCGCGCGTCCGCGTCCGCACCCGCGACGTCGGGAGAGACCACCACGTGCAGGACGGTCGCGCCGTCGTGCGCCCACGCCTCGGCGTCGGGGAGCGGGTCGAGGCCGCGTTCGCGCAGGAGCGCGGGACCGCCGACCGCCACGCGCCGGGCGCCGTCCGGCGTGGGGACCGTCGCCTCGACGCCGACCGCGGTGAGCGACCGGAAGCCGGTCGCCTGCGGGACGACGAGGCCGCGTCCGCTGCGCTCCTCCGCCGCGCGCACGATCGCCCGCGCCAGCGGGTGCTGGCTGTCGGCCTCGGCCGCGGCGGCGAGCGCGAGGAGCTCGTCCTCGGTCGTGCCGCCCGCGGTGGCGAGGTGCGCGACGACCGGCTCGCCCGCGGTCAGCGTCCCCGTCTTGTCGAACAGGACGGTGTCCACCGTGCGCATGCGCTCCAGCGCGAGGCGGTCCTTCACCAGGACGCCGGCCTTCGCGGCGCGCTCGGTCGAGAGCGACACGACGAGCGGGATCGCGAGGCCCAGGGCGTGGGGGCACGCGATGACGAGCACGGTGATCGCGCGGATCAGTGCCTGCTCGGGCGTGCCGAAGACGAGCCACAGGCCGATCGTCAGGGCGGCCGCGCCGAGCGCGTACCAGAACAGCCAGCCGGCGGCGCGGTCGGCGAGGCGCTGGGTCTTGGTCGAGGACGCCTGGGCGTCGGCGACGAGCCGTTGGATGCCTGCGAGCGCGGTGTCCTCGCCCACGGCCGTGATCCGCACGCGCAGCGCGTCGTCCGTCGCGACGGTCCCGGCGACGACGGCGTCCCCGACGGTGCGGCGCACGGGCCGCGACTCCCCGGTGATCATCGACTCGTCGACGTCCGCGGACCCGGACGCGACCTCGCCGTCCGCGGGGACACGCCCGCCCGGGCGGACGACGACGAGATCGCCCACGCGCAGGTCGGTCGGCGGGACCGTCGTGACAGACCCGTCCTCCGCGACGCGCTCGGCCTCGTCCGGCAGGAGCGCGGCGAGCGAGTCGAGCGCCGACGCCGTCTGGGCGAGCGAGCGCATCTCGAGCCAGTGGCCGAGCAGCATGATGACGACGAGGAGCGCGAGCTCCCACCACACGTCCAGCTCGTGCGCGAGCAGCCCGAGGCTCGACCCGAGCGACGACACGAACGCGACCGTGATCGCGAGCGAGATGAGCGTCATCATCCCCGGCTTGCGGCCGCGGAGCTCGCTCACCGCACCCGTGAGGAACGGCCGTCCGCCCCAGAAGAAGATCACCGTGCCGAGCACGGGCGAGACCCAGGGGAGCCACGCCGCGTCGGGCAGGTCGTAGCCGAGGAGCATCGCGAACATCGGGCTCAGCGCGACGGTGGGCACCGCGAGGACGAGCATGACCCAGAACAGACGGCGGAACTGCCCGACGTGGTCGCCGTGGCCCCCGTGGCCGGACATGTCGTGCCCGGCGTGGTCGCCGTGGCCGGACATGTCGTGCCCGGCGCGCGCCCCGCCGTCTGACACGTCGTGCCCGGCGTGCGCGGCGTGGTCGTGCTGCGCGTGGTCGTGGGTCGGCGCGTGCGCGGCGGGGGCGTGCCCGCCGTCGTGGGCGTGCGACCCCTGGTGCGCGGCGTCGGTGCCCGGACCGGGCCCGTGCCCGTGGTCATGCTCCGTACGGTGGTCCACCGTTCCTCCTCCCAGATACCCCTAGGGGGTATGCTCTGCTCACGATCATGCACCGTCATGTCCGATTCGTCAACCCCTCGGGGGTGTCGTGGGCCGACGCAGCACAGCCCGTGCGTCGCTCGGCGGGAGGGCCGAGCAGCGCACGGGCTGCGGGGTGGTGGACCTGGACGGGCCTGGTCGGGGTGCGTGCCGGTCAGGAGCCGGTGAGGTGCGGCAGGACGTGGCGGGCGTAGCGGTCGGCCACGGTCGCGACGACGCGGCGCGGGTCGTCGTCCCAGATCTCCTGCCGGAAGATCTCGGTCTCGACGTCGCCCGCGTACCCGGTCTCGGCGACCCAGCGGGTGATCGTCGCGAAGTCGACGTACCCGTCGCCCACGTGGCCGCGCGAGAGCAGCGGGTCGGCCGCGAGCGGGAGGACCCAGTCGCACACCTGGTAGCCCGCGATGCGCCCTTCGCTCCCGGCACGCGCGACGCTCGACCGCAGGTCCGGGTCCCACCACACGTGGTACGTGTCCACGACGACGCCGACGACCGCCGGGTCGAACGGCGCGGCGAGGTCGAGGGCCTGGCCGAGGGTCGAGAGCACGGCGCGGTCCGCCGCGAAGATCGGGTGCAGCGCCTCGAGCACGAGCCGCACGCCGTGGTCCGCGGCGAACGGGGCGAGGTCGGCGAGCCGGTCGGCCACCCGGCCGCGCGCGGCGACGAGGTCGCGGTCGGCCGGTCCGGCACCGGGCCGCGGCCCCTGCCCGGGCGTGCCGTTCGCGGGGAGACCGCCGACGACGAGCACGAGCTCGCGCGTCCCGACCGTGGACGCCTCCTCGATCGCGCGCCGGTTGTCGTCGAGCGCCGCGGCGACGTCGTCCGCGCCGGTCGCCGTGAGGAACCCGCCCCGGCACAGCGAGGAGACGCGCAGCCCGGCGCCGGCGACGACCTGCGCGGCGCGCTCGGCGCCGATCTCCTGGACGCGGTCGCGCCACAGCCCGACGGCGCCGTAGCCCGCCTCGGCGGCGAGACCGACCGCCTCCTCGAGCGTCGCGCGCTTGACCGTCGCGGTGTTGAGCGAGCAGCGCGAGAGGTCGGGCGCGTTCCGGGCCCCGGACGACGCGCTGGTCACGACGCCGCCCCGTTCGCCTCGAGGAACGCGCGCGTGCGACGCGCGGCGAGGTCCGGGGCGAGCAGGAGCCCGGCGCGGTCCGCGAGCCGGACGAGCGCGACGAGGTGCGCGACCGAGCGCCCCGACTGCAGGCCGCCGACCATCTGGAACGCGGGCTGCGTGCCGTTGAGCCACGACAGGAACGCGATCCCCGTCTTGTAGTAGTACGTCGGCGCGGTGAACACGTGGCGCCCCAGCGCCTCGGTCGACGCGAGGATCGCGTGCGCGCGGTCCGGGTGCCCGGCGTCGAGCGCGCCGAGCGCCGTCGATGCGGCCGGGTAGATCGCCGCGAAGATGCCGAGCAGCGCGTCCGAGTGCGCCCGGCCGTCGCCGACCACGAGCTCCGGGTAGTTGAAGTCGTCGCCCGTGTAGAGACGGACGGGGCCTGGCGCGGCCGGGCCGGCGCCCGGGTCGAGCACGGCGAGGCGGGCCCGCAGGTCCTTCTCGTGCCCGGCGTCGAGCAGCGACACCTTCACGCCGTCGACGCGGCCCTGGTGGGCGCGGACCAGGTCGACGAACACGTCGGTGGCCGCGGCGACGTCGTCGCACGTGCCCCAGTAGCCGGCGAGCGCAGGGTCGAACATCGTGCCGAGCCAGTGCAGGATCACGGGCGCCTCGGCCTCGGCGAGCACGGCGTCGTAGACGCGCGCGTACTCCTCGGGGGAGCGGGCGACGCGGGCGAGCGCGCGCGACGCCATGACGATCACCTGGGCGCCGGCGTCCTGGACCACGCGCACCTGCTCGCGGTAGGCGTCGGTGACGGCGGCGAGCGCGGCGGGGTCGCCCGGCTCCCACCCCGCGACGACGGCGGGGTCGAGCTGGTCGGTGCCCGCGCCGCACGCGACCCGACCGCCGACGGTCCGCGCCTCGGCCGCCGAGCGCCGCACGAGCTCCTGGGTCGCGGCCCAGTCGAGGCCCATGCCGCGCTGGGCGGTGTCCATCGCGTCGGCGACGCCCAGCCCGTGCTCCCAGAGCCGGTGGCGGTAGGCGAGCGTCGTGTCCCAGTCGACGACGGCGGGCGCGCCGGGCACGTTCTCCGCGCCCACCTGCGGCACGACGTGCGCCGCCGCGAAGGCGACGCGCGACGTGAAGGGGGCGGACGGCGTCGTCCACGGACCGGGGACGAGCAGCTCGCGCACCTCGGTCCCAGCGACGCGGCCGTCGTCGGTGAAGCGGGGCAGGCGCACCACGGCGCCGCTGCCGTCGCGGTCGCGCAGCTCGCGCGCGCCGGGGAGCGGCGAGGTCGTGTGCGTGGAAGCGTGCGCGGTCGGCGCGCTCACAGCACGATCTCCGGCACGTCGAGGCGGCGGCCCTCCGCCGACGAGCGCAGTCCCAGCTCGGCGAGCTGGACGCCGCGCGCCGCGGAGAGCAGGTCGTAGCGGTGCGGGCGTTCGGCGGCGACGTCGCGCAGGAACTCCTCCCACTGGGCCTTGAAGCCGTTGTCGAGGTCGGCGTTCGCGGGGACGTCGAGCCACTGGTCGCGGAACGGCTCGGTGACGGGCAGGTCGGGGTTCCAGACGGGCTTGGGCGTGTGGGCGCGCTGCTGCGCGACGCACCGGCGCAGCCCGGCGACCGCCGAGCCGTGCGTGCCGTCCACCTGGAACTCGACGAGCTCGTCGCGGTAGACGCGGACGGCCCACGACGAGTTGATCTGCGCGACGACCGGGTCGCCGCCCGGCGTCTCGACCCCGAAGATCCCGTACGCGGCGTCGTCGGCGGTCGCGGCGTACTCCGTGCCCTGCTCGTCCCAGCGCGTGGGGATGTGGGTCGTGGTCTGGGCGGTGACGGTCCGGACGGACCCGAGGATGCCCTCGAGCACGTAGTTCCAGTGGCAGAACATGTCCGTCGTCATGCCGCCGCCGTCCTCGGCGCGGTAGTTCCACGACGGGCGCTGCGCGGCCTGGTGGTCGCCCTCGAACACCCAGTAGCCGAACTCGCCGCGCAGGGACAGGATGCGGCCGAAGAAGCCCTCGTCGACGAGCCGGCGAAGCTTGACGAGGCCGGGCAGGTAGAGCTTGTCGTGCACGACGCCGGCGGTCACCCCGGTCTCCTCGCGGAGCCGGGCGAGGTCGATCGCCTCGGCGAGCGTCTCGGCCGTCGGCTTCTCGGTGTAGACGTGCTTGCCGGCCTGCATGGCCTTCGTCAGCGTCTTGGCGCGCAGCGCGGTCATCGAGGCGTCGAAGACGACGTCCGTCGCCGGGTCGACGATCGCGGCGTCGAGGTCGGTGGTCCAGTGCTCGACGTCGTGCTGCGCGGCGAGCTCGCGGAGCCTGGTCTCGTTGCGCCCGACGAGCACCGGCTCGACCTGGAGCCGCGTGCCGTCGGGGAGCTCGACGCCGCCCTGCTCGCGGATCGGCAGGATCGAGCGGACGAGGTGCTGGCGGTACCCCATGCGGCCGGTCACGCCGTTCATCGCGATCCGCAGGGTTCGGGTGGTGGTCATCGAGGACTCCGTCGTCGGTCGGGCGCCCGGCGGGCTGCCGGACGCGGAATGCGCTTTCCGCGAGCGTAGGGGAACCGTTTTCCCGCGTCAACAGGGAGGCGTCAGAGCAAGGGTGTGGACTCCCGGAGCACGACCTCGCCCCGGACCACGACCCGCTGCGGCGCGGCCTCGTCGTCGGGCGCCGCGAGCGCGAGCGCCAGGGCCCGCTCCCCGACCTCGGCGAGCGGGATGCGGACCGTCGTCAGTCCCGGCGTGACGTCGCGCAGGGTCACGATGTCGTCGAACCCCGCGACGGCGACGTCCTCGGGGACGCGCAGGCCCGCCTCGCGCGCCGCGGCCATCGCCCCGACGGCCATGACGTCGTTCACCGCGAAGACGGCGACGGGCGGGGTGCCCGTGCCGCGGAGACCCTGCCCCACGCGGTCGAGCAGCTCGCACATCCCACCGTGGCCGCCGTCGCGCGTGAACGGGCACTCGACGACCGCGTCCGCGGCGACGGGCGAGCCCAGCGCGGACAGCGCCTCGGTGAAGCCGCGCGCCCGGTCGAGCGCGGTGCGGTGGCCCCCCGGCCCGGCGAGCACCCCGAACGCGCGGTAGCCCAGGCCGTGCAGGGCGCGCGCGAGGTCCGCGGCGCCCTCGGCGTTGGCGATCTCCACCGCGGGCAGGTCGCCGAGCGGCTGGCCCACGAGGGAGACCCCGCCCCCCGACGCGCGGTAGCGCTCGAGCGCGCCCCGCAGCGCGCCGTCGGCGTCCTCCGCGAGCCGACCGCCGCCCAGCACGACCGCCCGCGCCCGCTGCCGGTCCATGAGCTCGACGAACGCGCGCTCGCGCTCCGGCGAGTGGCGTGTGCTCGTCAGGGTGACGATGAGCCCGTCGCGGTCGGCCGCGTCGGCGACCCCCGCCGCGAGGGACGAGAAGTACGGGTCCGCGATGTCGTGCACTACGAGGCCCACGCTCGTCGTGCGACCGCGCGCCATGGCCTGCGCGCTCGGGTCCGGTGAGTAGCCCAGCCGACGGGCCGACGCGAGCACCCGCTCCCGGAGGTCGGGGCGCACCGTGCGGTTCGCGCTCCCGTTGATCGCGCGGGAGGCGGTCGCGAGGGAGACGCCGGCGTCGCGCGCGACCTCGCTCAGAGTGGGTCCGGGCACGGACCCAGGCTAGCGGGACCGCTCCCGCAGCCCGGGTGGGCCGCGCCCGGAGCGGCTACGTTCGACGAGACCGCCACCCCCCGCACCACCGACGAGCCGCAGGAGGACCCCATGACGTCTGACGACGCAGCGCCCACGCCCCGCACGACGACGCTCCTCGCCCGGGCGCTCGCGCTCGGCGTGGCCGCGGGGTCGCGCAGCAGCCTCGGTGTCGCGGCGCCGGTGCTCGGCGGCTGGGTCGGAGGTCGGGCTCGCGGGTCGGGCGACGGCCCGGGTGCTCTCGGCGTCCTCGTACGCGGTACGGCCGCTGCCGGGGTCGCGGGCGAGCTGGTCGGCGACAAGCTTCCGCAGACGCCGAGCCGCCTCGACCCGCCCGGGCCGGTGTTCCGCCTCGCGAGCGGGGCGCTGGGCGGAGTCCTGCTGGCCCGGCGCCGCACGGGTCCCGCGGGCGTCGTCGCCGCCGCGGTCGCGGGCGCGGCGGGGGCCGCCGTCGGGACGTGGGGCGGTGCGGCGTGGCGACGCCTCGCCGTCGGTTCGCGCCCCGACTGGCCGGGCGCCGTCGCGGAGGACGCCGTCGCGCTCACCCTCGCGGCGCTGGCGGTGCGGCGCTGACGACCCGCCGAACCCGGGGTCGCCGGTCACGGTCGAGCCCGGGTGACCCGAGATCCCGGGTTCGGCGCGACGGAGATCGTGCGCCGTCGCTCAGGCGTCCGGGATGCTCGTCACCGTCGTGAGCAGGAACGCGGAGTCCTCGATCGCGCCCACGGCGTGCCGCTCGTGCGTGAGGACGCGCAGCTCGCCGGTGCCCAGCTCGACGTCGCCCTCGCCGAGCGCCGTGACGCGGACGCGACCGCGCAGCACCTGGATCGACGCCGCGGGCGGGGAGTTGTGCTCCCCGAGCTCGACGCCCGCGCGCAGCGCGAGGATCGTCTGACGCAGGGGACCGTCGTGCAGCACGACCTCGGCGCTGCGCCCGTTCGGGGCGGTCCGGGCGTGGGTGAGGTGCGCGTCGGTGAGAAGGTCGACGTTCGTCATCGGGGCTCCGACCTGTCGGGGGAGCTCCATCATGCCGCGCCCGGCGTCGCGGTGCCCGTCCCGGTGGCGCGGTGCCCGTCCCAGTAGCGCGCCGTGGTGGTGATCCGCGGCGCCGTCGGGAAGAGTGACGGTCATGCAGGTCGTCTCCGGATTCTTCATCGGGCTCGTCGGCGTCGTCTCCACGGTGGTCATGCTCGTGCTCCTCGCGGCGACGGCACGCCGTGTCATGGGGGCCGCGGTCGGCTGGATCCGTTCCGCCGTGGTGGCGCTCGCGATGCTCACCGTCACGTCGTGGGTGCTCACCAACGGCCTGCTCGACGTCGGCTGGTCGCGCCCGGACGGGACGCTCACCGTCGCGCCCGGCGTCGCGCTCGTGGCGATCGTCCTCGCGTTCGCCTGGGCGTTCGTGCTGGGGCTGTGCGTCCTGCTCGTGCTCGAGCTGCTGATACCGACCGGCTCGGTGCCCGGCCCGTGGCGCGCGCTGCGGGGACTGCGCCAGGGGCGTCGCGAGACCCGGCGGTACGCGCAGATCCTCGCGATCGGCGTCCGGCACGGCCTCGGCGGGGCGCTCACGCGCGGCGCGCGGCAGCCCGACGGGTCCCGGCTCTCGCGCACCGACCAGCGCCGCCAGGCCGCCGCGCTGCGCGACGCCCTCAGCGACGCGGGCGTGACGTTCGTGAAGTTCGGCCAGGTCCTGTCGACGCGCCGCGACCTGCTCCCCGCCACGTTCGCCGACGCCCTGGCCACGCTCCAGAGCGAGGTCCCGCCCGCGCCGTGGCCGCAGGTCGAGGCTGCCGTCGTCGACGCGCTCGGGCAGCCGATCGACGAGGCGTTCGCGGAGTTCTCGCCCGAGCCGCTCGCGTCGGCGTCGGTCGGGCAGGTGCACGCGGCGCGCCTGCTCGACGGGCGGGACGTCGTGGTCAAGGTCCAGCGCCCCGGGGCGCGGGCACAGGTCGAGACGGACCTGGCGATCCTCGGTCGGCTCGCGCGCCGCATCGAGCGCGACACCGCGTGGGGGCGCTCGCTCGGCGTCGTCGACCTCGCGGACGGCTTCGCGGCCTCGCTGCGCGAGGAGCTCGACTACACCGTCGAGCTGGAGAACACGCTCGCGCTGCGCGCCGCGCTCGCGCGGGGTGCTGTGGGGGAACCGCTGCCGGACGCCGACGGCGCCGAGCCGACCGCAGGGCCGCGCGTCCGCGTCCCCGAGGTCTACCCCGAGCTCTCCGGCACGACGCTGCTCGTCATGGAACGGCTCGACGGCGTCCCCGTCGGCCGTGCCGCGGACGTCCTCGCGGGCCTGGACGACGCCGTGCGCGCCGACCTCGCGTCCCGGCTCCTCACCGCGACGCTCGAGCAGGTGCTCGTCGCGGGCACGTTCCACGCCGACCTGCACCCCGGCAACGTGCTCGTCACCGACGACGGTCGCCTCGGCCTGCTCGACATGGGCTCCGTCGGACGCCTCGGCGAGCCCGAGCGCCTGGCGCTCGCGGCCGTGCTGCTCGCGGTCGACGCCGACGACGCCGTCGCCGCGACCGACGCCCTGCTCGAGCTGCTCGACGCCCCGGCGGACCTCGACGTACGCCGCCTGGAGCGCGCTGTCGGGCAGGTGATCGTGCGGTTCCGCGGCGCCGGCGCGAGCGGCGCGATGTTCACCGCGCTGTTCCGGCTCGTCACCGACGCGGGGCTCGCCGTCCCCTCGCAGGTCGCCGCCGCGTTCCGCACGTTCACGTCGCTCGAGGGGACGCTGCGCCTCATCGACCCCGGGTTCGACCTCGTCGCCGGGGCCCGTGCGACCGCGCAGCCGCTCGTGCGGCGCGTCGTCACGCCGGAGGGCCTGCGCGAGCGCGCGACGAGCCTCTTCCTCGGCCTCGCGCCCGAGCTCGAACGGCTCCCGCGGCGCCTCGCCAAGATCACGAGCGACGTCGAGGCCGGGCGGCTCACCGTCAACGTCCGGTCGTTCGCCCACCCCGACGACCGCGCGTTCGTCACCGGCCTCGTGCAGCAGGTCGTGTCCACCGTCATCGCCGCCGCAGCCGTCGTGGCGGCCGTCGTGCTGGTCTCCGCGGACTCCGGACCCGAGCTCGTCGAGGGCCTGCGCCTCTTCGCCGTCCTCGGCGCGGCGCTGGGGTTCGTCGGGACCGTGCTCGCGGTGCGCGTCCTCGTCTTCGCGTTCCGGGGCGCGGCGACGGGAGGCCGCCGGCCCTGACGCTCAGGCCGCGGGCGTGGCGTGCATGCTCGCGTACGTCCCGCCGGCGGCGACGAGCTCGTCGTGGCTGCCGACCTCGACGACGCGGCCGTGGTCCATGACGACGATGCGGTCGGCGCCGCGGACGGTGGAGAGTCGGTGCGCGACGACGAACGTCGTGCGCCCGCGCATGAGCCGCCCGAGCGCCTCCTGCACGAGTCGTTCTGACGTGGTGTCGAGCGCGGACGTCGCCTCGTCGAGGACGAGCACGCGCGGGTCGCGCACGAGGGCGCGGGCGATGGCGAGGCGCTGGCGCTGTCCGCCGGAGAGGCGCCCGCCGCGCTGGCCGATCACGGCGTCGAGGCCGCCCATCTCGGTGACGAAGTCCCACGCGTTCGCGTCGCGCAGGGCCCGCTCGACGGCGGCGTCGGTGAGGTCGGGGCTGCCGTAGGTGACGTTGTCGCGGACGGACCCCTCGAAGAGGATCGACTCCTGCGGCACGACGGCGAGGAACCGGCGGTAGGAGCGCAGGTCGACCGTCGCGGTGTCGACACCGTCGACCAGGACGCGCCCCGACGTCGGCGCGAGGAACCCGATGACCATGTTGAGCACGGTCGACTTGCCCGACCCCGAGGCCCCGACCAGGGCGACGGTCTCGCCGGGCCGTGCCGTCAGGGAGAGGTGGTCGACCGCGAGGGCGGGCTCCTCGCCCGGGGCGGGGACGTCGTCGTACGCGAACGTGACGTCCTCGAACGCGACGCGGCCCTCGACGTGGTCGAGGACGCGCTTGCCGGCGTTGCGCTCGACGTCGGGCTCGCCCAGCACCTCGCCCATGGACCGCACGGACTCCAGGCCCTTCGTGATGATCGGCGCGAGGCTCAGCAGCCCCGTCACGGACGCGGTGAGCGTGACGAAGTAGCTCGACAGCATGACGACGTCGCCGGGGGACACCGCGAACGTCTGCGTCCACGCGACCCACGCCGCGCCGACGAGCCCCGCGACGGAGAGCACCTGGAACACGATCCAGGACAGCGCGCCGAACCGGCCGTTGACGACGTCGAGCCGGATCCCGGCCTCGCGCACGCGGTGCAGCACCGAGCCCATGCGGTCGAGCTCGCGCTCCTCGAGCGCGTGCGCGCGGGTCACGGGGATGAGGTGCGTCATCTCGGCGACGCGCGCCGACATGTTCTCCACCTCCGCCCGGAACGCCGCGTTGCGGGTGGTCATGCGGCGGCGCATCGCGACGACGAGCCATGCTGCGGCGGGCACCGTGAGGGCGAAGACCACGAGGAACTCCGGGACGCGCACGGCCGTGAGCACGACCGCCCCGACGAGCGTCGTGAGCGCGGCCATGCCGGAGTCGAACGTGGTGCGCGACGCCTCGACGACGTTCTCGACGTCGCGCACGATCTTGGCCTGGAGCACGCCCGCGCTCACGCGGCGGTGGTAGCCGATCGAGAGCTCCTGGAGCCGGCGCGAGAGCGCCATGCGCAGCCCGTTCTCGACCGTGCGCACGGCTGTCGAGAGCCACCGCACGTAGAGCGTGTGCAGCGGGAGGTTCTGCGCGACGACGGCGAGCATGATCGCGCCCGTGATCCACAGCTCCCGCAGCGGCCGGTGCTCGACGACGACGTCGATGACCGTCGCGGTGAGCGCCGGGATCACCCACACGGGCGAGTGCTTGACGGCGAACGCGAGCGCCGCGGCGGCGAGCCGCCCGCGCTGGGGCGCGAAGAGCCGGGTGACGGTGCGGACGGGTCGGGAGCCGTCGTAGGTGTCCTCGATCTGCACGTGCTACATCGTCCACCTCCGGGGCGGGCGGCGTCGAATCGTTTCGAGGGGCGAAACCCTCAGCCGTCGTGGGTGCCCGAGGGGTGCGTCGCGTCCGGGGGCCGGACGACCGTGACCGGGCAGTGCGCGTACTCCACTGCGTGCCGGCTCACGGACCCGAGCAGGAGCCGGTCGAACCCGCCGACGCCACGGTTGCCGAGCACGAGCCGCTCCGCGTGCGACGACGCCTCGATGATCCCCTTCGCCGCGTGCACGTGCTTCACGCTGCGCACCACGCGGTCGTCGGGCAGGTCGACGGCCGCGGCCTCGAGCGTGGCGTCGAGCTTCTGGGAGGCGAACTTCTCGTAGTCGTCGATCGGCGGCGTCCACCCCCACGAGTCGGGGAGCGGCGCGAGCGACACGATCTGCCAGTAGAACAGGGCCTCGAGCGTCGCGCCCGTGCGCCGCGCGACGTCCGCGCCGTGCCGCAGCGCCTGGACCGACGTGGACGACCCGTCGACCCCGACCACGACAGGCCGGGCGTGGTCGTGCCGCACGTCGGGCGTGCCGCGCACCACGGTCACCGGGACCGTCGCGTGCTGCACGACGGCGGTCGGCACCGACCCGAGGACCATGCGCCCCAGGCGGCCCCGACCGCAGCGCCCGACGACGAGCAGGTCCGCGTCGTCGCCGTCGCCCGGGTCGGGCCGCACGTCGTCCTGGACGGGCTGGGCGGTCCCGGGCTGGGCGAGGGCGAGCAGGACCGCCGCGGGGCTGCCGCGCTCGGCGAGAGCCGTGGCCGTCACCGCGTCCGCGGCGAGGCCCGTGCGTGCTCGCGCGGCGTCCAGCCACTCCTGGACCAGCGCCCGCTTCTCGTCGGCCGCCGCGTCGGGGCCGTCGCTCGGACCCTGCCGCGACTCGAACGCGAGCGCGGCCGTGAGCGGCACGCTCCGGTCCGCCGCCTCGCGCAGCGCCCAGTCGAGCGCGCCGCCGGACTCCTCCGACCCGTCCACACCGACGATCACGCCGCGCATCCCGCCACCTCCGCCCGGTCGGCCGACCGCGTCCGCCGTCGGCGTGCTGTCCCGACGCCGTCGCCCGGCGCCGGTCGTGACACGACCCTAGGCCGCGAGGCCGCGCTCCGCCCGGGACGGCCGTCCCGGATCGACGGACGAGGGTCCCTGGGCGGTCGCCGAACCCGGGGTTGGACGTCGCCCCGAGCGCCGGGTGCCGCGCAACCCCGGGTTCGGCGGCGTGGACGACTCGCAACCCCGGGTTCGGCGTCGGGCCGATCGGGGTGTCAGAACCGCGGCTCGGGCTCGTCCTGGAGGATGTTGCGCAGCGGGCGGGTCACGACGTCCACCCGCGCGAGCAGGTCGGCCGGACCCGAGACGACGAGCGCTCGGTCGTCCAGCGGGACGTACACCGCCGCGTGCTCGCGCACGGTGACGTGCAGGCACGGGCGCGCCTCGCCGTCGACCCCGAACGTGGTGCGCGTGACCGGCGCGACGTCGACCTCCTCGACGATCGCGCGCATCGCCGCGCGGTACTCCTGGTAGGAGTCGAGGAAGTCGTCGTCGCCCGGGGTGTCGGAGTGCAGCGGCGCGGCGAGCGCCCCGCTGAGGGCGGTGCGGACGATGTCCTCCGCCTGCTCGTCGTGCGCGGCCAGGACGCGCAGCGTCTCGAGGTCGAGCGTCTCGCCGGTGAACGACACGTAGGAGCGCAGGAACCGCTCCTCCGCCGGGTCGTGGGCGCCGTGCCCGGCACCGGTCAGCGTCTCCTCGTCGAGGTCGAGGCCCCACGTCAACGGGTCGTCCACCTCGGCGACGACGCCGGAGAACCGGGCGACGACCTGCTCCCACGTGGCGGGCGCGCTCGCGGACGGCGCGTCGCGCTCGTCGGCTCCCGGCGCGGCGGGGTCCTCGGGCTGCTGGTCCGGCTGGTGCATCGCTCTCGCCACCCTTCTGGCCGTCCGTGCGGGGCGCACTCCCGAGCCTGCACGGGGTGCGCGCCGCGGTCAACGTGCCGCGCGCGTGTCGGGCCGGGTGATCTGCCCACGACGGCGTCCGGCGGCCCCGCAGGTCACGGCCCGACCCCTCTTTCACGCCCCTGGCGAACAACGGCATACGGAGGGGGTGCGGCTCGTTCGAACCGCATAGAGTCAATGCGGTCAGGCTTGTACCCGTCGTCCGGCGGGCAGGTGTACGCCGCTCACGAGGAGCAGCACATGTTCGAGAGATTCACAGACCGAGCCCGTCGGGTCGTCGTCCTTGCCCAAGAAGAGGCACGGATGCTCAACCACAACTACATCGGCACCGAGCACATCCTCCTCGGCCTCATCCACGAGGGCGAGGGTGTCGCGGCCAAGGCGCTGGAGTCCCTCGGGATCTCCCTCGACGGCGTCCGCACCCAGGTGACCGAGATCATCGGCGAGGGCCAGCAGGCCCCGAGCGGGCACATCCCGTTCACGCCGCGCGCCAAGAAGGTGCTCGAGCTGTCGCTGCGCGAGGCGCTGCAGCTCGGCCACAACTACATCGGCACCGAGCACATCCTGCTCGGCCTCATCCGTGAGGGCGAGGGCGTCGCGGCCCAGGTCCTGACCAAGATGGGCGCCGACCTCAACAAGGTGCGCCAGCAGGTCATCCAGCTCCTGTCCGGCTACCAGGGCAAGGAGCCCGTCGCCGCGGGCGGCCCCGCCGAGGGCCAGCCGTCCGGCTCGGCCGTGCTCGACCAGTTCGGGCGCAACCTCACCCAGGCCGCGCGCGAGGGCAAGCTCGACCCGGTCATCGGGCGCAACCTCGAGATCGAGCGCGTCATGCAGGTGCTCAGCCGCCGCACCAAGAACAACCCGGTGCTGATCGGTGAGCCGGGCGTCGGCAAGACCGCCGTCGTCGAGGGTCTGGCGCAGGACATCGTGCGCGGCGACGTGCCCGAGACGCTCAAGGACAAGCAGCTCTACACGCTCGACCTCGGTGCCCTCGTGGCCGGCTCGCGCTACCGCGGTGACTTCGAGGAGCGCCTGAAGAAGGTGCTCAAGGAGATCCGCACGCGCGGCGACATCATCCTGTTCATCGACGAGATCCACACCCTCGTCGGGGCGGGTGCCGCCGAGGGCGCGATCGACGCCGCGAGCATCCTCAAGCCGATGCTCGCGCGCGGCGAGCTGCAGACCATCGGCGCGACCACGCTCGACGAGTACCGCAAGCACGTCGAGAAGGACCCGGCCCTGGAGCGCCGCTTCCAGCCGATCCAGGTCGCCGAGCCGTCGCTCAACCACGCGATCGAGATCCTCAAGGGCCTGCGCGACCGCTACGAGGCGCACCACCGCGTGTCCATCACGGACGCCGCGCTCGTCTCCGCGGCCACGCTCGCGGACCGGTACATCAACGACCGGTTCCTCCCGGACAAGGCGATCGACCTCATCGACGAGGCGGGCGCGCGCCTGCGCATCCGCCGCATGACCGCCCCGCCGGAGCTCAAGGAGCTCGACGAGGAGATCGCCGAGGCGCGCCGCGAGAAGGAGTCCGCGATCGACGCGCAGGACTTCGAGAAGGCCGCCGGCCTGCGCGACAAGGAGAAGCAGCTCACCGCGAAGCGCGCCGACAAGGAGAAGGCGTGGAAGTCCGGTGACCTGGACACCGTCGCCGAGGTGGACGAGGAGCTGATCGCCGAGGTCCTGGCCATGGCCACGGGCATCCCGGTCTTCAAGCTCACCGAGGAGGAGTCCAGCCGCCTGCTCAACATGGAGGACGAGCTGCACAAGCGCGTCGTCGGCCAGGAGGCCGCGATCAAGGCGCTGTCGCAGGCCATCCGCCGTACGCGTGCGGGCCTCAAGGACCCCAAGCGCCCCGGTGGGTCGTTCATCTTCGCCGGCCCCACGGGCGTCGGGAAGACCGAGCTCGCCAAGGCGCTCGCCGAGTTCCTCTTCGGGGACGAGGACGCGCTCATCCAGCTCGACATGTCGGAGTTCTCGGAGAAGCACACCGTCTCGCGGCTGTTCGGCTCGCCCCCCGGCTACGTCGGGTACGACGAGGGTGGCCAGCTCACCGAGAAGGTGCGGCGCAAGCCGTTCTCGGTCGTCCTGTTCGACGAGGTCGAGAAGGCCCACGCGGACATCTTCAACTCGCTCCTGCAGATCCTCGAGGACGGTCGCCTGACCGACTCGCAGGGGCGCGTCGTGGACTTCAAGAACACCGTCATCATCATGACGACCAACCTCGGCACGCGGGACATCGCCAAGGGCGTCCAGACCGGCTTCAACGCCGGCGGCGACCTGGTCACGTCCTACGAGCGCATGAAGGCGAAGGTCAACGACGAGCTCAAGCAGCACTTCCGGCCTGAGTTCCTCAACCGCGTCGACGACGTGGTGGTCTTCCCGCAGCTCTCGCAGACCGAGATCATCCAGATCGTCGACCTCATGATCGCCCGTCTCGACACCCGCCTGCGGGACAAGGACATGGGCATCGAGCTCACGCAGCCCGCGAAGAACCTCCTCGCGGAGAAGGGCTACGACCCGGTCCTGGGTGCCCGTCCGCTGCGCCGCGCGATCCAGCGCGACATCGAGGACGTGCTCTCCGAGAAGATCCTGTTCGGCGAGCTCAAGGCCGGCGAGATCGTCCTGGTCGACGCCGAGGGCGAGGGCCTGCTCGGGGAGTTCACCTTCCGGGGTGTCTCCAAGGGCGAGCACGACCGCGGCCCGGTGAGCGTGGGTGCGGCCGCCGCGCTCGACGCCCCCACCGGCGTCTCGGTCCGCGACCTGCCCCCGACGGGCGAGCTGCAGGCCGGCGCGGAGTGACGCACTCCTGAAACGCCTGACACACGGGCCCCGATCCTCCACCCGGAGGGTCGGGGCCCGTCGTCGTCCCGCCGAGGGAGAGCGGAGGTCGCGCGAGATAGAACCAGCGGTCGCGACGTAGAGCTCCGCGGGTACTACCTCGCGACCGCTGGTTCTCCCTCGCGGTGAAGGATGCGACGACGTTGCACGGCGTTACGTTCGTCCTCGTCGTGGGACGGGGTGCGGGTGCTCTTCCTGTGGCGTGCGCACGCTGGCACAGTCGCCCGCATGCAGACGACACCGGGGGGCCTTGTCGCCGTCCCTACCGCCGACGCCGGGCGCGTGCCCGGCCTCGCGTGTCGTCGCGCGCTCGACGCGCAGGCGTGTCGCCGCGCCGCGTGTCGTCCGACCCCGTGCCGCTGAGCACGTCGACGCACTGACCGACGGCCGCCCCGGCCGCCGTCGGGCCCACCACCGCACCTCCCGCGCACGGCTTCCGCATGCCCCGTGCGCTCTCCCCGAGAGGACTCGCCATGCCCGCACACCCGCTCGTCCGTTCCTCCGCACCGCCCGGCCGCCCGTCGGGTCGTCCGTCCGACCGGCGCCGAGCGACCGCCGTCGTGCTCGGTCTCGTCGCGCTCCTGGCGACGGGTGCGTGCAGCGCCGCGCAGGCGTCCGACGACGGACCGGCTGCGGCCGGCGCGCTCGCCCCGGACGCCGACCTGCCCACCGAGGTTCCCGAGGGCACGGTCCTGCGGATCGGCGACCCGACGACGCAGAAGGCGTTCGAGCTGGCCGGCGACGACCTCGACAGCGACTTCTCGTTCGAGGTCGAGTGGGCCAACATCTCCGGCGGCCCGGCGACGACGGAGGCGTTCCGCGCGGGGTCGCTCGACGTCGGCGCGGTGGCCGAGATCCCGCCGATCCACGCGACGTGGACGGGCCTTGACGTGCAGATCTACGCGTCGATCTACCGCGAGAACTGGGAGGACGCGCCGATCTACGAGTTCGCGGGCGCGCCGGGCGTCGAGCTCGACTCGTTGGAGGACTTCCGCGGCCACCGCATCGCGTTCAGCCCGGGCCAGGCGCAGGGCGCGATCGTGCTCAAGGCGCTCCAGGAGGCCGGTCTCACGCAGGACGACGTCGAGCTCGTCGAGCTGCCGAGCACGGGCGACGTGTACTCGACGGCGCTCGCCGCCGGTGAGGTCGACATCGCCCCGCTGGGCGGCACGCAGCTCTTCCGCTACCTGGGCACGTACGAGGCCGACGGTGCGACGTCGGTCAAGCACCACCTGCGCGACGACGCCTCGCACCTCTACGGACCGACCGAGGTCGTGCGGGACCCGGCCAAGGCCGCGGCCCTGCGCGAGTACGTCGCGGCGTGGGCGGCGGCGAAGATCTGGATCGACGAGCACCCCGAGGAGTGGAAGCAGGGGTACTACGTCGAGGACCAGGGGCTGAGCGAGGAGGACGCGCAGTACCTCATCGACCACGCGCCCGTCCCGGACATCCCGTCCGACCTCACCGAGGGCATCGAGCGCACGCAGGCGACGATCGACCTGCTCGCGACCGAGCTCGACCACGAGCCGTTCGACGCCACCGACCTGTTCGACGAGCGCTTCGGCCCCGTCGCGGGCGAGGCCGCCGCGGCGGCACGCGACGGGGGAGCGCAGTGAGCGCGGCGGTCGTCGACCGGGTGGACCTCGCGGCCCCGAGGCTCGACGCCGCACCCGCGACGACCGCGGACGTGCGCCCTCGCGGCACGCGCCTGGGGCTCGGCCGGCCGATCCCGCTCGCGGCGCTCGTCGGGGTGACGCTCCTCGTCGGCGTCTGGTCGGTCGGCTCCGCCACGGGGCTCATCGACCCGCGCGTGCTGTCCGCGCCGTGGACGGTCGTCACGACGGGTGCCGAGCTCGTCGCGAACGGCAAGCTCGGCGCGCACCTCGGGGTGTCTCTCACGCGTGCGGCGCTCGGGCTCGCGTTCGGCATCGTCGCGGGCGTCGTGCTCGCCCTCGCCGCCGGGCTGAGCCGGGTCGGCGACGCCGTGCTCGACGGCCCGATCCAGGTCAAGCGCGCCATCCCCAACCTCGCGCTCCTGCCGCTGCTCATCCTGTGGTTCGGGATCGGCGAGGAGATGAAGGTCATCACCATCGCGCTCGGGGTGTTCATCCCGATCTACCTGCACACGCACAACGGCCTGCGGGCGATCGACAGCCGCTACGTCGAGCTCGCCGAGACGGTGCAGCTCTCGCGGTGGCAGTTCGTGCGCCGCGTGATCCTGCCGGGTGCGCTGCCCGGGTTCTTCCTCGGGCTGCGGTTCGCGGTGACGGGGTCGATGCTCGCGCTCGTCGTCGTCGAGCAGGTCAACGCGACGGCCGGGATCGGCTACATGATGGAGCTCGCGCGGACGTACGGGCAGACGGAGATCATCCTCGTCGGCCTCGTGGTCTACGGCGTGCTGGGCTACTCCGCGGACCTCGGCGTCCGCCTCCTGCAGAGGAGGGTGCTGTCGTGGCGGCGCACGCTGGAGGACTGACCGTGGGGGAGGACCGCCCGACGGCGGTCGGCGCGGCCGTGCGGGTCCGCTCGCTCGTGCGGTCGTACGGGGAGAAGCGCATCCTCGACGACCTCGACCTCACCGTGGACGACGGCGAGTTCGTCGCGATCCTCGGCCGGTCGGGCTCGGGCAAGAGCACGCTCCTGCGCGCGCTCGCCGCGCTCGACCACGGGGTCGACGGCTCGGGCGAGGTCGCCGTCCCGGACCAGGTGTCCGTCGTCTTCCAGGACTCGCGGCTGCTGCCGTGGGCGCGCGTGCTGGACAACGTGGTGCTCGGGCTCGACGCCGCCGCGCGCGGCCGGGGGGCGGCGCGCGACGCGGGCCGCGCGAGCCTCGCCGAGGTGGGGCTCGCCGGGCGAGAGCGCGCGTGGCCCAACCAGCTCTCGGGCGGCGAGCAGCAGCGCGTGTCGCTCGCCCGCTCGCTCGTGCGCTCGCCGCGGCTCCTGCTCGCCGACGAGCCGTTCGGCGCGCTCGACGCCCTGACCCGCATCCGCATGCACGCGTTGCTGCGCGACCTGTGCGCCCGGCACCGCCCCGCCGTCCTGCTCGTGACGCACGACGTGGACGAGGCGATCGTCCTCGCCGACCGCGTCGTCGTGCTCGACGAGGGACGCATCGCGGCCGAGCGCCGCATCGACCAGAGCTACCTCCCCGGCGAGGCGCGCGACCCCGCCGACCCTCGCTTCTCCTTGCTCCGCACCGAGCTGCTCGACGCGCTCGGCGTGGTCCGGGACGACAGGAAGGACACCGCCGCATGACCCGCTACTCCTCCGCAGACCACCGCCCCGGCCGCCTGCACCTCAACGCGTTCCTCATGAGCACGGGCCACCACGAGGCGTCGTGGCGGCTGCCGGAGAGCGACCCGTCGTGGACGTCGACGAACATCACCCACCTGCAGCGCCTCGCGCAGATCGCGGAGGCGGGCAAGCTCGACTCGATCTTCTTCGCCGACGGCCCCGGGCTGCGGTCCGACGTCGGGCGCCGCCCGGCGGGGTCGCTCGACCCGCTCATCGTGCTCACGGCGATCGCGACCGTGACCGAGCGCATCGGCCTGATCGCGACGGCGTCGACGACGTACAACTCGCCCTACAACCTCGCGCGGCGGTTCGCGTCGATCGACCACGTCTCCGGCGGTCGGGCCGGGTGGAACGTCGTGACGACGGCGGGGCCGGACATCGCGCGCAACTTCGGCCTCGACGACCAGCCGGCGCACGCCGTGCGGTACGACCGCGCGGCGGAGTTCCTCGACGTCGCGTTCCAGCTCTGGGACTCGTGGGAGGACGACGCCGTGCTCGCCGACAAGGCCGCGGGCGTGTGGGCGGACGCGGGCAAGATCCACGCTCCCGGCCACGTCGGTCCGCACTTCTCCGTGCACGGCGCGCTCACCACGCCCCGCTCGCCGCAGGCGCGGCCGCTCATCGTGCAGGCCGGGTCGTCGGAGGACGGCAAGGACCTCGCCGCGCGCTACGCCGAGGCGGTGTTCACCGCGCACCAGACGCTCGACGACGCCCGCGACTTCTACGCCGACCTCAAGGCCCGCGCGGTCACCGTCGGCCGCGACCCGGGGACGGTGAGGATCCTGCCCGGCATCGTCCCCGTCATCGGGTCGACCGAGGCGGAGGCGCTCGCCCAGGAGCGTGAGCTCGACGAGCTCATCGTCCCGGAGTACGCGCGCGCCCAGCTCGCGAAGACGCTGCGTCTCGCGCCCGAGGACCTGCCGCTCGACCGCGAGCTGCCCGACGACCTGCCCACCGAGGACGAGATCGAGGGCGCCAAGAGCCGGTACACGCTCATCGTCGAGCTCGCGCGGCGCGAGCGGCTCACGGTGCGCCAGCTCATCGGGCGGCTCGGCGGCGGGCGCGGGCACCGCACGTTCGCGGGCACGCCCGAGCAGGTCGCCGACGCGATCCAGGACTGGTACGACGCCGAGGCCGCCGACGGGTTCAACATCATGCCCGCGGTCCTGCCGTCGGGGCTCGAGCGGTTCGTCGAGCACGTGCTGCCGGTGCTGCGCGAGCGCGGCCTGTTCCGCGAGGAGTACGAGGGCCGGACGCTGCGCGAGCACTACGGGCTCGAGCGCCCGGCCAACCGGTACGCAGGCGGTGTCGGCGCGACGTCGGACGGCACCGCGCGCGTCCTCGAGGGGGCCCTCGCGTGAGCGCCGAGCACCTCTGGTACATCCCGAACCAGGTCCGGCCGGGCCACCGCGGGGACGACACGGTCGAGGACCACAACAGCCTCGACACCCTGACGAGCCACGCGCACGCCCTGGAGCGTCACGGGTTCGCGGGGGCGCTGCTCGGGACGAGCTGGGGGCGTCCCGACACGTTCACGGTCGCGACGGCGCTCGCGGCCCGCACGACGACGTTCGAGCCGCTCGTCGCGATCCGGCCCGGGTTCTGGCGGCCCGCGCACTTCGCGTCCGCCGCCGCGACGCTCGACCACCTCAGCGGCGGGCGGCTGCGGGTCAACATCGTGTCCGGCACGGACGGGCAGGAGGCGTACGGCGACGGCGAGGCGGACCCTGCCCACCGGTACGCGCGCACGCGCGAGTTCCTGCAGATCGTGCGGCGCCTGTGGACGCAGGAGGAGGTGACGTACGCCGGGGAGCACTTCTCGGTGACCGGGTCACGGCTCGGGCCGCGTCCCGTGGCGCGCGAGGGCCGCGCGCACCCGCGGATCTACTTCGGCGGCGCGTCGGAGGCGGCCGAGCGGGTCGCCGCGACCGAGGCTGACGTCCAGCTCTTCTGGGGCGAGCCGCTCGACGGGATCGCGGAGCGCATCGACCGGCTGAAGCGGCTGAGCGCCGAGCTGGGGCGCGAGCACGCCCCGCTCGAGTTCGGGCTGCGGATCACGACGTTCGTCCGCGACACCACCGAGGAGGCGTGGGCCGACGCCGAGGCGAAGGTCGCGGAGCTCGCCGCGCGGTCGCGCGAGGGCGAGGCCTGGACCGCGCGCGACCGGGGGCGGAAGACCGCCGTCGGGCAGCAGCGCCTGCTCGACCTCGCCGCGCGCGGCGAGGTGCTCGACGACAACCTGTGGACGACGCCCGGCCGGTTCGGCGGCGGAGGAGCGGGCACGACGTGGCTCGTCGGCTCGGCGGAGGACGTCGCGAAGTCGGTGCGGCGCTACCAGGACCTCGGCGTCACGCACTTCGTCCTCTCCGACACCCCGTACCTGCGCGAGATCGAGCGCCAGGGCACCCGGCTCCTCCCGCTCCTGCGGGACTGACCGGTCACGGTCCAGATCGACCCGTGCGTCCCGAGACCGGCCCCCTCAGGGTCCGGCTCGGACGCGCGGGTCGATCTCGTTCCGGCGGGCGATCCCCGCGCGGACGCACCCCGGCCCGGAGTACCGTCCGGACGTGGATCAGAGCCAGCTCGACGACCTCGCCGCCCGCCTGCGCGCCGCGGGGTGCGTCTTCGCGGAGGACGAGGCCGCGCTCCTCGTCGCGCGGGCCGACGACGACGCGCACCTCGAGGCGCTCGCCGCACGCCGGGTCGCCGGGGAGCCGCTCGAGCACGTGCTCGGGTACGTCGACTTCCACGGGCTCCGCGTCGCCGTCGACCCCGGGGTGTTCGTGCCGCGCCAGCGCACCACGCTGCTCGTCGACGAGGCGGTCGCGCTCGGGCGGCAGGTCGCCGGGGCCGCCCCGGGTGACCGCCCGGTCGCGCTGCCCGACGGCGCACCGGACCGCGCGCACGTCCGGTCGCCCGTCGTCGTGGTCGACCTGTGCTGCGGCGCCGGGGCGCTCGGGCTCGCGACGGCGACGGACCTCGGCGCCGTGGCCGACGTCGCGCTGCACGCCACCGACGTGGACCCGGCCGCCGTCGCGTGCGCGGCGCGCAACGTCGCAGCCGTCGGAGGCACCGCCCACGAGGGCGACCTGTTCGACCCGCTGCCCGCCGGACTCCGGGGACGCGTGGACCTGCTGCTCGCGAACGTGCCGTACGTGCCGACGGCGGAGATCCCGCTGCTGCCGCGCGAGGCGCGCGACCACGAGGCGCACGTCGCGCTCGACGGCGGCGGCGACGGGCTGGACGTGCTGCGCCGCGTCGCGGCCGACGCGCGGGAATGGCTCGCGCCGGGCGGCCACCTGTTCACCGAGTCCGGCGAGCGGCAGGCCGCAGGCGCCGTCGACGTCCTCGAACGAGCGGGGCTGCGGGCGCGCGTCGTCCGCGACGAGGAGATCGGCGCGACGATCGTCGTCGGGACGCTCCCCGCCGAGACGTGAGAAGTGGCCCCCGGGACGTGCGGTTCAGGGGCCACTTCTCACGTCTCGTCAGGCTCCGCGGCGGACTCGCAGGTCTCGGTGCAAGGATCCGGACGCACGCGACAGGTCCTGGACGAGGGCATGTCGGACGTGCCCTCCACTGAGGGGGCCCGCAATGAGCGACCGACGGGGACGACGGCGTGCGCGCGGTCTCGCCGCAGCGCTGCTCGTCGCCGTGCTGCCCGCGTGCGGTGGCCCGGGAGGCCCGGTCACCGCGTGTCCCGCGGTCGGCTACGTGGCGCGCCTCGAGGTCCGGCTCGACGACTCCTGGCCGGATCGGGACGCCTACGGCGTCCTCGTGGGCTGCGTCGGGATCAACCCCTGCGGGCTCGTGCGTGACGGGACGGTCTCGCTCGACCCGGAGCCGATCCTGACGACGCTCCCCGACCACCCGGTCCCGCCGGACCAGCCCGAGGGTGCCGAGACCCCGTCCGAGGCGGCGGCGGAGGACATGCCCGTCGGGCCGTCGCGCGGCGGCTGGACGGGCTCCGCGATGGACGGCCCGGTCGGGCCGATCGCCGTGCGCGTCGTGGAGCTCGCGTCGGGTGACGTCGTCGTCGAGCATGAGGTCGACCCCGTGTGGGAGACCACGACCGGCGACTTCGGGCCGGACTGCGGCGGGCCGTCGGTCGCGACGGTCGACGTCACCGACCCGCGGGCGTGACGCCTACGCCGCGCTGGGTCGCAGCAGCGCGCTGATCTCCTTCTCGGCCTGCGTCGGCGTCAGGGCGCGACACCCGAGCGACTCCCAGTGGCGCACGAGTCCGGGCTCGGCGCGCAGCAGCGCCCAGCCGCGCCGGAACAGGGTCAGCGGCGGCTTGCGCATCTCCGCGAGGTCGCGCAGCAGCCGGAACCAGAAGGTCACCAGCCGGTTGCGGCGCAGGCAGATCGCGTCGGCGAGCACGTCCTCGGCGCGCAGCGCGGCGACGATCTCCGCGGCGAAGATCCCCTCCGCCAGCACGACGCGCGAGCCCGTGACGTCGAGGTGCGTCGTGCCGGTGCGGGTCGACGTCGGGATGTCGTAGACCGGGACGTCGGCGTGGCCGGTCCGCGCGAGGTCGACGAGCGCGGAGATCGCGCCCCGCGCGTCCCACGACCGCGGGTCGTCCCAGTCCACGATGCCGAACCGCGTCGGCAGGCCGGGGTGGTCGTGGTCGAGGTAGAAGTCGTCGAGCGCGACGACCGGGAGGCCGAGGCGCCGCGTGAGCGACGTCTTCCCCGAGCCGGACGCGCCCGTGAGGAGCACGACCCGCGTCGGGACCTCGCGCGAGCCCGGCGGGAGGTCGAACAGCGCGGGGTCCGTGCCGAGGTCGTCGGTCGCCGGACCCGTGCCGGTCTCGACCGGGTCTCCGTCGTCGTGCTGAGGGTCGCTCACGGGACCCCATTCTCGCAGCGCCGCACGGGGACGGGCACGCACGCCGCGTAGCCTTCGCCGGTGACCACCCTCGATCCTGCCGCCCTGCTCGCCCGCGACGCCCTCGCCCGCCTCGACCGCTGGGAGCCGGTCGACGAGCAGCAGGCGGCGCTCGCGGCCGAGTACCGCGCGTTCGTCCGTGGCGACGGCGGCTCCGGTCCGCGCGCTGACGCCGTCCGGCGCGACGGCGGACCGCAGCACCTCACGGCGAGCTGCTTCGTGCTCAGCCCGGACCTGGACCGCGTCCTGCTCTGCTTCCACCGCAAGGGCCAGTTCTGGGTCCAGGTGGGCGGGCACACCGAGCCGGACGACACGACGCTCGCGGGCGCCGCCTTCCGTGAGGCGCGCGAGGAGAGCGGCCTCGACGACCTCGTCCCGTTCGACCCGGACCCGCCCGCCGGGACGGGCACCGACCCGCGCACCGACGCCGCGCCGTCCGCCCCGGTCGACGTGCACCGGCACGACCTCGCCGCCGCGTTCGGCGCGTGCCGCACGCACTGGGACGTCGGGTTCGTCGCGTTCGCCGACCCGGCCGCGCGGACGGCCGTGAGCGACGAGAGCGAGGACGTCGCGTGGTTCCCGGTCGACGCCCTGCCGGCCGGGACGCCGGACGACTTCCCGGCCCGCCTGGCGACCGTCCTCGCCGAGGTGCGCCACCGCCGTCGGGCCTGAGCGCAGGGCGGCCGAGGTCGAGCCGTGGTCCGCGAGGCAGCGGCCTGGTCGTGACCACGCCTCTACCGCGGCCTACCCGGGCTCTCCCTCGGCGGGGCGAGGATCACGTGGAGGGTGCGCGGGCCGTGCACGCCCTCGACGCGGGAGAGCTCGATGTCGCTCGTCGCGCTGGGGCCGCTGATCCACGTCTGCGGTCGCTCCGCGTGCGCGGCGAGAAGCCGGACGCCCTCGGGCACGGTCTGCACCACCTGGTCCGTGCGCACGACGCACACGTGCAGGTCGGGGACGAGCGTGATCGCGCGCCGGCCCTGGTCGGGCTCGCCGTCGAGCACGATCGTCCCGGTGTCGGCGATCGCGACGCGCGCGGCGGTGACGACGGCGTCCGCACGGTCGAGCTCGTCGGGGGTGCGCGGGTCGTCGCGCGTGTCGGGCACGACGACGGTCCCGTCGCCCAGGGCGCTCAGCCACGCGACGTCGAGCCCTGGCGGCACGACGACGGACGCCGCGTCCGTGAGCAGGTCGCCGACGATCCTGGCCACCTCGGCCGGGCCGGCGGCGCGGTGAACGTGCGCCCGGTAGTCGACGAGCCGGTCGACGAAGAGGTCCACGGCCTCCGGCGAGCCGGGGTCGAGCTCGCCGCGCTCGCGGTACACCCGCGGGACGGAGCCGGACGCCGCCGAGGCGGTCGTCATCGACCCGCCGAGCGCGCCGCGCACGCGGCCGAGGACGTCGTCGCGCGCGCTCATCGACCCTCACCCCCCTCGCCGAACCCGGGGTCGTCGGTCACCCGGGCGCCGAACCCACCGGTATCCCCGGGTTCGGCACCTGGGTTGCCGACGAACCCGGGGTCGGCGGGCGGGGGCGCGGGGGTGGGGCGGTCGCGCCACCAGTCGCGGAAGGTCTGCTTCGCGGGGGCCGGGAGGTCGCGCGAGCGGGTCCACGCGGACGCGGGGGGCGGGAGGGTCGAGATCCGGCCCTTCGGGCCCGCGACGACGCGGCCCAGCCCGGCGGCCTTCTCCGCGAGCTCGAACCGCCGCGCGTCGGACATGACGAACGACGCGGCCTTCATCGCGGCGCCCCAGCCGGTGGGGCGGCCGCGGTCGGCGTCGACCTCGCGCGCCCGGAGCTCGACGAGGATCGACGGGATGTCGATCTTCACGGGGCACACGTCGTAGCACGCGCCGCACAGCGTCGAGGCGTAGGGGAGCGAGGCGTTGGGGTCGTGGTGGCCGGAGAGGCCGCCGGAGGACTTCGTGAGCTGCGGGGTGAGGATCGCACCGATCGGGCCGGGGTAGACCGACCCGTAGGCGTGGCCGCCCACCCGCTCGTACACCGGGCACACGTTGAGGCACGCCGAGCAGCGGATGCAGTGCAGCGCGGCCCGCCCGACCTCGTCGGCGAGGACGTCGGTGCGGCCGTTGTCGAGCAGCACGAGGTGGAACTCCTGCGGCCCGTCGCCCGGCGTGACGCCCGTCCACAGGGACGTGTACGGGTTCATGCGCTCGCCCGTCGACGAGCGCGGCAGGAGCTGGAGGAACACCTCGAGGTCGGTGTACGTGGGCACGACCTTCTCGATCCCCATGACCGTGATGAGCGTCTCGGGGAGCGTGAGGCACATGCGGCCGTTGCCCTCGGACTCGACGACGGTGAGCGTCCCCGCGTCCGCGACGCCGAAGTTCGCGCCGCTGATGGCGACCTTGGCCGAGAGGAACTTGCGGCGCAGGTGCGCGCGCGCGGCCATGGCGAGCTCGCGCGGGACGTCGGAGAGGTCGGGCGGGGCGTCGCCCATGCGCGCGAGGAAGATCTCGCGGATCTCCGCGCGGTTGCGGTGGATCGCCGGGACGAGGATGTGCGACGGCATGTCGTCGGCGAGCTGCACGATGAGCTCGGCGAGGTCTGTCTCGTACGCCGCGATCCCCTCGGCGGCCAGCGCCTCGTTGAGCCCGATCTCCTGCGTCGCCATGGACTTCACCTTGACGACCTCGTCGGCGCCCTTCGCCTTCACGAGGTCCGCGACGATCCGGTTCGCCTCGTCCGCGTCGCGCGCCCAGTGCACGACGCCGCCGCGCGCCTCGACGTTGCGCTCCAGCTCCTCGAGGAGCTCGGGCAGGCGCGCCATGACGTCGGTCTTGATCGCCGACCCGGCGTCGCGCAGCGCCTCCCAGTCCGGCACCTCGCCGACGACGGCGGCGCGCTTGGCCCGGATCGTCGACGTCGCGTGCGCGAGGTTGCGCCGCAGCTGCGTGTTCTGGAGCGCCTCGCGCGCCGCGTCGGGGAACGATCCGCCCCAGCGCAGCGGCGCGTCCGGGTGCGGCACGTCGCCGAACGCGTCCGACGCCGCCCCGGCACTCGCCGAGGTACCCGCCGAGGTGCCGTGCCCGCCCGGGCGCGCGACGTCGTCGGGCAGGGTGCGCGCGCCGCGCCGCACGGGCAGGCCGAGGAACGTGCGGCTCACCGGGCACCCCCTCGCGTCGACGGACCGACCCCGGCGGGGGTGGGCGTGTCCTTCGTGGACGCGAGGATCTCCGCGAGGTGCAGCGTGCGGACGCCCGCGCGGATGCGCGACAGGCCGCCGCCGATGTGCATGAGGCACGACGCGTCGCCCGCGGTGAGGACCTCCGCGCCGGTGGACTTCACGTGCGTCATCTTGTCGGCGAGCATCGCGGTCGAGGTCTCGGCGTTCTTCAGCGCGAACGTGCCGCCGAACCCGCAGCACGACTCGGCGGCGGGCAGCTCGACGAGGTCGATGCCCTCGACGGCGCGCAGCAGGCGCAGCGGCTTGTCGCCCACGTGCAGCATGCGCAGCGAGTGGCACGTGGGGTGGTAGGTGACCCGGTGCGGGAAGTACGCGCCGACGTCGGTCACGCCCAGCACGTCGACGAGCAGCTCGGAGAGCTCGTACGTCTTCGCGGCGACCGCGTCGGCGGTGCGGGCGAGGTCGTCGAGCCCGGCGCGGCGGCAGACCATGCCCTGCTGGTGCCGGACCGAGCCCGTGCACGACCCGGACGGCACGACGATCGCGTCCCACTCGCCGTCGAGCACGGGGGAGAACGCCTCGACGTGGTTGCGCACCACCGGGACCGCCTCGTCCAGGTAGCCGGTGTTGACGTGCATCTGACCGCAGCACGCCTGCCGTTCGGGGAAGAACACCTCGTGCCCGAGGCGCTCGAGGAGGAGGGCGGTGGCGCGCGGTGCCTGCGGGAACATCACGTCGCCGATGCAGGTCGCGGTGAGGGCTATGCGCATCGTTGCTCCGGGGGAGGGCGAGTCGGGTCCAGTCTCGCCGGGCCGCGTCGTCGCCGCCTGCCGGGACCGCCGCGGTGAGGCGCCGCGGCTGTGGTCTGACCACAGGTTCTTCACTGTAGACCACGTTCCCCGCTGTGGTCTGACCACGGCGTGCCCGGGTCGCCTACCCTGGGCGGGTGCGCACCCACGAACGCGTCCTCGCCCGCATCGAGGCGGACCTCGCCGCGGGTCGCTGGGCGCTGGGGGAGCGGCTCCCGGCCGAGCGTGCGCTCGCGGAGGAGCTGGGCGTGTCGCGCCCCTCCGTGCGCGAGGCGATCCGCGTCCTGGAGGCCATGGGCATCGTGCGCACGGCCGTCGGGTCGGGGCCCGACGCCGGTGCGACCGTCGTCGACCGGCCCGCCGCGGGCCTCGGTGCGGCCGTGCGGCTCCACGTCGCGTCGGGGACGCTCGCCGTGCGCGACGTCGTCGAGACGCGCGTGCTGCTGGAGACGTGGGCGGCGTGCGCGGCGGCCGAGCGGGTCGTCGCCGAGCGGGTCGTCGCCGCGCGGGACACCGGCGAGCGGGCGTCCGAGCCAGGACCCGGCACCCCGGAGGTCGCCGGGGCGCTCCCCGCGGCGGGCGCGCTGCTCGACCGCATGGACGACCCGGCGCTCGCGGCGGCCGAGTTCCGCGAGCTCGACGCGTCGTTCCACGTGCTGCTCGTGCGGCTCGCGGGCAACCCGCTCGTCGAGGCGGTGATGACCGGGCTGCGTGGCGCGATCGAGTCGTACGTCGCTCAGGGGAGCGCGGCCCTGCCGTCCTGGGACCGGACGGCGACGCGCCTGCGCGCCGAGCACCGCGCCGTCCTGGCTGCTGTGACCGCGGGCGACGGTGAGCGTGCCGCGCGCGAGGTCCGCGCCCACATCGAGGGCTTCTACGCCGAGACGGGGCTCTGAGCGACCTCCGGTGCGGCGGCGTCGCGGCCCGGTCACGGTCGGGCCTGGAGCGGCGTGCGACCACGCTGTCCTCCGGGCCTCCGCCGGGGTGGCGGGACGGACGGTCCCGCCACCCCAGCGCCCCGTCAGGCCGAGCAGGTGGCCGTCGGGAGAGTGGTGTTGCCGTTCGAGTACAAGGTGATCCCGAAGGCGTCGCCGTTGCCGTTCGGTGTCGCCGTGAGGGTGCCGCTCGTACCGGAGACGGCGGCGTTCCAGGAGTTCTGCAGGCTCTGGCCGGAGCCGGTGCGGATGGTCACGGTCCAGTCGGACGCGCCCGAGACCTGGAAGGTGGCGTTGAAGCGGTCACCCCAGGAGTCGCCCCGCGTCACGGTCACGGTGCAGGTCTCGCCGCCGCCCGCGGAGGCCGACGCGCAGGTGGCCGTCGGGAGCGTGGTGTTGCCGTTCGAGTACAGCGTGATGCCGAAGGCGTCGCCGTTCCCGTTCGGTGTCGCGGTGAGCGTGCCGCTGGTGCCAGAGACGGCGGCGTTCCAGGAGTTCTGCAGGCTCTGGCCTGAGCCGGTGCGGATGGTCACGGTCCAGTCGGACGCGCCCGAGACCTGGAAGGTCGTGTTGAAGCGGTCGCCCCAGGAGTCGCCCCGCGTGACGGTCACGGTGCAGGAGCCGTCCCCGCCCGGGTTCTCGCCGGGGCCGCCGGGGGTCCGGCCACCGCTGTTGAGCTGGTCGAGCACTGCGGTGTAGGCGGCCTTCTTGGTGCCGTTGCCGTCGAACAGCAGCGGGGTGCCGGACGCGCGCCACGAGTCGGTGTCCCGCACGCCCCAGACGGTGATGCCGGTGCAGCGCGACACGGCCATGCACGCCTGGACGACGCCGCGGTACTGCTCGGCCTGGGAGGAGCCGGAGCCCTCGATGTCGAGCTCGGTGATCTGCACGTCGACGCCCAGGTCGGCGAAGTTCTGGAGCGTGGTGTGGTAGTTGCTCGGCACCGGGTTGCCCGAGTTGAAGTGGGCCTGGAAGCCGACGCAGTCGATCGGCACCCCCCGCGCCTTGAAGTCGCGGACCATGCTGTAGACGGCCTGCGTCTTCGCGTGGCTCCAGTTGTCGGTGTTGTAGTCGTTGTAGCAGAGCTTGGCGCCCGGGTCGGCGGCGCGGGCCGCCCGGAACGCGGCCTCGATCCAGTCGTTGCCGGTGCGCTGCAGGTTCGAGTCGCGGCGCGCGCCGGAGCCGCCGTCGGCGAACGCCTCGTTCACGACGTCCCACGCGTAGATCTTGCCGCGGTAGTGCGTCGCGACCTGCGTCACGTGGTTGAGCATCGCCTGGCGGAGCGCGGAGCCGGACATGTTCTGCATCCAGCCCGGCTGCTGCGAGTGCCAGGCGAGGGCGTGCCCGCGGACCTGCTTGCCACGGCTCGTCGCCCAGCTGACGATCTGGTCGCCCTGGGAGTAGTTGAAGCTGTTCTGCGACGGCTCCGTCGCGTCCATCTTCATCTCGTTCTCGGCCGTGATCGTGTCGAACTCGCGGTTCGCGATGGTCGAGTACGTCGAGTCGGACAGCCTCCCGGCCGCGAGGGCGGTGCCGAAGTAGCGGCCGGACTCGCCTGCCGCGGCCTCGAGGGTGGCGCCGGCAGCCTGGGCGGAGCCCACGCCGACGCCGGTCGTGATGAGCACGGCAACGAGGGCGGCCAGCACGGCCGACCTCCTGCCGTTCGTGCTGCGCAAGGGTAGTGCTCGGGTCATCGTCGATCCTCTTCCTCCCGGGGTGGACCTCCGTTGGCCCACCAGCGCGAACAACGTGCGCGAGTGACGCTAGTCACACCGAGAGGAGATAGCAATCGTTATCGATAACGTTTTACATCGTGGGACAAACGCGACAGCGGTGACACGGCTGCGCGGGTGAGGGTGGAGCGTCAGGTCTGCGGCGGCGCCGTGCTCTCGCGCACCACGAGCTCGGTCGCGAGGTCGAGGCGCTGGTTCATGGGCCGGCCGCCCCGCGCGAGGTCGAGCAGCATGCGCGTCGCCGTCCCCGCCATCTCGTGCAGCGGCTGGTGCACGGTGGTCAGCTCGGGGCCGATCCAGCCCGCGAGCGGGAGGTCGTCGTAGCCGACGACCGACAGGTCCTCGGGGATCCGTAGGCCGAGCTCGCGCGCGGCCCGCAGGACGCCGAGCGCCTGCATGTCCGACCCGGCGAAGATCGCCGTCGGGCGGTCGGGGAGCGAGAGCAGGGCCTTGCCGTGCTCGTACCCGCCGTCCACGTAGAAGTCGCCGTAGCGCACGAGCCCGGGGTCGACGGCGACACCCGCCTCGTCGTGCGCGCTGCGGTAGCCGTCGATGCGGGCGCGGCTGCACAGCACGTCCGAGGGGCCCGAGATGATGGCGACGCGACGGTGGCCGAGGCCCAGGAGGTGCCGCGTCGCCGAGAGTCCGCCGCTCCAGTTGTTGGACCCCACCGTCGGGACCCCCGCGGGCTGCTCGCCCTCCGTGTCGACCACGACGAACGGGATGGAGCGTGTCTCGAGCTGGTGCCGCTGGGACTGGTCGAGGCTCGACAGGACGAGAAGGACCCCGAGCGGGCGGCGCGCGAGGACGGCGTCGAGCCAGTCCTGGGGAGGCCGGTGCTCGCCGCCGAGCTCGGAGAGCACCACGCCCACCTTGGCGGCGGCGGCCGCCTCCTCGACGCCCCGGATGATCTCGATGGACCACGCGGAGTCGAGCTGGTGGAACACGAGGTCGATCAGGGGCGTCGGCGTCGCGGGTGCGGACCGGCGGCGCCGGTACTGGTGGCGCTCGAGCGCGGCCTCGACACGCGCCCGGGTGGCCGCCGCGACGTCGGGCCGGCCGTTGAGCACCTTGGACACCGTGGGCACGGACACCCCGGCCTCCGCGGCGATGGACGCGATCGTCGCGGGGCCGCCCGTGGCGGCACCCCGGTCCTGCGCTGGCATGACGCTCCTCGTGCTGGTCGCAACTTTCGAGTCGAACCGTAGCACTTGTGCGTGGCGCCCGTCCGTTGCTGAGACGGGTGATCGTCGCTGCTATCGCGGGTGTCCCGGCATCGGAGACGTCGGGTGCCGTCGTCACCGAACTGTGACCCGCGTCTCGCTTGACGACGCGTGCGTCACCGGTCTAGCGTCCCGGACCAATGGGTATCGGTGCAGAGGCCGATACTTTCGAAACCACGACGCCGTGGACGCCCGGGCTACCGGGCGAGGCACGACGACGTGACCGACCCGAGGACCACGATTGACGACGCAGACGACCCCGGCCGCCGCCGAGCGGCAGGACGGGACGACCACGCCGCCCTGGCGCGACGTGCGGCTCGCCGCGGGCGACCGCGCCCGGGCGCTCGCCGCCGCGATGACGCTCGAGGAGAAGCTCGCCCAGCTCGTCGGCGTGTGGGTCGGTGCGGACGCCTCCGGCGGGGGCGTCGCGCCGCACCAGGCCGACATGACGGGCCACGTCCCCACGTGGGAGTCCGTCATCGAGCACGGGCTCGGTCAGCTCACGCGCCCCTACGGCACCGCGCCCGTCAGCCCCGAGGCCGGGGCGCGCTCCCTGGAGCGGTCGCAGCGCGACCTCGTCGCCGCGAGCCGCTTCGGCATCCCCGCCCAGGTGCACGAGGAGTGCCTCGCCGGGTTCGCCGCCTGGCGCGCGACCGCCTACCCGGTCCCGCTGTCCTGGGGCGCGAGCTTCGACCCGGAGCTCGTCGAGGCGATGTCCGCGCGCATCGGCGCGAGCATGCGGGCCGCGGGGGTGCACCAGGGCCTCGCGCCGGTGCTCGACGTCGCGCGCGACCACCGCTGGGGCCGCACCGAGGAGACCATCGGCGAGGACCCCTACCTCGTCGGCACGGTCGGCGCCGCGTACGTCCGCGGGCTCGAGTCGTCCGGCGTCGTCGCGACGCTCAAGCACTTCGCCGGGTACTCCGCGTCCCGGGCGGGTCGCAACCTCGCGCCCGTCGCGATGGGGCCGCGCGAGTACGCCGACGTCGTCCTGCCGCCGTTCGAGACCGCGGTGCGCCACGGCCGGCCCCGCTCCGTCATGCACGCCTACACGGACGTCGACGGGATGCCGTCGGCCGCCGACCGGGGGCTCCTCACGGGCCTGCTCCGCGAGACGTGGGGCTTCGACGGCACGGTCGTCGCCGACTACTTCGGGGTCCGGTTCCTCGAGACCCTGCACAAGGTCGCCGCCGACGGCACGGACGCCGCGCGCCTCGCGCTGCGCGCCGGCGTCGACGTCGAGCTCCCCACCGTCGACGCGTTCGGTCCGGCGCTCGCCGAGGCCGTGCGCCGCGGCGACGTCGAGGAGTCCCTCGTCGACGAGGCGCTGCACCGCGTGCTCCGGCAGAAGGTCGAGCTCGGCCTCCTCGACCCCGGCTGGGAGCCCGTGCCCGACGGCGGCGCGGGCCTCGTGCTCGACGACGCGCCGGGGCGCGACCTCGCCCTGCGCCTCGCGCGCGAGGCGGTCGTGCTGCTCGCGGACGACGGCGGCGCGCTGCCGCTCGCGCCCGGGACGCGCCTCGCCGTCGTCGGCCCGCTCGCTGACGACCCGATGGCGATGCTCGGCTGCTACTCCTTCCCCGCGCACGTCGGCGCCCAGCACCCCGAGGTCGAGACCGGGATCGACATCCCGACCGTCCTCGCCGAGCTCGGGTCGCGCTTCGACGTCGTGCACGCCCAGGGTTGCGACGTCACCGGGACGGACACCAGCGGGTTCGCCGCGGCCGTCGCCGCCGCGCGCGCCGCGGACGTGTGCGTCGTGGCCGTGGGGGACCGCGCTGGACTGTTCGGCCGCGGGACGTCGGGCGAGGGCTGCGACGCGGCCGACCTGCGGCTCCCCGGGGTCCAGGAGGACCTCGTGCGTGCCGTGCTCGCGACCGGGACCCCCGTCGTCCTGCTGCTCCTCACCGGCCGGCCCTACGCGCTGGGCGCGCTCCTCGACGAGCCGACGCCGCCCGCCGCCGTCGTGCAGGCGTTCTTCCCCGGACAGCTCGGCGGCCGGGCGGTCGCCGAGGTGCTCGCCGGGGAGGTGTCGCCGTCGGGCCGCCTGCCCGTGAGCGTCCCGCGCGACCCCGGCGGCCAGCCCGCGACCTACCTGTCCGCGCCGCTCGGCCTGCGCTCCGGCGTCTCGAGCGTCGACCCGACGCCCGCCTTCCCGTTCGGCCACGGCCTGTCCTACGCGACGTTCGCGTGGGAGGACGTGCAGGTCGTCGGCGCCGCCGCGGGCGGACCCGCCGCGTGGCCGGTCGACGGCGAGGCGCGGGTCGAGGTCACCGTGCGCAACACCGGGACCGTCCCCGGGGCCGACGTCGTGCAGCTCTACCTGCACGACCCGGTCGCCCAGGTGACGCGCCCCGTCGTGCGCCTCGTCGGGTACGCGCGCGTCGCGCTCGACCCGGGCCAGGCCGCGACCGTGTCGTTCGTCGTGCCGGCCGACGTCACGTCCTTCACCGGGGCCGACGGGCACCGGGTCGTGGAGCCGGGCGACGTCGAGCTGCGCGTCTCGCGGTCCAGCGCCGACGCCGTCGCGACGCTCCCGCTGCGCCTCGTGGGGCCCGAGCGCGTCGTCGACCACACGCGCCGCCTCGTCACCGACGCGCGGGTCTCCGGGCCCGTGACCGTCCCGGCCGTGCCGGGCACGTACCGCGAGAACGATCACGAGGAGGTGAGCGTGGGATGACCCTGGATCAGGGCCCCGTCGACGTCGGCGAGGCCACCACCGTCGCGAGCGCCGTCGCCGCGGCCGAGCACGCACGGCCCGGCGAGCCCGCGGGCGACGACGGCGGCCGCGCGCGCCGGGCCGCCCGGCGCCGCAGGGCCGGCAGCGTCCCGTGGCGCGTCGCGCTGCGCAAGGACTGGCGCCTGTACACGTTCCTCGTGGTGCCCGTGCTGTTCCTGCTGGTCTTCCGGTATCTCCCGATGCTGGGGAACGTCATCGCGTTCCGCCGGTTCCGGCCCGGCGGGAGCGTGTTCGGGGACGAGTGGGTCGGCTTCCGCTACTTCGAGATGTTCATCCAGAACCAGCAGTTCTGGCAGGTGTTCTGGAACACCGTCATCCTCGGGCTCCTCACGCTGCTGATCTGCTTCCCGCTGCCGATCGTCTTCGCGCTCCTGCTCAACGAGCTGCGGTCGCGCCGGTTCAAGAAGATCGTGCAGACGGTCTCCTACCTCCCGCACTTCATGTCGATCGTCATCGTGGCGGGCCTCGTGCTGCAGCTCACGTCGGTCAACGGGACGGTCAACCAGATCGTCGAGGCGTTCGGCGGAGACCCGGTCGCGTTCATGCAGCAGCCCGAGTGGTTCCGCACCATCTACGTCTCGTCCGAGGTCTGGCAGACCGTCGGGTGGGGGACGATCCTCTACCTCGCGGCTCTGACGACGATCGACGACCAGCTCTACGAGGCCTCGCGCATCGACGGCGCCAACCGGTGGCAGCAGACGTGGCACATCACCCTCCCGGGCATCCGCCCCACGATGATGGTGCTCCTCATCCTCAACATCGGCTCCTTCATGGCGGTCGGGTTCGAGAAGGTCCTGCTGCTGCAGAACCCCCTGGTCTACTCCACGGGCGACGTCATCTCGACATACCTCTACCGCGTCGGCATCCAGTCCGCGCAGTTCTCCTACGGGACCGCGATCGGGCTGTTCGAGGCCCTCATCGGGCTCGTGCTCGTCCTCTCCGCGAACGCCGTCTCGCGCCGCCTGACTGGAGCCTCGCTGTGGTGACCGACCCTCTGTCCGCGACGCCGGACCTCACCGCCGTCCGCCGCGAGGGCGGCACGATCAAGGACACGGGCGGGTACCGCGCGTTCCGCGTGGTCAACGGCCTCGTCCTCGCGGTCGTGTGCGTCGTGACGCTCTACCCGTTCGTCAACCTCGTCGCGAAGGCGTTCTCGTCGGAGGGTCAGATCGCGGCGGGCAACGTCAACCTGGTGCCGCGCGGGTTCAACGTCCAGACGCTCCAGTACGTGCTCTCCGACGCGATGTTCTGGACCAACTACAAGAACACGGTCGTCTACACGGTCGTCGGCACGCTCATCGCGATGGCGCTCACCACGACGTACGCCTATGCGATCAGCCGCCGCCACCTCAAGGGGCGCAACGCGTTCATCGGCATCGCGGTGTTCACGATGTTCTTCGGCGGCGGCCTGATCCCGAACTACATCCTCGTCGCGGACGTCCTGGGCATGCGCAACACGATGTGGGCCGTGGTGCTCCCGGGCGCCATCTCCGTGTTCAACCTGCTCGTCATGAAGTCGTTCTTCGAGAACTTCCCGACCGAGCTCGAGGAGGCGGCCGCGATCGACGGGCTGTCGACGTACGGGATCTTCGGCCGCATCGTGCTGCCGCTGTCCAAGGCGGTCATCGCGACCATGACGCTCTTCTACGCGGTGGGCATCTGGAACTCGTGGTTCGGGGCGTTCCTGTACCTCGACAAGAAGGAGCTCTTCCCCGTCACCGTCTACCTGCGCAACCTCATCGCCGCGGCGACCGGGCCCGGCTCGCAGGAGGCGGTCCAGATCGGCTCGAACATCCAGTCCGTGACGATGCTGCTCACCGTCCTCCCCATCGTGTGCCTGTACCCGTTCGTGCAGAAGTACTTCGTCTCCGGCGTGATGCTCGGCTCCGTCAAGGGCTGAGCCGCCACGCGCCACCCGCACCACCCCACCGCACCACCCGCACCTCAGCGACGTCAGAGCGACGAAGCTCGAACCCGAGGAGAGAGATGAGAACGATCCGGATCCCGGCCGCCACGGTGGCGACCGCGACCACCCTGGCCCTGGTCCTGACCGCGTGCAGCGGCGGAGGCGGAGACACGCCCGAGCCCGAGGAGGGCGGCGGCGCCGTCACGATCGACGCCGAGCACTCCGCCGGCGCCATGGAGGACTTCGAGGTCGGCACGACCTTCAAGGCTACGGAGCCGGTGGACTTCTCGCTGATGTACCGCGACCACCCGAACTACCCGGTGAAGGAGGACTGGTCGATCTTCCAGAACCTGGAGGCCAACCAGAACGTCACCTTCACGCGGACCGACGTCCCGCTGGCCGACTGGGACAACAAGAAGGCGCTCCTCATCGGTGCCGGAGACGCCTCCGACCTCATCCCGGTGACGTACCCCGGCCAGGAGGTCCAGTTCGTCTCGGGCGGGGCGATCCTGCCCGTCTCCGACTACCTCGAGTACCTCCCGAACTTCGCCGACAAGGTGGAGAAGTGGGGCCTCGGCGAGGAGCTCGACGCCAAGCGCCAGGCGGACGGCAAGTACTACCTCCTCCCGGGCCTGCGCGAGATCCCCGACGTGCAGTACTCGGTCGTCGTCAACGACGACCTGTTCCAGAAGGCCGGCATCACCGAGGAGCCGGAGACCTGGGACGAGTTCGCGGAGCAGCTCGCCACGGTCAAGGCCGCGAACCCCGAGCTGTCGTACGCGATGACCGACCGCTGGACCGACACGCAGCCGCTGGGCGCGATGCTCCAGTACATCGCCCCGAACTACGGGACCGAGGGCGGCTGGGGCTACTCCAACACGTGGTTCGACGAGGAGTCCGGCGAGTTCCAGCTCACCGGCGCGACCGACGCGTACAAGGACATGATCACGTACGTCGCCGGCCTGACCTCCGACGGCCTGCTCGACCCCGAGATCACGCAGAACGACGACCAGGCGATCCAGAAGTTCGTCAACGGCGAGGCCGCCGCGATCTCCGGCAACACGCAGGAGATCACCAACTACCGCAGCAAGCTCGCCGAGGCGGGCAAGGACGTCACGCTGCGCATGATCGTGCTGCCCGACGGCCCGTTCGGCGGCAAGCTCGCGGGCAGCCGCCTGTCCTCCGGCCTCATGATCTCCAGCGACGCGGCCGAGAAGCCGTACTTCAAGGCCCTGCTCCAGTTCGTCGACTGGCTGTACTACTCCGACGAGGGCATCGAGTTCGCCCAGTGGGGCGTCGAGGGCGAGACCTACACGAACGACGGCGGCACCCGCACGCTCCCGGCCGACATCGGCTGGAACGCGCTCAACCCCGACGCGCCGAAGAAGCTCAACGCCGACTTCGGCTACAGCAACGGCGTCTTCCTGCTCGCCAACGGCTCCTCGAAGGAGCTGCTCCAGTCCGTCATGACCGACGAGACGAAGGCGTGGACGGACGCCGTCCTCGAGCGCAAGGAGATGCTGCCGGTGAAGCCGGCCGCCAGCCTCGACGAGATCGAGCTCGAGCAGGCATCGCTCCTGGACACGCAGATCAAGGACGCCGTGATGGCCGCCACCGCGGCGTTCGTGACCGGGCAGCGCCCGCTGAGCGAGTGGGACGCCTACGTGTCCGAGATCGACGGTCTCGGCGGCACGCAGCTCATCGACACGTACAACGGGGCGCTCGCCCGCTCCGCGGGCTGACGCCCGGCGGGTGCCGACGGGCACCCGCCGCCCCGGCCCCGTCGCCGCCCGGCCGCCCCGCCGGGCGGCGACGGTACGCCGTCCGCACCACCCGTCGCACCACCCCTCTCAGCTGGAGCCTGACCCGTGACACCCACCGTCGTCCCGTCCGAGCCCGTCGCCGTCCTGTCCGACGCGTGGCGCACGTGCGTGGGCACGGGCCGGTTCAACCTCGCGCTGCGCCAGGACTACCAGGAGTCGCTCGCCCTCGCGCAGGCCGAGATCGGGTTCCGGTACATCCGCGGCCACGGCCTGCTGTCCGACGACGTCGGGGTCCACCGCCCGTACGACGTGGCGGGGCCCACGACCAGGTACAGCGGGACGCGGTACGCCTTCACCTACGTCGACCAGGTCGTCGACGCCTACCTCGCGCTCGGGGTCAAGCCGTTCCTCGAGCTCGGGTTCATGCCGTCGGGCCTGGCGTCGGGGGACCAGACGGTGTTCTGGTGGAGGGGGAACGTCACGCCGCCGCGCGACCACCGCGAGTGGGCGGCGCTCGTGGCCGCGGTGCTGCGCCACCTGGTCGACCGCTACGGGATCGACGAGGTCCGGACGTGGCCGGTCGAGGTCTGGAACGAGCCCAACCTCGTGAACTTCTGGGAGGGCGCCGACCAGGAGGCCTACCTCCGCCTGTACGAGGCGACCGCGCACGCCGTGAAGGACGTCGACGCCGACCTCCAGGTGGGCGGCCCGGCGATCTCGCCCGGCGCCGACGACTGGTGGGCGCCGTTCGCCGACGCCGTCGCCGCCCGCGACCTGCCGTGCGACTTCGTGTCCTTCCACGCGTACACGACCGGCCCGGCGCAGCACGTCCCGTTCGGCGTCTACCAGACGCTGCGCCGCCCGACCGACCTGCTCGACCAGTTCGCGCGCCCCCGCGAGCTCCTCGCCGGGACCCGGCTCGAGGGGCTGCCCGCGCACGTCACCGAGTTCAACACGAGCTACCGCCCCGACAACCCGGTGCACGACACCGCGTACAACGCGGCCGCCCTCGCGCCCGTGCTCGCCGCCGGGGGCGACGTGGTGGACTCGTTCTCCTACTGGACGTTCTGCGACGTCTTCGAGGAGGAGAACATCCCCACCGCGTTCTTCCACGGCGGGTTCGGCATGCTCGCCCACCGCCAGGTGCGCAAGCCCACCTACCACCTCTACACGTTCATGGCGCGCATGGGCCCCGACGTGCTCGCGCGCGGCGCCGACCACCTCGTGACGCGCGACGCGACCGGCCGGGTCACCGTGCTCGCGTGGCAGCCCGTCGGCGGGACCGACGACCCGACCGAGCCCGAACGCCACGAGCTGCGGCTCTCCGTCCCGGTCGGGACACCCGGCGGTCCCGGGACGGCGCCGCGTGCCACCGTGCACCGCAGCGTCGTCAACGAGACCGACGGCAACGCGTTCACCGCGTGGCAGCACCTCGGCCGCCCCGCGTCTCCGACCGCGCGCCAGCTCGACCTCCTCCACGAGGCCGCCGAGCCCGCCCGCTCGACCACGTCGCTCGCCGTCGCGGACGGGCGGGTCGACCTCACGCTCACGCTCGCGCGGCACGAGGTCACGCTCGTCGAGATCGACCCCGTCCGCGACGAGACGCCCGCATGGCTCGACGACGACCGGATCCTCGGCCGCGTCCTCGGCCCGGGGAGCGCACGGTGAGCGACGTGACCCGGCCCGCGCCGCCGTCGGGCACGGGCAGGAGCACGGGGTCGCCGCTGCCGGGCGCGCTCGGCCAGGGGACGCTCGGGCGGGCGACCGCGCTCGTCTACTGGTACGTCGTCGTGACGGCCCTGCTCGCGCTCGCCGCGCTGCCGACGCTCGTCCTGCTTCTGCTGCTCGACCGCGCGGCGTCCAACGTGCCGCTCGCGGCGCTCGCGGCCCTCCCGCTCGGTCCCGCGCTGTCCGCGGCGCTGTACGCCGTCCGGGCGCGCGAGACCGATGACGAGGTCGCACCCGCCCGCACGTTCGTGCGCGGCTACCGCCGCGGTGCGCTCGACGCGCTGCGCGTGTGGGCGCCCGCGCTCGGGGTGCTCGCGGTCGTCGGGGTCGTGCTCGCGAACGCCTCGGCCGCCGGCGTCGGCCCGACGTACGCGGCCGTGCTCGTCGTGATCGCGGCGCTCGCGCTCGTGTGGGGGCTGCACGCCGTCGCGATCGCGACCTTCTTCTCGTTCCGCACGCGTGACGTCGCGCGACTCGCGGCCCACTACCTCGGCCGGACGCCGCTCGTGAGCCTCGGCGTCGTCTCGCTGCTCGTCGCCGCGGCCGGCGTCGCGTGGTTCGCCACGGACGGCGTCCTCGCGCTCGTCGGCGGGGTGTGGGTGTGGTGCTGGTACCGCAACGACCGGCGGATGCTCGACGACGTCCGTGCCCGATTCACGACCGACTGACCCTGACCCGCCCACCCGAGGAGCCGTCCCCGTCATGACCCCCGCACGTCTGCCCGCGACCGAGAAGATCCTCTACGGGGGCGACTACAACCCCGAGCAGTGGCCGCGCGCCGTGTGGGAGGACGACTACGCCGCGTTCGACGAGGCCTCGATCGACACGGTGACGCTCGCCGTCTTCGGGTGGTCGTACCTCCAGCCCGCCGAGGACACCTACGACTTCACGCGGCTCGACGAGATCGTGGCGCGCGCGGTCGAGGGCGGGCGCCAGATCGTGCTCGCGACCTCGACCGGCGCGCTGCCGCCGTGGCTCGCGCACGCGTACCCCGAGGTGAACCGCACCGACTTCGAGGGCCGCGCGCACGCGTACGGGCAGCGCCACAACGCGTGCCCGAGCTCGCCCGTCTACCGCCGGCTGTCCACCGAGCTCGCGGGCCGCATCGCCGAGCGCTACGCCGGCACGCCCGGGCTCGTCGCGTGGCACGTGGGCAACGAGTACGGCGGGTACGACGGCGGCTGCTGGTGCGAGCGCTGCGCCGTCGCCTTCCGCGGGTGGCTGCGCGAGCGGTACGGCACGATCGAGCGGCTGAACGAGGCCTGGAACGCGACCTTCTGGTCGCACCTGTTCTCCGACTGGGACCAGGTCGTGCCGCCGAACAAGCTCACCGAGCACTGGCGCGGACCCGACCACACCGCGTTCCAGGGCATCACGCTCGACTACCGCCGCTTCATGACCGACGCGATGCGGCAGAACTTCCGCGACGAGAAGGCCCGCATCCGCGAGCACGACGCGACGACGCCCGTCACGACGAACTTCATGGGCATGTTCCGCCCGCTCGACTACCACCGCTGGGCCGACGACCTCGACTTCGCGTCGTGGGACAACTACCCGCCCGGGCAGCGCGAGCACGCGCGCATGGCGCTCGCGCACGACCTCATGCGGGGACTCAAGGACGGCGCGCCATTCTGGGTCATGGAGCAGACGCCGACCATCACCGCCTCGCGCGACGTCAACCCGGTCAAGCGCCCGGGCGTGCTGCGCCTGTGGTCGTGGCAGGCCGTCGCGCACGGCGCCGACGCCGTCCTGTACTTCCAGATGCGGCAGTCGAAGGGCGCGTGCGAGAAGTACCACGGCGCGGTGCTCGACCACGCGGGCCGCCGAGACACGCGCAGCTTCCGCGAGATCGCGGCGCTGGGCGGCGAGCTGCGTGGCCTCGGCGACGCGGTGCTCGGCGCGCGCACGCCCGCGCGGGTCGCGCTGCTGTTCGACTGGGACTCCTGGTGGGCCGCCGAGATGACGGACGGCTTCAACCGCCACGCGCGCTACATCGACACCGTCCTCGCGTACTACCGCGCGCTCTGGCAGGCGAACGCCGACGTGGACGTCGTGCCCGTGACCGCCGACCTGTCGCGGTACGACGTCGTCGTGGCGCCCATGCTGCACCTGCTGAAGGGCGACGTCACCGTGCGGCTGGAGGGCGTGGCCGCCCGGGGCGGGACGGTGCTGTCGTCGTTCTGGGCGGGCCGCGTCGACGAGGACGACAACGCGTTCCTCCTGGACGCGCCCGGGCCGCTCGGCCCGCTGTTCGGGATCCGGGTCGAGGAGACGGACTCGGCCGAGCCGGGCGTCGTGAACCCCGTCGCGCTGCACGACCCCGACCTCGACGACGTCGCCGGCACCGCCGGGACGCCGGGGAGCGCCGAGGCGCCGCTCGTCGTGGGCGGCGCGCTGGTGTTCGAGGTCCTGGTGCCGCAGGGTGCCGAGGTCGTGGGGACGTACGGCGCCGAGTTCTACGCGGGAAGCCCCGCGGTCACGCGCCACCGCGTCGGGGGGACCGACGGCGTTCCCGGTGAGGCCTGGTACGTCGCCACCGCGCTCGACGAGCCGGGCGTCGCGTGGGTCGTGCGCCGCGTGCTCGACCGGCACGGCCTGGTCGGCCCCTACGCCGACGTCCCCGACCTCGAGCTCGCCCTGCGCGAGCGCGACGGCGAGCGCACCGCGTTCGTCCTCAACCACGCCCAGGAGACCGTCGAGGTCGCGGCCCACGCGTCGGGCACCGACCTGCTCACCGGCCGCCGCATCGAGCACGGCGAGATGCTCCGCCTCGACCCGACCGACGTCGTCGTGCTGCGGGAGGACCGCCCCTGACGCTCACGGGGACGAGGCGAGCCCGGCCAGGCGGCGTTGCAGGAGGCGGCGGTCGCCCTCGCGGTCGACGAGCGCGAGGGCGCGGCGCAGGTCGACGACGGCGTCCATGGGTCGCCCAGCCCGCACGAGCAGCTCGGCGCGCACCGCGGGCAGCAGGTGGTACCCCGCGAGCGCGGGCTCGGCGGCGACCGCGCCGACCGCGGTGAGCCCGGCGTCCGCGCCGTGCACCTCCGCGACCGCGACCGCGCGGTTGAGCGCCACGACCGGCGAGCCGGTGAGGTCGAGCAGCACGTCGTACAGGCCGAGGATCTGCGGCCAGTCGGTCGCGTCGGCGTCGGAGGCCTCGTCGTGCAGCGCCGCGACGGCGGCCTGCACCTGGTACGGCCCGGGTCGCCCGACGGCGAGCGCCGTCTCGAGCTCGGCCACGCCCTCGGCGATCTCGTCGTGCCGCCAGCGCGCGCGGTCCTGCTCCGCGAGGGTCCGTGTCGCGCCGTCCGTGCCGACGCGCTCGTCGCGGCGCGCGTGCTGGAGCAGCAGGAGGGCGAGCAGCCCGCGGGCCTCCGGCTCGTCGTCGAGCAGGCGTGCGGCCAGGCGCGCGAGACGGACGGCGACGCCGGCGAGCGCCCGCCGTTCGGCCGATCCCTCGACCACGTCGGCGGGCTCCGCCCAGGCGTCGTAGCCCTCCGTGAAGAGCACGTACAGGACGGCGAGGACGCCGTCGACACGCTCCGCCCGGAGCTCGGCGGGCGGCACCCGGAACGTGATCCCGGTCGCGCGGATGCGGCGCTTGGCCCGGACGAGGCGCTGCGCCATCGTCGCCTCGGGGACGAGGAAGGCCCGCGCCACCTGGGCCGTCGTCATGCCGGTCAGCGACCGCAGGGTCAGCGCGACCCGGGCCTCGGCGGGCAGCGCCGGGTGGCAGCACGTGAACAGCAGGCGCAGGAGGTCGCCGTCGGGGTCGTCGAGGTTCCACGCGTCGTCGTCGAGGCCGACGGCGACCTGCTCGACGACGGGGTCGGCGGTGCTGCGGCCGTCCCAGGGTCCTGCGTCGACGCGGTCCCCCAGACGCGCCGCCGCGGCGACCCGCTCCGACTCGACCCGGCGCCGTCGGAGCACGTCGATCGCGTGCCGGCGTGCCGTCGTCGTGAGCCAGGCGCCGGGCCGATCCGGGACGCCGTCGCGGCCCCACGTGCGCAGCGCGGTCGCGAACGCCTCCTGCGCCGACTCCTCGGCGAGGTCGAGGTCGCCCGTGCTGCGCGCGACCGCGCCGAGGACGCGTCCCCACTCGGTGCGGAACGCGTCCTCGACGGCGCGGCTCGTGGCCGTCACGACCGGCAGGTCACGACCCGTCGAGGTCGAGCGGCCAGGCCGGGTGCAGCTCGATCGCGCCGCCGTACGCCATGGGGTGCTCGGACGCGATGGCGATCGCGGTGTCGAGGTCGGGCGCCTCGAGGACGTCGAACCCGGCGATCGTCTCCTTGGTCTCGGAGAACGGCCCGTCGGTGACGAGGACCTTGCCGCCGCGCACCCGGACACCGACGGCGTCCTCCGCCGGGCGCAACCGGTCGCCGACCACGGCGGCCCCGCTGCCGTAGTGGCGGTCGACCCACTGCTCGATCGGGGGCGCGGCCTCGGCCTCCTCGGGGCGCAGGTCGGGGTCGTGCGGCGTGCCGAGCACGAGCATCAGGTAGCGCATCAGAGGTCCTCCGCCCTCGTCGTCGCGGGCCGGCGGAGCGCCGTCGGCCCGTAGAGCAGCACGTCGGCGACGTCGATCCCGTCGCCGACGCTGCGCCGTCCGTCACGGTAGCGGAGGTCCGGCGGCTGCTCCCGGTTCGCCGCGAGGATCGTCTCCAGAAAGGTCATGGTGCCTCCTTCGTCGGTGCGGCCCGTGCGGCCGCTCATCAGGACGACGAAGCCCGGGTGGCGAGATCGACACCTCGCGCGGACGAGTTCTCGGAGCGGTCTCGCGTCAGAGGAGCGTCGCCGCGTGGGCCGCAGGGACGACGAGCGTGGACAGGCTCGGGTGCCACAGCGGCGTCGTGTGCCACGCGAGGGTCAGGCGTTCGCCGGGGCGGCCGGTCGCGACGAGGCGGTGCGGCGACGTCGGGAGCACCACGTGCGCCTCGACGGTGCCGTCGGGCAGCGCGCGGCCGCGCGCCGAGACGACGAGCACAGGGTCGACGACCGGGCCTGCGGCGGGCCCGGAGCCCCCGGCGGCGTGGGGCCAGGGCAGGACGCGGGTCGTCCAGCGGTCCTCGGCAACGGGGACCGGCTGCCCGCCGACGTCGAGGCGCCAGGAGTACGGGGACCCGGCCCGGACGGCGTGGAGCGTCCACGGCACCGGGCTGATCACGTCCTGCGGCGTCGGCTCCGGGTCGAGCTCCTGGTCGAGGATGCCCGGCCACGCGTCGAGCATCGAGAGCCGGTCGGCGAGGCGGGCGGCGGAGTCCCGGTCGGGCGGCAGCGAGGTTCCGTCCTCGCCCGTCCGCTCGACGAACGCCCAGATCGCGTCGAGGGTGGGCTGGGCGCTGCGCGTCGCGCCGCGGTAGCCGATCGCGAGCGCGCGCTCGGGGACGGCGACCGCGAACTGTCCGTACGCGCCGTCGGCCCGGAACCCGTGCCGGCTCGTCCACACCTGGTAGCCATAGCCGCGCGACCAGTCCGGCGGTTCGCCGCCGGCCACCCCGGGCGCGCCGCCGTGCTCCGCAGTGTCCGACCAGGGCTCGCGCATCGCGGCCAGCCACGCGGGCGGGATCACGGTGACGCCCGCATACCGGCCGCCGTCGGCCATCGCGACGGCGAGGCGCGCCATCTCGGCGGTCGTCACGTGCAGCCCCGAGAAGCCCTGGTCGAGTCCGTCGATCCCGACCCACCACGGGTGCGTGATCCCGAGCGGATCGAGCACGCGCGGGCGCAGGTAGGCGAGCAGCCGCTCACCGGTCACCGCCGTGACGACCGACGACAGCGCGCGCGACGCGGGCGAGCTGTACGCGAAGTGCGTGCCCGGCGCGTGCTCGGGCGGGGTCGCGAGCAGGCGGGGGAGGTCGAACCCGATCTCGGCGAGCTCGCCGGACGTGTGACCGGTGCTCATCGTCAGCAGGTGCCGCACGGTGAGGCCGGTCGGGTCGGGCAGGCCGAGCAACGCCCCGACGAGGTCGTCGACCTGGAGGCGACCCTCCGCCACGAGGTGCCCGACGGCGAGCGCCGTGAACGTCTTCGAGACGGAGTAGACGAGGCCCGGCAGCGGCGCGTCGTGCGGCGCCCAGGACGCCTCGACGACCGGGACGCCGGCGCGCGCGACGACGAGGCCGTGCGGGTCGAGCCCAGCGCCCTCGAGCGCGTCGAGCAGCTCGAGGACCGCGGCGGACGGGATCCCGTGCGCCTCGGGAGAGGGCGCGGTCGTGCCCGGGTGGGCTACGGCTGCGGTCACCGGCTCGGTCGCTGGCTGAGTCACGTGCTCAGTAGATCGTGCGGCCGTGCGCGTCGGCCACGCCGGACGCGCGCAGGAAGTAGGTGCACACGTGGTCGCGCCACTCGCGCGCCGAGCGGAGCTGCTCCGCGAGGCGCTCGGTGACGCGCTCGAACACCGCGTCGTCGACCACGCCGCGCAAGCCCTCCCACGTGCGGACGTACTCCTCGACGCGCTCGACGCCGGCGAAGTGCGTGTCGTACACGTGCTGGACGACGGTCGTGCCGTCGTGCAGCACGTGCCCGTACGGCACGTGGTGGAAGAACAGCAGCAGCTCGTCCGGGCACGTGTCGAGCGACTCGTAGACGTCGCGCCACGGCGCGGGGTACTGGCCGGTGTAGCCGGTCCCGGTCGCGCGGGTGCGGTCGACGCCGATGCCGTCGCGGTCGGCGAAGTGGTACGTGCCCCACGGCGAGTACTCGTAGCCGTCGACCGACGGCCCGTAGTGGTGCCCCGGGTTCACCATGAAGCCCACGCCGAGGGGGGCGGTGTACGCCTCGTAGGTGCGCCACGAGTCGTCGAGGACGGCGTGGAGCGCCGCCCGGACGTCGGGGTCGACGGTGCGGTCGGCGCCGGCGGGCGACGGGGACGCGAACGTCAGGGAGACCCACTCGTCGAGGACGCCGGCCGGGTCGAGCGTCGGGTCCCACGCGAGGCGGCCGAACGCGTAGAGGTTCGCCTGCGCGAGCGGGTGCCCGGTCCAGAACGCGTCGTCGCCGACGTTCGACACCGCCGCGATCCCGCCGCCCCGTGCGGCCACGACCTGGGGCGAGGCGTCCGGCCCGGCGCCCCCGACGACGTCGGACACGGTGGGGGAGCCGTCGTCCCCCTCGACCGGGCCCCACGGCCGGAACCGCAGGATCTCGCTCCACCACGGGCCCAGGTAGCACGCGTGCCGCTGCTGACCCGTGTACTCCTGCGTCACCTGGAGCTCGACGGCGAGGCGCGTGCGCGGCATCGCGGCGAGCACGGGCGAGACGGGCTCGCGCGTCTGGAAGTCCAGGGGGCCGTGCTTGACCTGCACGACCACGTTCTCGTCGAACCGCCCGTCGAGCGGGGCGAAGTGGTCGTACGCGGCGCGCGCCCGATCGGTCGAGCGGTCGCGCCAGTCCTGGGTGTGGTTGTAGACGAACGCCCGCCAGTGCACCGTCCCGCCGAACGGGGCGAGCGCCCGCGCGAGCAGATTCGCGCCGTCGGCGTGGTCGCGCCCGTACGCGAACGGTCCCGGCTGGCCCTCGGAGTCCGCCTTGACGACGAACCCGCCGAAGTCGGGGATCGCCCCGTACACGCGAGCGACGGCGTCCGCCCACCACGCCCGGACCTCCGGGTCGAGCGGGTCCGACGTCGTGAGCCCGCCGAGGACGATCGGCGAGGCGAAGCTCACCGACAGGTGTACCCGGATGCCCCACGGCCGGAACGCCGCGGCGACGCGCGCGACGTCGGGCAGGCCGTCGGTGAGGAGCCGCGCCTCGCGCGCGTGCACGTTGACGTTGTTGATCGCGACCCGGTTCACGCCCGTCGCCGCGAGCAGGCGCGCGTACTGCTCGACGCGCGAGAGGTCCTCGCGCACCTGCCCGTCCGCGTAGAAGATCGAGCCGCCCGCGTACCCGCGCTCGACCTGGCCCATGACCGGGTGCACGTCGACGTTGTCCCAATGGTCGAGCATGCGCAGCGCGTGCGCGGGCTCGTGGTGGCCTGCGGTGTGGCCGGCCGGGTCCGTCGTCCCGGTGCGCACCACGTGGAACCACGCATGGAGGACGGCGGCGTCGTCGTCCGCCGCGACCTCCACGCGGCCGTCACGGTGCGCGACGACGAAACCCTCGCCGCCGGGGACGGCGCCGGTGTCGCGCAGGACGAGGTCGGCGTCGCCGTCGACGAGGGTCGCGCCTGCACGGCGGGCCTCGCCGCGGACGGTCTCGGCGAGCGGGCCGTCGCCCGCGACGAGCACGGTGCGCCCGCGCAGGAACGACGTCGCGGCGTCGGGCAGCCAGGCGGGGTGCACGGACGGGTGGTCCGGGGTGGTCACGGGGTCTCTCCTGGGGGAACGGTCTGAGCGGGCGTGCGTGAGATGGTCGCGAGACCGGGCCGCCGCGGCGACCACGTCATGCATTCAACGGCGGGTAGGACGCCTTCGGCAGGTGGTAGGCGAGGTCGACGGCGGTCTCCAGCGCCTCGTCGAGGTCGAGGCGGTGCTCGGCGACGAGGCGGGCGAGGTGGCCGGCGTCGATCCGGCGCGCGAGGTCGTGGCGGGCCGGGACGGAGCAGAAGGCGCGCGTGTCGTCGACGAAGCCGCTCGTGTTGTAGAAGCCCGCGGAGTCGGTCGCGGCCTCGCGGAAGCGGCGCATGCCGTCGGGGGTGTCGAGGAACCACCACGGCGCGCCGAGCCGCAGCGCCGGGTAGACGCCCGCGAGCGGGGCGAGCTCGCGCGAGAACGTGTCCTCGTCGACGGTGAACGCGATCATCCGGAAGCCCGGGTGGTGGCCGAACGCCTCCAGGACCGGGCGCAGCGCGCGGACGTACTCGGTGCGCTCGGGGATGTCGTAGCCCTTGTCGGGGCCGTACGCCTGCACGACGCCGGAGCAGTGGTCGCGCAGGACGCCCGGGTGGAGCTGCATGACGAGCCCGTCCTCGGCCGACATCGCGGCCATCTGGAAGAGCATGTGGGCGGAGAAGGCCCGGGCGTCCGCCGCGGTGGCCTCGCCGCGCAGCGCGCGGTCGAGGATGCGGGCGGCGTCGACGTCGTCGAGGGGCGTGGTGTCGGCGGTCAGGTGGCCGTGGTCCGTCGCGCGGGCGCCGGCGGCGACGAACGCGGCGCGGCGCGACCGGAGCGCATCGAGGTAGGACCGGTAGTCGACGACGTCGGTCCCCGCCGCCGCGCCGAGCTCGGCCACCTGGGTGGCCCAGTCCGCACGGTCGACGTGCAGGAGCGGGTCGGGGCGGAACGTCGGCACGACCCGCTCGCCCCAGCCGTCGGCCGCGAGGCGCGCGTGGTCGGCGAGCGGGGACTGCGCGGGGTCGGTCGTCGCGAGGAGCTCGAGGCCGAACTGCTCGAACAGCGCACGCGGCCGGAACTCGGGGCGCGCGAGGCGGTCGATCAGGTGGTCGTACAGCACGTCGGCGGTCTGCGCCGACGGCTTCACCGTTGCGCCGAACACCTCGACGAGCGCGTGCTCGGTCCAGTAGCGCGTCGGGGTGCCCCGGAACAGGTGCCAGCCCGCGCAGAACCGGCGCCAGATCTCGCGCGGGTCCGTCTCGGCGGGCGGGGTGCCGTCGGGCGCGCCGGGCACGGGCGCGACGCCGAGGTCCTGGACGCCGCGCACGCCCGGTGCGCCGTGCGGCGACGTGCTCTGCGCGACGAGCATGCGCACGAGGTAGTGGTCCGGCGTCACGAACAGCGCGGCGGGGTCGCCGAACGGGGCGTCGTCGGCGAGCAGCGCGGCGTCGACGTGCCCGTGCATGGAGACGATCGGCAGGTCGCGCGTCGCGGCGTAGACCTCGCGGGCGAGCGGTCGGAGCACGGGGTCGGCGGGGAGCGCGCGGTCGGGGTGCAGGGACCACGGCGCCATCGCGGTGGTCGGGTCCAGGTGGGCCGTGCTCGTCACGGGTTCCTCCAGTGGCGTCGTTGCGAACGTTTGCATCCTACGTCATCGGTGTTCTGATGTGCCACGACCCCCGAGCGCTACAATCGTTCGCAGCCCCCGTCTCCCCACGGGGTCCCCAGCCCCGAGGAGGCAGCCGTGGTCACCGTCCGTGACGTCGCCCGCGAGAGCGGGGTGTCGATCTCCACGGTCTCCCGCGCGCTCGCCGAGCCTGAGCGCGTCGCCCCGGAGACGCGCGACCGCGTCGTCGCCGTCGCCAACCGCCTCGGGTACCGGCCCAACCGCGCCGCGAGCGGGCTGCGCGCCGGCCGCACCGGAGCGCTGGGGCTCGTGGTGCCCGACCTGGAGAACCCCTACTTCGCGTCCGTGACCAAGGGCGTGCAGGCGCGGGCGCGCCAGACCGGCCACGCCGTCTTCGTCGTCGACGCGGGGGAGGACCCCGCGCTCGAGACCGAGCTCGTGACCGGTCTGCGGTCCCAGACGGACGGGCTCGTGCTGTGCTCCCCGCGCGCCGCCGAGGCGGACCTCGACGCCGCGCGCGACGCCCCCGTCGTCCTCGTCAACCTCCGGCACGACGGCGTCCCCTCCGTCTCCTCCGACGACGCGCACGGCGTCGTCCTCGCCGTCGAGCACCTGCGCGCGCTCGGCCACCGCCGCGTCGCGTACGTCGGCGGGCCCGACCGGTCGTGGTCGGACGCGCGGCGCCGCGCCGGCCTCGACGCCGTCCGCGAGCGCTACCCGGACGTCGAGACCGTGACCGTCGGGTCGTTCCGCCCCCGCGTCGAGGGCGGTCGTGCGGCGGCCGACCTCGTCGTCGCGTCCGGCGCGACGGCGGTGCTCGCCTACAACGACCTCGTCGCCCTCGGCCTCGTGGCCCGCCTGCGCGAACGGGGCGTCGACGTCCCGCGCGACCTCAGCGTCGTCGGGTTCGACGACACGTTCGTCGCGACCCTCGCCTCCCCGCCGCTGACCACGGTCCGCACGGACCTCGCGCAGCTCGGCGCCCGCGCCGTCGACCGGCTGGTCGCGGCGCTCGGCACGCGCCGCCCCGACGTCGCCGCCACCGTCGGGACACCCCCCGAGGAGTCGGCGGACGACGTCCTCCCGGTCGAGCTCGTCGTCCGCGACTCCACGACCCTCGCCCCCACCGGCCAGCCGGTCCCGCCGAGATAGGGCCTCCCGTCTCCGGGTAGAGCTCGCGGGGCTCTACCTCGCGACCGAAACCTCTACCTCGCGCTGCCCGGGTTCTTCCTCGGCAGACGACGGACCCGGGGCTGCCTCGTGCGCCGGGGTGGCGCACGAGACAGCCCCGGGTCCGGGACCGGGTCGGTCAGCCGCAGGACGGCTGGCCGTGCTCCGGCGTCGCGACGGTCTCCCGCTCGTCAGAGGTGTCGGACGGACGGGCGGTGACGGTCACGGATCCGGCCGCCGGGTCCTCGACGCCCCGGACGGCGAACGACTGGTAGGCGTTCTTGCCGGGGGCGACGTCGGTGAACGTCTTGGACCCGTACGGCGTGTCGAGGACGACGTCCAGCGGGACGGTGTCCTCGTTGAGCGCGCGGACGGCGACGTACGGCGTGCCCGCGAGGCACCGGACCTCGGCGGTCGCGGTGATCGCGACCTCCTCCTGGCCGGGCTCCTCCACGCTGGGGAGGCGCTCGATCCAGATGTTGCGGAACCGGGGGTTGAGGCCGGGGTCGCCGTGGTCCTGGAGCTTGATGTACCCCGACGTGGGTCCCTCTGCCCGGCCGTTTCCGGTCTTGCCGGTGACCGCGACGTCGTCGTGCACGACCTGCCCGTTCCACACGAGGGTGATGCGGGCGTCCTCGGTCTTCTTGCCGTCGGGACCGAACCGCGCCGCCCGGAACTCGAGGTCGTACGTCTGCCACGTGCCCATCGGGGTCGCGGCGTTCACGTCCGGGGCCTTCTGGAGGTAGATCGACCCGGCGTCGTTGTTCTTCGGCGGGTCGATGCCGAAGGACTCGAGCACCTGCACCTCGTACCGCTCCTGGATGTAGACGCCGCTGTTGCCGCGGGCCTGGCCCGTGACGTCGGGCGCGTGCTCGGGCTGGTACCACTCGACGTGCATCCGGAAGTCGTCGAACTTCTCCTTGGTGCGGATGTCGCCGCCGAACGACTCGACGGAGCCGTCGGCGATCGGCCAGGTCGCGGGCCCGCCGCCGTTGACGGCCGCCCACTGGTCGAGGTCGTCGCCGTCGAACAGCGCGATGCGCTCGGTCGGGGTGACCGTGAGGCTGTCGAGGTTGACGTGCCCGATGTCGTCGTCGTCGTGCCGGATCGTGATGGTGTTGGCGCCCTCGCGCAGCGGCACGGTCTCGACCTGGGTGGCCCAGGTGGACCAGGCCACCGTGCTGTCGAACCAGACCTGCTTGATCTTCTCGCCGTTGACGTAGAGGCTCAGGTTCCTCGGCAGCGGCGCGGGGTCGCTGTTCTGGCCGTTGGCGTAGCGGATCGCGAGGTCGTGCAGGCCGGCCTCCTCGGTGCGGACGGCGAACGTCGTCTGCGCACCCGGCTCCCAGTTGCGGTCCACGAACCCGGACCCCGAGTAGCCGGCGTGGTTGCTGTTCCACCCGGCCCCGCCCTCGATGTTCGCTGCCTCGGCCTCGTAGACCGGCGGCGCGACGGACCCGTCGGGCAGGCGCGTGAGGGTGTACCAGGCCTCGGTGCTCCACAGCTCCTGGCCGCTCTCCGACGCGAACGGGCGCGGGGAGTGGACGTTCACGACGCGGCCGGGCTTCAGCCCGTCGATCTGGAGCGTGACGGTCTTGCGGTCCTCCGAGACGGTCGCGGCCGCGACGTCGAGGTCTTCCTCGTCGACCTTCGGGCCCCCGTACTGCGGGGTCGCGACGTAGCGCCACTGCGCGGCGGTGTACTTCGACGCGAGGTCCTGTGCCGTCTCCTCGGACAGCGGCTGCGTGTACTCGATCTCGAAGCCGCCCTCGACGGCCCGCATCGCGAGCATGTCGAACGCGTTGTTGTCGTCGTACGTGAGCTTCTGCAGGCCGTAGGAGAGCTTGCCCGCCTGGCCCCAGTTGCCGGACCAGCCGATGCCACCGACGTAGATCGCACCGTCGGGGCCGACGCTCGTCCGGCTGACGCCGGACTCCAGGCCCTGCGTCATGCGGAAGACGGCACCCTGCTCCTGGCCCGCGACGTCCTCGAGGTAGGCGCGCTGCAGGCCGCCGTACGTGACGTCGCCGATCGCGAGCTGACCGGCGAACACGCCCTCGGTGAGCACGACCGGGTTGCTGGGCGAGTTCGAGATCTCGCTGTGCGGCATCCACAGGACCGGCTCGGTGACGGGCTGGTCGTCGTAGGGGCCGTCGGGGTTGGTGAAGTGGTTGTAGAACGCGCCTTCCTCGACGCGCACGAGCTTGGACGTCGGGATGCGGACGCCCTGGTTGTCGGCGACGTACATGGCGCCGTCGGCGCCCCAGCCGAGCCCGTTCGGGGTGCGCAGGCCGCCCGCGACGTACTCGACCTCGCCGGTCTCCTTGCTGATCTTCATGACCGAGCCGCGGTTCTCCGCGAGCTGTGGGTCGAGCGAGTTGCCGCCCGGCACCATCGCGATGCCGGTCGTGATGTAGAAGTAGCCGTCCTCGTACAGGAGGCCGAACGCGAACTCGTGGTAGTTGCCGCCGAACGGCCAGGTCGCGATCGTGTCGTACTCGTCGGCGACCTCGTCGCCGTCGGTGTCGACGAGCGCGGTGAGGCCGTCCTTCTCGGACACGTAGATCGTGCCGTCGACGTACTTGAGGCCCATCGGCTCCGTCAGGCCCTCCGCGACCTGGGTGTACGTCACCTCGTCCGCGCCGGTGTCCCCCTGGACGTGGTCGACCAGGTACACCGCGCCGAGCTGCGTGAGCCGGTCGCCGCCCCACGTGGAGATGGCCAGACGGCCGTCGGGCAGCCAGTCCATGCCGGTCACCTGGGGCTGGAAGCCCTCGGGGCGCAGGTCGGTGAGCGTGTAGTCGGGGTGCACCTCGGTGAGGGGCAGGCCGTCGCCGGGGGCCTCGGTGACGCCCTCGCACTGCTTGCGGCCGGGCGAGGTGACGCGCGTGACGTCGGCGTCGGTGCTCAGCACGGAGTTCGGCACGACGACGTAGCCCGACGCGCCCGGCGGGCGCCACTCGAGCTTGAGCCGCTGGTCGAACTCGCCGTCGAAGTGGTCGATGCGCAGCGCGCGGTACCCCGCCTCGAGCGCGATCGACCCCTCCTTGGGCGTCGCGCCGTGGCGTCCCGGGTGGTCGACGACGAGCTCGTCGTCGAGCAGCAGCCGCGCGCCGTCGTCGTTCGTGATCCGGAAGTCGTACGTCCCGGCCTCGGGGACGTTCAGGTACCCCGTCACCTCGGTGACGAACTTGTCCGTGAGCCCGAAGTCGGCCGCCGTGGTCCAGTCGATGGTCGGCATGATCTTGTCGACGTTGGGCGTCTGCCCCGGCTTGAGCGTGCAGTAGTCGTCGAGGATGACCTGGACGTCGAAGACGCGCAGCGTCACGCCGGGCTCCTGCGGGCGGATGTCCGCCTGCGTCGCGGCAGGTGCCACGGCGGGCGCGGCGGTCGGCACCGCGGCCTGGGCCGTGAGGACGCCGGACGGCACGGCCAGGGCGGCGAGCGCCGCCACGACGGCGCGCCGTCTTCTGCGTCGGTGCCCGGGCGTGGCGTGCGGGGGTGGTGCGTCGGTCGAGGGGTGTTCCATCAGCCTGCCTCTCCGTCGAGGACCGTGCGTCGGACTGCGCACAGGGCGCGCATCGGTGCGCTGTGCCGTCACTATCCGGGGCGCGCGCGGTCCGGGCAACGAGTTGCCACTTGTTGCCCCCTGTCCCGCCGACGGCGGCGCCCGCGGGGACGGGGTCAGGCCGGGCGGCCCGTCGAGCCGCGCTCGACGAGCTTGGCCGGGAGCAGCGTCGGCCCGGCGGCGGGCGCGGGCGACGGGCGGAGCTGTGCCAGGAGCCGCTGGACCGCGAACGACCCGAAGTGGCGCAGCGGCGCGGCGACGGTCGTGAGCGGCGGGGTGCAGAAGTCCGAGCCGAAGATGTTGTCGAACCCGACGATGCTCAGGTCGCGCGGGACCTCGACCCCGAGCCGGCGCAGGCCGCGCATCGCGCCGATCGCGATGAGGTCGTTGTACGCGACGGCCGCCGTGGCGGGGTGCTTGACGAGCGACTTGGCCGCGGAGAGCCCGCCGGCGAGCGTCGGCGGGAACGGGCCGATCCGCCGTGCCTGGACGTCGGTCTCGCGCGTCGCCTCGCGGAACGCGCGCCAGCGCATCCCGTCGGCCCACGACGCCTCGGGCCCCGCGACGTAGGCGAGGCTCGTGTGCCCGAGGTCGGCCAGGTGCTCGACGGCGCTGCGCATGCCCTGCGCGTTGTCCGTCAGGACGCTCGGGACGTCCGTCATGTGCCGGTTCATGACGACGGTGGGACGCTGCTTCGCCGCGACCCGGATCGAGGAGTCCGAGAGCCGTGAGGTCGCGAGGACCAGGCCCTCGACGAGGGGCAGGGTCCGGTCCAGCGCGCGGCGCTCCGCCTCGTCGGACTCGTGGGCGTCGACCATGAGCAGCGTGTACCCGGCGTCGCGGGCCGTCTTCTCCGCGCCGCGGATGATCTCGAAGAAGAAGGGGTTGGTCACGTCGGCCACGACGATCGCGAGGAGCGAGGTCCGGCCCGTCGGCAGGCCGCGGGCCAGCGGGTTCGTCCGGTAGCCGAGCTCGCTCGCGACCTGGCGGATGCGCTCCGCGGTCTGCGCGTTGACGCGGCCGGGACGCGAGAACGTCCGTGACACGGTCGAGGGGGCGACGCCGGCCGCCTGGGCGACGTCGTAGATCGTCGGGCTGGCACCATTGCCGGCTGAGGTCATGCGGTCGGACTGTAACGGCCTTGACAGCGGTGGACAACAACCGGTTGTCATCCTCGTGTCGCGGTCGTGCCGCGTGACCAGCAGGTACGCACCCGTGGCTCGTACCGTGCGACGACCCGCACGCGGCGCGTCCCGTGGCAACCCACGGCAACCGACGGCAACTCCTTGACGGGCCCCGACGGGCATCCTCCAATGGCTCCGTGATCTCGCGTGCGAACGCGTCCCTGCGCCCGACGACGGCACGTCGGCGGCCTGGACCTCGACCCTCCGGTGCCGCCACGGTCGTGCCCGGCGGGCGGTGCCGATGAGCCGCACGGACCAGGCGCCGTCGGTCGACCTCGCCGTCGACCGCGCCCGCGACGGTGAGGCCGCCGTCCAGGTCGAGGCGGCCGAGAGCGAGCTGCGCCGGCTCGGCCTGGAGGACCTGCGGGTCCACCACCACGGCGACCTCGCCCGGATCGAGGCCCCCCACACGGAGCTGCCCGTCGTGGCGAGCGAGCCGTTGCGCGGCGAGGTGCTGCGGGCCGTCCGGTCGGCGGGCTTCCGGCTCGTCGCCCTGGACCTCGGCACCCCGCCGGACCCCGGCGCCTGACGCCCGGCGCGCCCTCCGCGCACCCGGCGCCCCGCCCTGACGCGGCCCGGCCAGCCGCCGACGGTCCGTCACCGAACCGTCGCAGGGCGTCGTCCAGCGGCGCCGACCGGTGGCAACCGACGGCAACCACGCCTTTCCGCGCGTGTCGTCCTGACGTCACGGTCCGGCACCCGCGCCCCGGCGCGCCTCGCGCCCCGACCGCTCGTCCAGCGCTGTCAGGTGCAACAAATGGCAACTCGTTGTCCCGGCGATGGCCCGCACCTACTGTCCATGCCAGGCGCACGGAGAACGAGCTCCGTGCGCAGGACCTCGACCACCGTCCCGTACGACCCCGCGTCCTCGCCTCATCGGCCCCGCGCCGCCCCTCCGCACGAGCCCCTCCCCGGGCCGGAGGCTGCGGCCCGCGGGCTCACGGTGCCGGGCCGCGGCGTCGCCACGGGAGCCACCAGCAGAAGGGAGGGCGCTCGATGTGGACGCTCTCGGGCTTCGCCGACGAGATCTCCCCTGACGTCGAGACGCAGTGCGTCGTCGCCTCCGAGCTCGGGCTGGGGTTCGTCGAGCTCCGCAGCGCGTGGGGCACCAACGTGCTCGACCTCGACGACGACCAGCGCGAGCGGGTCGCGGGCCTGCTGCACCGGCACGACCTCCGCGTCTCCAGCATCGGGTCGCCCGTCGGCAAGATCTTCGTCGACGAGGACTTCGACCCCCACCTCGACCGGATGCGTCACGCCGCGCGCGTCGCCCGGCAGCTCGGGGCCCCGTACGTGCGGGTGTTCTCGTTCTTCGTGCGCCCGGGGACCGACCCGGCGTCGTGGCGCGACGTCGTCCTGAGCCGGATGGCGGCGCTCGCCGACGTGGCGCGCGCGGCGGGCGTCGTGCTGGTCCACGAGAACGAGAAGGACGTCTACGGCGACGTCCCGGAGCGGTGCCTGGACGTGGTCGAGTCCGTCGGCTCGCCGCACCTGGCCCTCGCGTGGGACTCGGCCAACTTCGTCCAGGTGGGCGTGCGCCCCTTCACCGACGGCTACGCGCTGCTGCGCCCGTACCTGGAGTACGTCCAGGTGAAGGACGCGCTCGCGGCGACGGGCGCCGTCGTGCCCGCCGGGCGCGGGGACGGCGAGGTGCCCGAGACCGTGCGTGCGCTGCGCGACGACGGCTTCGACGGGTTCTTCTCGCTCGAGCCGCACCTGAGCGAGGCGCACAGCCTCGGCGGGTTCTCCGGGCCGGAGCTGTTCACCGAGGCCTGGGAGGCCTTCACCACGATCCTCGACGCCGAGGCGGTGCCGTTCCGATGACCGACGCGCCCAGCCCGGACGTCCCGCCGACGACCAGGACCACGACCATGGAGGACCGCACGATGACGACTGCCCAGGAAGTGCGACCGGCCCGCCAGGCGGCGCGACCGCCCGCCGGGGCGGCCCGGCGCCCCGGCCCGCGCCCGCGCGGCACGACGTCGGTCGGCAGCCGGGTGGCGGCGGTCGCCTCGGCAGCCTGGCGCCCCGCGCTGGTGCTGCTCGCGCTGTTCGCCGTGTGGTGGTTCGTCGCGTGGCGCGAGCTCGTGCCGGCGTACCTGGTCCCGTCGCCGGGGGCCGTCTGGGACACGATGGTCGAGGACTGGGCGATGCTCGCCGAGCACACCTGGGTGACCACGATGGAGACGGTCGTCGGGTTCGTGCTCGCGTCCGTGATCGGCGTCGCGACGGCCGTGCTCCTCGTCTACTCGCCGACGGCCGAGAAGTCGCTCTACCCGCTCATCCTCTTCGCCCAGGTGATCCCCAAGATCGCGATCGCCCCGATCCTCGTGGTCTGGTTCGGGTTCGGCGCGGCGCCCAAGATCATCCTCGCGGTGCTCATCGCGTTCTTCCCGGTCGTGGTCTCGGCCGTCGCGGGGCTGCGGTCGATCGACCCCGAGCTGCTGGAGATGTCGGCGACCATGGGCGCGTCGCGCTGGAAGACGTTCCGCAAGATCCGCTTCCCGGGGTCGCTGCCGCAGCTCATGTCCGGCCTCAAGGTCGCGGTCACGCTCGCGGTGGTGGGGGCGGTCGTCGGCGAGTTCGTCGGCGCCGACCGCGGCCTCGGGTACGTGCTGCTCCTCGCGAGCGGCAACCTCGACGCGCCGCTCCTGTTCGCCGACCTCATCCTCATGTCGCTCATCGGCGTCGTGCTGTTCCTCCTCGTCGAGCTGCTGGAGCGTCTCCTCATCCCGTGGCACGCGTCGCGGCGCGGGAACCTCGTCCTCGCGTCCTCCTGAACCACCCCTGACCCACCCCAGAGTTCGCCGCCCCGACGACGAGGCGGCGCGAGCAGAAGGAGTCTTCCCATGCGTGGTGCACGTCTGACAGTCTCGCTGGCCGTGGCCGGCGTCGTGGTGGCGGGGACGGCGGCCTGCGGGCAGTCGGCCGACCCGTCCGGCCCCGCGGAGGGCGAGGGCGGCCTCACCGAGGTCACCGTCACGCTCAACTGGGTGCCCTACGGCGAGCACGCGCCGTTCTACTACGGCGTCGAGCAGGGGATCTTCGAGGAGGAGGGGATCGACCTCACGATCCAGCCGGGCAACGGCTCGGGGAACACGGTCCAGCAGGTCGCGCAGCGCAACACCGACTTCGGCTGGGCGGACACCCCGCCGCTCGCGAACGCGATCAGCTCCGGCATGCCGGTGCGCAGCGTCGGCGTGTTCCTCCAGACCGGGCCCAGCTCGGTGGAGTTCTTCGCCGACCAGGGCATCAGCGAGCCCGCCGACCTCGTGGGCAAGACGGTCGGCGGCACGCCGGGCGACGCGATGTACGGCACGTTCCCGGCCTGGCTGGAGCTCAACGGCGTCGATCCGGCGGACGTGACCGTGGTCAACGTGGACGCGGCGGGCAAGATCGCCGCGCTCATCGAGGGCAAGGTCGACGCGATCCAGGGCTTCCACCACGACCAGGCGCCGACGATCGAGAACCAGACCGGTGAGGAGGTCGACGCGCTGCCCTTCGCGGACTTCGGCATGAACCTGCTCGGCACCGGGCTGGTGGCCAACGAGAAGCTCATCGCGGACGACCCGGAGCTCGTCGAGGCGATGGTGCGCGCGACGTCGCGCTCGTTCCTCGCGGCGTCCGAGGACCCGGACGCCGCCGTCGCGGCGATGGCCGCGGGTGCCGAGCAGGCGCCCGACGAGGCGGTCCTGGCGGCGCAGCTCGCCGCGACGATCGAGCTGCTCAACCTCGCGGACGCGCCCGCCCCCGGCGTGAACACCGAGGAGCAGTGGACGGACACCCTGACGTTCCTGTCCGAGAACACGGACTTCGACGGCGGCACGACCCCCGCCGACTTCTGGGACGGCGCGTTCGGGGCGGACCTGTGACCGCGACGGAGCTCGCGGTCCCCGCCGACGCGGTCGGCACGGACCCCATCATCGAGGTCCGCGACCTCACGATGCGCTTCACGTCGAAGCGGTCGGAGACCGTGGCGCTCGACGACGTCTCCCTGAGCGTCCAGCCGGGCGAGTTCGTCACGATCGTCGGGCCGTCCGGCTGCGGCAAGTCGACGCTGCTGAAGATCGTCGCGGGCCTCACCGCGTACACCGAGGGCGAGGTGCGCCTGTACGGGCAGCCCGTCACGCGGCCGCAGCGCGACATCGGGTTCGCGTTCCAGCGCTCGGCGCTGCTGGAGTGGCGCGGGGTGCGCAAGAACATCCTGCTCCAGGCGGAGATGCGGGGCATGGACAAGCGCCGGGCGCAGGAGCGCGCGGACGCGCTCATCGCGCTGACCGGGCTCACCGGCTTCGAGAAGGCCCTGCCGCACGAGCTGTCCGGCGGCATGCAGCAGCGCGTCGCGCTGTGCCGGGCCCTGCTGCACGAGCCGCGCGTCCTGCTCATGGACGAGCCGTTCGGAGCGCTCGACGCGCTCACGCGCGAGCAGATGAACATCGAGATGAACCGCATCTGGCGCGAGACCGGCACGACGATCGTGCTCGTCACGCACTCCGTGCCCGAGGCGGTGTTCCTGGGGAGCCGGATCGTCGTCATGAGCCCGCGCCCCGGACGGATCGTCGAGACCCTCGAGCCCGGGCTGCCCGACGAGCGCGACTACGGCACGACGCTCGTCGACCCCCGGTTCACGGGGGCCGCCGAGCGGCTGCGCGACCTGCTCGGCGCCAGCCACGTCGCCGAGTGAGCGCGTCCGTGCGGTCGGCGCCGGGGGGCGGCGGTCCCGGCGTCGGCGTCGGGATCGTCGGGATGGGCAGCATCGGCGTGCTGCACGCGCGGGCGCTGCGCGACCTGGCGCCGCGGGCGCGGCTCGTCGCGTACAGCGGGGGCGCGGGCCTCGACGACGACGTGACGCCGTCGGGACCCGCGGCGCACCTGGCGCCGGACGAGGTGGTGCGCCACGAGGACGTCGACGTCGTGGCGGTCTGCACGCCGAGCGGGAGCCACGCGCGCCTCGCGCTCGCGGCGCTCGCGGCGGGCAAGCACGTCGTCGTGGAGAAGCCGCTCGCGGTGACGGTCGAGGACGCGCTCCTCGTCGAGCGCGTGGCGCGCGAGCGGGGCCGGGTCGTCTCGATGGTCTCGCAGCGCCGCTTCGAGCCCCAGCACCAGGCGCTCCGGCGCGCGCTCGACGACGGCGCGCTCGGCGAGCTGCGCCTCGTCGCGACGCACGTCCCCTGGTATCGCGACGACGACTACTACGCGGCCGCGCGCTGGCGGTCGTCCACGGCGGAGGGGGGCGGGTCGCTCATGAACCAGGGCGTGCACAACGTCGACCTCCTGCGCTGGCTGTGCGGGCCGGTCGAGTCGGTCACCGCCCAGGCGGGGACGCTCGCGCGCGCGTCGCGCGCGGCGGACCCCGTGCCGGGCGCCGACGACGACACCGCCGAGGACACCACGGTCGCGACGCTGCGCCTCGCGTCGGGCGCGCTCGGCGTCGTCACGACGACGACGGCCACGCCCCCGGGGTTCCCCGCCACCCTCGCGCTCCACGGGTCGCGCGGGTCGGTGGAGCTCGCGCAGGACGAGGTGCTCCGCTGGGACGTGCCGGGCGTCCCGGCGCCCACGTCGGGGACCTCGACGGGCGGCGCGGCCGACCCGCTCGCGATCGGTCACGCCGGTCACCGCGTGCAGTGGGAGCAGGTGCTCGCGGCCCTGGACGGCACGGCACCGCCCCCGGTCGACGCCGCCGACGCGGTGGAGACGGTCCGGCTCCTGTGCGCGATCCGCGAGGCCGCCGCGACCGGCCGGGCCGTCCGCCCGGGCGACCTCGCGGTGCGAGGGGCGGCGACACCGGCGCGGTGACGCCGTCCGCACGCCCACGATCGCCGCACTCGGGTCTGCGAACGTTTGCACTCCCCACCCTCCGTGACTCATAGACACCAGTGATCCTATGGATACAATCGTTCGCACAACCGTTTCGGGGCCCAGCCCCCAGAGAACCGCCGGCGACCCCGTCGCCGACCGACACCCGCAGGAGGTCGCGTGACCGCCCCGACCGACGTCCCGAGCCGACCCGGCCCGACGTCATCCCCCGCGACGCCGGCCGACGCCGCACGGTCGGCGCGACCGCGCCTGCGCCGCGACGCCCACCCCGCGTTCCCGCCGGCGCCCGTCCGCCCGACGCAGGTCGGGATCGTCCACCTCGGGATCGGCGCGTTCCACCGTGCGCACCAGGCTGTCGTCACCGAGGACGCCGCGCGCGCCACGGGCGAGACGCGCTGGGGCATCCTCGGCGTGACGCAGCGCTCCGCGTCGGTGCGCGACCAGCTCCGTCCGCAGGGCGGGGTCTACACCGTGCTGACGGTCGGGCCCGACGGGGCGTCCCCGCGCGTCGTGGGGTCGGTGACCGACGTCGCGTGGCCGGCCGAGGAGACGGCGCGCGTCCTCGCGGCGCTCGCCGCGCCGACGACGCACGTCGTGACGCTCACCGTCACCGAGAAGGGGTACGCGCGTCGCGCCGACGGGCACCTCGACGTCGACGCCGTCGCGGGCGACCTCGACCTGCTGCGCCGCGAGGAGGCGGCCACGGGCTCTCCGGGCGCGGACGCGCCGGCCGCGGGCCTCCCGGCCGGCGCGGAGGACGTCGCCGACGCCGACGCGGCGACCAGCGCCGTCGGGCTCCTCGTGCGCGGCCTCGCGGCACGCCGTCGGGCCGGGGGAGCGCCCCTGACCGTGCTGAGCTGCGACAACCTCGCCGACAACGGGCACGTGCTCGCGCGGCTCGTGAGCGAGGCGGTCGACGCCGCGCTCCCGGGCGCCGAGGGTGACGCGCTGCGCGCCTGGCTCGCCGCGTCGGTGACCTTCCCGTGCAGCATGGTCGACCGCATCGTGCCCGCGACCACGCCCGCGCAGCGCGACGAGGTCGAGACGCTGCTCGGCGCGCGCGACGAGGGCCTGGTGGTGGCGGAGCCGTTCCTGCAGTGGGTGATCGAGGACCGCTTCGCCGGGCCGCGCCCTGCGTGGGAGCGGGGCGGGGCGACCCTCACGAGCGACGTCGCGCCGTACGAGCGCGCGAAGCTGCGCCTGCTCAACGGCGCGCACTCCTATCTCGCCTATGCGGGCTCGCTCGCCGGGCACGCGACGATCGCCGCGGCCGTCGCCGACCCGGCGCTCGCCGCAGGTGCGCGGGCCCTGCAGGCCGACGCGCTCGCGACGCTGGACGCGCCCGACGGCGTCGACCTCGCCGCGTACGCCGAGACGCTGATCGCGCGGTTCGCCAACCCCGCGACCGGGCACACGACGCGCCAGGTCGCGATGGACGGGACGCAGAAGATCCCGTTCCGCTGGGGCGCGACGCTCGCCGACCTCCTCGCCGCGCGCCCGGACGCCCCGGCGCCGCAGGGCGTCGTGGCGGCGCTCGCCGCGTGGGCCGGGTACGTCGTCGCGGAGGCCCGGGCGGGGCGCACGGTGGACGACCCGCGCGGCGACGAGCTGCGCGCGGTCGTCGGGAGTTCCCCCGACGACGCCACGGCCGTCCGCGCGCTCGTCCTCCTCCCCGGCCTGCTGCCCGGGGTCCCGGACGGGCGGCTGGACGAGGTTGCCGACGGTGCCGTCGCCGCGGTCGTCGGCGCGAGCGCGACCGGCACGACCGGCACGACGAACGAGGAGGCTGCGCCGTGAAGATGGGGTTCCGCTGGTACGGGGAGGGGAACGACACGGTCACGCTCGACCACGTGCGCCAGGTCCCCGGTGTGGAGACGATCGTGTGGAGCCTGCACGACAAGCAGGCGGGCGAGGTGTGGGAGCAGGCGGAGATCGACGCCGAGGTCGCCAAGATCACCGGCCTGAGCGACGAGGCCCGCGCGCGCGGGATCACGCGGACGTTCGACGCCGAGGTGGTCGAGTCGGTCAACGTGCACGAGTCGATCAAGCTCGGCAGGACCGTCCTGGGGCGCAGCCGCGACGAGGCGATCGAGAACTACGTGACGACGATCCGCCGGCTGGGCCGGGCCGGGGTGAAGGTCGTCTGCTACAACTTCATGCCGGTCTTCGACTGGCTGCGCACCGACCTGTGGCACCCGCTGCCCGACGGCTCGACCGCGCTGTTCTTCGAGCGCGCCGTCGTGGACGCGATGTCGCCGCAGAGCCTCATCGCGGACATGGAGGCGAACACGCACGGGCTCACGCTGCCCGGCTGGGAGCCCGAGCGGCTCGCGAGCTTCGCCGAGCTCGACGCGGCGTACGAGGGCGTGACGCGCGAGGACATGTACGCCCACTACCGGTACTTCCTCGACGCGGTGATCCCCGCGTGCGAGGAGGCGGACGTCAAGCTCGGCGTGCACCCCGACGATCCGCCCTACGACGTCTTCGGCTGGCCGCGCGTCGTGTCGACCAAGGACGACCTGGCGCGCGTGCTGTCCCTGCACGACAGCCCGTACCACGGCCTGACCCTGTGCCTCGGCAGCTTCTCCGCGAACCCCGGGCAGGACGCGGTCGACGCCGTGCGCACGTTCATGGACCGCATCCACTTCACCCACGTGCGCAACATCAAGCACCTGGGGAACGGCGACTTCACCGAGGTCGCGCACCGCGCGTGCGAGGGCAGCGTCGACACGACCGGCATCATGAAGGCGTACGCCGAGGCCGGATACCAGGGCTACGTGCGCCCCGACCACGGCCGGCACCTGTGGGACGAGAACACGACCAACAAGCCCCGCCCCGGCTACGGCCTGTACGACCGCGCGCTCGGCATCCAGTACCTGCTCGGCGCGTGGGACGCGTTCCGCTACGACGCCTGACGGCTGGCCGCTGCCCGGGGGTGCGGGCTACGCGTCCCCAGCGGCGGCCTTCGCGTCGCCCCAGCCGTACCAGCGCTCGACCGCGATCCACGCGCTGACGCGCGGGCTGTGCCGGTTCGCGTACTCGTGCCCCGTGTAGTGGCGGGAGATCCGGTCGATGTCGGCCAGGCCCTCGTCCGCGCGCAGCTCGACGACGCGGCCGATGAGCGTCACGTGCGTGTACCAGTTCTCGTCGAGCACGGTGAGCGAGACGCGCGGGTCGTTCCGCAGGTGCTGGAGCCGCACGCGCGACTCGTCGAGGTTGACGAGCACGCGGCCGTCGTCCTCCCAGACGTACCAGGTCGCCGCGGTGACGGGCGCGCCGTCGGACCGCACGGTCGCCATGACGGCGGCGTTCGGGCGGCGCAGCAGCTCGACGAGACGGGACGGCAGCGGGGGTCGGGACACGACGGCACCTCCGGGCGCGGGACGGCGGGACGTCCCGACGCTACGTCACCCGAGGAGCGTCAGCGCGCCCAGGGCGCGCCGAGCTCGGTGAACGTCCGGGCCGTGCGCGCGGCCTCCTCGCACCAGCGCGCGACGTCGTCGACGACGGGACGCCGGTCGTCGCCCTCGCCCGTCCACGTCACGGCCGCCGGGTCGAGCGGGCGAGGGTCCGCCGCCCTCCGCACGGCTTCCACGACGCGCATGAACGCGCCGGTGTCGCGCACGTCGCACGCGAGCCGCCGCTCGGGGTCGCGCCGGGCGGCGAGGAGGTCCTCCAGGAGCCCGGTGCGTCCGTACGTCTTCTCGACCTGGGCACGGGGTGAGCGCAGCAGGACGCGGTCGTGCTCGTACTCGAGCGTGATGTCGCCGTCCGTGCCCAGCACGAGCGCGCGCGCCGGGGTGCGCTCGGGGGCGCAGAGCGTGAGGCCGAACCCGTAGGGCAGGCCGTCGCGCGCGACGACGCGCAGCGACGACGTGTCGTCCGCCTCGATCGGGTTGGCGCGCCAGAGGTCGGTGACGACGTGCGCGACGTCCTCGGCGGTGCGGGCGCCGCCGATGCGGAGCGCGGTCGCGACCGCGTGGGCGAGGGGGTTGGTGACGACCCCGTCCACGACGTCGCGCCCGTCGAGCCGGCGTCGACCCGCCCACGGGGCGCGGCGCCAGTAGCCGGCGGTCCGCACCCACGTGCCGACGGCGCCGATGCCCACGACGTCGCCGATCTCGCCGTCCGCGACGAGCTCGGCGACCGCGTCGACCGCGTGCGAGCCGAAGGTCTGGAAGCCCACCTGGCACCGGCGGCCCGTGCGCTCGGCCACCTCGACCAGCGCGAGGTGCTCCGCGAGCGACGCGGCGGTCGGCTTCTCGAGCAGGACGTCGACGCCCGCCTCCATCGCGGCGCGCGCGAGCGGGAGGTGGGTCGGGATCGGGGTCGAGATCACGACGACCTCGGGGCGGACGGCCGCGTCGGACGACGAGAGCAGGTCGCCCAGCGTGGGGAACCAGGGCGCGGGGGCGTCGTCGGGGCGACGCGGGTCGACGACCGCGCTCAGCCGGACGCGGCCCTGCTCCGCGAGCGCGGCGACCGTGCGCAGGTGGGACCCGCCGTGCCCGTGCACCCCGACGACCGCGACCGGGACGGCGGCCCGCGGGACGTCGCTCACCGGACGCGCTCCGCGAGCGCCGCGGCCTCGTCGAGGTCGAGCCCGCGGTCGACGAGCACGGCGCGCGCGCCCGTCTCGACCGTGCCGCCCGCCGGGATGGTCCGGGGCGCGTCCCAGGCCAGGGCCGGGCCGGCCCCGGGGTACTCGGACGCGCGGAGGAACCACGGCACCGTCTCGCCCTGCTGGACCAGGAGCAGCGTCGTCGTGTGGGAGGGGTGCTCCTGCACGAACGCGACCCACGGCGAGGTGCTGCCGTGAGCGCTCTCCTCGCCGTGCCCGTACGCGCTGAGCACGCTCGTCGAGGTCGCCGTGCGCAGGCGCCAGAAGAAGCCGCCGTACCCGGCCCCGGGCCGGCCGTTGGTCGCGGGAGACCCGATGACGAGCGCCCCGCGCTCGGCGCGCAGGGTCGAGCGCCAGTCGAGGACCCAGGTCTCGTCGTCGAGCACCCACGCGTCGAGGCGGCGGTCCTCCTCGAGCTGGGGGACGCCCTGCTCGTCGTGCCAGCGGACGCCGTCGTGCAGGAGGTGCTGCTCCACGGGGTCGACGGCGAGCGCGTGGCTCACCTGGCGGCCGTGGTTGGGCAGGAGCGTCGGGCCGACGTCGGCGACGAACGTGCGGCCGCCCCAGTAGGAGGTGCCGTTGACGTCGGCGACGGCCATGGAGGCGCCGTAGTGGTGCCGGTGGTCGACCGGCCCGGCGTCGGTGAGGGGGACGCCCGCGAGGGTGTGGACGGGGTGCAGGTAGGAGCGCGGCGCGTGCACGGCGGGGATGCGGTCGCCCTGCTGGTAGCGGGCCAGGCGCAGGTCGCCGGCGCGCAGGACGACGGCCTCGCCGTCCGGGGTCCAGCGGACCTCGCGCGGCACGGGCTGGTCCGCCGGCCCGGCTCCGGCGCTCTCGACGACGACCGCGCCGGCAGGCTCGGCGGCCGGGGCGACGCGGGCCCGAGCGACCTGGCGCGGGACGGGTCCCGTCGTCGCGCGGACCTCGAGCCGGGGCTCGAACCGCGTGGTGCGGGACGCGGGCACGGTGTCGTCGATGAGCGCGGAGAGCTCCTTCCACGCGTGGCGACCGAGCTCGGCCTGCGGCACGGCGACCGTCGTGAGCGACGGCGTCGCGAAGCGCGCGAGGTCGATGTCGTCGAAGCCGACGACCGACATGTCCTTGGGCACGGCGACGCCGGCCTCGTTGAGCCCGGCGAGCAGGCCGAACGCGACGAGGTCGTTGAACGCGACGACGGCGGTCGGGCGGGCGGTGAGGACCTCGTCGACGGCGGCGTGCCCGGCGGCGATGTCGGGCCCCGCGGGGAGCTCGACGAGCTCGAGGTCCGGCGTGCGGTCGAGCACGCGCCGCAGCCCGGTGCGCCGGAGCGCGTCCGAGGCGCTGCCGGGCGGGCCGGCGAGGTAGGCGACCCGACGGTGGCCGAGGGAGAGCAGGTGCTCGAGCACCTGGGCCGCGGCGTCGGCGTAGTCGACGACGAGCGACGGCACGGCCGCCTCGCCCGTGGGCGCGAGCTCGCGGTTGACGAGCACGACGGGCGCGACGTCGGGGACGAGGCGCGCGAGCTCGGTCGCGGGCATGCGCGGGGAGACGAGCACGAGGGCGTCGCAGCGCAGCCGCGCCTCGAGCGCGATCGCGGCCTCCTCGGTGGGGTCCTCGGCCGTGTCCGCGACGAGGACGCGGTACCCGGCCGGGGCGGCCGCGGAGGTCACCCCGCGCAGGATCTGCTGGAAGACCGGGTTGCCCAGGTCCGGGACGACGAGCGCGACCGTGTTGGTCCGTCCGAGCGACAGGCTCCGCGCGACGTTGCTCGGCCGGTAGCTCAGGTCCTCCGCGGCCTGGCGGACGCGCGCGCTGATCTCCGGGTCGACCGTCGCGCGGCCGTTCATGACGCGCGACACCGTCGCCCGGGAGACGCCCGCGGCGGTCGCGACGTCCGCGATCGTCACCCCGCCTCGCCGTGTGCTCACGCTTGCCATCGTTCTCCCTCGAGTCGTGGTCCGCGCGCTGCGGGCACGCACGGCAGCGTGGTGCCCGCGCTCCCCGGGGTCGGCCGGTGCTGCGCGATGACCTGACCGTACACCATGGGAAACCGGTTCCACATGTGCTACGGTCCTCACCCAGCAACCGGTTTCCCCGCGACGGGGGAACGCAGGACTACCGATCGACGACGACCGGAGGGTGACGGATGACCGGCACGAGGTGCGAGGAGGGTCTCGCATGGCGGTGACCGAGCTCGCGCGAGGGACCGCCGCGCGGCGGCCCGCACGCAAGAAGGGGGACGGTAGGGCGGCGGCGCTCTTCCTCGCCCCCTGGTTCGTGGGCCTCGCGCTCATCACGGCGGGACCCATGGTCGCGTCGCTGTACCTGTCCTTCACGGACTACAACCTGCTCCAGGCGCCGAGCTGGATCGGGTGGGACAACTACGAGCGGATGTTCGCCGACCCGCGGCTGCTCAACTCGCTCCAGGTGACGTTCACCTACGTGTTCGTCTCCGTGCCGCTCCAGCTCGCCGCGGCGCTCGGTCTGGCGCTCCTGCTCGACAAGGGCCTGCGCGGGCTCGCGGTCTACCGCTCGATCTACTACCTGCCCTCGCTGCTCGGCGGGAGCGTGGCGATCGCGATCCTGTGGCGTCAGGTCTTCGGCGCCGACGGGCTCATCAACCAGGTCCTCGCGCTCGTCGGGATCGAGGGGCAGGGCTGGGTCTCGCACCCGGACTACGCGCTGGGCACGCTCGTCGCCCTCAACGTGTGGACGTTCGGGGCACCGATGATCATCTTCCTCGCCGGGCTGCGCCAGATCCCGCGCATGTACTACGAGGCGGCCTCGATCGACGGCGCGGGCCGGTGGCGCCAGTTCCGCTCGATCACGGTGCCGATGCTCACGCCGATCATCTTCTTCAACCTCGTGCTGCAGCTCATCAACGCGTTCCAGTCGTTCACGCAGGCGTTCGTCGTGAGCGGCGGGACCGGCGGGCCGGCGGACTCGACGATGTTCTACACGCTCTACCTCTACCTCAAGGGCTTCGGCTCGCTCGAGATGGGCTACGCGTCGGCGATGGCCTGGTTCCTGCTCCTGATCATCGGCGGGATGACGTTCGTCAACTTCCTCGCCTCGAAGTACTGGGTCTTCTACGATGACTGACACCACGCACCCCGCCACGGGGACCCCCACCGACGCCGTCGTCACCGAGGACGCCGCCCCCGGCGACCGCGCCCGGTCGACGCTCGCCCAGCTCGCGGCCGACGCGCCGCCCACCGCCCCGCGCCCCCGGCGCCGTGCGCGGTCGGCGCGCGTCCGGTCCGTGCTCAAGCACGTGCTGCTCGTCGCGTTCGGGCTCGTCATGCTCTACCCGCTGCTGTGGATGCTCGCGAGCTCCTTCAAGCCCTCGGCGCTGATCTTCCGCGAGCCGGGCCTCATCCCGTCCGCGGTCGACCTCGGCAACTACACCGACGGGTGGAACGCGCTCACGCACCCGTTCGGCCACTACCTGCTCAACTCCGCGGTCGTGGTGCTCGGGTCGGTGCTCGGCAACCTCGTGTCGTGCTCGCTGGCGGCCTACGCGTTCGCCCGCCTGCAGTTCCGGGGCCGCGGGGTCTGGTTCGCGATCATGCTCATGTCGATCATGCTGCCGATCCACGTCGTGATCGTGCCGCAGTACGTGCTCTTCTCCTCCCTGGAGTGGATCAACACGTTCCTGCCGCTCATCGTGCCGAAGCTGCTCGCGACGGACGCGTTCTTCATCTTCCTCATGGTCCAGTTCTTCCGCGGGATCCCCAAGGAGCTGGACGAGGCCGCGCGGCTCGACGGCTGCGGGCACGGGCGGATCTACCTGCGCATCATGATGCCGCTCGCGCTGCCCGCGCTCGCGACCACCGCGATCTTCACCTTCATCTGGACCTGGAACGACTTCTTCAGCCAGCTCATCTTCCTGACCAAGCCGGACATGTACACGGTCCCGATCGCGCTGCGCACGTTCGTCGACGCCACGGGCCAGAGCTCGTGGGGGCCGATGTTCGCCATGTCGATCGTCTCCCTGGTCCCCGTGTTCCTCGTCTTCCTCTTCGGTCAGAAGTACCTCGTCAAGGGCATCGCCACGACGGGGATCAAGTAGCTCCTCCCGCTCGCGGGCGCCTGCCCGCGGGTCTCCCGGTGCCGTCCGGCACCGCTCCGCACGACAGAACGACGACGTCCCGTCACGCACAAGGAGAGTCATGAACACCTCGATCCACCGCTCGCGTCGGCCCGGCACGCGCCGCGCGGCGCTGGCTGCCGCACTGACCGTCGGTGCCCTCGCCCTGACCGCCTGCAGCGGCGACGGCGGCGTCGCGAACCCGGGCGGCGACGACGAGTCGTCCGCCGCGGAGTCCGGGCCCGTCGAGATCCGCTTCTCGTGGTGGGGGTCGGACACCCGCCACCAGACGACGCAGCAGATCATCGACCTCTTCGAGGAGGAGAACCCCGACATCCAGGTCGTCCCCGACTACACCGACTGGGGCGGGTACTGGGACAAGCTCGCGACGTCGGTCGCCGCCGGCGACGCGCCCGACGTCATCACGCAGGAGGAGCGCTACCTCGCGGACTACGCCTCGCGCGGCGTCCTCGCGGACCTCGGGTCGCTCGACATCGACACGAGCACGATCGACGAGTCGGTCGTGGGCTCCGGCGAGACGGGCGGCGCGCTCTACGGCATCCCCACCGGCGTGAACGCCTACGCGGTGCTCGCCGACCCGCAGGTGTTCGCCGACGCGGGCGTCGAGGTCCCGGACGACTCCACGTGGACCTGGGAGGACTACGTCGCGGTCTCGAACGCGGTGAGCGCGGGCGCGACGGACGGCATCTACGGCACGCAGGACTACGGCTTCAACGAGGCGGGCCTGTCGATCCTCGCGCGGCAGCGCGGCGAGGCGCTGTACACGCCGGAGGGCGAGCTCGGCGTCTCCGCGGAGACCGTCGCGGACTTCTTCCAGCTCTCCCTCGACCTCCAGGCGGGCGGTGGCCAGCCCGACGCCGCGCGGTCCGTCGAGCTGGAGGGCGCCGGTCCGGAGGGCTCGCTCCTCGGGACCAACCAGGGCGCGATGGGCATGTGGTGGACCAACCAGCTCGGCGCCATCAGCACGGCGTCGGGTCGCGACCTGCAGCTCCTGCGCCTCCCGGGCGAGTCCGAGGGCGAGCGCACGGGCATGTACTTCAAGCCCGCGATGTACTACTCGGTCGCCAAGACGTCCGAGCACCCCGAGGCGGCCGCCAAGTTCGTGGACTTCCTGCTCAACGACCCCGAGGCCGGGGCGCTCATGCTGTCCGACCGCGGCCTGCCCGCGAACACCGAGGTGCGCGCTGCCGTGAAGGACAGCCTGTCCCCGGCCGACAAGCAGGCCGCGGACTTCCTCGAGGCGCTCGGCTCCGAGATCGTCGACGGCCCCCCGGTCCCGCCGCAGGGCGCCGGGGACGTCGTCGAGATCCTCAAGCGCATCAACACCGAGGTGCTCTTCGAGCAGAAGTCGCCGCAGGACGCCGCGACGCAGTTCCTCGACGAGGTGGGCGCGGCCATCGGGCAGTAGCCCGGCCGTGGTCTCCCGCCACCCCTGACCGGCCGGGCCGGCCCGTCGCCCCACGGACCGGCCCGGCCGCACCTCCGCAGCTCTCCACCGCGCCGCCCACCCCGACCTGACCCAGGACCCCGAGAGGACCGCAGACCCGTGCACCACCCCGGCACCATCCCGTCCGAGCCCGCGCCGACCCGCCGTCCGCGCCGCTACGCCCTCGCCGGCACCGGGCACCGCGCGCGCATGTTCGTCGACGCGCTGCTCGGCGAGCACCGCCCGGACGGGCACCTGGTCGCGTGGTGCGAGCCGAACCCCGTGCGCGCCGCCTGGTACGACCGTCGCCTGGAGGCCGCGGGCCTCGGGCCGCTGCCCCGCTACGAGCCGTCCGACCTCGGCCGGATGCTCGCCGAGCAGGCGGTGGACGCGCTGATCGTGACGACGCCCGACCACGCCCACGCCGACTACGTCGTCGCGGCGCTCGGGGCCGGCGTCGACGTCGTGTGCGAGAAGCCGCTCACGACCGACGCCGCCGGGATGGCGCGCATCCGTGCCGCGGCGGAGCGCTCGTCGGCCACGCTCACGGTGACCTTCAACTACCGGTACTCGCCGCGCAACACCGCGCTGCGGCGCGTCATCGCGTCGGGCGAGATCGGCGACGTCGTCTCCGTGCACTTCGAGTGGCTGCTGGACACGGTCCACGGTGCCGACTACTTCCGCCGCTGGCACCGCGACAAGGCCGCCTCGGGCGGGCTCGCGGTGCACAAGGCGAGCCACCACTTCGACCTCGTCAACTGGTGGCTCGACGACGTCCCCGAGAGCGTCGCGGCACGTGGCGGGCTCCGCTTCTACGGGGACGACGGCGCCGGGCGCCCTTCCGGAGAGCGTCCCGGCCTCGGGCGGGACGCCGCGCCCGACGACCCGTACGGGATCGACCTCGCCGCGGACGACACGCTGCGCGCGCTCTACCTCGACGCGGAGGCCGAGGACGGCTACGTCCGCGACCGCGACGTGTTCGCGCCGGGCGTCACCATCGAGGACACGATCGGCGCGCTCGTCGGCTACCGGCGCGGCGCGACCCTCACCTACTCCCTGACCGCGCACAGCCCGTGGGAGGGGTACCGCGTCGCGGTCAACGGCACGCGCGGCCGGGCCGAGCTCGACGTCGTCGAGCGCGCCCACGTCGAGTCCGGACGCGCGGCGGAGGACCTGGGCCCGGACGGCAAGCGCCGCCCCGCCGTCGACCCGAGCGCCGTGCACGACCCCGGGGCGAGCGACGTCCGACCCTACGGCGCACGGCTCGTGGTGCAGCGGCACTGGGAGCCCGCGCGCGAGGTCGTCATCGAGGAGGGCGAGGGCTCGCACGGCGGAGGGGACCGTCTCCTCCTCGCCGACGTGTTCCGGGGCCCGGGCGAGGACCCGCTCGAGCGAGCCGCGGGCTACGTCGACGGCCTGCGCAGCGTCGCCGTCGGCGTGGCCGTGAACCGCTCGCTCGAGACGGGGCAGGTCGTGCGCACCGCCGACCTCGGGGTGTCGCTCGAGCGCCCCGCGACGGCGACCGCCGCGCCGCGGTCGGCGGTGCGGTCGTGACCGCGACCGCGCGCGCGGCCGACGTGCTCGTCCTGCGGCCCGAGGACGACGTCGCCGTCGCGACGCGCGACCTCGCGCCGGGCGACGCCGTCGACCTCGCCGCGGGCGGCACGGTCACGGTGGCCGACGCCGTCCCGCGCGGGCACAAGGTGGCGCTGCGGGACGTCCCCGCGGGCGACCCCGTGCACAAGTACGGGCAGGTGATCGGCGTCGCGACGCGCGACGTCCGCGCGGGCCAGCACGTGCACACGCAGAACCTCGGGTACGCACCGGGGGAGCGCGAGCACGAGCTCGCCACCGTGCGCACCGCGCTGGAGGTGCCGCCCGGACCGCGCCCGACGTTCCGCGGCTACCGGCGTGCGAACGGGAAAACCGGCACGCGCAGCTACGTCGCGATCCTCACGTCGGTCAACTGCTCCGCGAGCACGGCGCGCATGATCGCGGACCAGTTCCGCGGGCTCGCGCTCGACGCGTACGAGGACGTCGACGGCGTCGTCGCCCTCACGCACCAGTCGGGGTGCGGCCTCGTGCCGACCAGCGAGGGTGCGCAGGTGCTCCTGCGCACGCTGCGCGGGTACGCCGCGCACCCCAACGTCACGGGCGTCCTCGTCCTCGGGCTCGGCTGCGAGATGATCGCCGTCGACACGGTGCTCGCGGGGGCGGACCTGTCGCCGGACACGGTGGTGCGCACGCTGACCATCCAGGAGACGGGCGGCGTGCGGGCCACCGTCCGCGCGGGCGTCGCGGCGGTGCGCGAGATGGTGGAGGACATCGACGCCCGCTGGGAGCGCACCGACCGCGACGTGTCCGAGCTCGTGCTCGGTCTCAACTGCGGCGGCTCCGACGGGTACTCCGGCATCACCGCGAACCCGGCCCTCGGCATCGCGTCCGACCGCCTCGTCGCCTACGGCGGGACGTCGGCGCTCGCGGAGACGCCCGAGGTGTTCGGCGCCGAGCACCTGCTCACGCGCCGGGCGGTCACGCGGGAGGTCGGGCAGCGCCTGCTCGACCGGCTCGAGTGGTGGCAGGGCTACGCCGAGGCCGGGGGAGGCACGCTCGACAACAACCCGTCGCCCGGCAACAAGGCCGGTGGCCTGACGACGATCCTCGAGAAGTCGCTCGGCGCCGTCGCCAAGGGCGGGCAGGCCGACCTCGCCGCCGTGCACGAGTACGCCGAGCCGCTCGACACCCCGGGCTTCGTGTTCATGGACACCCCCGGCTACGACCCCGTCTCCGTCACCGGGCTCGTCGCGGGCGGGGCGACGGTCGTGTGCTTCACGACGGGTCGCGGGTCGGTGTTCGGCTGCAAGCCCACCCCGACCATCAAGCTCGGGACCAACAGCGAGCTCTCCGCGCGCATGGGCGACGATGTGGACATCGACTGCGGGCGGGTCGTCGACGGCGTCGCGACCCTCGAGGAGGTGGGCGACGAGATCTTCGCGCGCATCCTCGCCGTCGCCTCGGGGGAGGAGACGGCGAGCGAGGAGCTCGACCTCGGCGGCGAGGAGTTCGTCCCGTGGCAGCTCGGCACGGTCACCTGACCCCCGCGAGGTAGAGCTCCGGTAGCCCGAGGTAGAGCCGTGGTCGTGGCTCAGGAGCCGCTCGCGGACTCTTCCTTCGCGAACGCCGCGACGTCGGGGTCGTAGGCCACGGGTCGTGACTGGTCCAGCTCGACGAGCAGGAGGTCGTCGAGCCAGCGGTCGGGGGCGGGCTGGCGGCCGCGTCGGCGGGACCGCGCGACGGCGTCCGCGGCGTCCGCGGCGTCACGCACCTCGTGCACGACGACGACCGGCGCGCCGGGCAGGGGCACGCGGTCCTGCGGGGCGACGAGCAGGACTTCGACGCTCCGCTCCACCCCCGGCGGCCCGTAGGCGACGGTCGCGTCGAACCGGGGTCGCGCGTCGTCGGTCCACGCACCCTGGTACCTCCGGTCCACCAGCGAGCCCGGGGTGCGGACCCCGTCACGACGCAGCGTGCGCAGGCGCTCCTGGACGGCTCGCGCCTCGAGCTGCGCCTCGGTCGTCGCGAGGACGGCGACCACGCCGCACGCCAGCGCCCCGACGGCGACGCCGGCGAGCGCGAGCAGCGGCTCGAGCGCGAGGTCCCGGGCGAGCGGGTGGGCGACACCGGCCAGGTCCAGCCCGACCACGGTCCCCGTCCCCAGCGCGAGCGCGAGGAGCGCGGTGGCCCACGTCAGGCGCGAGGCCACGCGCGCCGAGCCGCTCGCACCGTGGGAGACGGTGTGGACGCCCAGCAGGAGGACGCACGCGGGGAGCGCGACGACGGCGAGCGCGACCACGAGCCACCACGGCGCCGGGCGACCGCCCGGCAGCGCGCCAGGGCCGAGCAGGTGGCCGGCGAGCAGAGCCAGGGCGACCCCGCCGACGACCGCCACCAGCACGCCGGAGCCGAGGACCAGCCGGGTCAGGTAGCGCGTCTGGGCGCGCGGCGAGAGCGGGGTCTCGACGACGGCCCTGCCGTGCCGGTCGCGCACGGCGAACGCCGGGACGCCGGGGCTGAGGAACCCCGGGTTGCCGGGCAGGCCCGTCAGCCCGGCGGCTGGCTCCGAGGCCGACCCCCAGCCCGGGGCGTCCACCGGCGGAGCGGCGGTGGGTCCGTCGAGGTCGTCGCGCGATGCGGTCATGACGACCCTCTTCTCGGTCAAGAGAACGTCAAGTGCAGGGTAGGGGATAGCGGGCGTGATGTCACCGGTCCGGTGCGCGGCGGGGTCCGTCCGCGACGCGTGACGAGGTCGTTCGGGCGCGGCGACGCGTGACATGATCGACCTCATGCTCACTCCCGCCACCGGCGCGGCCGGGTCGCGCATCGCCGGCCTCGGTCACTTCCAGCCCGAGAAGACGCTGACGAACGACGACATCGCGCAGCTCGTCGAGACCAACGACGAGTGGATCCGCTCGCGCACCGGGATCGTCACGCGGCACGTCGCCGACGACGACACGACGGTCGCCGACATGGCCACCGCAGCCGCGCGCCACGCGCTCACCGACGCCGGTGTCGACCCCGCCGAGGTCGACCTCGTCATCGTCGCCACCGCCACCGCGACCGACCGATCGCCCAACACCGCGGGCCGCGTCGCCTACCACCTGCGCACCGGCGTCATGCCCGGGCAGTCCACGCCCGAGGAGGCGTCCGAGCTCGACCTGCGCGGCGTCGTCGGGCCCGCGGTGCTCGACGTCAACGTCGCGTGCTCCGGGTTCGCCCACTCCGTCGGCCTCGCCGACCAGGCGATCCGCGCCGGCTCCGCCCGCACCGCCGTCGTCATCGGCGCGGAGAAGCTCACCGCGTTCACCGACTGGACCGACCGCAGCACGTGCATCCTCACGGCCGACGGCGCAGGCGCGGCCGTGCTGCGCGCGAGCGACGAGCCCGGTGTCGGGCCCGTGACCTGGGGCTCCGAGCCCGACCTCACCCCCGCCGTGCTCATCGAGTCGCCCGCCGACAAGTTCGCCCAGGACGGCCGCGCCGTCTTCAAGTGGGCCATCACGCGCGCCGCCGACCGCGCGCGCTCCGTCGTGGAGCGCTCCGGCGTCGCGCTCGACGACATCGAGGTGCTCGTCGCGCACCAGGCCAACCTGCGCATCATCGAGCCCCTCGCGAAGTCGCTCGGGCTGGAGTCCAAGATCGTCGTCACCGACATCGTCGAGTCCGGCAACACCTCCGCCGCGTCCATCCCGCTCGGGCTCTCCAAGTGGTGGCACGCCGGCAAGATCCCCGCCGGCGTCCCGGCGCTGCTCTTCGGCTTCGGCGGCGGGTTCGCCTGGGCCGGCCAGGTCGTGGAGACCCCGACCCGCTGACACCGGCTCGCGCCGCGCCTGGCCGGCCCGAGCTGGGCGGGTTCTTCGGGTTGCCTCCGCTCGAGCGCCTCGGGTCGCCCGGGGTCGAGCGGTCGGGTCGCCTCCGGTCGCCTGGCCCGGCCCGACGACGAGATGCGAGTCGTTGCCCTCTCCTCCGTCCGTGGAGGGGCAACAACTCGCATCTCGTCAACCGTCGGCGGTGACAGTCCGGTGAGGTCGCCGTCGACCCGGCCCCTGCACGGGGTGGAGAGCGACTGCCGTGACTGTCCGATACCGGCTGCTCGGCTTCCCTTACGGGTAGCTGACGACCTTCGCCGGGACGGTCTCGACGCCGCTGGCGCGGGGGCCGACGCCGTTGATGACGTGCTCGTACGTGCCCACCCCGCCGAGCGAGACGGTCAGCAGCGAGTGCATCTTGACGCCCGGGGTGATCGGGACCTCGAACCCGTTGTCGGACACGATCGACGCGTCGGACGTGAACACGCAGTAAGAGCCCAGGCCCCAGGCCTCGTGGTTGCGCACGTGGTCCGCGACCTTGTACGCGGCCCACCCGCGGATGCCGTCGTGGTTCCACGCGGCCTGGTTCGGCGGGTCGTACGGGAGCTCGTTCTGGTAGAAGATCGTGCGCCCCCGCTCGCCGTTCCACAGGGTGTTGTACTTCTGGTAGTGCTCGACGAAGAGGCCGTAGCCGTCGACGTCGTCGCCGTTGACCACGAGGCCGTAGTCGGCGGTGTTGACGTCCCAGCCGATGCCCTCGCCGTGGTCGCCGCGCCAGGACCAGATGTGGTCGACGATCGTGTCGTCCGCGTTGATGACGATCGCGCTGTCGACCTTGCCCGCGTGCGCGCCGCCGACGCGCACGAACACGTCGTGGATCGAGATCGGGTCGTCCGCGTGGTCGGCGCTCGAGCCGTCCGTGCCCACGGTGAGCATGCTCGGCGACTCGGCCGCCCCGGCGTCGAACAGGACGCTCGCGACCCGGACGCCGTCGACGTCGCCGACCTGCAGCGCGGTCTGTCCGGCGGTGGGCACGATGGTCGCGTAGCCGAGTCCCAGCACGACCGTGTCGGCGCGGTTCACCTCGATCGTCTCGTCGAGGTCGTACACGCCGGGCGTGAGCAGGAGGTGGAGGCCCTGGTCGAGCGCGGCGTTGATGTGCTCGGCGGTGTCGCCCGGGTGCGCGACGTAGAAGTCGTCGAGCGGGATCGACGTGCCGGGCGTGGAGCCGTTCTTCCACGTCGCGCCCCGCGTGCCCTCGCGCAGCGACGGGACGAAGACGGCGTAGTCGTCGCCGTCGAGGTAGAGGTACGGCTTCTCGCGGATCGTGCCCGTGGTGTCGAGCGTGGTGACCGCGGGCTCGGGGAACGTCGTCGGCGGGGCGTTCTCGGTGCCGGAGAACACCATGTTCCACAGCGTGCCGTCCCAGCCGCCCGTGAGCGTCGAGTCGCGCGTGTACCACTGCTGCTGCGTGTAGCCGCGGACCTGGCCGTCGACGATCGAGTCGGCCGTGAAGCCGCCCGACGCCCAGCCGTAGCGCGACGAGTGCAGCATGAGGTTGCCCTTGACGTGGATGCGCCGCATCGGGGCCGCCTGCGAGACGGCCCAGCGCATGTCGCCGCCGGTCGGGGTGACGGCGAGGTTCTCGATGGAGCGCCAGAAGTTCTGCGTCGCGTTCCCCTCGAACCACTCCGCGTCGGCCCATACGCCGCCCGTGATGTTCACGTCGTCGGGGTTCTTGCCGAGGCCGTTGACCGCGGTGTTGAAGCCGACGTTGACGTGCACCGGGTACGTGCCGGGCTCGAACAGGAACTGGTCGCGGCGCAGGCCGAACTGGCTCTCCTCCTGCGCGGCGTACGCCGCGTCGACGGCGGACTGGATGTCGGCGACCGGGGTGCCGGGGCCGAACACGTGCACGTTCGGCCCGAGGTCCCCGCCGCCCTCGATCGGCTCACCCGTGCCCGGGTTCCCGGTCCCGTCGCCCGTGGTCAGCACGCGCAGCTCCCAGATCGAGTAGCCCCAGCCGGTGCCGCGCTCGGTCCCGACGAGCCGGACGTAGCGGCCGGACCCGGTGACGTCGAGGGCCTGCTTGCCGCCCGTCCCGTCGGTCACGGTGCGCAGCGTGCGCCACAGGGCGCCGTCGTCGGACGTCTCGACGCGGAAGCCCTTGCCGAAGGCGCCCTCCCAGTCGATCTCGATCCCGCAGACGGGCTTGATCGCGCCCAGGTCGACCTGGAGCCACTGCGCGTCGGAGAAGTCGCTGCTCCAGCGCGTGTCCGCCTTGCCGTCCACGGCGAGGCCCGCGGCGTACGCGCCCTCGGCGGACGACGCCGTCGCCGCCTTCCCGAGCGCGGCGTTCGCCGTGCAGTCGTCGCCAGGGTCGACCGGGTCGACCGGGCCGCCGCCGGTCCCGGGCGTGCCGAACACCTGGAGCTCCCACAACGAGTAGCCGTAGCCGGTGCCGCGCTCGGTGCCGAGCAGGCGCACGTAGCGCCCGGTCCCGGACACGGGCAGCGTCTGCTGCCCGCCCGCGCCGTCGGTGACGGTCCGCAGCGTGCGCCAGGTCGAGCCGTCGTCGGACGCCTCGATGCGGAAGCCCTTGCCGTACGCGCCCTCCCAGCTCAGGGCGACGGACGAGAGCGTCGAGACCTGGCCGAGGTCGACCTGGAGCCACTGGCCCTCGGCGAACTCGCTGCCCCAGCGGGTGTTCAGGTCGCCGTCGACGGCCCGTGCGGCGGCGTAGTCGCCCTGCACGCTCGACGCGGTCGCGGGCTTGCCCTGGGAGAGGTTGACGGGTTCCGCCGCGGTCGAGACGGGCGCTGCGGCAGCCACGAGCGGCGCCGCGACGCACGCCGCGGTCAGCCCTGCGGCGAGGGAGGCCAGGCGGAGCCTGGCCGTAGGTCGGAGATGCATGGTCCTGCCTTCTTCGGGTCGGTGGGTCGTGCCGGGCACGACCGTGCCCCGGGTGCGGCGCCGTCGAGGTCGACGACGCCGCACCCGTCGGGCGGTGGGGTGTCAGCCGACGAGCTGGTAGTTCTCGTCGAGGACCGTGCCGCGGTGCGGCTTGTAGAGGTCGTAGCCGCGCGGGTTGCACTGGAGCCCGCCGTTGATGCAGTGCTCCACGAGGCGCTCCAGCACCTCGGGCTCCCAGCCGTTGATGAAGTCGTAGTGCCACGACTGGTCGGAGCCGCTCACGAGTCTCACGTCGGACATGTCACCGCTCACGGGCCACGCGATCTTGAACTCGATCATCGGGACCGCGATCGGGTTCGTCATGGGGCACTGCCCGTCCACGGGGTACGCCATGTGCGTGCCGTGACCCATGTGCGACGCCGCGTCGGGAGACAGGTGCATGCCGTCCCAGCAGCTCGGCGCCTGGTAGCGGATGTTCAGCTCGGTGCCCTCGGGGCAGTGGGCCGGGATGTCCCAGCTCTTCGAGATGTCGCCGCACTCCCAGCCCTCGACGGCGCCCGGCGCGGTCCGGAACTCGTCGTACGTCGCCATCATGTCGCCCGCCACGAACCGCAGCCCCGGCGGGAACGGCTGGACCTTCGTGTAGTCGTCGATCCCCGACTTGTAGTAGATCGTCATCGGGATGTCGGGCTCGATCGGCACCCCGTTCTTCTCGATCGCCGGGAACCAGTACGACGAGTGGTCCTGCGGGACCGTGCAGGTCGAGTCGGTGTTCTCGAACAGGTCCTCCGGGACCGTGAACGCGTCCGTCACGCGGTTGCCGACGAACGTGTGCAGGTGCGACTTCCCGGGCTGTCCCGGGAAGACGATCGGGTCGTCGGGCAGGAAGTGCGAGAACGAGCAGTTCGCCTGGAACTCGTGGTGCGTGACCTCGTCGTCCCACTCCGGCGGCTCCTCGGGGTCCGGCGCGTCGCCGTCGCCGAACACCTGGAGCTCGTACAGCGAGTAGCCGTACTGGGTGCCGCGCTCCGTGCCGACGACCTGGACGTAGCGTCCCGCCACGTCGACGTCGAACGACTGCACGCCGCCCGTCCCGTCGGCGACGGTCGCGACGGTCGTCCAGGACTGCCCGTCCTGCGACACCTGGACCGTGAAGTCCTTGCCGTACGCCGCCTCCCAGTCGAGGACGACGCGGTCGAGGTCGTGCGCCTCGCCGAGGTCGACGCGGAGCCACTGGTCGTCGCTCGGCTGGCTCGCCCAGCGGGTGGCCCGGTCGCCGTCGACCGCGAACCGGGGCCCGAGGCCGCCGGACTCGGAGCTCGACGCCGAGGTGAGCGCGCCCTGGGAGAGCAGGGTGTCCGGGGCGGCCGCGGCGCTCGTCGTGACGACCACCGAGGTCGACGCGACGAGGACGCCTGTCATCGTCGCGGCGATCCGACGTCGGCGTGTCCCGGCGCGGCGTCTGCCGTGCCGGGGAGGCGATAGCGTGGTGGTGCGTGTCGTGCCGTGCATGCTTCCTCCTTCGAGGGTCGTCGCGCGCTGCGGAGCCTCTCGGGCAGGAGCGCGCGACGCTGCGCGGATGATGGGCACGCCCGGCGTCTGTCACCGGGCGCCGTGCCGGGTGGGGGCGGTTGCCGCCGCCCCCACCCGGACGTCTGTGTGTCAGCGCTGGTAGACGCCGAGCTCGAACAGCGAGTAGCCCCACGCGGTGCCGCGCGCGTCGAGCTTGAGCCGCACGTAGCGGCCGTTGCCCGCGACGTCGAGGCTGTCGACCCCGCCGTCGCCGTCCGTCACCGTGCGGACCGTCGTCCAGGACTGGCCGTCGTTCGAGGTCTGGATCCGGTAGGCCTTGCCGAACGCCGACTCCCAGACGAGCTGGACGTGCTGGAACGCCTGGACCGAGCCGAGGTCGACCGTCAGCCACTCGTCGTCGTTCCAGTTGCTCGCCCAGCGCGTGCCCTGGTCGCCGTCGGTCGCCTGACCGGGCGACCAGTTGCCGTTCCAGGGGTCGAAGCTCGACGCGGTCGTGGTCTTGCCCTGCGCGATGTTCGTCCCGGCGACGGGCGGTGCGACGACGCGGAACGAACGCGTCTCGACCCCGACGTTCCCCTTCCCGTCCTCGGCCCAGACGTAGAGCTTCCACACGCCGAGCCGGGAGGGCGCGGTGACCGAGAACTTCCCCTGGCCCTTGCTCGTGAGCTCGGTCCAGGCGAGGCCCCCGGCGCCGTCGACGTACTTGCTGTTGAAGAACGCGACGTAGTTGATCGGGTCGCCGTCGGGGTCCGTCGCGGCGAGGTCGAAGTCCAGCGTGGCGCCGGCGGTCACGGCCGTCGAGCCCGGGATCGCCATGCCGGTGATGCGCGGGGCGGTGTTCACGCCCGCGAGGTCGACGCCCCAGGTCTTGGCGATCGCGTGGTAGCCGAGGCGCTTGTTGTTGCCGGGCGTGATGTTGAACCACACCCCGCCGAAGTCGCCCTCGACCCCGTAGTGGAAGAACGTCGCGCCGAGCGCCTTGCCCTCGTGCTCCATGAGGCACTTCCACGACAGCGGCAGCGCGCGGCTCTTCTCGATGTCGGTGGGCTCGTCCGGGACGCCGTTCACGTCGTCCGGAACCTCCCACTCGCCGGCCGCGCCACCCTCGGTGAGGACGTACGGCTTGCCGTAGTTCCCGGCCTCCCACGCGCTCGCGATGCTGCACACGTCGCCGTAGGCGTTGATGGAGAGCAGGTCCAGGTCGGGCGCGTTGTCCCGGATGTACGGCCAGGCTCCGGTCCACGCGTCGGTGTTCGACGTCGGGTGGTTGGGGTCGATCGCGTGGATCGCGACGCTCACCTCGTTGACGAACGACGCGTACGCCTTGCGGATCTCCTCGAGGTCCGTGCCCGAGTAGCAGTTCTGCAGGCCGAGGATCGCCTCGTTGCCGATGTTCCACATGAGCACGGCCGGGTGGTTCTTGTACTCCTGGACCCAGCGCAGGATGTCGGCCTTGGTGTCGTTCTTGTAGGTCGTGTCGGTGCGGTAGTCGATGCAGCCGCCCGACCCCGGCCCGCCGCCGGGCATGAGCCAGAAGCCCGCGATGACGCGGACGTCGTGCTCGGCCGCGGCGTCGAAGATCGCGCGCGAGTCGGCGCCCGTGCCCCAGGTGCGGGTCGTGTTGCCGTTGATGTCGGCGAGGCCCTGCATGCGCGGGCCGGTCTCCTCGGCGCTCGTGCCGCCCCACGTGAACCCGCGCACGGTGTACGGCTGCCCGTCCACCTGGAGGTCCCAGTCGCCGTTGCCGCCGACGACCTTCACGACGCTCGGGCCCGAGTCCTTGACCGGGACCGCCGGGTGGCCGGGGTGCACGTAGTCGGGGAACGGGTCGGTCGGGTCCGTGGGGTCGGTGGGATCGGTCGGCCCCGAGCCGCCCGCCTCGCCGAACACGCGGAACTCGTAGAGGGAGTGGCCGTAGCCGCCCGGGCGCGCGGTCGAGAGCACGCGCACGTAGCGACCCTCGCCGTCCACGTCGAGCACGTCGGTGCCGCCGTCGCCCTGGGTCGTGGAGTAGAGCGTGCGCCACGTGGAGGCGTCGTCGGAGGCCTGGACCTGGTACGCGGACGAGTAGGCGCCCTCCCAGACGAGCTCGACGCGGTCGACGCTCGCGTCCTGCTGCAGGTCGACCTGGAGCCACTGGGGGTCGCTCCAGGCGCTGGACCAGCGCGTACCGAGGTCGCCGTCGACGGCGTTGCTCGCGGCGTACCCGGTCCAGTCGTCCTGGACGGACGACGCGGTGGCGGGCTTGCCCTGGGACAGGAGCACCGGCTCGGCGCTCGCGGTCGCCGCCGGCACGACCAGCGCCGCTCCCGCGAGCGCGCCGGAGGCCATCGTCGCGAGCGCGGCGCGGGCCGCTCGGCGTCTGCGGGGTCGCCCGGGGGCGGTGGGGGATGTGGTGCGCATCGTGTTCGTCTACCTCTCCGTCCGCCCCAGGTCTGCATCGACCCGGGGCACAGTTCGTCGTCGAGCCGTGCCCTCAGCCGCGGCGCCGCGACTGAGGTTGTGAAGCAGGGAGAGCGCTCTTACCCGAGGCCCGAGTTTTCACCCGCTCACGGGGGCTGTCAAGCGCAGCAGGCGCTCGGCCTGGTGGGAATAAGCCCATAAACCGTGCGAAAACGGGCAGTAAGTCTGACAAACTGGTTAGTAAGAAAACGGGAAGCGGACCAGGCTCGTCCCGCGCTGGGGCGGTCGGGGAAAGCGCTCTTACCCCTGCTATCGTCGGGGTGTGAGCGAAGACGTGCAGCACCGGGCGCCGACGCTCGACGACGTCGCCCGTGTCGCGGGCGTCTCGCGCGCGACGGTCTCGCGCGTCGTCAACGGCAAGCGCAAGGTCGCCCCCGCGGTCCAGGAGGTCGTCCTCGAGGCCGTGGCGGCGACCGGCTACGTGCCCAACCGGGCCGCCCGCTCCCTCGTCACGCGGCGGACCGGGACGGTCGCGGTCGTCGTCTCCGGTGCCGAGCCCGTCCCCGACGACGGCCTGCACCTCCCGCGCCTGCTCGCCGACCCGTTCTTCGGCCGCGTCGTGGGGTCGTTCGTGCGGTCCCTGCGGCCGCACGACGTCCACCCCGTGCTCATGCTCGCCGACGGTGACGAGGCGAGGCGGCAGGTCGTGTCCTACCTACGGTTCGGCAACGCCGACGGCGCGCTCCTGGTCTCGACCCACGCCGACGACCCGCTCCCCGAGCAGCTCCTCGCGACGGGCCGCCCCACCGTGCTCTTCGCCCGGCCGCCGCACCCGCTGCCGGTGAGCTACGTCGACGTCGCGAACGCCGACGGGGCACGCCTCGCCGCGCACCACCTCCTCGACCGCGGGTGCCGGGCCGTCGGGGTGGTGTCGGGCCCGCTCGACGTGCTCGCCGCCCGGGACCGCCTCGAGGGCTTCCGCGCCGCGATGGCCCGGCGGGGCCACGCCTACGTCCCGAGCGTCGAGGGCAACTTCACCGTCGAGAGCGGCGAGGCCGCGATGCTCGAGCTGCTGCGCACCGCCCCCGGGCTCGACGGCGTCTTCGTCTCGAACGACGTCATGGCGCAGGGGGCGGTCCACGCGCTGCGCGAGCAGGGACGCCGGGTGCCCGACGACGTCGCCGTCGTGGGGTTCGACGACAGCCCCGCCGGAACGCTCACGCGCCCGGCGCTCACGACCGTGCGCCAGCCCGTGGAGGAGATGGCGGCCGAGATGGCGCGCCTCCTGCTGGAACAGGTCGAGACCGGCGAGCCACGGGTCACGTCGCGGATCTTCGACCCCGTGCTCGTCGTGCGGGACTCGGCGTAGCCCCACCGCGCCGGAGGGGCAGAATGGGCCCATGCCTCTCGCCCCGCGCTACGTCGCCGCCGACGACCGTTACGACACCATGACCTACCGCCGGACGGGGCGCAGCGGCCTCGACCTGCCCGCGATCTCGCTCGGTCTCTGGCACAACTTCGGTGACGTGAACCCGTTCGAGACGCAGCGCGCCGTGCTGCGCCGCGCGTTCGACCTCGGGATCACCCACTTCGACCTCGCGAACAACTACGGCCCGCCGTACGGCTCCGCGGAGGAGAACTTCGGCCGCCACCTCGCCCAGGACCTCGGCGCGTACCGCGACGAGCTCGTCATCTCCTCCAAGGCCGGGTACGACATGTGGCCCGGCCCGTACGGCGACGGCGGTTCGCGCAAGTACCTCCTGTCGTCGCTCGACCAGTCGCTGACACGCATGGGCCTCGACTACGTCGACGTCTTCTACCACCACCGCCCGGACCCGAGCACGCCGCTCGAGGAGTCCATGCGGGCGTTGCACGACGCCGTCCAGCAGGGCAAGGCGCTCTACGTCGGCGTCTCGAACTACTCGCCGTCCCGCACGCGCGAGGCCGCCGCGATCCTCGCCGACCTCGGCACCCCGCTGCTCATCCACCAGCCCAGCTACTCGATGCTCAACCGGCACGTCGAGGACCCGGCGCACGAGGACCGGTACGACGGCGTCCAGAGCGAGTCGCTGCTCGACGTCGTCGGCGACCTCGGCGTCGGCACCATCGTGTTCTCGCCGCTCCAGCAGGGCCTGCTCACCGACCGCTACCTCTCCGGCTCCGCGCCCGAGGGGTCGCGCGCCGCCCGCCCGGACTCGCCGTTCCTGTCCGAGCAGAACCTCGACGAGTCCTACCTCGGGAAGGCTCGCGCGCTGAACGAGATCGCCGCCGGCCGCGACCAGACGCTCGCCCAGCTCGCCCTCGCCTGGGTGCTCCGCGACGACCGCGTCACGTCCGCGCTCATCGGCGCGAGCAGCGTCCGCCAGCTCGAGAACAACGTCGCCGCGCTCTCGGCACCCCCGCTCACCCCCGACGAGTCGGACGCGATCGAGTCCGCCCTCGCGAGGTAGAACCTCCGGACCCGAGGTAGAGCTCGCGGGGCTCTACCTCGGGCCCGGGGGTTCTACCTCGCGACCACGGGCGGGGTGCTGGTCGGCGGACGACGATGCCGCGGCGGCGCGCTCCAGGAGGAGCTGGCGCTCGTGGCGGGTCGGGGCCAGGGCGGCGGCGTGCTCGAGGACGTCGGCGGCCTCGGCGTGCCGGCCCAGCCGGGTCAGGAGGTCGCCGCGCACCGCGCCGTAGAGGTGGTGGCGGGCCAGGCGCGGGTCGTCCGCGACGGCGTCGAGCACGACGAGCGCGGCCTCGGGGCCGTCCGCGTACCCCACGGCCACGGCGCGGTTGAGCTCGACCACGGGGGAGGGGGCGACCGACGCCAGCGCGTCGTAGAGCGCGACGATCGCCTCCCAGTCGGTGTCCGCCCACGTCGCGGCGCGTGCGTGGCACGCGGCGATCGCGGCCTGGAGCGAGTAGGGGCCGAGCGCCTTCCCGGCGCGGGTGCCGAGCGCGAGCGCGCGGTCGAGCGCGGCGAGGCCGTGCCGCAGGAGGAGCCGGTCCCAGCGCGCGCGGTCCTGGTCCTGGAGCAGCACGGGCTCGCCGTCGGGTCCTGACCGGGCCGCGAACCGGGACGCCTGGAGCTCCATGAGCGCGACGAGACCGTGCACCTCCGGCTCGCCCGGCAGCAGCCCGGCGAGCACGCGGCCGAGCCGCATGGCGTCCTCCGCGAGCTCGCGCCGCACCCACGTGTCGCCCGACGTCGCGGCGTACCCCTCGGTGAAGACGAGGTACACGACCTCGAGCACGGCGGGCACGCGGGCGGCGAGCTCGTCGGCCTGCGGGACGTCGAAGGGGACGTTGGCCTCCGCGAGCGTCCGCTTGGCGCGGGAGATGCGCTGCCCGACGGTCGCGGAGGGGACGAGGAACGCGCGCGCGATCTCGTCCGTCGTCAGGCCTCCCACGAGTCGCAGGGTGAGCGCGACGCGGGAGTCGCGCGGGAGCACGGGGTGGCAGGCGACGAGGACGAGCGCGAGCAGGTCGTCGCCGACGGGGTCCTCGACGATCGCGTCGGGGGACGGGACCGACCCCACGAGGACCGCGCCGCCGTCGCCGGGGTGCGCGACCGCCGTCGTCGCCGCGCCGGACCCCGCACCGGGCGCGGCGAGGTCCGCCGCGAGCCGCGCGTACTTCGCGTCGCGCGTGCGCTCGCGGCGGACCAGGTCGACGGCGCGGCGGCGCGCGACCGTCGTCAGCCACGCGCCGGGGTTGTCGGGGACGCCCTGCTCGGGCCACTGCTCGAGCGCGGCGACGAACGCCTCCTGGGCGACCTCCTCGGCGAGGCCGACGTCCCGCAGGGTCCGGGCCAGGCCCGCGACGAGCCGTGGCGACTCGATGCGCCACACGGCCTCGACCGTGCGGGAGACGTCGGTCATCGTCGTACCCCTGTCCTACCGCTGCCCGGAGCGGGGGCTCAGGAGCCCTGCTGCGCGCGGATCTGCTCGGCGAGGCGCTCGTCCTTCTCGCGCTGCTCGGGCGTGTACTCGGCGCCGAAGTCCTCGATCTCGAAGATCGGCCGGATCTCGAGGACCTCCTCGAGCCCGGAGCTCGGGTCGCTCGGGCACTTGCGCGCCCACTCGACGGCCTCCTCGAGCGAGGAGACCTGCCAGATCCAGTACCCGGCGACGATCTCCTTGGACTCGGTGAACGGACCGTCGACGACCGACGTCTCGCCCCCGCTGAACACGACGCGCGCGGCCTTGGCGGTGGGCTGCAGGCCCTGCCCGTCGAGCATGATGCCCGCCTTGACGAGCTCCTCGTTGTACGCGCCCATCTGGGCGAGCATCTCCTGCGTGGGGGCGATCTTGTCCTCGTCGGCCCCGTTGCCCGTGATCATGACCATGACTCGCATGACGTTCCTCCTCGGTGAGTGCCTCCTCGACCCTAGTGTCGTGAAGGCGCGTTCACCTTCACGTCGGACGGCGCACCCCGGTTTTCGACACGCGCCGCCGACGAGTTTCCGGAGTGCGTCAGCGGAAGCGCTGCACCGCGAGCGGGGCGGCCTCGGCGAGCCCACGAACCGAGGGGTGGTCGGCGCCCGGGGCGGTGCCGGCGAAGACGTCGCGCAGCGCCCCGGAGGTCACGAAGGTCCCGTCGGCGAGCACGTGCACGGTGGGGCACAGGCGCTCGACGAGCTCCAGGTCGTGCGAGACGAGCAGCACCGCGGTGCCGAGCTCGGCCGTCGCGTCGCCGAGGCGTCGCACGACGTCGCCGCGCATCGCCGGGTCGACGGCGGTGAGCGGCTCGTCGAGGAGCAGGGCGCGCGGGCGCGTGGCGAGCGCCACGGCGAGCGCGACCCGCTGCTTCTCGCCCCCGGAGAGGGAGTGGATCGTGCGCGGCGCGTACCGGGCATCGAGCGCGACGTCGCCGAGCAGGTCCTCGACGGACCGTCCGCTCGGGCGGCCGGCGCGCCGCGCGTCCTTGAGCGCGGCGGACAGCGTGCGGTCGACGGTCCAGCGCGGGTCGATCCCGATCCCGGCGAGGCCGTCCTGGGAGACGCGGCGGACGTCGGCGGTGAACTGCTTCTTGTCGCGGCGCGAGAGTTTGGTGACCGTGCGACCGGCGTACGTGACGTGCCCCGCGGTCGGGCGCACGAGCCCCACGAGCGCCCGCACGACCGTGGACTTGCCGGCGCCCGACTCGCCGACGATCCCGACCGGCGGGGTGCCGGGCACGACGTCGAGGTCGATGCCGTGCACGACGTCGGGCCCTCCGTAGCCGGCCGCGAGGCCGGTGGCGCGCAGGATCGGGGTCGTCGTCGTGCTCATGGGTCACCTTCTGGTCGTCGGGGTCCGGGCGGGCGGTCCGGGCTCCCGCTCGTCCGACGAACGACGCTACCGCGGAGTTCCGTGGCGTCGCTCACGCGGGGCCCGTCGCGGTCCCGCGCGGCGTCTCGACGCGGGCCGGTCGGGCCGGGAGCATCGGGCGCGGTAGCCTGGGGCACTCGACCCGGATCCTCGAGCCCAGGTGGTCCGTCGACCCGCACCGCGGCACCTGCCGGCGTGCGGCGACTCGGACGGAGGACCACGTGACCAGGACGGTCGACGAGCCGGAGCTGCTGGCGCCCGGCGAGGCGGTGGACCTCGACAACTGCGCGCGCGAGCCCATCCACGTGCCCGGCATGATCCAGCCCCGCGGCGTGCTGCTCGTCGTGCGGGAGCACGACGGCGTGCTGCTCCAGGCGTCGGCGAACGTCGCGCGGCACCTGGGCGTCACGGCCGAGGAGCTGGCCGGCCGGCCGCTCGCCGACGCGCTGGGCGCGGACCCGGCTCGCCGGTTGCTCGACCACGCCGCGAACGTGGGCGACCTCGCCACGCGCAACCCCGTGACGCTGCCCCTCGACCGCTGGGACGGGACACCGCGCGCAGTCGACGCGGTGCTCCACCGACCCCCGCTGCCCGCGGACGGGCCGGAGCCGGAGCCGGTGCTCGTCGTCGAGCTCGAGACCGCGGCGGGCGCGCGCCCGCTGACGTTCCCCAACACGTACCTGGCCGTGCGGCACGCGCTACGCGACCTCGAGCGCGCCGCGACGCTCGACGAGCTGTACGACGACGCGGCCCGGCACGTGCGTGAGCTCACCGGGTTCGACCGGGTGATGATCTACCGCTTCGACGCCGCGTACAACGGCGAGGTGGTCGCCGAGGCGCGCCGCGAGGACCTCAACGCGTTCCTCGGGCTGCACTACCCGGCGTCGGACATCCCGCCGCAGGCCCGCGCGCTGTACGAGAAGAACTGGATCCGGCTCATCGCGGACGTGGACTACGCGCCGCAGCCGGTCGTGCCGACGCTCCTGCCGACCACGGGTGCACCGCTCGACCTCACCTACTCCACGCTCCGCAGCGTCTCGCCCATCCACCTCGAGTACCTGCGCAACATGGGCGTGCGCGCGTCGATGTCGATCTCGCTCCTGCGGGAGGGCAGGCTGTGGGGGCTCATCGCGTGCCACCACTACGCCGGTCCGCACGAGCCGCCGTACGAGGTGCGCACGGCTGCGGAGTTCCTCGGCTCGGCGCTCTCGGTCCGCCTCGTCGCGCAGGCGGAGGACGAGCGCGAGGCCGAGGTGCGGCGCGCGGAGGGCGTCCTCGCCCACCTCGCCGCCGACAGCCGCGACGAGAGCGTCCCGATCGGCACCGCGCTCACGCGCTCCGGGTGGCTCCGCCGCCTCGTCCGGGCGGACGGCGCGGTCGTCGTCGCCGAGGGCGGCCTCATCAAGGTCGGCAACGTGCCCGACGAGGACGGGTGCCGCGCGCTCGTGGCCTGGGTGCTGGGCCACGGCGAGGACCTGGTCGCGACCGAGGCGCTGGGCCGCGACGCGCCCGAGGTGGCGGCGCTCGCGCCCGACGTCGCCGGGGTGCTGGGCATCGTGCTCCCCGAGGGGCAGGTCGTCGTGTGGGTGCGTGACGAGGTGCTGCGGCACGTCGACTGGGGCGGCGACCCGTACAACAAGGCGATCGCGCAGCGCGAGGGCGAGACGGTCCGGCTGAGCCCGCGCAAGTCGTTCCAGCGTTGGCGCGAGGTCGTGCGCGGCCACAGCGCGCCGTGGACGTCGGACCAGACCGACGTCGCGACGTCGTTGCGCGGCCACCTCGTGGAGGCGCTGTACGTGCGCGGGCGCAAGGCCGTGCGGGCGACGGAGGAGCTCCAGCGCAGCCTCCTGCCGGCGCTCCTGCCCGACGTCCCGGGCTGGACCCTGCAGTCCCGCTACGAGTCCGCCGGCACCGGTCTGGTCGGCGGCGACTGGTACGACGCCCTCGTGCTCCCCTCGGGCCGGCTCGCGCTCGTGGTCGGCGACGTCACGGGGCACGGGCTCCAGGCGGCCGCGACGATGGGCCAGCTCGGCACGACCCTGCGCGCGGCGCTCGTGAGCACGGGATCGGCGGTCGAGGCGGTGGCGCGGCTGGGTGAGGTCGCCCGCTGGACGCTGCCGGGCGAGGTCGCGACGCTCGCGGTCGCGCTCCTGGACCCGGAGAGCGGCGTCGTCGAGCACGTGTCGGTGGGCCACCCGCCCCTGCTCGTCGTCGGGCCGGACGGCACGACGGCGTGGGCCGAACGCGCGAGCGTCCCTCCGTTGGGGATCGTGGACCGCGTCCCGACGGCGCGCGTGCTCCAGGTGCCGCGCGGGGGAGCGCTCGTGCTCTACAGCGACGGGCTGGTCGAGCGTCGGGGCGAGTCGATCCGGGACGGGCTGAGGCGCCTCGCCGGGGTCTTCAGGGCGGGACCGGACGTGGACGTCGACGGCATCGTCACCGCGGCGCGCGACCCGCGCTCCGCCGACGACGCGACGCTGCTCCTGGTGCGCCGCGACGCCTGAGCGCGTCGCGGCGGGTCAACGGGCAGCCGACAGCGGTCAGCCGACGGGGAGGAGCGCGCTGCGCACCGAGGCCCCGGCACGGAAGACCGGGACATCGAACCGCGCCCACACGTGCTTCTCGCCGGTACCGGCCCGGCACCAGCCGACGGCCGTCGACGCCCGCTGGGCGAGCACCAGGCCGAACCCGCCCGCGCCCGGTGAGCGCCGACCGGCGACCACGGGCGCGTCCGGCGAGTGGTCGACGACGTCGACGACGAGCTCGCGCCCGTCGCTGAGCAGCCGGACGCGCGTGGGCGGCAGGCCGTGGCGCAGGGCGTTGGTGGCGAGCTCGCTCGCGACGAGGACGACGCGCTCCGGCGTCGCCTCGAGCGCGCGGTCCGGCGGGAGCGGCCCGCCCGTGAGCAGGCGGTGCAGGCCCTCGCGCAGCGTCGCGAGGTCGCCCAGGCCGCGCAGCGGCCAGGAGCCGATCTCGACGAAGCCGACGGGGACCGCGGCGTGCTCGACGCTCACGCGCCGCCCTCGCCGGTCGTGTCGTCCGCGAACTCGAAGAGGTCGACGACCCCGCTGAGCTCGAGCAGGTCGCGGACGCGGCGCGGGACGCGTTCCAGCACGGGAGCTCCCGAGCCCGCGGTCGCGGCGTGGTACAGCAGCCGCAGGCCGCCCGAGTCCATGAAGGTCACCTCGCCGAGGTCGACGTGGATGCGCTCGTTCGCGGACTGTGCGATCCGCAGCAGCTCGTCCTCGCGCCGGGCCTGGACCGCGGCGTCGATCTCGCCCCGCATCGTCCAGCGCGTACCGCCGCTCGTCGTCAGGACGTCGCCGCTCGTCGTCGGGGTCACCGTGGTGCGCTCCTCCTCGTCCCGGCACCGTGCCGGGCACCCGGGACACGGTACGCGGACCTGCCGACGCTCGCCCTGCGATCCGCCGCGTGGCGCGGGCATGGCCGGATCAGGCCACCTGTCCCTCGCGCCCGCGGCGGAACGGGTCTCACCGCCGCGAGGCGTGATCGGCGTCGCGGCGGACGACGGCGACACCGCGCGGCTCGAGCAGGAGCACGCCGTCCGCCGTGCCCGACGGCGCGAGGCGCCGGCCCGTGAGGACGTCGCCCGGGACGTCGGGCACCTCGACCGGGTGCGTCGTGCGGTTGACGAGGAACCAGAAGTCGTCGGTGCCGTCCGTGCGCACCGCGAGCTCGACGTCGCCGCGGACGGCGGCGGGCAGCTCGCTGCGCACGCCCGCGTCGTCGAGCAGGCGGGCGAGCACGGGGACGAGCCCGAGGCGGCCGAACCGCGTGGAGACGTACGCGGCCGAGCCCGCGCTGTCGCCGGACCGGACGGTCCGGCGGGTCACCGCCGCGCGCCCGGCCTGCTCGCCGGTCTTGTACCAGCCCAGCACGTCGACGTCGGGGTCCACGACGTCGACCGGCTCGGTCCACAGCGTCCCCTCGAGCTGCTCGCCCGCGACCTCGACGGTCGCGCTCTCGCCGTCCAGGAGCGGGGCGAACTCCTCGACGCGGATGCCGAGCAGGTCGCGCAGCGCACCGGGGTAGCCGCCGAGCCACGCGTGGTCGTCCTGGTCGACGACGCCCGAGAAGTAGGTCGTCACGAGGTGGCCGCCGCCCTCGACGAACGCCGTGAGGCGGTCGCGCAGGTGGGCCGGGACGACGTGCAGCACGGGGGCCACGACGACGTCGTACCCCGCGAGGTCCGTCGCCGTCGGCACGACGTCGGCGCGCACGCCGAGCGCGAGGAACGCCGAGTACCAGTCGAGCGCCTCCTGGCGGTAGCGCAGCCGGTCCGTGGGGTGGGAGTCGAGCTCGCTCGTCCACCACGAGTCCCAGTCGAAGACGATCGCGGCGCGCGCGGGCTTCTGCGCGCTGCCCGCGACGGGCGCGAGGTCGCGCAGCGTCGCACCGAGCGCGACGACGTCGCGGAAGAGACGTGAGCGCTCACCTGCGTGCGGGAGCATGCCCGAGTGGTACTTCTCGGCTCCCGCCGCGGACTGCCGCCACTGGAAGTAGCAGACCGCGTCGGCGCCGTGCGCGACGTGCGTGAGCGAGTCGCGCGCGAGCTCGCCCGGCTTCTTCGCGACGTTGACGGGCTGCCAATTCACCGCGCTCGTCGAGTGCTCCATGAGGAACCACGGCCGGTGCCGGGCGATCCCCCCGGTGAGGTTGGCGGAGAACGAGAGCTCGTCCAGGGCCTGCGGGCCGGGGAGCACGTAGTGGTCGTTGGAGACGAAGTCGAGCTCGTCCGCCCAGGCGGCGTAGTCCATGCCCTTCGTCTCGCCCATGACCATGAAGTTCGTCGTCACGGGGACGTCGGGCGTCGTGCGGCGCAGGATCGCGGCCTCCGCGCGCAGGTACTGGCGCAGCGCGTCGGACGAGAAGCGCTTGAAGTCGAGCTGCTGGGTGGGGTTCGGGTGCGACGCCGCGAGGCGCGGCGGCAGGACCTGCTCCCACGCGCTGTACCGCTGCGACCAGAACGCCGTGCCCCACGCGTCGTTGAGCGCGTCGAGGGTCGTGTAGCGCTCGCGCAGCCAGGTGCGGAAGGCTGCGGCGGCGTCGTCGGAGAAGTCGTCGACGTTGTGGCAGCCGAGCTCGTTCGAGACGTGCCACGCGACGAGCGCCGGGTGGTCGCCGTAGCGCTCGGCCATGCGCTCCACGAGGCGCAGCGCGTGCTCACGGAAGACCGGCGACGTCGGGCGCCACTGCTGCCGGGCGCCCGGCCACAGGGTCTCGCCCGTGCGGGTCTGGGGCAGGATCTCCGGGTGCTTCGTCGTGAGCCACGGCGGCGGCGAGGCCGTCGCGGTCGCGAGGTCGACGCCGATGCCGTGGGCGTGGAGCAGCTCCATGACCTCGTCGAGCCACGCGAAGTCCCACGTGTCCTCGGTCGGCTGGATCCTGGCCCACGAGAAGATCGCGAGCGAGACCACCGTGACGCCCGCCTCGCGCATGAGCCGCACGTCCTCGGCCCAGACCTCGCGCGGCCACTGGTCCGGGTTGTAGTCCGCGCCGTAGGACAGTCCGGACGGCGCGTACGTGCCGGTCGTGCCGTCGGTGGTCACCGTGCCCGGCGGCGTGTGCGGCCCGGGACGGCGCAGCCAGCGGAACGGGGTGGGGGTGGACATGCAGGCTCCTCAGGTGCTCGGAGAGCGATGGGCGGCAGGTGCGCCGTCGGTGGGGGCCGCGTGGTCGTGCCGGGAGGCACGACCACGCGGCTGTCAGGGGCAGGGCCGTCGGGCGCCCCGGCAGGCGCCCGACGGGGACCAGGTCACTCGTTGACGGTGAAGCCCTGCTCGGTCCCGTACTTCGCGGACGCGTCCTGCCAGGCCGTGAGGCCCTCGGCGAGGGTCGTGTCCGACACGTAGGCCTGGCCGACGGTGTCGTTGAAGATCGAGTTCGCGTAGACCTGGAACGGCAGGTAGGACCAGCCGTCGACGACGTCGGCGGCCGACTGCGCGAGGACCTCGTTGATCTTCTGGCCGCCGAAGTACTCCGACTCGTAGCCCTGGAACTCGTCCGAACCCAGCTCGGCCGTCGTGGCCGGGAACGCGCCGCCGTCGACGCGCGCCTGCACGCCGTCGCCCGCGTTCGCGTACTCGAGGAAGCCGTAGGCGAGCGCCTGCTGCGAGCTCGCGGCGGTCACGGACAGGGCGGAGCCGCCGTTCTCCGAGCTGGCCGACGCGCCCTCCTCCCACTGGGGGAGCGGGGCGACGCGCCACTTGCCGGCGCCGTCGGGCACGCCCGACTCGAGGTTCGCGGGCATCCAGGCGCCGATCGCGAGCGTCGCGATCGTGCCGTTGCCGAGGCCCTGGTACCACTCGTCGCTCCACGAGCTGACCGGCGCGAGCAGGTCCTCGTCGAGGAGCGTCTGCCAGGTCTCGGCGAACTGCGTGCTGCCCTCGTCCGCGAGGTCGATGGTCACGTCGGTGCCGTCGACCCGGAAGGGCTGGCCGCCGGCCTGCCAGATGAGCGACGTCGTGAAGCCCGCGTCGCCGGTGTCGTTGGTGATGTAGACGTTCGGGTCCGCGGCGTGCAGCGCGCGGGCCGCCTCCACGAAGCCGTCCCACGTCGTCGGCACCTCGATGCCGTGCTGCGTGAAGACCTCCTCGTTGTAGAAGAGGGCCATGGGGCCGGAGTCCATGGGGAGGCCGAAGATGCCCTCGCCCTGCTGGACGGCGCTCCACGGGCCGGGCGTGAACGTCCCGTCGAGCTGGTCCGCGCCGAGCGAGGAGAGGTCGGCGAGCGCGTCCGAGAGGGCGAACTGGGGGAGCGCGTAGTACTCGACCTGCGCGACGTCGGGCACGCCCTTGCCGGCCGCGATCGCGTTCTGCAGCGCCGTGTACTGGTCGTTGCCGGTGCCGGCGTTGACAAGCTCGACGTCGACGTTCGGGTACTTCGCCTCGAAGTCGGTGACGACGTCCTCGAGCGTGGGCTCCCAGGCCCACACCGTGAGGCTGCCGCCCTCCTCGAGGGCCGCGGCGACGTCGTCGGCCGAGCCGGCGTCCGCGCCGGAGTCGTTGCCGCCGCCGGAGCTGCAGGCAGCCAGGGCGAGCGTGACGACGCCGGTGGCGGCGACAGCACGCAGGGCGCGGGTGGTACGGATGGACATGAGGATTCCTCTCACTTCGTCGTCAGACGGATCGGGTGGTGCACACGCGCTGCGGGCGGCAGGGCATGGGGTCGGGGTCCGGTCACTCCTTGACGGACCCGGCCGCGAGGCCGGACTGCCAGTGGCGCTGGAGGAGCAGGAAGGCGGCGACGAGCGGGAGGATCGTCAGCAGCGAGCCGGTGATCACGAGGTCGAAGATCGCCTCGCCGCCCGCGGTCGCGGCCTGCGCGTTCCACGCGTTGAGGCCGAGCGTCAGGGGGTACCAGTCGGGGTCCTTGAGCATGATCAGCGGCAGGAAGTAGTTGTTCCAGGTCGCGACCATGGTGAAGAGCAGGACCGTGACGATCCCGGGCGCGAGCAGCGGCAGGGAGACCTGGAAGAACGTGCGGCCCTCGCTCGAGCCGTCCACGCGCGCCGCCTCGAGCAGCTCCGTCGGGATCGACTCCGCCGCGAACACCCACATGAGGTAGAGGCCGAACGGCGAGATGAGCGACGGGATGATGACGGCCCACGGGGTGTTGGTGAGGCCCATCTGGCTGAACATGAGGAACGTCGGGACGGCGAGCGCGGTGCCGGGCACGGCGACCGCGCCGATGACCGTCGCGAAGACGCCGCGCTTGCCCGGGAAGTCGAACTTGGCGAGCGCGTACCCGCCGAGGACGGCGAGGAACGTCGCTCCGCCGGCGCCGAGCACGACGTACAGGAGGGTGTTGGCGAACCAGCGGCCGAAGATGCCGTCGTCGTACGTGAGGGTGCGCGCGATGTTGTCGAACAGCGCGAAGTCGCCGCTGAACCACAGGCCGAACGAGCTGAACAGGCTCGACTGCGTCTTGGACGCGTTGACGACGAGCCAGAAGAGCGGCACGAGCGCGTAGACCAGGACGATGCCGGCCAGGACGGTCATCAGGACGCTGCGGCGCGGGCGGGCCACGCTGTGGGGGGCGCGCGAGCGCAGGCGCACGGGCTTGCGCGCCGTCGTGCGGGCCGTGGCGGGGACCGCCGGGGTCGAGGGGGTCGTGGCGGTCATCGTCAGGCCTCCTTGCGCATGCCGCGCAGCTGGACGACGTAGGCCACGATCATCGTGAGGACGCCCATGATGATGGCGACGGTCGCCGAGTAGTTGTACTGCTGGCCGGAGAACGACAGCGAGTACGCGTACAGGTTCGGGGTGAAGTACGTCGTGATGGCGTTCGGCGCGAGGCTCTGCAGGATGCTCGGCTCGTTGAAGAGCTGGAAGGAGCCGATGATCGAGAAGATCGTCGCGATCACGAGCGAGCCGCGGATCGCGGGGATCTTGATGGCCCGCACGACCTGCCACTGGGACGCGCCGTCGAGCTCGGCCGCCTCGTAGAGCGAGGTGGGCACGACGCGCAGCGCCGAGTAGAAGATGAGCATGTTGTAGCCCACGAACTCCCAGGTCACGATGTTGCCGATCGACAGCAGCACCCAGTCCGGGGACAGCGGGTTCGCGATCGACGTGCCCAGCGCGTCGTTGATGTTCGCGACGAGGCCGAACCGCGTCCCGTACATGAAGCCCCACATGAGCGTCGCGACGACGGCCGGGACGGCGTAGGGGAGGAAGATCGAGATCCGGAAGAAGTTGCGCCCGTACAGGCGCCCCGAGTCGATCGCGAGCGCGACGAGCAGGGCGATGCCGAGCATGATCGGCACCTGGACCACGAGGAACAGCCCGACGCGCGACACGCCCGACCAGAACTGCGGGTCGGAGAACGCTCGCGCGTAGTTCTCGAACCCGACGAACTGGGTGCCGCCCACCATCTGCGTGCGGAACAGGCTGAGGTAGATCGAGTAGGCGATCGGTGCCAGGAACACCAGCGCGAAGACCGCCATGAACGGGCCCACGAAGCCCCAGCCGGTCCAGGAGCGCCGTCGGCGCCGGACCTGCCGGGACGAGGCCGCGTCGACCGGCGGCCTGTGGGCTGCCACAGGCGGGGACGTCGTCGTCATCGTGCTTCCTTGCTGTCAGTGCGATGCGGGGCCGGCGAGTAGGTCGTCGGGGAGCCGCTCCGAAGGCGGATGGTTACGTAAACATCCGCTGTGGACGAGAATCGCACTATCGTCGGTGAGGCGTCAAGGCGCGAAGGTCGGCGTTGCCGGATGGTTATAGTTCGGGAGCGCTCCCAGGGGGCGCGACCGAGGAGGTGACTGCACGTGCGAACGTCTGCATCCGAGCCGCAGGAGACACGGGGGGCCCCCACCCCGGGTGCGGAGGAACCAGCCGACGGTCGGCCCGTGCGGCGGCCGCGACCGCGACGGGTCTCCATGGGTGACGTGGCGCGTCACGCCGGGGTCTCGCCGCAGACGGTCTCGCGCGTGTCCAACGGTCTCGACACCGTGGTGGACGAGACCCGCGAGCGGGTCCTGGCCTCGATGCGAGAGCTCGGATACCGGCCGAACAGCGCGGCGCGCGCCCTCAAGAGCGGCGAGTTCCGGACGATCGGGATCATCCTCTTCACCCTCTCCACGACGGGCAACGTCAGGACGGTGGAGGCCATCGCCGCCTCGGCCGCGGCACAGGGGTACGCGATCACGCTCATCCCCGTCACGGTCCCGACCCAGGAGGGCGTCCGGGGGGCGTTCACGCGGCTGGGAGAGCTCGCCGTCGACGCCGTGATCCTGCTCCTGGAGGTGCACCTCCTGGACACGGCGCGCGTCAGCATCCCGCCCGGGGTCCAGGTGGTCGTCGCGGACTCGGACGCGGGGGAGCAGTACACGGTCGTCGACACCGCGCAGGCCGACGGCACGCGGCAGGCGGTGCAGCACCTGCTCGAGCTGGGGCACTCCACGGTGCACCACCTCGCCGGTCCGCAGGAGTCGTACGCCGCCGAGCGCCGGGCCGCCGCGTGGCGGACGACGCTCGAGGAGGCCGGCCGGGAGGTCCCGCCCGTCGAGCGCGGCGACTGGTCGCCGACGTCCGGCTACGCGGCCGGGCTGCGGCTGGCGGCACGGGACGACTGCACGGCGATCTTCGTCGCCAACGACCAGATGGCCCTGGGGCTCGTCCGGGCGCTGCACGACAGCGGCAAGCGCGTCCCGGAGGACGTGAGCGTCGTGGGGTTCGACGACCTGCCCGAGTCCAGCGAGTTCCTGCCGCCCCTCACGACGGTCCACCAGGACTTCGCCGAGGTGGGTCGCCGACTCGTCACGCAGGTGCTCCGGCAGGTCCGCGAGGGCGTGCACGAGACGGGGACCGACCTCGTGCCCACGCGCCTGGTCGTGCGGGCGAGCACCGCCCGTCCGGCATAGCCCTGCCACCGACGACGCTCGTCGCCGGCCCGGTCCGGGCGCGGCGACGAGCGCGGGTACGTCACCGCACGGCGTTCGCGCGCCGCTTGTTCCAGACGTCGAACGCGACGGCCAGGAGCAGGACGAGCCCCTTGACCATCTGCTGCGTCGACTGCGGGACGCCCATGAGCTGCATGCCGTTGCTCATGACCGCCATGATCAGACCGCCCACGATCGCGCCGGTCACCCGGCCGACGCCCCCGGTCGTCGACGCCCCGCCGATGAAGCACGCGGCGATCGCGTCGAGCTCGAACATGTTCCCGGCCCCGGGCTGGGCGCCGTTCATGCGCGAGGAGTAGACGACGCCCGCGACGGACGCGAGGAAGCCCATATTGACGAAGACCCAGAAGGTGACGCCGCGCACCCGCACCCCGGAGAGCTCGGCCGCGTGGAGGTTGCCGCCGATCGCGTAGACGTGGCGACCGAACACCGACCGCTGCGTGACCAGCGAGTACACGATGATCAGGACGGCGAGGAGGACGAGCACGTAGGGCAGGCCCCGGCTGCGGGAGAGCTGGTACCCGAACCACATGACGACGAGGGCGACGGCGAGGACCTTGCCCAAGAACAGCGGCGCGGACTCGACGACCTGGCCGTACGCCATGCGGCCCGTGCGGCTGCGCCACTGGCTCACGGCGTAGCCGACGACGGCGACGGCGAACACGACGAGCGTGAAGACGTCGACGCCGTAGCCACCCAGGAGGCCGTTCATGAACCCGTTCGCGATGTCGTAGTACGTGCCGCCGAACGGGGAGAGCGAGACGTTGTCGAGCACCTGGTACGTGAGCCCGCGGAAGAGGAGCATCCCCGCGAGGGTGACGATGAAGCCCGGGATGCCGACGTAGGCGACCCAGAACCCCTGCCAGGCCCCGACCAGCAGGCCGACGACGAGCGCGGCGCCCACCCCCACCCACCAGGGTGCGCCGTTCTTGATGACCAGGACGGCCGAGACGGCGCCGGTGAGGGCGACGACCGACCCGACGGAGAGGTCGATCTGCCCCGCGACGATGACCATGATCATCCCGACCGCGAGGATGAGGATGTAGGAGTACTGGAGGATGATGTTGGTGATGTTCCCCGGGCTCAGGAAGTTGTCGTTGAGCACGGCGAAGAGCGCGACGATCGCGACGAACGCGACGACGATCCCGCTCTGTCGCACGTTCCTGGTGACGAGCTCTCGAAAGCCGGCAATGGCCGTCATGACGCGTGTTCCTCCGTCGGTTCCGGTGTGGTGAGGGGTGCTGGCCGGTGGCGCTCGAGCGTCATGAGCTCCATGAGGCGTTCCTGCGTCGCCGCCGCCCGGGGCAGCTCCCCGGTGATGCGCCCGAACGCCAGGGTGTAGATGCGGTCGCTGATGCCGAGCAGCTCCGGGAGCTCGGACGAGATGACGATCACGGCCTTCCCGGCCGCGACCATGCGGTTGACGAGCGTGTAGATCTCGTACTTCGCCCCGACGTCGATGCCGCGGGTCGGCTCGTCGAGGATGAGGACGTCGGGGTCGGTGAAGAGCCACTTCGACAGGACGACCTTCTGCTGGTTGCCTCCGGAGAGCTTGCCGACCACGGACATGACGCTCGGCGCCTTGATGTTCATGTCCGCGCGGTACCCCTCGGCGACCCGGACCTCCTCGTTCCCGTCGACCCAGCCGCGCCGGGAGACCTTGGCCAGGGCAGCCGCGGTGACGTTGGTCCGGACGTCCTCGATGAGGTTGAGCCCGTAGCGCTTGCGGTCCTCCGTCGCATAGGCGATCCCGTGCCTGATCGCGTCGGAGACCGTCCGCACCTGGATCTCGCGCCCATGCTTGAACAGGGAGCCGCTGACGTCGCGTCCATAGGACCGGCCGAAGATGCTCATGGCGAGCTCGGTGCGCCCGGCGCCCATGAGCCCGGCGACGCCGACGACCTCGCCCGCGCGGACGACGAGGCTGGCCTCGTCGACGACGCGCCGGCCGGGCTGGCTCGGGTGGTGCACGGTCCACCGCTCGACGCGCAGGACCTCGTCCCCGACCTCGGGGGTGCGGGCGGGATAGCGGTGCTCGAGGTCCCGGCCCACCATCCCCCGGATGATGCGCTCCTGCGTCGCCGCCGGGTCCGTCATGTCGAGGCTCTCGACCGTGCGCCCGTCGCGGATGATCGTCGTCGTGTCGGCGATCTCCGCGATCTCGTCCAGCTTGTGGGAGATGATGATCGAGGTGACGCCCTGGGCCTTGAGCTGCCGGAGGAGCCCGAGCAGGTGCTCGGAGTCGGTGTCGTTGAGCGCCGCCGTCGGCTCGTCGAGGATCAGGAGCCGCACCTTCTTGGAGAGCGCCTTGGCGATCTCCAAGAGCTGCTGCTTGCCGACGCCGAGCTGCCCGACGGGCGTCGTAGGGCTCTCGTGCAGGCCGACGCGGCGCAGCAAGGCCTCGGCCTCGGCGTTGGTGCGGTTCCAGTCGACCAGGCCCCAGCGGCTCCGGACCTCGTTGCCGAGGAACATGTTCTCGGCGACGGAGAGGTAGGGGACGAGGGCGAGCTCCTGATGGATGATGACGACGCCGCGCGCCTCCGAGTCGTTGATCGACGCGAACCTGGCGGGCTCGCCGTCGAGCAGGATCTCCCCTCCGTACGTCCCGTGGGGGTAGACGCCGGACAGCACCTTCATCAGCGTGGACTTGCCGGCGCCGTTCTCACCGCAGATCGCGTGGATCTCGCCCTCGGCCACGTCGAGCCGCACGTCCTGGAGGGCCTTGACGCCCGGGAACTCTTTCGAGATGCCGCGCATCTCGAGGATCTGACGGGTCATGCTCTCACTCCTTGTGGGCCGCCCCGGCGCAGGAGCCTGCGCCGCCTGCGCCGGGGGCGGGTTCGGCTGACGGCTCGAGCTAGTCGGCGACGCCGGAGTCGACCTCGGCCTGCGTGTAGTAGCCGGAGTCGACGAGCAGGCCCTGGATGTCCTCCGCGAAGACGGTGTCGACCTCGAGGAGGTACGCCGGGACGACCTTGACGCCGTTGTCGTACGTCTCGGTGTCGTTGGCCTCGGGCTCCTCGCCCTCGACGAAGGACCGGGTCGCGGAGACCGCGCTGTCGGCGAGCTTGCGGGTGTCCTTGAAGATCGTCGACGACTGCACGTCGTCGGCGATCAGCTTCACCGAGGCGATCTCGGCGTCCTGGCCGGTGACGACCGGGAGCCCCTCGGTGATCGTCGGGCCGAGCCCGACACCCTGGAGCGCGGTGATGATCCCTCGGGAGAGGCCGTCGTACGGCGAGAGCACCCCGTGCAGGACGGTGCCGTCGGCGTAGGTCGAGGTGAGGAGGTCCTCCATGCGCTTCTGGGCGGCCTCCTGCGACCAGCGGAGGGTCGCCACCGTGTCGAAGTCCACCTGGCCCGACTTCACGACGAGCGTGCCGTCGTCGATGAACGGCTGGAGGGTCTCCATCGCACCGTCGAAGAAGAACGTCGCGTTGTTGTCGTCCGGCGAGCCGGCGAAGAGCTCGATGTTGAAGGGCCCGGGGGCGTCGCCGGTCGGCGTGCCGTCGCGGTCCGTGACGCCGAGCCCGTGGAGCAGCGCGTTCGCCTGGGCGACGCCGACGGCGTGGTTGTCGAACGTCACGTAATGGTCGACGTGCTCGCTGTCCCGGATCAGGCGGTCGTACGCGATGACGGGGATCCCCGCCGCGCCCGCCGCGTCGAGCTGGCTGCTCAGCGCCGTGCCGTCGATCGAGGCGATGACGAGCACGTCCACGCCGGCCGTGATCATCGAGTCGATCTGCTGCGTCTGCGTCGGGATGTCGTCGCCCGCGAACTGCAGGTCGACGTCGTAGCCGAGCCCCTCGAGGCCTTCCTTCACCGCGTCCCCGTCGGCGATCCATCGCTCCGACGTCTGGGTCGGCATCGCGACGCCGACGGTCACGGTGCCGTCCGCATCGACCTCCCCGTCGCCGCTCCCCGTGCCGGCGCCGCCGCCCCCGCACGCGGTGAGGACCAGCGAGGCCGCCATCGCGGCGCTCGCGGCGGCGACCAGTCGTGTCTGTCGCATCGTTGCGCTCCATTCGTCCGTCCGGCGCGACGGCGTCGTGCCCGCGCCTCGGTGTCGTCTCGCCAGGGGTCTGGCCGAGCTCCGGACACCCTGGATTCCCGGGTTCGCAAAAGTCAATGCATTCCAACATCACTAAACATATATCAACGAAATCCAACGTCTCCGTGTCGGGGAGCGGTCGGGTGAAAAGGTCTCGCCTGCCGGGCTGCCGGCGCCTCGACCTGCGCCCGACGCTTGACAGCGCCGTGACCCGTCGGCACGATGTTTGCGTCACCATCGGCTAGATCGTGCGGTAGGGCAATCAATGGAAGGCGCCCCGCGCATGGTCCGGTCGACCGTGCCCGGCACCTGACGCGACGTCGCGGAGGGCCGCTCGGCGCTCCTCCACCGACGACGACGTCTTCCGGAAGGACAACCATGGGGTTTCCCGACATCCAGCTCGACCGACGAGGGTTTCTCACCGCGTCCGCCTACGCCGCGGGCGCCGTGCTCCTCGCCAACGGGGCGCTGGCCCCACGTGCCGCCGTCGCGCTGGCGGGACCGGACGCCCTGCCCGAGCGCGGACTCTTCGACGCGACGCCGGGCCACGCCTGGACCGACGCGTTCCTCTCCGGCAACGGCGAGGTCGGCGCCATGGTCTACGGCACGCCCGACGCGGAGCGCGTCGTCCTCAACCACCACCGCTTCGTGCTGCCCAACGGCACCCGCGACCTGCCGCCGCCCGACCTCTCGGCGCGGTTCGCGTCCGTGCAGGACAAGGCTCTGGCCGGCGACTACCGGGGCGCGACCGAGGAGTTCACCGCCGGCTGGCACCTCCGGTGGACGCAGTCCTACCACCCCGGCTACGCGCTGCGCCTGGACGCACCCGAGATGGCGGGAGCCACGGGCTACCTCCGGTCGACCGACTACCGGACGGGCGAGATCGTCCACTCCTGGACCGGGCCGGGCGGCACCTGGACCCGCCGGGTCTTCGTCTCGCGGGGCAGCGACGCCGTGGTGCACGTCCTCGTCCCGCCGGCCGGTCGCACGGTCGACCTCGTCCTCGGCGCCGACACGGCCCTCCCGGGGACCCCGAGCGACGTCGGCTACTCCGTCGCGACCCAGACGAGCGGCCGCAACGGCTACCTCACCGTGCGCGGGACGTACCCCGCGGGGCAGGGGGCGTACGGGTTCGAGGGCGTCACCCGCGCCGTCGTCACCGGCTCGGGCTCGTCGGTCAGCGCCGCGGGGCCGACGCTGGTGGTCCGTCGGGCGGCGCGCCTCGTCCTCCTCACGAAGCTCGGCCGCTACGAACGCGCCGGCGAGTGGGACGCGCGCCCGTTGCACTCTGCGCTCGCCGTGATGCTCGTCGACTACGACGCGCTCCTGCGCCGGCACCTCCCGGAGCACCAGGCGCTCGTCGACGGCTCGACGCTGCGGCTGGCCGTCCCCGACGCGGACCGGAGCCTGGACGCCTCGGGCCTCACGGCGCGTCAGAACGCGCACCGCGCGGTGCTCGACCTCGCGCTGCTCGAGGCCATGTACGACTCGGGCCGCTACCTCTTCGCGAGCTCGTCGGGCGTCCTGCCCCCGCGGCTCACGGGCATCTGGAGCGGCGAGTGGGGGGCGGCGTGGGCCGACGACTTCACCACCGACGCGAACGTCAACCTCCAGGTGGCCGGCGGCAACATCCTCACGCACGACGCGGCCGCGATGCGCGGGTACTTCGAGCTCGTGCTCGGACAGCTCGACGACTGGCGGACGAACGCGCGCCGCCTCTACGGCGCGCGCGGCTTCCTCGCCCCCTCGCGCACGGACGGCGAGAGCGGGTACATGCTGCACTTCGACGCCGACTTCCCGGGGCACGCCTGGACCGGCGGCGCGGACTGGCTGCTCTACCCCCTGATCGAGTACGTCCAGGTCAGTGGTGACCAGGAGTTCTACCGGACGCGGCTCGCTCCGGTGCTCATGGAGCTCGCGCTCTTCTACGAGGACTACCTGAGCCGCACGGACTCCGAGGGCAACGCGGTCTTCGTCCCGTCCTTCTCGATGGAGAACTCGCCGTCGTCGACCGGCGCGATGCTCTCGATCAACGCGACCGGAGAGATCTCTGCAGGCCGCCACGCGCTGCAGTCCGCCATCGACGCGGCGAACGCGCTCGGGGTCGAGCAGGGCGACGGGGAGGGCGTCGCGCGGTGGACGGCGCTCCTCGAGAGGATGCCGGGGTACGTCGTGAACGGCGACGACGCCCTGGCCGAGTGGTCGTGGCCGGGACTGACGGACCGGTACAACCACCGCCACGTCCACCACCTGTACGGCGCCTGGCCCCTGCACGAGCTCAACCCGGAGGACGAGCCGCGCCTCGCCCAGGCTGCGCACCGTGCCCTCGTCGTGCGGGGCGACGAGAACGTCTCGGGCCACGGCAGCCTGCACCGCGCGCTCGCTTACGCGCGTCTGAAGGACGGGAACGGCGTCCACGACAACCTGCGCAAGATCCTCGGGTCGAACATGGTGTTCCGCTCGTTCATGACGTCGCACAACCCCGAGCTGCACACGTTCAACGCGGACTCCGCGCACGCGATCCCCGCGGTGGTCGCGGAGTCCCTCGTCTGCTCGCGGCCGGGGTTCCTCGAGCTCCTCCCCGCGGTGCCGGACACGATCTCGTCGGGAGAGATCACGGGCGTGCGCGGGCGGAACCGCGTGCTGGTCGACACGCTCTCGTGGGACCTGGGCGCCCGCCGGGCGAGCGCTCGGCTCGTGTCGGCGGTCGACCAGGACCTCACCCTGGTGTCGCGCCGCGGCATCGTGTCGATCACCGTGAGCGGCGCGAACGCCACCGCCTCGCCGCTCGGACCCCATGCCCGCACCCTCGCCCTGCGCGAGGGCGTGCCCGTCGAGATCGAGATCGCGCTGTTCCCCGGTGCCTGCCGGCTCGTCAACCGCGCGAGCGGCAAGGTGGTCGACGTCGACGGTGCGTCGCGCGACGACGGCGCCGGGGTCCTCCTGTGGCCGTGGAACGGCGCGGCCAACCAGCGCTGGCGGCTCCGCCCCGGCTACGGCGGCGGCTTCGCGCTCGTGAGCCTCCACAGCGACAAGGCGCTCGAGAGCCCGGGCTCCGTCACGACCTCCGGGCACCCGCTCGCGCAGTGGACCGACGGCTTCAGCCCCAACCAGTGGTGGCGACCGGTGCCGGCGTCGTCCGGGGCGTACCGCCTGGTCAACGTCGAGACCGGCCTGTGCCTCGACGTCGCGGACGGCTCGACCGACGACGGCGCGTTCCTCGTGCACAACCCGGTCGACGCGACGGCGGCCAGCCAGGAGTGGCTGGTCGAGGCCGCGCCCTGAGGGCGCTCCTGACCCCTCCGGGCCGACCGGGTCAGCACCGCCGGACCCATGCACCACCCCACCCCACCCCCACCACGGGGACGGCACGACGGCGTCGTGCGCGCCCCCGAGAACGGAACCGACGATGAAGTCCAGAAGAACCGTGCCACCGCTACGGAGGCTCGCGGCCGCGACGAGCGCGACGGCGCTCGTCGCCTCCGGGGCGTTCGTGCTCGTCCCGGCGGCCACCGCGGCGACGCCCGACGTCGTCCTCGCGCCCAACCCCGCCTACGCGGGGACCGACTTCAAGGGCTGGGGGACCAGCCTCGTCTGGATGGCGAACGCCACCGGCGACTACCCCGCCGAGCTGCGGGACCAGCTCGTCGACATGGTCTTCGGTGACGACGGCCTGAACCTCAACATCGCGAGGTACAACGTCGGCGGGGGCAACGCCTCCGACGTCCCGGCGTACCTCCGGCCGGGCGGCGCGGTCCCCGGGTGGTGGAACCCCGACGCCCCGCTGAGCGACGACCAGGGACCCATCAGCTCGAGCTTCGCCGACCGCGACCGCTTCCGCGCCGCCTGGACGGGCGACGCCGCGAGCGACTACGACCTCACGGCCGACTCCGCGCAGCTCGCCTGGGTCGCCGCGATCAAGGACGACGTCGACACGTGGGAGGCGTTCAGCAACTCGCCCCCGTACTTCATGACGAACAGCGGGTTCGTCAGCGGGGGCCAGAACCCGGACCAGGACCAGATCCGTACCGACTCGGTCGACGAGTTCGCGAAGTACCTCAAGACGGTGGTGCAGCACGTCGAGGAGTCGCAGGGCATCGAGTTCGACACGATCGACCCGCTCAACGAGCCGAACACCAACTACTGGAAGACGACGCTGGGCTCGGACGGTTGGCCCACCTCGGCGAGCAGGCAGGAGGGCGCGCACGCCGGCCCCGCCCTGCAGTCCCAGGTCATCGAGGCGCTCGAGGCCGAGCTGGCGAAGCCGGGCACGACGACGGGCGCGAAGATCTCCGGCCCGGACGAGACGAACCCGGGCCGGTTCGTCGAGGACTGGAACGGCTGGACGGCCGAGACGAAGGCGATCGTCGACCAGCTCAACGTCCACACGTACTCGACGAACGACCGCCACCTCGCCCGCGACGTCGCGAAGTCCACCGGCAAGCCGCTGTGGATGAGCGAGGTCGAGGGCAACTGGGGCGGTGACTGGTGGAACCCGGCCTCGATCGACAACGGCCTGGGGATCGCCGACCTCGTCAACGACGACCTGCGCGAGCTCGAGGCCGAGGCGTGGGTGCTCTGGCAGCCGGTCGAGGACCTCTACAACATGGAGAAGGTCGAGAAGAAGAACTGGGGCTCGATCTTCGTCGACTTCGACTGCGACGCCGAGGGGAACTCGGCGCGTCGTCTCGCGGACGGCGACCCCGACCCGTCGTGCGGCGTCGAGGTGAACTCGAAGTACAACACGCTCCGGAACTTCACCCACTACATCGAGCCGGGCGACCGCCTCGTCCGGGTGGACGACAACGACACGACGGCGGCGATCGACGGCGACGGCTCGGGCGCGACGCTCGTCCACACCAACCACGGCGACTCCGCGCGGACGGTGCAGATCGACCTGTCGATGTTCGGTGAGGTCGGACCCGGTGCGACCGTCACGCCCGTCGTCACGACCGCGTCGCCCGAGAGCGACCGCACGGCGAACGCCCTCGTCGCGGGCAGCCCGGTCGCGGTCGACCCGGAGACGAGGTCGGCGGTCCTGACCGTCCCGGCGAGGTCGGTCACGACGTTCGTCGTCTCCGACGTCTCGGGCGTCGCGCCCGAGGCGCCGGCCCTGCGCGACGGGGCGACCTACACGATCACCGGCGTGCAGAGCGACCGACCCCTGGCGGCCGGAGAAAGCGGCGCTCGGCTGGCGTCGGGCGACCCGGACGAGGCGCGGTCGTGGACCGCGACGCGCGTCGGCGACGAGTCCGGCACCGCCCGTGACCGGTTCGTGCTGCGCACCGACGACGGGCGTGCGCTGGCGGCCGACGCGTCGGGCGGCACGACGTTCGCCACGGTGACGGACGAGGAGGCTGTGTCCGACGCGAGCGTGCAGTGGCTCATGACGTCGACCGACGGCAGGACCTTCTCCCTGCTCAACGCGGCGCGCGGCCAGGTGCTCGACGTCGCCGACGCCTCGACGGACGCCGGTGCCAGGGTCGGCCTGTGGAGCTCGAACTGGGGCGCGAACCAGGCGTGGACGCTCGACGAGCCGCGCGACGCCGTCACCGACTACACGAGCTTCCGGCCCGGCCAGGAGTGGCTCGACGACAACGGCCAGGTGATCCAGGCGCACGGAGGCCAGGTCGTGCCGTCGAAGGACGACGACGGCCGGACGATCTACTACCTCTACGGCGAGGACCGCACGAACGGCTACCACTCGGCGCCCGGAGTCCACGTCTACAGCTCGTACGACCTCTACAACTGGAAGGACCAGGGCGTGGCGCTGCGCGCCATGACCTCGACGGACCAGTTCGAGTCCGACCCGTACTTCCGGTCCCTCTACGGGAACTACACGCAGGCGCAGCGGGACGCGGTGTACCGCGACCTCGGCACGGTGCCCGTCGACGGCGTGACACCGCCGATCATCGAGCGGCCCAAGGTGATCTACAACGAGAGCACCGGCAAGTGGGTCATGTGGGCGCACATGGACGGCCCCTGGGGCGACTGGACCGCCCAGTACGCCAAGGCGCGCGCCGGCGTCGCGGTCGCGGACTCGCCGTTCGGCCCGTTCCGGTACATCGACAGCTACCGCCTGCACCACGCGCCCGCCGGCGACCCGACCAACAAGGCGGCCGGCAACCCGGGGATGGCCCGCGACATGAACCTGTTCGTCGACGACGACGGGACCGGCTACATCATCTACTCGAGCGAGGAGAACGCGACGATGTTCATCTCCAAGCTCGACGAGGAGTACACCGGTCTCGCGACCGCGCCCGACGAGGCCGTCCTCGGCGTGGACTACAACCGCATCTTCGTCAACGAGTCGCGCGAGTCGCCCGCGATCTTCAAGCACGACGACCGGTACTTCCTCATCACCTCGGGCACGACAGGCTGGTCGCCGAACCCGGCGCAGTACGCGTCGTCGTCCGACCTCATGGGCACCTGGACCACGCACGGCGACCCGTTCCCGTGGTGGGCGCAGAGCAACTCCTGGAACTCGCAGCCGTCGTCGGTGATCCCGGTCGACCGCGAGAACGGGAAGTACGTCTACATGGGTGACCGCTGGAACGGCGGCGGGGACCTCAAGAACGCCCAGATGGTGTGGCTCCCGCTCAACATGGGCGAGGGCGGAGACTCGCTCGCCGTCGAGGTCTGGGACGAGTGGACGCTGGACGACCTCGACCAGTGGGCGGCGTGGGACGTCACGGGCGTGCCCGCGACGGTCCCGGTGGGCGGGGGCCTCGACGTCCCGACGGTGACGGTGACGCAGAACGGCACGGCGACGGAGCAGCCCGTGACGTGGCACGTCGCGGGGTCCTTCGACACGCCGGGCGTCGTCACGGCCACCGGAACGCTCCCCGGGTTCGGCGGTCGCACCTTCACCCGCACGATCCCGGTGGTGCCGGAGGGCCTGCGCTACGCGGTCAACGCGGGCGGCCAGCCGACGTCGGACTGGAGCGCCCTGACGGAGGCGGCCGCCGCGCGCGACCTCCTCAACAGCACGCCCGACCGGGCGCTGGGCGCCGACGGGGAGACGGGGGCGACCTGGGGCTACGAGAGCGACGGCAGCCGGAGCCACGGCTCCGTCGACGGCTCGATGTTCTCGACGCTGCGGTACGCCGTCGAGGGCCGCGACCTCACGTACCGGTTCGCCGGTCTGGAGGAGGGCCGCTACACCGTCTACGCGGGCTACGCGGACCCCTGGGACCAGTGGGACGACCGCGGCGCCCGGGTGAGCGTCAACGGCGCGGTCCGCGAGGAGGACCGGGACTTCGGGGCCGAGGACGCGGTCGGGACGTACGGCGACGTCGTCGTCGACTCCACGGGGGAGATCACCTTCTCGCTGAGCCCGACGCGCGGCGCCGACGTGCAGCTGAGCTGGGTCTGGGTCGTGCTCGACGAGCCCGCCGCACCGTCGCTGGACGTCACGGCCACGGCGGCGACGCGCTGCGTCGCGAGCGGGTCCGTCCTCACGGTGCGCGTGGACAACGCCGAGGACTCCCCGGTCGCGGTGACCGTGACGTCCCCCTACGGCACGCGGTCGTTCCCCGCGGTGGGTGCCGGCAAGGCCGCGTCGCACGTCTTCACCACCCGGGAGCGGACGCTCCCGCCCGGCACGGTCACCGTCCGGGTGAGCGACGCCGCAGGGGGCACCGCCAGCAGGACGCTCGAGGCTCCCTACGAGGAGAGCAGCTGCGCCTGACCGGCCAGGTCCACGACCCATCGAGATCAAGGAGACAAGCACCATGAGCAGGAGAACGAGCATCGTCCGCTGGGCGGCGGTCGGGGCCGGCATCGCGACCTTCGTCGGGCTGACCGGCGTCGCGACGGCCGAGGAGCAGCACGGCGGGGGCGAGGTCGACGTCTCGGTCACCATCCCGGACGCGGGCACGTCCGGGGCGCTGGCCATGAGCGTGGAGAGCGCCGGCACGACCTTGACCGAGAACGGCTCGACCGCGCTCGTCCGTCAGTTCACCGGCACGCTCCCGACCGTCACGATCACCGACACGCGTGCGGCGGAGGAGATCCCCGCCGGGGCGGGCTGGTACGTGCTCGGCACCGCGAGCGCGTTCGAGGGGACGGCGGGCCAGCCGGCGATCGGGCCCGAGCACCTCGGGTGGACGCCACGCCTGCTCGACGGCGGAGAGGCGGGACTGGTCGCCGAGGGCGAGCCGGTGCAGACCGTGCTGGACACCGAGGCGGACGACCCCTTCGGCCTCGTCGACCAGGAGCTCCTCGCGCTGGCCATCGACTCGCAGGAGATCGCCGCCGAGGGCCGCTGGACGGCCACCGCGGACCTCGTCCTGCGGACGGCCGCCGACGTCGACCCGGGTGAGTACACCGGGGTCGTGACGCTCTCGCTGTTCGAGTAGGCGTCACCGACCACCGGGAGCAGCGGTCCCCGCCGCGGCCCCGGTCCCGGCCCGTCGCCCCTGCGGGCGGCCGGCCGGGACCGGGGCCGTCGTCGGTGACGAGCGAGCCGTGCAGACGCGGACGGCGGAGGCCAGCCCCCCGTCCCCGTACGTCACCTCGGGGAGCGGGACGCGGGGGTCCTCCGCGAGCAGCGCCTCCCACGTCGCCCGGAGCTCGATCGCACGACTCTCGACGCCCAGGATCGCCTCGCTCAGGTGCCGTGCGAACACTCCGCGGTGCTTGTCGATGATCCGCCCGTAGATCTCCAGGCGGCTGCTCATGGAGCGCACGTTCGCCGAGGCCGGAGCGGTCCGGTACCGGATCAGCGGCTCGGGCACGATCGCGACCCGACCGCCCGCGCCGAGCAGGCCGAGGAAGAAGTCCCAGTCCTCGAACCCGTCGAGCATGGTCTCGTCGTACCCGCCCGACGCGTACCAGGCGTCGTGGCGCAGCACCGCGGTGGCCGGGCACGCGTTGCGGTGGAGGAAGTCCACGACGGCTCCGCCGCCCGGGCGCACGACCGTCTCGAGCACACCATGGGTCCGTAGCCACGACGAGGCCGCGACGACCGACGCGTCGGCGTCGAGGAGCGCCGTCGTCCGCTCGAGGAACGTCGGCTCCATCTCGTCGTCGCCGTCGAGCACGGCGACGTACCCGGTGTCGGCGAGGGCGATGCCGATGTTCCTCGCCGCGGACACGCCGGCGTGCGGCACCCTGACGACGCGCGCCCGTCCCGACGCGGCGATCTCGCTCAGCACGTCCTGGGACTCGGGATCGGTCGAGCCGTCGTCAACGACGACGACGGACCGAGGCGGGAGCGTCTGGCGGGTGACGGACGCGACGGCGGCGTCCACGAGCCCGCGCTGGTCGTACGACGTGACCACGACGCTGACGTGCGGCAACTGCTCTCCTTCGCGTGGCGGGCCGGGCCAGGGGCCGTCCTCAGGCGAGGACGATCTGGGCCGAGAGGTCGTAGAGGCGCCTCTTCTGGTCGGGCGGGACGAAGTCGGTGACGATCGCGTCGACCTCGGCGAGCGTCGCGAACCAGGCCGAGCCGTTGGCGCCCCACTTCGAGCGCTCGGCGAGGATCACGCTGCGGGCCGCCGAGCCGACCAGCGACCGGCTCGCGGCGGCGTCGTCGGCGGTCCGGGCGCTCAGGCCGTGCGTCGTGCTGATCCCCGCGACGTCGATGAACGCCATCGACATGGGGAGATGCGCGAAGGCCGACGCCGCCAGGGGGCCCACGAGCGTCCCCGACCCCAGGCGGGTGCCGCCCGTGACGATCGTCGTCAGCCGGGGGTCGTTCGACCGGTGCAGCGCCTCGGCGATCGGCAACGAGTTGGTCGTGACCGTGAGGGGACGCAGGGAGGGCGTCGCGGCGATGTGCACGGCGAGCAGCGTGGCCGTCCGGCCCGCGCCGATCGCGATGGAGGAGCCCGGCGCGACGAGCCCTGCGGCCGCCTCGGCGACGCCTTGCTCACGTTCCGCCGTCACGGCGTCCCGGTGGGCCGCGTGCCGCTCGTGCGCGCTGAGGTGGGGCGCGACGGCGCCCCCGTGGACCTTGCGGACCAGCCCCCGCGCCGCGAGGGCCGTGAGGTCGCGACGGATCGTCATGTCGGAGACGGCGAGATCCTCGGCGAGCTGGGTGATCCGGACGACTCCGAGGTCGTCGACCTCGCCGAGGATCCGCGACCGTCGTTCGGCGGCGAGCATCGGGGCGCCGCTCCGTCCGGGGTCCTGCACCGGTCAGCCCACGCGCGGGGCGTCGGCGCGCCCCGCACCGTCGGGCCCCAGGGCCGCGGTGCCCTCCGGCGTGGTGAGGGCGCGGAGATGGCGTTCGAGCACCAGCGTCGCCACCCCCAGGCTCGGCCTGTTCCCCCGGGAGTGGTCGACCTCGACGGACACGGCCAGCAAGGGCACGGAGAGGGCGTGGGCGGCGAGGTGCGGTCGCAGGCGCTCGAGCAGCGCGTCCCCGAGGTCTCGCGCGACCCAGCTCGAGAGGATGATGACCTCCGGGTTGAGCACGTTGACGATGCCGCCGAGGGCGATCCCGAGGTAGTAGGAGGTGCGCTCGACGGTCTCGACGGCTGCGCCGTCGCCCGCACGGTACGCCTCTGCCAGCGCCCGGACGGTGGCTGCCTGGTCCTCGCCGTGGAGGGCGGGGCTGTCGGGCGCGACCTCGCGCAGGGTCTGCAGGATCCCGCCGGCGCCGACGTAGGCCTCGACGCAGCCTCGAGACCCGCACCGGCACTGCCGCCCCCCGGCCACGATGACCGAGTGGCCCCACTCGCCGGCGCTGTCGGTCCGTCCGCGCAGGACGCGTCCGGAGAGCGCGGCGCCGAACCCGACGCCCGTGCCGAGGGTCACGATGACGACGTCCGTGGTCCCGTGCTCGGGCCGCGACCACAGCTCGGCGGCGACCGTCGCCTTCAACGGGTTGTCGAGGTGGAAGGGCGCGTCCGCGAGCCCGTCGAGCATCCGGAGGAGCTGGACGTTGCGCCAGCCCCAGTTCGGCGCGTGGACGGACGTGCCGCCGTCCCGGTCCAGCTGTCCCGGCACCGACAGCCCGACGCCGAGGAGAGGGTGCTCCCCGAGGGTTCCGAGCTCGCGCCCGAGGGCCTCGCGCAGCCGGCCGACCACGACCCGCGGGGTCCGGTCGTGGTAGTCGAGCTCCAGCTCGGTCGAGGAGACCGGGTCGAGCGCCGTCGTGAAGGTCTCGACGTGGACGTACGTCTCGGTGAGGTCGACCCCGAGCAGGCGCCCGTGGTCGGGGTCGAGGGCGAGCCGGGTCGTGGGTCTGCCTGCCGCCGGCTTGGCGCGGGCCGCCTCGCGGAGCACACCGTGGTCCAGCAGCTGGCTGCAGATGGTGGCGACGGTCTGGAAGCTGAGCCCGGTCAGGGCAGCGAGCTCGCGCCTGCTCGCGTCCCCGGACGCGCGCAACGTCCGGACGACGTCGTAGGCGTTGGCCATGCGGATGTCCGCGGCGGTGCGCATCCCTGCGCCCTCCTCTCGCCGTCGAGCCGTCGGTGCGGCACCCACTCTCGCACGCCGTCCGAGGGATAGCAAGAGTATTTTTCTAACCCTTGGAATAAACCGGATCAGGGGCAGCGAGGCCTCGGCGAGCGGACGGGTCAGTCGTCGGCGACCCAGGCGCTCGGGTCCTCGACGACGCCGCGCAGGACCTCGCGCGCGCCGCCGGTGAGGGCGGCGTGGTCGCCGACGGGGGCGGGGAGCAGTACGACGTCCGTCCACGGAGCGGCGAGGACGCGGACGCGCAGCTCGGCCTCGGCCGCGCTGCGCAGGTAGGGCAGGAGCGCGGGGTAGATGCCGCCGAGGAGGACGGTGTCGATGTCGACGAGGTTCACGTAGTCGGCGAGCGCGCTGCCGAGCGCGGTCCCGGCCTGCTCGACGGTGGCGAGCGCGGCGGGCTCCGCGGCGTCGAGCGCGGCGACGAGCGCCTCGGTGGGGGCGTCGACGGGCAGCCCCGCCCCGCGCAGGAGCGCGTCCTTGCCCGCGTACTGCTCGAGGCAGCCGGTCGCGCCGCAGCGGCAGCGCGGGCCGCGCGGGTCCACGACGACGTGCCCGACCTCGCCCGTCCACCCGTGGCGCCCGTGGAACAGGCGGCGGTCCACGACGATCGCGGACCCGATGCCGACGTCGCCCGAGACGTAGAGGTAGGTCGAGGGCGCCGGGTCGGACGCGGGGTCCGACGCGTCGTCGGGCACGACGCCGTGGCTCGCCTGGGCGAGCGCGGCGAGCTTGGCCTCGTTGCCGATCTCGACGGGGACGTCGGGGCCGAGCCCGAGGAGGGGGCCGGGGTCGAGATGGGACCAGCCGAGGTTGGGGGCGACCTCGAGCCGGCCCGCGCGCGTGTCGACGAGGCCGGGCAGGGCCAGACGGGCGCCCGCGACGGTCATGCCGTCGGCGCGGACGGTCGCGAGGAGGTCCTGCGCGATGCGTCCGAGCCGCGCGAGCACCTCGGCGGGGTCGCTGTCGTGGAGGTCGTCCGGGTCGACGTGCTCGGCGACGACGGCGCCGGTGAGGTCGAGCACGCGGCCGCCGAGGTAGTCGACGTTGACCTCGAGGCCGAGCCCGACGAGGGAGCGCGGCGCGGGCGCGAGGGGGACCGCGGGCCGGCCGGCGCGCTGCGGGGTGGCGGGCGGGAGCTCCGCGACGATGGCTGCGGCGACGAGGCGGTCGACGAGCGTCGAGACGGTCGCGCGCGTGAGGCCGCTGGACGCGGCGATGTCGGCGCGCGAGCACGGCTGGGCGGACTCGAAGACCGCGCGGGCGACGAGGGCGAGGTTGTGCTCGCGCAGCGTGGCCTGCCGGGCTGCTGGGGGACCCGTGCGGGTCGCGACGCTGCGGTTCACGGTCTTGACCTTACCGACCCGGGCGGATAAGTTCATCCGTACGACATAAATAGGCCGTCGGCGCGAGGATCGCGTCGCGGCCCTCTCGACGAGGAGACCACCGTGGCCGACGAGACCACCCGACACGACGCAGACATCAACTTCTCCTTCGGTCTGTGGACCGTGGGCTGGACCGCGCAGGACCAGTTCGGCAGCGCGAGCCGTCCCGCGCTCGACCCGGCCGAGTCCGTGCGCCGCCTGGCCGACCTCGGTGCGTGGGGCTTCACCTTCCACGACGACGACGTCGTGCCGTTCGGCGCCGACGACGCGGAGCGCACCAAGCGCCTCGACTCCGTGCGCCAGGCGGCGCAGGAGACCGGCCTGGTCATCGAGATGGTGACGACGAACCTGTTCAGCCACCCCGTCTTCAAGGACGGCGGCCTCACGTCGAACGACCGCGGCGTGCGTCGCTACGCGCTGCGCAAGGTGCTGCGCAACGTCGACCTCACGGCCGAGCTGGGCGCCAAGACGTTCGTCATGTGGGGCGGGCGCGAGGGCACCGAGTACGACGGCGCCAAGGACCTGCACTCCGCGCACGAGCGCTACGCCGAGGGCCTCGACCTCACCGCGGCGTACATCAAGGAGAAGGGCTACGACCTCAAGATCGCGCTCGAGCCCAAGCCGAACGAGCCTCGCGGCGACATCTTCCTGCCGACGATCGGCCACGCGCTCGGCCTCATCGCGAAGCTCGACAACGGCGACATCGTGGGCCTCAACCCGGAGACGGGCCACGAGCAGATGGCCGGCCTCAACTACACGCACGGCCTCGCGCAGGCGCTGTGGGCGGGCAAGCTCTTCCACATCGACCTCAACGGCCAGCGCTCGATCAAGTTCGACCAGGACCTCGTGTTCGGTCACGGCGACCTGCTCTCGGCGTTCTTCACGGTCGACCTGCTCGAGAACGGCTTCCCGAACGGCGGCCCCACGTACACGGGCCCGCGCCACTTCGACTACAAGCCGTCGCGCACCGAGAACGAGGTCGGCGTGTGGGACTCCGCGCGCGCCAACATGGAGACCTACCGCCTGCTCGCGCGCAAGGCCGCGGCGTACCGCGCCGACTCCCGCGTCCAGGAGGCGTTCGCGCACTCCGGCGTGTTCGAGCTCGGCCAGTCCACGCTGGGCGAGGGCGAGTCCGTCGCCGACCTGCTCGCGGACCGCAGCGCGTACGAGGAGTTCGACGTCGACGCCGCGGCGAACCGCGACTTCGGCTTCGTGCGCCTCAACCAGCTCGCGCTCGAGCACCTGATCGGCTGAGGTGACGACCGACCCCAGGACGTCCGACGCCGGCGGCGAGCGCACGCTCGTCGCCGGCGTCGACACGTCCACGCAGTCCTGCAAGGTCGTCGTGCGCGACGCCGCGACGGGCGTGCTCGTGCGCACGGGCTCGGCGAAGCACCCTGACGGCACGGAGGTCCACCCCGACGCGTGGTGGGACGCGTTCCGCGAGGCGGCGTCCGCGGCGGGCGGGCTCGACGACGTCGCGGCGCTCGCCGTCGGCGGCCAGCAGCACGGGCTCGTCGCGCTCGACGCGGACGGGAACGTCGTGCGCGACGCGCTCCTGTGGAACGACACGCGCTCGGCCCCGGCCGCGCGCGACCTGATCCGTGAGCTCGGCGAGGCCCGCCTCGCCGAGGGCGTCCCCGACGCCCACGACCGGGTCGAGTCCGCGACCGAGGCGGGCGCCCAGGCGTGGGCCGACGCGATCGGGTCCGTGCCGGTCGCCTCGCTGACGGTGACGAAGCTCCGCTGGCTGCGCGACACGGAGCCGGAGAACGCGGCGCGCGTCGCCGCCGTCGCGCTGCCGCACGACTGGCTCACGTGGCGCATCGCCGGGTACGGCCCGGCGGGCGACGAGTCCGCGCCGCTCGGCCCGGACCTCGACGCGCTCGTCACCGACGCGTCCGACGCGTCGGGCACCGGCTACTACGACGCGACCCGGGACGACGGGGACGACGGCCGGGGCGCGTACCGCCTCGACCTGCTGGAGCTCGCGTTCGGCTGGAGGGACGTCGTGCTGCCGCGCGTCGTCGCACCCTCGGCCGTGGCGGGCGTCGCGCACGCCTCGGTCGCCGGGAGCGCGGTCGAGGGCGGCACGCTGCTCGGCCCCGGCGCGGGCGACAACGCGGGCGCGGCCCTCGGCCTCGGCATGGTCGCGGGCGACGTCGCGGTGTCGATCGGGACGTCGGGCGTCGTGTCCGCGGTGACCGACGACCGCACCGCCGACGGGTCCGGGCTCGTCAACGGGTTCTCCGACGCGACGGGCCGCTACCTGCTGCTCGCGGTGACGCTCAACGCGAGCCGCGTCCTCGACGCGGCGCGCGCCGTCCTCGACGTCGACCACGCGGGGCTGTCGCGGCTCGCGCTCCAGGCGCCTCCCGGCGCGGACGGGCTCGTGCTCGTGCCGTACCTGGAGGGCGAGCGGATGCCCAACCGGCCGGACGCGTCGGGCACGCTGCACGGGATCCGGCTCGGCACGTCGACGCCGGAGCACCTCGCGCGCGCGTACGTCGAAGGCATGCTGTGCGGCCTCGCGGACGGGCTCGACGCGCTGCGGGCGCTCGGCGTCCGGGTCGAGCGCGTGCAGCTCATCGGCGGCGGCGCGCAGTCCGAGGCGGTCCGGCGCATCGCGCCGCAGGTCCTCGGCCTGCCCGTCACGGTCCCCGAGCCCGGCGAGTACGTGGCCGACGGCGCCGCGCGCCAGGCCGCGTGGGTCCTCGCCGCGCACCAGGCCGGCCCGGGGGCGGACGTCACCGCGCCCATCTGGGCCGCGTCGTCGGCCACGGTGGTCGAGGCCGACGCGGTCCCGGCCATCCGCGAGCAGTACGCGGCGGTCCGCGACCTCGTCTGACACGACCTCGCGACAGCAGGGAAGGGCCCGGCCCCCGTGAGGGGTCGGGCCCTTCGTGCGCCCACGACGGTGGGGAGGGCGGTCAGAGCACGCGGACGACGGGGCCCGTCACGCCAGCCTTGCGGCCCACCGCGGCGGCGCCGGTGACGCCCCAGACCGGTCCGGCGATCTCCACCGACGCGACGGACGTCGTCGAGACCGAACGGTTGAGGTTCATCCCGTACGCGTTGCCGTAGACCTCGAGCAGGACCCAGTCGCACGTGCCCGCGCTGACGGTGAAGACGTTGCCCGTCCGGGTCACGTCGAACGTGCAGGGGCCGCCGTCGTACGGCGCGGCTACCGCGGACGGTGCCACGGCGACGGCCGCGGCGACGAGGGCGGAGACGACCAGGGTGCGCTGGCGTGTGGTTCGCATGGAGCTCCTTCGCTCGGGGTGGTGGGCCTGCCCGGCCCGGTCCCAGTCCACCCCGGCGCGCCGTGCCCGGGCATCCGGGAAAACCCGGCTCGCGACCCGTACCCGGTACGCGGTCTCCCTCACGCGCCGCCGGTGAACCCCGTCTGCCGCCACGCCTCGTAGACGGCGATCGAGGCCGCGTTGGTGAGGTTGAGGGAGCGGCGCCCGGGGAGCATGGGGATCTTGAGCTGGTCGGTGATCCGCTCGTGGGCGAGCACGTCGTCGGGCAGCCCCGTCGGCTCGGGGCCGAACAGCAGGACGTCGTCCGGCCGGTAGGTCACGTCGGTGAACGACGTCGTCGCGCGCGTCGTGAACGCGAAGACCCGGCCGGGAAGGGTCGCGAGCGCGGCGTCCAGGTCCGCGTGGACCTCGACGGCCGCGAGGTCGTGGTAGTCGAGACCCGCGCGGCGCAGCTTGGGCTCGTCCAGGTCGAACCCGAGCGGCTCGACGAGGTGCAGACGCGCCCCGGTCACCGCCGCGAGGCGGATCGCGTTGCCCGTGTTGCCGGGGATGCGCGGCTCGTAGAACACCACGTGGGGCAGGGCCGACGGCGGTCGGGCGGCCGGGTCGGCGACGTGCGGCCGCCAGTCGGTGCGGGGGTCGGGGGTCTCGCTCACGCACCGATTCTCGCAGCGTCGCGGGACGGGTAGCGTCGGTGGGACCGTCGACGAACGATCGAGGAGGCTCCCGTGGCCGAGGCCGTCCACCGCGAGGCCGTGACGGCCTGGGTCGCCGCGTACGAGGTGGCGTGGCGCGCGAGCGACACGACCGCCGTCGGGCGGCTGTTCACCCCGGACGCGACGTACCTGCGCTCGCCCTACGACGAGGAGCCGCTGCGCGGCCACGAGGAGATCCGCGGCTTCTGGACCGCGGACGAGGGCGCGACCTTCAGGGTGACGGCGGAACCCGTCGCGGTCGAGTGGCCGGACGCGGTCGTGCGCCTCGAGGTCCGGTACCTCGCGCCGGAGGAGCAGGAGTACCGCGACCTGTGGGTGCTCCGGTTCGCGCCCGACGGGCGCGTGGCGCACTTCGAGGAGTGGCCGTACTGGCCCGGGAGGACGTACACGGCGTCCGACGGGTCGTAGCGCGTCACGCCCCGAGCGCGGCCGCCTTGCGGCGCAGCAGGTCCTGCTCGCGCGCGTTGGGGCACAGCCGCACGGCGAGCTCGTACTCCGCGCGCGCCTCCTCGACGCGGCCGAGGCGGCCGAGCAGCTCGGCGCGCACGCTCGGCAGGAGGTGGAACCCGGGCAGGCGGTCGGTCGCGACGAGCTCGTCGACGATCGGCAGCGCCGCCGCCGGGCCGTGCGCCATCGCCACGGCCACGGCCCGGTTGAGCTCGACCACGGGCGACGGCGCGAGCCGCCCCAGCGCCTCGTAGAGGAGCACGACGCGGTCCCAGTCCGTCTCGTCGACCGAAGGGGCCACCGCGTGGCACTCGGCGATCGCGGCCTGGAGGCCGTAGGCGCCGCGGCCGTGGCCGGGCGGCCCCACCGCGTCGGCGCGGGCGAGCGCCGCGCGGCCGCGCCGGATCGCGGACCGGTCCCAGTGCCGTCGGTCCTGGTCGGCGAGCAGGACGGGTTCGCCGTCGGACGTCGTGCGGGCGGGGAACCGCGCGGCGGTGAGCTCGAGGAGCGCGACGAGCGAGTGCGCCTCGTGCTCGTCGGGGACCAGGCCCGCGAGGACGCGCGCGAGCCGGAGCGCCTCGTGGGCGAGGTCGGGGCGCAGCCAGTCCTCGCCGGTCGTGGCCGTGGACCCCTCCGTGAAGATCACGTACAGGACGTGGAGGACGGAGCCGAGGCGCTCGCGCCGCTCGTCCGCCGGGGGGACGCCGAACGGCACGCCGGCCGCGGCGAGGGTCTTCTTGGCGCGCGTGATGCGGGCCTGGACCGTCGCGGTGGGCACGAGGAACGCGCGCGCGACCTCGTCGCTCGAGAGGCCGCCGACCACGCGCAGGGTGAGCGCGACGCGCGCCTCGGGCGAGAGCACCGGGTGGCACGCGACGAACATGAGGGCCAGCACGTCGTCGTCGACCTGGTCGGGGTCCCACGGCAGGTCGGCGCCCGCCCCGCCCGTGGGGTCCGACGGCGGCCCACCGGTCACGACGGCGCCCTCGCCCAGGCCGTGGGCGAGGGACGCGTAGCGCTCGTCGAGGGCGGCACGGCGGCGGAACGCGTCGATCGCGCGACGCCTGCCGACCGTGAGGAGCCACCCGGAGGGGTTGCGCGGCACGCCGTCGCGGGGCCACGCGACGAGCGCCTCGGCGAGCGCCTCCTGGGCGACGTCCTCGGCGAGCGCGAAGTCGCCGGTGTACCGGGCGAGCGCCCCGACGATCCGTGCGGACTCGATGCGCCACACGGCCTCGACCGCGCGCCGGCCCGGGTCGGTCTGACTCGGGCCGACACCCGGACCGGCGCCCGCGTCGGGCGCGCTCACAGCTGGCCGGTCGCCTCGCGCCACGCCCGCTCCTTGCGGATCCACTCGTTGTCCTGCGGGAACTCGTCGATGGTCGTGACGCGGCGGACCTCGACCTTGGCCCCGGGGCCGGAGTACGGGAGCCGCTTGGCCCACTCGACGGCCTCCTCCTTGGACGCGACGTCGAGGACGTAGTAGCCGCCGAACAGCTCCTTGGTCTCCCCGTACGGGCCGTCGGTCACGACGGGCACGTCGGCCGAGAGGTCGACGACCACGCCCTGCCCGGCGTCGTCCAGCCCCTCGGCCGCGAGCAGGACGCCCGCCCGGATGAGCTCGTCGTTGAACCGCCCGATGGTCTCGAGCATCTCGTCGAACGAGACGTCCTCGAACGCCGCCTGGCTCTCGTCGCTGCCACGCATGATGAGCATGTACTTCATCGTCGTCTCCTGGTGTCGGCGGGCCGGACCTCCCGACCCTCTCATCCTCAGGTCGAACGGGAACCCGCGAGATCGACACGAGCACCCGCGACCTCGTGGAGCGTGTCGAGGACGGCCCGGGCCGGGGGCGTTCCGACCACGGCGTCGCGCAGCACGGCGTGGATCGAGCGCACCGGTGCGGGCCGGACCACGGGGACGGCGAGCAGCCCGGGCGGCAGGTGCGCGGCGCCGAGAGCGGGCAGGACCGTGACCCCGACCCCGGCGCCGACGAACGCGATCGCCGTGGGATAGTCGTGCGCCTCGACGTGGAACGGCGGGCTGAACCCGGCGGCCGTGCACGCCTCGACGAGGTTGCGGCGGCACCAGCCGCGCGCGAAGTCGTTGTCGACCCAGCGCTCGTCGCGCAGCTCGACGAGCTCGACCTCGTCCCGGTGCGCCAGGTGGTGGTCGTCGCGCAGCACGACGACGTACGGGTCGTCGAGCAGGTGGTGCGTCCGGAACCCGCTCCCGGGGTCGAACCCGCGCGGCGCGACGACGAGCTGGACGTCCGCCCGCTCGTCGGGGTCGTCCGGGATGGTCTCGCGCAGCGACAGGTCGAGACGGACGCCGGGGAAGTCGGCCGTGAGCCGGCGCACGACGTGCGGCAGCCAGGCGGCGCCCACCGACGCGAAGTAGGCGAGCGAGAGCGAGCCGGTCCGTCCCGCGCGCAGGTCCGCGACGACGGCCTCGGCCTCGCCGAGGCGCGCGAGCACGCCGTCGGCCTGGGCCGCGAGCGCGAGCCCGGACGCGGTGGGCCGCACGCCGCGGCCGGCCCGTTCGAGCAGCGTGAGGCCGGTCTCGCGCTGGAGCGCGGCGACGTGCTGGCTCACGGCGGACGGCGTGTACCCGAGCGTGGCGGCGGCGGCCTGGACCGACCCGCTCGCGACGACGGAGCGGAAGATCCGCAGGCGGTGGACGTCCAGCATCCCCCCACGCTACAGCCAGACTGAATCGAGCGGAAGGAATCCGTGCTGGTGCTGAACGGTCCGGCGGCGCGACGATCGAGTGGTGACCGCACCCGAGACCGCCGCCCCGTCCGTCGTCGACCCGTCCGACGCCGCGCCGGGACCCCTTCCTGGCGCTGCGCCCGTGCCGAGGGCTGGGGTGCTGGTCGTCGCGGCCGTCGCCGTCACGGTGGTGCTGTGGGCGTCGGCGTTCATCGGCGTCCGCGCCGCCGGGCACGACTACGCCCCAGGCGCGCTCGCGCTCGGCCGCCAGCTCGCGGGCAGCGTCGGGCTCACCGTCATCGTCGCCGTGCGGTGGTGGCGGAGCGGGCGCCGGCCCGTCCTCCCGCGCGGTCGCGTGCTCGTCGCCGTCCTCGCGTGGGGCGTGGGGTGGTTCAGCCTCTACAACCTCGCGCTCAACGCCGCCGAGCAGCACCTCGACGCGGGGACGACGGCGCTGCTCGTCAACGTCGCGCCCGTCCTCGTCGCGGTCCTCGCGGGCCTGCTGCTCGGGGAGGGCTTCCCACGTCGCCTCCTCGTGGGCATGGCCGCGGCGTTCGCCGGGGTGGCCGTCATCGCCGCGGCGACGTCCTCGGGGGACCGCGACGTCGTCGGGGTCGCGCTCGGCCTCGCGGCCGCGGTCCTCTACGCGGGTGCCGCGACGTCGCAGAAGCGGCTGCTCGCACGCGTCGACGCGCTGACGATGACGTGGGTCGGGTGCCTCGCGGGCACCGTCGCGCTCCTGCCGTTCGCCCCGGCGCTCGCCGCCGACGCCGGGTCGGCTCCGGCGTCGTCCACGTGGGCCGTCGTGCTCCTCGGGCTCGGCCCGACGGCCGTCGCCTTCACGACGTGGGGGTACGCGCTCTCGCGCCTCAGCGCGGGTCGCGCGGCGGCGACCACGTATCTCGTCCCGCCGATCGTCGTGGTGCTGTCCTGGCTCGTGCTCGCGGAGGTCCCGGCGCCGGTCACCCTCGCGGGCGGCGCGCTGTGCCTCGCCGGGGTCGCGGTCGCGACGCTCCCGCGGCGGCGGGTCGGCCCGGCGCCGCGGGTGCCGGACGCCGGAGCCTGACCCGCCCCGGTGCGGCCCGCCTCGACACGGTCCGTCGCGGGCTCAGCCCATGCGGTCGAGGTCGGCCTCGCGCACCTCGTGGACCAGCGGCTCCCCGGCGCGGAAGCGGGCGAGCTCGTCGACGACGATCGCGCCCTGCCCGAGCCGGCCCTGCACGGTCGCGGCGGCGTGGTGCGGCGTGAGGAGCACGTTCCGCAGGCGGCGCAGCGGGTGGTCCTCGGGCAGCGGCTCGGCGTCGTAGACGTCGAGCGCGGCGCTGATCCGCCCGCTCGCGAGCTCCCGGACGAGCGCGTGCTCGTCCGTGAGCCACGACCGCGCGGTGTTGACCAGCCCGGCGTGGTCGGGCAGGAGCGCGAGCTCGTGCGCGCCCAGCAGGTGGTGGGTCTCGGGCAGGACGGGCGCGTGCAGCATCGTGACGCGGCTCGTCGCGAGGAGCTCGTGGAGCCCGACGAGCGTCGCGCCGAGCGCGGCGGCGTCGGCGGGGGAGAGGGTCGGGTCGGCGACCACGACCTCCGCGCCGAGCGCGCGCAGCACCGCGATCGCCGCGCGCCCGGTGCGCGACGCCCCGACGACGCCGACGCGCGTGCCCGCGATCTCGTACCGCGGGGGTGCGGCCTCCGCGTCGGCCCACGGGACGCCGTCGTGCAGGGCGTTGTGGAACGCCGGGACCTGGTGCAGCAGCGCGAGCGCGAACGTCACCGAGACCTCCGCGACCGGTCGCGCCATCGCCTGGCCCGCCTGCGTCACGCGGACCCCGCGAGCCCACAGCGCGGGCGTGACGAACGGCTTGACGGAGGCGCCCGTGTGCGCGACGAGCCGCAGCCCGGGGAGCCGGTCCAGGAGGTCTGCGTCCAGGGGCGGCGTGCCCCAGGAGATCACGAGCGCGTCGACACGCTCCCGCGCCGCGGGGCTCAGCCGGTCGAGCGCGGCGCCGAGCGCTCGCGGGTCGTCGACGACGTCGAACGGTCCCGCACCGGCCAGGCGCTCCCACGCGTCCGGGGCGAACAGCTCGGCGCGCAGCCACGGCGCGACCGCGACGACCGCGCGGGCCTCGGTTCCCGGACCAGGCTCCGCGACGGTCTCCACGCCGGGCGCGCCGGTCATCGCAGCCAGGCCTCGAGGTGCTCCGCGACGAGCGCGTCGTCCGCGGCGGCGAGCCACGGGTACGACGCCGTCACGCGCGTCAGCTCGTCGGCCTGCCCGGGGGAGAGGGTCTCGTCCGGATCGAGGCACCAGATGCCGGCGAGCAGGCCTTGGCGCCGCAGCACCTCGTGCACGCCCGCGATGACGCCCGCGAAGTCGTGCGCCGCGTCGAAGACGGCGGCGTTCGCGTCGGTGAGCCCGGCCGCGCGCGCGGTGAGGGTAGCGAGAGCGGCGGCGTCGGGCACGGTGACCTCGCCGTCGGGGCCGATGCCGTGCGCCGCGTGCGCGAGGGCCAGCGTCTCGACCGCGCCCCGGGTCCAGACCGCCCACTGCCCGAGCAGGCCGCCCGCGAACCGAGCCGTGAAGGTCGAGGCGCGCCCCTCGGCGTCCGTCACGGGGACGTCGAGGCGCTGCGTGAGGTCGGCGACGATCGCGTCGTCGTTGCCCGTGTACAGCGCGATCTCGTCGCCGCGACCCGACGCGGCGACGCCGCGCAGCACGTCGATCGTCCGGTAGCGGTGGAACGGCGCGGCCTTGATCGCGACGACCGCCTCGATCGACGCGTACTCGCGCCAGAAGCCGACGGACAGGCGCGGGCCACCGATCGCCTCCTGGAGGTAGAAGCCGATGACGGGCAGCACCTCGCCGACGGCGCGGGCACGGTCGAGCAGCACGCGCTCGACCTCCTCGCGCGAGCCGGTGAGGCCCGGCACGCGGGGGGCGAGCAGGACGGCGTCGTACCCGAGGCTCGCGGCGAGCTCCGCCTCGGCCACGGCCTGCCGCACGTCGCCGGCCGCGCCCGCGACCTGGACGAGCGGGCGGGGCCCGGCGTGCAGCGAGCCCGCGGGCGCGTCGCCCGCGACGGTCGCGCGCGAGACCTCGGCCGCGAGCTCGAGCACGGGCCGCAGGAGCCCGTGCTCGCGGATCTCGAACTGCGTCGTGTGGACGCCGACGGCCACGCCGCCCGCGCCCGCCGCGTGGTAGTACCGCGTGAGCGCGCGCTGGCGACGCTCGTCGAGGCGGCGGTCCGCGTCGAGCGCGAGGGGCTGGGCCGGGATGACGGTCCCGGCACGCAGGAGCGCGGCGACGTCGTCCGCGAGGCGCGGGGTGGCCGGCGCCGCGGCGGGGGTGGTGGGGGCCGTCATCAGAACGCCCCGTCGCGCACGGCGAACTTCGTCGGCTTGCCGCTCGTCGGCAGCCCGGCCGCGAGCCACTGCGCCTGCCAGTCCACGAGCGTGCGCAGCGGCACCTGCGGGTAGCCGAACAGCTCGTGGCAGCGCGTCGCGTCGTTGAGCAGCGCCGTCGGGGCGGGCTCGCCCGTGAACGAGACCTCGCGGTCGAGGCCGCGGCCGAGGAGCTCCGCGAGGCGCCGCACCGACGCCGTCTCCGGTCCGGTGAGGTTGATCGCCGTCGCGGGCGACGACGCGAGCGCGAGCGAGCGCAGCGCGACCTCGTTCGCGTAGCCCTGCCACACGACGTTGACGTGCCCGGTGGTGAGGTCGACGGGCTCGCCCGCGAGGATCGGCGACGCGACGTCGAACAGGACGCCGTAGCGCAGGTCGACGGCGTAGTTGAGGCGGATCGTCACGACCTTTGTGCCGCGCGAGAGCGCGGCGTGCTGGAGCACGCGCTCGCGGCCGAGGCAGCTCATCGCGTACTCGCCGACCGGCCCGACGGGGTGCTCCTCGGAGCACCCGCCCGACTCGACGGGCACGAGCGGGTAGACGTTCCCGGTGGAGAACGCCGCGATGGTCGAGTCGGCGTAGCGGCGCGCGACGTCGTGCACGAGGGCCGCGTTCGCCGCCCACGCGAGCGACGGGGCGGACGACGTGCCGAACTTGGCGCCGACCATGTAGACGACGTCCGCGCCGTCGGGGAGGGTGGCGAGGTCCGCGTCGGGCGCGAGCAGGTCGGCCGCGACGACGTTCACCCCGGCGTCGCGCAGGCGGTCGGCCTGCGCGGCGTCGGACCACCGCGAGACGGCGTGCACGGCGTCGCCCGTGCGCCCGGCCGCGTCGAGCGCCCGGCGGGCGAGGACGGTGAGGCTCGGGCCCATCTTGCCGCCCGCGCCGAGGATGACGAGGTCGCCCGAGCGGGCGGCCAGGTCCTCCACGAGGGCGGGCGACGGCGTCGTGAGCAGCTCCTCGAGCTCCGCGACGGACGTCGGGGCCTTGAGGGCGGCCGGGGCGGTGGTGCTGGTCTGCGTGGTCATGTGGTGAGTCATCCCTTGATGCCGGACGAGGTGACGCCCTCGACGAAGAAGCGCTGGGCCACGAGGTACGAGGCGAAGATCGGAACGAACGAGATGGTGGCGCCCGCGAGCACCATGTTGAGCGGCACGTCCTGCTGCTGGAGCGAGGCGATGCCGACGGTCAGCGTCCAGTGGTCTGTGCCCTGGCCGATGATGAGCGGCCACAGGAAGTCGTTCCAGTGCCACAGGAAGACGAACGTGCCGAGCGTCGCGAGGATCGGCTTGCACAGCGGCAGCACGATGCGCAGGAAGATGCGCCACTCCGAGGCGCCGTCGAGCTTCGCGGCCTCGAACAGCTCGTCGGGCAGGTCGAGGATGAACTGCCGCATGAGGAACACGGCCTGAGCGTTCGCGAGCGTCGGCAGGATCAGGCCCCAGTACGTGTCGAGCCCGCCCGCCTGGGCGATGAGGATGAAGGTCGGGATGAGGGTCACGTGGTACGGGACCATGACCATCGCGAGGAACGACCAGAACATCGCCTCGCGCCCGGGGAACTTCTTCTTCGCGAACGCGTAGCCGGCCATCGACGCGAGCAGCAGCACCGCGACGACGGACACGACCGAGTACACGAGCGTGTTGACGAGCCAGGTGCCGATGTTGCCCGCGCCGAGCACGCGGTCGTAGGCCTCGGTCGTGAGGTTCGTCGGCAGCAGCGACGCGGGGAAGTCGATCGCGGCGGCCGGCTTCAGCGACAGCACGACCATCGCGTAGAACGGGAAGATCGTCACGACGGCGGCGAGCGAGAGCACGACGTAGCGCAGCACCTTGCCGCGCAGCGACAGGTCGCTCGCGCCCTTGCGGCCGCGCCGGCGGCGGGTGGCAGTGGGGCGCACCGGCAGCGCGGCCCCCTCGAGCACGCGCTCGGTGGTGGTGGGGTCGGCGGCGGTCACTTGTCCCTCCCGATGGCGTAGCGCTGGATGAGGGCGACGACGAGCGTGACGACGAACAGCGCGACGCCGAGCGCGCTCGCGTAGCCGAGGTCGAAGTACTTGAAGCCCTGGTCGTAGATGTAGAAGACGAGGTTGTAGCTCGCCCGCGCCGGTCCGCCGGCGGTCATCACGTAGACGAGGTCGAAGATCTGGAACGACGCCGTCGTCTCGATGACGGCGAGGAAGAAGAGCGTGGGCTTGAGCTGGGGCGCGATGATGAACCAGAACCGCTTCCACGGTCCGGCGCCGTCGATCGCGGCGGCCTCCTCGAGCTCGCGCGGCAGGTCCTGCATGCGGGCGAGGAGGATGAGCATCCCGTACCCGAAGCGCGACCAGATCGCGACCATCGCGAGCGCGGGGAGCACGAGCAGCGTGTCTCCGAGCCACGAGTCGGTCGAGAACCCGAGCGCCCCCATGAGCTTGGACCACGGGCCGTTCGTGGAGAACACCCAGGTGAACACGGTCGCGGCGAGCACGAGGCTCGTGACGACGGGCAGGAAGAACACCGACCGGTAGAAGCCGGAGCCGCGGAACGAGCGGCGCACCATGAGCGCCATGAACGTCGAGATCGCGAGCGACACCGGGACGATGAGCAGGCTCAGCACGACCGTGACGCGCAGCGCCGACCAGAAGATCGGGTCGTCGACCATGCGTCGGAAGTTCTCGACGCCCGTCCACTCGGCGCCGACGCCGATGGTGTAGTCGAAGAAGCTCAGCGCGACGCCCGCGATGGCGGGGCCGAACCGGAACAGCAGGAACAGCAGGAACGCGGGGAGGGCGAACAGCAGGCCGATCCTCGCCTCACGGCGCTCCAGGACGCGGCGGGTGCCGCCGCGCGGGGGCGTCGGCGCCGGGCGCCGGTCGGCCCCGTCGGCGGTGAGCCCGTCCGAGGTGGGGGCGGTCGCGGTCATGGGTTCTCCTCTCGTACCGCGAGGGGTGCCGCGGCGCGGGCGGCCAGGGGGAGGGCCGCCCGCGCCGCGACGTCGGTCAGCCGAGCAGCGGGTCTGCCGCCGCGGCCGCGTCCTTCAGGGCCTGCTCGGGCGTCTTCTCGCCGATGAGCGCGGCCTGGATCTCCGGGGCGAGGACGCCCATGACCTCACGGGACTTCTCGTTGACCTCGCCCGCGGTCGTGTACTGGAGCGTGTCCTCGAGCGCCGAGAGCACCGGGTCGTCGGCGTAGAGGCCCGACTCGCTCTCGTACGGCGAGAACCAGCCCGCCGCCTTCGCGTACTCGGTGCTCACCGCGGGGGAGGTCGCGAACGCGGCCCACTTGCCCGCGGCGTCGAGGTTCTCCGCCGTCTTCAGCACGGACAGCGAGCCGACCGTGCCGAACGCGACCGCCTCGGCCTGCTTGAGCGGCGGGAGCACGACGACGTTCTCCTCGCCCCAGAAGCCCGCGACGTCGGCCGGGCCCTGCTGCCAGGTGCACGCGATCTTGCCCTTGGCGGTGTTCGTCTGCTCGAACGCGGGGATCGTCGTCAGCAGGTCCTTCTCGATGTACCCGCCCTCGGCGAGGTCGACCGCGAACTGGAGGGCCTCGATGCCCTCGGGCGAGTCGAACGCGACCGACGAGCCGTCCTCGGAGAAGACGGACCCGCCCGCCTGCCACAGCAGCGGGTAGAAGGACTCGTTGAGCGTCGCGTCGACCGAGCCCCAGTAGTTGGTGACGTCGTAGCCGGCGGCCTGGAACGTCGGCGCGAGCGCCATGAGGTCGTCCCACGTCTCCGGGTAGTTGCCGGCCTCGCCGACGGCCTCGAACGCCGCGGCGTTGCACACGAGCGGCTTGCTGTTCATGATCAGCGGCGAGCCGAGCATCGCGCCGTCGACCGTGACGGCCTTCGACGCGTTCTCGCGCAGGTCGCCCACCTGGTCCGTGACGTAGTTGTCCACGGCGGCGAGGGACTTGCCGTACTTCGGGATCTGGTCCGGGATGAGGTAGACGACGTCAGGGCCCTTGTTGCCCGCGATGGCCGTCGCGAGGGTCTCGTCGCGACCGGCCCACGGGTAGATCTCGACCTTGACGTCGACGTCGGGGTTCTCCTCCTGGAAGGCGGCGATCTGCTCGTCCCAGAAGGCCTTGTGGGCGGCCTCGTCGGCGATGACGGGGTACGTCCACATGGTCACGGAGCCGGACGCGGCGCCGTCCTCGGGGGTGGGGGTGGAGCTGCCGGCGCCGGCACCGCCGGCGCAGGCGCTCAGCGCGCCGAGCGTGCCGACCGCGAGAGCGGCGGTCCAGAGGCGCTTCGTCGTGCGCAGGGTCATCGACGTGTCTCCTTGGTGAGGTCCCGCCGGGGTGGGCGGGTGGGGGGTGGGGTGGTGCTGTGCTGTGCGGTGTGGTGCTGTGGAGGTGCGGGGTGGTGCGGTCGTCGCGCCGGACGCGTCAGCGGGCCGGGACGTCGACGACGGTGCGCCGGTGGCGCGACTCCTCGGCCGCGAACACGGCGAGGTGGCTCTGGAGGGACTCGACGGCGCCCGACCGGACGTGGCTCGGGTCGCCCGTCGCGACGGCGCGCACGAACGCGTCCATGACCCCCGAGTCGCCGCCGCCGTGGTCGTCGGCGGCGTTGGTGGCACCGTGGTGGCCGCCGTCGTGCACGGTGATGCTGCCGTCGCGGAAGTCGGTGACGCGGACCTTCTCGCCGTCGCCGTCGAGGCAGCCGTGGGTGCCGAAGATCTGGGTCTTGCGGTGGTCCTGCTCGGAGAACGCGGTCATGGTGAACGTCGCCGCGCCGCCGCCCTCGAGCTCCATGGCGACGACCTGGTGGTCGACGACGTCGTTGTCGGAGTCGTAGACGCAGCGGCCGTAGTCGGTGGTGCGCAGCGCCTCGACGACGCCCGCCTCGTCGGTCGCGTCCGTGATCACGGAGACGGGCCAGATCGGGCCCTGCTCGCGCAGCGTCGTGAGGTACAGGCGCGGCGCCGAGTACGGGCACGTGGGCTCGAGCGGGCAGTCCAGGCAGCGGTCCGCCGCGCCCGCGGGGCGCTCCTCGGGCCGGAAGTGCTTCAGGGAGCCGAAGCTCGCGACCGTCGCGATCCGCTTGCCGGTGACGTAGCGGATCCAGTCGAGGTCGTGGCTCGACTTCGCGAGGAGCATCGGGCTCGACGTCTTCTCCGAGCGCCACGGGCCGCGCACGTACGAGTGGGCGTCGTGCCACCAGCCGACGGGCTCGAGGTGCTGGACGTTGACGATCTCGCCCAGGACTCCCGAGTCGACGACCGACTTCACGAGGTCCGTGTACGGCATGTAGCGCATGACGTGGCAGACGCCGAACAGCACGCCCGACGCCTCGACCGCGTCCACGACGTCCCGGCACTCCTCCGGGCTCGGCGCGAGCGGCTTCTCGACGAGGATCGCGTACCCCTGCGGCGCGAGCGCGACGACGGGGTCGCGGTGCTCGCGGTCCTGCGTCGCGACGATGACCATGTCCGCGAGCCGACCCGTGCCCCCTGCGGCCCGGTCGGCGTCGCCCGCGGCGACGAGGTCCTGCCAGCCGGCGAACTCCGTGACCTGCGGGAGCTCGGCACCCGGCCCGACAGCGTGCGCCGCGCCCGGCTCGGCGCCCGAGGCGAGGGCGTGGGCCGCGGAGAGGCCGGCCTGCGCGGCGACGGCCTGGTCGACGACGAGGCCGCGCTGGTGGGGTCGGGGGTCGGCGACGGCGACGAGACGGGCGCGGTCGGGGTGCTCGGCGATCCAGCGCGCGTACGTCTGACCACGGTTCCCGGCGCCGACCAGGGCGACGGTGACAGGCTGGGGGTTCGGGGTCACGTGTGCGGTCCTTGCTCCGTTGCGATGGTCCTGCGGGGCGGGGGTCTCCCGGCCCTGGCAGGCCTTGTTTGCTATTTGCTATAGCAAGCCTGCCATGCCGATGTTACGCCAGATCGGCGCTCGTGTTAACTCGCGCACGACGCGATGCGGAGTTGTGACCTTCGTGCCGCGGCTCCCTCCGGCTGCCGAACCCGGGATCGCTCCCCAGGGTGAAGTCGTCCCGGGAGCGATCCCGGGTTCGGCGGGTGGTGCCTTCGGGCTCGTGTCAGACGACGAGGTTGCCCGTCGTGACGACGCGGTCGCCGTCCTCGGGGAACGCCGTGCGCGACACGCCCTGCTCGACGTTGCCGCTGTGCAGGGCGTACGAGTCGCCGCCCAGCGCGGACGGCGCGAGCGCGAGGGTCCCGCCCGCGAAGGTCGAGCCCGTGGCGGACCACTTGTTGATACCGGCGTCTAGGTTCACGTGTCCAGTGTCACCCGACGACGCGGTGCTCCGGACGCCGTCGAGCGCCCACGTGACCGGCTTGTCCGCCTTCGCCCGGCGCAGGAAGCCGCCGCCGGCGGGCTTCCCCTCGAGCCGGGCGCCGCCGTCGAGCCGGATCGTCTGCTCCGCGGCGCCCGCCGCGACGAGCGCGACGTTGCGCACGACGCCGCCGCGCACCGTGAGGTCGCCGCTCGCCGTCACGGTCCCCTCGCCCTCGGCCGCCTCGAGCGTGCACGCGTCGAGCACGACGGCGCCCTTCCCGGCGAACGACGCGTTCTTCAGCCCGTTCAGGGTGGTGCGCACGAGGTGCACCGGGTTCGTGACGTTCGCCTGGGTGATCGCGGTGTCCGGCAGGACCGCGAAGCGCGACCCCTCGATGACGTTGGGCCGCTTCGACAGCGCCGAGGCCTGGGAGATGATCAGGGTGTCGTCGGCCTGGCAGCCGCGCAGCTGCACGCCGTCGGCGTTGACCCACAGCATCCCCGAGCCCGCGAGGCCGTCCTTGCGGATCACCTGCACGTCCTCGAGCGTGAGGTCGGTGACCTTGACGCGCGCGACGAACCACGAGCACACGTGCCGCGTCACCGTGATGCGCTTGGCCGCGCCGCCCCAGGCCGCGCCCGAGTTGGCGAACGTCATGAGGCCCGAGTTCCCCACGTACGTGAGGTCGTGCTCGTACTGGCCGTGCGTGACGAACGGGCCCTGGTCGTCGCCGTCGCCGTGGCAGTTCTCCACGAGCCCGTACGACGACGCGGTCCAGTCGTTGAGGTGCCGCGCGTTGGTCGTGTGGCAGTCGACCACGTGCCCGTAGTTGCAGTAGATCTGCTGCGTCAGGTAGCCCGCGCCGCCCCACGTGACCGACGCCGGGTTGGTCAGCGAGCAGCCCGCCGTGCGGAAGAACGTGCTCCACCGGCGCATGACGAGCGGCCAGAACGTCGCGACGCCGTGCACGTTCTCCACGTCGCAGCGCACCGCGTACTCGTAGGCGATCGGGTGCGAGCCGGTGTACTGGTCGCCGTCCGGCCGGCCGCGGAACGCGAGGTTGCGGACGTGCACCTGCTCGACGGGCTCGACGCGCGTCCACGTGAGCGTCCGGCCCTTCGCGAGCGACCAGCCCGCCTTGTAGTTGACGCGCACGTGGGTGGCGTCGACGATCTGCGTGATCTGGACGAGGCGCTGGAGCTCGCGCTCCCACCGGCCGGCGAGCGCGTTGACCTCGACCGCGTACCACTGGCCTACCTCGAACTGCGACGAGTCCGCGACCTCGTAGTCGTCGCGCAGCTCCGGCATCGTCGCCGAGAGGGTGTGCGTCCGGACGTCGTCCGTGACCTTCCCGCGGAAGAACAGCACGGCCGCGAACGGGTCGTCCTGCCCGGCGTCCTCGATGCCCTCGGTGGTCATGAGGTGGTTGCCGAAGTCGAGCTCGAGGTTCGAGCGCGTGAACGTGTGGCGCCGCGTGAAGTTGAGATCCGTGTGCGCCTCGACGCGCGTGACGCTCGGGTCGTTCACGAGGGCGTCGAGCGCGTCGTCGGCGGGGTTCTCGGGGCCGAAGAGGCCGAACCAGCGGAAGTCTCCGGTGCCGGTGTGCAGGGTGTGCCAGCGGCCCTTGGCTCCCGCGTCCTGCGGGGCGAGGACGGTGCCGCCGTTGGCGGCGGCGGTGGACCTCGCGTCATAGCGCAGGAGCCGGGCGGCGCCGTCGCCGGGGGTCGCGTGGCCGAGGAGCTGGGCGACGGTGCCGTCGTCGAGCTTCTTGGCCTTCCAGCCCGTGAGCTCGGCGACGGTGGCGGCGACGAGGACCTCGGCGTCGGGCTTGTCGTCCTTCTTCGCCGCGAGCGGCGCGCCGACGAGGGGCGCCGCGTGCGCGCTGCCGCTGCCGAGGGCGACGGCGCCCGCGGCGAGGGAGGCGATGCCGGCGACGCGCAGCAGGTTGCGCCGCGAGGGCGGCTGGGCGGCCTCGCCCGGCGCGGCCGTCGTCGGCTCGGTCGTGGTCTCGAGGGTCATGGGGGTGTCCTTTCGTCGGCCCGGCGCGACGGCGCGGGTGTCGGTGGGGAGGCGGGAACAGGGTGCCCGGGCGTCGCCCGGGCGGGTCACACGGTGAGGTTCGCGTCGACGAGCACGCCGTCGCCCGCGGTCGGCAGCCCCGCGCGGTCGACGCCGGTCTCGACGTTGCGGGCATGGAGGACGCGCACGCCGTCGGGCAGGTCGAGGCGACCGCCCGTGAACCGCGACCCGGTCGCGGCGTAGCGGTCGCCGGGGCGCAGCGCGACGTGCGCGGTGCCGTCGGCGGCCCGCAGATCGGCGCCGCGGAGCGTGACGTCCACGGCCCCCGCGCCGGTCCCGCGCGAGACGAGGGCCCCGGCCGTCGTCGTGCCCGCGGCCCGGACGCCGTCGAGCACGAGCCGCTGGTCTCGCGCGCCGCTGAGCCGCACGCCCACGCCCTGCCACGACCCGCCCGTGACGGTGACGTCCGCCGAGCCGAGGTCGACCGGGGCAGCCGGGGCGTCGTCCGTGCCGCCGACGAGCTCGCAGTCGGTGAACGTCACGGGACCGGCGCCGCGCAGGATCGTGCCGTCCACGCCCGTGATGCGGGTGCGGACGAAGTGCACGGGGTTCGTCACCGGCGTCTGGTGCAGCACGGACCCCGCGGGCAGCGCGAACGCGCAGTCCTCGACGACCGTCGGACGCCGCGACAGCGACGACCGCTGCCCGACGGCGAAGAAGCCGGCCGTGCAGCCGCGCACCTGCGCGCCGTCGGCGTTGATCGTGAGCGTGGCCTGCGGGTCGAACGTCGAGCGCGCGACGACGTGCACGTCCTCGAGCGTCAGGTCGGTGATCTTGGTGCCCGCGACGAACCACGAGCACGTGTGGTGCTTGACCGTGATGCGCTTGGCCGCCGTGCCCCACTGGCCGCCCGAGTTGGCGATGTCCATGAGCCCGCTGTTGCCGACGAACACGAGGTCGTGCTCGTACTGGCCGTGGGTCGTGAAGGGGTTGCCGCCCTGGTCGTCGCCGTCGCCGTGGCAGTTCTCCACGAGGCAGTACGCCGACGCCGTGAGGTCGTTGAGGTGCCGCGCGTCGTGGCTCGTGCAGTCGGAGACCCGCCCGTACAGGCAGTAGATCTGCTGCGTGAGATACCCGGCGCCGCCGTAGAACACCGTCGGCGGGTTGGCGACCGAGCACCGCTCCGTGACGAAGTGGGTGTTCCAGCGCCGCATGATCACGGGCCACCACGTGCGGTGGCCGTGGACGTCCGAGACGTCGCAGCGCACCGCGTACTCGAACGCGACGGGGTGGGAGCCGGTCATCTCGCGGTCGTCGGGCAGCTCGCCGTTCGCCGGGCCGTCGAAGGGCCCGGAGCCGTGGAACGTCATCGCGCGCACGTGCACCTGCTCGACGGGCTCGACGCGCGTCCAGGTGAGCACGCGCCCGGCGGGCAGCTCCCAGCCGTTCTTGTAGTCGACGCGCACGTGCGTGGCGTCGAGCACCTGCGTGACCTGGACGAGGCGCTGGAGCTCGCGCTCGTCCCCGCCACCGCCGGGGCGCTCGTCCGAGCGCAGCGCCCACCACTGCCCGACGGCGAACGCGTCCGCGTCCGCGACCTCGAAGACGTCGGCGAGGTCGGGGAGCGTCGCGGCGAGCGTGCGCTGCTGCGTCTCGTCGGTCACGCGCCCCTGGAAGAACAGGACCGCGCCGAACGGGTTGTCGTGGGCGTTGCGCTCGATGCCCTCCGTCGTGACCGTGTTCCCGCCGAAGTCGAGCTCGAGGTTCGAGCGGGTGAACGTGTGGCGGCGGGTGAAGTTGAGGTCGGTGCGGGCCTCGATGCGGGTGATGCTGGGGTCGTCGACGAGGGCGTCCAGGGCATCGTCGGCGCTGCCGGCGGGGTCGTCGGGGCCGAAGAGGCCGAACCAGCGGAAGTCGGCGGTGCCGGTGTGCAGGGTGTGCCAGCGGCCCGTGGCGCCTGCGTCCTTCGGGGCGAGGACGGTGCCGCCGTTGGGGGTGGCGGTGGACTTCGCGTCGTAGCGCAGGAGGCGTGCGGCGCCGTCGCCCGCGGTGGCGTGGCCGAGGAGCTGGGCGACCGTGCCGTCGTCGACCTTCTTGGCCTTCCATCCGGTGAGCTCGGCGACGGTGGTGGCGACGCGGACCTCGGTGTCGGGCTTGTCGTTCTTGCCCGTGGGGAGCGTTTCGGCGAGGGGTGCGGCGTGGGCGCTGCCGCTGCCGAGGGCGACGGCGCCCGCGGCGAGAGAGGCGATGCCGGCGACGCGCAGCAGGTTGCGCCGCGACGGGGGCGGAGCGTCGACCGCCGGCTCGGGCTGGCCGAGGGTCGGGGGCGCGGGGCGGGTGTGGGATCGGGGAGTGGACAACTCGGGCACCCTTCGGGACGTCGGGAGGACGCCGTGCGGGCGGGCGACGCGAAGGCTCCTGCGGCCCGGGGCTGCGGGGTGTTCCGGGGGAGCGGTGCTGCGGGGGTCGTGCGGTTCCGGTGCTGGGTCGGGGTCAGCGGGTTCGTGCGCGTCGTTGCGACGGTGAACCGGACTCTCGGAGACTAGCCAAATGCTATGGCATCGTCAAGAGGGAGCTGGAAGGCGTCGGTGCAGGTCAGGCGGGTTGGCGGCCATCGACGTATGCCATAGCAAAAGCAAGTCTTTGAACCAACGGTGCGCTCGCGGCGACCCGCGATCGGCCTAGAGGTAGTCGCCGGGCCAGTGGAAGCCCACCCCGGCCGCGGCGGTGTCGCGGAGCTGGTCGACGGCGTCGGAACCTGCCCGGACGGGTCGGAGCATCCCGGTCGTATCGGTGTCGGCGACGGGTGCGTCGAGCGTCGCCGCGACGAAGCGGTCGGTGAGTGCGTGCGTGGGCAGGCGGACCTCCACGACGGGGGAGGCGTGGAGGCCTGCCCGTTGGAGCGTCGTGCGCGCGAGCGCGTCGACGACCTCGCTCGCATGGTCGGACGCCGGGTCGACGCCGAGCTCGCGGACCTTCAGGGCGCCCGACCCGGGCTCGAGGACGAGGTAGCCCACGACGTTCCCGTCGCCGGCCCGCGCGGTGAACACCTCGGCGCCGGAGTACCAGAGCGGGATGCGGCGTTCCCAGTGCTCGGAGGTGCGTCGGGTGGCGAGGGGTCGCGGGCCGCCGGCCGCGACGTCGAACCCGTCGTGCAGTGCGGCGAGCTGCTCCCGTTCGAGCGCGACGGACCACGCGGGCCACGGGACGCCCGGCAGCCGGTCGGTGCGGACCCGCACCGGAGCGTCGCCCTCCGTGCCCGGCCCCGGTGCGCTCGCCGCGAGCATGTCGTCCGCGGGATCGGAGACCGCGGTGTCCGGGTCGCCGACAGGACGCGGCGCACCGCGCAGGAGCGCCACGTCGAACGTCTCGAAGCCGCTCGACCGGTAGACGTCGGGGGTGCCGGTGAACAGCAGCGCGACGTCGGTGCCGTCCTGCTCCATCTGCTCGACGGCCCGGGAGAGCAGCGCGCGGACGAGGCCTCGGCCTCGCGCCTCGGGGGCGGTCGCGACGTTGGCGACGCCGCCTGCCCGCAGCGTGTCGCCGTCCGGCCCGCCGAGATCACGCGGCGTCCAGTACACCGAGCCGACCACCCCGCCGTGGAGCGGGTCGACGGCGACGTGCGTGCGGTCGAGCCGGCTGTCGTCGGTCTCGTAGACCGGCACCATGAGCGGCGCGTCGAACGCGCGGTCCCACAGCGCGTAGAGGGAGGGGACGTCGTCGGGCGTGGCGGTGCGCAGGTGCATGGCCGTCCAGGGTCGCGAGGCGGTGTTGACGGGATGCTATAGCAAAAGTAGGGTCGCGGGACGACCGTCGGCGTGCGACGCGACGGACCGTGCGGGCCGGGCTGGGCGCGCACGACACCCCGGGCGGCGGCGTGCCGCCACCCGGGGTGCACCGTCAGGCTGCCTGCGCGGCGAGCCAGTCCGCCAGGCGCGTGCCGAAGATCTGCGCGCCGTCGACGGCCACGAGGGTGCGCTCCTCGATCAGCGCCCCGAAGTACGGCGCGTCGTCCGCCGTGACGACCTCGCGCCCGTCGCCCTGCGCCGCGAGCGTCCGACGCACCAGGTCGCCGATCGCGAGGACCTCCGGCCCGGCGATCTCGACGTCGCCCACGGGCTCCCTGGCGGCGATCCGCGCGACGGCGGTCGCGACGTCCTCGGCGGCGATCGGCTGGATCGACGCCGACGACACCCGCACGGTGTCCCCCTGTGCCGCCGTGCCGATGATCGCGGGGGTGAACTCGAAGAACTGGGTCGCGTGCACGAGCGAGTACGGCACGCCCGACTCGCGGACGACGCGCTCCTGCTCGGCCTTGCCGTGGAAGTAGCCGATGCCCTGCGGGCGGTCGGTGCCCACGATGGTGAGCGCGACGTGGTGGCGGACGCCCGCCGCCTTCTCCGCCGCGACGAGGTTCGCGGTCGACGTGGCGAAGTAGTCCCGGACCTCGTCGGGGACGTACGACGGCGCCTGGGTGGTGTCGACGACGACGTCGGCGCCGGCCAGCGCCTCCGTCAGCCCTGCGCCGGTGTACGCGTCGACGCCCGTGCGGCGTGATGCGGCGACGGCGTCGTGCCCGTGCGCGGTGAGCTTCTCGACGACGCGCGAGCCGACGTGCCCGGTGCCGCCGACGACGATGATGCGAGCCATGTGGTGCCTCCCTGAGATCGGTGGATGCGGGTGCATCCTCCTCAGGTCGACCGGGCGTCCCGCCGGGCTGTGACGGCTGGGCGGGACGCGCCGCCGGCGGGCGGCGCGGGCTCAGGCCCCGACGGCGGGCTCCGCCTCGCCCTCGGTGTGGCTCGCGAGGCGGGCGGCGGCCTCGCCGATGTGCTCGGCCATGACGCGCTGCGCCGCCCCCGGGTCGCCGCCCGCGATGGCGTCGACGATGAGCTCGTGGGTGCGGGCGTGCGCGACGCGCGCCTCGGGCTCGAGCGCGGCGTTCGCGGCGCGCAGGAACCCCGTGATGCGGCTGCGGAGCTGCGCGTTGAGCGTCATGAGCATGCGGTGGTCGGCCATCTCCCAGAGCTGCTCGTGGAAGCGCCGGTCGAGCTCGAAGACGCGCGCGTTGCTGCCCTTCTCCGCCGCCTGGACCATCTGCTGGACCGTCTTGCGCAGCCTCGCCTCCTTCGCCGGGTCCCAGGCGTCCTGGACCCGCACGACGGCGAACTGCTCCAGCAGCGTGCGCAGGCTCGAGATCTCCTCGAGGTCCCGGCTCGTGAGGGCGGCGACGCGCGCGCCGCGGTGCGGGAGCCGCTCGACGAGGCCCTCCTGCGTGAGCCGCGTGAGCGCCTCGCGGACGGGGATGTGGCTCGTGCCGAGGCGCTCGGCGAGCTTGCGCTCGACGAGCCGCTCGCCCGGCCCGAGGTCGCCGCTGAAGATGGCCTCGCGCAGCTCGACCGTCACCCGGTCGGCGACGTTCTGGTCCGGCACGCTCTTGAGCGCCATGGCTTCTCCGTGGTGTCGTGGGGGCGGCGGGCTCGGATCGTCGTCGGTCGACGCCCCGAAGGATAGCGGCCACGGCGCCGTCCCTGGTCGGACGTGTCGACCGAGCAACATGCTATAGCATCGGCACTCCTGAGCCCAGAGGAGGTGCGATGGTCGCCCTGCACACGCGGGCCCCCGTCCCTGCGTTCGTCGGACTGGCGGGCGTCGCCGTCCGCGACGTGACGCCCGTCCCGGGCGTCCGGGCGCGCAACTGGGGCCCGGCGGACTGGGACGTCTCCGAGGGTGCGCACCGCGCCATGACGCTCACGGCGGTCGCCCTCGCCGAGGAGCGCACCCCGGCCGACGGCGTTCCCGACCCGCTCGTTCTCGTGACGGTCGACGGCACGTGGTGGCGCCGGGTCGACGACGAGACGACGCTCCGCACGACCGTCCTCGACGCGACCGGCCTGCCCGTGGAGCGCCTGCTCGTCTCGCTCTCCCACACGCACGCCGGGCCCGTCCTGTGCTCGGGCGACGCCGACCTCCCGGGCGGCGACCGCGGCGTCGAGTACCTGCGCGACCTCGCGCGTGCCGCGGCCGACGCCGCCGTGGAGGCGATCGCGTCGCTCCGGCCCGCGACCCTCGAGTGGACCACCGGGCGCTGCGGCCTCGCGTCCAACCGCGAGGCGCTGCTCGACGGCTGCGCCGGCGGGGACGCGGGGACCACCGCCGGAAGCACCCCGCGCCCGCTCGTCGGCTTCAACCCCGACGCCGGCACCCCGCGTTCGCCCGGCGCCGACCCCGCGGACGACACGGTCGTCGTCGGGCGCCTCACGGCGCGCCCCGCGCCCGGCGCGGCGGACAGCCGGCCCGACGACGCCGCGCCCGCAGGCGATCCCGTCACCCTCGCGACGATCGTCAACTACGCGTGCCACCCGACGACGCTCGCGTGGCAGAACCGGCTCGTCTCGCCCGACTACGTGGGCGCGATGCGCGACCTCGTCGAGCGCGAGACGGGCGCCCCCGTCGCGTTCTTCCAGGGCGCGTCGGGCGAGCTCGCCCCGCGCGAGCAGTACACGGGCGACACCGCCGTGGCCGACCGCCACGGCACGTCGCTCGGCCACGCCGTGCTCGCGGCGCTCGCCGAGCTCCCGCCGCCGGGCACGGAGCTCGAGCTGACCCGCGTCGTCGAGTCCGGCGCGCCGCTCGCGGTCTGGGAGCCCGCGCCGTCGGCCGCGCTCCCCGGCACCGGCACCGATGCCCGCCCCGACGCCCGCACGCTCGCCGCCGTCGAGGAGGCTGTCACGCTCGACCTGCGCGACCTCCCGACGTGGGACGAGCTCGAGGCCGAGTGGGCGAGTATCGACCCCCGCTCGCGCGAGGAGCGCCTGCGCCGCGCGCGGAACCTGCGCGACGGCTACGTCACCGGCCCCACCGTGCCGCACCCCACGTGGGTGTGGCGCGTCGGCGAGGCGCTGCTCGTCGCGCACCCGGGGGAGGCGTACTCGCGCCTCCAGCGCACGGTGCGCGCCCACGCCGGGGCACGGCCCGTCGTCGTCGCGAACCTCACCAACGGCCCCGGCTTCGTCTACCTGCCCACGCGCGAGGCGTACGACGTCGGCGCCTACCAGGCGTGGCAGTCGCCGCTCGCGCCGGGCTCGCTCGAGCGCCTGGAGCGGCACGCGTGCGCGGTCGTCGACGACGTGCTCGCCGGCGCAGCGGCCTGGCCTCCCGGCATCGCCGCACCACCACCCGCGGCGCCCACGTCCCCGACCCGCACCGTCCCCGAGGAGGACCAGTGACCACCCCCGCCCCCGACGCCCTGCGCGTCCCGCTCGCCGTCGTCACCGGGGGAGCGGCCGGCATCGGCCGCGCCGTCGCCGAGCGCCTCGCGACCGACGGGTTCCGGGTCGTGTGCGCGGACGTCGTGCAGCACGACCTCCCCGCGCTCGACCTCGGCGCCGTCCCCGACGCGCCCGGGCTCGTCTGGGCCCCGCTCGACGTCACGGACCACGCCGCCGTGCGCGCCGCGTTCGACGACCTCGCCGCGGCGTTCGGCGGGATCGACGCGCTCGTCAACAACGCGGGCATCCAGCGCCACCGCGCGCTGGAGGACCTCACGTGGGACGAGTGGTCGGCCGTCGTGGACGTCAACCTGCACGGCGTCTTCGCGTGCCTCCAGGCCGCGGGTCGCCACATGCTCGCGGCGGGACGGGGCGCGGTCGTCAACATCTCGTCCGTCTCGGCGCGCGGTTCCGCGGGCCGGGCGCCCTACTCGACGACCAAGGCCGCCGTCATCGGGCTCACTGCGACCGCGGGTGCCGAGTGGGCCGCCCGAGGCGTGCGGGTCAACGCCGTCGCCCCCGGGTACATCGACACGGGCGTGTTCCGCCAGGGCGTCGCGCAGGGCACGCTCTCGGAGGAGACGATCCTCGCGCGCATCCCCGCGCGCCGGCTCGCCCAGCCGGAGGAGATCGGGAACGCGGTGAGCTGGCTCGTGTCCGACCAGGCCGCGTACATGGTCGGCCAGACCGTCTACGTCGACGGCGGGTTCCTCGTCGACTACGGCGTGCCGCTCGCCAAGAAGCCGGAGTGAGCGTGGGGCCCGCCGCGCGCGTCGTCGCCGTCCGCACCGCGACGACGGTCGTCCCGCTGCCGCAGCCGCTGCGCCTCGGCGCGATGACGGTCGAGCGCCGCGAGTACGTCGGCGTGCGGGTCGTCGCCGAGACGGACGACGGCCGGACGGTCGCAGGGGAGTCGTACGCGCTCACCCGTGAGGCGCCCATGGCCGAGCTCGTGGACCGGCTCGTCGCCCCGCACGTCGTGGGCCGCGAGGTCGTGGCGTCCGACGGCGTCGCCGCGCGCCAGAGCGTCGGCGCCGCGTGGGAAGCGGCCCTGCGCGGGTCCGCGATCGTCGGCCGCGTGGGACTCGTGCGGCGCGCGATCGGCCTGGTCGACGTCGCGCTGTGGGACCTCGCGGGCCGCCTCGCCGGTCGTCCCGTGTGGTCCCTGCTCGACGACGGCGCGGACCCCGCCGGGTCCCCGCACCCGGGAGCGGCCGAGCACGGCGACGTGCCACCCGGTGCGGTCGCTGCGCCGCGTCCGGCGATCCTCGTCGCCGCCTACCCGACGCCGGGACGCACCGCGCGCGACGTCGCGGACGAGGTGCTCGCGCACGCGCGCGCCGGGTGGCCGCTGCTGAAGATCTCCCGCTCGCCCGACCGCGTCCTCATGCGCGACCTGCTCGCGATCCTGCGCGCCGAGCTGCCCGAGGTCACGGGCCGGCCGACCGTCGCGGGGCGCAGCGGCGTCGTCGTCGACGTGGGCTTCGGCTGGCGCGACGCGGACGAGGCGCTCGCGGACCTCGACGCGTGGGGCGTCACGGGTGCGGTGGGGCAGTCGGGAGAGGTCGAGCCCGCACTCGCGTGGCTCGAGGACCCCCTGCTCCCCGAGGACGCGGTCGGCGCCGCGCGCGTGCGCGACGCGTCCGGGCTGCCGCTGTCCGTGGGCGACGAGGTGACCGACCCCGAGGTCTTCGCGCACCTGGCGATGCTGGGCGCGCTCGACGTGCCGCGCGTCGACGTCGTCGCGATCGGCGGCATCACGGTCGCCGACCCGCTCGTGCGCGCGTGGGCGGCGCGCGGCATGGTGGTCTCCAGCCACGTGTACCCGGAGGTCAGCGTGCACCTGGGCGGGGCGGCGGGCATCGGCGTCGAGACGTTCGACCGCTCGCCCGCGGGGAACCCCTACGACCCCGCGCCGCTGCTCGTGCGCGGCGGTCCGGCGTTCGACGGCGGCCACGCCACCCCGCCCGACGCGCCCGGCCTGGGCTTCACGCTCGACCCTGACCGCTTCGACCTGGAGGAGCCCTCGTGACAGGACCCGCGGCCGGACCCGCGAGCAGGCACCTGAACAGGCACCGCAGCGTCGTCGTCACCGGCAGCGGCAAGGGCATCGGCCGCGCCGTGGCCGCGCGCCTCACCGCCGACGGGTGGACCGTCGTCGGGCTGGAGCGCACCCCCGGCTCGGGGACGGTCGAGGAGGGGGTGTGCGCCGCCGTCGTGCTGGGGGACTCCCGTGACCGCGAGACCCACCGCGAGGCCGCCCGCGCCGCGCGCGACCTCGCGCCGCTCGCCGGATGGGTGAACAACGCGGGCATCACCGTCCGCACGCCGCTGCACGCGCTCGCCGACCCGGAGCGTGCGGCACAGGTCGAGCAGGACGCGCGCGACGTCGTCGAGATCAACGGTCTCGGCTACCTCTGGGGCTGCGCCGCCGCCGTCGAGGCGTTCACCGACCAGGTGAGCGGGGGGTCGATCGTCAACATCGGCTCGATCCACGGCCGCGCGGCGTTCGCCGACCACGCCGCCTACGAGCTGACCAAGGGCGGCATCGACGCGCTCGCGCGCTCCGTCGCCGTGACGTACGGGCGGTACGGCATCCGCGCCAACACCGTCGCGCCGGGCGGGGTGCGCACCCCGCACCTCGACGCGCAGATCGCCCGCGCGGCCGACCCGGCCGCCGAGGAGCGCGCCCTCGCCGAGGGCCCGCCGCTCGGCCGCATCGCCGAGTCCGCGGAGATCGCCGCCCTCGTCGCGTTCCTGCTGTCCGACGAGGCCGGCTACGTGTCCGGCCAGTCGATCGCCGCCGACGGCGCCTGGACCGCGTCGTTCGGCAACCCGCCCCACGACCCCGACCTCGACGCGCGGTACGGCCTCACCTGAACCCGGCGCACGAGCACCCGTCGGTCCCTAGCCCCTCCTGACCAGCCACAGCGTCTCGTCGCCGTCGTCGTCGACCCAGGACCCGGCGTCGACGTACCCGAGCCGACGCAGGAGGCGCAGGGAGGCCTCGTTCTCCGGGGCGACGGTGGCGTGGACGGCGTCCAGCCCGAGCGTCTCCAGGCCGTGCTTCGTGATGCCCTCCGCGATCTCGGTGCCGAGGCCACGGCCCCACGCGTCCGGAACGAGGGCATAGACCAGCTCGTGGCCGTCGACGTGCGGGTCCGGGCTCGGCTTGAGCTCGCCATGGCCGACGTAGCGGCCGTCCGCCCAGATCGCCCAGATGTCCCAGGCGGGCTCCGCGGCGACGACCGAGCGAAAGACCTCGCGGAGCGGCCGGGCGGGAACGCCCATCCAGCGGGTGACCACGGGGTCGCCGAGGAGCCCGGTGAAGTTGTCCTCGTCCTCGGGTGCGTAGGCGCGGAGCACGAGGCGGTCGGTGGCGACGTCGGTCATGATCGGACGGTACCGCTCGCGTCTCGCCGCGGTCCCGCGGATTCTCCCCGGACGGCTCCGGCCCGGTGGCGGGAGGATGCGGCAGGGAGGAGTCGAGCGTCGCGCCCGGTGCGTGTGGGCGTCAGCCCTTGACCATGCTCGCGCGGGTGATGAGGCCGTCGCGGACCTCGAACGTCGCGATGGTCTCGCCGGTGCCGTTCGACGTCGTGACGAGCTCGCGCGCGACGAGCCAGCGGTCGCCGAACGTCACGGACGCGTCGATGACGCAGTGCAGCGCCGTGTCCTCGAACCGGCTCGCGTAGAACGCGCGCAGGGCGTCGCGACCGACGATCGGCTCGGGCGTCACGCCGCTCACGACGGCGTCGGGCGCGTAGGTCGCGCAGAACGCGTCGAGGTCGCGGACGTTGAAGGCGTCGACCTGGGCGGTGACGACGGCGGACGGAGTGGTGGTCACGGATGCCTCCTCGGCAGGGGTACGGAACGCTCGGCCTCGCGCGGAGGCCGAGCCGGGGAGCGGCTGCCGCGTGCGGCGGCAGCAAGGAGCGTCAGTCGATCCGGACGCCGCCGTTGACGTCGTACGTCGCGCCCGTGACGAACCCTGCGCGCGGGGAGGCGAGCGACGCGACGACCCAGGCGACATCGTCGGGCGTGCCGAAGTCCCCGAGGGGGATGGACGCGGTGAGCCCGGCGCGGGCGTCGGGGGCGAGCTGGTCGGTGATCGCGCTCGTCACGGGGCCGGGCGTCACGGCGTTCACGCGGATGCCCTCGCTCGCGAGGATGCGCGCGAACGAGCGCGTGATGGCGAGGATCGCGGCCTTGCTCGCGGCGTAGTGCACGCCGGTCTTCAGTGCGCCCTGCTCGCCCGCGATGGACGAGAGGTTGACGATGGCGCGGTCGCGCGCGACCCGCTCGTCGGGCGTGACACTGGCCCCTGCGGGCTCAGGCCGGCCCGCGCGCAGCAGCGGGAGCGCGGCGCGCGACAGCACGAACGTGCCGCGCGCGTTGGTCTCCATGACGAGGTCCCACTCGTCGAGCTCGATGTCGTCGAGCGCGCGGTACGGGCACACGCCGCCGTTGTTGACGAGCACGTCGAGGCGCCCCCACGCGACGGTCACCTCGGCGACGAGCGCCTCGACGGACGCGGTGTCGCGCAGGTCGAGGCGCGAGACGCGCGTCGCGGCGCCTACCTCCTCGCACCGGGCGGCGGTGGCCCGCGCGCCGGCCTCGCCGCCGGTGTAGGTGAGCCAGACGTCGTACCCGTCGCGCGCGAGCTGGAGGGCGGTGGCGGCACCGATGCCGGAGCTGGCGCCGGTGACGAGGGCGAGTCGGCGGCGAGCGCCGTCCGGGGCAAGGGTCATGAGGCCACGCTATAGCATCCGACCGGCCCGAGGGTTGGTCGAGGGTGCTATTTGCTATAGCATCCTCGCATGACAGCCGACACCGTCGTCATCACCGACTGCGACCTGCCCGGGACCGCGTGCGAGGACACCCTGACCGCCGCCGGGCTGCGGGCCGTGCGCGCGGCGGCGCGCACCGAGGACGAGGTGATCGCCGCCGTCGAGGAGGCCGCCGCGAGCGGGTCGGCACCCTCCGCGCTCGTCGTGCAGTGGGCCCCGATCACGGCGCGGGTGCTGGACGCCGTCGCCGGTCCGGGCGGGGTGCGCATGGTCTCGCGCATGGGCATCGGCTACGACATGGTCGACGTCGTGGCCGCCACCGAGCGCGGCGTCGCCGTCGCGAACACCCCGACCTACTGCATCGAGGAGGTCGCGAGCCACACGGTCGCGATGATCCTCACGCTCGACCGCGGCCTCGTCGCCTACGACCGCGCGCTGCGCGCCGGCACGTGGGCCCCGACGGCGCAGCACGCCGCGCGCCTGTCGAGCACCGTCGTCGCCGTGATCGGGTACGGGCGGATCGGCTCCGAGGTCGCGCGCTCCGCCCGGGCGCTCGGCTATCGCGTGCTCGTGCACGACCCGTTCGTCGACGCGCAGGCCGTGGCGTCCGACGGGCACGAGGCCGTGGGGATCGACGAGGCCGTCGCGCGCGCCGACGTCATCACGCTGCACGCCCCGCTCACCGAGTCGACGCGCCACCTGCTCGACGCCCGCACGCTCGCGGCCGCGAAGCCCGGCGTGCGCGTGGTCAACACGTGCCGCGGGCCGCTCGTCGACGAGGACGCGCTCGCCGACGCGCTCGCGTCGGGCCACGTGGGCTCGGCCGCGCTCGACGTCTACGCGACCGAGCCGCTGCCCGCCGACTCACGCCTGCGCACCCTGGACAACGTGCTGCTCACCCCGCACGCCGCGTGGTTCTCGCCCGAGGCGATGCAGGACCTCCCCGTGCACACCGCGCGCAACGCCGTCGACTTCCTCGCGGGCCGTCCCGTGCCGTCGATCGTGAACCCGGACCACGCACGCGCCCTCGCCTGAGAACGCGCACACTGCTCCCGCACCGTGGGGCTCCGCAGCACGCCGCGGTGGCCCCACCCGCCCCAGACCTAGGAGACCCACCCGTGCAGCTCGTCCGACTCGGCCCCCTCGGCCAGGAGCGTCCCGCCGTCCGCGAGGACGGGGTCGTGTACTCCCTCGACCCGCTCACCGCCGAGATCGACGGCGCGTTCCTCGCGACCGACGGCGTCGGCCGGGCCCGCGCGGCGCTCGCCGCGGGCGCGCTCCCCGTGCTCGACGGCGCGGACGACCTGCGCGTCGGCGCACCGGTCGCGCGGCCCACGGCGGTCGTGTGCGTCGGGATGAACTACGCGGAGCACGCCGCCGAGTCCGGCTCGACCCCGCCCGACGTCCCGATCGTCTTCTGGAAGCACTCGAACACCGTCGTCGGCCCGTACGACGACGTCCTCGTGCCGCCCGGCGCGACGACCGTCGACTGGGAGGTCGAGCTCGGCGTCGTGATCGGCCGCCGGGCGCGCTACCTGTCGTCGCCCCAGGAGGCGCTCGACCACGTCGCGGGCTACGTCCTGTCGCACGACGTCTCCGAGCGCGACTACCAGATGAAGGTCTCCGGCGGGCAGTGGTCCAAGGGCAAGAGCTGCGAGACGTTCAACCCGCTCGGCCCGTGGCTCGTCCCCGCCGACGAGGTGGACGTCCAGAATCTCGGGCTCCGGTCCTGGGTCAACGGCGAGCCCCGCCAGGACTCGACGACGGCCGACATGATCTTCGACGTCGCCTACCTCGTGCACCACCTGTCGCAGTACATGGTCCTCGAGCCCGGCGACCTCATCAACACCGGCACGCCCCAGGGCGTCGCGCTCTCGGGCCGGTTCCCGTACCTGCGCGACGGCGACGTCGTCGCGCTGGAGATCGACGGCCTGGGCCGCGCCGAGCAGCGCGTGCGCGACGCCGTGCGCTGAGCCTCGACCGCCGCCTGCCCGCGTCTGGCTCCCTCCCGCTCAGCCGGCGAAGGGGAGCGCGGGCAGGCCGCGCACCCCGGGTCGCGCGACGTACAGCGACCCCGACGCGGCCTCGTCCGGGCCGGGCGTCCCGAAGCCCTGGCGCGACGTCGTGACGTACAGCTCGTCGAGCCCGTCGCCGCCGAACGTGCACGCGCTGACCTGCGACACCGGGAGCGGGACGACGGCGTCGAGCGTGCCGTCGGGGGAGTAGCGGCGGACGGCGGCGCCGCCCCAGAGCGCGACCCAGACGCCGCCCTCGGTGTCGACGGCGATCCCGTCGGGCAGGCCGTCGGCGGGGTCCACCGCGACGAAGGGGCGGCGTCGCACGAGCCCGCGCGGGTCCTCCGCGGCCGGCACCACGTCGAGCACGTCGATGCGGTGCGTGAGCGAGTCGGTCCAGTAGGCGCGCGTCCCGTCGGGGGAGAAGGCGAGCCCGTTCGCGCACGTCACGTCCTCGACGACGACCCGCGACGCGCCGTCCGCCTCGACGCGGAACAGCGAGCTGGCTCCCGCGCGTGCGCCGTCGGCCATGCCGCCCGCGTAGAAGGCGCCGTCGGGGCCGGCCGCGCCCTCGTTGAGGCGGACCGTGGGGTCGTCGAAGAGCGCCGGGAGCGCCCGCACGGGCGAGCCGTCGGAGTCCGCGACCGCGAGCCCGCGGGCGAGCCCGACGACGAACCCGCCGCCGGTCCGCGGCCGCACCACGGCCGCGTGGTCGCCCACGTGGAGACGCTCGACGGCGCCGTCCGCGCGCAGCGTGAGCAGGTCGCCCGCGAGCATGTCGAGCCAGCGCAGGCCGCCCCACGACGGCGACCAGACGGGACCCTCCCCGTGGTGCGCGACGGGTCCGGTGACGTTCTCCACGGCGATCTGGGGCACCGGACCATCCTCCCCGACGCGCACGGTCACGGCGGACGCCGAGGGCTCACGACCGCCCGAGCTCGACCGGCTCCGTGACCACGTCCACCATCGCCTCGCCCCGCAGCACGGTGATCTCGAGGCGACGCCCGATCGCCTCGTCGAGCATGAGGCGCTGGAGCGACTGCGCCTCGACCGTGTCGGTGCCGCCCGCCCGGATCATCAGGTCGCCGACGCGCAGCCCGGCCGTGTCGGCGGGGCTCCCGGGGACGACGTGGACCACGCGGAGCGCCTGGTCGTGGCCCGTGCGCGCGGCGAGGTCGGGCGCGACGGCGACCGGCTGGCTCGCGACCCCCAGGTACGCGCGCCGCACCCGACCGTCCCGGACGAGCGCGTCGACGATGCGCCGGCTCGTCGCGTTCATGGGGACCGCCAGCCCGAGCCCGACGCCCGCGACCGCCGTGCTGATGCCGACGACGCGTGCGTCGGCGGTCGCGAGCGCGCCGCCGGAGCTCCCCGGGTTGAGCGCGGCGTCGGTCTGGATCACGTCCTCGACGATGCGCGCCGCCGTCCCGTCCCGCGTCGGCAGCGAGCGCCCGAGCGCGCTCACGACGCCGGCCGTCACCGTCCCCGAGAGTCCCAGCGGGCTCCCGATCGCGACGACGAGCTGACCGACGACGAGCCCGTCGGCGTCGCCCAGCGCCACCGGGTCCGGGGTCTCGCCGCGGGCGCGCACGACCGCCAGGTCGGAGAGCACGTCGGTGCCGACGACGTCGAAGGGTCGGGTCGTGCCGTCGGAGAACGCCGCGGTGCCGCGCGTCGCGGGGCCGACCACGTGGGCGTTCGTCAGCAGGAGGCCGTCGGCCGTGAGCACGACCGCCGAGCCGCCGGCCTCGCGCGCCCCGTGCCGCAGCCGCAGCGCCGCGACGGCCGGCATGACGCGGGCCGCGACGCCCGAGACGGTCCGCGAGTAGTCGTCGAGAGGGCCCATGTCGGGTCAACGCCGGATGCGGACGAGGCCGTCCGGCGTTCACCGTCGGCGGACGGGACGCCGCCCGCCGAGGCGTAGGGTGATCGCATGATCACGCAGAGCTGGTGGTGGCTGCCTCCGCAGCCGTGACCAGTCCTGTCCACGTCCCGAGCTGCGCGCCGCAGCCGGGACGTCGTCATGTCCGGGCCTCTCCGGTCCTCGACCGGGCGTGGTGCGTGGCTCCCCATCGAAGGAGAGCACCATGACCACGACCCTCGACCCGACCGAGACGATCCGTCCGACCGCTGCCGCACCGTCCGGTCCGTCGTCCGCACCGCCGTCCTCGACCGCGTCCGTCGCCGCCGCGCGAGAGCGGTCCGCCGAGATCGAGGCGCGCCTCGCGACCGACCCGTCCGGGTTCCGGGTCCTCACCGGCGACCGCCCGACCGGCGCGCTGCACCTGGGCCACTACCTCGGCACCCTCGCGAACCGCGTCCGGCTCCAGGACGACGGCGTGGACGTCGTGCTCGTCGTCGCCGACTACCAGGTCATCACCGACCGCGACGACGCCGGCGACCTGCGCGGCACCGTCCGCGAGGTCGTCCTCGACTACCTGGCCGCCGGGATCGACCCCGCCCGGACGACGATCTTCGCCCACTCCGCCGTCCCCGCCCTCAACCAGCTCCTGCTCCCGTTCCTCAGCCTCGTCACGACGGCCGAGATCGAGCGCAACCCGACGGTCAAGGCCGAGGCCGCCGCAGCGGCGGCCCGGCAGGGGCGGCCCATGAGCGGCCTGCTGTTCACCTACCCCGTGCACCAGGCCGCCGACATCCTGTTCTGCCACGGCAACCTCGTCCCCGGCGGCCAGGACCAGCTCCCGCACGTCGAGATCACACGCACCATCGCGCGGCGCTTCAACCAGCGCTACGCCGCCGCGCAGCCGTACTTCCCCGAGCCCGACGTCCTGCTCGCGCCCGCCCCGACCGTCCTCGGCACCGACGGCCGCAAGATGAGCAAGTCCGCGGGCAACGCGCTCGAGCTGCGCGACGACGAGGACGCCACCGCGCGCTTCGTGCGCCGCCACCGCACCGACTCCGAGCGGCACGTCACCTACGAGCCCGAGCGTCGGCCGGAGGTCGCGAACCTCCTCACGCTCGGCGCGGTCGCCGCAGGGACGACGCCGGAGGCGCTCGCGGACGAGGTGGGGGTGGCAGGCGCGGGCCGGCTCAAGCACGTGGTGACCGAGGCGCTCGTCGAGCACCTGCGCCCCCTGCGCGCCCGGAGGCGAGCCCTCGCCGCCGGCGACGGCCCCGACCCGCTCGACGTGCTCCGCGAGGGCAACGCGCGGGCCGACGCGATCGCGGACCGCACCCTCGCCGACGTCCGCGACCTCATGGGCACGTCGTACTGACGCACGCTCACGGTTACAGGTCGGGGCGGCGATCCCGCCCCGACCCTCAGACGTCCAGGCCGGCCCGGTCCACCTTGCGGTGGAAGCGCATGCCCGCGATGCCGCCGAGGACGGCGCCCACGAGGCTCACCACGGCGGCCGCGACGAGGGCGATGACACCGCCGGTCGTGAGGTCGCTCGCGCTCACCGGGATCTGGGGGAACGTGTTGAGCTGCGACAGCACGTTGTACTGGCTGCCCGCCACGAGGCCCAGCAGGGCGAGCACGATCGCGATGACCACGGCCCACAGCCACACCGCGACGCCCTGCTTCGCGCCGTCGAAGCGCGCCATGCGGCCCGCGACGTACCCGCCGCAGTAGTAGGCGACGAACAGCACCACGACCAGCACGATGCCGCCGACGATGCCGATCGTCTCCGCGTTCTCGGTCGCCTGGTCGACGGCCTCCTGGGCGTCGGTGGTGCCGGAGAGGCCGAAGGCCGCCCCCGCAGCGGCGGCCAGGCCGGTGAGGATGACGGCGGTCCCGGTGGCGGTGAGCCAGCCGAAGAAGGCGGAGCCGAGCTTGATGCCGCCGTACTCCTCCTTCTCGCGTGCCACGACCGACTCGCGGTCGCGTGCCACAGGTCCGGACGCGGCGCGCTCGTCGCGGGCAGGGTCCGCTCCGACGCGGTCGTCCCGCCGGTCGGGGTCGCGGGGATCGTTCTGGGGCGGGGTGACCCCGTAGCCGGTGCTCATGACCGGTGCTCCTCTCGGGATGCGTCTCCTGTGGACGTGCCGCCCGTGGCGCTCGCGTCACGAGGCTCTGCCGCCGGAGGGACCGCGTCGGCCGGGACGGCCTCGGCGATGTACTCGGTGACGACGTACCGACGCAGGCGGTACGTGTCGCCCGTGGCGGGCCCGGGACGAGGACTCGTCCCGCCGGGTGCGACCGCCGCGTCGTCCGCGGCCGGACCGGCGGCGTGCCTGCCGACCACGCCCTCGTCGCCCGCTGCGCCGTCGCTCGCGACACCCTCGCTCGCGGCGTCCTCTCGTCGGGACCTCTCGTCGTGGGAGGGGTTGGCGTCGGCGGAGGTCGAGCGACCTCCGTAGTAGCGGTAGAGCTCCGCCTCCTCCTCGAGCGAGAGGTGTCCCTCGGAGTCGTCGACCCGGGGAGCGCCCTTGACCGTGTCCTTGGTGTACGGGACGCGGATCTCGTCGCCCTGGACGTCCGCGTCCGCGAGGGGCACGAAGGACTCGGCGGTGCCGAACAGGCCGGTCTTGACCGTCACCCACGCGGGCTCGCCGCTGTGGTCGTCGAGGAAGACCTGGCCGACCTTGCCGACCTTCTCACCGGCCTGCGAGACGACGGTGCCGCCGGAGAGCAGCCTCTCGATCTGGTCCGTGCTGATCATGATGGGTCCTTCGGACGGTGCTGCACCGAGGCCCGTCTGCTGGAGCCGACACCTCCATCGTGCGAGCGTGCACGGGCGCACGCACGTGGGCGGCACGCGTCCCGCACCGCGTCACCCGCGCGTGGGCGACGCGGCGCGGTCGCGGCCGGCGGGTCAGGCGCCGAGGCGGTCCCGCAGCCGGGCGAGCTGCGCCCAGAGCTCGTCGGGGACGCGGTTGCCGAACGTGTCGAAGAACTCGGCGGTCAGCTCGGCCTCGGCGAGCCACTGCTCGGGCGAGACGTCGAACAGGGCGTCGAGGTCGCCGTCGTCCAGGTGGAGGCCACCGAGCTCGAGCGCACCGGGCGCAGGGAGCAGGCCGACGGGGCTCTTGACCGCGCCGCAGTCGGTACGCACGCCGCGCGAGCGGTCGACCTGCGCCGCGATCCACGCGAGCACGCGCGAGTTCTCGCCGAACCCGGGCCACAGGAAGCGGCCGTCGGCGTCCTTGCGGAACCAGTTGACCTGGAAGACCTTCGGTCGCTTGTCGGGGTCGAGCGACGCCCCGACGCGCAGCCAGTGCGCCCAGTGGTCGGCCATGTTGTAGCCGCAGAAGGGCAGCATGGCGAACGGGTCGCGGCGCAGGGCGCCGACGGTGCCCTCGGCGGCGGCCGTCTGCTCGGAGGAGATGGTCGCGCCCATGAAGACGCCGTGCTCCCACCCGTACGCCTGCGCGACGAGCGGGACGTTCGTCGCGCGGCGTCCGCCGAACACGATCGCGTCGATCGGCACGCCCTCGGGGTCCTCCCACGAGTCGGCGATCGTGGGGCACTGCGCCGCGGCGACCGTGAACCGCGAGTTCGGGTGCGCGGCGGGGCGGCCGGAGTCGGGCGTCCAGTCCTGGCCGGTCCAGTCGATCAGGTGCGCGGGCGGCTCGGGGGTCAGGCCCTCCCACCAGACGTCGCCGTCGTCGGTGAGCGCGACGTTCGTGAAGATCGTGTCGCGCGCGAACGTCTCGACCGCTGCGGGGTTGGTCTCGGCGCCGGTGCCGGGCGCGACGCCGAAGAAGCCCGCCTCGGGGTTGATGGCGCGCAGGCGGCCGTCGGGACCGGGGCGCAGCCACGCGATGTCGTCCCCGATCGTCTCGACCGTCCAGCCGGGGATCGTCGGGCGCAGCATCGCGAGGTTCGTCTTGCCGCACGCCGACGGGAAGGCGGCCGCCAGGTGGTAGGCGCGGCCCTCGGGCGACGTCGCGCGGATGAGCAGCATGTGCTCGGCGAGCCAGCCCTCGTCGCGCGCCATCGCGGACGCGATGCGCAGCGCGAAGCACTTCTTGCCCAGCAGGGCGTTGCCGCCGTACCCGGAGCCGTACGACCAGATCTCGCGCGTCTCGGGGAAGTGGACGATGTACTTCGTGTCGTTGCACGGCCACGGCACGTCCTCGGCGACCGCGCCCGTGTCGTCGACCAGGGGCGCGCCGACCGAGTGGACGGCCGGGACGAACGCGGCCCCGGCGTCGATGAGGTCCATGACGGCCGTCCCGACGCGCGTCATGATCCCCATGCTGACGACGACGTACGGTGAGTCGGTCACCTGGATGCCGACCTGCGAGATGGGGCCGCCCACCGGGCCCATCGAGAACGGGACGACGTACAGGGTCCGGCCGCGCATCGCGCCGTCGAACACCCCGCGCAGCTCGGCCCGCATGACCTCGGGCTCGCGCCAGTTGTTCGTCGGGCCCGCGTCGACCTCGTCGCGCGAGCAGATGAACGTGCGCGACTCGACGCGCGCGACGTCGCTCGGGTCGGACCGCGCGAGGTAGCTGCCCGGCCGCAGCTCCGGGTCGAGGGGGAGCAGCGTCCCGGCGTCGACGAGCAGGTCGGTCAGCCGCTGCTTCTCCGCCGCGGAGCCGTCGCACCACACGATCGCGTCCGGCTCGGTGAGGTTCGCGATCTCGCGCACCCACGCGCGGGCGTCGCGGGGCCGCGGGTCGCCGTCCCGGGAGCCGACGGCGGAGCCCGGGTTCGTGCCGGACGTCGCCACCAGGCCGACGAGGTCGGTCTCGACGTCGTCGAGCAGGGCGGCAGACCGCGTGCGGCGGGTGCGGGCGGTGCGGGCGGCAGTGGTCATGGGGTGCTCCCTGGGGTCGGCGGTGGCCTCGTGCTCCCTCCACCCTCGTGCTGCATGGCGGCAGTTTTCGAGCCCGGACGCTGTGAAGATTCGTCGATCTTGACGTACCGTCAAGCCATGGCCACCTCGTCGTCCTCGGTCCCGCCGAACACCCCGACCGGGAGCCGCGCGGCGGAGCCGGCGCCGACCCCGCCGCAGGCCGACCTCATCACCCTCGGCCGCCGCCTGCGCCACTTCCGCACGACCCGCGGCCTCACGCTCGACGCGCTCGGAGCGGCGGTCGGGACCGCCCCCAGCCTGCTGTCGATGATCGAGAACGGGCGCCGCGAGCCGCGCCTGTCGCTCCTGCAGCACCTCGCTCAGGCGCTCGACGTCCCGGTCACCGACCTGCTCACCGACGAGCCGCCGTCGCGCCGGGCCGCCCTGGAGATCGCGCTCGACCGCGCACAGCGGGGGCCGCTCTTCGCCGGGCTGGGGCTGCCCTCCGTGAAGGCGAGCCAGAAGCTCCCGCTCCCGGTCCTGGAGAACCTCGTCGGCCTGCACGCCGAGCTCCAGCGCCGCGCGACCGAGGCCGTCGCGACCCCCGAGGAGGCGCGTCGCGCCAACACGGAGCTGCGCCTCGAACGGCAGGCGCGCGACAACTACTACCCGGAGATCGAGGAGCTCGCCGAGGACATGGCGCGCGCGGCCGGGTACACGGTCGGGGCGCTGACGCACCGCACGGTCGCGCGCATGGCCGAGCAGCTCGGCTTCACCATCTGGCACGTCGACGACCTGCCGCACTCGACGCGCACCGTCACCGACCTGGAGAACGGGCGCATCTACCTGCCGCCCGCATCCATCCCCGGCGGGCACGGCCTGCGCTCGCTCGCGCTCCAGGCGATCGCGCACCGGGTCCTCGGGCACGAGCGGCCGCGCTCGTACGCGGAGTTCCTGCGCCAGCGGGTCGAGATCACGTACTTCGCGGCGTGCTGCCTCATCCCGCAGTCCGCCGCCGTCGACTTCCTCGAGCGGCGCAAGCGCGAGAAGGACCTCGCCGTCGAGGACCTCCGCGACGCGTTCGGCGTGACGCACGAGGCCGCGGCGCAGCGCTTCACCAACCTCGCGACCGTGCACCTGGGCATCCCGCTGCACTTCCTGCGCGTCGGCGACGACGGCGCGCTCTTCCGCGGCTACGAGAACGACGGCCTGCCCCTGCCCGCCGACGTGACGGGCGCGATCGAGGGCCAGATGGTCTGCCGCCGGTGGGCCGTCCGGGAGGCGTTCACGCGCCGCGACCGCGCGCAGGAGTCGTACCAGTACACCGACACCCCCGCCGGGACGTTCTGGTGCTCGACCCAGACCGGCACGACGACGACCGGCCAGTTCTCGATCGCCGTCGGCGTGCCGTTCGCGTCGGCCAAGTGGTTCCGCGGCCGCGACACGACCGTGCGGCGCCAGTCGTCGTGCCCGGATGAGTCGTGCTGCCGCCGCCCCGCCGCCGACGCGGCATCACGCTGGCAGGACGCGTCGTGGCCGAGCGCCCGCATGCACCAGCACGTGCTCTCCGCGCTCCCGTCCGGCGCGTTCCCGGGCGTCGACGCGACAGAGGTCTACGCGTTCCTGGCCAAGCACGCCCCGTCGAAACACTGACCTTCACCTGCTGTGGGCGGGAGATGGGCCTGGTTGAAGCGCTTCAGCCGAGCCCATTTCACGCCCACAGCAGGTGGAGGGTCACGTGGGGAGGGGGCCGCCTCGGGCGGCGAGGCGGTCGCGCAGGCGGGCGAGGACGTCGCCCGTGCGCAGGCCGTCGTGCTCGAACTCGTTGGTCACCCACGTGCGGACGTTGCCCACGCGCGCGGCGGTCTCGAGCGACAGGCCCGCGTCGACGAACATGTCGTCGAAGTACACCGCCGCCTCGACGGGCACCTCGTTGCGGGCGAGCACGTCGAGGTCGTACAGGTCCGGCCAGTCGTCGCGGGCGGCGAGCGCCTCCGCCGCCGCGCGGAACGGCCGCAGCGCGGCGACCTCGTCGAACATCCAGGGGTAGATCATCTCGCCGGTCAGCAGCAGCGGGCGCGCGGCCGGGTCGAACGCGGGGTCCTCGGCGCGCACGGCCTCGGCCGCCCAGGCCGTCGGGCCGGTGCCGGCCTGCGCGTAGATCGACTCGTGCAGGACGGCGTAGAGCGGGTTGGTGCGAAACGACGTCGCCGCGGCGACCTCCGCGAGGAACGTGTCGGTGAGCTCGTCGGGCGCGGCGGCGTCGAACGCCTCGTCGACGACCCAGTGGATGCGCTCGGGTCCCGGCTTCATGCCGAGGTCCATGCCGAGCGACTGGAGCCGGCGCACGGTGAGCGCGTCGCCGTCGGGGAGCCGGACGTCGCCCACGGCCAGGCGGTCCGCGACGCGCGCGAGGCGGGTCGCGTCCTCGGGGTACCGCTCGCGGTAGGCCGCGTTCTTCGCGACGACGCGCGGCTGGGTGCGGCGGTAGACGTCGCGCGCGTCCGCCGTCAGGCCCGGCAGGCCACCCGTGACGTAGCACGCGTCGAGGGCCTCGGGCGCCCGGGACAGGTAGGTCATGGTGAGGAACCCGCCGTACGACTGGCCGAGCGACGACCAGCGCCGTCCGCCGTAGACCGTGCGTCGCACGTGCTCGGCGTCGGCGACGATCGCGTCGGCGCGGAAGTGCGACAGGTGCTCGGCCTGGGCGGTGCCCGACCCGCGGGCCGCCAGCGCAGCGCCCCGCACGGCCGACGAACGGCCGGTGCCGCGCTGGTCGAGCAGCACGACGCGGTGGGTCTCGAGCGCCGTGCCGACCCAGCCGTCGGGGCCGGTGGGGCGCGGCCCCTTGCCGCCGGGACCGCCCTGGAGGAAGACGAGCAGCGGCAGGTCGTCCCGGCGCCGCACCGGGTCGACGAGCTCGCGCACGAAGACGGTCAGGCGGCGCGGGTCGGCGTCGTCGCCCCAGACGAGCGGCACCTCGAGCTCGCGGTCGGTGACGTGGATCCCGGGGAGGCTGTAGCTGGTCTCGCGCACGACGCTCACGCGCACCACCCTAGCCAGCGGCGTCGCGCACGCTGACGACGACCTTTCCGAGGGCGCGTCCCTCGCCGTGCAGCGTGAGCGCGGCGGGCACCTCCGCGAAGGGGAAGGTGCTGTCGACGTGGATCTCGACGTCGCCCGCGGCGCACAGGTCGGCGAGCGGCGCGAACTGACGCGGGCCCTGCCGCACGAAGAGGACGCCGAGCCGGGTACCGGTCAGCACTCCGAGGACGGGCCCGACGGTGAGCATGCGGAGCAGCGTCCGCAGGGTTCCCCCGACCATGAGGCACCGGCCGCGGCGGGCGAGCGCGCGGCGGTAGGCGAACACCGACCGGTGGGCGACGAGGTCGACCACGAGGTCGTACGGGCCGGTCCGCGTGAAGTCGGTCCGTCGGTAGTCGATCACCGCGTGCGCCCCGAGCCTCTCGAGGAAGTCGAGCTTGCCCGCGTTGTCCACCGCGGTGACGTGCAGGCCCCGCGCGACCGCGAGCTGGACCAGGAGGCTCCCGGAACCCCCGCCGGCGCCGTTGACCAGCACGCGAGCCCCCGGCGCCGCCGACGCGAGGGCCTGCAGCGCGATGGAGCCCGCCTGGGGGAGGGCGGACGCCTGGGCGAAGGTCAGCGCCGCCGGCTTGTGCGTCACCGCCGTCTCCGGCATCACCACGTACTCCGCGAACCCGCCCCGGCGCGGGAGGTTGTCGCCGTAGACGTCGTCCCCCGGACGGAAGCGCGTGACGCCGTCCCCGACCGCGACGACGCGACCGGCGACGTCGGACCCCAGGACGTGGGTGCGCGGCGCGCGGAGGCCGTCGAGCCGGGCGTAGCCCGGGCTGCCGCGCAGCGCCTCCCAGTCCGACAGGTTCACGGACGTCGCGACGACCTCGACGAGGACCTCGCCCTTCGTCGGCGCAGGGATCGGCACGTCCCGGAGCCGCAGCTCGTCGACGCCGCCGTACCGCTCGTAGACCCACGCGCGCACCCGACCACCGTAGGGACTCCCGCGGGCGGGAGCGAGCGCGGCGGCGCAGGAATGTGCTGGGCCGGTCAGGCCAACGGGGCTACCGTGCCGAGATGCTCCTCTTCACCCGGGCGGTGACAGCCCTGCAGGACGCCGTGGACAGCCTCGCCGACGAGGACTGGGAGCGGCCGTCGGGCTGCACGGGCTGGCTGGTGCGCGACCTGGTGTGCCACCTGACCATCGGCGCGCAGGACGTCCTCGTCACCCTCGTGACCCCGGAGGACGCCGCGCCGACCGTCGACGCGGTCGCGTACTGGCGCGCGGGCGACGCGGAGGAGCACCCCGACCCTCACGGACGCCTCGTGGCGCGGCTGGCGGCGGCGTTCGGGCGGCCGGGCGCCCTGCGGCACCACGTCGACGACCTCCTCGCCGCGGCGGGCCGGGCGGCCGAGCTCGCGGACCCGACGGCCGTCGTCGGGACGCAGGGCGAGACGCTCACGGTGCGCGACCTCCTCGACGCGTACGTCCTGGAGTGGACCGTGCACCACCTCGACCTCGTCGCGCACGTGCCCGCCGCTGCCGACCCGCCGGCCGAGGCGCTCGCGGCGTCGCGCGCTCTCGTCGAGGCCCTCCTGGGGGCGCCGGTCCCGCCGTCGCTCGCGGACCCGGACGCGCTGCGCGTCGTCACGGGCCGCCGCGCCCCCACGGCCGCGGAGCGCGCCGCGCTGGGCCCCCTGGCGACCCGCCTGCCCCTCAGCCTCGGCTGACCCGCGCCCTGGTCCCCACTCCGGACGTGGTGGCACGGAGCCCCGCACGCGAGGCGACGCGCGAAGGAGGGGGTGGGGTGGTGGCGACACCACCCCACCCCCTCCGGACGAGAAGGCGGGTCCTCCGTCGAGGAGGGGACTACTGCTCCACGTCCTCGTCCACCCACTCGAACGTCTTCGTCACGGCCTTCTTCCAGTTCCGGTAGAGGCGCTCGCGCTCGTCGGACTCCATGGACGGCGACCAGCGCTTGTCCTCGGCCCAGTTGTCGATGACGTCCTGCTCGCCCTGCCAGAACCCGACGGCGATGCCGGCGGCGTAGGCGGCGCCGAGCGCGGTGGTCTCCGCGACCTTGGGCCGCACGACGTCGACGCCGAGCTGGTCGGCCTGGAACTGCATGAGCAGCTCGTTGGCGACCATGCCGCCGTCGACGCGCAGCTCGGTGAGGTCGACGCCGGAGTCGGCGTTCATGGCGTCGAGCACCTCGCGCGTCTGGAAGGCCGTGGCCTCCAGCGCGGCGCGGGCGATGTGGTTGCGGTTGACGTACCGGGTGAGGCCGACGAGCGCGCCGCGCGCGTCGGGCCGCCAGTACGGGGCGAAGAGGCCGGAGAACGCGGGCACGAAGTAGGCGCCGCCGTTGTCCTCGACCTTCCCGGCGAGCCACTCGACGTCGGGTGCGTCCTCGAACATGCCGAGGTTGTCGCGCAGCCACTGGATGAGCGACCCGGTGACGGCGATGGAGCCCTCGAGCGCGTAGCGGGCGGGCTGGTCGCCGATCTTGTAGCAGACGGTCGTGAGCAGGCCGTTCTCGCTCATGACCTTCTCGGTGCCCGTGTTGAGCAGCATGAAGTTACCGGTGCCGTACGTGTTCTTGGCCTGCCCGACCTCGAAGCACGCCTGCCCGAACGTCGCGGCCTGCTGGTCGCCGAGGATGCCGGCGATCGGCACGCCCGGCAGGAGGCCCTGCTGGCGCCCGTGCCCGTAGACCTCGGACGAGGACTTGATCTCGGGGAGCATGGACAGGGGGATGCCCATGTCGGCGGCGATGTCCTCGCGCCACGAGAGGGTGTCGAGGTCCATGAGCATGGTGCGCGACGCGTTGGTCACGTCGGTGACGTGCACGCCGCCGTTGACCCCGCCGGTGAGGTTCCACAGCGTCCACGTGTCGGTGTTGCCGAACAGCAGGTCGCCGCGCTCGGCAGCCTCGCGGGCGCCCTCGACGTTGTCGAGGATCCACTTGACCTTGGGGCCGGAGAAGTAGGTCGCGAGCGGCAGGCCGACGACCGACTTGTACTTCTCGGGGCCGTCCGAGCCGCCGAGCTCCTCGACGATCTTCTGCGTGCGGGTGTCCTGCCAGACGATCGCGTTGTAGACCGGCTTGCCGGTGTTCTTGTCCCACACGACCGCGGTCTCGCGCTGGTTCGTGATGCCGACGGCGGCGATGTCCTGGTAGGTGACGTTCGCCCGGGTCAGGGCGAGGCCCACGGCCTCGCGGACGTTGTTCCAGATCTGCTCCGGGTTGTGCTCCACCCACCCTGCGCGGGGGAAGATCTGGTCGTGCTCGAGCTGCCCGGTGGAGACGATCTCCCCGGAGTGGTTGAAGACGATGGCCCGGGAGCTCGTGGTCCCCTGGTCGATGGCGAGAACGTAGTCGGCCATGGTGCGTTCAGTCCTTCACGTCGGTGTGGGTTCGGGTTGCGTCGAAGGTGCCCGGCGCCTGACGGCGGCGGGCCGCGTGACCGGGGAGGCCCCCGGCTCCCCGGTCACGCGGGGGAGAGGTCCGGCTCGTCCGGGTCGGTCAGATCCAGGCGGCACCGAGCAGGCCGGCGAGGACACCGCCGACCAGCGGACCGGCGACGGGGACCCACGAGTAGGCCCAGTCGCTCGAGCCCTTGCCCCGGATCGGCAGCAGCGCGTGGGCGATGCGGGGACCGAGGTCACGGGCAGGGTTGATGGCGTACCCGGTGGGACCACCGAGGCTGGCGCCGATCGCGACCACGACGAGCGCGACGGCGAGCGGGCCGAGGCCCGACGGCGTCTTGCCGGACGCCACGACGAAGAACACGAGCACGAAGGTCGCGATGACCTCGGTGATGAAGTTCCACGCGTAGGACCGGATCTCCGGGCCGGTGGAGAACACGGCGAGCTTGGTCGCCCCGGGGGCGTCCTCGTCGAAGTGCTTCTTGTACGCGAGGAACGCGAGCACGGCACCGATGAAGGCACCGATCATCTGCGCCCCGAAGTACATGAACATGTTCCCCACGGTGGGCTCGATCGTCGCCGTGACCAAGCCCTCCGGGCCGGTCACGGAGTAGAACGGCTCCTGCGCGGTGAAGAGGCCGATGGTCACGGCGGGGTTGAGGTGCGCACCCGACTTGTAGGCCACGTAGACGGCGGTGAAGACCGCGAGGCCCCATCCGAAGTTGATGAGGAGCCAGCCGCCGTTGAAGCCCTTGGTCCTCGGCAGGATGACGTTCGCGACGACGCCCGCACCGAGGAGGATCAGGGTCGCCGTGCCGAGGATCTCGGACCAGAAGGCGTTCATGAGGAGTTGATCCATCGTGCTCTCTCTTTCGTGGTGGACTTCTCTGTCTCAACCGTCCCGGCGCGCCTGAGCGCCGGGTCCTCGGGTCGGCCCGCCGATGGCGTGTGCGCCCCGTGAGGTCGGTGTGCGAGGGCTGGTCGGGCGCCGTCCCCTGCCGGACGGCGCCCGAGGCGCGCTCGCGAGCGGTGTTCTGCTGTCAGGTGGTGCGGAGCGGCTGGAGGGGCGACACGTCGTCGACCTCCAGCCGGGTGCGCTCGGCGGAGGCGTCGTCGGGCTCCTGCTCGGCGGCGGCCTCCGCGTTGGCGCGGTCGGTGTAGCTGGCGATCTCGGCGGCGCGGGTCGCGTCGTCCCACCCGAGGAGCTCGGCGACGAGGTCGGCGATCTCGGGAAGCGCGGCGAGGCCGCGGTCGGCGACCTCGTAGTTGAGGCGCGTGCGGTGCAGCAGCAGGTCCTCGAGGTGCAGGGCGCCCTCGTGCGAGACGCCGTACGCGATCTCGGCCCGCAGGTACGCCGGCGCGTGCTCCAGCGGCTTCGCGAGGTCCGGACGGGCCTCGCACAGCTCGACGATCTCGCGGAGGTTGGACCCGTACCGGTGCAGCAGGTGGTCGACGAGCGCGGGCGTCCAGCCGTAGCGCGAGGCCCACGGCCGCGCCTGCCGCCGGACGGCGTCGAGGCCGACGGCGCCCAGGAGCGGGATCTTCTGCGTGATGGACGGCAGGGCGCTCGCGCGCTGGCCGATCGCGAAGTCGACGGCGTCCTTGGCCATCACGCGGTAGGTCGTGAGCTTGCCGCCGGCGATGACGGTCAGCCCCGGGGTGGGGGAGGCGACGGTGTGCTCGCGCGAGACCTTCGCGGAGCTGGTGCCCTCCTTGGTGCCGGGCTGGAGGAGCGGGCGGAGCCCGGCGTACGTGCCGATGATGTCGTCGCGCGTGAGCGGGTGCGCGAGCACCGCGTTCGCGTGGTCGAGCACGTAGTCGATGTCGGCCGACGTCGCGACGGGGTGCTGGAAGTCCTGCTCCCACGGGGTGTCCGTGGTGCCGATGATCCAGTAGCGCGACCACGGGATGATGAACAGCACCGACTTCTCGGTCTGCAGGATCAGCCCGACCTGGCCCTTGATGCGCTCGCGCGGGACGACGATGTGCACGCCCTTGGACGCGAGGACCCGCAGCCCGCCCTCGCTGCCGGCGAGCGCCTCGGTGTCCTCGGTCCAGACGCCGGTCGCGTTGATGACGGCGCGGGCCCGGACGGTGATCTCGGCGCCGGTCTCGAGGTCCTGGAGCACGGCGCCGTTCACCGCGCCCGTCGACCCCTTCGTGAGGGAGACGACCTGGGTGCGCGAGGCGGCGTGCGCGCCGTACGACGCGGCGGTGCGCACGAGCGTGGTGACGAGGCGCGCGTCGTCGACGGAGGCGTCCCAGTACTGGACGGCGCCGATCGCGGCGTCGTGCGCGAGGTCGGGGAACTTCTTCTCCATGCGGCTGCGCGACAGGTGCCGGTGGATCGGCATGGCGCGCTTGCCGGGGGCGAGGCTCGCGAGCGTGTCGTAGAGAGCGATGCCCGCGCCCACGTAGGCGCGCTCCCACACGCGGTGCTCGAGCGGGTAGAGGAACGGGACGGGCCGCACGAGGTGCGGGGCGATGTCCTTGAGCAGGAGGTCGCGCTCGGTGAGCGCCTCCTTGACGAGGTGGAAGTCGAGCATCTGCAGGTAGCGCAGCCCGCCGTGGACGAGCTTGCTCGACCGGCTCGAGGTCCCGGCCGCCCAGTCCTGCGCCTCGACGATCGCCGTCGACAGCCCGCGCGTCACGGCGTCGAGCGCGATCCCCGCGCCCGTGACGCCCCCGCCGATCACGAGGACGTCGAGCTCCGTGTCGGGGCTCGTGCTGGCCTCGAGCGCGGCGAGCGCCTGCCGGCGCGACTCCGCGGTGAGTCTCGTGGATGCCATGCGTCTTCCTCTCTCGTCCCTCGGTGCTGCGGGCACGCCGCGGGACGATGCGCCCACGGTGCGCTCACAGCGACGGTCCCACGCCCGACCAGGGTGCGCGAGCGGTAACCGTCGTGCGCGCGCCGGTGTCCCGGCGCGCTGGCACGCCCTCCAGACCACCACGCGCCGAACGGACGCGCAACCGCGGTGCACAAACGTGCAGAATGGAGGTCGAGCGAAGGGAGACGTGCATGGTGGACCGGGAGCAGGACGTCCTGCGGGCGGCGTCGATGTACTACCTGCAGGACATGAAGATGGAGGTCATCGCCAAGCACCTGCACACGTCGCGGTCGACCGTGTCGCGGCTCGTGAAGCGGGCCCGGGACACGGGGCTGGTCGAGATCTCGCTGCGGCCCGCGCGGAGCCGCGGCCCGGGGCTGGGCCAGCACCTCGCGAGCACGTGGGGGATCGACGCGTACGTCGTCCCGGTGCCGGACCAGGCCCCGCAGGTCGAGCGGCTGGAGCAGGTCGCCCTGACGACCGCGCGCCTGCTGTCGACGTGGTTCGACTCCGACATGATCCTCGGCATCGCGTGGGGGACGACGCTCTCGGCCATCTCCCGGCACCTGCCGCGCAAGCCGACGCGAGGGAGCGCCGTCGTCCAGCTCAACGGGGCCGCGAACACGCGCACGTCGGGCGTGCACTACGCGGGCGACCTCATCGCGGGCTTCGGCACCGCGTTCGACGCGCACGTGCACCATTTCCCAGTGCCCGCGTTCTTCGACTACGCCGAGACCAAGCGGGCGATGTGGCGCGAGCGGTCGGTGCGGCGCGTGCTCGACGTGCAGCACCGGGCGGACATCGCGCTCTTCTCCGTCGGGGCCGTCGCGGGCGGCGTGCCGTCCCACGTGTACTCGGCGGGATATCTCGAGCCGGACGACATCGCGGTCCTCGACGCCGAGGGGGTCGTCGGCGACGTCTGCACGGTGTTCCTGCGCGCGGACGGCACCTACCGCGACATCGCGCTCAACGAGCGGGCGACGGGTCCGGGTCCCGACGAGCTGCGCCGCGTGCCCCGGCGCGTGTGCGCCGTGGCGGGCGACAACAAGGTGGCGCCGCTGCGCGCGGCCCTGCGCGCCGGCGTCGTCACGGACCTCGTCGTGGACGAGATCACGGCGTCCCGCCTGGTCGGGGGCGGGTGAGCGGGTCCGCGCACGTATGCGCTCGATTGCATGAATATACAAACCGAGTCGGATCCGCGTACAGTGACGCGGTGCCCACGACCTCCGCCGTCCGCGTCCGTCCCGCCCTGCCCGCGGACGTGCGCGCGGTGCGCGCGCTCGTGCAGCCCTACGCGGAGGCGCGGATCCTGCTGGCCAAGGAGATGGTCGGGTACTACGAGGCGGTCCAGGAGTTCGTCGTCGCCGAGGTGGAGCCGGGTGCCACCGGCGAGCCCGACGGCGGGGGCGCACCGCGCGTCGTCGGGTGCGGCGCGCTGCACGTCATGTGGGACGACCTCGCCGAGATCCGCACCCTCGCCGTCGACCCCGCGTGGCGCGGGCACCGCGTGGGGCACGCGCTCGTGGTCGAGCTCCTGGCGCGGGCGCGCGCGCTCGGGCTCCGCCGGGTCTTCTGCCTGACGTTCGAGGTCGACTTCTTCCGGGCGCACGGCTTCCGCGCGATCGAGGGGACCCCCGTCTCGCACGAGGTGTACGCCGAGCTCCTGCGCTCGCACGACGACGGCGTCGCGGAGTTCCTCGACCTCGCGCGCGTGAAGCCCAACACGCTCGGCAACACGCGCATGCTGCTCGACCTCGACGACCTCCCGGCCGGGGCGGCGACGCTCAGCTGATCGGCACCGTCGAGGCGCGCGTCACGACGCGGCACGGGAGCTCTTCGACACCCGGGCGCACGGTCCCGTCGATCGCGGCGAAGAGCCGCTGCGCGGCGACGCGTCCGAGCCGCTCGAGGTTCATGTCGACGCTCGTGAGCTGGGGGCGCGCGTTGGTCGTCAGCACCTCCCAGTTGTCGAACCCGATGACCGACACCTCGCCGGGCACGTCGCGGCCCAGCTCGCGCAGCGCGTCGAGCACGCCGCGCGCGATCTGGTCCGAGCCGCAGAAGAAGGCGTCGACGTCGCCGTGCTGCTCGACGATCATGCGTGCCGCCCCGCGGCCCCACCCTTCGCTCCACGAGCCGAAGTAGGTCTGGCCGCCCACGAGCTCCAGGCCGGCGGCCGCGACCGCGGCCTGGGCGCCCGCGGCGCGGTCCTGCGCGGCCTTGTAGCCGGGGTCGCCCGAGACGTGGGCGACGCGTCGGCGCCCGCACGAGAGCAGGTGCTCGACGGCGAGGCGTCCCGCCCCGACGTTGTCCGCCGTGATCGAGACGTCCGAGGGGTCCTCGGAGGGCGCGTACGCGTAGACCACGGGGACGGGGATGTCCGCGCTGAGCGGCGGCCGCGGGTCGGTGCGCGAGCCGACGACGATGAGCCCGTCGACGCGCCGCGACAGCAGGGCGCGCACGTGGTGCTGCTCGCGGATGGCGTCGCCCCGCGCGTCGCACAGGAAGACCGACACGCGGCCCGCGCCGAACGCGTCCTCGGCGCCCATGAGGACGGGGATCGAGAAGCGTCCCTCGAGGTCGCTCGTGAGCAGCCCGACCGTGCCGGTGCGGCCCTTGAGCAGCCCGCGCGCGAGCGCGTTGGGCGCGAAGGACAGCCGCTCCGCGGCCTCCAGGACGCGCAGGCGCGTCTCCGCCTTGACCTGGTCGCGCCCGTTGATCGCCTTGGACGCGGTCGCGATGGACACGCCCGCGAGGCGTGCGACGTCGGTGAGGGTCGCCGCGCGCGGCGTGGCGCTCCCGCTCTGGGTCGTCATGAGGCCGTTCCCCCTCCTGCCGGTGCGCTGCGCCGCGCCCTCGACGATCGAGCCGTGATCGAACTGTAACCCGCTGCCCTGCTTGACGAGACTACCGCGCTGCCATACATTCAGAAAACCTTTTCGGTTAGTTTCGGTGCTGGCGACGTCGCGAGCACGTGGCTCAGGGGTGACGCCAGGACATCGAACACTAGCCGCCTGAGGGGAGGGTCGGCTACGTGGAGCGCGCTGCAGCGCGACACGGAGACCGAAAACGTGTTCGCCCCCAGCGCGGGCACGGGGCACAGGTGCAACGGCTCGAAGACGAGTACGAGGAGACACGAGATGAAGAACCACCGCGGGGCCTCGTGGAAGAGGTCCGTGGCCACGACGACGCTCGCCGGCCTCGTCGCGCTCGGGCTCGCCGCGTGCGGCGGGTCCGGATCCGGCGGCGACGACGCCGCGACGGGCGGGACGGGAGAAGGCGGCGTCGAGGGGGTCGACGACGGCAGCACGCTCACGCTGTGGACGCGCGCGCCGCTCGAGAAGCAGGCGAAGCTGCTCGTGGACGCGTACAACGCGAGCCACGAGAACCAGGTCGAGCTCACGATCGTCCCCAACGACGACTACGTCGCGAAGGTCGGCGCCGCCGCGGGCAGCGGCGGGCTGCCCGACCTGTTCGCGGCCGACATCGTGTACGTGCCGAACTGGGTCGAGCAGGGGCTCTACCAGGACGTCACCGACCGCATCGACCAGCTCGACTTCGCGGACCAGATCAACCAGGGCCACCTCGAGGCCGGCACGTACGAGGACGAGGAGTACGTCCTCCCGTTCGTGCTCGACATCTCGGTCCTCTTCTACAACAAGGACCTCTACGAGCAGGCCGGCCTCGACCCGGAGGCCGGGCCGACGTCGCTCGAGGAGTTCGCCGAGCAGGCGAAGGCAGTCGACGCGCTCGGTGGCGGCGTCGACGGCACCTTCTTCGGCGGCAACTGCGGCGGGTGCCTCGTCTTCACGTGGTTCCCGTCGGTCTGGGCCGCGGACGAGGACGTGCTCAGCGCGGACGGCACCGAGTCGCTCCTCGCGAGCGACACCGCGCAGGACGTCTACGCCGTGTACAAGGACCTCGTCGACTCCGACGCCGTGGGCGCCGGCACGCGGGACGAGACCGGCGCGACCTGGGTCGCCCCCTTCCAGGAGGGCAAGATCGGCGTCATGCCGTACCCGGCGACGCTCCTGTCGACGGCGGACGAGACGGTGGACGTCGGCGTCGCACCCATCCCGGGGCCGGGCGGAGGCGAGTCGACCTTCGTCGGCGGCGACGGCATCGGCATCTCCAAGGACAGCGAGCAGTCCGACCAGGCGTGGAACTTCCTCTCCTGGATGATGTCCGAGGACGCCCAGGTCGAGGTGCTCGCCAAGAACGGCGACGTCGTCTCGCGCGCCGACCTGGTCGACAACGAGTACTCGTCGGCCGACCCGCGCGTCGTGACGATCAACGAGATCGCGAGCAAGGGCCGCACGCCCGTCGCCCGCAACTTCCAGCAGGCGTTCAACGCGCCGAACAGCCCGTGGCTCACGCTCGTGCGCAACGCGGTGTTCGGCGACGCCTCGAGCATCGAGCCGGACAACGAGGAGATCACCGCGGTCCTCTCGCAGTGACCGGTCCGGCGTGATCGCCCCGAGCGACCACCACCGCGTGACCACAGCGCCCGCCGCCGCGCCCACCCGTGCGGCGGCGGGCCGGGTCCGGCTTCCCTCGCCCTGTTCCAGGAGACCTCTCATGTCCGTGCAGTCCGCGTCCTCGACGCCGCCCTCGCCCGCGCCGCACGGCGCGGCGTCGCCGGGCCCCGCCGCGAGCGACCACCGACCGCCCCGCGGCACCCCGACCGCGAGCGCCGTCCGGCGCCGCCGTCGGCCGGGGCGCTCGCAGGCCGCCCGCGGGTGGGCCTACGCCGCACCCACCGCGGTGTTCGTGCTCGTGTTCTTCGTCTTGCCCGTCCTGCTCGTCGGTCAGATGTCGGTGTCCGACTGGCCGCTGCTCGCCGGCAACCGGGGTCCCAACTTCCCCGACAACTTCCGCGACGCCGTCGACAACCGGTTCTTCTGGGACTCGATCGTCTTCACGCTGAAGTACACGGTGATCGCGACCGTGCTCCTCATCGCCCTGGGGCTCGGGTTCGCGCTCCTGGTGCAGGAGTCGAGCCGGTGGAAGAGCTTCCTGCGCACGTCGATCCTCGTGCCGAGCGCGCTGGGTCTCGCGTCCGCGTCGCTGCTCTTCTACGCGCTGTACTCGCCGCAGGTCGGGCCGATCTCCCCGCTCCTGGAGCGGCTGGGGATCGTCGACGAGCCGGTGTCGTTCCTCGGCTCGCCCGAGGGGGCGCTGTGGTCGACGGTCTTCCTCATCGTCTGGCGCTTCGCCGGGTTCTACATGCTCCTGCTCATGGTGGGGCTGCAGGGGATCCCGCACGAGGTCTACGAGGCCGCACGCATGGACGGTGCGAACCGCTGGCAGACGTTCGGGCGCGTGACGCTCCCGCTGCTGCGCCCGTCGCTCGCGCTGTGCACGATCATGTGCGTCACCGGCTCGCTCCTCGCGTTCGACCAGTTCTACATCCTCACCAAGGGCGGTCCGGACAACAGCACGATCACCGTGGTCCAGCTCATCTACAACATCGCCTTCCAGGGCCAGAACGACCTGGGCGTGGCCGCCGCGCTGTCGATCATCGTGCTCGCCGCCCTCGTGCTCATCAACGTCGCGCAGGTCCGTGGCATGCGCGCACCCGAGGAGAAGTGACATGACCGTCACCGCACCCGCTCCCGCACCCGCGGCGCGACCCGCTCCCACCGGCCGGCCGGCCCCGCGCGCCCGCATCGCCGGCGTCCTCACCCGCACCCCGTACTGGGTGCTCACCGGGGGCCTCGCCATCGTCTTCCTCTTCCCGCTGATCTGGGCGGGCGTCGCCTCGGTCTCGCCGCAGCCCGGCAGCAACCAGGTCGACGGCTGGGGCTTCGGGAACTACGTCACCCTGGCGAACTACCAGGCCGGCATCGGGCAGTACCTCCTGAACTCCGTGGTCGTGTCCGGGCTCACGGTGCTCTTCACGCTCGGGGTGTCGTTGCTCGGCGGCTTCGCGTTCGCACGGTTCCGCTTCCCCGGCCGCGACGTGCTGTTCCTCGTGACGCTCGCGATCCTCATGGTCCCGTACGCGACGCTGCTCATCCCGCTCTACGTGCTCCTCAACACGATCGGGCTGCAGAACTCGCTGCTCGGCCTCGCGCTGGTGCTCACGATGTTCCAGCTCCCGTTCGCGACGTTCATGATGCGCATCGCGTTCGAGTCGGTGCCCCGCGAGCTGGACGAGGCCGCGATGGTCGACGGGTGCTCGTCGTTCGGCGCGCTGTGGCGGGTCCTGCTGCCCGCGGTGAAGCCGGGACTCATCACCGTCGGGCTGTTCGCGTTCCTCGCCGCGTGGAACGACTTCGTGGCACCCCTGATCCTCATCACCGACTCGACGAAGGCGCCCCTGCCGCTCGCCGTGGCCAACATGCGGCAGCAGGTCATGGGCATCGTCGACTACGGCGCGACCCAGGCGGGCGTCGTCGTCCTCGCGGCCCCGTGCATCGTCCTGTTCCTGCTCCTGCAGCGCCACTACGTGCGCGGCTTCATGTCCGGGGCGCTGAAGGGATGACGACCCACGCCCCCGACCCGACCCCCGTCCGCCCGACCGACCCCACGACGCCCGGCGTCGTCCCACCACGACGACCCGACGAACCACGAGGCGACGCCGTCGCCTCCGGAGGTGCTGCCATGACCACGACCCCGACCGTGCCCCGGACGACGGGCACCGGTGCCCGCCCCACGGACGGCGGACGGCCGGTCGTCCCCGCGACCGGGCGGCTGCAGCCGCTCGGGCTGGCGCAGGTGCGCATCACGGGCGGGTTCTGGGCCGAGCGCCAGGAGGTCAACCGCACCGCGACCCTCGCGCACATCGAGCACTGGCTCGAGGCCGAGGGCTGGCTGCCGAACTTCGACGCCGTCGTGCGCGGCGACGTCGCGACGACCCGCCGCGGCCGGGAGTTCAGCGACTCCGAGGTGTACAAGCTGCTCGAGGCGATGGCCTGGGAGCTCGGCCGCCGCCCCGACGACGACCTCGAGGACCGCTTCGCCGCGATCGTGCGGCGCGTCGCGGCGGCGCAGGCGCCGGACGGCTACCTCTGCACGCGGTTCGGCAGCCCCGGGCAGGAGGCCCGGTACACGGACCTCGAGTGGGGTCACGAGCTGTACGTCCAGGGGCACCTCCTGCAGGCTGCCGTCGCGCGGGCCCGCACCGGCCACCCCGACGACCTGCTGGTCGAGGTCGCGCGGCGGTCCGCGGACCACGTGTGCGAGACGTTCGGGCCCGACGGCATCCAGGGGGTGTGCGGGCACGCCGAGGTCGAGGTGGCGCTCGCGGAGCTCGGCCGGGCGCTCGACGAGCCCCGGTACGTGCGGCAGGCGGCGTTGTTCGTCGAGCGCCGCGGGCACGGGACCCTCGCGGACATCGAGTGGGGCCGCGCGTACTACCAGGACGACGTCCCGGTGCGCGAGGCCACGGTCTTCCGCGGTCACGCCGTGCGCGCCAACTACCTCGCCGCGGGCGCGATCGACGTCGCCGTCGAGACGGGCGACGACGAGCTCGTGGCCGCGGTCGCGCGGCAGTGGGAGCGCACGCAGGCCGCGCGCACCTATGTCACGGGCGGGCAGGGCTCGCACCACCAGGACGAGGCGTTCGGCGACGACTTCGTCCTCCCGCCCGACCGCGCGTACTCCGAGACGTGCGCGTCGATCGGGTCGGTCATGGTCGCGTGGCGCCTCCTGCTCGCGCAGGGCGACCCGCGCTACGCCGACGTGGTCGAGCGCACGCTCTTCAACGTCGTCGCGACGTCGCCCGCGCACGACGGCCGGGCCTTCTACTACGCGAACACGCTGCACCAGCGCGTCCCCGGGGAACCGGCGGCCCCGGACCAGGTGAGCAAGCGCGCCGAGTCGTCGCTGCGCGCGCCGTGGTTCGAGGTGTCGTGCTGCCCGCCGAACGTCGCGCGCACGTTCGCGAGCCTCGCGGGGTATCTCGCGACGGTCGACGACGGCGGGGTGCAGCTCCACCAGTACGCGCCGAGCGAGGTCCGCGCGACGCTGCCGTCGGGCGAGCCGGTCGCGCTCGACGTCCAGACCGGCTACCCGGCGGACGGGCGCGTGCGCGTGCGCGTCGTGGAGGCGCCCGAGCGCTGGGCGCTCACCCTGCGGGTGCCCGCGTGGTCCGGGTCGGGGCGGCTCGTGGTCGACGACGGCCCGGCCCGCCAGGTGCCCGCGGGGACCGTCGCGGTGCCCGACCTGCGCCCGGGCAGCGTCGTCACGCTCGAGCTCGACGTCGCGCCCCGGTTCCTCGTGCCCGACGAGCGCGTGGACGCCGTGCGCGGCTGCGTCGCCGTCCAGCGCGGCCCCGAGGTCCTGTGCGTGGAGTCCGTCGACCTGCCGGGCGGGCGCGACGTCGCCGACCTGCGCGTCGACGTGGCCGTCGTGCCGCGCGAGGAGGACGGGCGCGTCGTCGTGCGGGGGCTGCTCGTGGACCCGGCGACGGGCCCCTGGCCCTACACGCCGCTCCGCGGCGGGGCGCCGGGGCGGACGGGGGCCGGCCGCCCGGGCGGGGAGCCGGTCGCGACGCCGGTCGACGTCCGGCTCGTGCCGTACCACGACTGGGCCGAGCGCGGCCCGTCGACGATGCGCGTCTGGCTCCCGACCGTCGGGTCCGGCGCGTGATCCGCCCCGCGGCGGGTCAGGCGGGGAGCCGGTAGAGGTCGTCGACCTGCTCCACGAGCCCGTCCTCGACGAGGCTCGCGACGCAGCGGTCGAGCTGCGCGGCGTCGTGCCACACGTCGGCCACGACGCCGCGCGGCACCGGTCCCGGCGCGTCGCGCAGCACGGCCATGACCCGGCCTCGCACCTGGCGGTCGGTGCCCGCCCAGGCCTGCGTCCGCCGTCGGGCCGCGTGCTCGTCCCCGGGCCGCCCCGCGGCGCGCCACGCGCACGCGTCGCGGACGGGACAGACGCCGCAGCGCGGCGTCCGGGCCGTGCACACGAGCGCGCCGAGCTCCATCGAGGCGGCGGCCCAGAGCACCGCGTCCGCGTCGTCCGCCGGGGCGAGGGCGGCCGCCGTCGCGCGCTCGGCGGCCGTGTACGACGGCGCGGGCAGCGCGTTCCCCCCGACCGCGCGGGCGAGGACGCGGCGCACGTTCGTGTCGACGACGACCGCGCGGCGACCGTGCGCGAAGGCGGTGACCGCCGCGGCGGTGTACTCGCCGACGCCCGGCAGGGCGCGCAGCGCCTCCTCGCCGACCGGCACCTCGCCGCCGTGCCGCTCGACGATCGCGCGGGCACACTCCTGCAGGCGCAGCGCGCGCCGGGGATAGCCGAGCCGGCCCCACGCGCGGAGCACGTCCGAGGTGGGCGCCGCCGCCAGGTCCGCGGGCTCCGGCCAGCGCTCCATCCACGCGCGCCACGCGGGCTCGACCCGGACCACGGGCGTCTGCTGGAGCATGACCTCGCTCACGAGGACGCCCCACGCGGTGCGGTCCGCGGCGCGCCAGGGCAGGGCGCGCGCGGTCGCGCCGAACCAGCGCCCGACGGCGTCGCGCAGGTCGGCGTGCGGGTCCGGCCCCGGCGCGGTGACGGGCGGTCGGGCCGGGCGCGTGGCCGGGGCGGTCATGACAGCGGTCGTCCCTCTCGGTCGTCGGTGGGCTCGTGACGCCGGGCCGGCCGGTGGTGGGCGCGGACGCGTCGGGGAGGACCCATTCTGCCCCGACCTGGGCGGTCGTCGGCGCGGCAGCACCGGGCCGGGCACCGGTCGCCGCTACCGTGATCACGACCAGCACCTGCACGACGGAGGACCCGTGAGCACGCCGCGGACCGACCGCGCCCCGAGGCCGGGCGCCAGCCCCCGCAGCGGGCCGGGCGACCGGCCCACGCGCGGGGCCCTGCTCCGACGCCGCCTCGTCGCGCTCGCGCTGCTCGTCGGCCTCGTGGTCGGGCTCGTCCTGCTCGGGCAGGTCGTCGTGCGAGCGGTCCAGCCGCTGCTCGCCGGCGACGAGACGGCGCAGGAGGGCAAGTCCGCGCCGCCCACCCCGGAGGCCGCCGGCGCGCCCCAGGACTGCACGGCCGCGTCCCTCGAGCTCGGCCTGGCGGCGAGCGCGGCGGAGTACGAGCCCGGCCGTGCCGTCCAGCTCACCGTGACGCTCCGTCAGTCGAGCGGCCGGCCCTGCCTCGTCGACGGCTCCGACGCCGGGCGCCAGGTGCTCGTCTACTCCGGCGAGGAGCTCGTCTGGTCGTCGGCCGACTGCGGCACCACGGAGCGGCTGCTGCTCATGAGCACCGGTGACGAGGACCCCTCGAAGCTCGTGCGCTGGGACCGGCACCGCTCGGCCGAGGGCTGCGCGCCGGACCAGCCCGAGGTCGGGCCGGGCACGTACACCGCGGTCCTGAGCATCGCGGGCGTCGACGGTGCGACGAGCGAGCCCGTGACGTTCACCCTGCTCGAGCCGCCCCCGCCGACGCCGGACCCGGCGGACGCCACCACGCCGCCCGCCGACGGGACCGTCCCGCCCGCCGACGGGACCGTCCCGCCCGCCGACGGGACCGCCCCGCCCGCGGACGGGACCGCCCCGCCCGCGGACGGGACGCCGCCGCCCGCCGACGGCGCCTGACCGTCCGTCGCGGTCTCCCGGCCACGGCTCCGGGCTGCGGGGTCGCCGCGCGCCGCGTCCGTGCCCTGGCCGGGCGCTGCGGTCGGGCGCCGAGCGTGACCCCGCACCCCCCTCTCGTCGAGGGGCACGTCCTGCCGCTCCGCGTGCCGCGTGAAGGAAAGCGATGGACAGCGCCTTTCGGTAGCGCCATGGCTACGAAATCGTCCGTGGGCGTGAGATTGCGTCGCACCTCGCGGGAACGGTGTCATTGCAACGAGAAGGCGTTGCTCGAGGCGTCGCGGGAGGGCCGTGGAGCGGAGCAAAGTCGAGACCGAAAACCATTGCGGTCGACCTCTCGTGGCTGGTTGACTGGCTCGCGTCTGGCGACCTCACCGCGGAGGGTGCCCGGGGCTCACGGCCCCGGGTGCGAGAGCTCCGGGGTGCGGCGCGAGCCGGCACGACGATCAGGGTCCCGCGTCCCGCAGCGGGGCGGGCGGACGAGGCAGTCCGCCCGTGCGAGGCGAGGCCCGTCGTCGTCCCGAAACCTGTTTTCCGGTTCCCGATGGAGAGGACTTGGTGATGTCGGGGAGAGCGTTGAGAAGGGTCGTCGCGTCGGCGATGACAGGTGCGATGGCCGTGACCGGCGTCGCGCTGGCACCGGGGGCGCAGGCCGACGTGGTGCCGGGCAACGAGAGCGACATCGGTGTGTACACCGACGGCACGACCGACTCGATGGACATCGGTGACCCGGTCTACTCGAACCTGGACCAGGTCGCCGCGGCGCTGGAGCCCGGGGTCCCGTGGACCGCGGGCTCGATGCACGGGTCGATCTTCGAGAAGGACCGCGCGGCGGGCGGCACGGACTACTACCTGGACCGCGTGCTCGGGGTGAGCGGGACGTCGGGCAACAACGTGCTGCAGACGCGCGGCCGCTCGCTGTACCTGCGGGGCAACAGCAACTGGGCGGTCATGGGCTTCGCGGGCTCCGCGTTCGCGGGCGGGCCCAACAACCTCGGCAACCTCTACACCGTGACCGTCCCGGGCCAGACGATCACCGAGGTCGGGGCGCAGCGCTTCAACGCGCCGAGCCACGCGAAGGCGCGCTACACGGTCGGGACGACGGGCGTGACGGCCGACCTCAAGAAGCTCATCACGTACGACAACGTGGCGCTCTCGGCGATCACGTTCACCAACCCCGGCGCGAGCGACGTGACGTTCACGGTCCGCGCGGCGTCGCCGCTGGCGACCACGTCGACGGACGCGGCCGACGAGCTCACCGGGACGCGGACCCTGACGAGCGGCGCGAACAACGGGCTCGTCGACACCCCGTGGTCCGACGTCACGGTCGGTCTCAAGGCGCCCGGGTTCGAGCGCGTGGGCACCAACCTCGACCGCGAGGTGACCGTCCCGGCGGGCGGGTCGGTCGACCTGTCCGTCCTCGGCGTGCTGTCCAGCGACACGCTCCCCGAGTCGGTCGAGAGCTTCCACGAGTACGCCGCGCTGTCGCCCGCGGACGCGTTCCGCACCGGCGTGACGGAGTTCAACCGGCAGTGGGCGCAGGACATCCCGTACCTCGACGTGCCCGACGCCGCGATCGAGAAGGCGATCGTGTACCGCTGGTGGGGCGAGCGGTACAACAGCCTCGACGCGAACGAGCCGGGCTACGTCTACCAGTACCCGACGACGATCGAGGGCGTGAACCTCTACCAGAACTCGGTGGCGCTCACGCAGCCCATGCACCTGCAGGACACCAAGTGGATCCGCAACCCGTACCTCGGGTACGGCCAGATCCTCAACATCGGTGAGCTGTCCGGCTCGTCGGCGTTCCTCGACAGCCCGGGCCACACGAGCTGGAACAACCACTACTCGCAGTACCTCGGCACCGCGGGCCTCGAGGCGTACAACGTGCACGGCGGCGGTCCGGCGGTCGCCGAGCGCTTCGCGACGTACTTCGAGGGCGACGGCGTCGGCCAGCTCGAGCACTACGACGGCAACGACGACAAGCTCATCGCCTACGACACCAACTACATGCCCGGCAACGACGCCGACGCGATCAGCTTCGGCTACCCCAAGGTGAACGCCGGGGCGCCGGGCGCGCGGACGATCGAGCGGCCCGAGTCCGCGTACGTGTGGGGCGCGTTCGACGCCGCCCGCCAGCTCTACGCGATGGCGGGGGCCGACCCGGCGAAGGTCGCCGAGATGGGGACCGCGGCCGACGAGATCCGGGACGCGATCCTCGGCCGGCTGTGGAGCGACGAGACGCGCATGTTCCTCTCGGGCACGTCGCACGGCGCGACGTCGGGCGGGAGCCAGAACCCGCTCAGCGAGGCCGAGCGCGACCTCATCCCGGCGAAGGAGTCGAACCTCTACGACGTCTACGCCGAGAACCTCATCCCGTTCGAGGACGCCGACCAGTACGTCGACGGCTTCCGCTTCCTGCGGTACGGCGACAACTTCCCGATCTTCCCGTTCTACACGGCCAACCAGTACGACCGGGCGAAGTTCGGGATCGGCGGCTCGAACAACTTCTCCAACATCAACTTCACGGTCCAGTACCGCGGCGTGCGGTCCGCGCTGCGGCACTACGACCCCGACCACACGTACGTCACGCCCGAGTACGCCGCGAAGCTCCTCGACTGGATGGCGTGGAGCATCTACCCGAACGGCAACGCGCTGGTCCCGAACCAGGCCGAGTACTACTCGAACTGGAACGCGAGCACGCAGACGTTCAACCGCAACAACCCGAACCACGTGATGCTCGGCAACATGAACTACATCTACGTCGAGGACATGGGCGGCATCCAGCCGCGGTCCGACGACAAGATCGAGCTCTGGCCGATCGACCTCGGGTACGACCACTTCATGGTCAACAACCTGCGGTACCACGGCAAGGACGTCACGATCGTCTGGGACGAGGACGGCTCGCACTACGGCCTCGGCGAGGGCTACAGCCTGTTCATCGACGGCGAGCGCAAGGCCGCGGCCGACGCGCTCGGCCGGTTCGTCTACGACCCGGCGGCCAACGAGGTCGTCGAGTCCGACGAGGGCCTCGCGGTCGAGGTCGTCGACGACCAGGGTGCCGACCTGCCGACCGCGGTGGACACCCCGATCGAGGACGAGCGCGTCGTGTCCTATCTCAAGACCGCGGGCATCGACCTCACCGAGGACGCGGGCAACCTCGCGCGCGGGGCGGAGCTCTCGTCGTCGGCCACCCAGCAGGGCGCGCGACCGACGACGTGGCGCCAGTTCCACACGCCGGGCTGGAGCACGGGCTCGATGAACTACACCCCGGGCGCGATCAAGGAGACCGAGCGTCCCGTGTCGCTCGACGCGGTCACCGACGGCACGACCGTCAACGAGCCGTACTGGGGCAACTACGGGACCGAGGGCGACACGGGGTACGTCGAGCTCGACCTCGGCGAGCCCACGACGTTCGACAACGTCAAGGTCTGGTTCGTCAGCGACCGGCAGGCGGGCGGGTACCGCGAGCCGGTCCGGTACTCGGTCCAGGTGCCCGACGGCTCGGGCGGCTGGACCTCGGTGCCGGACGCGTTCAAGGCGCCGAAGATCCCCGGCCCCAAGTTCAACGAGGCGCTCTTCGAGGCCGTGACGACGACCGACAAGGTCCGCGTCGCGTTCACGAACACGCCGAGTTACTGGACGGCGATCTCGGAGATCCAGGTCTTCGACTCCGGCCGCGAGGTCCCCGAGGTCGTCAACGACGCGCCGACGGTCACCGTGAACGTCGACCGGTCCAAGGACGGCAACCTGTCCACGACGCTCGTCGGCACCGTGACCGACGACGGCATCCCCGACGACGGCACCCTCACCTCGGGGTGGACGACCGTCGCGGCACCCGACGGCGCGAGCGTCATCTTCGGCGACGCCGACGCCCTGACCACGACGGTGACGGGCACGGTGGCGGGGGAGTACACGTTCCGCCTCACCGCGTCCGACGGCGAGCTCACGACCGAGCGCGACGTCCAGGTCGAGCTCACCGAGAAGGCGACCTCCGCCGAGTTCGGCGCGCTCGCCACGATCGCGACGAGCGGGTCGGCGTCGTGGGAGAACCCGCTGCGCGTCAACGAGTCCTCGACGCCCGCGAGCTCGAACCCGGGCGCGGGCAACGGCTGGGGCACGTGGGGGCAGCCCGCGAACGGGACGAGCCCGCAGACCGCGGCGTGGATCCGGTACGCGTGGGAGTCGCCGGTGCTCCTCGCGTCGACCGACCTCTACTGGTACGACGACAACGGCGGGACGCGCATGCCGCGCGCGGACACGTACACGGTCGAGCACTCGCAGAACGGCACCGACTGGACGCCGGTCACCCTGACCGACGGCTCGACGTACGCGGGCGCGCTCCAGCGCAACGCGTACAACCACCTGGAGTTCGAGCCCGTCGAGGCGAGCTACCTGCGCGTCCGGATCACCGGCGTGCAGACCGGCGGCGCCGGCACCGGCATCCTGCGCTGGCGCGTCAACGGTGACACCGTGGACTCCGTGGCGAGCCCGGTGATCGTCCGGACCGTCACGGGCGAGGTCCCGACGCTCCCCGCGTCGCTCGACGTCGTCTACTCGAGCGGTCGTCGCGGCGCGGTCGACTTCACCTGGCAGCCGATCACGCCGGCCATGGTGGCGGAGACCAACGTCGAGCCGTTCACCGTCTACGGCACGAACACGACCTACGGCCTGATCGCCGAGGCCCAGGTCTACGTGCGGCCGGAGAGCTCGCAGGGCGGCATCTCGATCCAGGGCGCCGAGCAGTTCGAGCAGAGCGTCGACGTCGGCGAGCAGCCGTGGCTGCCGACCAAGGTCCTCGTGTCCTACAACGACGGCTCGCGCGACAACCAGGCGATCGGCGTCGAGTGGGACTACGACGAGTCCGTCGTCCAGACGCCGGGCGTCTACGTGATCCAGGGCGACCTCGTCCTCCCGGACTACGTGAGCACCGCCGGCACCACCACGACGACGCTCACGCTCACCGTGGGTGAGGGCGTCCCGGCCGGTCCGGCGGTCACCGTCACGGCCGAGACCCGCTGCCTCGCCGGCAAGGTCTACGTCGCGGTCCGCGCGCTCAACGACGACGACGTCCCCCTCACCGTCCGGCTCGACACGCCGTTCGGCACCAAGACGTTCAACGGCGTCGAGCCCGGCAAGAACGCCTACCAGTCGTTCGCGTCGCGCACGACGTCGGTCGAGGCCGGCGCGGCCACGGTGGTCGCCACCGACGCCGAGGGGAGGTCGACGACGGTCACCGCGCACTACGACGCCGCCACCTGCGGCTGACCCGCACCCCGCGCGTCGCACCACGTCTCGCCCCGGTCCGTCCCCGCGGACCGGGGCGAGACCCGTCTGCGCGAGGGCGGGCCCTGGCCCCGCGAGGGAGAACCTTGGCCGGGCGGGAGCGTGTCAGCGGCGGGCCAGGGCCCAACGGAAGGCGTTGCGCAGGAGGTAGGAGCCGTCGGGGCGGCGGAAGGGGCGGGCCGCGGCGAGGACGTCCGGGCGGAGCTCGGCGCGCAGGTCGTCCGACTCGCCGAACATGATCGCGGCGACGACCTCGTCCGCGTCCGCGAGCGCCATCGGCGCGTCCGCCACCCCCTCCGTGACGACCGTGAAGCCGTGCTCGGTGAGGAGCGCGCCGAGGTGGCCCTCGTCGCGGCTCTCGTCGCTCGGCTCGTGGTCCTCGCCGGCGACGGCCCGCTCGAGGACGGTGAGGTCGTTGCGGTCGTCCTCGGCCCAGGTCGCGACGGCGACCAGGTCGCCGACGCGCCGGCACTCGCTCAGCGTCTTGGCGACGTCCGTGAACGCGAGGGCGTTGACGAGCGTGACGAGGTCGAACGCGTCGTCGGGCCAGGGGAGGCGCTCGGCCTGGGCGACGCGCAGGTCGGCGGCGGGGCTGTGCCGCCGCGCGACGTCGATCATCCCGGCGGCGGCGTCGCAGCCCGCCGCGTCCGCGCCGCGGGCGAGGGCCAGGGCGACGAGCTCGCCCGTGCCGCACCCGACGTCGAGCACGCGCGAACCGGGTCCGACGCCCGCGGCGTCGAGGACCGCCTGCTGGGCCGGGGCCGCGGCGGGTGCCCACCAGCGCGCCCAGGCGTCGGCCAGTGCCGACCACTCGTCGACGTGGTCCACGGTCCCCCTCCGTGCGGGCTCGTCGGTCGGACGGTCAGGTGGGTCAGACGTAGCGTTCGAGGATGCTCGACTCCGCGAGCCGCGACAGTCCCTCGCGCACGGCGCGGGCGCGCTGCTCGCCCACGCCGTCGACCGTCATGAGGTCGTCGATGCTCGCGGCGAGCAGCTTCTGCAGACCGCCGAAGTGCGCGACGAGCCGGTCGATGATCGTGGCGGGCAGGCGCGGCACCTTCGACAGGAGGCGGTACCCGTGCGGCGCGACGGCCGCGTCGAGCGCGTCGCCGCCGCCGGGGAGGTCGAGCACGCGGCCGATCTGGCCGAGGTCGAGCAGCTGGGTCGAGTCGAGGCCGCCGAGCGACTTCTGGACCTCGGCGAGCGAGCGGTCCTTGCGGCCGAGGTCGACGTAGTCGCGGATGACGAACTCGCGGTCCGAGCCGATGCCGCCGATGAGCTCGTCGAGCTGGAGCGCGAGGAGGCGGCCGTCGGTGCCGAGCTCGATGACGTACCCGGCGATCTCCTCGGAGATGCGGGCGACCATCTCGAGGCGCTGCACGACCGCGCACACGTCACGGACGGTGACGAGGTCCTCGATCTCGAGCGCGGAGAGCGTGCCGGACACCTCGTCGAGGCGGGCGCGGTAGCGCTCGAGCGTGGCGAGCGCCTGGTTGGCGCGCGACAGGATCGTGTCGGAGTCCTCGAGCACGTGGCGCTGGCCGCCGACGTACAGGGCGACGATCCGCATGGACTGGCTCACGGAGATGACGGGGAACCCGCTCTGCTTGGCGACGCGCTCCGCCGTACGGTGCCGCGTCCCGGACTCGGTCGTCTCGATGGTCGGGTCCGGCAGGAGCTGCACGGCCGCGCGCAGGATGCGGTTGGCGTCGCGGTCGAGCACGACGGCACCGTCCATCTTGGACAGCTCGCGCAGCCGCGTCGCGGAGAAGCCGACGTCGAGGACGAACCCGCCCGAGCACATCTCCTCGACGACCTTGTCCAGACCGAGCACGATGAGCGCGCCCGTCCGGCCACGAAGGATGCGTTCGAGACCGTCACGGAGCTCCGTCCCGGGTGCCACGGCGGCAAGGGTCTCCCGGAGCATCTCGTCGGGGTGCGCGGGGGAGTTGGCCACGGAGGAATCCTACGCTGTGAGCCCTTTCCCACCCCCGGAGACCCGCGGCAGCGGGCCACAATCGGGTCACGATCCGATCTCGACGCGGCGCGGGCGATCTTCCCCGCGCCGTCCGGGGATCACCGGGGGAGCGTCAGGCGGTGAGCACGCGGACCCGTTCGCGGAGCGCGCGCACGACGTCCGACGCGGGGTCGGCGTCCGTGACGACGCCGGCGACGTCGTCGAACCCGACGACGCGGAACGGCGACGCCGCCCCGACCTTCTCCGACGAGCCCAGCACGTACGTCTCGGCCGCCCGCGCGGCGAGGGCCCGCTTCGTCGCCGCCTCGTCCGGGTCGCCCGTGGTGAGGCCGGCGTCCGGGTGGATGCCGGTGACGCCGAGCAGGAACAGGTCGGCCGACACGTGCTGCGCGGCCTCGACCGTCGCCGCCCCGCTGGTCACCGCCGAGTGCTTGAAGAGCCTGCCGCCGAGGACGATCACGTCGGCGACGGGGTGCTCGACGAGCGCCGTCGCGACCGTCGGGCTGTGGGTCACCACGGTGCAGCGCAGGTCCGGCGGCAGCGCCGCCGCGACGGCGAGGGCGGTGGTGCCGCCGTCGAGGATGACGGTGCTCCCGGGGTCGATCAGCCGGACGGCGGCGGCCGCCACGCGTTCCTTGCCCGCGACGGCGACCTGTCGGCGTCGCGAGTAGTCGGCGACGGCCGGCGAGACCGGCAGCGCCCCGCCGTACACGCGCTGGCAGAGCCCCTCGGCGGCCAGCTCGCGCAGGTCCCGGCGGATGCTGTCCTCCGAGAGGCCGAGCTCCTCCGCCGCAGTCTTCGCGACGATCTTGCCGTCGCGGCGGAGCGTCGCGAGCAGGACTTCTCGTCTCTCTGCCGCCAGCATGGTTCTCCTTGGTTATTCCTGATTGTGCACGGTTATGCCTAGTCTAGAGGCATGATGCGACCTCTGCTCGTCCTCATCGCCGGCCCGTACCGCTCCGGTACCGACGGCGACCACGCCGCGATGGCGGCCAACCTGCGCCGCCTCGAGGAGGCGGCCTGGCCCGTCTTCGCGGCCGGTCACGTCCCCCTGATCGGCGAGTGGGTGGCGCTGCCCGTCCTCCGCTCGGCGGGTGCCACGGTGGACGACGACCTGGCGGCGGACGTGCTCTACCCGACCGCGCAGCGTCTCCTGGAGCACTGCGACGCCGTGCTGCGCCTGCCCGGCGAGTCGGCGGGTGCCGACCAGGACGTCGCGATCGCCACGGCCCGTGGCCTCCCCGTGTACCACGACGTCTCCGAGCTGCCCCGCCGCGACGAGGCCCCTGCCGTGAGCGCCGGGTGAGCGGCGTCCCCGGGGTCGACGTGCCCGACCACCGCGGCCGCACGGGTCTCGACCGGACAGGTCGCGGGCTGCGGCGCAACCCGGACGTCGTCGTCCGCGACGTCGAGCTCACGTCGCAGGGGTGGCACGTGCTGCGCCGCACGACCTTCGACCTCCGGCGCCGGGACGGGCGCTGGCAGACGCTCCAGCGCGAGACGTACGACCGCGGGGACGGGGCGACGATCCTGCTCCACGACGCGGCGCGGTCGACCGTCCTGCTCACGCGGCAGTTCCGCTTCCCGGCGTACGTGAACGACCATGCGGACGGCATGCTCCTCGAGACGGCTGCCGGTCTGCTGGACGACGACGACCCCGAGACCGCGATCCGGCGCGAGGTCGCGGAGGAGCTGGGGGTGACCGTCGGGCCGGTCTCACGCGTCTTCACCGCCTACATGAGCCCGGGCTCCGTCACCGAGAAGGTGCACTTCTTCGCGGCGCCGTACACGCCGCGCGACCGCACGGGCGCGGGCGGAGGGGTGGCGGCCGAGGGTGAGGACATCGAGGTCGTCGAGCTCGCGCTCGGCGACGCGCTGGCGATGATCGGCGACGGCCGCATCGTCGACGGCAAGACGATCATGCTGCTCCAGTGGTGGGCGCTCGTCGGCGGACGGTCGGGCGGCTGACCGCCCCCGCCTGCGCCCTCAGGTCCGGGCGAGCTCGACGGCCTCGCCGAGGTGGCGCGCGGGGAGGATCGTCATGCCCTCCACGGGACGCGGGAACGACCCGCGCGGCACGACGGCGCGCGTGAAGCCGAGGCGCGCGGCCTCCGCCAGCCGGCGGTCGAGGCCCGTGACGGGGCGGATGTCTCCCGCGAGGCCGACCTCGCCGAACGCGACGGTGCCCTGGGGCAGCGCCTCGTCCTCGCGCGCGGAGAGCACGGCGAGCGCGATCGTGAGGTCGGCGGCGGGCTCGGTGACCTTGGCGCCGCCCACGGTCGACGCGTACACGTCCTGGTCGACGAGCCGCACCCCCGCGTGGCGGTGCATGACGGCGAGGATCATCGCGAGGCGGCTGGAGTCCACGCCGCCCGTGGTCCGGCGCGGGTTGGTCAGCGAGCTCGGCACCACGAGCGACTGGATCTCGAGCGCGAGCGGGCGCCGACCCTCCAGCGTCACGGTGACGCACGTGCCGGGGGAACCGGCGCCCGTGTGCGAGAGGAACAGCCCGCTCGGGTCGGCGAGACCGACGATCCCGTTCTCCGTGAGGTCGAAGCAGCCGACCTCGTCCGTCGGGCCGTAGCGGTTCTTGACGGCCCGGACGAGCCGCAGGCGCGAGTGCCGGTCCCCCTCGAACTGGCACACGACGTCGACGAGGTGCTCGAGCGTGCGCGGCCCGGCGACCGAGCCGTCCTTGGTCACGTGGCCCACGAGGATGACCGGCAGGTCACGGGCCTTCGCCGCCGCGATGAGCGACGCCGCGACCTCGCGCACCTGGCTCACGCCGCCCGGCGCGCCCTCCACCTGGGCGGACGCGATGGTCTGCACGGAGTCCACGACGAGCAGGTCGGGGTCGGTCGCCTCGATGTGCCCGAGGACGGTCGCCAGGTCGGTCTCGGACGCGAGGAGGAGGCCCGGCGCGAGGGCGCCGACGCGCTCGGCCCGCAGCCGGACCTGCCCCGCCGACTCCTCGCCGGTGATGTAGAGGACGCGTCGCGGCGTCGGGGTCGGGCGGGCGGCGGCGGCGCGCTCACCGACCGGACGCACCGTCGGCAGGTCCGACCCGCCGGCCGCGACGTTGCTCGCGACCGCGAGGAGGAGGGTCGACTTGCCGACCCCCGGTTCCCCGGCGAGCAGCACCACCGCGCCCGGCACGATGCCGCCGCCCAGCACGCGGTCGAACTCCGAGACGCCCGTGGGCGTGGCGCGCGCCGCCTCGACGCTGATCTCCCCGATCGGCCGCGCGGGGGAGCGCGTCGGCGAGACCGCGGTGGTGCGCGGGCCGGAGGCCGCCGGGGCGTCCTCGGTCACCGTGCCCCACTCCTGGCACTCCCCGCAGCGGCCCACCCACTTGGCCGTGGTCCAGCCGCACTCGGAGCAGCGGTAGGCGGGGCGGGAGCGCTTGGCGGCCGCGGAGCGGGCCGCGGTGGTCGACGACGTCACGCGCCCAACCTAGCCACGACCGCCGACACCGGCGCGACACCCGCGCGACACCGCGACGGGAACGCCCTCGCGCGGGATGCTGGGCGCATGCGCAGGCTCCCGCACGACAGCCCGTGGTGGACGCTCATCCTCACGGTCGCCTCCACGACGGCGTGCCTCACGGTCTACTACGGGGTCCCGCTGCCGACCGACGAGGCCCGGGAGGTCGTCCAGCTCGTGGTGTTCGCCGTCGGGCTGGCGCTGCTGTGCGCGCTCCTCGTGGTCCAGGTGCGCCGCCAGCTCCGCGCGTGGGGGACGCCGAGCGTCCGGGTCCAGTCGGTCATGGGGCTGCTCCTGCCGGTGGTCACGTTCTTCGCCCTCGCCTACTACCTCATGGCCGACCAGTTCGTCGGCATCGAGAACCGCACCGACGCGCTGTACTTCGCCGTGGTGACGCTCGGGACCGTCGGGTACGGCGACGTCCACCCGGTCGGCGAGGCGGCGAAGATCGTGGCGATGGTCCAGATCGTGCTCGACCTCGTCGTGGTCGGCGTGCTCGTCTCGATCGCCACGTCGCGCGCCCGCGCCCGGGCAGAGCATCGGCACGAGCACGAGCACGGGCCGCGCACCGAAAACCGGGCGGACTGACTTTCTCCCATCGCGCAGCGGCCGGTACCAGCCCGAGCTCGCCGGGGCGCAGCATCCTGCGGTTCGTAGCGCTCGGTGGAGGCGCACTCCCACCGACGTGCGAGCATGCCCGGAGCCGAATGACCGAAAACCATTGCGATAGCGTTTCTGTCTGTGGCAGGGTCGGCACCGGACGACCGGCTCGACGACGAGAGGTGCACGCCCGTGACGACGCGAGCGCGACGACGGCCCGCACGCGGCACCCCTGAGGTGCGCGCCGCCGTCGGCCCGCCCGGCACGGCCACCACCCCGCGCACGACGACGGTGCCGTGACGACGGCGGTGACGCGTCCGACCCCCGCCCGCGGGGGCGTCACCGCCCGTCAGCCGGGCACACGGCCGCCCTGCCCGCCGGCACGGGCTCCACGACCGTGCGCCCCGGGGGCCGAGGGAACTCCCGGGGTGCACGACCTCCACGCAGGAACCGCTGGCCCGCTCCGTGCAGGTACGAGAGCGACCCGACCGTCAGGAGAGCAGCCCATGACCGACAGACCGACCACCCGATCGTCGCGCGGGCGGAGCCCCGCGCGCGGCGCGCTCGCGAGCGTGCTCAGCGCCGGCCTGGCGCTCACCGGGCTCGCGGCCACCGCGGCCCCGGCCGCCGCCGCGGACCCGTACACCTTCACGAGCACCGAGAACCCGATCCTCGGCGACGGCAGCTACTACTCGGCCGACCCGGCGCCGCTCGTCGTTCCCGCGGGCGCGCCCGGCAACGCGACGGGCGAGGACGAGCTGTACGTCTACACGGGTCACGACGAGGCCGGCCCGACGCGCAACGACTTCGTCATGAACGAGTGGGGCGCGCTCGTGACGAGCGACGTCGACGCGGGGGAGTGGACGCACCACCCGTCGCTCATGCGGCCCGAGGACGTGTTCGACTGGGCGACGCCGGGCCGCGCGTACGCGGGGCAGGTCGTCCAGGGAGTCGACGGGCGCTACTACTGGTACGTCCCCGTGCACGAGGCGGGCAGCACGGCGAGCGACGCGTTCGGCATCGGCGTCGCGGTGTCCGAGACCCCGACGGGCCCGTGGACCGACCACGTCGGCGGGCCGATCATCTCGCAGCGCGTCCCGACCCCGAACACGATCCACAACATCGACCCCACGATCCTGGTCGACGGCGAGGGCGACGACGCCCGCGTCTACGTCTGGTGGGGCAGCTTCTCCAACCTGCGCATGCTCGAGCTCGCGCAGGACATGAAGACCCCGGTCGGTCAGGTCCGCACGGTCACCGGGCTCACCGGGTTCTTCGAGGCGGCGTGGGCGTTCGAGCGGAACGGCACCTACTACATGGCGTACGCGGGGAACAACGCCGGGCCGACGTCGTCGTGCACCCCGGCGAACTACCACGCGTGCATCGCGTACGGGACGGCGACCTCGCCCGAGGGGCCGTGGACGTACCGCGGCACGGTCCTCGCGCCGGTCTCCTCGACGACGAGCCACCCGGGGATCCTCGAGTTCGACGGCGAGTGGTGGATCGCCTACCACACGGCCGACGCCGAGGGCGGGAACCACTTCCGGCGCTCGGTCGCGATCGACCGCGTCGAGTGGGACGACACGCAGTCGCCGCCCCGCATGAAGCAGGTCGTCACGACGCCGGCGAAGGTCACGGACACGACGCCGCGCGCGAACGTCGCGCAGGAGGCGACGGTCACCGTCTCCAACGAGCCCGTCCCGACCCAGTACTGGAAGAAGGCGCTCAACGACGAGATCGTGCGGCCCAACCCGCTGCCCCCGGACATGTGGGGCACGTGGACGGGGAACAACCCGCCGCAGCAGTGGGTGCAGTACACGTGGGACCAGCCGATGCGGCTCGCCGGCTCGCAGATCGAGTTCTGGAACGACCAGCCGCAGGGCACGGGCGTCGGCGTCGCCGCCCCGGCGTCGTGGCGCATCCAGTACTGGGACGCGTCCGACGGCGGCGCGTGGGTCGACGTGCCGAACCCCAGCGCCTACGGCACGGCGACGAACGGCTTCCAGGACACGGCGTTCGACCCGGTCACCACGACCCAGGTCCGCGCGGTCTTCGACGCCTCGACCAACGGCAGCACGTACTCGGCCGTGGCGGTGGAGGAGTGGAAGGTCCTCGCCGAGCAGCCCGACGCCGTCGAGCCGCCCGGGGTGACGGTCGAGGTCGGGGAGACCGACCTGCCGGGCGCGGTGCCCGTGACGTTCCCCGGCGGGGAGACGCTGCAGGTCCCCGCCTTCTGGGACGAGGTCGCCGCGGACGACGTCGCAGCCCCCGGCACGTTCGCCGTCGAGGGGTCCGTGCTCGGCTACGCGGGCGGTCGCGTGAGCACGGAGGTCACCGTGATCCCGGCCGAGGCGGCCGACGGCGACGAGACCGCGCCGACCGTGACGCTCACGCCGCTGGGCAGCGCCGGCAGCGACGGCTGGTTCCGCTCCGACGTGCGCGTCCGGGTCGACGGCGCCGACGACTCCGGCGGGCGCGTGGTCCTCACGACGACCGTCGACGACGGCGCGCCCGTCACCACGGAGCCGACCCGGTCGACCGAGGTCGCGGTCGCGGGCGACGGCGAGCACCGGGTCGTCGCGACGGCCGCGGACCGCGCGGGCAACGTCTCGCCGGAGGCGGCCCTCGACGTCCGGATCGACCGCGTGGCGCCGGTCAGCACGGGCGTCCTCGACCCGGCGGCGCGCACGGTGACGGTCACCGCGACCGACGCGACCTCCGGGGTCGCGCGCGTCGAGTACGCGATCGGGACCAGCGCGTGGCAGCCGTACGGCGGTCCCGTGGCCGCCCCGGACGCGAACCAGCACCGGGTGTCGTTCCGCGCGGTCGACGCCGCGGGCAACGCCGAGACGCCGAAGGTCGTGACGGTCCCCGCGGACGTCTCCGGACCGCTCGCGGGCAACGTCGCGCCGATCGCCACGGCGAGCGCGTCGTACACCGCGGGGTGGAACAGCGTCGGCGCCCTCAACGACGGCGCCGACCCGGCGAACCCGAGCCAGGCCCAGATCTGGGGCACGTGGTCCGGGACGCGGCCGGCGACGCAGTGGGTCCGGTACGACTGGTCGCGCCCGATCCGCCTCACGGGCGCGGAGCTGAAGTTCTGGCGGGACTCGGACCCGGGGAGCGGGGACGGCGTCGTCCGCCCGGACTCCTGGGTGCTGGAGTACTGGGACGACGCGGCGCAGGCCTGGGCCCCCGTGGCGAACCCGTCCGGGTACGGCACGAGCACGACCGCCTTCAACACCGTGACGTTCGACCCGGTCACCACGTCGCGCCTCCGGGCGACCTTCGCGGCGAACGGCAACGGGTCGACGTACTCCGCGGTCGCCGTCACCGAGTGGCGCGCGTTCGCGGACGACCCGGGCACGGGCGGCCCCGAGCCCGAGCTCCCGGTCACCGTCACCGCGCAGGCGCGCTGCCTCGCGGGCAAGGCCTACGTCGCCGTGGTCGCGACCCACGACCACGACGCGCCCGTCGACGTCGTCGTCGAGACGCCGTACGGGACGCGGTCGTTCCCCGCGGTGGCGCCCGGGAAGAGCGCCTACCAGTCGTTCGCCGTCCGCGCGGCGGTCGTCGAGGCGGGCGCCGTGGTCGTGCGCGCGACCGGCACGGTCGACGGCACGGAGGTGACGACGGAGACCGGGGCGGAGTACGCCGCCCTGGGCTGCGGGTGACGATCCCGACCCCGCCCCGGGGATGACGGGCGGGTGAACCCGTCCGCGCGTGCCCGACACCCCGCGTCAGCGCGAGGGGTCGGGCACGCGCGCGTCCTACTCTTGGCCGCAGAGCCCCGGCCGAGAGGACCGGGCCCGCGAGGACCGAGAGCAGCGGAGGTAGGCGCGATGAGCCAGTCGCCCGGCGGGAGCCCGACGGGACGAGCGCCCGCACCCGCGCGACCGGGGCAGGGCCCGGCCGCGCGCCGCCCCGGCGACGCGGTGGGCGCGAGCGACCGCCGCCACTCGCGGCCCTCCTCGGCGGCCGTGTACCGCCGCCGGCGGCTGGTCGTGCTCGTCGCCCTGGTGCTCGTCGTCGGGCTCGTGGTCGCGCTGCTCGCCTGGGTCTGGCCGGGGTTCGCCCGCGCCGACGCGGAGCCCGCGCCCACGGTGACCGTGACGGCGGACCCGCCGACCCCGACGCTCGAGCCCGTCGCGCGCACCGGGACGACCGCGTTCGCGCAGGCGCTCCCGGACACGGTGCTCGACCTGGTGCTGCGCAGCGACTCGGCGACGGACGCGTGGTCCACGGAGCGGGCCCTCGAGGCGTACGAGCTCGTGTACGCGGACGGCGAGGGCGAGGACGCCACGACGGTCACGGTGGTCGCCGGGCAGTGGCCGACCGTCGCGGAGGCGGAGACCGCCGCGAGCGACCTCGTCGCGGCGGCCGGCGAGCCCACGGACACGGGCGACGTCGAGGTCGCGGGCGAGGTCGCCGGCACGTACGCGGTGACCCCCGCGGCCGACGGGCAGGCGACCGTCACCTGGCGCAACGGCACCGCGGTCCTCCAGGCCACGGGGCCCGCCGACGTCGTCACCGACGTGTACTCCGCCTTTCCCCTCTGACACCCGCTGTGACCCCGCGCTGACGCCGCCCCGACGCCGTGCGAGCGCCCTCCCCGGGGCGCGCGGCGCGGCGGCGGCCGCCCCGCGGTCCCGCGCACGCGCCGGGTGCGCGAGAATGCCCTCACCGACCACCGGGAGCTGATCGCCCATGACCGACCGTCCGACCCCGTCCGCCCCTGCGCGCCCGCTCGCCGTCCTCGGCACGGGCGTCATGGGCGAGACCGTCCTCGCGGGCGCGCTCGCGTCGGGCTGGGACCCCGCCGACGTCGTCGCGACGGTGCGCCGACCGGAGCGCGCCGAGGAGCTCGCGGCGCGCCACCGGGTCCGGACGACGCAGGACAACGTCGAGGCCGTGCGCGGCGCCGGCGTGGTGGTCGTCGCGGTCAAGCCGAAGGACGTCGCCGCGCTGCTCGACGAGGTCCACGACGCCGTCGGCGCGGGGACGGTCGTGGTGAGCGTCGTCGTCGGGCTCCCCACGTCCTTCTACGAGGACCGGCTCCCGGCGGGCACCGCCGTCGTGCGGGTCATGCCGAACACGCCGTCGGTCGTGGGCGCCGGGGTGAGCGCCGTGAGCGGCGGTGCCGCCGCGGACGACGACGACGTCGCGCTCGTCGAGCGCCTGCTGTCCGCGACGGGGCTCGTCGTGCGCGTCGCGGAGAAGGACCAGGACGCGGTCGGGGCGCTCTCGGGCTCCGGCCCGGCCTACGTCTTCTACGTGATCGACGCGCTCGCCGAGGCGGGCGTCCTGCTGGGCCTGACGCGCGCCACGGCGCTCGAGCTCGCGACCGCCACGGTGCACGGCGCCGCGACGATGCTGCGCGAGACCGGCGAGCACCCGGCGATCGCGCGCGAGAAGGTCTCCTCGCCCGGCGGGACGACCGTCGCCGCGCTGCGGCGCCTCGACGCGGGCGGCGTGCGCGCCGCGTTCCTCGACGCGCTCGAGGCCGCGCGCGACCGGTCGGCCGAGCTCGCCGCGGCGCTCGCGGCCGCGCCCGCGCCGCGTCGCGACCCCGAGGGGACCGGGTCGTGAGCGACGGGCCGTCGCCGCGCACCCGCCCGCCCGCGATGTCCGACGTCGCGCGGCTCGCCGGCGTGTCGCACCAGACGGTCTCGCGCGTGCTCAACGACCACCCCAGCGTGCGGCCGGAGACCCGCGACCGGGTCCTCGACGCGATCGCGACGCTCGGCTACCGCCGCAACAGCGCGGCCCGTGCGCTCGTCACGATGCGCTCGGGGACGATCGGCGTCGTGACGACGGGCTCCGCGCTGTACGGGCCGACGTCGACCCTCATCGCGGTCGAGGAGGCGGCGCGCGAGCAGGGGTACTTCGTGAGCGTCGCGACCATCCGGCGCTACGACGCGGACACGATGCACCGCGTGCTCGAGCACTTCATGGACCAGGGCGTCGAGGGCATCGTCGTCATCGCGCCGCAGACGGACGTCGCGGCGGCGGTCGACTCGTTCCGCGCGCCGGTGCCGGTCATCATGATCGCGGCGCGCGACCATCCGGGCGAGGGCGAGGCCGCGGAGGTCGTGCGCCCGAGCGCCGGGGCGCTGGGCGCCCCGGGCGCGATCCTCGCGATCGCGGTCGACCAGCGGCTCGGCGCCCGGCTCGCCACCGAGCACCTGCTCGACCTGGGCCACCGCGCGGTGCTGCACCTGTCCGGCCCGCTCGACTGGTTCGACGCGCGCGAGCGCGAGACGGGCTGGCGCGCGGCGCTGGAGGAGCGCGGCGCTCCGGTGCCCGAGCCGGTGCGCGGCGACTGGTCCTCCGACCGCGGCTACGCCGTCGGGAAGGAGCTCGCGGACGCGGTCCGCGCGGGCGACGGGCCGACCGCGGTCTTCGCCGGCAACGACCAGCTCGCGCTCGGCCTGCTCCGGGCGTTCTGGGAGCAGGGCGTGCGGGTGCCGTCGGACGTCTCGGTCGTCGGGTTCGACGACGTCGCGGGCGCGGGGCACTTCATCCCGCCGCTGACGACGGTGCGCCAGCCGTTCGGCTCGCTCGGGCGGCGGTGCATGGGGATGATGATCGACGCCCTGTCCGGCGCGACCGTCCGGCCCGTCTCCATCCCGCCCGAGCTCATGGTCCGCGAGAGCACGGCGGCGCCACGCGGCTGACGTCGCGCTCCCGCCCGCGAGACCTCTGCGAGAACCCGCGCCGGGGGAGTTGGCCTCGTCGGTTGTGAGCGCTAACATTCGAGAAGACAGTCACGACCGAGGCGCGACGCCGCGACGAGGAGAAGCAGCAATGGTGCAGCAGGACGAGGTCGGTCGCCGTCGGGCGGCCGTCGTGGCAGGGGAGACCGCGCTCGGGATCGAGCTCGGGTCGACGCGGATCAAGGCGTGCCTCGTGGACGCCGACGGCACGCCGCTCGCGAGCGGCAGCCACGCCTGGGAGAACCAGCTCGAGGACGGCACGTGGACGTACTCGCTGGACGCCGTCGAGGCCGGGCTGCGCGACTGCTACGCGCGCCTCGTCGACGACGTCGAGGAGCGGTACGGCGTGCGGCCCACGACCTACGGCGCGCTCGGCGTGTCCGCGATGATGCACGGCTACCTCGCGTTCGACGCCGACGGCGAGCTGCTCGTCCCGTTCCGTACGTGGCGCAACACCTCGACGGGGCCGGCCGCCGCCGAGCTCACCGGGCTGCTCGCGTACAACGTCCCGCTGCGCTGGTCGGTCGCGCACTGGTACCAGGCGATCCTCGACGCCGAGCCGCACGCCCCGCAGGTCGCGTCGCTCACGACGCTCGCCGGGTACGTCCACCGGCGGCTCACCGGACGGCACGTGCTCGGCGTGGGCGACGCGTCGGGCATGTTCCCCGTCGACCCGGCGACGCGCGACTACGACCACGCGCTCCTCGCGCTCGTCGACGAGCGGGCCGCGACGCACCGCGCGGGTCCGAAGCTCGCGGAGCTGCTGCCCGAGGTCCTCGTGGCGGGTGCGGACGCCGGTCGGCTCACGGCCGAGGGCGCCGCCTGGCTCGACCCGTCGGGCACCCTGACACCCGGCGTCCTGCTGTGCCCGCCCGAGGGCGACGCCGGGACGGGCATGGTCGCCACCAACGCCGTCGCGCCGCGCACCGGCAACGTCAGCGCGGGCACGAGCATCTTCGCGATGGTCGTGCTCGAGCGCCCGCTCGGCAGCGTGCACCACGAGCTCGACCTCGTCACGACGCCCGCGGGCGACCTCGTCGCGATGGTCCACTGCAACAACGGCGCGAGCGAGCTCGACGCGTGGGCGGGCCTGCTCGGCGAGCTGGCCGCGGCCGTCGGCAGCGACGCGAGACCGGACGACGTGTTCGGCGCCCTCTTCCGCGCCGCGCTGGACGGTGACGCGGACGGCGGCGGGCTGCTGGCCTACAACTACCTCGCGGGCGAGCCGATCACGGGGCTCGCGGAGGGGCGGCCGCTCGTCGTGCGCACGCCCGGGAGCCGCCTGACGCTCGCCAACTTCGCGCGCACCCAGGTCTACGGCGCGTTCGGGACGCTCGCGCTCGGGATGCGCGTCCTCGCGGGCGAGGGCGTCCGGCTCGACGGGATGCTCGCGCACGGGGGCATGTTCCGCACCGCGGGCGTCGCGCAGCGGCTGCTCGCCGCGGCGATCGACGCGCCGGTGAGCGTCGGGCGCACGGCAGGCGAGGGCGGCGCGTGGGGCATCGCGGTCCTCGCCGGGTTCGCGCGCGACCGTGCGTCGTCGGGCACCGCGTCCGGGTCCACGGACGGCGGCGCCGCCCGCGACCTCGGCGCGTACCTGCGCGACCACGTGTTCGCGTCGGCCCAGGTCGAGACCGTCGCGCCCGACCCGGCGGACGTCGCCGGGTTCGCGGCCTACCTCGACCGCTACGCCGCGGGGCTCGCCGTCGAGCGAGCCGCCGTGACCGCGCTGCCCGCCCGCACCGAAGGAGAGGACCCCGCATGACCACGCCCACCCCGGCCGCGGACGTCGCGGCACCCGCCGAGCCCGTCGTGCCCGCCCACCTGCGCGACGCCGTCGACGCCGCCAAGGAGCGCGTCGCCGCGCTGCACGCCGAGCTCCCGCGGTGGGAGCTCGTCGTGTGGACCGCGGGCAACGTGTCCGAGCGGGTCCGCGACACCACCCGGCCCGACGGCTCGGGCGACCTGCTCGTCATCAAGCCGTCCGGCGTCGCGTACGACGACATCACGCCCGGGGCGATGGTCGTGTGCGATCTCGACGCGGCCCTCGTCGAGGGCGACCGGTCGCCGTCGTCCGACACGGCGGCGCACGCCTACGTGTACCGGCACCTGCCCGAGGTGGGCGGGGTCGTGCACACCCACTCGACGTACGCGACCGCCTGGGCGGCGCGCGGCGAGCCCGTCCCGTGCGTCCTGACGATGATGGCCGACGAGTTCGGTGGCGACATCCCCGTCGGGCCGTTCGCGCTCATCGGCGACGACTCGATCGGGCGCGGCATCGTGGAGACGCTGCGGGAGTCCCGCAGCCCCGCGGTCCTCATGCGCAACCACGGCCCGTTCACGATCGGCACCGACGCGCGCGCGGCGGTCAAGGCGGCCGTCATGTGCGAGGAGGTCGCCCGGACCGTGCACGTCAGCCGCCAGCTCGGCGAGCCCGCGCGCATCGCGCAGGACGACGTCGACTCGCTCTACGCGCGGTACCAGCACGTCTACGGGCAGCAGCCCGCGGCGGAGCCGCGCTGACCACGAGCGGGCACGCGCCCGGTGCACGCCCGGCACCGAGCCCGGGCGCACCGGCACGCCGCGCGCACGGCACGACAGCAGCACGACCACCCCGGGAGGGGCCGCAGCGGTGCGGGACCCGCCCACGACACGAGAGATGTGGACCGACATGAGCAAGCCCTACGCGGACCGCGAGATCTGGTTCCTCACCGGGAGCCAGGACCTGTACGGAGAGGAGACGCTCCGGCAGGTCGCCGAGCAGTCCCAGGAGGTCGCGCGCGCGCTCGACGCGTCCCCCGACGTCCCGGCGAACGTGGTCTGGAAGCCCGTGCTCAAGGACGCCGGCTCGATCCGGCGCGCGATGCTCGACGCCAACGCGGACGACCGCGTGCTGGGCGTCGTGACGTGGATGCACACGTTCAGCCCGGCGAAGATGTGGATCGGGGGCCTCGACCAGCTCCGCAAGCCGCTGCTGCACCTGCACACGCAGGCCAACGTCGAGCTGCCGTGGGACACCATCGACTTCGACTTCATGAACCTCAACCAGGCCGCGCACGGCGACCGCGAGTACGCGTACGTCGCGACGCGCCTGGGGGTCGCGCGCACGACGGTCGTCGGGCACGTGTCGAACCCCGCCGTGACGGCGCGCGTGGGGTCGTGGGTGCGCGGCGCCGCCGGCTGGGCCGCGACGCACGAGCTGCGCCTGGCCCGCTTCGGCGACAACATGCGCAACGTCGCGGTCACCGAGGGCGACAAGACCGAGGCCGAGCTCCGGTTCGGTGTGAGCGTGAACACGTGGGGCGTGAACGACCTCGTGCGCGCGGTCGAGGAGGTCTCCGAGGCCGACGTCGACGCGCTCGTCGCGGAGTACGAGGACCTCTACGACGTGGTCCCCGAGCTCCGCAAGGACGGCGACCGGCACGCGTCCCTGCGGTACGCGGCCCGCCAGGAGATCGCGCTCGAGACGTTCCTGGAGTCCGTGGGCGCCAAGGCGTTCACGACGAACTTCGAGGACCTCGGCGACCTGCGCCAGCTCCCCGGCATCGCCGTCCAGCGCCTCATGTCCAAGGGCTACGGGTTCGGCGCCGAGGGCGACTGGAAGACGGCCGTCCTCGTGCGCGCCGCGAAGGTCATGGGCGCGGGCCTGCCCGGCGGGGCGTCGCTCATGGAGGACTACACCTACGACCTCACGCCCGGCAGCGAGAAGATCCTCGGCGCGCACATGCTCGAGATCTGCCCGTCGCTCACGACCTCGACGCCGCGGGTCGAGATCCACCCGCTCGGCATCGGCGGCAAGGAGGACCCCGTCCGCATGGTGTTCGACGCCGACCCGGGCGTCGGCGTCGTCGTGTCCCTCGCGGACATGCGCGACCGGTTCCGCCTCACCGCCAACGTGGTCGACGTCGTCGCGCCCAGCGCGCCGCTGCCGCACCTGCCCGTGGCGCGGGCGGTGTGGGAGCCGCGCCCCGACTTCGCGACCTCCGCCGAGGCGTGGCTCACCGCGGGCGGCGCGCACCACACGGTGCTCTCCACCGCAGCGGGCATCGACGCGTTCGAGGTGTTCGCCGACATCGCGCGCACCGAGCTCCTGGTCATCGACGAGGGCACGACGCGCCGTGGGTTCCGCGACCAGGTGCGGTGGAACCAGGTGTTCTACCGCGTCGCGCAGGGCCTCTGACGGGCTCGGGGGAGCCGTCTGCGCAGGTCCGAGCGCGGCCCGGTGGCCGTGACCGAACCGTGACGGGTGGCGGCTTCCCCTCCGCGCGTGTGAGCGCTAACATCGTCTCTCGGGAGGGTGTGAGCGATCACATCCGCAGGTCTGGGGCTCACTGCCTCGACAGGCTCCGCACGGACGGCACGCCGCAGTGTCGGGCGGTGACCACAACGGTTACCGAACGGTTATGCGGAATGTCGGGTCGGGACTTGCGGGAGGGGCACTGACACCGCTAGACATTGACACAAGCAAACATGTATCAACAAGAGTCAACAGTCCGATGGTGGACTGGCACGACCCGACGACCCTCGGCACGGCGCCGAGGTCGCATCTCAAGGAGGAGAGCATGTTCAGCACGACCAAGGCGCGCACGCGTCTGACGGGTGTCCTCGCCGGCGTGGCGGTCCTCGCGCTCGCGGCGTGCAGCAGCGGGGGCGGCAGCACGGACGACAGCAGCAACGACGCGGGTGGCGACGGCGGCAGCGGCGACGCGATCGTCGTCGGCTTCTCGCAGGTGGGCGCCGAGTCCGGCTGGCGCGCGGCGAACACCAAGTCCATCCAGGACACGCTCACGGCCGAGAACGGGTTCGACCTCAAGTTCTCCGACGCGCAGCAGAAGCAGGAGAACCAGATCCAGGCGATCCGCTCCTACATCGCGCAGGGCGTCGACGTCATCGCGTTCTCCCCGGTCGTCGAGTCCGGCTGGGACGCGGTGCTCGAGGAGGCCCGCGACGCCGGGATCCCCGTGATCCTCACGGACCGCGCGGTCGACTCCGAGGACGAGACGCTGTACGAGTCGTTCATCGGCTCGGACTTCATCCTCGAGGGCGAGATGGCCGGCGACTGGGTCTCCGAGGCCGCGACGGAGCCGATGAACGTCGTCGAGCTCCAGGGCACCACCGGTGCGGCGCCCGCGATCGACCGCAAGACCGGGTTCGAGAACGCCACGAAGGACAACCCGAACGTCACGATCATCGACTCCCAGACGGGCAACTTCACGCGCGCCGAGGGCAAGACGGTCATGGAGGGCTTCCTCCAGGCGCACGACGACATCGACCTCGTCTACGCGCACAACGACGACATGGGCCTCGGCGCCATCGAGGCCATCGAGGCGGCGGGCCTCGTCCCGGGCGAGGACATCCAGATCGTCACCGTCGACGCGGTCAAGGACGGCATGCAGGCGCTCGCCGACGGCAAGATCAACTTCATCGTCGAGTGCAACCCGCTCCTCGGCCCGGACCTGGCGGACATCATCAAGAAGGTCGTCGCCGGCGAGGAGGTCGAGAAGCGCATCGTCGTGGAGGACCAGTCCTTCACGCAGGAGCAGGCCGTCGAGGCGCTCCCGACGCGCGAGTACTGACCGGCGCCGAGCGGCCGTCCCGGAGCGATCCGGGACGGCCGCCCGCCCGGCAGGTCCGGTCGACGCCGACCGGTCCGCCACCACGGACGGGTCGCGCGCCGGGAGAGCACGTCTCCCCGGCGCGCGGCCGACGCACCACCGCCGGCATGCCGACGTCGCCGGCGTCCTGAGGCGCCCCGGGGCCCGGCAGCCCCGTCGCCACCGCTGCACGGAAGGTCACCCATGACTACCGCCGTCCCCGACGGTCGACCCGTCGTCGAGATGACCGGGATCTCGATCGAGTTCCCGGGCGTCAAGGCGCTCGACGGAGTCGACCTCACGCTCCGGCCCGGAGAGGTCCACGCCCTCATGGGCGAGAACGGCGCCGGCAAGTCGACGCTCATCAAGGCGCTCACCGGCGTCTACTCGATCGACTCCGGTCGCATCGTCGTCGACGGCGCCGAGCACACGTTCTCGGGCCCGGGCGAGGCCCAGGCCGCCGGTGTCTCGCCGGTGTACCAGGAGGTCAACCTCTGCGAGAACCTCTCGGTCGCCGAGAACATCATGCTCGGCCACGAGCCGCGCCGGCTCGGCGCGATCGACTGGCGCGCGACCCGCCGCCGCGCGGGCGAGATGCTCGCCCGCCTCAACCTCGACATCGACCCGGCCTCGTCGCTCGCGGCCCACTCGCTCGCCGTGCAGCAGCTCGTCGCGATCTGCCGCGCGCTCGTCGTCGAGTGCAAGGTCCTCATCCTCGACGAGCCGACCTCGAGCCTCGACGCGGACGAGGTCGCCCAGCTCTTCGCCGTCGTCCGGCGGCTGCGCGACGAGGGCGTCGCGATCCTCTTCGTCTCGCACTTCCTCGAGCAGGTCTACGAGATCTCCGACCGCATGACGGTCCTGCGCAACGGGAAGCTCGTCGGCGAGTACGTGACCGCCGAGCTCCCGCGGCTCGAGCTCGTCTCCAAGATGATCGGCACCTCGCTCGAGGTGCTCGAGGAGCTCGAGGAGGCGCCCAAGCGCTCGGTGGCCGACCGCGAGGCGACGCCGTTCGTCCAGGCTCTCGGCGTCGGTCGCAAGGGCTCGGTGCAGCCGTTCGACCTCGACGTGTACCCGGGCGAGGTCGTGGGTCTCGCCGGCCTGCTCGGCTCGGGCCGCACCGAGCTCGCGCGCCTGCTCGCCGGCGCGGACCGCGCCGACTCCGGCCAGGTGCGCGTGGGCGGCGCGCCCGCGCGCCTGCGCACGCCGCGCAGCGCGATGCAGCACAAGATCGCGTTCTCCTCGGAGCACCGCAAGGCCGAGGGCATCGTGGGCGACCTGACGATCCGCGAGAACATCGTGCTCGGGCTCCAGGCGGAGCGCGGCTGGGCGCGGCGGCTGCCGAAGAAGCAGGTCGACGAGATCGTCGAGACCTACATCAAGGCGCTCGCGATCCGCCCCGGCAACCCGGACGCGCTCATCAAGAACCTCTCGGGCGGCAACCAGCAGAAGGTGCTCCTCGCGCGCTGGCTCGCGACGGCACCCCGGTTGCTCATCCTCGACGAGCCGACGCGCGGCATCGACGTCGGTGCCAAGGCCGAGATCCAGAAGCTCGTGGCCCAGCTCGCGGGCGAGGGCATGTCGGTCGTGTTCATCTCGGCCGAGCTCGAGGAGGTGCTGCGGCTCAGCCACCGCATCGCCGTCATGCGCGACCGCGTCAAGGTCGCCGAGATCACCAACGACGAGGACGTCACGGTCGAGGACGTCGTCGAGCTCATCGCGAGCGGAGGGCAGGAGTCATGAGCACCACGGCACCCGCGTGGCAGCGCGCCGTCCAGCACCGGCTCTTCTGGCCGATCGTCGCGCTGGTCGTGCTGCTGGCGGTCAACACCATCAACCGGCCGAGCTTCCTGTCGATCCGGCTCCAGGACGGGCACCTGTTCGGCTCGCTCGTCAACCTGCTGAAGAACGGCGCGCCGCTGCTGCTCGTCGCGCTCGGCATGACGCTCGTCATCGCGACGCGGGGCATCGACCTGTCGGTGGGCGCGGTCGTCGCGATCTCCGGGGCCGTGGCGCTGAGCTTCATCGCGTCGTCGCCCTCGCCCGACAGCCTGACGACCGTCCTGGTCGCCGCGGGGATCGCGCTCGCGCTGTCCTTCGTCCTCGGCGTGTGGAACGGCTTCCTGGTCTCGGTCCTCGGGATCCAGCCCATCATCGCGACGCTCGTGCTCATGACCGCGGGCCGCGGCGTCGCGATGCTCATCACGGGCGGCCAGATCACGACCGTCAACAGCGCGCCGTTCAAGGCGATCGGCTCCGGCTTCTGGTTGGGGATCCCCGTGGCGGTCGTGCTCGCGGGCCTGGTGTTCGCCGCGGTCGCGCTGCTCACGCGCCGCACCGCGCTCGGCATGCTCATCGAGTCCGTCGGCATCAACCCCGAGGCGAGCCGCCTCGCGGGCGTCAAGTCCCGCAGCATCATCTGGACCGTGTACGCGGTGTGCGCGCTCTTCGCGGGCCTCGCGGGCCTCATGATCTCCTCGAGCACCATGGCGGCCGACGCCAACAACGCCGGTCTCTTCATCGAGCTCGACGCGATCCTCGCCGTCGTCATCGGCGGCACGTCGCTCGCGGGCGGCAAGTTCTCGCTCTCGGGCACCCTGGTCGGCGTCCTCATCATCCAGACGCTCACGCTGACGGTGACGATGCTCGGCATCTCGCCGTCCGTCACGCCCCTGTTCAAGGCGATCGTCGTCATCGCGGTCTGCCTCGCGCAGTCCCCGAAGGTGCGCGACGTGGTCGCCGCCCGACGACGTCGCGCGGCCCCGACGGCCGCCGCGGCCGCGGAGGTGAGCGCCTGATGTCCGCCGTGCAGACCCCTGCCCCGACCTCGCCCCCCGACCCCCGGGGCGCCGAGACCGTCACCCCCGGAGGCCCGAGAATGACCGAGCGTCTCACGAGCCGCTTCCGCCTCGACCGGCGCTACCTCCCGGTCCTGGGCACGTTCGCGGTGCTCGCGCTCATGCTGGTGGTGGGCGGCAGCCGGTACGAGAACTTCCTCTCGGCCCGCGTCATCTCCAACCTCTTCATCAACAACTCGTTCCTCATCGTGCTCGCCGTCGGGATGACCTTCGTCATCCTCACGGGCGGCATCGACCTGTCGGTCGGCGCGGTGGTCGCGCTCTCGGGCATCACGACGGCGTCCCTGCTCCAGAGCGGCTGGCCCGTCGCCGTCGTGCTCCTCATCTCGGTCCTCATCGGGACCGTCCTCGGCCTCGCGGTCGGGTTGATGGTGCACGTCTTCGACATCCAGCCGTTCATCGCGACGCTCGCCGCGATGTTCCTCGCGCGCGGTCTCTGCTACGTGATCTCGCTCCAGTCGATCCCGATCACCGACGAGTCGTTCGTCGCCCTGGCGGGCTGGAGCCAGCAGTTCGGCGACGGGTGGCGCATCACGACCGCGGTCATCATCTCCCTCGTCGTCGTCGCGATCGCCTTCTACGTGCTGCACTACACGCAGTTCGGCCGCACCGTGTACGCGATCGGCGGCGGCGAGCAGTCCGCGATGCTCATGGGCCTGCCCGTCGCGCGCACCAAGGTGCTCGTGTACGTGGTGAGCGGTACGTGCGCCGGCATCGGCGGCCTGCTGTTCGCGATGTTCTCGCGGTCCGGCTACTCGCTCACCGGCGTGGGCATGGAGCTCGACGCGATCGCCGCGGTCGTCATCGGCGGCACGCTGCTCACGGGAGGCACGGGCTTCGTGCTCGGGTCCGTGCTGGGCGTGCTCGTGCTCGGCCTCATCCAGACGATCATCACCTTCGAGGGCACGCTGAGCTCGTGGTGGACCAAGATCGTCATCGGCGTGCTGCTCCTGGTCTTCGTGATCCTGCAGCGCGTGCTCGTCGTCAGGCGGAGGTGAGCCGGTGGTGCCCGGCCCGGCCGGCGCGTCGTCCTCGTGACGCCGCACCGGCCGGGCCCGGCACCACGGCCGTCTGCCCGGGCGCCTCGCCCGGGGATCACCGGAGCTGGACGGGGGCCGGCACCCCTGGGTCGGTCGGGCGCGTGCTCGACCGGCGGTGTGTCACGACATGACCCTTGTCGAATGTGAGCGTTCACACTAGGCTCGGCCACGATCCTGTTAACGCTCACACGCAACGGTGCGTGTCTCTCGACGATGAGAGGAAGCCCATGGATACGTCCCTTCACCCGCCACGGCACCGAACGGTCCACCGCCGACGCGCGGTCGCGCTCGCGGTCGTGACCGGCCTGGTCGGCACGGTCGCGCTCGCGACGTCGGTGCCCGCCTCCGCCGCGGAGCCCGACCTGCCCGACGGCGCGTGGGTCGACGCGTTCGACGGTGCCGCGCTCGGCGCGGACTGGACCGTCGTCAACCCCGTGCCCGAGGCGCTGTCCGTCGGCGGCGGGAAGCTCACGCTCGCGTCGCAGCCCGGCGACACCTACCAGGACGCGAACAGCGCGAAGAACGTCGTGCTGCTCGACGTGCCCGCCGGCGACTTCACGGTCGTCACCCACCTCGAGGCTCCGGTCGCCTCCGTCTACCAGGGCGCGGGGCTCGTCGCGTGGCAGGACATGGACAACTACGTCCGGTCCGGCCTGACGTTCGTCGGCAGCCTGTCGCCCTCGGGCCGGGCGATCGAGAACGACGTCGAGAGCGGCGGCGTCTTCACCGCGGCCGCGTTCACCGACCGCCCGGGGTCCACGGGCGAGACGCTGCGCATGCAGCGGACCGGCGACACCATCGCGACGTCCTACTGGGACGGCACCGCGTGGCAGCCGGCGGGCTCCGTGACCGTCGACTTCCCGACGACGCAGGTCGGCCTCTACGCGCTCGCCGCGCAGAACGGCACGTCGCACACGGCGGCCTTCGACTACGTCGCGCTCCAGGCCGCCGAGGGCGCCGACCAGGTGCCCGACGGCGCGTTCACGCTCGCGGGCCCGGGCGAGGCCCGGTACCTCGTCGGGACCGACGACGGCCTCGCCCTCGACGACGAGCGCCCCGCGACGACGGTCGCGCTCGACGCGACGGCGGTCGACGGCGCCGAGGGCACGTCCCCGGTGACGCTCGCCGTCGGCGACCGGCCCGTCGTCGTCTCCGACGCGTCCCGGCTCTCCCTCGGAGCCGCGGGCGAGGAGGCCGCGACCCTGCGGCTCACCGACGCGGGCGGCGGGAAGGTCTGGCTGCGCAGCGCGGCGGACCCCGAGCAGTACGCCGGGGTGCGCGCGTCCGACGGCGCGCTCGTCCTCGGCCCGCGCGACGCGGCCACGAAGCTGACGATCACACCTGCCACGAGCGCCGACCACGAGATCACCGTGGACCTCGCCGGCGAGCGCACCGCGATGAGCGACGAGCTCTACGGCATCTTCTACGAGGACATCAACTACGCGGCCGACGGCGGGCTGTACGCCGAGCTCGTGCGCAACCGGTCGTTCGAGTTCACCACCCAGGACAACGGGTCGTTCACCGGGCTCACCGCGTGGAGCACGGCGAACCGTGCCGGCGCGACGGCGACGACACAGGTCGTGAACGACGCCGGGCGGCTCAACGCGACGAACCGCACCTACCTGAACCTCACGACGACCGCCGCGGGCGCCGGGGTGCGCAACGGCGGGTACAACACGGGTCTGTTCGTGGAGGAGGGGGAGTCGTACGACTTCTCCGTCTGGGCGCGGTCGGCGACGGCGCAGACCGTCACTGTGCGCGTCGAGGACGCCGCCGGGACCACGGCGTACGCGACCGGCCAGGTCGTCGTCGACGGCTCGAACGCGTGGAAGAAGTACGACGTCACGCTCACCGCGACCGGCACGACGAACGCCGGGCGGCTCGCGCTGCTCTCCGGCGCGGCGGGCACGCTCGCGCTCGACCAGGTGTCGCTCTTCCCGCAAGACACGTGGGTCGGCCCGGTCAACGGGAGGTCCGTGCTCCGCAAGGACCTCGCCGAGAAGATCGAGGCGCTCGAGCCGCAGTTCCTGCGCTTCCCCGGCGGCTGCGTGACGAACGTCGGCACGTTCCGCACGTACGAGGAGTCGGGCTTCACCGACCGTCGCCGCACGTACCAGTGGAAGGAGACGATCGGCCCGGTCGAGGAGCGTGCGACCAACTGGAACTTCTGGGGCTACAACCAGTCGTACGGCATCGGCTACCTCGAGTACTTCGAGCTCGCCGAGGACCTGGGCGCGACCCCGCTGCCCGTCGTGTCGGTCGGGGCCAACGGCTGCGGCAGCACGATCCCCGAGATGACGGACCCGGCGCAGATCCAGCGCTGGGTCGACGACACGGTCGACCTCGTCGAGTTCGCCAACGGCGACGTCACGACCGAGTGGGGCGCCGTGCGCGCCGAGCTGGGTCACCCCGAGCCGTTCGGCCTGAAGTACCTCGGGCTCGGCAACGAGGAGAACACGAAGACGTTCGAGGCCAACTTCCCGGCGTTCCGCGACGCGATCGCGGCCGCCTACCCGGACGTCCAGATCATCTCCAACTCCGGTCCGGACGACACGGGCCAGCGCTTCGACGAGCTCTGGGAGTTCAACCGCGAGCAGGACGTCGACCTCGTCGACGAGCACTACTACAACGACCCGCAGTGGTTCCTGGAGAACGACGAGCGCTACGACTCCTACGACCGCGAGGGGCCGCACGTGTTCCTCGGCGAGTACGCGTCGCGCGGCAACACGTTCGCCAACGCGCTCGCGGAGGCGTCGTTCATGACGGGCCTGGAGCGCAACTCCGACGTCGTGCGGCTCGCGTCGTACGCGCCGCTGCTGGCCAACGAGTCGTACGTCCAGTGGTCGCCCGACGCGATCTGGTTCGACAACGACGAGTCGTGGGGCTCGGTGAACTACTACGTCCAGCAGATGTTCTCCGCGAACGCCGGCGACGAGGTCGTGCCGAGCACGCACGCCGGTCCGGCGGCGGCGGACGCGACGCTCGACGGCGGGATCTTCCTCTCGACGTGGAACACGGCCGCGCAGTACGACAACGTCCGCGTCACCGACAACGCGAGCGGCGACGTGCTCTTCTCGGACGACTTCGAGTCCGGCGCGTCGCAGTGGGAGCCGCAGTCGGGCACGTGGGCGGCGCAGGACGGCGCCTACGTCCAGTCGGCGACGAACGTCACCGACGCCCGGTCGATCGTCGCGGGGGCGTACGCGAAGGACTGGTCGAGCTACACGCTCGAGCTCGACGCGCGCAAGACGTCGGGCGCCGAGGGCTTCCTCGTCGGCTTCGCCGCCGGCGGCCCCAACGACTACTACTGGTGGAACCTCGGCGGGTGGAACAACTCCCGCCAGGCCCTCCAGCGCGCGTCGGGCGGGAGCGCGAACGAGGTGAAGGCGGTCGAGAACAGCCGCATCGAGGACGGCCAGCCGTACCACGTCAAGGTCGTCGTCGAGGGCTCGACGATCGAGCTCTACCTCGACGGCGAGCTCCAGATGTCCTACGAGCAGCCGTCGACCAAGTCGCTCTACCAGGTCGTCACGCGCGACGACGTCACGGGCGACGTCGTCGTCAAGGTCGTCAACCCCACCGCGACCGCGGCGCGCACGCAGGTGCACGTCGAGGGGCTCGGGGCCGGCACGGGCATCGCGTCCGAGGCGACGGTCACGGAGATGGTGGGTGCGCCGTCGGACACCAACACCAAGGCCGACCCGGAGCGGGTCGTCCCGGTGGAGCGGACGCTGACGGGCGTGGGGGAGGAGTTCTCCTACGAGTTCCCCGCGCACTCGATCACGTTCGTCCGGCTGCACGCGTCCGACGCGGCGCCCGAGCTCGACCTCGCGGTCGAGGTCTCGCCGCGCTGCCTCGCGGGCAAGGCGTACGTCGCCGTGCGCGCGACGAACGGCGAGGACGTCCCGGTCTCGGTGACGCTCACGACGCCGTTCGGGCAGAAGACGTTCGCGGACGTCGCGCCGGGCAAGAACGCGTACCAGTCCTTCGCGGCGCGCGCGACGTCGGCCCCGGCGGGCACCACGTCGGTGACGGGCACGGCGACGGTGGACGGCGAACAGGTCACGGCGACCGTCACCGTCGCCTACGACGCGCTCGACTGCGGCTGACCCCGAGGTAGAACCGCAGGTCGCGAGGTAGAAGCCTCCGCGCTCTACCTCGCGACCGCCGGTTCTACCTCGCGGGAGCCCGCTTCCCTCGTGGCCGGTCCGGCGGGCCACGAGGGCGCGGCCCGCGCGTCGTGCGCGGGCCGCCCTCGCACGACACCGCACGTCTCGACGCGCGGGCGACGACGCCCGTGCCGACCAGAGGAGCACCGATGCACCCCCGACCGACCGACGGCGTCCGCCGTCGACCCGGCGGCGCGGCCCGGCTGGCCGCCGTGGCGACTGCCGCCGCGCTCGCCCTCACCGCGTGGGCGCCGTCCGCCGTCGCGGCCGACGCCCTGCCCGCACCCGTCCTCGACCTCGCGTTCGACGGCGACGTCGCCGACGCGAGCCCCCTCGCCCACCCCGTGGCCCTGCGCGGCCACACCGGCTCCGCGCCGACCGGCTACTCCTACGTCGACGGTGTCGACGGGGCGGGGCAGGCCCTGCGCCTGAGCGGCAGCACGTACCTCGACCTCGGGTCGTCGACGGCGCTCCAGCCCGAGGACCTCACCCTCTCGTTCTGGGTGGAGCCCAGCGGGAAGCTGTCCGGCGAGCACGTCATCACGTGGAACAAGCGGGCCTACAACTCGGACGGCTGGTACCTGTCGTCCGAGTCGGACACGGTGCCGCTCGCGCTGTCCGTGGGGCCGGCGTCGGGCCAGCCGTACAAGGTGCGGGTCGCGAGCTCCGACCGCGCGGCGTTCTTCCCCGCGGACGAGTGGACGCACGTCGTCGTCACGTACGACCACGTGACGAAGGCCGTCGCGTTCTACCGCAACGGCGAGCAGGTGCCGTCCGCCGTCGCGAACGCCGTCGGCGGCGACGCCACGGGCGTCCTGCGTTCCGACCCGGCGCTGCCCAAGACGATCGGGTTCAACGGGCCGCAGTACAACGGCGCCTACCTCAATGCCGCGCTCGACGACTACCGCCTGTACGACGCCGTGGCGGACCTGGGCGACGTCGTCGGGCTCTACGAGGAGAGCGGGCGCACGGTCGACCGCGACGCGATCGCCCAGGACGACGCCGACGCGCTGTCGTTGCCCGAGCGCGCGACCGTCGCGCTCGTGCTGCCGACGACGGGCTCGCGCGGGTCGACCGTGACCTGGCGGTCGTCGCACCCCGAGATCGTCGCGACCGACGGGACCGTGGTCCGGCCGACGATCGGGGAGGACGACGCGCACGTCACGCTCACCGCGACCGTGCGCTACCTGGACGGCGAGCCCGTGACCCGCGACCTGGAGGTCGTCGTGCCCGCGCTCGTCGACGAGACGCCGCTGGAGGACACCGCGCTGCCGTCCGTGCTGCTCTCCGACGACTTCCTCCAGAACGCCGCGGCGAAGGAGCACGAGTACCTGCTGAGCCTCGACTCCGAGACGTTCCTCTACGAGTTCTACAAGGTCGGCGGGCTCACCCCGACCACCTCCGCCGGGTACGGCGGCTGGGAGCGCAGCAACGCCGTGAACTTCCGCGGCCACGCGTTCGGGCACTACCTCTCGGCGCTCGCGATGTCGTGGTCCTCGACGCAGGACCCCGCGACGAAGGACGCGCTGTTCACCGAGATCGAGGAGGGCGTGGGCGGGCTCGCCCGCGTGCAGGACGCGTACGCCGCCGCGCACCCCGGCTCGGCCGGGTACGTCTCGGCGTTCCGCGAGTCGATCCTCGACCAGGTGCAGGGCACCGGGACGTCGGACGAGAACGTCATCGTCCCCTGGTACAACCTGCACAAGGTGCTCGCCGGTCTGCTCGACGTCGCCGAGTACGTCGACGGCCCCGTCGGGGACCAGGCGCTCGCCGTCGCGACCGAGTTCGGGCTCTACGTGCAGGGGCGCGTGGCGAAGCTGCCGAACACCGACGTCATGCTGCGCACCGAGTACGGCGGCATGAACGAGGCGCTGTACGAGCTGTTCGACCTCACGGGCGACGCCCGGATCAAGGAGGCGGCCGAGGCGTTCGACGAGGTGACCTTCTTCCGCCAGCTCGCCGCGGGCCAGGACGTGCTGCCGGGCAAGCACGCCAACACGCAGATCCCCAAGCTGCTCGGGGCGCTCAAGCGCTACCAGGTGTTCACGCAGAACCCGGAGTACTACGACCTGCTCACGCCGGCCGAGAAGGACGAGCTGCCGATGTACCTCGCGGCCGCGGAGAACTTCTTCGACATCGTCGTGCGCGACCACACGTACGTCACCGGCGCGAACAGCCAGGCGGAGCACTTCCACGCGCCCGGCTCGCTGCACGAGCGCGCCGACGAGCGGGGCACCGCACGCAACGCCGAGACGGCCGAGACGTGCAACGAGTACAACATGCTCAAGCTCGCGCGCGAGCTGTTCACGCTGAGCAAGGACGTGCGGTACGCGGACTACTACGAGAACGCGTTCATCAACACGATCCTCGCGTCGCAGAACCCGGAGACCGGGACGACGACGTACTTCAACCCCATGGCGTCGGGCTACCACCGCGTGTACAACCTGCCGTTCACCGAGTTCTGGTGCTGCACCGGCACGGGCATGGAGAGCTTCTCCAAGCTCGGCGACTCGATGTACTTCACGGGGCAGGGCTCGCTGTGGGTCAACCTGTTCTTCTCCTCGACGGTCGAGCACGCCGAGCAGAACCTGCGGCTCACGCAGGAGGCGAACCTGCCGAACGAGGACACCGTGACCTTCCGTGTCGACGCGCTCGACGGCGGTGCGGTCGCCGAGGACGCGACGCTGCGCCTGCGCGTGCCGTCGTGGATCGCGGGCGACCCGGGCCTGGAGGTGAACGGGGCCGCCGTCGAGCCGGTCGTGTCGCGCGGGTACGTGGTGCTGCCCGTCGCCGCGGGCGACGTGGTCCGGTACACGATGCCGATGGCGGCGTCCGTCGTCGACACCCCGGACAACCCGTACTTCGTGGCCTTCCGGTACGGGCCGGTCGTCCTCTCCGCGACCCTCGGCGAGGTCCCCGAGCCGGCGTGGCAGGGCACGGGCATCCTCGTCCGCTCCGCCACGCGCGACGCCGACGCGCAGACCACCATCACGGCGGCGACCATGGGCGCCGACGAGTGGAAGGAGCGCATCGCCGAGAACCTCGTGCGGGTCGAGGACGACGCCGAGGGTCGGGTCCAGCTCGAGCTGCGGAACACCGCCGACGGCGGCGACCTCGTCTTCACGCCCCACCACACCAACTGGGACGTGACCTACGGGCTCTACCTCAACCTCGACGAGCCGGACTCCGCGGCGTCGCAGGAGCGCATCCTGCGTGCCAAGGAGGCGCTGCGCGACGCCGACCGCACCGTCGACAGCTTGACCAGCTTCGACAACAACAACTTCGAGAACGCGAAGAACCTCAAGCAGAGCGGGTCGTCGGTCGGGACGTTCTCCGGCCGCCAGTTCCGCCACGCGAACGGCACGGGCTGGTTCAGCTACGACCTCATGGTCGACCCGGCGTCGGCCTCGAACCACCTGGGCGTCACGCTCTACTCGGGCGACCAGGGCCGCGTGTTCGACGTCTACGTCAACGACGAGAAGCTCAAGACCATCACGACGGTCGCGAACGCCCCGACCAAGGACGAGCAGGGGTTCTACGTCGACACCACGCAGCTCCCGGCGAAGTACCTGGAGATCGGGGAGGGCACGCGGTGGAAGGTCGACAGCGCGGGCGAGTACGTGCTCGACGAGGACGGCGAGCGCATCCCCGTGGTCACCGTGCGCTTCCAGGCGACGGGCGGCTGGGCCGGGGGAGTGTTCGGCGTCCGGGTCGACCGCGCGGCGTCGTACGACGCGACGCCCGGGCTCGCGGCGCTCGCGTTCGGCACCGGGTCGCTCTCCCCTGCGTTCGACCCGGCGGTCACGGACTACACGCTGGCCGTGCCCGTGGGCACGACGAGCGTCGTGCTGGACGCCGACCCGCACGTGCCGAGCGGCCTGGTCCGCGTCGACGGCGTGCTGATCGACGACACGCAGGGTCGCGTCGTGCCGCTCCCGGCGGACGGGAGCGCCCGGACCGTGGAGGTCGTCGGCGTCGCGCAGGACCACGAGACGGCCACGACCTACCGGGTCGAGATCGTGCCGGGGACGACGGCCGTCGTCCCGCTCGACGTCGAGGTCTCGTCGCGCTGCCTGGCCGGCAAGGCCTACGTGGCGGTCCGGGCGACGAGCACGGGCGCCACCCCGGTGGACGTCACCCTGGCGACGCCGTACGGGGAGAGGTCGTTCACGGCCGTCGCCCCGGGCTCGAACGCCTACCAGTCGTTCGCGACGCGCGCGACGTCGGTCCCCGCCGGCACCGCGACGGTCACCGCGACGGCAGTGCTCGACGGCGCCCCGGTCACCACGACCCACGACGTCGACATCGAGCCGCGCACCTGCGGCTGAGCGACCCGCACGCCGCACCGGCGTCCTCGCGGTCGGTCCGACGGGCCGCGAGGACGCCGGACAGCAGCGACGCGACGTCCGTCGATATCGGTACCGACATCGATATCGCCGAGTTGGACCACACCACAGCATGACCTCGACGAGGAGGAACGACATGAGCAGACACCGGAGACGACGAGCCGCGGCGACGATCGTGGCGGGCGTGCTGGCGCTCGGGGCCGGCCTGCCCGCGGCGCACGCCACCGCGACGGCCGACGACGAGCCCCCGGCGGCGACCGCCCTCACCGGGCTGACCACGACGGACCGCGGCGACGGGACCTACGACGTCCCGCTGCTGCGCAGCGACGTGCCCGACATCTCGGTCACGCGCGTCCCCGCCGCCGAGAACGACGAAGGCCGCGACGTCTACTACATGATCAGCACGACGATGCACCTCGCGCCCGGTGCCCCGATCATGAAGTCGTACGACCTCGTGAGCTGGGAGATCGTCGGGTACGTCTACGACCGGCTCGGCGTCGGCGACGTGTCGTCGCTGCGCAACGGGCAGAACGGGTACGGCAACGGGCAGTGGGCCTCCTCGCTGCGGTACCACGACGGCACGTTCTACGTGGTGTTCAACACCAACGACCTCGGGGGGTCGTACCTCTTCCGGACGGACGACGTCGAGGGCGGCGCGTGGGAGCGGACGCCGCTCGGCCGGAGCCTGCACGACCCGTCGCTGTTCTTCGACGAGGCGGACGGCGGGACGCCGTACATCTTCTACGGCTCCGGCGGGACGAGCGCCGTCCGGCTCGACGCCGGCCTCACCCGGATCGAGCAGGACTTCCCGAACATCTTCCGTGCCGAGGACTACGCGGGCGAGCCGTTCGTCGGGGGGCTGTTCGAGGGCGCGCAGGTGCACTACATCGACGGCGAGTACTACGTCGCGATCATCACGTGGCCCAGCGGCCAGAACCGGCAGGAGGTGCTTCTACGCTCCCCGCACCTGCTGGGCCGCTACGAGACCGCCGACGGGTCGAACCCGTACGAGGCGCGCAGCGCGCTGAACTCCGACGGCTTCGCCCAGGGCGGGCTCGTCGAGGTGCCCGACGGCGCGGGCGGCTACGAGTGGTGGGGGATGTTCTTCCGCGACACCTACCCCCTCGGCCGCATCCCCGCGCTCATCCCCGCGACGTGGCAGGACGGCTGGCCGACGTTCGGCGACGACGGCGTCGTCCGCGTCGGCGACACGTTCGCCAAGCCGATCGTGCTGGACCCGGCGACGGAGCGCCGGGAGCGGCTGAAGAGCATCGTCGCCTCCGACGACTTCGCGAACGACGCCGAGCACCGCGCGTTCAGCGACACCGTCTGGGAGGTCCCCGACGCGCCGACGTACGACGAGTCCCTGCTCGGCGTCGAGCTCGTCGCCAACCCCGGGTTCGAGGACCCGACGACCGCGCCGTGGGCCGCGCAGTTCGGCGCGACGCTGTCGCGCGAGACGAGCGGCACGGCGTCGGGCACGGGCGCGCTGCGCGTCGCGGGCCGGACCCTCAACGGCTCCGGGCCGAACCAGCAGCTCGGCGGGAAGATCCAGGCGGGCGCGACCTACGAGGTCTCGGCCCGGGTCCGCTACGCCGCCGGGCCGGCGCAGGTCCGCTTCAACCTCGTCGGAGACTGGGGCGCGGGCGTCACCACGCTCGCGTGGGCGAACGCCACGCCGGGGGAGTGGACGACCGTGCGGGGCACCTACACCGTCCCGCGGGACGCCGACGTCCGGACCTTCAAGCTCGCGGTCGAGACGCCGTGGGGCAATCCGCAGCCGCCGTCGTCGAGCGTCGAGTACCTGCTCGACGACGTGTCCGTGGTCGGCCGCGCGCCGGACGTCGAGACGCCCACGCTCGAGGAGGTGTCGTACAACGGCTCGGACCTCGACCTCGCCTGGCAGTGGAACCACGCGCCGGACAACCGGTACTGGTCGCTCACCGAGCGCGAGGGCTGGCTGCGCCTGACCAACGGGCACGTCGTGACCGGCGAGGCGGAGTACACGAAGGCGCCCGGGCGCGACCTCACGTATCTCGAGGAGGCGCGCAACACCCTCGGTCAGCGCACGTTCGGCCCGACGTCGTCGGCCCAGACGAGGATCGACGTCTCCGGGATGCTCGACGGCGACGTCGCCGGCCTCGCCGTCTACGGGCGCAGCTTCGCGTACGCGGGGATCCAGCAGGTCGACGGCGAGCGCACGCTCGGCCTCGTCACCCGGCTCCAGCCGTTCACCGACACGATCGACCGCGAGGCGGTCGAGTCGTTCGTCCCCGGGTCGCAGGTCCCGCTGGGCGAGCACGCGGACGTGCACCTCAAGGCGGACGCGGACTTCGCCTCGCCGAACGGCCAGCTCTGGGTGCAGTACTCCTACAGCCTCGACGGTCGGACCTGGCAGCCGCTCGGTGCGCGCCAGGGGCCGCTCGTCATGGACTGGAGCCTGTCCCACTTCATGGGGTACCGGTTCGGCCTCTTCTCCTACGCGAAGGAGCAGACCGGCGGGCACGTCGACTTCGACCACTTCCTCCTCAGCGACGTGCTCGACGCCGACGGCGGCGCCGACCGGACGGCGCTCGACGCCGTCGTCGCCGAGGCCGAGGGGCTCGACCCTGCGGACTACACCACCGAGTCGTGGTCTGCCGTCACGAAGGGGCTCGCGTCGGCGCGGGCCACGACCGCGCCGTCGACCCAGAACGAGGCGGACGCACCCGCGCGGGCGCTCGCGCTCGCCGTCGCGTCCCTCGTGCGGGCCGACACCGCCGAGGTCGCGTTCACGGCCGAGGCGAGCGTGCGCGCCCTGGCGGGGAAGGACTACGTCGCCGTGCGCGTGACGAACGACGAGGACGTGCCCGTGGACGTCGTCGTCACCACGCGGTACGGCAGCCGGTCGTTCGCCGACGTCGAGCCGGGCCGCAACGCGTACCAGGCGTTCGCGAGCCGCCTCACGAGCGTCCCGGCGGGCGAGGTGACGGTCTCGGTCACCCGTTCGACCGACGGGTCCACCGCGACCCGCACGGTCGCGTACGGCAGCTGACCCTGCCGCTGATCCGTCGGCGGGCCGCCCGGGCGGCCCGCCGGTGCCGGACGAGAGGAGGACGCAGGACGACGGCGCGACACCGCCGTCGGGGCACGACCGTCCGCGCGAGGTGCGCGGACACGCAGGACACCCACATCGATCGAGGAGGATCCATGGACACGCACCACCGCAGACGACGTCGCCTGCGCGGCGCCGTCGCCGGGGCCGCGCTCGCGACGCTGCTCTCCGCGTCGCTCGCCGCGCTGCCGTCGTACGCCGCGGACGAGGAGCTGGTCGTCAACGGCGGCTTCGAGGACGGCACGACCGGCTGGTTCGTCAACAACGGCAACGCGACCGACAAGGCCGTGCTGTCGACCACCGACCAGGCGTTCGCGGGCGAGGCCGCAGCCCTGACCACCGCGCGCGCGACGACCGGCTCCGGTCCGATGCAGGACCTCAGCGGCAAGGTTCGCGCGGGCGAGACGTACGAGCTGACCGCGAAGATCCGGTACGACGACGCCGCGGCCCCGGCCACCAAGCAGTTCTTCGCCACGATGCACTACGGCGGCGGGACGTACACGAACCTGGTGAGCGTCACCGCGACCAAGGGCCAGTGGGCGACGCTCGACGGCCGGTTCACGATCCCGGCCGACCAGAACGTCGGCACCGCGCGGCTGTTCTTCGAGACGCCGTGGACGAGCAACCCGTCCGCCGACCCGGCGACGCACCTCATGGACTTCGTGCTCGACGACGTCTCCGTCGTCGGCGCGCCCCCGCCCGGGCCGCCCTCGAAGACGATCGAGGTGCTCGGCAAGCTGCCCGGCGAGCACAACCCGCTCATCTCCCACAAGTTCGGGGCCGACGGGTTCGGGTTCGTCGAGGACGGCCGCGTGTACATGTACATGACGAACGACACCCAGGGCTACGCGCCCGACCCGGTGACGGGCGTCTCGCCGCAGATCAACTACGGCAGCATCAACCAGATCACGCTCATCTCGTCCGAGGACCTCGTGAACTGGACGGACCACGGCGAGATCCAGGTCGCGGGGCCGCAGGGCGTCGCGCCCTTCACGAACAACTCGTGGGCGCCGGGCATGGCGAAGAAGACGGTCGACGGCGTCGACAAGTACTTCCTCTACTACGCCAACGGCGGCGGGTCGTCGAACGTCATCACGGGCGCCTCGCCGCTCGGGCCGTGGACGAGCGAGCGCGACAGCACGCTCATCGACGGGCGCACCCCGGGCGCCGAGGCCGTGGCCTGGAAGTTCGACCCGGCGCCGCTCGTCACCGACGACGGCGCGTACCTCTACTTCGGCGGGGGCCCGGCGTCGACGTCGATGCCCGCGGCGGAGCGGTTCAACAACCCGAAGAACATCCGCGTCATCGAGCTCGGCGACGACATGGTCTCGACGAAGGGCACGGCAGCCGTCGTGGACGCGCCCGTGGCGTTCGAGGCGGCGCAGGTCTTCGAGCGCGAGGGCAAGTACTACCTGTCGTACTCGTCGCACTTCGGCGGCAACGACTTCGGCGGCAACCAGGCCACGCTCCCGGGGTACCCGGGCGGAGGGCAGATCGGCTACATGATCTCCGACGACCCGATGTCGTTCCCCAAGGAGACGTACGCCGGCGTGATGTTCCCGAACCAGTCGCAGTTCTTCGGTGCGGGCACGGGTGGCAACAACCACCAGTCGGTGTTCGAGCTGGACGGCAAGTACTACTTCACGTACCACGCGCCCACGCTCAACAAGCGCATCAACGGCAGCACCACGCAGGGCTACCGCAGCCCGCACATCCAGGAGCTGACGTTCAACGCGGACGGCACGGTCCAGCAGGTCGTGGGCGACTACGCGGGCGTGGACCAGGTCAAGGACCTCGACCCGTTCCAGGTGCTCGAGGCGGAGACCTTCGCGTGGCAGCAGGGGCTCACCACGGCGAAGGTCGACGGCGGCTCGGCGCAGTTCGGCACCCAGGCGCCGAACCTCGTCGTCCGCGACGTCGACGCCGGCGACTGGTCGGCGCTGTCGTCGGTCGACTTCGGCGACGGTGCCGCGAGCGTCACGGCGCGCGTCAGGCCGCTCGTCGAGGGCGCGACGGTCGAGGTGCGCCTCGACGACCGCGAGGGTGCCGTCGTCGGCACGCTCGACCTCGACACCCCGGTGGGCGAGTGGGCGGACGTGACCGCCGCCCTCGAGGGCGTGAGCGGCGTCCACGACGTGTACTTCACGTTCGCCGGCCCCGCGGGCGTCGACCTCGTCGAGGTGGACACGTGGGAGTTCGCGGCCGACGCCGCAGGCCCGGCCGTCGAGCTCGACGTGACCGCGTCCGCACGCTGCCTCGCGGGCAAGGCCTACGTGGCGGTGCGCGCGACGAACCTGGGCGACGTCGCGGCCGACGTCGAGCTCGCCACCCCGTTCGGCACGCGCGTCGTGGCCGACGTCGCTCCGGGCGCGAACGCGTACCAGTCGTTCGCGGCGCGGTCCACGTCGCTCGCGGCCGGGGTCGCGACCGTCACGGGCACGGCGCCGGTCGACGGCGCCGACGTCAGCACGCCGTACGAGGTCGCGTTCGACGCGCTCGCCTGCGGGGGCTGAGGACGGACGGGCGCACGTCGCGCCCGGACGTCCCGTGAGCGGGCCGGCGTCGCGGACGCCGGCCCGCTCTGGCGCTGGATTGCCCGCGTGCGTCGAGTGATGCGTTTCCGTTCGAGTGATGCGCGTCTACGCGCATCACTCGAACGGAAACGCATCGTTCGCCCCGGACAGCTCCCCGGACGAAACTCGATAACGGTTTCGGCGGAGTTGATCGCCTCCGACCCTCGCCATGTTTGCGCTCACATGTTAGCGTTCACACGCGCGTCCGACGGCGGACCTGCGACCGGCGCTGTCGCCGGGCACGACGACGAGGAGTCACCGATGACCTCACGCCACGAACCACCCCCGACGCTCGCGGAGCCCCGCGCCCGACGCCGACGCCGCTCGCTCGCGGCGCTCCTCGGGCTCGCGCTGGTCGCACCGCTCGCGCCCGTGGGCGCGGCGGCCGCCGGCCCGATGCCCGCGGCACCCGCGCCGGTCCCGGCCGCGGCCGAGCCGAGCGCGGAGGGGCTCCGGCTCTGGCTCCCGCTCGACGAGACCGCCGGTACTGTCGCGCACGACGCGTCCGGCAACGGGATGGACGGGACCCTCACGGGCTCCGGCGGCGGCTGGCAGCCCGGTCAGGGCCTGACCTTCGGCGGGTCGAACCACGTCGACCTCCCCGACGACCTCCTGGCCGGGTACGACGCCGTGACGGTGAGCGCCGACGTGTGGGTCGACGCGTCGCTGAGCGGCAACTACTTCTTCTACACCCTCGGCAACCCGGCGGTCGGCAGCCCGCAGTCGGGGAACGGCTACCTGTTCTCGACGGGCAACGCGAACTACCGCGCGACGATCTCCGACCTCGCGTGGGGCCGCGAGCAGAACACCGCCAAGGCGCCCGCGGGCGCGCTCCAGCGCGGAGTCTGGAAGACGATCACGTACACCCTCGGCGGCGGCACCGCGCGGCTGTACGAGGACGGCACCCAGGTCGGGCAGAACACGGCCGTGACCATCACACCCGGCGCGATCGGTGGCGGCACGACGACCGCGAACGCGCTCGGCAGGTCGGCCTACGCCGCCGACAACCTCTTCAAGGGCCGCATGAAGGACTTCCGGCTCTACGACCGCGCTCTCACCGCGCAGGAGGTCGCCGACGTCGCGGCGGCCTCCGCGCAGGACGCCGTCGCGGCCGACGCCGCCGCGCTCGACCTCGGCGACACGACCGCCGTCGTCACCGACCTCGCGCTCCCCGCGAAGGGCGTCGGCGGCTCGGCGGTGACCTGGGCGAGCTCCGACGAGGCCGTCGTCTCCGCGAGCGGCGCGGTCACGCGCCCCGCAGGCGACGAGCCGGCGACCGCGACGCTCACCGCCACGGTGGCGCTGCGCGGAGCGACCGAGACCCGCGCGTTCGACGTCACGGTCCTGCCGGGCGACGGCGACCAGGCCAAGGCCGACGCCGCGGCCGCCGCGCTCGAGGTGACGAACCTCGACGACGTGCGCGGCAACCTGACCCTGCCCACCGCGGGGCTGCACGGCGCGAGCGTGGCGTGGGCGACGTCGTCGGGCACGATCAGCCCGACGGGCGAGGTCACGCGCCCCGCGCACGGCGAGGACGCCGAGACCGTGACGCTCACGGCGACGGTGACCGTGGGCGCGGCCTCCGCCACGCGCGAGCTCGCGGCGCACGTCCCCGCGCTGCCCGCGCAGGAGGACCTCGCGGGCTACCTCTTCTCGTACTTCGTCGGCGAGGGCACGGCGACGGGCGAGCAGGTCTACTTCGGGCTGAGCCAGGGCAACGACCCGCTGAAGTACCAGAACCTCAACGACAACCAGCCGGTGCTGACGTCGGAGCTGGGGGAGAAGGGCCTGCGGGACCCGTTCATCATCCGCTCGCCCGAGGGCGACAAGTTCTACCAGATCGCGACCGACCTCAAGATCTACGGCAACGGGAACTGGGACGCGTCCCAGCGCACGGGCTCGAAGTCGATCATGGTGTGGGAGTCCACGGACCTCGTGACCTGGACCGACCAGCGCCTCGTCCAGGTCTCGCCCGACACCGCGGGCAACACGTGGGCGCCGGAGGCGTACTACGACGAGACCATCGGGGCGTACGTCGTGTTCTGGGCCTCGAAGCTCTACGCGGAGGACGACCCGGGCCACACCGGCAACACCTACAACCGCATGATGTACGCCACGACGCGCGACTTCGTGACGTTCAGCGAGGCGCAGGTGTGGGTCGACCCGGGCTACTCGGTCATCGACTCGACCGTGACGCAGCACGACGGCCAGTACTACCGCTTCACCAAGGACGAGCGGAACAACACGTCGTCCACGCCGTGCTCCAAGTTCATCCTCGGCGAGAAGTCGGCCGAGCTGCGCTCGACGGACTACGAGTTCATCACCGACTGCATCGGCAAGGCGAACTCGCTCGGCGGCGGGATCAACCAGGGCGAGGGCCCGACGATCTTCAAGTCCAACACCGAGGAGAAGTGGTACCTCTTCATCGACGAGTTCGGCGGCCGCGGCTACGTGCCGTTCGAGTCGACCTCGCTCGACGCGGCCGAGTGGACCATGTCCACCGACTACCAGATGCCGTCGCGCCCGCGCCACGGCACGGTGCTCCCGGTGACGCAGGCCGAGTACGACCGCCTGCTGAGCACCTACCAGCCCGACGCGTTCGTCGAGTCCGTCGACGACGTCGCGGTCACGGTGCAGACGGGCTCCACGCCCCTGCTGCCCGCCACCGTCACCGCCCACTACGCCGACGGGTCGACCGGCCCGGCCGACGTCACGTGGGACGCGGTCGACCCGGCGTCGTACGCGCAGGCCGGCTCGTTCGAGGTCGCCGGCACGCTGGGCGGCGGGGTGAGCGTCCGCGCCCGCGCGGTCGTCACCGTGACCGACGACGTCGTCCCTGTCGAGGGCCTGAGCGTCACCCCCGAGTCGCTCGAGGTGGGCGTCGGCGGCGCGCGGCAGCTCACCGCCACCGTCACGCCCGCCAACGCGACGGCGCGCGCGATCACGTGGGCGTCGGACGACGCGGACGTCGCCACGGTCTCGGCCGACGGCGTCGTCACGGGCGTCGGCGAGGGCCACGCGCTCGTCACGGCGACGACCGCGGACGGATCGCACACCGCGTACGTCGCGGTCGAGGTGACCACGGAGATCCCGGGCCTCGTCGTGCGGTACGCGTTCGACGAGACGAGCGGCACGGCGGCGGCGAACACCGCGCCCGGGTCCGCGTTCGGCCCGGCGACGCTCGCCAACGGCGCGGCGTTCTCGGGCACCGGGGAGGGCGTCCGGCTCGACGGGACGGACGACTACGTCGACCTGCCCGACCACCTGCTCTCCGGGCTCACCGACGTCACGGTCGGGCTCGACGTCAAGGTCGCGACGGACCAGGCGACGCCGTACTTCATCTACGGCCTGGGCAACACGAGCGGCACGGCGGGGAACGGGTACCTGTTCACCACGGGCAACGCGTACCGCACGTCGATCGCGACGGGGAACTGGACGACCGAGCAGACGGTCACCAAGAACGCGAACCTGCAGCGCGGGGTGTGGAAGCACCTCACGTACACGCTGTCCGGCACGACGGCCGTGCTCTACGAGGACGGCGTCGAGGTGGGCCGCCAGACGGGCGTCACCACCGACCCGCAGGACATCGGCAACGGCTCGACGCTCGCCAACTACATCGGCCGCTCGCTCTACTCGGGCGACCGCTACCTCAAGGGCTCCGTGCGCGACTTCCGGGTCTACGACCGCGCGCTCACGGCGGACGAGGTCTACCAGGTCGGCGCGGACCACACGGCGGTCACCGGGGCGGAGCTCGACGCGCTCAAGGTGCCCGCGATCGTCGACGGCGCGAGCTCGACCGTCACCCTCCCCGTCGTGCCGGGCACGGACGTCTCGGCGCTCGCGCCGGTGCTCACCGTGTCGCCGCGCGCGACGGTGACGCCCGCCAACGGCTCGGTGCAGGACTTCACGCAGCCCGTGGAGTACACCGTCACCGGGCCCGACGGGTCGTCGCGCACGTGGACCGTGCAGGCGAAGCAGATGGGCAGCCCCGTGCTGCCGGGGAAGTACGCCGACCCGAACATCGCGCAGTTCGGCGACACGTTCTACCTCTACGCCACGACCGACGGCACGCCGGGCTGGGGCGGCAAGGACTTCTACGTCTGGAAGTCGACCGACCTCGTGACGTGGGAGCGCTCGGAGCAGCCGTTCCTCACGCTCGACGGCGCGGACGGGAACGTCCCGTGGGCGACCGGCAACGCGTGGGCGCCCACGATCATCGAGCGGGACGGGAAGTACTACTTCTACTTCTCCGGCCACAACCCGACGTACAACCGGAAGACGATCGGCGTCGCGGTGGCCGACAGCCCCGAGGGCCCGTTCACCGCGCAGCCGACGGCGATGATCACGAACGGCGAGGCGGTCACCTCGGGACAGGCCATCGACCCGGCGGCCTTCCGTGACCCGGAGACCGGGAAGTACTGGCTCCTGTGGGGCAACGGCGGGCCGTCGAACGGGCCGGTCATGGCGGAGCTGAACGACGACATGACGTCGATCAAGCAGGACACGCTGCGGCGCATCCCCGGCCTGACCGACTTCCGCGAGGGCCTGTTCCTCAACTACCGGGACGGGACGTACCACCTCACGTACTCGATCGACGACACGGGGTCGGAGAACTACCGCGTCGGCTACGCGACGTCGGACAGCATCGACGGACCGTGGACGTACCGCGGCGTGATCCTCGAGAAGGACGTCTCGCAGGGCATCCTCGGGACGGGGCACAGCTCGATCCTCCACGTCGAGGGCACGGACGACTGGTACATCGCGTACCACCGGTTCGCGATCCCCGGCGGCAACGGGACGAACCGCGAGACGACGATCGACCGCCTCACGTTCGGCGAGGACGGCCTCATCCAGAAGGTCGTGCCGACGCTCGAGAGCGTGGACCCGGTCGACGTCTCGCCCGCCCCGGTGGTCGAGCTGACCGTCGAGGCCACCCCGCGGTGCCTCGCGGGCAAGGTCTACGTCGCGGTCCGGGCGACGAACGCGGGCGACGTGCCCGCCGACGTCACCCTCACGACCCCGTACGGCACGAAGACGTTCGCGGGCGTGGGCCCGGGGGCGAACGCGTACCAGTCGTTCGCGACCCGCGCGACGTCGGTCGAGGCCGGCACGGTGACCGTCACCGGCACGGCGACGCTCGACGGCACCCCGGCCACGACGACGTACGACGTCGCGTACGCCGCGCACACCTGCGGCTGACCCCACCCCGCCGAGGTAGAGCCGCACGTCGCGAGGTAGAGCTCTCGGAGCTCTACCTCGCGACCGCAGGTTCTATCTCGCGAGCACGATCTGCATCTCGACGAGGAGAGGAACCCATGGACCTGACACACCGAGCACGCTCGACGCTCGCCGCCGGGCTGGTGGGGGCGCTCGCCGTCTCCACGGCCGTCGCGGCCGTCGCGGCCGTCGCGGCGCCCGCCGCGGCGGACGTCGGCGGCCCCACCGACGACGGGCTCGTCGCGTGGTACCCGCTCGACGCCGCGAGCACGACCGGCGGCACGACGGCGAACCGCGCCGAGGGGTCGGCGTTCGGCCCGGCCACGCTGGTGGGCGGCACGGCGACCGCCGACGGCACGACGCTCGACGGCACGGACGACTACGTCGACCTGCCCGACCACCTGCTCGCCGGGCTCACCGACGCCACGGTGAGCCTCGACGTGCTCGTGAGCCAGGACCAGGGCACGCCGTACTTCGTGTACGGGCTCGGGAACACGAGCGGGTCGAACGGCAACGGGTACCTGTTCACGACCGGCAACGCCTACCGGACCTCGATCGCCACCGGGAGCTGGACCACCGAGCAGACCGTCACCAAGGGCGCGAACCTCCAGCGCGGCGTCTGGAAGACCCTCACCTACACGCTCACCGGCACGACCGCGACGCTCTACGAGGACGGCGTGCAGGTCAAGCAGGCCACGAACGTCACGACCGACCCCGGCCAGATCGGCGGCGGGCAGACGACGGCGAACTACGTCGGCCGCTCGCTCTACTCCGGCGACCGCTACCTCAAGGGCCAGGTGCGCGACTTCCGCCTCTACGACCGTGCGCTGAGCGCGGCCGAGGCGGGCGAGCTCGCGGCCCGGACCTCCACGGCCGCCGCGGACGCCGACCTCGCCGCGCTCGACCTCGGCGACACGAGCGCCGTGACCGGGAACCTCGTGCTGCCCACGACCGGCGCCCAGGGCTCGCTCGTCACGTGGACGTCGTCCGACGCGGCCGTCGTCTCGACGTCCGGCGCGGTCACCCGGCCCGCCGCGGGCGCGGACGACGCGACGGTCACGCTCACCGCGCTCGTCACGCGCGGCGCCGTCGCCCGCACCGCGACGTTCGACGTCACGGTCCTGGCCCACCTCGCGCCCGCCGACGCGGTCGCGTGGGACGCGAGCCACGCCGTCGTGCCGCACCTCGACGACGTGCGCGGCAACCTCACGCTGCCCGTGGACGGCGCCAACGGCTCGGCGCTCACGTGGCAGAGCTCCGACCCCGCGACCGTCTCGGCCACCGGCGAGGTGACGCGGCCCGCGCACGGTGAGCCGGCCGCCGTCGTGCGGCTCACCGTGACCGCGACCAAGGAGGGCGCGACCGCGACGCACACGTACGACGCCACGGTCCGCCCGCTGCCCGCGGAGGCCGACTACGAGGGCTACTTCTTCCCGTACTTCGAGGGCGAGAGCACCGCGGACGGCGAGTCGGTGTACTTCAGCGCGAGCAACGGGAACGACCCGCTCGACTGGGTCGAGCTCAACGACGGCGAGCCGGTGCTCACGTCGACGCTCGGCGAGAAGGGTCTGCGCGACCCCTTCATCATCCGCTCGCCCGAGGGCGACCGTTTCTTCCTCCTCGCGACCGACCTGCGCATCTACGGCGGCAACAACTTCGGCAACGCGCAGGAGCGCGGGTCGCGTGCGCTGATGATCTGGGAGTCGACCGACCTCGTGCACTGGTCCGAGCAGCGCTCGGTCACGGTGTCGAGCGCGTACGCGGGCAACACGTGGGCGCCCGAGGCGTTCTGGGACGCGCAGCGCGGGGAGTACATCGTCTACTGGGCCTCGGCGCTCTACCCGACCACCTCGACCGACGGGCGCCAGATCTCCACGAGCTACCAGCGCATGATGTACGCCACGACGCGCGACTTCGTGACGTTCTCCGAGCCGCAGGTGTGGATCGACGAGAAGCGCGGCAACGGGCTCGGGATGATCGACTCGTCGATCGTCGAGCACGACGGCACGTACTACCGGTTCACCAAGGACGAGGCGTACATGATCCCGCGCCTCGAGAAGTCGACGGACCTGCGCTCGACCGACTGGGACCTGGTCGCGGAGAAGATCGGCTACGGCCAGCCCAACCCGTGGGGCGGCACGCTCACCGCGGGCGAGGGGCCGACCGTCTTCAAGTCGAACACCGAGGAGAAGTGGTACCTCTTCGTCGACCAGCCGAGCTACCACGGCGGCCAGGGCTACCTGCCGCTCGAGTCCACCGACCTCGACTCGGGAGTGTGGACGTCGGTCGACGCCCACCTGCCGAGCAGCCCGCGCCACGGCACGGTGCTGCCGATCACGGCCGCCGAGCACGCCGCGCTGCTCGCGGCCTACGGCGAGCAGCCCCCGGCGCCGGAGCTCGACCTCGCGGTCGAGGCGACGTCGCGCTGCCTCGCCGGCAAGGCGTACGTCGCGGTCCGCGCGACCAACGGCGAGGACGTCCCCGTCACCGTGACGCTCGCGACGCCGTACGGCGAGAAGACCGTCGCCGACGTCGCGCCGGGCAAGAACGCGTACCAGTCGTTCGCGGCGCGCGCGACGACGGTCTCGGCCGGGACCGTCACGGTGACCGGCGTCGCGACCCTCGACGGGAAGGAGGTGACGACCACGCGCGAGGCGCAGGTCGACGCGCTCGACTGCGCCTGACACCCGCGAGGTCGCACCCCGCCGAGGAAGAGAGGCGAGGTACCGCGAGGGAGGGGCGTGGTCACGACCACGCCTCTCCCTCGACGGACCAGAGCTCTCCCTCGGCGACGTGGCGGCCGGGCGGAACCAGCACGAGCGTCGGACGCGGGGCTTCCCTCCTTGCCGCCGACGACGCTTCCACCACTCGACGACGAGTGAGAAGGAGCGACAGCTCATGCACGTGCACGACTCCAGATATTCGCGGCGGGCCGTCCTGCGGCTCGGGGCGCTGGCCGCCGGGGCGACCGGCGCCGTCGCGCTCGCGGGCGGCGGCAGCGCGCTCGCCGCGCCGCCGGTCCCGGCACTGACGGTCCCGAGCGGACCGCCCGTCAGCCGGGCCTTCCTGCGGTCCCTCGACCGCTCGGTGACCTTCGACGGCTGGGCCGCCGAGCCGTTCCCGATGTCCGACGTGACGCTCGCCCCGAGCGTCGCGACGCGCTCGCAGGACCAGATCCTGCACCTCGCGCGCGAGTACCCCGTGGACCGCGTCCTCGCGGTGTTCCGGCGCAACGCCGGGCTCGACACCAAGGGCGCGTCCGCGCCCGGCGGCTGGGAGGGCTTCGGCCACGCCAACGAGCAGCCGTGGGGCCCCGACGACTACCCGGGCCGCGCGAACACCCAGACCGCGAACCTCCTGCGGGGGCACTACGGCGGGCACTTCCTGTCCATGGTGTCGCTCGCGTACGCGAGCACGGGCGAGACGGTGTTCCGCGACAAGGTGGACCATCTCGTCGAGGGTCTGGCGGAGGTCCAGACGGCGCTCGCGGCCATGGGCCGGTTCAGCCACCCCGGCTTCCTCGCGGCGTACGGCGAGTGGCAGTTCAGCCAGCTCGAGAAGTACGCGCCGTACGGCGAGATCTGGGCGCCGTACTACACGTGCCACAAGATCATGGCGGGACTCCTCGAGGCGTACCGCCTCGCGGGCAGCGACCAGGCGCTCGAGCTCGCGTCCTCGATGGCGGCGTGGGTGCACAGCCGTCTGTCGGTCCTGCCGCAGGCGCAGCTCGACCGGATGTGGGGCATCTACATCGCGGGCGAGTACGGCGGCATGAACGAGGTGCTGGCCGACATCGCGTCGATCACGGGCGACGACACGTACGTCGCCACCGCGAAGCTGTTCGACCTCAACACGCTCGTGGACGCGAGCGCCGCGGGCACGGACACGCTCAACGGCAAGCACGCGAACCAGCACATCCCGCAGTTCCCGGGGTACCTCAAGGTCTACGACCTCACGGGCGAGGAGCGGTACCTCCGCGCCGTCGAGGGCTTCTGGGGCATGGTCGTGCCCGGGCGCACGTACGCGCACGGCGGTCACGGCGAGGGCGAGCTGTTCGGCCCGCCGAACACGGTCGCGGGCGACATCGGCGCGCGCAACGCCGAGACGTGCGGCACGTACAACATGCTCAAGCTCTCGCGGCTCCTGTACTTCCACTCGCTCGACCCGAAGTACATGGAGTACTACGAGCGCGGGCTGCTCAACCACGTCGTCGGCTCGAAGAAGAACTCGCAGTCCACGACGAGCCCCGACGTCACGTACATGTACGGCGTCAACCCGGGCACGCGCCGCGAGTACGGCAACACGGGCACGTGCTGCGGCGGCACCGGGCTCGAGAACCACGTGAAGTACCGCGACTCGGTCTACTTCCGGTCGGTCGACGGCGAGGTGCTCTACGTCAACCTCTACCTCGCCTCCACCCTGACGTGGGCGGAGAAGGGCTTCGAGGTCGTGCAGGAGACGCAGTACCCGAAGGTAGGGGCGACCCGCCTCACGGTGAACGGCTCCGGGCAGCTCGACCTGCGCCTGCGCGTGCCCGGCTGGGTGCGCAAGGGCTTCACGGTGACGGTCAACGGCGTGGAGCAGGACCTCGACGCGGTCCCGGGGACGTACGCGAGCGTGTCGCGCTCGTGGTCGCCCGGCGACGTCGTCGACGTGACGATGCCGCTGAGCATCCGCGCCGTGCCGACGATCGACAACCCCGCGATCCAGAGCATCGAGAACGGGCCGACGGTCCTCCTCGCGCGCAGCGCGTCGCGCGAGTACCTCAAGTTGTCCCTCTACGCCCACATGGGCCTCGACGGCACGCTCGAGGGCGCGTTCACGGACACCGGGAACGGGTACTTCCGCCTCGGGGACCTCACGTTCGAGCCCGCGTGGTCGGGCGACGACACGCAGTACCACATGTACGTCGAGCGCTCCGAGCCGCGCGTCGTCTTCGCGGGGCTCGACAGCGGCGTCGCCAACGCCGCCCGGCCCAACGGGACGACGTTCCTCGACGTCGTGTGGGGCGACGGCGGGTTCGCCGACCGCGCCGCCTTCCTCCAGAAGGTCCAGCGCACCGTCGAGCAGTTCACCGCGGACGGCCTCCTGAGCCGCCGCGACGGTCAGAAGGTCCTGGTCACGGCGGGGAAGGCGAGGCTGGCATGAGCGCGCGCACTCACTCATCGCGGGGCGCGGGCTCGGCCGTGCTCATCCCGCTCGGGCACGAGCCGGGGACACCCCGGGCCCGACGGCGCGTGGTCGCCACCGCGACCGTCCTCGCCCTGGCCCTCACGGGCGCGGGCGTCGGGGCGTGGGCCGCGACCTCGGGCACCGGGGACGAGGTCCTGGCGGCGGCCGACGAGGCGCCGTCGAACGTGGCGCTGCTCGGCACGCCCGAGGCGAGCTACACGGCGTCGTGGAACAAGGTCGAGGCCGTGAACGACGGCGCGGGCGTGAGCACCGGGGGAGCGCACGACGCGACCTGGGCGACGTGGAGCGGGGACCGACCCGCGACGCAGTGGCTCGAGTACTCGTGGCCCGCACCGGTCACGGTGGACCGTTCCGTCGTCCGGTTCTGGTCCGACGGCATCGACGCGAACGGCGACAACGTGCGCGTCCCGGCGTCGTGGAAGCTCCAGTACTGGGACGCGGACACCGGCGCGTTCGTCGACGTCCCGAACCCGAGCGGCTACCCGACCGAGCGCCTCACGACCAACGAGACGACCTTCGACGCGGTGACGACGACGCGCCTGCGCGCGACGTTCGACGCGCTGCGGGGCACCACGGCGGCGACGTACTCGGGCGTCGGGGTGTCGGAGTGGGAGGTCTGGGGCACGGGTGGCGTCGAGGAGCCGGAGCCGGTCGACCCGAACGGACCGATCGACTACTCGCCGGTCCACGTCCCGACCGACGTCGGCGTCCTGCCCGACCTGCCGGCGGAGATCGACGCGATCTTCACCGACGGCCGCGTGGAGACCGTCGCCGTGGACTGGGAGGACGTGACGCCCGACGACGTCGCCGCCGCGGGGGCGTTCGAGGTCACCGGGACGTCGGACGAGCTCGTCGAGCCGGTGAGCGGCACGGTGCACGTGCGCGACGGCGAGCCGGGCGCGATCACGGCCGTCGACAACGTGAGCGTCGTGACGCTCGCGGGCACGGCCCCGGCGCTCCCCGCGACCGTCACGGCCGAGTACGAGGACGCGTCCAAGGACAGCCGCATCCCCGTGACGTGGGACGCCGTGGACCCGGCCGACTACGCCGAGCCGGACGGGCTGTTCTTCGTCGACGGGGACGTCGAGGGGACGGACGTGCCGGCCGAGGCCGTCGTGTTCGTCATCGCGCCGGACACCGGCGAGGACACGACACCGCCCACGGTGACCGTCACGGCCCAGCCCGGCGCGGCGACGTCGGGCTGGTACGTCCAGCACCCGACCGTCACGGTCGTGGCGTCCGACAACCGCGACCCGGCCCCGGCGGTCGAGGTCTCGGTCGACGGCGGCGCGTGGACCGCGTACGACGGACCGTTCGCGGTCGACGAGGACGGGGTGCGCACCGTCGAGGCGCGCGCCACGGACGCGGCGGGCAACGTCGGCACGGGTTCGCGCGAGCTCCGCGTGGACACGGTCGCGCCCGCGACGGTCGCGACGCTGCGCGAGGTCGGCAGCAGCGTCGAGATCACCCTCGCGGCCACCGACGCGGGCTCGGGCGTGGACAAGGTGCAGTGGGAGGGCCCCGGCACGTTCTGGGGCACGTACACGGAGCCGTTCACGCGCGCGCTCACCGACGAGCCGCAGGTCATCGAGTTCGCCGCGACCGACGCGGCGGGCAACGAGGAGGTGCGCCAGCAGGTCGTGCTGCCCGCGCTCGGCGACGAGCCGGAGCTCGCGCTGGACGTCGAGGTGTCGCCCCGTTGCCTCGCCGGCAAGGCGTACGTCGCCGTGCGCGTCACGAACGGCGAGGACGTCCCGGTGTCGGTGTCGCTCGCCACGCCGTACGGCGAGAGGGCGTTCGCGGACGTGGCGCCCGGCAGGAACGCCTACCAGTCGTTCGCGACGCGCGCGACGTCGGCCCCGGCCGGCACCGCGACCGTCACGGGGACCACCACGGTCGACGGCCCCGACGGACCCCAGGAGGTGACCGCCACGGTCGACGCGCCGTTCGTCGCGCTCGACTGCGGCTGACCCGTCGCCCCACCTCGCCGAGGTAGAGCCCCGGTGCCGCGAGGTAGAGGTGCGGTCGTGACCACGCCTCTACCTCGCCACGGTGGGTGACCACAGACCCCCGGGCGGTGTGCCGGCACCGTCCGGGTCCGGCTCGGCCCCCGTCGCTCCTCGGAGCGGCGGGGGCCGAGCTTCGTGCTGCCGGAGGGGGCGAGACGACGACGGCCGGGTGAACAACCTGGACGGATGTTCAGTTCGAGCGTCCAAGATGGCAAGATGATCGCGGCTGGACGATCGTCCAGCCGGGTTCGGGGGGACCCAGCAGCGCCCACCCCGGGCCGGACGAAGAGGTTCATCGCGTGACGACCACCCGCAGGCTGCTCGCCGCCCTCGTGATCGCCGGCTCCCTCGTCGTCCCCGCCGGCGCCGCCTCGGCCACCGCGCTGACGGCCGCCGTCCCCGACCCGGCCGAGGGCGTGCGCGTGAGCGTCGAGATCAGCGAGCGGGAGGTGCCCGCAGGTCCACGCGTCGTCGTCGTGGGCGACGGCCCGTTCGTCGTCGGCGGCGAGCTCGTGGTCCGCGGGACCGGCCTCGCGCCGCACACCACGTACGAGGTCTGGCTCGAGAGCGAGCCCGTGCTGCTCGGCACGGTCACGACCGACGCCGACGGCGCGTTCGAGCTCGTGACGACGATCCCCGTCGGGACGGCCCCGGGCGAGCACCACATCCGCCTCGTCGCCCCGGGCGAGGGCGCCGACGTGCTGTCCGAGCCGTTCGTCGTCCTCGCCGCACCGGGCGAGCCGCACGAGCCCGGCGGCACGCCGTCCGTCGGCACCGGCGGCACGACCGGCGGCGGGACGTCGGCCTCCCCGCGCCCCGGGGGCCTCGCCACGACCGGCACGGGGCTCGTCGGGGTCGCCGTGCTCGCCGGGCTGGCCGTCGCGGCCGGCGCCGTGCTGCGCCGTCGGGCGCACAAGGACCAGCCCGCCGCCTAGTCGGCGGCCCTACTCCTCGGTGACCGCGTCCGCCGCAGGCTCGCTCTCCTGGAGCGCGTCGCGCTCGTCGGCGGCGCGCTCCGCGGCGTCCATCGCGCGGTCGTCGACGACGAGCATGCCCAGCAGCGTCGCCGCCGACACGGCCGCCATGACGACGAACACGCTCCGCAGCCCGAAGAGCTCGCCGAGCAGGCCGCCGACCGCCGCGCCGAGCGGCATCGTCCCCCACGCGACGAGCCGGTAGCAGGAGTTGAGGCGACCGAGCAGCGCGTCGGGCGTGATCCGCTGCCGGAGCGAGACGGTGACGACGTTCCACACCGCGATCCCCGCCCCGCCCACGGCGTAGACGGCACCGATGACCCACGGGTCCGTCGTCACCGCGGGGACGCCCACCAGCGCGACCGTGCTGAGCACGGTCAGCGCCAGCGAGCGCGCCCGGCCGACGAGCGCGACCACGCGCTCCGCGACGAAGGACCCGGCGAACGCGCCGACGGCGGTCGTCGTGAGCAGGACGCCGTACGCGGGCTCGGACAGCCCGAGGGGCGAGTCGGGGCCGACGGCGTAGAGCACGAAGATCGCGAATGCGGCGTTGCTCGCGAAGTTGATGCCACCGACCATCAGGGCGAGCGTGCGCAGGATCCGGTCGTGCCACAGGAAGCGCAGGCCCTCGGCGATGTCGGCCCGCAGCGTCGTGCGGGCCGTGCGCTCGGGGCGGTACGCCCCGGGCAGCCCGACGAGCAGCCCGACGGCGAGCGCCCACAGCGCGCCCGGGAGGCCGAACGCCACCGCCGCCCCTGCAGCGACGAGCAGCCCGCCGAGCGGCGGGCCGACGAACTGGTTCGCGGTGAGCTCCGCCGCGTAGAGGCGTCCGTTCGCCCGGGGGAGCGCGGTGCGCGGAACGACCTGCGGCAGGATCGACTGCGCGGCGGTGTCGTAGAGCGTCTCCGTGACGCCCACGCCGAACGCCACGACGTAGAGCACGGCGATGCTCCCGGCGTCGGGCACGAGCGCGACGGCGGCGAGCGCGACCACGAGCAGCGCGCGCGCCACGTTGGCGCCGATCATCGCGTGACGCCGGTCGAGCCGGTCGGCGAGCGCGCCGGCGGGCAGCGCGAAGAGGAGCCAGGGCAGGGTGAGGGCGAACGTCAGCCCGGCGACGAGCGCGGGGGAGTCGGTGTAGCGGACCGCGACGAGCGGCAGCGCGACCTTGAGCACGCCGTCGGCGAGGTTGGAGACCGTCGACGCGGTCCAGAGGCGCCGGAACGGCCCGCCCAGGGGCGTGCCGACCGTCCGTCGTCGGCGGGGTGCGAGGGCCATGGCGCCAGCATGGCACAGTGATCGAGAAATCCCAATCGATCGGTGGATCTCGATCGATCGACGTACGATGGGTGCCATGAGCGCCGAGCCCACGCCGCAGGAGCCAGCAGCGACCGCGGGTGCGACGCCGCCCGCCGTGCCCGGACGGCGTCCGCCCACGGCGCTCGAGGCGAAGGCCCTCGCCCACCCCCTGCGCCAGCGCATCGTCCGGCAGTGCGGCACGCGCGAGATGACCAACAAGGAGCTCGCCGACCACCTCGGCGTCGCCCCCGGCACGGCCCTCCACCACGTCCGGCTCCTGGTCCGCGCCGGACTCCTCGAGCCCGCCGACGTCCGCACCGGCGCCGGGGGAGCGCTCGAACGCCCCTACCGCGCGACCGGCGCGACCTGGTGGCTCGACGACCCCCTGCGCGGCACGGCGCCCGACGTCCGGTTCGGACCCTTCGCCGCCGCGCTCGACGACGCCCTCGCCGCCGGCCCCGACGCGGTCTCGACGGCCGCGACCTTCGGCCTCCACCTCTCCGACGACGACGTCGCCGAGCTCGACCGGCGCATCCTCGCCGTCCTCGACGAGTACGTCGCGACCGACGAACAGCGCCTCGACCGCCCCCTCCACCGCGGGCTGTTCCTCCTGCACCGCCCGCCGTCCTGAACCGTCCTGAGCGTCCGGTCGGCCCGTCAGGGGCGGGCGGCGAAGCGCTCCAGGAGGTCGGCGTGGCCGGAGACGATGAGGAGGTCGTTGGCGCTGATGCGGGTCTCGGGGGTCGCGTAGAGGAAGTCCTCGCCGGGGGACTTCACGCCGATGACGGTGACGCCGTAGCGCTCGCGGACCTTGGACTGCGTGAGCGTGAAGCCCTGGACCTCCTTGGGCGGGCGCATCTTGACGATCGTGAACCCGTCCTCGACCTCGATGTAGTCGAGCAGCTTGCCGGAGACCAGGTGCGCGACGCGGGAGCCGGCGTCGGCCTCGGGGAACACGACGTGGTGCGCGCCGATGCGCTGGAGGATGCGCCCGTGCTCGGCGGAGATCGCCTTGGCCCAGATCTGGGGCGTGCCCATGTCGACGAGGTTCCCCGTGATGAGCACGCTCGCCTCGAGCGACGTGCCCACGCCGACGACCGCGACGGGGAAGTCGCGCGCCCCGAGCTGCTCGAGCGCGACGGGGTTGGACGCGTCGGCCTCGACGAGGGGGAGCTGACCGCTCCACTGGGCGACGAGCTCGGGGTCGCGCTCGACGGCGAGCACGTCCTGGCCGAGGCGGTCGAGCGTGGCCGCGATGGCCGTCCCGAAGCGCCCGAGACCGATGACGAGCACGCCGGCGTCCTTGCGGGGCGCCTTCGCCTCGTCGCGGCGGGACCGCTCGGCGCGTCCGCGCTCGACGATGCGCCGCGCGACGGGGTCTGCCGTCAGGGCGTCCCTCCCGGTCACCGGCGCGGGGCGCGGGTCGGCGCCGCGGGAGAAGGGGTCGGTCACGGTGGGGCCTCTCGTGTGGTCGGGGAGGGTCGGTGGCGGTGCCCGACGGCGTCCGGCGCGGCGGGCGGGCCGCTCACCCGATGATGGGGCGCTCCTCGGGGTAGCGCACGATGCGGCGACGGTCGCGCAGCGCGAGCGCCGCGGCGAACGTCATGGTCCCGGTGCGCCCGACGAACATGAGCAGGACGAGCACGTACTTGCCAATGTCGGGCAGGTCGGGCGTGATCCCGGTGCTGAGACCGACGGTCGCGAACGCGGAGATCGTCTCGAACAGGATGACGTCGAGCGACTCGCCGGTGATCTCGAGGAGCAGCAGGCTGGACAGCAGGACCGCCGTCGCGCCGACGAACGAGACGGCGACGGCGAGCCGGAGGGTGTCGCGGGGGATCCGCCGCCCGAACGCCTCCATGTCCCGGTCGCCGCGCGCCTCGGAGACGATCGCGATGACCATGACGGCGAGGGTCGTGACCTTGATGCCGCCGGCGGTGGACGCCGAGCCGCCACCGACGAACATGAGCGCGTCGGTGATGAGCCAGCTCGCCTCGTGCATCTGCCCGGTGTCCACGGTCGAGAACCCCGCGGACCGCGGCATGACGCCCGCGAACAGCGACGCGAGGAGCTTCTCGCCGAGCGACAGGGGGCCGAGCGTCCCGTCGTTCGTCCACTCGAACGCCGCGAAGAGGATCGTGGCGACGACGACGAGGATCGCGCTCGTCGTGAGCGTGAGCTTGGTGTGCAGGCTCCACTTCGACACGCGCTTGCGGTTGCGCATGACGTTGAGGATCACGGGGAAGCCGAGGGAGCCGATGAACACGCCCAGGATGATCGGCAGGCACAGCATCCAGTCGCCGACGTACGGCATGAGGCCCTGCTCGGTCGGGATGAACCCGGCGTTGTTGAAGGCGGAGATGCCGTAGAAGATGCCGTGCCACGCCGCCTCCCCGAACGTCTCCTCGAGGACGATGAAGCGGGGCAGCAGGAGCAGCGCGATGAGGAGCTCGAGCGACGTCGAGGTGATGATGACGACCCGCACGAGCGACCCGACCTCGCCGAGCCGCGTCGTCTTGGTCTCGGACGCCGTGAGGAGCTTCTGCGTGAGGCCGATGCGCCGCGACACCGCCATGCCGAGGATCGACGCGAGCGTCATGACGCCGAGGCCGCCGATCTTGATGCCGAGCAGGATGACGACCTGCCCGTACGTCGACCAGTACGTGCCGGTCGGGACCACGACGAGGCCCGTGACGCACACCGCCGACGTCGCGGTGAACAGCGCGTCGACGAAGGGCGCCGCCCGTCCGCTCACCGTCGCCCAGGGCGCCATGAGGAGAGCGGTGAAGACGGCGATGACGGCGGCGAAGACCGTGACGGCGAGGCGTGCGGGCGACTGCCGGGCGAGGCGGTCGACGATCTCCCGCCCCTTGAACAGGCGCCCGGTCATGCTCGTCGGCATGGAGCCTCCCTCACCACTCGCGTCACTCTGCCACGGGCCCGGTGCCCCGTCATGTCGCCGCTCCGGCGCCGGGACATCATGCCGCTTCCGGGGCGCGCGTGCCGCACCGAGGTCCGGCGACCGGTCCGTCGGGGCCGGTGCGCGCCGTCGGGCGTTACCGTGAGCCATGCCCACGACCGACCCCACGTCGTCGCCCGCCCCCGTCGGTGCGGGTGCCGCGGCGCCCGGATCCTGCGTCGTGTGGAGCCCCGAGCTCCTCGGGTACGACTTCGGCCCCGGGCACCCCATGTCCCCGGCCCGGCTCGACCTGACGATGGGGCTGGTGCGCGCGCTCGGCCTGCTCGACGGCGACGGTGCGCCCCGAGGTGCGCCTCGCGTCGTCCGGCCGGAGCCGGCGAGCGACGACGTCCTGGGCCTCGTGCACGAGGCGGCGTACGTCGCGGCCGTGCGGGCCGCGTCCGAGCACGGCACGCCCGACCCGCGCCGAGGGCTCGGCACCGAGGACGACCCGGTCTTCCCCGGCATGCACGAGGCCGCCGCCCGGATCGTCGCGGGCTCCTACGAGGCGGCGGGGGAGATCGCCGCGGGGCGCGTCGGGCACGCGGTGAACGTCGCGGGGGGCATGCACCACGCGAAGGCGGGCGCGGCGTCGGGCTTCTGCGTCTACAACGACGCGGCCGTCGCGATCCGCCGCCTCCTGGACGACGGCGTCGCGCGCGTCGCGTACGTCGACCTCGACGCCCACCACGGCGACGGCGTGGAGGAGGCGTTCTGGGACGACCCGCGCGTCCTCACCGTGTCCGTCCACCAGAGCGGGACGACGCTCTTCCCCGGCACGGGGCACCCGACCGACGTCGGGGGCGCGGGCGCCGAGGGCACCGCGGTCAACGTCGGGCTCCCGCGCCGCACGGACGGCGCGCGCTGGCTGCGCGCGGTCGACGCCGTCGTGCCGCCGGTGCTGCGCGCGTTCCGGCCCGAGGTCCTGGTCACGCAGCACGGGTGCGACGCGCACGGCGAGGACCCGCTCTCCGACCTCGACGTGTCCGTCGACGCGCAGCGCACCGCCCTGGCCTGGGTGCACGACCTCGCGCACGAGCTCACCGACGGACGCTGGCTCGCGCTCGGCGGCGGCGGGTACGCGATCGCGCGCGTCGTGCCGCTCGTGTGGACGGCGGTCGTGGGGGAGGTCGTCCATCGGCCCGTGACGGCGGGCGAGCCGCTCCCCGACGAGTGGCGCGCCCGCGTCGCCGAGGTCGCCGGGTTCGACGCCCCGCTCGCGTTCGGCCCGCCCGTCGACGTGCGGCGTTGGAGCAGCGGCTACGACCCCGACGACGACGTCGACCGGGCCGTCGCGGCCACGCGCCGCGCCGTCTTCCCGCTGCTCGGCCTCGACCCGCACTTCGACTGACGCGGTCGCCCCGCCCCGGTGGCCGTGGCGTCGTGCGAGCCCGCGCGGCGGGCGGCGTACCGGGGCACGAGCGCGAGCGGGTAGTCTAGGGGGCGGATTTCTCTCGTGTTGGTCGGCTCGCGGCGCCCTCGTGGTCGCCGGGGCGCCCCGATCAACCGTGGACCACACGCGGCCGGTCGACCGGTCGCCGACCGACACGCCGCTCGAGCATTGCGAGGACCGTATGGGCTCCGTCATCAAGAAGCGCCGCAAGCGCATGGCCAAGAAGAAGCACCGCAAGCTGCTTCGCAAGACGCGTCACCAGCGTCGCAACAAGAAGTGACGTCGCGCGCGTCCTGACGCGCCGACCCGTCGTCGAGCCCGGCCCCTCCCGAGGGACCGGGCTCGACGCGTCTCCCGACGGTCGCCGAGGGAGAGCCCTGGTAGGCGGAGGTCGAGGCCAGGCCCCTCCCTCGGCAGGCTAGGTTTCTCGCGTGCGGGGACGAGGGTGCTGGCTCGGGGGAGAGGCCTTCAGAGGCGGGTGATGCGGCGGTCGACGGCGCGGCGGACCGACCGCAGGACGAGCGCGGCCGCCCACGCGGCTCCGGCCCAGCTCGCGGTGCGGACGCTGCTGCGGGCGACGCGGCGGCGTCGGCCCCGGAACTCGCGGATGGGCCAGCCGACGTCCTGCGCGTGCCGGCGCAGGCGCGCGTCGGGGTTGATGGGGCACGGGTGGCCGACCGTCTCCATCATGGTGACGTCGTTGAGCGAGTCGCCGTAGGCGTAGGACGCCGCGAGGTCGATGTCCTCGCGCTCGGCGAGCGCGCGCACCCCGGCGGCCTTGGCGCGGCCGTGCATCATGTCGCCCACGAGGCGGCCGGTGTAGAAGCCGTCCTCGTGCTCCGCGACGGTGCCGAGGGCACCGGTCGTGCCGAGACGGCGGGCGATGAGCTCGCCGATCTCGACGGGGGTCGCGGAGACGAGCCACACCTGGTGGCCGGCGGCGAGGTGCTCGTCGAGCAGGCGGCGCGTGCCAGGGTAGATGCGCAGCGAGAGGACGGTGTCGTAGACCTCCTCGCCGATCGCGGTGACCTCGGCGACGGAACGCCCCGCGATGAGGGCGAGCGCGCGCGACCGGATGCGGTCGATCTGCTGCTTGTTCTCGCCGAACAGGAGGTAGCGCGCCTGGTGCACGGCGAAGCGCGCGATGTCGAGCGTCGAGAAGAACTGCCGCTGGTACAGGGCGCGGGCGAGGTGGAACGACGACGCGCCGCGGATGATGGTGTTGTCGACGTCGAAGAAGGCGGCCGTGCGGTGCGCGGGAGCGGGCGGCGTGCGCCCGGCGGTGGGTGCGTCCTCGGGGTCCGTCGACCCGGGGGTCGGGACGGGGCCCGGACCGGAAGACGTCGCCATGACCCCACTCTAGGCGGTCGCCGGACCGTCCCGGGGGCGGTCCCTCGTACCCTGGGAGTCGTGACCACCTCTGACGCCCCCGCACCTCCCGTCGTCCTCTACGGCCGCGCGGGGTGCCACCTGTGCGACGACGCGCGGGCCGTCGTCGAGGCGGTGTGCGCCGAGGCGGGGGTCGCGTGGGCGGAGGTGGACGTGGACGCGCCGGGCGCGGACCCGGCGCTGCGCGAGCAGTACGGCGAGTACGTCCCGGTCGTCACGGTGGGGGGTGTCCGGCAGGGGTTCTGGCGGGTGGACGCGCGCCGGCTCGCTCGTGCGGTGGGTCGGATTTCGACGGCGCGCGCGGACCTGGGATGATTCGTCGCGGTGGAGCGCGACCGTCGACGAGGACGGTCCCAGGACGACGGGGTGACGGGTGGCTGAGCAGGTAGTCGGTGAGGTGACGGCGCCGGGGATCCCGAGCGCGACGGTGGCGCGGCTGCCCTCCTACCTCCGCGCGCTGCGGGACCTCGTGGCCCGGGGTGTCGCGACGACGTCGTCGGTCGAGCTCGCGGAGCTCTCCGGCGTCGGTCCGGCGCAGCTCCGCAAGGACCTGTCCTTCCTGGGCTCCTTCGGCACGCGCGGCGTCGGCTACGACGTGGACTCGCTCGCGCAGTACATCACCGAGGCGCTGGGGCTCGTGGACGAGCACCGGATCGCGATCGTCGGGATCGGCAACCTGGGGCACGCGCTCGCGAACTACTCGGGGTACGAGCAGCGCGGCTTCCACGTCGCGGCACTGCTCGACGCGTCGCCGGAGGTCGTCGGCACGCGGGCCGCGGGTCTTGTCGTCGAGCACGTCGACGCGCTGGAGGAGGTCGTGGCGCGCGAGGAGGTGTCGATCGTGGTCCTCGCGACGCCGGCGGCGCACGCGCAGTCCGTCGCGGACCGGGTCGTCGCGGCGGGCGTGCGGGAGATCCTCAACTTCGCGCCGCGCGCGCTGCAGGTGCCCGCGGACGTCGACGTGCGCGGCGTGGACGTCGGCAGCGAGCTGCAGATCCTCGCGTTCCACTCCCAGGCCCGCGCGCTCGCGGAGGCCCAGGACCGCTGACGACGAGGGGCCGCGTGCTCGCGCACGCGGCCCCTCGGGGCGGCACCCCTGCCGGGGGTGCCGGTCGTCCCGGGAAGGGTCCCGGGGGACGGTCGTCAGGCCTGCTTGATGGCCGAGACGTCGAGGGCGATCTTGATCTTGTCGCCCACGAGCACGCCGCCGGTCTCGAGCGCGGCGTTCCAGGTGAGGCCGAACTCCTTGCGGGAGATCTCGGTCTTCGCCTCGAACCCGGCGCGCGGGTTGCCGAACGGGTCGGTCGCGGTGCCCGCGAACTCGGTCTCGAGCTCCACCGGCTTGGTCACGCCGTTGATGGTCAGGTCGCCCGCCACGACGAAGTCGTCGCCGTCGCCCGAGATGCTGGTCGACGTGAAGCTCCACGTCGGCTTGTTCTCGGCGTCCCAGAAGTCCGCGCTGCGCAGGTGGTTGTCGCGGTTCGCGTCGCCCGTGCTCACGGACGCCGCGTCGAGCTCGGCGGTCACGGAGGTCGACTCGAGGTCGTCGCCCACGGTGATGGTGCCGGCCGTGATGGCGAGCGTGCCGCGCACCTTGGAGATGCCGGCGTGGCGGACCGTGAAGGCCGCCTGCGAGTGGGACGAGTCGAGGGCGTAGGTACCGGCGTTGAGCCCGGCGGGCAGCGGCGTGGCCATGGGTGCTCCTGAAGGGGTCGAGGTCCCGGAGGACCGAACATGGTTGAAGGTTCAACTTCGTACGAGCGTATCAACAGCAGGGGGTGATCCGTCTATTCCCGGTGGGATGGAACAATGTTCGGCGAGGTTCCACCCCTGAACCCGCCCCCGTCCGCCAGCGCCCGAGGACCTATGACCAGCAACGACGTCGACGCCCAGCCGACGACGACCGCCCGCAGCACCGCCGCGACCGCGAGCGAGGAGCCCCGCTGGCTCGATCCCGAGCAGCAGCGGTTGTGGCGCGCCTACCTCGACGGGACCGTGCGCTTCATCGAGTCGCTGGGGCGCGACCACGAGGAGCGGTCGGACGTGTCGCTCAACGAGTACGAGCTGCTCGTCCGGCTCTCGGAGAGCCCGGACCACACGCTGCGCATGTCCGCGCTCGCGGACGGGCTGGCCCGGTCCCGGAGCCGCGTCACCCACACCGTGGCGCGCATGGAGGCGCGCGGCCTGGTCCGGCGCTCGGCGAGCACGGGCGACCGCCGCGGGGTCAACTGCGAGATGACGGCCGAGGGCTACCGCGTGCTCGTGGCGTCCGCGCCGGCGCACGTGGCCGCCGTGCGCCGGTTCATGGTCGACGTGCTCACGCCGGAGCAGTTCCGCGCGCTCGGCGAGGCGATGGCGGCCGTCGCCGAGGCGTGCAAGGCCGACCGCGACACCTGACCCGGGTCGCTCCGGGAGCCGCTGCCCCGCAGGTGCCGGTCAGGGCCGGGAGTGCGGGACACTGGTGCGCATGGTCTCCACCATCGTCCACCTCCTGCGCCACGGCGAGGTCCACAACCCCGACGGCGTCCTCTACGGCCGCATCCCCGGCTACCACCTCTCCGAGCGGGGCCACGAGATGGCCCGCCGCGTTGCCGCGCACCTCGCGGGCGAGCCCGGGCCCGACGGCGCGTCGCGCCCGCGCGCGGACCTCACCGTCGTCGTCGCGTCGCCGCTCCAGCGCGCCCAGGAGACGGCCACGCCCGCCGCCGAGGCGTTCGGGCTCGAGCTCGGCACCGACGACCGGCTCATCGAGGCCGCGAACCACTTCGAGGGCATGACCTTCGGCGTCGGGGACGGGTCGCTGCGCCACCCGCAGCACTGGCGCTTCCTGTGGAACCCGTTCCGTCCGTCGTGGGGCGAGCCGTACACCGAGCAGGTCGCGCGCATGCGCGCCGCGGTCGCCGACGCCCGGGACAAGGCCGCGGGCCACGAGGCTCTCCTCGTGAGCCACCAGCTCCCCGTGTGGCTCACGCGCCTGAGCTTCGAGAACCGCCGCCTGTGGCACGACCCGCGCAAGCGGCAGTGCTCGCTCGCGTCGCTCACGTCGCTGCACTTCGAGGACGACCGCCTCGTCGGCCTGCACTACTCCGAGCCGGTCGCCGACCTCCTCCCGGGCGCCGCGACCGTCGCGGGGGCGTGACGTCGGTCATGTCTCGCCCCGTCGGCGCCGTCCGGACGCCCGAACCGTCCCGTTCGGGAGTGGCGGAGGTCACGTCTCCCAGGTGGCGTCCAGGATCCCCGGGCAGGGTGCCTCCCGTGATGCCGCTGTGACCGCCAGCTCGCGCGCGCGTGACGCGCGCGCCCTCCCGCCCCTCCGTCGCGCGCTCACGGCGGGCGTCGTGCTCGCCGCGACGCTCGGCCTCGCGGCCTGCGCCCAGGACTCCGGGGCGACGACCGACGTCGTCGGGCAGGGCTACGTCTCCGGCGACGGTTCGGTCCGCACCTGGGACGCGGGCGAGCGGGGGGACGTCGTCGCGCTCACCGGCACCGACTACGAGGGCGAGGCGGTCGACACGAGCGCCTGGCTGGGCGACGTCGTCGTGCTCAACACCTGGTACGCCGCCTGCGCGCCGTGCCGGGCGGAGGCGCCCGACCTCGTGGCCCTCGCGAACGACCGCGCCGACGACGGCGTGCAGGTGCTCGGTATCAACACGACCGACGAGGCAGGCGCCGCGCAGGCGTTCCAGCGCCGGTTCGAGGTGCCGTACCCGTCGATCGACGACCGCAGCGGTGAGGTCGTCGCGGCGCTCTCCGGCACCGTGCCGCTCCAGGCCGTCCCGTCGACCGTCGTGCTCGACCGCGAGGGCCGCGTCGCGGCGCGCGTCATCGGGCTCGCCGAGGGCTCGACCCTGAGCGCGCTCGTCGACGACGTGCTCGCCGAGGACGAGGCGGCCGGCTGACCGTGGTCACCCTCGTGTCCCTCGCCGGCTCCCTCGCCGCCACGGCCCCCGCCGCGACCGGCGTCGGCGACACGTTCGCCACGACGGTCTGGAGCGGGTCGATGCTGCTGGCGGTCCCCGTGGCGGTCCTCGCCGGGCTCGTCTCCTTCGCGTCGCCGTGCGTGCTGCCGCTCGTGCCCGGCTACGTGGGCTACGTCTCCGGCATGGCCGCGGCGAACGCCGGGAACGCTCGCGGCGCGTCCGGGGGCACGACGACGGCCACCCGGGTCGCGGCGCCGAGCCGCGGCCGGGTCCTCGCGGGGGTCGGGCTCTTCGTCGCCGGGTTCACGCTCGTGTTCGTCGCGCTCATGTTCGCGGCCGGGGCGATCGGCGTGCACCTGGTCCGCTGGGAGGACGTCATCACGCGCGTGCTCGGCGTGGTCGTGATCCTCATGGGCCTCGCATTCATGGGAGCGGTCCCGTTCCTGCAGCGCGAGCGGCGCCTGCACCTCAGCCCGCAGGCCGGGCTCTGGGGCGCCCCGCTGCTCGGCGTCGTGTTCGGGCTCGGCTGGACGCCGTGCCTCGGCCCGACCCTCGTCGCGGTGCAGGCGCTCTCGCTGAGCGAGGCGTCGGCGGGGCGGGGAGCGGTCCTCGGGGTCGCCTACTGCCTCGGGCTGGGCGTGCCGTTCCTGCTCATCGCGCTCGGGCTGCAGAGCTCGCAGCGCATGCTCGGCTTCCTGCGTCGGCACCGCCTCGCGATCATGCGGATCGGCGGCGGCCTGCTGGTGCTCATCGGCCTCGCGCTGGTCACGGGCCTGTGGACGACGTGGACGACGTCGCTGCAGGGCTGGATCGGCGGATACGTGACGGTGGTGTGAGATGACCGAGCGGACCGGCAAGGCCGAGAAGACGGGGAACCAGGCCGGCGGGCCGGTGGGCTACCACCCCGAGGGCATCGACGACGCGTTCTCCACGGGCGGCGACGACGGCGGTCGTCGGAACCCGGGTGACGGGGCACCCGGTGCGGCCCCGGCGCTCCCGAGGCTCGGGTGGCGCGGCACGCTGCGCTGGACCTGGCGCCAGCTCACGAGCATGCGCGTCGCGCTCATGCTCCTCATGCTGCTCGCGGTCGCGGCGGTGCCCGGCTCCGTCCTGCCCCAGCGTCCGCAGGACCCGGCGGCCGTGCTGCGCTACCTGCAGGAGAACCCCACGACGGGGGAGTGGCTCGACCGGCTCGGGTTCTTCGACGTCTACGCGTCGGTGTGGTTCTCCGCGATCTACATCCTGCTGTTCGTCTCGCTCGTCGGGTGCATCCTGCCGCGCACGAAGGCGCACTGGCAGGCCCTGCGCACGCGCCCCCCGCGCACGCCGCGGCGCTTCGACCGCTTCCCCGCGCAGGCGCGCGCCGTCACCGACGCGTCCCCGGACGAGGTCGTCGCGGCGGCGAGCACCCACCTGCGCGGCCGCCTGCGCCGGCTGCCGACGTTCCGCGTCGACACGGGCACCGAGGAGGCGGCCCCGGCACGGGGTCGCGCCGCCGCGCGTCCCGCGGCACGCACGGTGTCCGCCGAGCGGGGCTACGTGCGCGAGACGGGGAACCTGCTGTTCCACCTGTCGCTCGTCGGCCTCCTGGTCGCCGTCGCGACCGGTCAGCTTCTCCACTACCGCGGCCAGGCGATCGTCACCGAGGGGCGTGGGTTCGCGAACGCGGTCGTCGACTACGACACGTTCGAGAACGGCGCCTGGTTCCGGCCGTCGTCCCTCGTCCCGTTCTCGATGACGCTCGACGCGTTCGAGTCGGAGTTCGCCCAGGACTCCGTCGCGTTCGCGCAGTCGCGCGACTTCACCGCGACGGTCACCGTGCGCGACCCCGACGGCGAGTCCCACGAGGAGACCATCAAGGTCAACCACCCGCTCACCGCGGGCGGCGCCAAGATCTACCTCCAGGGCAACGGGTTCGCGCCCGAGGTCACGGTGCACGACGCCGACGGCGAGGTCGCGTTCTCCGGCCGCGTGCCGTTCCTGCCCGAGGACACGATGTACACCTCGCGCGGCGTCATCAAGGTGCCCGACGTGTCCTCCGGCCTGGACCAGATCGGCCTCGTCGGGTACTTCCTGCCGACGGCCCAGCTCAGCGAGGACGGCGAGACCGCGGCGTCGGTGTACCCGCAGCCGATCAACCCCCTGCTCGTGCTCGAGGTCTACCGGGGCGACCTGGGCCTCGACGAGGGCCTGCCCCAGAACGTCTACCGCCTCGACACCGACGACCTCACGCCGTCGGTCGACGAGGACGGCGACCGCGTGAAGCTGCTCGTCGCCCCGGGCGAGACGGTCGACCTGCCCGACGGCCTCGGCACGATCACGTTCGACTCGCTGCCGCGCTACGTCGCGCTCGACCTGCGCCACGACCCGTCGCTCACGTGGGTGCTCGTGTTCGCGCTCGGCGCGCTCACCGGCCTCGCCGTCTCGCTGTTCACCCCGCGCCGCCGCGTGTGGGTGCGCGCGTGGCGCGAGGAGGTGCCCGGGACGGGCGAGGACGCCCCGCGCGAGCGCACCGTCGTCGCCGTCGCGGGCCTCGCCCGCGGGGACGACGCCGGGCTCCAGGGCGAGGTGGACTCGCTTCTCGCCGCGCTCCCGGGCGTGGCACCATCGGGTGAGGGTGACCTCACCTCGTCGCCGGGACGCGCACCGGCCGACCGCACCCGTCCCACCGCGCGTCCCGCACAGGACCCGACCGCGCGACCGCGCACGAAAGGCTGACCGATGACCGTAGCCGAGCTGAGCCAGGACCTCGTCTGGGCCGCGGCGACCGCGCTGACCGTGGCGCTGGTGGCGTTCGCGATCGACCTCGCGCGCCTCGCCGGACGCGTGGACGCCGAGCCGACGACCGTGCGCGCCGGCGAGCGGGCCGACGCCCGGGTGCAGGACGCCGACCGCGCCGAGGTGCTCGCGGGCGCCGGCGCGTCGTCCGCCTCGCCGTACGGCCCGGACGCGTCCGGCACCGCCGACGACGCGACGGCCGACGCGGTCGCGGCGCCCGAGCCGTCGCGCAAGGCGGCGAACATCGGGATCTCGCTGACGTGGCTCGGGACGGCGCTGCTGCTCGTCGCGATCGTCACGCGAGGGATCGCCGCCGGCCGCACGCCGTGGGCCAACATGTACGAGTTCACGCTCGTGGGTGCGTTCGTCGCGCTCGCGGTGTTCCTGGCCGTGTCGCTCAAGCGGGACGTGCGCTTCCTCGGGTCGTTCGTCACCGGCCTCGCCGTGCTCTTCCTCGTGCTCGCGCAGAACGCGTTCTTCGTCGCCGCGACCGGCGTGCAGCCCGCGCTCCAGTCCTACTGGCTCGTCATCCACGTCGGGGTCGCGATCATCGCGACGGGCATCTTCACCGTCGCGTTCGTCACGTCGGTGCTCCAGCTCCTGCGCGACTCGCGCGACTCCGGGAACGCGTTCCTCGGCACCCGCGGCTGGCGGTGGCTCGACTCGACGCCCGGACCGCTGCAGCTCGAGGCGCTGAGCTTCCGCCTCAACGCGGTCGCGTTCGTGCTGTGGACGTTCACCATCATCGGCGGCGCGATCTGGGCCGAGCACGCCTGGGGCCGCTACTGGGGCTGGGACCCCAAGGAGGTCTGGAGCTTCGTCGTCTGGATCGTGTACGCGGCGTACCTGCACGCGCGCACGACCCGCGGCTGGTCCGGGCGCCGGGCGGCGTACTTCGTGATCGTCGGCTACGCGTGCGTGCTCTTCAACTTCACGGGCGTGAACCTGCTCTTCAACGGCAAGCACTCGTACTCGGGCCTCAACCCGGGCGACTGACCCGGTCCGGCACCGAGCCTCATCGAGCGCTGCGTCCCCGCGCGAGCGCTGCGTCCAGACACGCAGCGCTCGACCGCGGAGGCAGCGCTCGACCTGTGCGCGGTGGGTCGGTCAGCGAGCGGTGTCGTCGCCGTCGTCGGAGCCGTTGCTCGCTCCGGGACGGTGTGCGTCGCCGTCGTCCTCGGTCCGGCCGTCCTCCGTCGTGTCCCCGGCCGCCGGGGGAGCGTCGTCCGTGGCGGGCGACGGTGCGTCGTCGCGCGCCTGGCGGCGCTGCTGCTGCTCGAGCCGCCAGAGGAACTCGGGGTCGTCGTCGGGCGCGACCGGGGCGTTGCGGCGCCGGCGCGTGCCGCCGTTCGACGAGCCGCCCGACGGGCGGCCGGCCGCGTACCGCGAGCCCGAGCGCCCCGCGGAGCGCTTGACGAGGATCCAGGCGATCGGACCGAGGAACGGCAGCAGGATGATGAGGACGATCCACAGCCCCTTGGGGATGCCGCCGCGCTCCTCCTCGTCGCTCGAGGCGAGGTCGACGAGCGCGTAGACCGCGAGGCCGACGGCGATGAGGGGGAGCAGCACGCGAAGCATGGCTCCAGCCTACGGGCCGTACCCTGGACTCGTGCCTGTCGTGATCTACTCCGTCCTGCGTCTGCTGCTCTTCGCCGCCGCGCTGGGGGTGCTCTGGTTCGCCGGCCTCCGGGGCTGGCTGCTCGTCCTCGTCGCCGCGGTCGTCGCGCTCATGCTGTCGTACCTGACCCTGCGCGGGCCCCGTGAGGCGGCGTCGCGCTACCTCGCCGAGCGGGCCGAGCACCGCGCCCGGACGGGCGAGCGGTTCTCGCGCGAGATCGAGGACGACGCCGCGGCCGAGGACGCGGCCCTCGACGCGCAGGAGGACGCGGCCTCGTCCGGCGCGGACGCGACGCCGACCGAGCAGCCCGGGGCGTCGTCGGCCCGCTGAGCCCTCCGGCGCCGTCCGGCGCAGGTCGGGACGCGCTCAGAGCGCGAGCCCGACCCCCAGGAGCACGCCGTACGCGAGCTCGAACAGCCCGGTCCCGGCGAGCACCGGCACGAGGAGCGGCCCGCGCGCGCCCGCGATCACCGGGACCGTGAGCAGCACCGCGGGCAGCAGGAGCAGCAGGACGGCGAGCGACCAGGGCGCCGCGAACGCGCACACGACCGCCAGCAGCAGCGGGACCCAGATCATCGCGACGTAGGCCCGGCGGGCGCGGAAGTCGCCGAGCCGGACCGCGAGGGTCCGCTTGCCCGCGACGACGTCGGTCGGGATGTCGCGGATGTTGTTGACCATGAGGATCGCGCACGCGAGCAGGCCCACCGCGACCGCGCCGACGGCCGACGGCCACGTGACCACGCCCGCCTGGGTGTAGGTGGTGCCGAGCGTGGCCACGAGACCGAAGAACAGGAACACCCCGACCTCGCCGAGGCCCCGATAGCCGTAGGGGTTGCGGCCGCCCGTGTAGTACCAGCCCGCGAGGATCGCGAGCGCGCCCACGGCGATCAGCCACCAGTGGCCGGTCACCGCGCAGAGCACGAGCCCGAGCACGGCGGCGACGCCGAACGCGCCGAACGCCGCGGCGCGCACCTGGCCCGGCCGTGCCGCGCCGGTCGCCGTGAGGCGCATCGGGCCGACGCGGTCGAGGTCGGTGCCCCGCACGCCGTCGGAGTAGTCGTTGGCGTAGTTCACGCCCACCTGGAGCGCGAGCGCGACGCCGAGGGCGAGCAGCGCGGGCCAGAAGGCGAAGCCGTCCACCTGGGCCGCGGCGCCGGACCCGACGATGACGGGCGTGGCGGCGGCGGGGAGGGTGCGCGGGCGCGCGCCTGCGACCCACTCGGTGGTGCTGGCCATGGTGCTCCGTCTCGGTCGTGCGGGTCGTGCAGGGGGGTGGGACCGTGCGGCTCAACCAGGGGAGACCTGGAGGTGCCCGACGGCGAGCTGCGCCACCGCGGCGCGGTCCACCTTGCCGGGCCCGCGGCGCGGGAGCTCCGCGACGACGAGCACGCGACGCGGTGCGGCCGCGCGCTCCAGCCTATCCGCGACGCGGTCCCGGACGGCGGCGACGAGCGCGGCCGGGGCGTCCGCGACCGCGTCCCCGGCGACGTGCCCGGGGCCGAGGGGCGTCGTCCCGGTGGTCGTGACGACCGCGACGACCTCCTGCCCCCACTCCGGGTGCGGCACGCCGACGACGCACGCCTCGCCCACGCCGTCCACCTCGCCGACGAGGGCCTCGACCGCCGCCGGCGCGACGTTGACGCCGCCCGAGACGACGACGTCGTCCGCCCGGCCGAGCACGGTGAGCGTCGGCCGGTCCGGCGGCTCGTCGAGCCGGCCGAGGTCGCTGGTGCGGAACCAGCGCGTGCCGTCGTCGTCGGTGCGGAACGCGTGCCCGGTCGCGTCGGGGTCACCGAGGTAGCCGTCCGCGAGGACGGGCCCGGCGAGCTCGACGACGCCCGCGGTCCCTCCCGGGGCGTCCGTCCCCTCCTGCGGCGCGCCGAGCCGCACGTGCACCCCCGCGAGCGGGACGCCGTCGTACACGCACCCGCCGCTCGTCTCCGTCATGCCGTACGTGGTCACGACGCGCGCGCCCGCCGCCCGCGCGCGGCGCAGCAGGGCCGGAGGCGTGGCGGCCCCGCCCAGCAGGACCGCGTCGAGGCCGCAGAGCGCGTCGAGGCCCGCCGTGCCGCCGTCGGAGCCCGCGTCCGCCGCGGCGAGGAGGCGGTGGAGCTGCGTGGGGACGAGCGAGACGTACCGCCGCTCGGCGGGCGGGGTGCGGCCGACGAGCGCCGCGAATCCGGCGGGGGTGAAGGGCTCGTCCGGCGGCGCGACCGTGAGGCCCCGCCCGGCCGCGTGCGCACGGGCGACGACCTGCACGCCCGCCACGTGCGTCGGGGGGAGCGCGAGGAGCCAGTGTCCCGGGCCGCCGAGTCGCTCGTGCGTCGCGGCGCCCGAGGCCCGCAGCGCGGCCGCGGACAGCACGACCTCGCGCGGCTCGCCCGTCGAGCCCGACGTGCGCAGGACGAGCGCGGTGCCCGGGGCGACGTCGGGGCGCCCGGGCCGGGGGAGCAGCGCGACGGGCGCCACCGGGGGCCCCGCGCCGTCGAGCGCGGCGCCGACGGCCGAGACCAGGGCGTCGAGATCGGCGGGGACGACGGCGCGGTTCACCGGATCAGCGTAGGCCGGGCCGTAGGGTGGCCGGGAAACGCACGTCCGTCGCAGGGGCTGCCCCAGGACCGGGTCCTGGGCCGACGGGAAGGTCGAGGATGACGAGGACGGGACGAGGGTCCGGCGCGCTCCGGGCGGGGCTGGTCGCCACGCTCGCCGCGGCGACGGTCCTGCTCGCGGGGTGCTCCGGCGAACCGGCAGCACCCACCACGGAGACGGTCGACGCGGACGTGTCCGCGGACAAGGGGGCGCCGCCGACTCCGGAGGTGCCGCTCGTCTGGCCGCTCACCGGGGTCGCGGCCGAGGAGGTCGCCGACCGGCCGGCGCTCGCGGTGAAGATCGAGAACGCGCCCCAGGCGCGCCCGCAGACCGGCCTGGAGCAGGCCGACGTCGTGTGGGAGGAGGTCGTCGAGGGCGGCATCACGCGCTTCGTCGCCGTCTACCACTCGCAGGTCCCCGAGAGCGTGGGACCCGTCCGGTCGGTGCGACCCATGGACCCCGCGATCGTCGGGCCGCTGCACGGGATCCTCGCGTACACCGGCGGCCAGGAGCCCTTCGTCGACGCCGTCGGCGCGGCGGGCATCCAGTCGGTCGTCATGGACCACGGCGACGACGGGTTCACCACGACCCGCGCGCGCCGGGCGCCGCACAACGTGTACGGCAGCCCGGAGGAGTTCTGGGCCCAGGCCGACGGCGACCGCACCTCGCCCCCGCCCGCCCAGCTCGTCTTCGCCCGGGAGCCGGGGACCGCGACGGCCACCGTGGCGGGCGCGCCCGCGACGCGACTCGACGTCCGGCTCACGCACGCGAGCCGCGCCGTGTGGGAGTGGAACGCCGACGAGGGGCGCTACGTGCGCAGCGAGGGCGACACCCCGGCCGTGTCGTCGGACGAGGTGCGGCTCGCGGCGACGAACGTCGTGCTGCTCGCCGCGACGATGGAGAACACCCCGTTCAAGGACCCCGCCGGCGTGCCCGTCCCGGAGACGAAGCTCGTCGGGACCGGCGAGGGCGTCGTCGCGAGCGGCGGCAAGCAGGTGGCGGTGTCGTGGTCCAAGGAGGCGGTCGACGCCCCGCTCGTGCTCACAGGGGCGGACGGCGCGCCGGTCGAGCTCGAGCCCGGTGCCTCGTGGATCGAGCTCGTGCCGATCGGGTCGGGGAGCTGGGAGATCTCCTGAGGGCCGTTCTCGTCCGGCGGCGGCCTCCCGGGTCCTCCCCACGGCGTACGACCGCTCCGCCCCGAGGGGGACCGGCGGGCACGCAGGTCGAGCCGCGGGGCCGACGCGGCGAGGGGCTCCCGGGCGGCACCGTGGAGTCATGGCAACCTTCGTCCCGCACCCCGTCCACCCGTCCCACCCCGGCTCCTCCGGCGAGGGAGCCCCGCAGCGCTCGACCGAGGGTCAGCTCCCGCCGTCCTACGCGCCGCGCACGCCGCGCGACGACGAGCCCGGCGTCGCCCGCTCGGCCGCGCCCGTCGCGATCTCGGTCGGGCTCCTGTTCGGCCTCGCCGTCGCCGCGGCATTCGTCGGCCGCGGCCTCATCGAGATGCTGACGAGCCTCGTCGGCGGCTCCTGACCCGCAGGTCAGAACGCGTAGCCGAACCGGCCCCAGTCCGGGTCGCGCCGCTCGAGGAACGCGTCGCGCCCCTCCACGGCCTCGTCCGTGAGGTACGCCAGCCGCGTCGCCTCGCCCGCGAAGACCTGCTGGCCCATGAGCCCGTCGTCCGCGAGGTTGAACGCGAACTTGAGCATCCGGATCGCCTGCGGCGACTTCGTCGCGATCACCCGCGCGTACTCGATCGCGAGCGCCTCGAGGTCCGCGTGGTCCGCGACCTCGTTCACCGCCCCCCACTCGTACGCGTCCTGCGCCGAGTACTCCCGCGCGAGGAAGAAGATCTCCCGCGCTCGCTTCTGCCCCACCTGCCGCGCCAGGTACGCCGAGCCGTAGCCCCCGTCGAACGAGCCGACGTTCGCGTCGGTCTGCTTGAACCGCGCGTGCTCACGGCTCGCGATCGACAGGTCCGCGACGACGTGCAGCGAGTGCCCGCCGCCAGCCGCCCACCCGTTGACGACCGCGACCACGACCTTGGGCATCGTCCGGATCAGCCGCTGCACCTCGAGGATGTGCAGGCGCCCCGCACGTCCCGGGTCGACGGCGTCGCGCGTGTGCACCTCGCCGCCGCCGTCGGGCGCGGTCGTGTACTGGTAGCCGGAGCGCCCGCGGATCCGCTGGTCGCCGCCCGAGCAGAACGCCCACCCGCCGTCCTTGGGCGAGGGCCCGTTGCCGGTGAGGAGCACCGTCCCGACGTCGGACGTCATGCGCGCGTGGTCGAGCACGCGGTGCAGCTCGTCCACGGTGTGGGGGCGGAACGCGTTGCGCACCTCGGGCCGGTCGAACGCGACGCGCACCACGGGCAGGTCGCGCACGACGGCCCCGGCCGCGTCGCGCTCCACTCCCCGGTGGTACGTGACGTCGGTCAGCTCCTCGAACCCGGCGACGTCGCGCCACGCGCGCGGGTCGAACGTCTCGGACACCTGGCGGGGGAGCGCGTGGGCGCGCGGGTCGTCGGCGGGGACGGCGGGGGTGGGTTCGGTGCTGCTCACGATCGTCACGGTAGCCGCTGCGGGGCGAGGCCCGCGCCCTGCGCGGGCGCCCGCTGCTCGGCGCGGGGCGAGGGCGCCGGGGCGTCGGCTCCCCGCGGCGGTGCCGCGAGGCCGAGGACGAGGCCGGCCCCGACGACGAGCGTCCCGACCAGGGAGCGGGCGTCGAGCGCCTCGAACCCGAGGGCGACCGACGTCGCGAGCGCCGCGACGGGCAGGAGCCCCGCGAACAGCCCGGCCCGCGCCGGTCCGATCGTGGCGAGCCCGGAGTACCAGAGCAGGAACGCCACGGCCGTGACGACGACGGCGAGGTACGCGAGCGCGGCGAGCTCGGCGGCGTCGGGCGCGACGAGGAACGGCTGCCCCGAGACCTGCTGCCGGACGAGGCCGAGCAGGGCGAGCTGCGGGACGGCCAGGACGCACGCGTAGGCGGAGACGCGCAGCGCGCCGAGCGTCGGCAGGAGCGGCACGGCGAGCAGCGAGAAGCACACCTCGCACGCGAGCGCCCCGAGCGCGAGCGCGACGCCGACCGGGTCACCGGCGCCGCCGCCCTCGACGACCACGACGCCGACGGTCACCACGACGGCCGCCGCGAGGGTCCGGACCGCGACCCGACGCGCGCGGAGCGCGGCCGCCGCCGCGAGCACGACCGGCGAGGCGCCGACGACCGCCCCGACGAGGGACGGGTCCGCGCGGCCCGCGCTCTCGACGACGAGGACGCTGAAGCCCACGAGCCCGGTCGCGGCGAGCGCGAGGAGGCGCAGCAGCGCGCGCGGCGACGGCAGGAGCCATGGCGTGCGGCGCGCGGCGAGGACGGCGAGCAGGACGAGCGCCGCGACGGCGTAGCGCGCGGCCTGCCCGCCGAGCACCGGGAAGTCGGCGAGGGCGGCGGACGCGACGAACGACGAGCCGACGACCACCATGCCGACGGCGCACCGGAGGTCCCCGGACCGCGTCGCGGCGGGGCGGTCGGGCGCACGGTCGCCGCCGTCGGACGGGACGCCGTGGGGAGAGCGAGGGGCGGGGAGGGTCATGCGTCGACCGTAGAGACGTCCCTGGTCCAGGGTGCAGGTCCAGATCGCGCCTGGTTCACTGGGCCAGATGACGACCCGGACCGAGCCCGACGCGCTGCTGCTCGCCCTCGGCCCGCGTCCGGGGCGTGACGTCGGCCGCTGGCTGCAGGCCGGCCTGCGCGCGGCCGTGGTGGAGGGGCGCCTCGAGGCGGGCGTCGTGCTCCCCTCGAGTCGCGACGCGGCGGCGGCGCTCGGCGTCTCGCGCGGCACCGTGACGACCGCCGTCGACGTGCTCGTCGGCGAGGGGCTGCTCGTGTCCCGGCCCCGCTCGGGGGTGGTCGTCGCGGCGCTGCCCGCGCCGCCGTCGGGCCGTGCGGGGACGGCCGCGGCGGGCCCGACCGGTGCGGCACCCGGCGTCGAGCCCGACACGGGGCCCCGCCCGGTGCCGGGGGCGCGGCCGGTGAGCGTCGGCACGCCCGACCCCGCGCTCTTCCCCCGTGCCGCGTGGGCGCGCGCCGTGCGCGACGGGGTGCGAGGGCTGGCCGACGCCGACCTGGGCTACCCGGATCCCCAGGGGCTGCCGGCCCTGCGCGAGGCGCTCGCGGTCCACCTGCGCCGCGCGCGGGGGGCCCACGTCGCGGCGGAGGACGTGGTCGTGGTGAGCGGGGTCGCGCAGGCGCTCTCCCTCCTCGCCCGGCTGCTCGCCGCGGGCCGGGTCGCGGGCGCGCGACCCGCGGAGCCCGTGCGCGTCGCGGTCGAGGACCCGTCGTCGCGCGGGGCGCTCGAGCTGCTGCGCGACGCGGGCTTGCGCACGGTCGGCGTGCCCGTGGACGCCGACGGTCTGCGCGCGGACCTGCTGCCCGACGACGCGCGCGCCGTCCTCGTGACGCCGGCTCACCAGTTCCCGCTCGGGGTCGTGCTCGCCCCGGCGCGACGGCGTGCCCTGCTCGCCTGGGCCGCGGCGGGCGAGCGCCTCGTCCTCGAGGACGACTACGACGCCGAGCTGCGGTACGACCGGCAGCCGGTCGCCTCGGTGCAGGCCCTGGACCCGGAGCGCGTGGTGCTGCTCGGCTCGGTGTCGAAGCTGCTCTCGCCCGCGCTGCGGCTCGGCTGGGTCGTGGCGCCGCCGCGCGTCGTCGGGCCGCTGGTGGAGGCGAAGCGGCACGCGGACCTCGGGACGTCGGTGCCCGAGCAGGCGGCGCTCGCGGCGCTGCTCGGGTCGGGCGCCTACCAGCGCCACCTGCGCCGGGCCCGGCTCGTGTACCAGCGGCGTCGTCGTGCGCTGCTCGACGCGCTCGGCGACGCCCTGCCGGGCGTCGAGGTCGGGGGAGTGGCCGCGGGCCTGCACCTCGTCGTCCCGCTGCCCGGCCCCGCCGCCGAGCGTGCCGCGCTCGACGGGCTGCACGCGGCGGGGGTGCCGGCCGAGCCGTTGAGCGGGACGGGGGTGGACCGCACGGAACCGGGGGTCGTCGTCGGGACGGCGCGCGTCCGCGAGGCCGAGGTCGCGCGGGTCGTGGAGGTCCTCCGGGCCGCCGTCTTGACGAGCGACCACAAACTGGTACGTTAGTACCAGTTCTGCGCACGACGGCGGGCCCTGCCACCCGGTGCGTCGACCCCGAGGGAGTCTCCCCATGGCATGGATCGTCCTCATCGTGTCCGGCATGCTCGAGGCCGGCTGGGCCCTGAGCCTCAAGGCGTCGCACGGCTTCACCAAGCTCTGGCCGAGCGTCGCGTTCGTCGTCATGCTCGTCCTGAGCATGGTCGGCCTCAGCATCGCGCTGAAGTCGCTGCCCGTCGGCGTGGCCTACGGTGTCTGGGTGGGGATCGGTGCCTCGTTGACCGCTGTCCTCGCCGTCGTCCTGTTCGACGAGCCCGTCACGATCCTCAAGGTGGTCTCCCTCGTGCTGATCGTCGCGGGGGTCGTCGGGCTCAACCTCTCCGGGGGAGGGCACTGACACCGATGCCGACCGAGACCGTCGACCCGCGGCCCGCGCCGCGTCGCCAGGCGCGCGGCGTGGCGCGCCGTGACGCGATCGTCCGCGCCGCCGCGGACCTCATCCTCCAGGAGGGGCCCGCCGCGGTGACCCACCGGGCCGTCGCGTCCCGGGCCGACGTCCCGCTCGCCGCCACGACGTACTACTTCACCGGCCTCGACGACCTCATCGGCGCGGCCGGCGAGGTCGTCGTCGCCGGGTGGGCCGCCCACGCGCGCGGCGCGGCCGAACGGGCCGCGCGCGGCGGGGACCGCGCGCGCCAGGACGCGCACGTGCTCGTCGACGCCGTCCTGCCGCCCGGGGGCGAGAGCGAGCTGCGCGGCTTCTACGAGCACCTCGTCGGCGCGGGCCGCTACCCGGCGCTCGCCCGCGCCTACGGCGAGGGCAGGCAGGGGCTCGACGACGCCGTCGGTCAGCTGCTCGCGGTGCGTGGTCTCGCGAGCGTGCCGCCCGGGCTGCTCATCGCCGTGGTGGACGGCGCCGCGGTGAGCGCGCTGAGCGAGGGCCACGACGTGCGCGCGCTCGCCGTGCAGCTCGTCGGCGAGCTCGTGGGCCGCCCTCGCGCGAGCTGACGGCCCACCCCCGGCGACGTGGGACCGCCCGCGGTGGCCTAGCCTGGAACGCGTGCCCGACCCTCTCGAGACCGTCGTCTACCGCACCCCTCTGACCACGCGGTTCCGCGGGCTCGACGCGCGCGACGGCGTGCTGCTGCGCGGGGAGGCCGGCTGGGGCGAGTTCTCCCCGTTCTGGGACTACGACGACGCCGAGTCGGCCGCCTGGCTGCGCGCGGCGCACGAGGCCGCGCACGAGGGCTGGCCGGACGCCGTGCGCGACCGCGTGCCCGTCAACGCCACCGTCCCCGCGGTCGGGCCCGACCGCGCGCGCGAGCTCGTCGCCGCGTCCGGGGGGTGCCGCACCGCGAAGGTCAAGGTCGCGCAGCGCGGGCCGGACGGCGCGCTCGAACCCCTGGGAGCCGAGGTCGCGCGCCTCGAGGCCGTGCGCGACGCGCTCGGCCCGGGCGGGCGCGTGCGGATCGACGCGAACGGCGCGTGGGACGTCGACGAGGCGCTGCGGCGGCTCCCCGCGCTCGACCGCGCGGCGGGCGGGCTGGAGTACGTCGAGCAGCCGTGCGCCGACGTCGCGGGGCTCGCGGCCGTGCGGCGCGGGCAGCGGGGCGACGCCGCGGTACCGGTCGCCGCCGACGAGTCGGTCCGCCGGGCCGCGGACCCCCTCGCGGTGGTGCGCGCCGACGCCGCGGACGTCGTCGTGCTCAAGGTGCAGCCGCTCGGCGGCGTGCGCGCGTGCCTCGACCTCGCCGGGCAGGTCGGCGTGCCCGTCGTCGTGTCGTCCGCGCTCGAGTCGTCCGTGGGCATCGCCGCGGGCGTCGCGCTCGCGGCCGCGCTCCCCGCGCTGCCCTACGCGTGCGGGCTCGCGACCGTCAACCTCTTCGTCGCCGACGTGGCCGACCCGCCGCTCGTGCCCGTCGACGGTGCGCTTCCCGTCGTCCGCCCCGAGCCCTCTGCCGCGGCGCTCGCGGCCACCGCGGCCGACGACGAGACCGACCGGCGCTGGCGCGAACGGCTCGATCGCGTCGCCGGCCTGGTGCTCACGGGGGGTGCGCGATGAGCGCGCCCGCCGGCGCACCGGGCCCCGGCGCCGCCGCACCGCGCGACGGTGCGACCGCGTTCGACCCGCTGCTCGACGGCACGGACGCGCAACCGCCCGCGGTGCGCAGCGCGTTCGCCCTCGTGCACCGCCTCGCGCTCGCGGGCGTCGCCGACGTGGTCCTCGCGCCGGGGTCGCGCAGCGCACCGCTCGCCTACGCGCTCGCGGCGGCGTCCGACCTCGGGCACCTCACGCTGCACGTGCGGGTCGACGAGCGCGCGGCCGGTTTCCTCGCCGTCGGCCTCTCGCGCGGCGCGGGGCCGGTCGTGCACGGCGGCGTCGCGCTGCCCCGGCCGGTCGCGATCGTCACGACCTCCGGGACGGCCGTCGCGAACCTGCACCCCGCGGTGCTGGAGGCGCACCACACGGGCGTCCCGCTGGTGCTCCTCACCGCCGACCGGCCGCACGAGCTGCGGGGCACGGGCGCGAACCAGACGACGCACCAGGCCGGGATCTTCGGACCGGCCGTGCGGTTCGCCGCGGACGTCCCCGCTCCTGACGGCCGCCCGGGTGAGGTGCGCGACCTCGTCGCCGTCGCGACGCGCGCGCTCGCCGAGGCGGTCGGCGCACGCTCGGGGCACCCCGGCCCGGTCCACCTCGACCTCGCGTACCGCGAGCCCCTCGTCCCCGGCGTCGCGGCCGGCATCGACGCGCTCGCCGCGCCGGGTCCCGACCCGCGCGGCGTCCGCGCGGCCGTCGTGCTGCCCGCCGCCGTGCCGTCGGGCCCGCAGCCGCGCGACGACGCCGCGCTCGTCGGCGCGTCGGTCGCGCCCGTCGCCGTGCCGGTCCCCGGCGTGCGGACCGTCGTCGTCGCGGGCGACGGGGCGGGCCGTGTCGCCCGCGACCTCGCCGAGGCGCGCGGCTGGCCGCTGCTCGCGGAGCCGTCGTCGGGGGCGGCGGGCGGCCCGAACCTGGTCGTCGCGCACGCGCTCGTGCTCGGGGTCGACGCGCTCGTGGACGGCGTCGAGCACGTCGTCGTGCTCGGCCGCCCGACGCTCTCGCGGCCCGTGCAGCGCCTGCTCGGGCGGCCCGACGTCGAGGTGAGCGTCGTCGCGCCGGGCGCCGGCCCGTGGCCCGACGCCGCGCGCAACGCGTCGACGGTCCTGACGGCGGTACCCGAGCGGTGGCTCGACCCGCGCCCGGGTACCCCGGACCCGGCCGAGCCCGCGCCAGGGCCGGCGTCGGGCCACGCGACCGACGCGGGGTGGCTCGCGCGCTGGCGCAGGGCGTCGGCAGCGGCCGCGGAGGTCGTCGCCGCGGCGACCGACGGGTCGCTGACCGACGGCCCGAGCGTGGCGCGTGCCGTCGTGAGCGCGTGCGGGCCGGACGACCTGCTCGTGGTGGGGTCGTCCAACCCCGTGCGCGACCTGGCCCTCGTGCTCGGCCTCGACGTCGACGCGCCGCGCGTCCTCGCGAACCGCGGCCTCGCCGGGATCGACGGCACCGTGTCCACGGCGCTCGGCGCGGCCGTCGCCACCGCCCGCCCGCACCGGCGCACGCGCGCGCTGCTCGGCGACCTCACGTTCCTCCACGACGCGGGCGGCCTGCTGCGCGGTCCGCACGAGCCGCACGTCGACCTGCAGCTCGTCGTGGTGAACGACGACGGCGGCTCGATCTTCGCGGGGCTCGAGCCGGGCGGGCTCGGGGAGACGTCGGAGGCGGCGGGCCGCACGTTCGAGCGGGTCTTCGCGACCCCGCACGGGGCGAACCTGGCCCAGCTCTGCGCCGGGTACGGCGTGGACCACCAGCTCGTGCAGGACGTCCCGTCGTTGCGGCACGCGCTGGCCGCACCGAGCCACGGCGTCCAGGTGCTCGAGGTGCGCGTCCCCCGCGCCGACCGGCGCGCGGCGGGCCAGCGTCTCGCCGGGCGCGTCCACGAGGCGGTGCGAGCGGCGCTCGCCTGAACTCGCAGGAAACTCCCAGGCTCGTTCAAGCGTCGTTCAAGCGCGCAGGTGTGAAGTAGTGGGCAGAAACGAGGAGGCCCACCATGACCCACACCCCGGGCACCGAGCCCACCCCCACCACGCCGACCACCGACGCCCCGGCCGCCGCGGCGCCCACGACGCCTGCACCCGCGACCCCTGCGACGACGCCCGCCGCCGCGGAGCGCGCCGCGACGGTCGCCGTCGAGACGCCCACGCAGCCGCTCGCCCCGGTCGGCGCGACGCAGCCGCTGCCCGCGGCGACGAACCCCGTCACGACGCCGACCCCGAGCGCCGCCCCGGCCGCCACCGGTGAGCAGGCGCCCGCGCACCCCATGACGCACCCGACGCAGCCGCTCGCCGCGCCGCAGCACGTGCAGCACGTCGCGCCGCCCCGGCCCGCGCCGTCGGGACACGCGGCCGCGACGCCGATGCCCAACCCGTACGCACGTCCCGCCCAGGGCACCCCCGCCGGCCCGCACGCGCCGTCGGGCGCCTACGGCCCGCCGCCCGCGCCGCCGGTCCCGACCGCGCAGAACGGGGCGGAGTCCCCGAGGCGTCGGCGCACGTGGGTGCCGGTCGTGAGCGCGGCGGCCGCGGCCGCGGTCCTCGCGAGCGTCGGCACGGCCGGTCTCACCGGTGCGTTCAGCCCCGACCAGGACACCGCGTCGCTCGCCGACGTCGGCCAGCACCAGGAGAACACGGCCGCGCCCGTCTCCGACTCGTCCTCGCAGAACCCCAACTGGGAGTCCGTGACGAAGGCCGTCTCCCCGTCGGTCGTCGCGATCCAGGTGCAGACCCAGCAGGGCGGCGCCGAAGGGTCGGGCGTCATCATCGACGACAAGGGCCACGTCCTGACGAACAACCACGTCGTGTCCGGCGCGGAGAACGACACCGTCCAGGTGACGCTCAGCGACGGCCGCCTCTTCGAGGCGAAGATCGTCGGGCTCGACCCGGCGACGGACCTCGCCGTCGTGCAGCTCGTCGACGCGCCCGACGACCTCCAGCCCGCGACGCTCGGCGACTCCGACGACGTGAGCGTCGGCGAGTCTGTCCTCGCGGTCGGCAACCCGCTGGGACTCGCGAACACCGCGACGACCGGCATCGTGTCGGCCGTGGACCGCCCGGTCTCCGCGTCGGGCGAGGACGGCGGCACGTCCGTCGTGACGAACGCCATCCAGATCGACGCCGCGATCAACCCCGGCAACTCCGGCGGCCCGCTGTTCGACGCGCAGGGTCGCGTCATCGGCATCACGTCGTCGATCGCGACGCTGTCGGGCGGCGGCACCCAGTCCGGCTCGATCGGTCTCGGGTTCGCCATCCCCGTGAACCTCGCGAAGTCCATCAGCGAGCAGCTCATCGAGAACGGCACCGCCGAGCACGCGTTCCTCGGCGTGACGCTCGCGGACGCCACCGCGACCGCCGACGGCGTCACGCGCCGCGGCGCCGAGGTCCAGGAGGTGACCGACGGGTCGCCCGCGGCCGACGCCGGCATCCGGTCCGGCGACGTGGTCGTCGAGATCGACGGTCACGCCGTCGGCGGCGCGGAGTCGCTCACGGCCTTCGTCCGCGAGCGCGCCGCGGGCGCGAAGTCCACGCTGACCGTGGTGCGCGACGGCAAGACGCTCGAGCTCGACGTCACCCTCGCGACGCGCCCCGCGGACGACGAGACCACCGGCCAGGGCTCGCCGGACGGTCAGGGCCAGCTCCCGGGCCAGGACGGCAGCCAGGGTGGTCAGGGCCAGCTCCCCGGCCAGGGTGGCGAGCAGGGCGGCGACCAGGGTCAGCAGACCGACCCGACCGACCCGGGCAACGTGCCGAACCCGTTCGACTGGTTCTTCGGCGGCCAGGGCTGACCCTGACGGGCGCCCCGCGAGGGGCGCCCCCGATCTGCGGGGGCGGGTCGTCGTGCCGGCACGCGCGACCCGCACCCCGCGCCACGTCCCGTCGCGACCTCTGACCGCGACGGGCGGGTGACCGGACCGCGGACGTCCCCCCACGGTCGGGCCATCGCAGAGCGGCCGGCACGGATCCCCGTGCCGGCCGCTCGTCGTCGGTGGTGCCCGCTCAGTCGGTGACCGCGACGTCCGGTGCCGACGATGCCTCCACGCGCTTGGTGAAGAAGCCGGCCGTCTCGGCGTAGCCGCCGGAGACGTAGAACTCCTTGGAGAGCCCCGTGGCGAGGCCGACGCGGCGCGCGCCCACCTCCGCCGCCCACTCCTCGGCACTCTCGAGGAGGAGGCGGCCGATGCCCTGGCGGCGGTGCGACGGAAGGACGGCGACCTCCTCGACCCGGCAGACGACGCCGCTGGACGCGAAGGTCAGGTGCCGGTTCGCGAGCAGGTAGCCCACGACCCCGTGGTCGGGCAGCTCGGCCACGGCGAAGTACGTGTCGAGCGCCGCGAGCAGGGGGCCGAAGGACCGCTCGTACGCCTCCCGCTCGGGGTCGTGGCGGGGCAGCTCGAGGACGAGCGGCCACACGGCGTCACGGTCGGCGACGATGGCCCGACGGACGAGCACGCCGGACGGGGCGGCGGGGCGGGGACGGAGAAACTGGGAGGAGTCGGACACCTCCCGAACCTAGCAGCGCCGCGGGCGCCGGGCCCGGTCGTCCGGGTGGCGGTCGAAAGTCGGCGGGGGTGACGTTCCGCACGCCGGCCCGCGGCGGTCGGCGCCCCGCGTCCGTCAGGCCCCGCCGAGCGCGTAGCGCATCGGCTCGAGCTTCGCCTCCGACTCGGCGACCTCGGCCGCCGGGTCGGACGCGGCGACGATCCCGCAGCCGGCGAACAGCCGCACCGACCGGGGGTCCGTCGCCGAGAGCTCCGCCGAGCGCAGCGCGATGCCCCACTCGCCGTCGCCGTCCGCGCCGAGCCACCCGACCGGCCCGGCGTACCGACCACGGTCCATGCCCTCGATCTCGCGGATCACGTCGCGCGCGACGCTCGTCGGCGTGCCGCACACGGCCGCCGACGGGTGCAGGGCCGCGGCGAGCGCGAGGCTCGTCGGCCCGGCCGCCGCACCGCCCGACGAGCCGGGGGCGACCGCTCCCCGCGCGAGGACCGCGGTCACGTCCGACGCGAGGTGCATGACGTTCGGCAGGTGCAGCACGAACGGCGCGTCGGGGACGTTCATCGACGAGCAGAACGGCGCGAGCGCCTGCGCGACCGACCGCACGGCGTACTCGTGCTCCTCGAGGTCCTTCGACGACCGGGCGAGCTGGGCCGCCCGCAGGAGCGCCTCGTCGTCGGACAACCCGCCGCGGCGGATCGTCCCCGCGAGCACGCGCGACGTGACGAGACCCTTCTCGCTGCGGACCAGGAGCTCGGGCGTCGCGCCCACGAGGCCGTCGACGGAGAACGTCCAGCACGCCTCGTACGCCGTCGCCAGGCGGGCGAGCAGCCAGCGCGGGTCGACGGGCTCCGCCGTGTGCGCGACGACGTCCCGCGCCAGGACGACCTTCTCGAGCGCGCCCGAGCGGATGCGCTCGACGCCCTCCGCCACGACCGCGGCCCAGTCGTCGGCCCGCAGCGCGCCGTCGTGCCACGCCACCTCGCCGGGCGACATGACGGGCGCGCGGGGCGTGCGGCGCAGCGCGTCCGTCGGGGAGGACGAGAGCGACCCGGCGGTGTCGACGGTGGTGAGCCACGCCCGGCCGTCGCGCCGGCCGACGACGACGCGCGGCACGACGAGCACCCCGCCCGCGCGGACCGGGTCGTGGGCGTCGTCGCCGGGCGCGGAGTCGTCGAACGCGAACGAGCCGAACGCGACCGGCCCCGTTCCCGGGAGACCGACCTCGTCGCGCACGACCGCACGCGCGAGGGTCTCGTGCCACGCGGCCTCCGCGTCGGCGAACCGGCCGGGCCCCCACGTCTCGAGCCGCAGCGCCTCGCCCCAGCCCACGATCCCGTCGCCCCGCCGCACCCAGGCGAGGGGCCGCACGTCGGGCAGGAGGTCGACGAGGGCGTCCAGTCCGCCGGGCAGGTCGGGGATCCGGGTGGTCCGCACGACGATGCTCGGCCTGGGGTGGGGCTGTGCGGCCGTGGCCGACGGTTCTGCAGTCATCGCCTCCCAGCGTAAGCCGCGCACGCGGGTGCGCCCTGCGGTGCGGGGACGTGGAAGCATGGGCGGCATGCCCCGCGCCAACCTGGACAAGAAGCCCTCCGAGGTCGCGTCGATGTTCGACGGGATCGCCTCGCGCTACGACCTGACGAACGACATCATGTCGTTCGGCCAGGACCGTGCCTGGCGGCGGGCGACGGTGCGCGCGGTCGGCGCGCTGCCGGGGGAGAAGGTCCTCGACCTCGCGGCCGGGACCGGGACGTCGTCCGAGCCGTTCGCCGACGACGGGGTACGGGTCGTGCCCTGCGACTTCTCGCTCGGCATGCTCCAGGTCGGCAAGGAGCGCCGGCCCGACCTGCCGTTCGTCGCCGGTGACGCGACGCGCCTGCCGTTCGCGGACGGGACGTTCGACGCCGTGACGATCTCGTTCGGGCTGCGCAACGTCGTCGACACCGAGGGCGCGCTGCGCGAGATGCTGCGCGTCGTGCGCCCGGGCGGGCGGGTCGTGATCTGCGAGTTCTCCACCCCGACGTGGGCGCCGTTCCGGGTCCTGTACCAGGAGTACCTCGTGCAGGCGCTGCCCCGCATCGCCGCCGCCGTGACGCGCGAGGGCGGCTCGTACGAGTACCTCGCGGAGTCCATCGCGGCCTGGCCCGACCAGGTCGGGCTCGGCCGGCTCCTGCTCCGCGCGGGCTGGGAGAAGGTCGCCTACCGCAACCTCTCCGGCGGGATCGTCGCGCTCCACCGGGGCACGCGCCCCGCCTGACGCCGCCGCCCGGCCCGGGCCCGGACGGCGGCGAGTTCACCCGTCGCGCCCGACGCCTGGGCGAGCCGGTCCACGACGTCCGACCTATCGTCGAAGGACGAGCGCGGCCAACGGGGGCCCGTGCGCGGTACGTAGGGGGCACGACATGGAACGCCTGACCAAGGGTGCGCTGGCGATCGGGGCGGGGGCGCTCCTCCTCCTCGGAGGGGCCGGGACCTACGCGCTGTGGTCCGACTCGCAGGCCGTCGCGGAGGCGGGGGACATCAGCTCCGGTGACCTGGACCTCGCGCTGGGGACGGCCGCCTGGACGCTCAACGGGACCGCGGTCGCGGACGTCACGGCCGTCCGCATCGTCCCGGGCGACGTGCTGGCGCTCAGCCAGCCGATCACCGTGACCGCGATCGGGGACTCGTTGCAGTCGACCCTCGCGGTCTCGGGCACGGACACGCTCACCGGCGACCAGGCGCTCGTCGACGCGCTGGACGTGGCGTTCGTGCTCGACGGCCCGCCGTCGTGGGCGACGGACAACGGCGACGGCACGTTCGCGGTCGCGCCGTCGACGGCCGCCTACCCGGCGGTCGACGCCGACGTCACGCTGACGTTCGACGAGACCACGCCGGACCAGGTCGCGACGAGCTCGGTCGTGAACCTGTCGAGCCTGACGTTCACGCTCGAGCAGCACCTCTGAGAGGCCCGCGGTGGGCATCGTCCGCTCCCGCCGCGCACGGTCGCCCGGTCCGCCACCGGAGCAGGGCCGCGTCCCGCGCGGCCGTGCCGTCGCGCGTGGCGCCGTCGTGCTCGCGCTCGCCGCGCTCCCGCTCTCGGCGGGTGCGGCGTGGGCCACGTGGTCGGCGTCGCAGCCGGTCAGCGGGGCGGACGTGCGGTCGGGCTCGTTCGGCGTCGAGACGTCCTGGCAGACGTTCCCCGACCTCACGGCGATGCTGCCGGGCCAGTCCCGCGACGGCGTGGTCGCCGTCACCCACACGGGCGACGGCACCTGGCGCTATCGGCTCGCGGTCGCGTACGAGGGGGTCGTGCGGCCGACCGTCGCGTTCTACCCCGGGACGACCTGCACGGGGACGGCGCTTCCCGCCGGGACGCTCAGCCCCCAGACGTACGCGCGCGGCGCGACGACGCAGGTGTGCGTCCGCTACACGCTGCCCGCGGGGAGCCCGGGCGAGTGGCAGGGGCAGAGCGCGCAGGTCGCGGTGACGGTGACCATCGAGAGCAGGCCCTCGTGAGGCGCGGCACGAGGCTCCGCGTCGCGGCGGCGCTGGCCGTGGCGCTCGCGCTCGTCGGTGCCCCGGCCGTGGCGTGGTGGACCGCGAGCGGGTCGTTGTGGACGACCGTGTCGGCGGGGACCGTGCCGCCGCCGACGAACGTCCTGTGCGCGAACACGGGGACGTTCGCGGCACGGACCGCGACCGTGACGTGGACCGCGCCGACGCCTGCCCCGGCGCGCTACCGGGTGACGTTCAGCGGTGGTGGTGAGACAGCGACGACCGAGACGACGACGCCGCAGGTCGTCGTCTCGACGACCCTGCTCGGGGGCCTCCTCGAGTCCATCCTCGACCTCCTGCTGGGCGGGCAGCCCCTCCAGGTGCGCGTGCAGGCCGTCCACGCCTCGGGGTGGACCTCCGTCGCCGCGGGGACGGTCGCCGTCCGGAACGCGACGCTGACCGAGGGCGTCGGGATCCGCTGTGTCTGAGCGCCGGCACGCGCGGGACGGCGCGCGGCGGTCCGGGCCGCTCGCCCGGGCGCTCGGCGTCCTCGCGCTCGGGTGCGCCGTCGCGATCGCGCTCGTGGGGGTCGTCGTGCCGCTCGTGCTGGGGGCGACGCCGTACACGGTCCTCACCGGGTCCATGCGGCCGACCTACCCGCCCGGGACGATGGTCGTCGTGCGGCCGGTCGACGTCGAGCGCGTCGCCCCGGGGGACGTGGTCACGTACCAGCTCGCCTCGGGCCGGCCGGAGGTCGTCACCCACCGGGTCGTCGCCGTCGGCGTGGGGGCGGGAGACGAGCGGGTGCTCACGACGCAGGGGGACGCCAACGCGGGCCCCGACCCGGAACCGGTCCGCCCCGTGCAGGTCCGCGGCACGGTCGTCTACGCGGTCCCGCTGCTCGGGTGGGTGAGCTCCGCGGTGTCGGGGGACACGCGCCGCACCGTCGCCGTCGTGGCCGCGGCCGGGCTCCTCGGGTGGGGCGCCTGGCAGGTCGCGGCGGGACTGCGCGAGCGCTCGCGGCGCCGGAGGTCCCCGGCGGTGACGCCGTGAGCCGGGAGCCGGGTCGAGGGGCGCGACGCGCGCTCGCCGGGGTGCTGCTCGCGCTGGTGCTCGCCGGGCCGGGCCAGGCCGCGGTGGGGGCGACGGCGAGCGCCGCGGCGGGCACGGGCGTGGTGCCGGGGGAGGAGGACGCGCTCCGGCTGAGTGCCGACGGCGCGACGTGGACGCCCGGCCTCCCGGCGTCCCTCTTCGGGTCGGACGCGCTCGCCGTGCCGGGGGCGACCGTCGTGCGCGACCTGTGGGTCCGCAACGACGGCCCGACGGCGGCGCGCGTCCTCGTCGACCTCGCGCCCGACGTCGACCCGACGGCCGCCCGGACGGGGCTCGGCGCGTGGCTCGACGTCCGGCTGGACGGCGCGGTGCCGGGCGCCGCGACCTGGGAGGGGCCCGTGCTCGACCCCGGGGAGGTGGGCCGGGTGGAGGTCAGCGTCGCGATGTCCGCGACCGCACCGTCGTCCACGCGCCGCTCGGTCGCCGGGGTGCTGGAGACCGTGCACCTCGTGGGCGTCGCGGACGCCGCCCCGCCGACCGTCCCGGGGGAGCCGCCGTCGACCGGTCCCGGGCTGGCGCGCACCGGGGCGGACGCGTGGGGGATCGCGGTCGCCGCGGCGCTCGCGGCCGGTGCCGGGCTGGTGCTCGCCCGACTCGGGCGGCGGCGCGCGGCGTCGTCCGGCGGTCGCTGACCTGCGGCGACGCGAGCCGGCCGCGCGTTCCGGGAGCCGGGACGGCGCGGAGAGGCTAGGCCATCGGCGGTCCGGGCCCCTTGCCCGCCGGTCCCGAGCCACAGGGCCGGGAGTCGTCGGGCGCGAGGACCTTCGTCACAGGATCTCCCAGGGAAGGGTCGCCTTGCTACACATCCCGCGCCGGGAGTGACTAGAGTGGCGATGTCCATTGTGACCGACTTCACAAGGACCGTGGGTGCGCCGTGTCCCGACCCGGGTCACGGTGGACCACCAGGAGATGTCCCGACGACCGGACGGTGAGGTGAGCACGGTGGGCGCGAGGCTCGACGACGCCGACGTCATCGTCGTGGGCGCGGGTCCGGCGGGCTCCGCGGCGGCCCACTACTGCGCCGCCGCCGGGCTGAGCGTCCTCCTGCTGGAGAAGTCCTCGTTCCCGCGCGACAAGATCTGCGGCGACGGTCTGACGCCCCGCGCGGTGGCCGAGCTCGTGCGCATGGGCGTCCCGACGCGCGCCGAGGACGGCTGGATCCGCAACGAGGGCCTGCGCGTCGTCGCGAGCGGCCGCTCGTGGGAGCTCGCGTGGCCCGACCTCGCGTCCTACCCGAGCTACGGCATGGCCCGCGCCCGCCACTCGTTCGACCGGACCCTCGCCGAGCACGCGCAGCGCACCGGGGCCAAGCTGCTGGAGCGCACCGCCGTCACGGGCCCCGTGCTCGACGAGCGCACCGGCCGCGTCGTCGGCGTCACCGCGCGGCCCGTGGACGACAAGGGACGGCGTGCGGGCGACGAGGTCACCTACCGCGCGCCCGTCGTCATCGCCGCCGACGGCGTCTCGTCGCGCTTCGCGCTCGCGCTAGGCCTCGCGCGACGCGAGGACCGGCCCATCGGCGTCGCCGTCCGCACCTACTTCCGCACCCCCCGCCACGACGACCCGTGGATGGAGTCGCACCTCGAGCTGTGGGACGGCAAGCCCCGCGAGTCCAACCTGCTGCCCGGCTACGGCTGGATCTTCTCGCTCGGCGACGGGACCGCGAACGTCGGGCTCGGCTCGGTGAGCTCGACCCCGGCGCGCCAGTCGGCGGCGAACGTCGACTACAAGGACCTCTTCGCCACCTGGATGCGCAACGCGCCCGAGGAGTGGGAGTTCACCGAGGAGAACCGGCTCGCGCCCGTGCGCGGCGCGGCGCTCCCCATGGGCTTCAACCGGTCGCCGCTGTACACGCGCGGCGTGCTCCTCGTGGGCGACTCCGGCGGCATGGTCAGCCCGTTCAACGGCGAGGGCATCGCGTACGCGATGCAGGCCGGGCGGGCGGCGGCCGACGTCGTCGCCCAGTCGCGCGTGCGGCTCACCGACGGTGGCCGTGAGCGCGCGCTGCAGACCTACCCGCGGATCATGCGCCGCGAGCTGGGCGGCTACTACACGCTCGGCCGGTACTTCGTGAAGCTCATCGAGCACCCCGAGATCATGCGGATCTGCACGCGCTACGGGCTCCCGCGCCCGGTCGTCATGCGGTTCGTCCTCAAGCTCCTGTCCGACTGCTACGAGCCCCGCGGCGGCGACTGGGTCGACCGCGTCATCGCGGGGCTGACGAGGGTGGTGCCCTCGTCATGAGCCCACGAGGTGGGCCCGCAACGACGCGGGCGCTCGCACCACCTGCAGGTCTTCCCGGGCACCGCCCGGGCGTCCCCGTCCCGAGCCCCCACTCGAGGAGTACGCGATGACCAACCCGTACGTACCGCTTCTCGTCCTCATGGGCGTGGCCGCCGTGCTGGCTCTCGGCGGCGTCGCCGCGAGCGCGGTCATCGGCCCCAAGCGGTACAACCGCGCCAAGCTCGACGCCTACGAGTGCGGCATCGAGCCCACGCCCCACGCGATCGGCGGCGGGCGCTTCCCGATCAAGTACTACCTCGTCGCCATGACGTTCATCGTCTTCGACATCGAGGTCGTCTTCCTCTACCCGTGGGCGGTCGACTTCGCGACGCTCGCGACCTTCGGCCTCGTCGCGATGCTCGCGTTCCTGGCGCTCATCACCGTCCCGTTCGTCTACGAGTGGCGCCGGGGTGGTCTCGAGTGGGACTGAGCGACCGACCGACCGTCCGCGGCAGCGGGCTCCGGCGAGAGAACTAGGAGAACACCATGGGGATCGAGGAGGCTCCCTCGGGCTTCTTGCTCACCACGATCGAGGACCTCGCGGGGTACCTGCGCAAGGCGTCGCTGTGGCCCGTGACGTTCGGGCTCGCGTGCTGCGCCATCGAGATGATGGCCGCCGGCGCGTCGCGGTTCGACCTGTCGCGCTTCGGCATGGAGGTCTTCCGGGCCTCGCCGCGCCAGGCGGACCTCATGATCGTGGCCGGGCGCGTGAGCCAGAAGATGGCGCCGGTCGTGCGGCAGGTCTACGACCAGATGAGCGAGCCCAAGTGGGTGCTGTCGATGGGCGTGTGCGCGTCCAGCGGCGGCATGTTCAACAACTACGCGATCGTGCAGGGCGTCGACCACATCGTGCCCGTGGACATCTACCTCCCGGGCTGCCCGCCGCGGCCGGAGATGCTCATCAACGCGATCCTCGCGCTGCACGACCAGATCCAGCACGAGCCGCTCGGCGTGAACCGCAAGGAGGCGGCGCGTGCCGCCGAGGCGGCGGCGCTCGAGGCGACGCCCACGTTCCAGATGAAGGGGCTGCTGCGGTGACGGACGAGAAGACGGGCGGCGGCACGCCCGTGCCGCAGCCCGAGGAGGTCTCCGGACCGCGGTCGGGCGACCTGGTGACCGGGGCGGGCGCGCCGCGCACGCTCGAGGTCGTCGAGGTGCGCGAGGGCATGTTCGGCGTCCACGGCTCGGGCGACACGTCGGGGTACGGCGGGCTCGTCCAGCCCGTCGCGATGCCCGGTGCGAGCCCGCGGCCGTACGGCGGCTGGTTCGACGAGGTCGTCGACGTCCTCGCCGAGGTGCTCGCCGAGGGCGGCACGCGGTTCGAGGCCGCGGTGGAGCGCGTCGTCGTGGACCCGCCGGGCGCGCACGCCGAGCTGACGATCCATGTGCACCGCGACCACCTCGTCGACGTGTGCCGTGCGCTGCGCGACGACCAGGACCTGCGGTTCGAGCTGAGCCTGGGCGTGAGCGGCGTGCACTTCCCGCACGACGTCGGCCGCGAGCTGCACGCCGTGTACCACCTCACGTCGATCACGCACGGGCGTCGGCTGCGCCTCGAGGTGTCGGTGCCCGACGCCGACCCGCACGTGCCGAGCACCACGTCCGTCTACCCGACGAACGACTGGCACGAGCGCGAGACGTGGGACTTCTTCGGCATCGTCTTCGACGGCCACCCGTCGCTCGCGCGCATCGAGATGCCCGACGACTGGCCGGGCCACCCGCAGCGCAAGGACTACCCGCTCGGCGGGATCCCCGTCGAGTACAAGGGCGCGACCGTGCCCCCGCCCGACACGAGGAGGTCGTACTCGTGAGCACGCACACCACCGGCGCCCCCGGCGCCGCCCCGCACTCGACCCGCCCGCCCGTCGGGGACTTCGACGAGGGCGTCCCGAGCTTCGAGGCGTCGGGCGGCGACTGGGCGGACATCGCCGAGAGCGCCGTCGCCGCGGCCGCGCTCGGCGAGGAGCGCATCGTCGTCAACATGGGGCCGCAGCACCCGTCCACGCACGGCGTGCTCCGCCTCATGCTCGAGATCGACGGCGAGACCGTCACCGAGGCGCGGTGCGGCATCGGCTACCTGCACACCGGCATCGAGAAGAACATGGAGTACCGGACGTGGACGCAGGGCGTCACGTTCTGCACCCGCATGGACTACCTCGCGCCGCTGTTCCAGGAGACGGCGTACTGCCTCGCGGTCGAGAAGCTGCTCGGCATCACGGACGACGTGCCCGAGCGGGCGAGCGTCATCCGCGTCCTCATGATGGAGCTCAACCGCATCGCGTCCCACCTCGTGTGTCTCGGCACGGGCGGCAACGAGATGGGCGCGACGACCGTCATGACCATCGCGTTCACCGCGCGCGAGGAGATCCTGCGGATCTTCGAGGCGGTGACGGGACTGCGCATGAACAACGCCTACGTGCGTCCCGGCGGCGTCGCGCAGGACGTGCCGCCGGACCTCGTCGAGCAGGTCCGCAAGGCCGACCCGCTCATCCGCCGGTACCTCGGGCAGCTCGGCGACCTCATGCTCGCCAACCCGATCTTCAAGGGCCGGCTCGTCGGCGTCGGGCACCTCAGCCTCGCGGGCTGCATGGCGCTGGGCATCACGGGGCCGGTGCTGCGCTCGACCGGCCACCCGTACGACGTGCGCAAGTCCGACCCGTACTGCGGCTACGAGACGTACGACTTCGACGTCCCGACCGCGACCGGCGCCGACTGCTACGACCGCGTCGTGCTGCGGCTCGAGGAGTGCTACCAGTCGCTGCACATCGTCGAGCAGTGCCTCGAGCGCCTCGAGAGGACGGCCGGGCAGCCCGTCATGGTGGGCGACCGCAAGATCGCGTGGCCGGCGCAGCTCGCGATCGGCAGCGACGGCCAGGGCAACTCGCTCGACCACATCAAGGAGATCATGGGCACCTCCATGGAGGCCCTGATCCACCACTTCAAGCTCGTCACCGAGGGCTTCCGCGTCCCGGTCGGCCAGGCGTGGCAGACCGTGGAGCACCCGCGCGGCGAGCTCGGGGTGCACGTCGTGTCCGACGGCGGCACGCGCCCCTACCGGGCGCACTTCCGCGACCCGTCGTTCAACAACCTCCAGGCCGTGGCGGCGATGTGCGAGGGCGGCCAGGTGGCCGACGTCGTGGTCGCCGTCGCGTCGCTGGACCCCGTGCTGGGAGGGGTGGACCGATGACCATCGACGCCGGACCTGCGACGAACGGCTCGCCCGCCGGCGGGCCGCGCCCCGGGTACGACGCGGAGACGGCGGCGCGGCTCGCCGCCGACGCCGCGCAGATCGTCGCGCGCTACCCCGAGTCACGCTCGGCGCTGCTGCCGATGCTGCACCTCGTGCAGTCCGAGGACGGCTACGTCTCGCGCGACGGCATCCTCTTCTGCGCGGAGCAGCTCGGCCTCACCGCGGCGGAGGTCTCCGCGGTCGCGACGTTCTACACGCAGTACAAGCGCCACCCCAACGGGACGTACACCGTGGGCGTCTGCACCAACACCCTGTGCGCGATCATGGGCGGCGACGCGATCTTCGACGAGCTCTCCGACCACCTCGGCGTCGGCCACGACGAGACGACCGAGGACGGGGCGATCACGCTCGAGCGCGTCGAGTGCAACGCGGCCTGCGACTACGCGCCGGTCATGATGGTCAACTGGGAGTTCTTCGACAACCAGACGCCCGGCTCGGCGACCGACGTCGTCGACCGCCTCCGGGCGGGCGAGCCCGTCGCCCCGACGCGCGGCGCCGCGAGCGTGTGCTCCTTCAAGCAGATGAGCCGCATCCTCGCGGGCTTCCCCGACGGTCGCGCCGACGAGGGCGTCGGCGCGGGCGAGCCCACCCTCGCCGGACTCCGCCTCGCGCGCGAGCAGGGCTGGACCGCCCCCGGCACCGACCAGGCCTCGACCTCGCCGGACCAGTCCTCTGCCTCGGCAGGCGGGCCGGACGCCGGTGGCGAGAGCGCGCCCGAGAAGCCGGTCACCGGCGGCGAGCAGTCGAGCGCCGAGCGCACGCCGACGACCGACGCCGACGTCGACCCCGGCGGCAAGGCAGAGTCTCCCGGCACCCAGCCCGACCCGTCGAAGGGAGCGGACGCATGAGCGAGCAGCAGGGCACCGTGGCTCGGACGACCCCGGACCCGCTGACCCCCGTCCTGTCGGACACGTGGGACGCGGACCGGTCCTGGACGCTGGCGTCGTACGTGGACCGCGGTGGGTACGCGGGCCTGCGCGCGGCGCTCGCCCAGGACCCGGCGGACGTCGTCGCGACGGTCAAGGCGTCAGGCCTGCGCGGCCGCGGCGGCGCGGGCTTCCCGACGGGCATGAAGTGGGGCTTCCTGCCTGCGCCCGACGGCGGGCCGCGCTACCTCGTCGTCAACGCGGACGAGTCCGAGCCGGGCACGTGCAAGGACATCCCGCTGATGCTGGCGAGCCCGCAGGCGCTCGTGGAGGGCGTGGCGATCACGTCGTACGCGATCGGGTGCGACCACGCGTTCATCTACGTGCGTGGCGAGGTGCTGCACGTGTACCGCCGCCTGCTGCGCGCGGTCGAGGAGGCGTACGAGGCCGGGTTCCTGGGCAAGAACGTCCAGGGCTCGGGTTTCGACCTGGACGTCACGGTCCACGCCGGGGCGGGTGCGTACATCTGCGGCGAGGAGACGGCGCTGCTCGACTCGCTCGAGGGGCGCCGCGGGCAGCCGCGGCTCAAGCCGCCGTTCCCGGCGGTCGCGGGCCTGTACGCGCGCCCGACGGTCGTCAACAACGTGGAGTCCATCGCGAGCGTGCCGTCGATCGTCGCGCGCGGCGCGGACTGGTTCACGTCGATGGGGACCGAGCGCTCGGCCGGGTTCGGCCTGTTCTCGCTGTCCGGCCACGTGACGCGGCCGGGGCAGTACGAGGCGCCGCTCGGCACGACGCTGCGCGAGCTGCTCGACCTCGCCGGCGGGATGCGCGGCGGCAAGGCCCTGAAGTTCTGGACACCGGGCGGCTCGTCGACGCCGCTGTTCACCGACGCCCACCTCGACACGCCCCTCGACTACGAGTCGGTCGCGGCGGCGGGCTCGATGCTCGGCACGCGCGCGCTGCAGCTCTTCGACGAGACGACGTGCGTCGTGCGGGCCGTGAGCCGGTGGACGGACTTCTACGCGCACGAGTCGTGCGGCAAGTGCACCCCGTGCCGCGAAGGCACGTACTGGATGAAGCAGGTCCTGGCGCGCATCGAGGCGGGCCAGGGCACGGAGTCCGACCTCGACCTGCTCCTCGACACGTGCGACAACATCCTGGGCCGCGCGTTCTGCGCGCTCGGCGACGGCGCCACGTCGCCGGTGACGAGCAGCATCGAGCTGTTCCGCGACGAGTACGAGGCGCACATCACGGAGCACCGCTGCCCGTTCGACCCCGCCGCAGCGGCCCTCTTCGACTACACGCCCCGCCCGGCCCGCGTCCTGACGGCAGGAGTGCACTGATGACGACCACGACCCCCGCCCCGGGCACCGGCTCAGCGGCCGTTCCCACGGGTGGCGCGGCCAAGCCCCCGGTCCCCGCGGACCACGTGACGTTCACGATCGACGACGTCGAGATGTCGGTGCCGAAGGGCACGCTCGTGATCCGCGCGGCCGAGCAGATCGGGATCCAGATCCCGCGGTTCTGCGACCACCCGCTGCTCGAGCCCGCGGGCGCGTGCCGCCAGTGCCTCGTCGAGGTGGCGACGCCGGACCGTGAGGGCAACGTCCGGCCGATGCCGAAGCCCCAGGCGTCGTGCACGCTCGAGGCGACGCCCGGCATGGTGGTCAAGACGCAGCGCACGAGCGCGGTCGCCGACAAGGCGCAGCACGGGATCATGGAGCTGCTGCTCATCAACCACCCGCTCGACTGCCCGGTGTGCGACAAGGGCGGCGAGTGCCCGCTGCAGAACCAGGCGATGAGCAACGGCCGCGCGACGAGCCGGTTCGTGGACGTCAAGCGCACGTTCCCCAAGCCCATCGCGGTCTCGACGACGATCCTGCTCGACCGCGAGCGCTGCGTCCTGTGCCAGCGGTGCACGCGCTTCTCCCAGGAGATCGCGGGCGACGCGTTCATCGACCTGCAGAAGCGCGGGGCCGCGCAGCAGATCGGCCGGTTCGACGAGGCGGTCCTCGACTTCGCGCCGCCCGCGGGACAGGCGCCGGGCGACCGCCCGGTCGGGCTCGCGCTCGAGGACGAGTCGGGGCTGCCGTTCGCGTCGTACTTCTCGGGCAACACGGTGCAGATCTGTCCGGTGGGCGCGCTCACGGGCGCGGCGTACCGGTTCCGGTCCCGCCCGTTCGACCTGGTGTCGACGCCGTCCGTCTCCGAGCACGACTCGTCGGGCTCGGCGATCCGCGTCGACCACCGCCGCGGCGTCGTGCTGCGCCGCCTCGCGGGCGAGGACCCGCTGGTCAACGAGGAGTGGATCACCGACCGGGACCGCTTCGCGTTCACGTGGCAGTCCGCGCCGGACCGCCTCACGCACCCGCTGGTGCGCGACCGCGAGGTCGCCCCGGACGGGTCGGTGACGCGCGGCGAGCTGCGCCCCGCCTCGTGGGCGGAGGCGCTCGAGGTCGCGGCCGACGCCCTGACCCGGGCACGTGACGCCGGAGGCGTCGGCGTCCTGCCGGGAGGGCGCCTCACGGTCGAGGACGCGTACGCGTACGCGAAGCTCGCCCGGACCTGGCTGCGCACGAACGACGTCGACCACCGCGCCCGCGCCCACAGCGCGGAGGAGGCGGACTTCCTCGCGCACGCCGTCGCGGGGCGCGCCGTCGGTCACGCCGGCGGGGTGACGTTCACCGACCTCGAGAAGGCGCCCGCCGTCCTCCTCGTCGGCCTGGAGGCCGAGGAGGAGGCGGGCGTGACCTTCCTGCGCCTGCGCAAGGGCGCCGTGCGGAACGGGGTGCGGGTGTTCTCCGTCGCGCCGTTCGCGACGCGCGGCGTGCAGCGCGTGCACGGCACGCTGCTCCCGGCGGCGCCGGGCACCGAGTCCGAGTGGCTCGACGGCATCGCCGCCGGCGACCAGGTCCGCACGCTCGACGAGGCCGAGGGCACCGACCTCCTCGCCGAGGTCAGCGACGCGCTCCGGGCGCCGGGCGCCGTGATCCTCGTCGGCGAGCGGCTCGCCGCGACGCGCGGCGGGTACAGCGCGCTGCTCCGGGCGGTCGCTGCGACGGGCGCGCGGCTCGCGTGGGTCCCGCGCCGCGCCGGCGAGCGCGGCGGCGTCGAGGCCGGCACCCTGCCGAACCTCCTGCCGGGCGGGCGTCCGGTCGCCGACGCGGCGGCCCGCGTCGACGTCGCGACCGTCTGGGGCGTGACCGCCACCGACGCGCAGCCGACAGGGCTGCCCGCCACGGCGGGCCGAGACGTCGGGGAGATGCTCGACGCCCTGTCCGTCGGCCAGCTCGCGGGCGTGCTGGTCGGCGGTCTCGAGCTCGACGACCTGCCGGACCCCGCGCACGCGCGTCGTGCGCTCGAGGCGGCGGACGTCGTCGTCTCGCTCGAGGTGCGGCGTTCGGCGGTGACCGAGCTGGCGGACGTCGTGCTCCCCGTGGCACCGCCCGTCGAGCGCGAGGGCGCGTTCGTGAGCTGGGAGGGGCGCGTGCGCAGGTTCCCGGCGGCGCTCGCCTCCACGGCCATGACCGACCACCGCGTGCTCGACGCGCTGGCCGACGCCGCAGGCGTGCCGCTCGGCCTCGCGACCACCGAGTCGGTGCGTGCCGAGCTGGACCAGCTCGTGGGCGACGGCGCGTGGGACGGCGAGCGCGCCGCCGCGCCGGACGTCGAGAGCACCGAGCCGCCCGCCGTCGCACCCGGGACCGCGGTCCTCGCGAGCTGGCGGCTCCTGCTCGACGACGCGCGCGGCCAGGACGGCGAGCGTTACCTCGCGGGGACGGCGAAGCGCCCGGTGGCGCGGCTGTCCGCGACGACGGCCGCCGCGGTGGACCTGTTCGACGGCGACCTCGTGCGCGTCTCGACGGACCGGGGTGCGGTCACGCTCCCGGTGGTGGTGACCGACATGGTCGACCACGTGGTGTGGCTGCCGCTGCGGTCGCCGGGGTCGTCCGTGCACGCGGCGCTCGGCGCCGTGCCGGGCGACGTCGTCCGGCTCGGGCCTGGGAGCACCGACGGAGGGGAGGGCGCATGAGCGGCGGGTACCTGATCCACGCGCTCGCGGCCGAGACCCCGGGCGTGCCGGGGATCACCGCGAACTTCTCGCAGGACAACGGCTGGACGTACCTCGTGAAGGCCGTCCTCATCCTCGTCTTCCTGCTGACAAGCGTGCTGTTCGCGATCTGGTTCGAGCGCAAGGTCGTGGCGCGCATGCAGGTGCGCCCCGGCCCCAACTGGCACGGCCCGTTCGGCCTGCTCCAGTCGCTCGCCGACGCGATGAAGCTCCTGCTCAAGGAGGACATCACCGTCAAGGCGGCGGACAAGTTCGTCTACCTGCTCGCGCCGATGATCTCCGTGTTCTGCGCGCTGCTGGTGTTCGCGGTCATCCCGTTCGGGCCCGAGGTGCAGATCCCGTTCACGGACTACGTGACGCCGGCGCAGCTCACCGACTTCCCGGTCGCGACGCTCTACATCCTCGCGTGCGCGTCGCTGGGCGTGTACGGGATCGTGCTCGGGGGCTGGTCGTCCGGGTCGACGTACCCGCTGCTCGGGTCGGTCCGCTCGACGGCCCAGGTCATCAGCTACGAGCTCGCGATGGGCCTCTCGCTCGTCTCGGTCTTCCTCATGGCGGGGTCGATGTCGACCTCGCGCATCGTCGACTCGCAGACGCAGCTCTGGTGGTTCCTCCCGCTCCTGCCGGCGTTCGTCATCTACGTCATCTCGATGGTCGGCGAGACGAACCGCCTGCCGTTCGACCTCCCTGAGGCCGAGGGCGAGCTCGTGTCGGGGTACATGACCGAGTACTCATCGATGAAGTTCGCGTGGTTCTTCCTCGCGGAGTACATCAACATGCTCAACGTCTCCGCCGTCGCGACGACGCTCTTCCTCGGTGGGTGGCGCGCCCCGTGGCCGCTCTCGGCGATCAACGACGGCATGTTCAACGAGGGCTGGTGGCCCATCCTCTGGTTCCTCGTCAAGGTCTGGGCCGTCATGTTCTTCTTCGTGTGGGTCCGTGGCACGCTGCTGCGCCTGCGCTACGACCAGTTCATGCGGTTCGGCTGGAAGGTCCTCATCCCGTTCGCGCTCGCGTGGCTCGTGCTGCTCGCCGTCGCGCAGGCCGTGCGCCAGTTCCTCGACGTCGACCTCCGGGTCTTCGTCGGCATCGCCGTCGCGCTCGCCCTCGTGGTGGTGGTCGTCGTGTGGTTCTGGCCCGAGAAGAAGGCGCCACCCGGCGCGACGCCCCGCGCCGCGGGCACCGGTCCCGAGCCGTTCGACGCGTTCGCGGGCGGGTTCCCCGTCCCGCCGCTGCCGGGCCAGTCGCTCCCGCCCTCGCCCCGCCGTCGTGCCCTGGTGCCCGACGACGCACGCTCGCCCGGGGCGTCCGGCTCGCCGGGCGCCGGTGCCCCCCGAGACACACCGCACGACAAGGAGGTCGACCGTGGCTGACGACCAGAAGCCGACCCGGCCCGGCGAGTACGAGGTCCGGCGTCCCCAGGCGAAGGGGCTGCGCGAGGCGCTCGCGCCCGTCGCCGGGTTCGGCGTGACCTTCTCCTCGATGTTCCGGCCGACGGTCACCGAGCAGTACCCGCGCCAGAAGGTGCCGACGAAGCCGCGGTACCACGGGCGCCACCAGCTCAACCGGTACCCCGACGGGCTCGAGAAGTGCATCGGCTGCGAGCTGTGCGCGTGGGCGTGCCCCGCGGACGCGATCTACGTCGAGGGCGCGGACAACGCCGACCTGCCCGACGGCGGCCACATGTCGCCCGGCGAGCGGTACGGGCGCGTCTACCAGATCAACTACCTGCGCTGCATCTTCTGCGGGCTCTGCATCGAGGCGTGCCCCACGCGCGCGCTGACGATGACGAACGAGTACGAGCTCGCCGGGCCGACGCGCGAGGGCATGATCTGGGAGAAGCAGGACCTGCTCGCGCCGCTCCAGGAGCGGATGCTCGCCGCGCCCCACCCGATGGTGCCCGGGACCTCGGACACCGAGTACTACCGCGGGGAGGTGAGCGGCCCGGTGGCCGAGCAGGTGGACTGGGTGCGCGAGCACCGGCCGGACGACCCGACCCTCCCGCCGGAGCCCACAGGGCCGCCGCCGGAGGTCCGGCGGGTCACGCCGACCTCGGGGCGGTCCGCCGGCGCGTCGGCCCGGAAGGCCGCCCGGTGACCGCGAGCGGCGGCGAGGCGGTCCTCTTCTGGGTCCTCGCCCCCCTCATGGTCCTCGCGGCGCTCTCGCTGCTCTTCGCGCGCAAGGCGGTGCACGCCGCCATCGCGGTCATGTTCGTCATGGTCGACCTCGCGATCCTCTACATCGCGCAGGAGGCGTCGTTCCTCGGCGTCGTCCAGGTGGTCGTGTACACGGGCGCCGTGATGATGCTGTTCCTCTTCGTGCTCATGCTCGTCGGGGTCGACGCGTCGGACTCGCTCGTGGAGACGATCCGCGGGCAGCGCTGGGTCGGCGTGCTCCTCGGGCTCGGGCTCGGCGTCGTGCTGGTGGGCGTGGTCGCGCAGGCGACGTTCCCGCCGTCGGTGGGCCTCGAGCTCGCCAACGCGGCGACCAACCCGGTCGCGCTCGCGCGCGTGCTCTTCGCGGACTACGTGTTCGCGATGGAGGTCGTGGGCATCCTGCTCATCACCGCCGCGGTCTCGGCGCTCGTGCTCACGCACCGGCGCCGGCTCACCCCGAAGGTGGGTCAGCGCGAGCAGGCCGACGCGAAGGTCGCGGCGCTGCCCGCGGGCGGCCGGCTCACGCCGCTCGCCGCCCCCGGCGTGTACGCGCAGAACAACGCCATGGACACCCCGGCGCTCGACGCGCAGGGCCGGCCCATCGAGGAGTCGGTCTCCCGCATCCTGCGCATCCGCGGCCAGGAGCGGTCGGCCGGGACGATCCTCGAGGCCGAGCGCGAGGTGCTCGTCGAGCACGAGCCGCTGCGGGCGCTGCCCGCGCTGCGGGCCCGGGACGCGAACGAGCGCACGGTGCAGACCGCGACCGCCGACCAGCCCGAGGGCGAGGCGCCCGCGGGGGAGGTCGCCGGACCCGACGACCCGGGCCGGTCCCGGGTCCCCGGTGACGCTCGCGGGACCGAGCGAGGAGAGGACTGATGGAGCTCACCAACTACCTCGTGCTCGCGGCGATCCTGTTCTCGATCGGCGCCGCGACCGTGCTGCTGCGGCGCAACGCGATCATCGTGTTCATGGGCATCGAGCTCATGCTCAACGCGACCAACCTCGCGTTCGTCACCTTCGCCCGGATGCACGGTGACGTGACCGGGCAGGTGCTCGCGTTCTTCGTCATGGTCGTCGCGGCGGCGGAGGTCGTCGTCGGCCTCGCGATCATCGTGTCCATCTTCCGCACCCGTCGGTCCGCCTCGGTCGACGACGTCAACCTGCTCAAGAGCTGAGGGGCCGGCACCGATGACGACGCTCCTTCCCGCCCTGCCCACGGCGAGCGGACTGCTGGCCGCGACCGACGTCGTGCCCGCGTCCGAGACCGTGCCGGGCGCGTTCCTCGTGGCACCGTTCCTGGTGCTGCTCCCGCTCCTCGGGGCGGCCGTCCTCCTCCTCGCCGGGCGCCGCAGCGACCGCTGGGGCGCGTGGTTCGGCGTGCTCATGTCCGGCGCCGCGTTCGTGGTGGGCCTGGTCCTCTTCCTCGTGATGCTGGGCCTGCCCGTCGACGAGCGCGTGGTCGACTTCCGCATCGGCGACTGGATCGTGTCCGGCGGCCTCGACCTGGCGATGGGGCTGCGGATCGACCCGCTGTCCCTGACGTTCGTCCTCCTCGTGACGTTCGTCGGCACGCTGATCCACGTCTACGCGGTCGCCTACATGGCGCACGACCGCGACCGGCGGCGGTTCTTCGCCTACCTCAACCTGTTCGTCGCGGCGATGCTCGTGCTCGTCCTCGCCGACTCCTACCTGCTGCTGTTCGTCGGCTGGGAGGGCGTGGGCCTGGCGTCGTACCTGCTCATCGGGTTCTGGAACCACAACCGCGCGTACGCGGTCGCGGCCAAGAAGGCGTTCGTCATGAACCGCGTGGGCGACATCGGCCTCATCGTCGCCCTCATGCTGATGTTCGCGACGTTCGGCGCGGTCGACTTCACCACCGTGTTCGCGCAGGTGCCCGAGGCGTCGACCGCGCTGCTCACCGCGACGAGCATCGCGCTCCTGCTCGCCGCGTGCGGCAAGTCGGCGCAGTTCCCCCTCCAGGCCTGGCTCGGGGACGCCATGGCCGGCCCGACGCCGGTCTCCGCCCTCATCCACGCGGCCACCATGGTCACGGCGGGCGTCTACCTCGTCGTCCGGTCGGCCCCGATCTTCGAGGGAGCGCCCACCGCGCAGCTCGTCGTCGTGATCGTCGGCGCGGTGACGCTCCTCTTCGGGGCGATCGTCGGCTGCGCCAAGGACGACATCAAGAAGGCCCTCGCGGCGTCGACCATGTCCCAGATCGGGTACATGATCCTCGCCGCCGGGCTCGGCCCGATCGGGTACGCGTTCGCGATCTTCCACCTCGTCACGCACGGGTTCTTCAAGGCCGGGATGTTCCTCGGGGCCGGCTCCGTCATGCACGGCATGGACGACCAGGTCGACATGCGCCGGTTCGGCGGCCTCGCGCGGTACATGAAGGTCACGTGGATCACGTTCATGATGGGTTGGCTCGCGATCCTCGGCATCCCGCCGTTCTCCGGCTTCTGGAGCAAGGACAAGATCATCGAGGCCGCGTTCGTCCCCGTCGACGGCGAGCCGTGGCGGGCGTGGGTCTTCGGCGGCGTCGCGCTGCTCGGCGCCGGGATCACCGCGTTCTACATGTCGCGCCTGTTCTTCATGACGTTCTCCGGGCGCCGTCGCTGGAACGACGGCAGCGGCTCGGCGGACGGGCTCGGCCCGCAGGACGGCCCGGTCCAGCACCCGCACGAGTCCCCGCGGCTCATGACGTGGCCGATGATCGTCCTGGCGGTCGGCTCGGTGGCCCTCGGCGGCATCCTCGCCGCGGGCTCGCGCTTCGTCACGTGGCTCGAGCCCGTCACCGGGCACGCCGAGCACCACGAGCCGGTCCTGCCGGTGTGGTCGCTCATCACCCTGACGCTCCTGCTCGTCCTCGCGGGTGCGGCGCTCGCGTGGCGCCAGTACGCGATGTCGAGCGTCCCGGTCCGCGCGCCGCGGGGCTCCGTGCTCACGCGTGCGGCCCGCCGCGACCTGTACCAGGACGACGTCAACGAGGCCGTTTTCATGCGGCCCGGCCAGTACCTCACGCGCTCGCTCGTCTACGCCGACAAGGAGATGGTCGACGGCGGCTGGATGGGCCTCGCCGGCCTGGTCGGCCGGATCGGGGAGTGGCTGCGTGGGTGGCAGAACGGCTACGTGCGCTCGTACGGCGCGACGATGCTCGGCGGCCTCGTCGTGATCGTCGCCGTCGTCCTCGCCCTGACCACCGGCTCCGCGAGCTGAGAGGGAGACAACCATGACTACCTCCGTCCCCTGGCTGTCCCTGCTCGTCGCCTGGCCCCTGGTGGGGGCCGCGGCGGTGTGGCTCACGGCCGCGGCCCGCACGCGCGGCGTCGGCGCGGGCGCCCTGCGCACGGTGCGCGGCATCGCCCTCGGCGCCGCGCTCGTCGAGCTGGGCCTGCTCGTCGGCGCGTTCACCGCGTTCGACACGTCGGCAGCCGGCACGCACCAGCTCGCCGAGACGTACCGCTGGATCCCGCAGATCGGCGCGAGCTACGCGGTGGGCGCCGACGGCGTCGCGCTCGCGCTCGTCGCGCTGTCGGTCCTGCTCGTCCCGCTCGTCGTGCTGGCCGCGTGGAAGGAGCAGGACGGCGACGTGCGCCGCCTGCGCCACTACCTCGCGCTCGTCCTGCTGCTCGAGGCGTTCATGGTCGCGGTGTTCGTCGCGCGCGACGTGTTCCTCTTCTACGTGCTGTTCGAGGCGATGCTCATCCCGGTCTACTTCATGATCGGCGGGTTCGGCGTCGGGGCGCGGCGGCGCTACGCGGCGGTGAAGTTCCTGCTGTTCTCGCTCGCGGGCGGGCTCATCATGCTCGCGGCGGTCATCGCCCTGTACGTGCAGGTGCCGATCGACCCGGCGACGGGCGCACGCCCCGAGGACGCGTTCCTCACCGCGAACCTCGTCGAGACGTTCGCCGCGTCGCCCATGCCCGTCGCGACGGAGCGGCTGCTGTTCCTCGGGTTCTTCCTCGCGTTCGCCATCAAGGCGCCGCTCTTCCCCGTCCACACCTGGCTGCCCGACGCCGCGCAGCACGCGCCCGCGGGCACGTCCACGCTCCTCGTCGGCGTGCTGGACAAGGTCGGCACGTTCGGGATGCTCACGCTGTGCCTCCCGCTCTTCCCGCACGCGAGCGCGTGGGCGGCCCCGGTCGTGATCGTCCTGGCGGTCGTGTCGATCCTCTACGGCGCGCTCATGGCGATCGGCCAGAGCGACCTCATGCGACTCATCGCCTACACGTCGGTGTCCCACTTCGGGTTCATCGTGCTCGGCATCTTCGCGTTCACGTCGCTCAGCGTGTCCGGGTCGTCGCTGTACATGGTCAACCACGGGATCTCGACGGGCGCGCTGTTCCTCCTCGCGGGGTTCCTGATCGCCCGCCACCCGGAGCGCTCGCAGCGCATCGCGGACTACGGCGGCCTGCAGAAGGTCGTCCCCGTGCTGGCCGGGACGTTCCTCGTGGCCGGCCTCTCCGCGCTGTCGCTGCCCGGCCTGTCGACGTTCGTCAGCGAGATCATGGTGCTCGTCGGCACGTTCGCGCGCAGCCCGTGGGCGGCGCTCGTCGCGGTGCTCGGCGTCGTGCTCGCAGCGCTCTACGTGCTGCTGACCTACCAGCGGATCTTCACGGGGAGCACCCGCGAAGGGCTCGACCAGCTCCCCGACCTCGGGGCGCGCGAGAAGTGGGTCGTCGCGCCGCTGATCACGGTCCTCCTCGTCCTCGGCTTCTACCCGGCTCCCGCGCTCGACCTCGTGCGCGAGCCCGCGGAGGTCACCCTGTCCGACCTCGCGGTCGCCGGCGTCGAGGACCCGCCGCGCTCCGACCCGTTCGCCGAGGGGGCCGAGCAGGTCGCCCTCGAGAGCCAGGGGTCGTCCGTCTCTCGTAGCACCGACGAAGGGAGCGAGTCGTGAACGACTCCTTCGTGGCCCCCACGGTCGACTGGCTCTACCTCGCCCCGATCCTCGTCGTGCTGGGCGCCGGCGTCGTCGGGGTGCTGATCGAGGCGTTCGTCCCCGCGCGCGTCCGGCGCACGACGCAGGTCGTCCTCGCGCTGCTCGCGACGGCCGCGGCGTTCGCGCTCGTCGTCGTGCTGTGGCGCGATCCCGCCGTCCAGGGCGCCGACGGCGCACCGTACGGGGTCCGGGTGCTCGGCGGGTCGATGGTGATCGACCCGTTCGGGCTCGCGATCCAGGGGATCGTCGTCCTGCTCGCGTTCCTGGCGATCCTCGTGATCGCCGACAAGACGTCGACCGGCCAGGACGCGTTCGCGCCGTCCGCGGCGGCCGTCCCGGGCTCGCCGTACGAGGACCTCACGCGCCGCAAGGGCCTCGAGCAGACCGAGGTCTACCCGCTCGTGCTCTTCGCCGTGGGCGGCATGATGATCTTCCCCGCGACGGGCAACCTCCTCGTGATGTTCGTCGCGCTCGAGGTGCTCTCGCTCCCGCTCTACGTGCTCTCGGCGATGGCCCGCCGCCGTCGCCTGCTCTCGCAGGAGGCGTCGTTCAAGTACTTCCTCCTCGGGGCGTTCGCCTCCGCCCTGTTCGTGTTCGGCGTCGCGCTCGTGTACGGCTTCGCCGGCTCGGTCGACCTCGTCGAGGTCTACCAGTCGCTCGCGAACCCCGCCGGGCCGCTCGCGAGCATGCCCGGTCTCGTCGTCGTCGGCGTCCTGCTCGTCCTCGCGGGCCTGCTCTTCAAGATCGGCGCCGCGCCGTTCCACGCGTGGACGCCCGACGTCTACCAGGGCGCCCCGACGCCCATCACGGGTTTCATGGCCGCGTGCACCAAGGCGGCGGCGTTCGGCGCTCTGCTGCGCGTCCTGTACGTCGTGAGCCTGGGGCTCGCGCAGTCCTCGCCCACGGCGCGCGAGGACCTGTTCGTCGCGCTGTGGATCGTCACGCTGCTCACCATGGTCGTCGGCACCGTCGTCGGTGCCGTGCAGACCGACGTGAAACGCCTGCTCGCCTACTCGTCGATCGCCCACGCGGGCTTCATCCTCGTCGGCGTCGTCGGGTTCTCGCAGCTCTCGCTGCGCGCGACGGTCTTCTACCTGCTCGTCTACGGCCTCGCGACGGTCGGCGCGTTCGCGGTCGTCACGCTGGTGCGCGAGACCGCCCCGGTGCGAGGGCGCGTGCCCGCGGCGGTGGGTGCAGGGGCGGCAGGAACCGACGCCGCGGACAACGCGACGGACGGGGCGGCGGAGCAGCCGGTCGCCGTGCTCGGCGAGGCGACGCACCTCGCCCAGTGGGCGGGGCTCGGACGCCGGAGCCCGTGGCTCGCGGGCGTGTTCTCCCTCTTCCTCCTCTCCATGGCGGGCATCCCGCTCACGGCGGGCTTCGTGGCGAAGTTCACCGCGTTCGGCGCGGCCGTCGCCGGGCCCGACGGCCAGGGCGGGGGCTCGACGTGGGTGCTTGCCGTGGTCGGCGTCCTCGCGTCGGCGGTCGCGGTGTTCTTCTACGTCCGCATCATCGTGCTGATGTTCTTCACGGCGCCGTCCGGAGGCCCGGCGGACGGGTCGGACGACGACGACCGTGCGGTCGATGGGCCGGGCGTGACCGTCGTCCGGTCGACCGGTCCGACGACGATCGCGATCGCCGTGTGCGCGCTCGGGGTGCTCCTCCTCGGTGTGTTCCCGTCCCCGGTTCTCGATCTGGCGGCCGAGGCGGTTAAGTTCGTCCCGTGACCTCTGTGCCTTCCGTGCCGCCCGCGCCCGCCGGGCCCCGCGGCCCGCGTGATCGGACCGCGCCCGTGACGACCACCGCGATCCCGATCTCGGACCCCGCGCTCGCCGCCGCCCTCACCGAGCGGCTCGCGGGGGTCGAGGCCCGGCTGCGCGACGCCGTCGCGCACGCCGACCCGCTCGCCGACACCGCGTCCCGACACCTCGTCAACGCGGGCGGCAAGCGGCTCCGGCCGCTGCTCACCCTGCTCGCCGCCGAGCTCGGGGACGGGACGCGGCCCAAGGTCGTGGAGGCGGCGGTCGTCGTCGAGCTCACGCACCTCGCGTCGCTGTACCACGACGACGTCATGGACTCCGCCCCGGTGCGCCGCGGCGCACCGTCCGCGCACGCGGTGTGGGGGAACTCCGTCGCGATCATGGTGGGCGACCTGCTCTTCGCGCGTGCGGCGTCGACCGTCGCGGCGCTCGGGCCGGAGGCCGTGCTGATCCAGGCGAGGACGTTCGAGCGGCTGTGCCTGGGCCAGCTGCACGAGACGATCGGTCCGGACGCGGGCGACGACCCCGTCGACCACTACCTCGAGGTGCTGGCCGACAAGACGGCCTCGCTCCTGTCGACGTCCGCCCGGCTCGGTGCGATGTTCGCCGGGTGCGCGGCCGACGTCGTCGAGATGGTCTCCGCCTACGGGGAGAAGCTCGGGGTCGCGTTCCAGCTCGCCGACGACGTGCTCGACCTGGCGTCGTCGGGCGACGAGTCCGGCAAGACGCCGGGCACCGACCTGCGCGAGAAGGTGCCGACCATGCCCGTCCTCCTGCTCCGCGCCCGGATCGCGAACGGGACGGCGAGCGAGGCGGACGCCGGGCTCGTCGAGCTCCTCGACTCCGACCTCACGGACGACGCCGCGCTCGCCGCGGCCGTGGCCGCGCTGCGCCGGCACGAGGTGCTCGGCGAGACGCGTGCGCTGGCGGTCCGCTGGGCGCGGTCGGCCGTGGCGGAGCTCGACAGGCTCCCCGACGGTCCGGTCGCCGACGCGCTGCGGTCCTTCGCGGAGGCGCTCGCCGACCGCGCCGCCTGACGGTCTCGCGGAGGGTGATCTTTCGACCGGGGTCCGGTAGGCCGGGCCGTCGGAACTTCCGGCCTGCATCGTTGCCTCCGTCACCGGATTGACCTGGCCCGACGTGCCGCGCACCGCCGCGGTGGTCGCCGCGACGCCGCGCCACCCGGCGCGTGGGTGGGGAGTGCTCCCCATGGAACGGGTGTCGGAATTCACCCGGTCGCCCGCTATCCTCGAGTGCGCGATCGGTGGGGCCGCCTGGAAAGTGCGAGATCGAGGGGGCTGGAGAAGGAGACCGATCGTCTCCCGATCCAACTCCTCGGAGGGCTTGTGGGTTTCCTGGCGCGTCTGCGCGAGCACCGCCGTACCGTCGCGTCGGTGAGCACCGTCTCGGTGTTCTCGACGGCGCTGGTGGGGCTGGCCTTCCTCTACGAGGGTGAGGCCACGGCGGATGTGGACCTGAACGACTCGGGCGTGTGGGTGACGAAGTCGTCGTCCGGTCTGCTGGGTCGGTTCAACTACGAGTCCCAGGCGTTGGACGGGACGCTGAACGCGGGCAGCACGTCGTTCGACGTGCAGCAGGACGCGGGCCGGGTGCTGCTCGATGACACGAGCACCGGTACGGCCTCCCCGGTGAGCGTGGCGCACCTGAAGCTGGACGGGCAGATCCGCCTGCCGGCGGGGGCGCAGGTGGTCTCGGGTGGTGCGACGACGGCGATCCTCGACGGTGAGGAGGGGCTGCTGTGGGTGCTGCCGTTCGACGGTGCGACCTCGTTCGACGCCGAGAAGTCGGAGCCCACGGCGGAGGTCGAGGGGGGCGGCGGCCTCACGGTGTCCCAGGACGGGACGGTGTTCGCGGCGATCCCGTCGACGGGGACGCTGTGGACGGTGGCGACGACGTCGAAGGGCGCGGTGGACGGTGACCCCACGTCGTCCTCCCTCCCCGTGGGGAAGGGCGCCGAGGTCGAGGTGACCGCGGTGGGCGACGAGCCGGTGGTGCTCGACCGGTCGGCGTCGCAGCTCGTGCTCCCCGGCGGCAAGACGGTGACGCTGGACGACGGTGCCCAGGCGCGCCTCCAGCAGCCGTCGGCCGACTCGGAGAACGTCGTCGTGGCGACGACCGGGGGACTGGTCACACAGCCGCTCACGGGCGGTGACGCCCTGCGTCGCTCGGCCGAGGGGCGCCCGGGCGCCCCGGTCCAGCTCGGTGCCTGCACGTACGGGGCGTGGGCCTCGACGGGGCAGGTGATCCGAGACTGCGAGGGCACCGACCGCGACCTGGACACCCGTCTGGAGGGGGTCGATCCCCAGGCGCGCCTGGAGTACCGGGTGAACCGGCACGTGATCGTGCTGAACGACCTGTCGGCGGGGACGTTGTGGATGGCGGCGGACGAGTACCAGAAGGTCGACGACTGGGACGTGCAGATGCCGGAGGAGGCCGAGGGTGAGGAGTCCGACGCGGAGCTGACGAACCCGGAGCAGGTGGATCAGTTCATCGCGGACCGTTCGCAGCCGAACAAGCCTCCGCAGCCGCAGGACGACTCGTTCGGGGTGCGTCCGGGGCGGACGACGATCTTGCCGGTGCTGGGTAACGACGTGGACCCGGACGGGGACGTGATGACGGCGTCGTTGGTGGGGGACTCCCCGGGCAACGCGACGGTGCAGGCGATCATGGGTGGTGCCGCGTTGCAGGCCGTGGTGCCCGAGGACGCGCAGGGGACCGGAACGTTCCGGTACTCGGTGGCGGACGGTCGTGGGGGTGTGGCCGAGGCCGGGGTGACGCTGAAGGTGTCGCCGTGGGGGGAGAACGCGGCGCCGGAGCAGAAGGGTGACCCGGTGCTGCGGGTCGGGCAGGGTGGTCGGGCCACGATCAAGGTGCTGCCGTACTTCAAGGACCCCGACGGGGACGACCTGTACCTGGCCTCGGCTGCCGCGACGGTCGCGGGGGACGACGTGCGCTCGCGCCCGGACGGGACCGTGGAGTTCCGCGACGGCGGCGGCTCCACCGGCCGCAAGATCGTCACGGTGACCGTCGCGGACGGGCAGGGCGGGGTGTTCGAGGGCAAGCTGCTGGTCGATGTGGTGCCGGGTCCGCAGCCGCCGGTCGCGGTGAACGACCACGTGGTGGTCCCGGCGGGGCAGCCGGTGACGGTCGAGCCGTTGCGCAACGACACGGACCCGAACGACGACGAGCTGCGGTTGGCGTCGGTGTCGGAGTCGGCGCCGGCGGAGATCACGCCGAACTATGACGCGGGCACGTTCACGTTCATGTCGATGGAGCCGCGCTCCTACGACCTGACGTACCAGGTCACCGACGGGCCGAACGCGACCACGGGTCTGGTGCGGGTGGACGTCCTGCCCCCGTCGGAGGCCACGGGTGCCCCGATCGTGGTGACCGACACCGCCCTGCTCCCGGCAGGCGGCAGCACTCTCGTCGACGTCCTCGCCAACGACACCGACCCCGCGGGTGGGGTCCTGGTCGTCCAGTCGGTCAAGGTGCCCTCCGATGCCGGCGTCTCCGTGGCCGTGCTCGCGCACCAGATGCTGCGCATCACGGAGCTGCGCCAGCTCGACGGCCCCCTCACCATCACCTACACCGTGTCCAACGGGACCGAGACCGCGACGGGTCAGGTGCGCGTCATCCCCGTGCCGGCCCCGACGCGGTTGCAGCCGCCGCAGGCGGCGGCGGACGAGGTCACGGTGCACGCGGGGGACGTGGTGACGATCCCGGTGCTGAAGAACGACACCCACCCCGACGGGCTGGAGCTGTTCCTGCAGCCCGAGCTCGAGCAGGACGTGGACCCGGCACTGGGCGAGGCGTTCGTGTCCGAGGACACGCTGCGGTTCAAGGCCGGCCCCGAGGCCGGGACCGCCTATGCGATCTACAAGGTGCGCGACGTCAACGGGCAGGAGGACTCCGCCCAGGTCACGATCCGCATCCGCGACGGCGAGGACAACGCACCCCCGCAGCCCCGCGAGATCGAGGCCCGCGTGCTGTCCGGGTCCAGCGTGCGCATCGCGGTCCCGCTGGACGGGATCGACCCCGACGGCGACTCCGTCCAGGTCACCGGCATCGCGTCCCCCGCGGGCAAGGGCGCGGCGGGCGTCGTCGACGGCTTCCTCGAGTACACCGCCGCGAAGAACGCCGTGGGCCCGGACACCTTCACGTACACGGTGCTGGACGCACGCGGGGCGACGGCGACCGGCGTCGTGCACGTGGGGATCGCGCGTCCGGGGGAGACGAACCAGCCTCCCGTCGCCGTCGACGACGAGATCACGGTGCGCCCCGGGCGCACGGTCTCGGTCGCGGCCCTGGCCAACGACACCGACCCCGACGGCGACCAGGTCGGCCTGGTCCCCGGCGGCATCGAGGACACCCACGACCTGGACGCCGAGGTCGTGGTCGACCGCATCGTCCTGACCTCCCCCGACGCCGACGGCGCCTACACCTTCTACTACCAGGTCCAGGACACCTACGGCGCCCGCGCCACCGGCGCCGTCACCGTCAACGTCGCCGCCGACGCACCCCTGCTGCCCCCCGTCGCGCGCGACGACACCGTGCCCGTGGAGGACATCCTGGGCAAGACCGAGGTCACCGTCCCCGTCCTGGACAACGACGAGGACCCCGACGGCGCCGCGACCGAGCTCACCGTCACCACCGACGCGACCACCACCACCGTCACCGATGCCGGCGAGCTCGTCATCACCCTGACCGAGGACCGCCAGGTCGTGACCTACACCGTCACCGACATCGACGGCCTCACCGCCAAGGCCTTCGTCAAGGTTCCCGGCCTCACCGACCAGAAGCCCACGCTCCGGCCGGGCACGCAGCTCGAGGTGCTGGCCGGCGAGTCCCTGCCGATCGACATCACGGAGCACGTGCTCGTCGTCGAGGGCAGGACGCCGCGCCTCACGACGGAGGAGACCGTGAAGGTCACGGAGGGCTCGCGTGAGATCCCTTCCGTGACCGAGATCGTCTACACCCCCGACCCGGCCTACACCGGGCCGGCCTCGGTGTCGTTCGAGGTGACCGACGGCTCCGGCCCCGACGACCCGGAGGGGAACACCAACGTCCTGACCATCCCCGTCCAGGTCCTGCCTCCGGAGAACCTCGCACCCGAGCTCATCGGGTCGCCGGCGCTCGACGTCGCGGCGGGCGAGGAGGCCTCGGCCGACCTCGCGCGCTTCGCCACGGACGCCGACGGCGATTCGCTGAAGTTCACCGCGTCCCCGGGCGGCACGCAGGGTGTGACCGTCACGGTCGAGGGCTCCACCCTGCACGCCCAGGCGACTCCCGAGGTGCCCAAGGGCTCGGTCGTCCAGGTCCCGATCACCGTCACCGACGGCGAGCACCCCCCGGTCGAGGGCACCGCGACCCTCACCGTCGTCGCCTCCACCCGACCCCTCGCACGCGCCAACCAGGACACCGTCGACGACGCCCACCAGGGCAAGCCGACGACCGTCCCCGTGCTCGCCAACGACGCCAACCCGTTCCCCGACACCCCGCTGAAGGTCGTCGACGCGATCGTGGAGACCGGCCAGGGCACCCCGGAGGTCTCGGGCGACCAGGTCACGGTGACGCCGCGCGACGACTTCATCGGTGTCATGGTCGTCCGGTACCGGATCCAGGACGCGACCAAGGACCCCGACCGCGAGGTCGAGGGTCGCATCCAGCTCAAGGTGCTCGGCAAGCCCGAGGCTCCCGCGACCCCGCAGGTCGACGAGATCCGGTCCAAGACGGTCGTGCTGTCCTGGGACCCGCCGAACAACAACGGCGCAGACATCACCGGCTACACCGTGCGCTCCCAGAACGGCTACGAGAAGGCCTGCGGCACCACCACCTGCACCCTCGACGGCCTGACCAACAACGTGAAGTACACCTTCACCGTCTACGCGACCAACGCCGTCGGCGACGGACCCGCCTCCCCGCCCTCCGAGGAGGCCCGACCCGACGAGAAGCCCGACCCGCCCGCCGCACCCACCCTCGAGTTCGGCGACCAGTCCCTCACCGTCACCTGGACCAACAAGACCTACACCGACCGCTCGCCCATCGAGACCGTCGACCTCGAGATCTCCCCCGCGCCGCCGGGTGGAGCCGTCCAGAAGACCGCGCTCGTCGGGACGTCCGTGACCTGGGACGGGCTGAAGAACGGCGTCGCCTACAAGGTGCGCGTCCGGGCCAACAACCTCGCCCCCGACCCCTCGGACTGGGGCGAGTACTCGACGGCGGAGACGCCCGCGGGCAAGCCCGCGGCGCCCGGGAAGCCCTCGGCGAAGCGCACGTCCATCGGCGACACGTCGCAGATGCAGGTCTCCTGGACGGCCCCGGACGACAACGGTGCCGCGATCACGTCATACACCGTCGAGGCGGTCCAGGGCGGCTCCGTGGTGAGGTCCACGACCGCGTCCGGAGGCGCCACGTCGGCCACCCTCGGCGTGCCCGCCGACACCACGGGCTACACGTTCCGTGTCAGGGCACACAACAAGGCGACCGACAAGTTCGGCGACGCGGAGTTCTCGCCGGCCTCCGACCCGGTGCGCGCTTTCGCCACGCCGGGCACCGTCTCGAACCTCACGGCGGACGCCAACGGGACCAACAACCAGATCCAGCTCTCGTTCGGCGACGCGACCGGCAACGGTGTCAAGGCGGGGGAGATCTCCTACCAGTACAACGCCGGGGGCAGCTGGCGGGATCTCGCCGGGGACCGCGTGGTCCGCGGCCTGACGAACGGTGAGAACTACACCATCTCGGTCCGCGCGGTGGCCGGCGTGGACGGGGCCGTCGAGCCCGGTGCCGGCGTCGCCGCAAATGCGGAGTCGCCCTACGGCCCGATCCCTGCACCGAATGTCTCGATGAACGGCGGCGACCAGTCGATCTCGTACAGCTGGTCGACGTCGGACAACGGACGCCCGTACACGGTCTCGGTGCGCGGCGCGGTGCAGTCCAGCGCGAAGTCGGGCTCGGGGACGCTGAGCGTGGGCTACTCCCAGACCCGCGAGATCTGCGTGACGGTCAACCCGACCGAGGGCGAGACCAAGGAGACCTGCCGCTCGGCCACCTCGGACAAGAAGCCGGAGCCCGTGTTCACGGTCAGCAAGGGCAGCAACCACAAGCTGCCCGACGGCAACTGGCCCGGCGAGTGCGGTCACTCGTCGTGCGCCGAGCTGTACCTGACGATCAAGGACGGGCCGCCGAACACGCCCTTCCGCACCACGTGCTACGGCGGTGGGGACCGGATCGGGTCGGGCAACTACAGCTACGACGCCCAGGGTCGCGCCCTGCGGACCGACGGCAACGGGAACTACTCGGGCGGCCAGCAGTGCGTCTGGGGGCAGCCTGGCTCGTCGGTGCGGATCGACACGTCCATCGGGAACACGAACTCCATGACCTGGTACTAGCGGCTCGACGACCCCGAGCACGCTCCCCAGCACAGCGAACGGAAAGCGACGAATGACCACCATGACCCCCGAGCAGGCCACCTGGTTCGCTCAGACCTTCGACCGCCTCGTCGGCAACGTGGGCCAGGCCGTCCTGGGCAAGGCGCACGTGGTGCGCCTGACCCTGACGTGCATGCTCTCCGAGGGCCACATCCTCCTGGAGGACGCGCCGGGCACCGGCAAGACGTCGCTCGCCCGCGCCCTCGCGGCGAGCGTCCAGGGCACGAACAACCGCATCCAGTTCACGCCCGACCTGCTCCCGTCGGACGTCACGGGCGTGACGATCTACGACCAGAAGACCGGCAAGTTCGAGTTCCACCAGGGCCCGATCTTCGCGTCGATCGTCCTGGCGGACGAGATCAACCGCGCGTCGCCCAAGACGCAGTCCGCGCTCCTCGAGGTCATGGAGGAGGGTCGGGTCACCGTCGACGGCGTGGGCCACGAGGTCGGCCGCCCGTTCATGGTGATCGCGACGCAGAACCCCATCGAGCAGGCCGGCACCTACCGGCTGCCCGAGGCCCAGCTCGACCGCTTCCTCATGAAGGCGTCGATCGGGTACCCGGACCACGCGTCGACGGTCGAGATCCTGTCGGGCGCCGCCGTGCGCGACCGGAGCAAGACGCTCCAGCCGCTCATCACGACGCAGGCCGTGACGGAGATGGCCGAGCTCGGCGCGCGCGTGCACGTCGACGGCGCGGTCCTGGAGTACGTCTCCCGGCTCGCCGAGGAGACGCGCAACGCGCCCGAGGTCCGCGTCGGCGTCTCCGTCCGTGGCTCGCTCGCGCTCGTGCGCTGCGCGAAGGTCTGGGCCGCGGCCCACGGCCGCAACTACGTGCTCCCGGACGACATCAAGGAGCTCGCGCAGCCGGCGTGGGCGCACCGCCTCGTGCTCGACCCGGAGGCGGAGTTCGCCGGCGCCACGAACGAGGCCGTGCTCGGCCGGCTCCTCGCCGACGTCGCGGCGCCGCAGGAGCGACGCTCCGCCTGACCGGACGCGCGGCGCTCCCACGCCGCCCGCCCCTTCCGCCCCTCCGTGCTGCCGCGCGGACCACCGACCGGCGGACCGTCCTCCCCCGTACCGACCGAGAGCACATCGCATGAACGCCTCACACGGCCCCTCGACCGGCCGCCCGAGCTCCCGCTCCGGCAGCCCGGGCGGCAGGACCGGCACGCCACCCGCGTCGTCGGCCCTCGCCGGACTGCTCCGTCCCCTCGCGGCACCCCTCGCCCGGGTCGCCGCGCCGATCGGTCGCGCGCTCGCGCCGGTGACGCGGGCGGTCGAGCCGGTGACGTCGGCGGTGAGCCCGTTCGGCTGGGCCGCGCTCGTGGTCACCGTCGGCGCGTGGTGGGCCGGGCTGGCCTTCTCGTGGCTCGAGCTGCTCGTGGTATCGATCCTGCTGACGGTGTCGCTGCTCGCCGCGGTCGCGTTCGTGCTCGGCCGCTTCCGCTACGCCGTCGTTCTCGACCTCGCGCAGCAGCGCGTCACGGTCGGCGACCGCGCCGTCGGTCGGCTCGACGTGCGCAACGACTCGGGTCGGCCGCTGCTCCCGTCGGTCATGGAGCTGCCGGTGGGGCAGGGCATGGCGACGTTCCCGGTCCCGCGCCTGCGTCCCCAGGGGAGCCACGAGGAGATCTTCACGGTGCCGACGCACCGGCGCTCGGTGATCTCCGTGGGTCCGGTGCGGTCGGTGCGGGCGGACCCGCTCGGGCTGCTGCGCCGCGAGGTCGTCTGGACCGAGCCCGAGGAGCTGTTCGTCCACCCGCGGGTGAAGAACCTCTCGGGCTCGTCCACCGGGTTCCTCAAGGACCTCGAGGGCCGTGTCACGACGGACATCTCCAACTCGGACGTCTCGTTCCACGCGCTGCGCGACTACGTCCCGGGCGACGACCGACGGCACATCCACTGGAAGACGACGGCCCGCACCGGGCAGCTCATGGTCCGCCAGTTCGAGGAGACGCGCCGGTCGCACCTCGCCGTCCTCCTCTCCACCCGCGCGGAGGACTACGCGCACGACGACGAGTTCGAGCTCGCCGTGAGCGCGTGCGGGTCGCTCGGGCTGCAGGCCATCAAGGAGGACCGTGGCGTCACGGTGCTCGTCAACGACGGCAACCTGCGCGGCGACCACCGCACCCGCCTGCTCGACGACCTCGCCCGCGTCGAGACGCGCGCGCAGCGGACGTCGCTCGTCGACGTCGCTCGCGTCGCGGGACTGACGATCAGCGACGCGTCGGTCGTGGCGTTCATCGTCGGGAGCAAGGTGACGCCCACGGAGCTGCGGGCGGCGTCCGCCCGGCTTCCCCAGGACGTCCGGGTGATGGCGATCCAGTGCGTCCCCGGCGCCTCGCTCAGCCGGCACGCGATCGCGGAGCTCGTCGTCCTCACCATCGGCGAGCTCGGCGAGCTCCCCCTCGCCCTGCGGAGGCTGAACGACTGATGAGCGCTCCCAGCACCACGACGCGCGGCTCGCGCCGCGCCACCCCGGTCGGCACGCCGGCCCCCTCCTCCGGCACGTCGCAGCGCAACACGACCCGGCTGCGCGGCGCCGACGCTCCGCGCGCGCTCACGACCCTCGGTGTCGTCGACGCGCTCGCGCTGGTCCTCGTCCTCGGCGCGGTCGCGGTCGGGTTCGGGCCCGTCTGGGGCTCGACCGGGTACCTCGTCCCCGCCGTCGGCGGCGCCGTCGTCGGGCTCCTGGTCGCGTGGCTCGGCGCCTGGCGCCGGTGGTCCGCCGCCACGGTCCTCGTCGTCGGCGTGGTCGCGTACCTGCTCCTCGGTGGCGCGCTCGCGCTGCCCGCCGACGCGATCGGCGGCGTCGTCCCGTCGCTGCAGACCCTCACCGACCTGCTCCGTGGCGCCGTCACGGGCTGGAAGGAGTTCGTCACCACGGTCCCGCCGCTGCACTCCTTCCCGGAGCTCGCGGTCGTCCCGTACCTCCTCATGCTCGCCACCGCGCTGCTCGCGGGGACGATCGCGTGGCGCGCGCGCCGCGCCGAGTGGGCGCTCGTGCCCGTCGTGGTCGCGTTCGTCGGGGTCATCCTCCTCGGGACCGTCATCGCGGCGCTCCCGGTGGTGCAGGGGCTCGTCGTCGGCGGCGTGGGTCTGCTGTGGGCCGGGTGGCGGGTCACGGCCGCGCGGCTCGGTGCGCACCAGATCACGACGGAGGCGAGCAAGGCCGCGACGCGGCGGCTCTGGTGGCACCGGGTGCGGACGGGCGCCGCGATGCTCGTCGTCGGCGGCGTCGCCGCGGCGTTCGCCGCGCCCGTGCTGCTCCCGGACGAGCCGCGCACCGTGCTGCGCGAGACCGTCGTGCCGCCCCTGGACCTGCACGAGTACGTGAGCCCGCTCACCGCGTTCCGCAAGTACGCCAAGGACATGCGCGAGGACGAGCTGTTCACGGTGCGGGGTCTCCCGGCGGGAGCCAAAGTCCGCCTCGCCGGTCTCGACACGTACAACGGCGTCGTCTACGACGTCTCCAGCGGGCTGCCGGGCTCGGGCGTCTACACGCGTGCGGGCGAGGAGATCGCCACCGTGGCGTCCGGGACGCCGACGCGCGTCGACGTCCAGGTCGGGGACTACGCCGGCGTGTGGGTGCCCGACGTCGGCACGCTCGAGGGCATCACCTACGCGGGCGACCGCGCGCGCGAGCTCGGCGAGACCACGTACTACAACTCGACCACGGGGACCGCGCTGACGACCGCCGGGCTGCGCCCCGGCGACGCGTACACGCTCGACACGCTCGTCTCCGTCGAGCCCACCGAGGACGACCTGCGGGCGGGTGCCATCGACCAGTCGATCGAGGTCCCGACGCCGCCGAAGGACGCGCTGCCCGCGTCGCTCGCAGGCAAGGCAGCCCAGTTCATGGGGGAGGAAACGGAGCCGGTCGACCAGCTCTTCGCGCTCCGCGACGGCCTCGTGGCGAGCGGCGTCTTCTCCAGCGGGCTGGACACCCAGCCGCCGTCGCGTCCGGGCCACTCGGCGGAGCGCATCGACACGCTCCTCGCGGACGAGGAGATGGTGGGCGACGACGAGCAGTTCGCGGTGGCGCTCGCCCTCATGGCCAACCAGGCCGGCATCCCGGCGCGGGTGGTCATGGGCTTCTACCCCGACATGGAGAAGAACCCGCTCGAGCCCGGCGAGCCGTTCACGGCGACCGGGACCGACGTGCACGCGTGGGCGGAGGTGCCGTTCGTCGGCTACGGGTGGGTGCCGATCACGGCGATCCCCGACGAGGACAACAAGATCCAGCCGGAGCCCAAGAGCCTCCAGGTGCCCAAGCCCCCGATCCTCGAGGACCCGGAGCCGCCGGAGGAGCCCGCCGAGGCCGAGGCGGGGAAGGTCGACGACGAGGAGAAGGAGAAGGCCGAGAGCGACGGCTTCGACTGGGGCCAGGCGGCCCTCGTCGCGGTCGCCGTGGTCGTGCCCCTGGCGCTCCTCGCCCTGCCCGTGATCCTCGTGCTCGCCTACAAGGCGCGCCGCCGGGCCCGGCGCCGCGCGGCGGCACGTCCGGTGGACCGGGTGAGCGGCGGCTGGCGCGAGGTCCTCGACACCGCGACGGACCTCGGGACCCCTGTCCCCGCAGGCTCCACGCGGCGCGAGGGGGCAGGCGTCCTCTCCCAGGCGTACGGCGCGACGGCGACGATCCCGCTCGCGCACCGTGCCGACGCGACCGTCTTCGGCGAGGGCGAGCCGACCGAGCAGGAGATCGAGGCCTTCTGGGCCGACGTCGACACGGTCGTCGGGGGGCTACGCTCCTCCGTGAACCGTCGGGCCCGCGTCCGTGCCGCACTCTCGTTGCGGTCCGTGCGCGCGCCCTCCGGTTCCTCGGGTCTGCGCCGGTGGCTGCCCGGCCGCCGCGCCGGCACGAAGGGTGGCGCCGTGCCCCCGGCGGCAGGGTCGTCGTCGGAGCCGACGAGACGACAGGGAGACGAGTCATGAGCGACGTGACGTGCGCCGCCTGCGGGTCCGCGCAGTCCTCGGGGTCCGCGTTCTGCGCGGTGTGCGGGCAGCCGTTCCCCCGGACGGGGCGCCCGGTCGCCGAGCCCGCGGCGGGCCCGGTCGGTAGCGTCCAGGCGGTCGCCGCGCGCGCGGGGGCCGACCTGCCGTACGCGTCCGCGTCGCACTCGGCGCCGGACACCACGACGGAGCCCGAGGTCTACGCGGCGACCCAGAAGGCGTTCGGCCCGGCCGTCGTCGCGCCGTCGTCGTCGCTCGCGACCGCTCCGTTCGCCGGGAAGGGGCGGCGGTTCCTCGCCTACGTGGTCGACGTCGCGGTCCCGGGCCTCGTCGCCCTGGTGGTCGTCGTCGCGGGTCTCGCGATGGTCGGGACGCCGCTCGGCAGCGTCCAGGTCGTGACGCAGGACGAGGCCGCCGCGCTGCTCGGCAAGATGCTCGTGGTCTACGTCGTCGCGGCGGTGCTCGCGCTCGCGTGGTGGGTGGGCGTCTGGTTCTGGGAGGGCTCGACGGGCAAGACGCTCGGCAACCTCCTCACGGGAATCCGCACGGTCGACGCGGGGACGCGTGAGCCGATCGGCTTCGGACGGGCCGCGCTGCGCTGGATCATCGTCGGCGTCGTGCCGGCGGGCGGGATCATCGTGGTCCTGCTCAGCCCGGGCTTCGACTCCTCCGGTCGGTCGCAGGGGTGGCAAGACAAGGCCGGCCGTTCGCTCGTCGTCGACGTGCGTGGCATCGCCCCCGCGTCCTCGGCACCCTCGGGCTACGACGGGGTGGCCTCGCTCGTGGCTGGCGCGCCCGCGGGAACCGGCCACGGCGCGGCCGGGGGATACGCGCCCCAGCCCGGGTACGCCCCCGCACCGGCACAGGCCGGGTACGCGCCCTACCCGCCCGCCCCGGTCGGCGGCCAGGGTGCCGCGGCCCCGGCCGCTCCCGCCGCGCCGGGCGCGTTCGCCCCGGCGGCGCCGTCTCCGTCCGCTCCGGTCCCGGACCCCTGGGCGTTCCCGTCGCCCGCGTCACCCGCAGGTGGCGGGCTGATCACCGGCGTCCCCGGCGTCGGGGGAGGCCCGGCGCCCGCCGTCGCCCCCTCCGCGCCGTCGGCCCCCGCAGCGCCCGTGCCGCCCGCCACGCCCGCGCCCGTGGCGAGGCCCGCTGCCGCGGTCCCCGCCGCCGCACCCACGCCGGAGCCCGCCGAGGCCGAGTGGGACAGCACGCGCATGACGGCGCGCGACGTCCGCGCCATGGACCCGGCACCCGACGTCTCGGTCGTCATCGAGCTCGAGTCGGGAGAGCGCCGCGCCGTCGACCGTCCGACGCTGCTCGGCCGCAACCCGCAGGCGCCCGACGACGGCCCGTGGAACCTCGTCGCGGTGGACGACCCGACGCGGTCCGTGTCCAAGACCCACGCCGAGCTCCGGGCCGACCCGAGCGGCCTCTGGCTGACGGACCGCGGCTCGACGAACGGCACCGTCGTCTCCGTGCCGGGCGCTCCGCCGCGCGTCGCCGAGCCCGGGACGCGCGTGCGCGTCCCGGTCGGTGCGACGATCCACGTGGGCGACCGCCGCATCGTCGTCCACCCGGGTGTCGCATGACGACCGAACCGCCCGCCGAGGTCCACCTGGCCTGGGGCGCGGCGTCGCACCGCGGCGCGCGGCGGCTGCTCAACGAGGACCGGTTCCTCGTCTCGCGCTCCGTCTTCTTCGTCGCCGACGGCATGGGCGGTCACGAGGCGGGCGAGGTCGCGAGCGCGACGGCCGTCGAGGCGCTCCGGCCGCTGGCCGACCTCGACGTGATCACGCCGGACGAGGTCCGGACCCGGATCGCGGTCGCGCAGGAGAACGTCCAGGCGATCGTCACCGAGCCCGGCCGGGGGGCGGGCACCACCGTCACCGGTGTGGTGGTCTCGGAGCAGGACGGGAACCCGTACTGGCTCGTCGTCAACGTGGGCGACTCGCGGACCTACCACCTCGCCGGCGGGCACCTCGAGCAGGTGAGCGTCGACCACTCGGAGGTCCAGGAGATGGTGGACGCGGGACTGCTGACGCCCGCGGCGGCCCTCACCCACCCGCGTCGGCACGTCGTCACGCGCGCGCTCGGCTCGCGCAACCCCCCGCAGGTGGACTTCTGGTACCTGCCGATCGAGCGGCACGACCGCGTCCTGGTCTGCTCGGACGGGCTGACGGGCGAGCTCACGGACGAGCGGATCGCGGAGGTCCTGCTCTCCACGCCCGACCCGCAGGCGGCCGCCGAGCGTCTGGTCCACGAGGCCATCGCGGCCGGTGGGCGGGATAACATCACAGTCGTCGTCGTCGACGCGACGGGCGTGTCCGACGACACGAGCGGCGGGAGCACGACACCGCGCGACCACGCCGGGGTGCCGGGTCCGGTCGTCGACGAGGACACGCTGCCCAGGGATGTTCGTCTGCAGATCGGGGGTCTGACGTGACGCTGCGCTACGTCACGGGTACCGCACGAGCCGTCGTGCGAGGCGGCACGGTCGTCGTGCTGCCGGGTCCGGTGGAGGCTTCGCTCGTCGAGCAGGTCTGGGACCAGCTCGGCACCGACGCGGGGGTCGTCGAGGTCCTCCAGGTGCTCACCGGCGCCTTCGGCTCGAGCCTGCGGACGGTGCCGCCGTTCGTGGTGGCGGTGGTCGCGGACCGTCGCGTCCACGTCGCCGCGCGCGGTCGCGTCGCAGTGACCCTCGAGCTCGACGGCGGCGAGCGCGTGCGGGTGGAGGGCGAGGGCGTCACGACCTGGTCGGAGCGCGTCCTGGACGACGTCGTCGAGCTGCTCGTGCGCGCGGACACCGGCGTCGTCGGCACCCTCGACGAGGCACCGGCAGGCGAGCCCCTGCTCGGGGGCGCGACCTCTCTCCCGCTGGTCTCCGGCGTCGTCCTCGCGGGCGCCGTCGCGTGGCCCCTCGCCGAGCGTCCCGCCCCGCCCGCGGTCGAGGACCTCCTGGTCGACGACGCACCCGCCGTCGACCCCGTTCCGGCGGACCGCCCCTCCTGGGGCTCGACCACCGGGCCGACGGCGGTGGAGCCGACGCCCGCCGAGGTGGCGGCGCCGCTCGGTGCGACGCTCCGTCTCCCCGAGGAGACCATCGCGCCCGAGCCGGAGTCCGGCTCCTCGGTCACGCCGGTGCTCGCGGACGCGCCCGCGACGGCGGAGCCCGATGCCGCCGTGTCGCCGGAGGAGGACGCCGACGACGACTACGCCCACCTGTGGGGGTCGACCATCCTGCGGACCGTCGAGGACGCCGCCGTGCGCACGGAGGACGACGAGGAGCACGACGAGCCCGCGTCACCGAGCCCCGTGACGCCGCCCGTCCCCCCGGCACCCGACGTCGGGGAGCCGCCCCTGCCGCCGCCGGCCGCGACCGGCGACGGCCTCATCGCGGGCGTCCCGCGGGAGTGGACGGGTGCGACGCCTGCCGCGGCGCACCGCGCCGCGACGGTCGACCCCGACGGCGAGCCCACCGGTGCCGAGGGCGAGCCCGGGCTCGACCACGACGGCCACACCGTCCACTCGTCCGCCATCGCCGACCTGCGCGCGGCCGCGCGGGACGCGGGCGGCGGCGCCGCCCCGGTGCCGCCTCCGCCGTCGTTCAGCGCTCCGCCCGGGCCGGGGCAGCAGCAGATCCTGGCGCGCACGTGCGCCCAGGGGCACGCGAACCCGCCGTCGCGGGACACGTGCGCGGTCTGCGGCGGGCCGCTCGAGGGAGACGCCGAGCTCGCGATCCGTCCGCCGCTCGGGCGGGTCCTCGTCTCGACAGGGCAGGCGGTCGAGCTCGACCGTCCCGTCGTCGTGGGCCGGCGCCCGCGCACGCCCCGGTCGCAGGCGGCGGACCTGCCCCGCCTGGTGACGGTGCCCAGCCCGCAGCAGGACATCTCGCGCTCGCACCTCGAGATCACGCTCGAGGGGTGGCACGTGCTCGTGAGCGACATGGCGACGACGAACGGCACCACGCTCCTGCGCGCGGGTCAGCCGCCGCGGCGCCTGCACCCGTCGGAGCCGGTCCTGGTCGTCGACGGGGACGTCGCCGACCTCGGCGACGGCGTGACCCTCGTCTTCGAGGGGATCCGGTGAGCACCAAGCGCGCGCCGTCCCCACCGCCGGAGATCACGGGCTTCGAGTACGTCTCGCTGGTCGGCTCGGGCGGGTTCTCCGACGTCTTCCTCTACCAGCAGCAGCGCCCCCGCCGGCGCGTCGCGGTCAAGGTCCTGCTGCAGGAGTGGTCCAGCCACTCGCAGCGGGCGGCGTTCGACGCCGAGGCCGACCTCATGGCGACGCTCTCGACCCACCCGTCGATCGTCACGATGTACGAGGCGGACATCGCCGACGACGGGCGCCCGTACCTCGCCATGGAGTACTGCTCGCGTCCCAACCTGGGGGCGAGGTACCGCACCGAGCGGCTCTCGGTCGCCGAGGCGCTGCGCACCGCGGTCCAGATCGCCGGCGCCGTGGAGACGGCGCACCGCGCGGGCATCCTGCATCGCGACATCAAGCCCGCGAACATCCTGGTCACCGAGTACGGGCACCCGGCCCTCACGGACTTCGGCATCTCCTCCACGGTCGACGACGCCGCGCGCGCCGAGGGCATGTCGATCCCGTGGTCCCCGCCCGAGTCGTTCGCCGAGCCGCCCCGCAGCGGCATCGCGACCGACGTCTGGGCCCTCGCGGCGACGACGTACACGCTGCTCGCGGGCCGGACGCCGTTCGAGGTGCCCGGCGGGTCGAACTCGAGCGCCAACCTCATCTCGCGCATCGAGACCTCGCCGCTGCCCCCGACGGGACGCACCGACGTGCCGGCCTCGCTCGAGCGCGTGCTCGCGACGGCGATGGCGAAGAACCCCGGGTCGCGCTACCCCACGGTCCTCGCGTTCGCCCGCGCGCTCCAGCAGGTGCAGAACGAGCTGTCGTACGCGGTCACCCCGATCGACCTGCTCGACGACACGGGGCACGTGCAGGAGGAGGAGCCGGACGACGACGCCGGGACCCGCCTGCGCCAGGTCGTGTCGATCGACCCGGCGGGGCCGGGCGGGACGTCGTCGGGGCCCGTCGCGCCGAACCGGCCCACCCAGCCGACGACGCCGCTGCGGCCGGGCCAGCCGGGCGCCCCATGGCCTGGCCAGACCGTCGCGCCCGGACCCGCCGCCCCGCAGCAGCCGGGACCGCGCGCCCCGCAGCAGCCCTACGCGCCCGCGGCCTGGAGCCAGGGCGCACCCGCGCACACCGCGGGCACCGCGCCGACGTCCGCCGTCGGCCCGGGCGGGCACGCGCCCGTCGCGGAGCTCACGGACCCGTCCCGGATGTACCCCGGCGCCCGGCGCCCGGGCGCCTGGGGCCAGCCCCCGGTCGAGGACACGGTCCACCGGCCCACCGGGCCGGAGGACGGCGGACCGGCCGCCGCGCCGACGGAGGAACGGTCGGGTCGTGGCGCGCTGTGGGCGACGCTCGCGGGCGTCGTCGGGGTCGCGGTCGCGGTCGGAGGCTTCTTCCTGCTCCGCCCGGACGCCACCGTGGACGACACGGACCCCGACGGCGGCGGCGAGGAGACGGCCGCCACGGACGACGACTTCCTGCCGTCGGACAACCTCGGCGACCTCGTCCCGCCCGTGAACGATCTCGTGGGCACCTACGACCCGGCGCGCGAGGTCGCGACGTTCACGTGGGCGTACAACTCGGACAAGGCGCAGGACGGCGACTCGTTCGCCTGGAAGAAGCTGGACCCCATCGAGGAGACCCCCTACAAGGAGATCTTCGACGAGACGACCGTCGAGCTCCGGGCGAAGCCCGGCGAGCAGGTCTGCATCGAGGTCGTCGTGATCAGGGACGGCAGGCCGTCCGCGGCGCCCGGGAAGTCGTGCGTGACGGGGGAGGCGGCGTGAGCGAGCTCGCGGTCGAGTTCTGCGGGGAGTGGTTCCGCCCGTCCGTGGACGGGGACCCGTTCGACATCGGGCGGGACGGCGACCTCGCGATCGAGGACAACCCGTACCTGCACCGCCGCTTCCTGCGCATCTCGCACGAGGGCGGCATCTGGTGGCTCTCGAACGTCGGGACGCTCATCTCCGCGACGGTGTGCGACTCGGGTGGTGGGGTCCAGTCCTGGCTCTCGCCGGGCAACCGCCTTCCGATCGTCTTCCCGACGACGTCGATCGTGTTCACGGCCGGGCCGACCACGTACGAGCTCACCGCGCAGCTCAGGGGCGCGCCGTACCAGGAGATCCGCTCCGAGGACACGGAGTCGGGCGGCGCGACGACGATCGGCATGATCACCTTCACGACGAGCCAGAAGCAGCTCATCGTCGCGCTGGCCGAGCCGATGCTGCGCCGCGACGGCACGGGCCTGTCGGAGATCCCGTCGTCGGCCGCAGCCGCGGCCCGCCTGGGCTGGGCGACGACGCGCTTCAACCGCAAGCTCGACAACGTGTGCGACAAGCTCGACCGGATCGGGGTCAAGGGCCTGCGCGGCGGCCCCGGTGCGCTTGCGACGAACCGCCGCGCGCGCCTCGTCGAGTACGCCGTGGCGTCGCGCCTGGTCACCTCGGCCGACCTGCCCCTGCTCGACCTCACCGACGACGGCTGACGTCAGCGGCTCCGCGGGCGCGCGTCCCGTGCGCCCCTCCTGGTCGCGCCCTGCGTACCGCTGCCCGACCGTCGGAGCCTCCGGCCTGCCCGTCCCTCTCCCCGGACCTGAACAGGAACCTTCGTGCGAATCAAGCTCACGCTGCACCGCCCCGACGCCAGCACGACCAACGTCGCCGTCACGGCGGACGCGACGGCCACGGTGCGCGACGTCGCCGAGGCGCTGTTCGCGGGCGACCCCACCCGGTCGGGCACCGCCGTCCCGGACCGGCTCACGCTCCAGGTCGGCACCGCGCCGTCGGGGTCGGGGCAGGGGCGCGTGCTGTCCCCGACGAGCGACCTCACGGAGGCGGGGTTGCGGTCCGGGTCGACGGTCTCGATCGTGCGCGTGTCCGAGCAGTTCGACGCCCCTGGCCAGGACCGCGGCGCGGCCGTCGCCGTCCTGCGCGTGCTCGAGGGTCCCGACGCGGGGCGTGAGTTCCCGCTGCCCGTCGGGACGAGCTACCTCGGTCGCGACCGCAACATGGACATCCGGCTGAGCGACCCGCAGATCTCCAAGCGGCACGCCCGCCTCACGGTCGGCGAGACGATCGAGATCACCGACACGAACTCGGCGAACGGTCTCGTCATGGGCGGCCAGCGCATGATGCGCTCGACGCTCACGTCGTCGGACACGGTGACGATCGGCAGCACGGTCGTGTCCGTCGTCGCGCTGCACCGCACGACGAGCCTCGCGCCGACGAGCCCGGTCGTGGAGTTCAACCGGTCCCCGCGCGTCGTCGCCCGCTTCCCCGAGCGCAAGCTCAAGGCGCCCAAGCCGCCGCAGCCCCCGGAGCCGCAGCGCTTCCCCTACCTGGCGATGGTCGCGCCGTTGCTCATGGGCGCGATCCTGTACTCCGTCACGAAGAACGTCCTGTCGATCGTCTTCGTCGGGCTGAGCCCGATCCTCATGCTCGGCAACTACCTCGACCAGAAGGTGCAGGCCAAGCGCAAGCTCAAGGCGCAGCGCGAGCAGTTCGAGGCGGGGGTCGTCGCGATGCGCGAGACGATCGACCGCACGCACGCCGTCGAGCGCGCGGTGCGCCTCTCGGAGGCCCCGTCCGTGGGCGACACGGTCGACGCGGTCCGGCGGCTCGGCGGGCTCATGTGGACGCACCGCCCGGAGCACGACGCGTTCCTCTCCGTCCGCATCGGGCTCGGCGCCGCGCCGTCGCGCACCCAGCTCGAGCAGCCCGGCGAGAACAACACGCTGCCGGAGTACTGGAACGAGCTGGAGAAGCTGCACGCCCAGTGCGCGACGATCTCCGGCGTCCCGGTCGTCGCGCGCCTGCGCACGGACGGCGCGCTCGGCGTCGCCGGGGCGGGGGCCGCGGTCGACGCCGTCGCGCGCGGGATCCTCGTCCAGCTCGCCGGCCTGCACTCGCCGTCGGAGCTCGTGCTCGCAGCCATGACGTCGCAGCGCTCGCGCGCCGACTGGGAGTGGCTCGAGTGGCTGCCGCACACCGGGTCGCCGCACAGCCCGCTGGGCGGCGACCACCTGGCCGACAACCCGGGCGCCGCCCAGGCGCTGCTGTCGCAGCTCGAGGACCTGGTCGAGGCGCGCGGAGCCGACCTCGACACGCACGCCGAGCTGCGCGGGCCGATCGACCCCGAGGAGGGCGAGGACACGCCCAAGCCGGTGCTGCCGACCGTCGTCGTGCTCGTCGAGGACGACGCCCCGGTGGACCGCTCGCGCCTGACGCGCCTCGTGGAGCGCGGCGCGGACGCGGGCGTGCACGTCGTGTGGGTCGCGCCGTCGGTCGAGCAGCTCCCGGCGGCGTGCCGCACGTTCGTCCTCGTGGACACGGTCGACACCACGGGCGCGGGCGGCCCCGGTGCCACCGCGGGCGCGACGAGCGGCGAGGTCCGGGTGGGCCGGCTGTCGTTCCCGGTGGCGTGCGAGACGGTGGACCTCGCGACGGCCCACGAGGTGGCGCGCATCCTGGCCCCGGTGGTCGACGTCGGCGCGCCCGTCGACGACGACTCCGACCTCCCGCGCTCGGTCTCCTACCTCACGCTCGCCGGCACCGCGCTGGCCGAGGACCCGGGCCGCCTCATCGACGCGTGGCGCGAGAACGGCTCCCTGACGCCGCGGGACGGCTCGCCGCCCGTCCGGCGCAAGGTGCCGACGAACCTGCGCGGGCTGGTCGGGCACTCGGGCACCGAGCCGCTCTACCTGGACCTGCGCACGCAGGGCCCGCACGCGCTCGTGGGCGGGACGACCGGCGCGGGCAAGTCCGAGTTCCTCCAGTCGTGGGTGCTCGGCATGGCAGCCGCCCACAGCCCCGACCGCGTGACGTTCCTGTTCGTCGACTACAAGGGCGGCGCGGCGTTCGCGGACTGCGTCAACCTGCCGCACACCGTCGGCCTCGTCACGGACCTGTCGCCCCACCTCGTGCGCCGGGCGCTCACGTCGCTGCGGGCCGAGCTGCGCTACCGCGAGCACCTGCTCAACCGGAAGAAGGCCAAGGACCTCGCGTCCCTGGAGCGGACCGGGGACCCCGACGCGCCGCCGAGCCTGCTCATCGTGGTCGACGAGTTCGCCGCCCTGGTCAACGAGGTCCCGGAGTTCGTCGACGGCGTCGTGGACGTCGCCCAGCGCGGCCGTTCGCTCGGCCTGCACCTCATCCTCGCGACGCAGCGCCCCGCGGGCGTCATCAAGGACAACCTGCGCGCGAACACGAACCTGCGCGTCGCGCTGCGCATGGCGGACGAGGACGACTCGACCGACATCCTCGGCATCCCGATGGCCGCGCACTTCGACCCGTCGATCCCGGGCCGTGGCGCCGTGAAGACCGGCCCCGGCCGCATCACGCCGTTCCAGACCGGCTACGCGGGCGGCTGGACGACGGCGCAGCCCGAGCGGTCGCGCATCGACATCCAGGAGATGGCGTTCGGCTCCGACATCCGCTGGGAGCTGCCGGAGCCCGAGGTCGAGGAGGTCACCGACCCGGGCCCCAACGACATCGCGCGCGTGGTGACGACGATCTCGCGGGCCGCGACGGAGGCCGCGGTCCCGATGCCGCGCAAGCCGTGGCTGGCCGAGCTCGCTCCGACGTACGACCTCGCGCGCCTGCCCAACCCCCGCACCGACACGATGCTGCTGCTCGGGGTGGAGGACGACCCGACGACCCAGGCGCAGCCCACCGTCTTCTACGAGCCCGACCGCGACGGCAACATGGCGATCTACGGCACGGGCGGCTCGGGCAAGAGCGCGACGCTGCGGACGATCGCCGTCTCCGCCGCGATCACGGCGCGCGGCGGCCCCGTCCAGGTCTACGCGATCGACAGCGGTGCGAGCGGCCTGCGCATGCTCGAGGACCTGCCGCACGTCGGCGCGGTCATCACGGGCGACGACGAGGAGCGCGTCCAGCGCGTGCTGCGCACGCTGCGCGACCTCGTCGACGAGCGCTCCGCGCGCTACGCCTCGGTCCGCGCCGGTAGCCTCGACGAGTACCGGCGCCTCGCGAACGCGCCCGACGAGCCGCGCATCCTGCTGCTGGTCGACGGGATCGGCGCGTTCCGCGAGTCCTACGAGTTCCGGCCCGCGCACGCGTTCCCCGTGTGGGGCGCGTTCACGGCGATCGCGACCGACGGCCGCCAGGTCGGCGTGCACGTCGTCGTCGCGGGCGACCGGGCGGCGTCGGTCCCGACGTCCCTCGGCTCGACGATCCAGAAGCGGCTCGTGCTGCGCCTGGCGAGCGAGGACGACTACCTGACGCTCGGCGTCCCCAAGGACGTCCTGTCGCTCACGTCCCCGCCCGGGCGTGGCGTGCTCGACGAGAACGAGGTCCAGATCGCGGTCCTGGGCGGCGACCCGAACGTGGCGCTCCAGGCGCGCGAGCTGGGCAAGCTGCGCGACGCGATGACGCGCCTCGGCATCCAGCAGGCGCCCGGCGTCGAGCGGCTGCCCGACAGCTTCGCGCTGGACGCGCTGCCCGAGGTCACGGGGGGCCGGCCGACCATCGGCCTCGACGACCTCGACATCGCCCCGGTGGCGCTGCCCGCCCGGGGGACGTTCATGCTCTCGGGCCCGCCCGGGGGCGGTCGCACGACGGCGCTCGTCACCATCGCCCAGGCCGTGCGCCGGGCGCGCGCGGGCCGGGTCGTGTACCTCTCGCCGCGCCGCACGAGCATCTCGGCGCTCGACGCGTGGGACACGGCGGCGACGTCGCCCGAGGAGGTCGTGACGCTCCTGGAGTCGCTCACCCAGGCGCTCGACGGGGGCTCGCTGCGGCCCGGCGCGCTCACCGTGCTCGTCGAGTCGGTGACGGAGTTCACGGGGACGCCGGCGGAGCAGCCGCTCGTCGCGTTCGTGCGGGCCGCCACGCGCGCGGAGCAGCTCGTCGTGGGCGAGGCCGAGTCGTCGACCTGGGGGCAGGCGTGGGCGATCGCGCAGCCGTTCAAGGCCGGTCGCAGCGGTCTGCTCCTCACGCCCGGCGACCTCGACGGCGACACCTTGCTCGGGACCGGTCTCGGCCGGATCCGGCGCGCGGACTTCCCGCCGGGACGCGGCTTCCTCGTCGTCTCCGGGAGGGCGCGCAAGCTGCACGTCGCGCTCCCGCGGTAGCGACGTGACGCCCGCGGGGACCTCATGGGGACACCTCCCCATCGACGGGGCGCGCGGGCCGATGGTTGAGTAAGGCCATCGACAACGGGACGACGTCCACGCAGGGTGGGGGTCGAGACACAGAAGGAGAACACCATGGCTGGTGGCATGTGGGGCGCGAACGTCGAGGAGCTGCGTGGGCTCGGTCAGACGCTGCAGCAGAAGGCGGACGAGATCCGCACGACCATGCAGAACCTGAACTCGCAGATCCAGAGCGTGCCGTGGGAGGGCCCCGACGCCCAGCAGTTCAAGGGCAGCGACTGGCCGGCCGCGCAGACGCAGCTCAACAACGTCGCGCAGACGCTGACGGACGCGGGCCAGAAGGCCACGCAGAACGCGCAGCAGCAGGAGCAGGCTTCGAACAGCTGATCCGCTGAGCTCCACCGAGGGCGCGGGACCCGGGACGGGTCCCGCGCCCTCGGCGTGTCCGGGGTCGGGCGTCGCCGTGGCCTGCCGGCGGCCCGGCCGGGGCGGTCGAGGCTCCGCCGGTCTGCGAGACTGCTGGCGCGCCCCGCGCCCCCGGAGCGCGACGAGAGCGACCGAGAGGACCTGACGCATGACCGAGCTGCGCTACCCGAGCGACGACTTCCCCGCGCCGGTGGGGGTGCGGGTCGACGCGCCGGACCGCTGGGTCCCGCTGCCGCACGTCGCCCTGCCGCTCGCGCTGGGGCGCGAGGTGGAGGAGGGGGAGTTCAACCCGAACGTCATCGTGGTGGTCTCGCGCATCCGGGCCGAGCAGACGCTGGACGACGTGCACGCCGAGGTGCTGCGCAAGCTCAAGCCGCTGCCGCGGCTGCGCCAGCTCGACGGCGGCGACGTGGACGTGGACGGCCTGCCGGGGCGGTGGGTCGAGGCGTCCTTCAAGGGCGGCGGGGGAGCGGTGCTCGTGCAGTCGGTGCGGACCGTGGTCGTCCCGCGCGGTCCCGTGGCGGACCTCGTCCAGACGACGGGGACGTGCACGCTCCTCCAGCACCCGTGGGCCGCGGCGGAGATCCGTGCCGTCCAGGAGAGCCTCCGCCTCGACCGCTGAGCCCCGGCGTTACATTCGCCCGGATCACAAGACGAGGTATCCACCAGGCGAGACCGGTGAGACCCTGGTCATGGAGGAGAGGGCCCGAGTGAGGCGACCCTCACCCCAGTCGTACAATCGAGAGGTCTCCTGCGGCCGGTACCCGAACCGGCCGACGCGGAACGGCCCGTCGGCCGCGCGGGAGAGACCCCCGTCCTCGACCGGAAGGCGCACCGTCCTGTGAGCAGCATCCGTCCACTGCGCGTCGCGATCGTCGGCGCTGGTCCCGCCGGGATCTACGCCGCGGACATCCTGTCCAAGACCGACCTCGACGTGAGCATCGACCTGTTCGAGCGTCTGCCCGCGCCGTTCGGCCTCGTGCGCTACGGCGTCGCGCCGGACCACCCCCGCATCAAGCAGATCATCGTGGCGCTCCACAAGGTGCTGAGCCGCGGCGACATCCGCCTGCTCGCGAACGTGGACTACGGCGTCGACCTCAAGCTGGACGACCTGCGCCAGTACTACGACGCGGTGATCTTCTCCACGGGGTCGATCCGCGACGCGGCGCTGCCCGTCGAGGGCATCGACCTGCCGGGCTCGTACGGCGCGGCCGACTTCGTGTCCTGGTACGACGGCCACCCGGACGTCCCGCGCACGTGGCCGCTCGAGGCCCAGCAGGTCGCGGTCCTCGGCGCGGGCAACGTCGCGCTCGACGTCGCGCGCGTGCTCGCCAAGCACGCGGACGACCTGCTGCCGACCGAGGTCCCGCAGAACGTCTACGAGATCCTCAAGTCCTCGCCGGTCACGGACGTGCACGTGTTCGCCCGCCGTGGGCCGGCGCAGGCCAAGTTCTCGCCGCTCGAGCTGCGCGAGCTGGGCCACGTCCCCGACGTCGACGTGATCGTCTACCCGGAGGACTTCGAGTTCGACGAGGGCTCGATGGCCGCGATCAGCTCGTCGAACCAGACCAAGCAGGTCGTCAAGACCCTCACGGACTGGACGCTCAAGGACCCGAGCGAGAACACGGCGTCGCGCCGCCTGCACCTGCACTTCCTCCACGCCCCGGCCGCGGTCCTCGGCGACGGCAAGGTCGAGGCGCTGCGGACCGAGAGGACCCAGCTCAACGGCGACGGCACCGTCTCCGGCACGGGCGAGTTCCACGAGTGGCCCGTGCAGGCCGTGTACCGCGCGGTCGGCTACTTCGGCTCGCCGCTGCCCGAGATCCCGTTCGACGAGCTCAAGGGCGTCATCCCGAACCGCGAGGGCCGGGTCATCGACATCGACGGCGAGCACATCCCCGGCGTGTACGCGACCGGCTGGATCAAGCGCGGCCCGGTGGGCCTCATCGGCCACACCAAGTCGGACGCGTCCGAGACGATCCGCCACCTCGTCGAGGACGTCACCGGTGCGGGCGACGGCGGCGACGTCGCGGCGGCGGACCTGGCCGCAGGGCGCGTCGCGCCGCTCGGCGACCCCGAGGCGGTCGTGGACTTCCTCCGCGAGCGCGGCGTCGACCACGTCGAGTGGTCGGGCTGGGAGCTGCTCGACGCGTACGAGCGTGCCCTCGGCGAGCCGCACGGGCGCGAGCGCATCAAGGTCGTGCCGCGCGAGGACATGATCCGCGTGGCCCGCGGCGAGACCCAGGTCGGCTGACCCCACGGCCTGCTAGGCCAGGGATCGCGACGACGGCGCCCCACCCCGGAGGGTGGGGCGCCGTCGTCGTGCGCGGCAGGGACGACGACGGCCGCGACCGGGAACGGGACGGTCGCCTCGGGCGTTCACCAGGTGGGCGCCGACGGGGTCGGCGCCCGTCGGGCGCCCGGCGGACCACGCGGGTGCCCGAGGCGCGGAAGGGAGCACAGCGTGGGGCGTCAGCACTTCAACGGTCTCAAGACGGCCGGCCTGTTCGGCGTCATGTGGGCCATCGTCCTGGGCCTCTGGGCACTGTTCGGCGCCAAGGCGAACCTGCTGTGGCTCTTCGTCGGCATCGGCCTCGTGACGACGTTCTACGGGTACTGGAACTCCGACAAGATCGCGATCCGCGCGATGCACGCCCGCCCCGTGAGCGAGCTCGAGCAGCCGGCCATGTACCGGATCGTGCGCGAGCTCTCGACCGAGGCGCGCCAGCCGATGCCCCGCCTCTACGTCTCGCCCACGCAGGCGCCCAACGCGTTCGCGACGGGACGCAACCCCAAGAACGCGGCCGTGTGCTGCACGGAGGGCATCCTGCGCCTCCTCGACGAGCGCGAGCTGCGCGGCGTGCTCGGGCACGAGCTGATGCACGTGTACAACCGCGACATCCTCACGTCGTCGGTCGCGGGCGCCCTCGCCGGGGTCATCACCTCGCTCGCGCAGTTCCTGCTGATCTTCGGCGGCGACCGCGACCGTGGTGGGAACCCGCTCGCGGCGATCGCGATGGTCGTCCTCGCGCCCGTCGCGGCCATGCTGATCCAGCTCGCCATCTCTCGCACGCGCGAGTACGACGCCGACGAGGACGGGGCCAAGCTCACCGGCGACCCGCTCGCGCTCGCGTCCGCGCTGCGCAAGCTCGACGCGGGCACGCAGCGGGCCCCGCTCCCGCAGAACCGCGACCTCGTGGACGTCTCGCACCTCATGATCGCGAACCCGTTCCGCGGCGCGGGCGTCGCCAAGATGTTCGCGACCCACCCGCCGATGGCGGAGCGCATCAAGCGGCTCGAGACGATGGCCGGCCACGGCCCGGGCTACGGCGGCATCACCTACCACTGACGGGCGCGGGGCGGCGTGCCGGGCGGGGCCACGGGCGCGGCAGACGCGCAGCGCCGACGCGCGGGGCAGGTGGCACGATGACCCCGTGCCCCGCCGCCGAACGCATCTCGCGCGCGACCTCGCCCTCGTGCTCCTCGCCGTCGGCGGGCCCACGCTCGTGCTGCGCCAACGGCACGGCCGCGGGTGGATCGTCGACGACGTGGTCACCGCCGTGACGGTCTCGGGTCTCGTGTGCCTGTCCGCCGCGGTCGGTCTCGCGCTGACGCGGCGCGCGCCCGGCCCGGTCGCGCGCGAGACGGCGCTCTACGTCCTCGTGGGCGTCTTCACCGCCGTCGGGGCGGTCGTCGGCACGTGGCGCGTCCTCGACGACCAGGCGCTCGTGCAGGGCTGGGTCGGCCTGCTCGCCGCGTACGTCGCGGTCGCCCTCCACGTCGGGCTGGCGGTCACGGCGCGGAGGCGCCGCCCGGCGCGCTGACCCCCAGCGCGTCGAGGAGGACGGCGGCGACGCCGTCGTCGTCGTTCGCGGCGGTGCGGTCGGTCGCCGCGGCCAGGACGTCGGGGTGCGCGTTCGCGACGGCGAACGAGCGTCCCGCCCAGCGCAGCATGGGCAGGTCGTTGGGCATGTCCCCGAACGCCCAGACGTCGCGGGCGTCGACGCCGAGCCGGGCGCACCAGCGCGCGAGCGCGGCGTCCTTCGTCACGGCCGGGGCGAGCAGCTCGGCGAGGCCCGCCGCCCCGGAGTAGGCGAGGTGAGCCCGGTCGCCGACCGCGTCGCGCACGCGCGCGAAGAACGTCTCCTGCGCCGTCGTCTGCCCGTCCGCGACGACGACGGGCTGCGTCGCGGGGGCGTCCTCGACCGGAGCGCCGGGGTCCCGCGCGAGGATCTTGCCGACGGGCTGCCGGGTGCCGGTGCGGGGGGTGGCGCCGGGCGCGGCGAGCGTCGACTCGACCACGGCGACGACGTCCGCGTCGTCGTCCGGGGTGGAGCGGAAGCCCGGGTCGAACGTCGGCCCGTCGACTCTCTCGAACGCGAGCGCGACGCCCGGCACGGCGGCGCGCAGGTCGGCGACGAGCGCGGCCGCCTCGTCCGCGGCGAAGCCGCACACGTCGAGCGGGCTCGCGGTGGCCAGGTCCCACACCGCCGCGCCGCCGAGGCAGATGACGTGCCCGTGCCCGCCGACGACGTCGGCGAGCTGGTCGAGCCAGCGCGGCGGGCGCGCCGTGACGAACACCACCTCCACCCCGGCGTCCTCGGCGGCGCGCAGCGCGGCGCGCGTGCGCTCCGAGACGGTCCCGTCGGACCGCAGGAGCGTGCCGTCGAGGTCCGTCGCGACGACGCGCGGGAGCGCGCTCGACGACGCGGCAGGACGACCCGGTGCGACCGGGCGCGCGCCGCCGTCGGGCAGGGACACGGCGAGCGCTACCGGTAGTTGGTGAACTGCAGCGCGACGTCGAGGTCGGCGCCCTTGAGCAGCGCGATGACGGTCTGCAGGTCGTCGCGCGACTTGCTCGTCACGCGCACCTCGTCGCCCGTGATCTGGGTCTTGACGGCCTTGGGCGCCTCGTCGCGGATGATCTTGGTGATCTTCTTCGCGTCCTCGCTCGACAGGCCCTCCTTGAGGGTCGCCGCGAGGCGGTACTCCTTGCCCGACGCCTTGGGCTCCTTGTCGCCCGTGTCGAGCGACTTGAGGGAGATGCCGCGCTTGACCAGCTTGGTCTCGAAGACGTCGAGGATGGCGAGCACGCGCTCCGCCGAGTTGGCGACCATGACGATGCTCTCGCCGCTCCACGCGATCGAGGCACCGACGTTGCGGAAGTCGTAGCGCTGCGCGACCTCCTTGGCGGCCTGGTTCAGCGCGTTGTCGACCTCCTGGCGGTCGACCTTGCTGACGATGTCGAACGAGGAGTCGGCCATGGGTAGGTCCTCTCTGGGCCGGGAACGGGTGCTGGGTCCCACCGTAGTCGAGCGGGCTCAGGGTCGGGTCGCGAGACGCGTCGCCCGTGCCGCGCGCAGCCCGTCGACCGAGAGCACGACGAGCGCGACCCACACGAGCCCGAACCCGGCCCAGCGGGTGGGCGACATGGGCTCGTGGAAGACGAGGAGACCGAAGAGGAACTGCAGCGCCGGGCCGAGGTACTGCAGGAGCCCGACGACGCTCAGCGGGAGCCGGCGCGCGGCCGCGCTGAAGAGGAGGAGCGGCAGGGCCGTGACGATCCCGGCGGACGCCAGCAGGAGCGCGTGGCCGGCACCCTCGGCGCCGAACGTGCCGGCGCCGGTCGCGCTCAGCCAGACCAGGTACGCGAGGGCGACCGGCGTGAGCACGGCCGTCTCCACGGCGAGGCCGGGGAGCGCCTCCACCGTCCGGCCCACGCGGTTCTTCACGAGGCCGTAGAGGCCGAACGACGCCGCGAGCACGAGCGCGATCCACGGCAGGCCGCCCGAGCCCGTGCTGATGACGACGACGGCGGCGACGCCGATGCCCACGGCCGCCCACTGCGCCGGGCGCAGCCGCTCGCGCAGCACGGCGACGGCGAGCAGGACCGTGACGAGGGGGTTGATGAAGTACCCGAGCGCGGCGTCGAGCACGTGGCCGCTGAGGACGCCGTACACGTAGACGGTCCAGTTGGTGACGATGAGGACGGCCGCGACCGCGAGCACACCGAGCGTGCGCGGGGTGCGCAGCGCGGTGACGAACCCGCCGAGCTGGCGCGTCGCGGCGAGGAGCACGAGGCAGAAGAGCAGGCTCCACACGACCCGGTGCGCGATGATCTCGAGCGGCGCCGCGGGCTCCAGGAGCGGGAAGTACAGGGGCATCGCGCCCCACAGGAAGAACGCGCCGGCGCCGAGCAGGAGCCCCCAGCGGTCGGTCGGGGCGGGGACGCCGCGCCCGCCGCCCGACGGCGCGGCCGGGGTGGGCGAGGACGGTGCGCCGGTGGGCGCGGGGCCGGGGTTCCCGGTACCGGGGAGGTGGTCCGGCGCGGGGGAGGGGCGGGTCACCGGACCACTGTACGGACGGACGCGCGGGCGGTCGCCGGGACCCGGATTTCGCACCTGGTCCGACGGGGCTGTATCGTTGGCTCGCCCGCACGGCGGGGCTGCACCATGTGCAGTCCTCTCGGCGAGCGACAACTCCACACGGCAGGTTGCCCGAGCGGCCAAAGGGATCTGACTGTAAATCAGACGGCTCAGCCTTCGGGGGTTCGAATCCCTCACCTGCCACCGGAGCGACGGGGCGTCACCCACGGGTGGCGCCCCGTCGTCGTCTGCCCGGGGCCGTCGTCGGCGCCAGCACTCCCCGTGCGCGGCACAGCCCGGCGTCGTCGGACGGTGCGCGACGCCGGTGGAGCGGGGCTGGAAGGCCCAGGAACGGCGGAACGGCGCCGATTTCGTTCGACGCCGTGTTCCGTGTAGAGTTTTCCGCGCTGCCCCGATAGCTCAGTCGGCAGAGCGTCTCCATGGTAAGGAGAAGGTCAAGGGTTCGATTCCCTTTCGGGGCTCTGTGGTGACGCGGGGTCGTCTTGCTGGAATACTGGCGAGACGGCCTCGCGTTCAGTCACGCGGCGGGGTAGCTCAGATGGTTAGAGCGCACGACTCATAATCGTGAGGTCGCGGGTTCGATCCCCGCCTCCGCTACCACTTTCGACAACCTCGTACGGCGGCCGGCGTCGTGCGACCTGCACAGCACATGCGCCCTCCGGAGGCGCGAGAGGTGGCTCACTACCGTGGCAAGCAAGAGCGCTGACGTTCGCCCCAAGATCACGCTGGCCTGCGTGGACTGCAAGGAGCGCAACTACATCACGAAGAAGAACCGTCGCAACGACCCGGACCGCCTGGAGCTCGCGAAGTTCTGCCCGCGCTGCGGCAAGCACACCGCGCACCGCGAGACCCGCTGAGCCTCCGGCTCCGCGCCCGCGCACCGCAGTGAGCGTCAACCTGGCCTACGTCGGCCGCGAGTACCCCGCCAACGCGCCGTACTCGGTGGGACGCGAGAAGCTGCGGGAGTTCTCGGGCGCCGTCGGCGCCACCCACCCCGTGCACCACGATCTCGTGGCGGCGCGGGGTGCGGGCTATCCGGACCTCGTCGCACCTCCGACCTTCGCGGTCGTCGTCGCCCAGCGGGCGGAGGGGCAGCTCATCGAGGACCCGGAGGCGGGCATCGACTTCTCGCGCGTCGTCCATGCGGACGAGCGCTTCACGCACCACCGGCCGATCGTCGCGGGCGACGAGCTCGTGACCGTGCTGCACGTGGACTCGATCACCGAGCGAGCCGGCCTCGCCATGGTCACCACGCGCTGCGAGATCGCCGCGCTCCTGCCCGACGGCGGCACCGAGCCGGTCTCGACCGTCACCTCCACCCTCGCCGTCCGCGGGGAGGGCGCATGAGCACCGACGTCACCCGCCCCGTCCTCGCGGACCTCTCCGTCGGCGACGTGATCGGCACACGCACGGTCGAGGTCGACCGCGCTCGCCTCGTCCGCTACGCCGGCGCGAGCGGCGACTTCAACCCGATCCACTGGAACGACGCCTTCGCGGCCGAGGTCGGCCTGCCGGGCGTCATCGCGCACGGCATGTTCACGATGGGCGCGGCCGTCGCGCTGGTCGAGGACTGGGCCGGGGACCCGGGCGCCGTCGTCGACTACCAGACGCGCTTCACCCGCCCCGTGCCGGTGCCGAACCCGGGTGTCGCGACGCTCGAGGTCACCGGGACCGTCGGGGCGGTCGACGCCGACGCCGGCACGGTCCGCGTCGACCTCACGGTCACGTTCGACGGCGCGCGCGTGCTCGGCAAGACGCAGGCGGTCGTCCGCGTCTGATCCGCGGTCGCCCCGGGGCGACCACGCGCTCCTGACGCCACGAGGGCGCCGCACCCGACCGGGTGCGGCGCCCTCGTCGTCGCGCCCCCGGAGTCGGCTCGGCCGCGCGCCGCGACGGCCGCACGAGATTCGACATCGTTCACCACGGCACGCCCTCTTTCGCCATGGGAACGCTCCCACTACCGTAGGTCGCGCCCCTCACGACGTCGAAGGAGACGCTCATGACCCAGCACGGTGGCCTTCCGGCACCCCAGGACCCTCGCGATCTCGACCCCACGCCCGCGCCTCGGCGGGGGCTCGACCGACGCGCCGTCCTCGCGCTCGGCGGGGCGCTCGCGCTCGCCGGGCTCACGGCGACCCCGGCGACAGCAGGACCGGGCGCGACCCTCCCTGCGTCGGCGCGCGCCGTCGGGCCGACGGGCGGTGGCCCGGCACGGGGCCGGACGGCGTCGGTCCAGCGCGCCCACGGCTTCCTCGCCGCGGCGGCCGACGCCTACCCCGACGTCAACCCCGGCCCGCGGCTCGCGCAGTCGTACGCCGACCAGCTCGGCCTGTTCTCCACGGCGTTCGTGTACGACAACGCCCTCGCGATCCTCGCGACGCTCACGGCCGGCCGGCGACACCTCGACCGCGCCCGGGCGCTCGGCGACGGGCTCGTGTTCGCGCTCGAGAACGACCCCGACCACGCCGACGGCCGGCTGCGCCAGGCGTACAACGTCGGGCCCTACACCTTCTACGACGGCACGCCGCAGGAGCACGGGCTGGTGCTGCCCGACGGCACGGCGAACGTCGGGTGGCAGTTCGGCTTCCTCGGGACGGCGGTGGGGGACATGGCGTGGCCGGGCATCGCCCTGCTGCACCTGCACGCGGTGACGCGCGAGCGGCGCTACCGGGACGCCGCGCTGCGGATCGGCGAGTGGATCGTCGCGAACACGTGGTCGCAGGCTCCGCTCGGCGGGTTCTCGTTCGGCGTGGACGGCGCGAACGTCCCGATCCCCAACGGCTCGACGGAGCACAACATCGACTGCGTCGCGTTCTTCCGCCAGCTCGGGTCCGTGACGCGCGACCGGCGCTGGGACCGTGCCGCCGAGCACGCGCGGGCGTTCGTCGACCGCATGTGGGAGCCCGGCGGCGGCTACCTCTACACCGGCACGAACGACGGCACCGAGATCAACCGGGACCCCCTCCCGCTCGACCCGCAGACGTGGGGCTGGCTCGCCCTGCGCGAGCGGGGCTACGCCCGCGCGCTCGACTGGGCCGACGACGCGCTGGCGGCGCGCGACGTCGCGGGCGAGGGCGTGTCGCAGCTCCCCGCCGGGACGGTCGTCGAAGGCGTGACGTTCTCGAGCGCGAGCCTGACGTCGGCCGCGTCGTACAACGGGCTGCCCGTGCACCAGCAGGGGGTGTGGCTGGAGGGGGCGGCGCAGCTCGCGTCGGCGCTCGCGGACCGCGGGGCACGCGGGCGCGGTGGCCGCGACGACCGGCGGCGGGGTCGCCGCGGCTGCGAGCGGGACGACGACCGGGTCCGCGCCGAGGGCCTGCTGCGCGAGGTGCAGGGCGTGCAGGAGGGCGTCGGGGCCGGTCAGACGATCGGCGGCGCCGCGCTGCCGGAGCGCGGGGGCGTCGTCGCCGCGTCGAGCCTGCTCGACTCGGGCTTCGGGTTCGGGTACTTCCAGGTGCAGCACGTCGGGGCGACGTCCTGGTACCTCCTGGCGGCCGCGCGGGCGAACCCGCTGCAGCCGGGCCGGCTCGGCTGACCCGCGTCCGGGTCGTCCGGTGTCAGGTGGTGAGGGCGGGGCCCGTCGTCGTCCCCACCACCAGCTCGACGTCGAGCTCGACGGTCGTCGGGGCCTCGCCTGCGAGCTGGCGGATGACGGCGAGGCCCAGCTCGGAGCCCTTGCGGGCGAGCGGCTGGTGGACGCTCGTGAGGACGTCCGGCGCGAGCCACGGGAGGTCGAGCCCGTCGAACCCGGCGACCGAGACGTCGTCGGGCACACGCAGGCCGAGCTCGCGCGCGGCGAGCAGCGCGCCCGCGGCGAGCAGGTCGGAGTGGGCGATCACCGCCGTGGGCCGGGTCGACGGGTCGGTGGGCACGGTCGTCCCGTCCGCGGCGGTGCGGCCGAGCAGCGCTAGCGTCGCGGAGCGGCCGTGCTCGACGAGCGACGCCTCGGTCTCCCAGCTCGCGACGGGCTCGACGACGTCGCGCACGCCCGCGAGCCGGTTGGCCGTCGGCGTGCGGTCCACCTGGGCGAGGCGCTCGGCGTCGATCGGCCCGCTCCGGTCGGAGCTGTCGAGGGGGAGTGAGACCTCCGCGACGCGCGTGTGGCCGAGGTCGACGAGGTGGCGCACGGCGTCGGCGGTCCCGACCCGGTCGCGGATGGCGACGAGCGGGGTGCCCTCGACAGGGCGTCCCTCGCCGATGACCACCGGCACGCCGCGGCGCTGCAGCGCGGCGAGCGTCGCGTCGTCGGACCCCACGCCCCACACGAGGACGGCGACGTCCATGGCCGCGCTCTCGACGAGCGGGTCGACGGCGCGGGCCGGGTCGTCGGACGGGATGCCGGGGATGAGGAGCACGCCGAGGCCGTTCTCGCCGAGGGTCGAGACGAGGCCGTCGAGCACCTGCACGGCGACGGGGTCGCGGAACGCGCGCCGGAGCTGGTCGCCGACGACGACGCCGACGACGCCCGAGCGGCCCGACCGGAGCTGGCGGCCGAGCGGGTTGGGGCCTGTGTACCCGAGCTCCTTCGCGGCGTCGAGCACGCGCGCCCGCGTCTCCGGGGTGATCGGTCCCGCGCCGGAGAAGGCGAGCGACGCCGTCGAGACGGAGACGCCGGCTCGCTCGGCGACCTTCGCGAGCGTGGGGCGGTGGGCCGTCGGTCCGGCCGTGGTCTCCCGGTTCCCGGGGGTGTCGCTCATCACGCTCCCTGCCTCCCGCGCGCGCGGGATTCTCGATTGACGCGCGGCCAGCGTACCCGCACACTGGTGACCATGCCTCGAATCGATTCGAAGCGCACCCTCGTCCGTCGGATCGAATCGATTCGAGGAGGTGCTGCGCAGTCACCGACCGACCTCCTGTCCGACCCCCGCGCCCTGACCCGGGCGCGCTGGGTCCTGCTGGGCGTGTTCGCGCTCAACGGCGTCATGATGTCGAGCTGGCTCGCGCGCATCCCCTCGGTGCGCGACGCGCTCGGGCTCACCCCCGCCGACCTCGGCGTCGTGCTGCTCGCGGGCGCCGTCGGTGCCCTCGCGACGGTCACCGCCGCCGGTCCCTTCGTCACGCGCTTCGGCGGGCGCGTCGCCTTCGCCGTCTCCGCGGTCCTGTTCGGCGTCGCGTTCCTGCTGCTCGGCCTCGGCCCCGCGACCGGCTCCGTCCCCCTGCTCGCCGCGGGCATCTTCGTCAACGGCATGGCCTTCTCGCTCGGCAACGTCCCGATGAACGTCGAGAGCGCAGGCATCGAACGGCGGGTCGGGCGCACGATCCTGCCCCAGTTCCACGCCGCGTTCTCCATCGGTGCCGTCATCGGCTCGCTCGTCGGCGCCGCGTGCGCCCACGCGCAGGTGCCGGTGCTCGTCCAGTTCGTCGCGACGGGCACGGTCGCCATGGTCTGGCGCCTCGCCGCGATCCCCGCGACGGTGCACGACACGCTCCCGACGCGCGCACCGGCGGACGCTCCTGCCCCGGTCGAGGCGCTCGGCGACGCGGTCGTCGACGTCGAGACGGCCGGGCTCCGCGCGCGCCTCGCCCGCCGCGGCGCCCGGCTCGGGGCGGCGCTCTCGGCCTGGCGCGAGCCGCGCACGCTGCTCATCGGCCTCGTCATCCTCTCCGCCGCGCTGTCCGAGGGGTCCGCCAACGACTGGCTCTCGCTCGCCGTCGTCGACGGGTTCGCCCAGACGGAGGCCGTCGGCGCCGTCGTGTTCGGCACGTTCGTCGCGGCCATGACGGTCATGCGCCTGGCAGGCACGCGCCTCATCGACCGCTTCGGCCGCGTCACCGTGCTCCGTGCCTCGGGCGTGGCGTCGATCGCCGGGCTGCTCCTCTTCGGGTTCGCGCCGACGCTCCCGCTCGCCGGGGTCGGCGTCGTGCTCTGGGGCTTCGGCGCGGCGCTCGCCGTGCCCGTCGGCATCGCCGCGGCGTCCGACGAGCCGCTGCGCGCCGCGAGCCGCGTGTCCGTCGTCTCCGCCTTCGCGTCGATGGCGTCGCTCGCCGCCCCGCCCCTGCTCGGGCTCGCCGCCGAGGCCATGGGCGCGCGCCACGCGCTCGTGCTCATCGTCGCCGCGATGGTCCTCAGCGTCCTCCTCGCGCGCCAGGTCACGCCCCTGCGCACCCCGGCCGCGCGCACCGCACGGACGTCCCGTCCCGGGACGGACACGGACGACGGCGTGCCGTCCGGGGTGGAGGATGGTCCCGAGGCCGACGCGGCGGTCGCCGCGGACGCCGCCGACCGGACGGGCGACCCCGACCGGGACGACGCGGCCGGCGCCGTCCCGGACGAGGCCGACGACGCACGCCGTCCCCGCTGGTCGCGCCGGCCCCGCGCGACGGCCCGCACCGGGTCGTCCACCGTCCACCGTGCCTCCGCACGCCGTCCCCGAACCCGCCCGTCGCACCGCCGCGAGGAGACCTCCGCATGACCACCGCCCGTCCCGACCGTCGCGTCGTCGCGCTCGCCACCTGGGCCGTGTTCGCGGTCTTCTTCCTCAACGGCTTCAACTTCGCGACCTGGGCGTCCCGCCTGCCCGCGGTCCGGGACTCGCTCGGCTTCACCGAGGCGCAGATGGGCCTCCTGCTGCTCTTCATGGCCGTCGGGTCGCTCCTCGCGCTGCCCCTCTCCGGCATGGTCGTCCAGCGGCTCGGCGCGTCGAAGGCCGTCACGCTGTTCGCCGTGACCAACGTCGTCGGCCTCGTCACGGCCGTCACGGGCGTGGCGACGGGGGAGGACGTCGTCGTGCGCGCCGGGCTCTTCCTCGCCGGCATCGGCACGGGCGTGTGGGACGCCGCGATGAACCTCGAGGGCGCCGCCGTCGAGCAGCGGCTCGGCAAGGCGATCATGCCCCGCTTCCACGCGGGCTTCTCGTTCGGCACCATGGCCGGCGCGGGCGTCGGCGCGCTCATGGCCGCGCTGCACGTCCCGGTCCAGGTGCACCTCACGGCCGCGGTCGTGCTGAGCCTCCTCGGCGTGCTGTGGTCCGTACGGTTCTTCCTGCCCGCCGGGCAGGTGGAGCACGTCGTCGACGCGGCCCAGGACGCTGCCGGGTCGGACCCCGCCGCCGCGGCCGGGAGCGGCGCACCCCTCACCGCGTCGGAGAACGCGCGCGGGGCGCTCAGCGCGTGGACCGAGCCCCGCACGCTCCTCATCGGGCTGGTGGTGCTCGCCGCCGCGCTCACGGAGGGCGCCGCGAACGACTGGGTCAGCCTCGCCGTCGTCGACGGCTTCGAGACGTCCGACGCGATGGGCGCCGTCGGCCTCGCCGTGTTCCTCACGGCCATGACCGGGATGCGCCTCCTCGGCACGGGCCTGCTCGACCGCTACGGCCGTGTCACCGTGCTCAGGCTCGGCGCGGCGCTCGCGCTCGTCGGCCTGCTCCTCTTCACGCTCTCGCCGAGCATCTGGCTCGCGCTGCTCGGCGTGGTCGCGTGGGGCATGGGCGCGGCGCTCGGCTTCCCCGTCGGGATGAGCGCGGCCTCCGACGACCCCGCGCGCGCCGCCGTGCGCGTGAGCGTCGTCGCGACCATCGGCTACTCCGCGTTCTTCATGGGCCCGCCGCTCATCGGCTTCCTCGCGGAGCACGTCGGCTACCGCGCCGCGCTCCTCGTGATCGCCGTCCCGGTCGTCGTCGGCCTCCTCGTCGTGGGCGCCACCCGCCCCCTCCCCACCGCCGCGGGCTCCGCGGGCCAGCAGGCCGCCCGGAGCGCCGAGGAGACCCGCGACCGCTGAGCCGCGCCCCCGTGCGAGGCAGGACCGCCGGGCAGGTGGTTCGGGCCGGTCCCGGGATTCTGACGAGCCGTGGTCGCCGGCTCGGCGTGCCGGGACCACCGGGTCGGCCAGCCGCCGGGCCGAGGCCGGCCGTGGGAACGGTGACGGCGGTGGGCCGGGGCGGGGGCGAACTACGCTGGGGCGGTGACGTGCGAACCCCTCACCCCCGTCGACCGTGACCTGCCCGAGATCGTCCGGACCGCGCCCGGGCTGCGGCCCGACGCCGTCGGCGCGCCCTCGTTGGCGGAGCTGACCACGCTGCGCGTGGGCGGTGCGGCGGACCAGTACGTCGAGGCGCACAGCGAGGCCGAGCTGCTGGAGACGGTGCGCGCCGCGGACGACGCGGGGGAGCCGCTCCTCGTGATCGGCGGCGGCTCGAACCTGCTCGTCGGCGACGAGGGGTTCGGCGGGGTCGTCGTGCGCGACCTGCGGCGCGGGATCACCGTGGACGCCGAGGACTCGTGCGGCGGCGCGAGCTTCCACGCCCCGGCGGGCCAGGACTGGGACGAGCTGGTCGCGCGCGCGGTCGCGGAGGAGTGGGTGGGCGTCGAGGCGCTCTCGGGCATCCCGGGCACGGTCGGTGCCGCGCCCGTCCAGAACATCGGCGCCTACGGCCAGGAGGTCGCGGGGGTGATCTCGACCGTGCGGGTGTGGGACCGCCGACGGTCGCGCGTGCGCACCCTGGCGCTGGGCGAGCTCGCGTTCGGGTACCGCACGTCGCTGCTGAAGCGCAGCATGCACGCCGCGGTGAGCGGTGACGGCGAGGCGGACGGCCCGTGGTACCCGTCGCCGCGCTACGTCGTGCTCGACGTCGGCTTCCAGTCCCGGCTCGGCTCGCTGTCCGCCCCGGTCGCCTACCCGGAGCTCGCCCGCACGCTCGGCGTGCAGGTCGGCGACCGGGCTCCGAGCGCGGACGTGCGCGACGCCGTCCTCGTGCTCCGGGCGCGCAAGGGCATGCTGCTCGACGGCGTCGGTCCGGACGTCGCGCCCGTGGCGGCGGGGGACGCCGCGCCGGGGGAGAAGGGCCCGGACCACGACCGCTGGAGCGCGGGGTCGTTCTTCACGAACCCCGTCGTCCCGGCGGAGCAGGCCGACCTGCTCCCGGCAGAGGCCCCGCGCTACCCGGTGCGCTCGGCGACGCCGTCCCGCACGACGGGCCCGAGCCTCGGCGAGATCGACCCGACGCTCGTCAAGACGTCGGCGGCGTGGCTCATCGAGCACGCGGGCTTCACCAAGGGCTTCGGTGTCCACGGCCCGTCGAGCCTCGCGCGGCTGTCGACGAAGCACACCCTGGCGCTCACCAACCGGGGCGGCGCGAGCGCGGAGGACCTGGTCGAGCTCGCGCGCGCGGTCCGCGACGGCGTGCTCGACGCGTTCGGCGTCGAGCTCGTCCCCGAGCCGGTCCTCGTCGGCGTCTCCCTCTGACCGACCCACCGGTTGTGGGCATGGAATGGGCCCGGTTCCAGCCTCGGAACCGGGCCCGTTCCATGCCCACAACCCGTGGGGTCAGTAGACGAGGACCGTGGTGCCCGGGTCGGCGTGCCAGGTGTCCCAGAGCCAGTTCATCGCCGAGTTCGCGACGCGCACGCACCCGTGCGACGCGGGCCACGGCGGGATCGAGCCCGAGCCGTGCACCGCGATGCCGCCGGTGAAGAACTTGGGGCGCCACATGTCGCCGAGCTCGAGGCTCGACGAGTGGTTGCCGTCGACCTGCCGCCCCACGTGGAACTCGCCGCGCGGCGTGCCCGCGCGGTAGGTGCGGCCCTTCGCCTCGTACGACTCCCCGTTGCCCGACGACGCGTTGACGACCGTGACGACCCGGCCGTCCTCGACGGCGAGGAGGAGCTGCCGGTCGAGGTCGATCTCGATGACCTTGCCCGACTCGCTGCGCGGCTGCGGCGTGACGCCCTGGTCGAGCGCGGCCTGCGTCGCGGGGCCCACGACGCCGTCGCGCGAGAGCCCGGCGGCCTTCTGCAGCGCCCACACGGCCTGCTGCGTGCCGCCGCCGAAGTCGCCGTCGGGCGCGCCGATGAAGTAGCCGAGGTCGGCGAGGCGCTGCTGCAGCGCGACGACGCGGTCGCCGGTCGCGCCGCGGGCCAGCTCGGCCGGCTCGACGGGTGCGGGCGGCGACTCGGGGGTCGGTTCCGGTGCGGGCGGGGGCGTGCTCGGCTCGGGGTCGGGGGTCTCGGTGGGCTCGGGCGTCGGCGTCGGCGTCGGCGTCTCCGTCGGCTCGGGCGTGGTCTCCGTCGGGCTCGGGCTCACCGGCCCCGTCGTCGCGGGCCCGTCCGCGGTGGCCGACGGCGTCCGTCCCGGCTCGAGGTCGGGCAGCCCGGCCTGGCAGCCCGCGAGCGCCAGCGCCGCGACCAGCGTGGAGACGACGGCGAGCGACGCCGCTCGTCCGCCGCGCCCGCGTCGTCCCGGTCCGCGCCCCGCGGCCGTGAGAGCGACGCACGCCGCGTCCCCCGCCGTCGTACGCGCCGCCGCGCCCGTCCGCGCGCCCGCGGAAGCTCCGTCCACCTGTTCCCCCTCACGTGTGCCGCGGCGTCCGCCGCGGAGCACCATCATGCGCCCGGTCGGTGCCTCGGACGTCCGTGCCGGGCGCCTGTCGACGGATCGTGACCCGGTCGTGACGCGGCGCTGCGTCGTTCAGTGCCCTGCTTCTCCCGGCTCGGGTGGCTCGTGCAGCAGCGCCCCGCGGACGACGTCGAGGATCGCGTCGTCGGACAGGCCGGCCTCGCGGCCGGCGCGGACGAGCTCGTGCGCGGCGTGGCGGGCGGCGACGTCGCTCGGGGAGACGCCGTCGGCCACGACGGTCCCGGCGCGGCGCCGCGTCGTGACGATGCCGGCCGCCTCGAGCTCGCGGTACGCGCGCGCCACGGTCCCGGGTGCGAGCCCGAGGTCCGTGGCGAGGGCGCGGATCGTGGGCAGCCGGTCGCCGACGCGCAGGCGTCCGGCGGCGACGTGCGCGACGACCTGCGACCGGATCTGCTCGTACGGCGCGAGGCCCGACCGCAGGTCGATCTCGACGCGCAGCTCAGCGGGCGGCACGGCCCGTCCCTGCCACCGCGGGCGCGCCCGCGCGGTCGTCCGCCCGCGCGTCCGGATCGGGTGCGGGCCGCACGACGACCGCGATCGTCGCCAGCGCGAGCCCGACCGCGACGACCACGAGGACGACCGCCCCTGGGTAGCCCGCCCGGGCCGCGGCGTTCGCTCCGACGCCGAGCATCCCGGCGGCGGTGAGCCCGAGCGCGAGCTGCGTGCCGCGCAGGACGCGGTGCGCGGACGCGCGGCGCAGGCCGACGTCCCACGTCTCCTCGACCTGTGCGACGGCGGGCCGTCGCGCGACGAGCCGCAGGACGCCCTCGGCGCCCGCGACGAGCAGCACGGCCGCGAGCGCGAGCCACGCACCGTAGAACGCGCCGGGGTAGGGGCTCGCGGTCGAGGTCGTGTCGCCCAGGACGCGGGTCACCGACCGCCCGTCGTCGCCGGCCGTGAGCGCCCCGACGGCCGCGAGCACCAGGACGAGCGCTCCGAGCGACCAGGAGAGGCGACGCAGGCCGCGCGGCGCGACGTCGGTGACGGTCCGGGGCCGCAACGTGGCCGCGCGGACCGAGGTCCGCTGGCGCGGCCAGGTACGTTCCCCGACGGCGTGCGCGCCGAGGAACGCCAGCCCGACGACCGCGGGGGAGAGGCCCACGAGCACGCCCTCGGCGAGGCCCCCGACGGAGGTCGCGGCGGCCTGGGTGACGACCGCGCCGGCGAGGAGCGCAGCCGTCATCGCAGCGACGCTCACGGTCGTCGCGTGCCGCCGGGCGGCGCGGCGCACCGGGTCCTCCGTGGCGAGCCCGCGGAGCGACGGCTCGGGCGTGCGCGTCGCGGCCCGCACGGCGAGCACCACCGCGACGCCGAGCGCCACCACGAGGGCGAGGACGGCGCCGGTCCACGCGAGGTCGTACGTCGCGGGGAGGAAGAGGTCGACGCCCTGCGGCTCGTCCGACGTTTGTATCAACACATCAGTACATTGACACGCGGTCCTCGGCCCCGTCAAGACCCCGCTCCCCGAACCGCCCGCCGGGATGAGAGCTCTCTCATACCGGTCTCACCCGAGGCCCACGCGAGCGAGGTTGCCTGGCACCATGACGCTCGCCCCACCCGTGCCCGACCAGCGTGCCTGGCTCGACCTGCTCACCGCCCCCGAGGCGGGGGAGCTGCTCGCCGTGGCGCTGGGTGCCGACGGCGCGAGCCTCGACACGTGGCGCGTCCACCAGGTGCACGCGCGCCCGGGCGCGGAGGTCACGGTCGGCTACGACGTCGTCGCGCGCCGGGCGCTCGCGGCCGGCCCGGGCGGGGGCACCGCCTCGGCGGACGCCGCTGAGTACCTGCTCGCCACGACGGCGCCCCTCTCGCCGGACGCGGTCGGGGCAGGGGTGGTCCGCCTCGCGGACGGTCCGCGCGTCGTGCACGTGTGGCGCCACCCCGCCGACCCGCTGCTGCCCGGCCTCGCCGCCGCGTGCGACGCGGTCGAGCTCACGCGCCGCCTCGCGGCGGCGGGGGCGCTCGCGGACGGCGAGGTCGTGGAGTCGGTGACGATGGTCGCCTACCGTCCGCTGCGCCGAGCGGTGCTGCGCGCGCGGACGTCCGCGCGCACGGTCTACGTCAAGGTCGTCCGTCCCGACCGGGCCCGCTCCCTCGTCCGCCGGCACGACCTCTTCCGGACCGCCGCCGTCCGCGCCCCGCGCTGCCTGGCCCGCGACGACGACGGCGTGGTCGTCCTCGAGGAGGCGTTCGGCCCGTCGCTCGCTCAGCATCTCGCGGCGCTCGGCCCCGACGACCAGCCCGCCGCGATCGACCCGCGCGAGCTCCTTCGCGCGCTCGACGCCCTTCCCGCCCGCGCGACGACGCTGCGGCGACGTCCCGCGTGGTCCGAGCGCGTCGAGCACTACGCGGCGTCGGCGCTCGCGGTGCACGGGCTGGACCCGGCCCGCGCGGACCGCGTCGCCCGCGCGGTCCGGACGGCCGTCGCGACGCGCGACCCCGGGCCGGTCGTCGCGACGCACGGCGACTTCTACGAGGCGAACGTCCTGCTCGACCTGGCGGCTCCCGGCGACCCCGCCGCGCCGGGTGGCGGCGCCCGCGTCGGCGTCCTGCTCGACGTCGACACGCTCGGCCCCGGGCACCGCGTGGACGACCTCGCGTGCCTCGTCGCGCACCTCGCCGTGCTCCCGTCGCTCGCCCCGGCGGTGTACGGCGGCGTGGGGGCGCTGGTCGACCGGTGCGTGGCCGTGTTCGACGAGCGCGTCGACCCCGCGGCGCTACGGGCGCGCGCTGCCGGCGTCGTGCTGTCCCTCACGGCGGGCGCGGCGTCCCGGGACCTCGCGGACGCGTGGCTGCGCGTCGCGGAGGACCTGCTGGACGCGGCCCGCGGCGTCACCGACGAGCCGAGCGTCGTTCCTGAGAGCACTCTCATCGGCGCCTCCTCGGCGTCTCACCCGTGACCGCGAGGCTCGGACCATGCACGGCCGAGGGGTCGTGCGCACCATCGGACGAAGGAGAAGGATCATGAAGGCACGCAGCGCATGGATCGTCACCGGGGCGCTCGGCGCGGTCGGTCTCGGGGCTACGGTGGCCGCGGCGCAGGGCGCGTTCGACGCTCCCGAGCCGGCGACCGTCTCACCGTCGGTCCAGGTGGGCACGTCGTCGAGCACGCCGACCGACGCGCCCACCGCGACGGCGACGCCGAGCCCCACCGACGTGCAGAACGGGACGTCGATCACCACCGTCACGGCGAACACGTCCGCCTCCCCGAACACCTCGGGCTCGGCGAACACGTCCGGCTCGGCCGTGACCAGCCAGACCCCGAACACGCCCAACACCCCGCCGACGGCGAACACGGCGAACACCCCGCAGACGCCGAACACCCCGCCCAGCCCGGTCACGCCGCCGTCGCCGCAGTCGGCCGACTGACCGAGGCGCACTCAGGGCCACCGTGCCGAACCCGGGTCTGCGGGTCACGAGGGACCACCTCGCGACCCGCAGGCCCGGGTTCGGCGTGTCAGGGGTGCGTCCGCGCCCGTCGGGTCCCGCAGGTCAGCGGGCGGCGTCGGCGAGCCGGTAGCCCATGCCGCGCACGGTGACGAAGTGCTCCGCGCCGAGCTTGTTGCGCAGGTAGCGCACGTACACGTCGACGACGTTCGACCCGGGGTCGAAGTCGTACCCCCACACGCGCGACAGGAGCTGCTCGCGGCTCAGCACCTGGCCGGGGTTGCGCAGGAACGCCTCGGCGAGCGCGAACTCGCGCGCCGAGAGGTCGACCTCGCGCTCGGCGGTGCGCGCGCGCCGCGTGCGCAGGTCGAGGCTGAGCGCGCCGTGCGTGAGCACCGTGACCTCTCCGGCAGGCTCGGTGCGCAGGCGCAGCCGGATGCGCGCGAGCAGCTCCTCGAACCGGAACGGCTTGGCCATGTAGTCGTCGGCGCCGCCCTCGAGCCCGGCGACCGTGTCCGTGACCGACGTGCGCGCGGTGAGGATGATGACGGGGATCGCGTTGCCCGTCTCCCGCAGGCGGCGCAGCACGGTGAAGCCGTCCTGGTCGGGGAGGCCCAGGTCGAGCACGAGCAGCGCGAAGTCGCCGGTGCTGGCGAGGTCGAGCGCCTCCCGCCCCGTCGCGACGGTCGTGCTGGCGTAGCCCGCGGAGCGCAGGCCCTTCGCGACGAACGAGGCGATCCGGGTCTCGTCCTCCGCGACGAGGATCTGGCTCACCGGGTGGTCCTTCCGTCGGGGGTGGGGTGCGTGGGCGGCTGCTGGGCGTCCGGGCCGACCGCGGGCGGCGTGCCCGGCGCAGGCCCCGACGCCCGGGGAGGCGGCGGGGGCAGCGCGGGCGTGACGGCCGACGGCGCGCTGGGCACGGTCGGCGCGGTGGGCGCCACCCGGGTCGGCGCGGACGGTCGTCCCGGTGCGGCGTCGTGCACGTCGGACGGGGCCTCGACCTGGTCGCGGGGTGCGGCGGCGACGGGGACGAGCGGGAGGTCGAGCGTGAACGTCGACCCGACGCCGGGCGTCGACGCGACGTGCACCCGGCCGCCGTGGCCCCCCGCGATCGCCGCGACGATCGCGAGCCCCAGTCCGGCGCCCTCGGGGTGGGCCGCGCCGGGCGTGGTGGCCTGGGCGAAGCGCTCGAAGATCCGCGCCTGCTGCTCCGGGGCGATCCCGACGCCCTCGTCACGGACCCACACGCGCACGCGCGCGCCGTCGTCGGACACGGCCGAGCCGAGCGCGACGACGGACCCGGGCGCCGAGAACTTCACCGCGTTGGCGGCGAGCTGCAGGAGCGCCTGGGTGAGGCGCTGCGCGTCGGCGCGCACGGCGACGTCGGCCCGGGCGTCGACGAGCCAGCGGCGGTCCCCGAGCGTGCGGACCTTGTCGTGCACGTCGTCGAGGAGGCGCCCGAGGTCCGTGTCGACCGGGCGGACGAAGTCGGGGCGGCCGGCGGTCGCGAGCGTCACGAGGTCGTCCACGAGGCGGTTCATGCGGTCGAGCTCGTCGAGCGCGAGGTCGCGCGTCTCGGACGCGTCGGACGCGTCGTGCGGGTCCATGAGCTCGAGGTGCCCCCGGACCACGGTGAGCGGGGTGCGCAGCTCGTGCCCGACGTCGTCGATGAGCCGCCGCTGCGAGTCGAACGCCCCCTCGAGCCGGTCGAGCATGCCGTTCACCGTGCGCGACAGGTCCGAGAGGTCGTCGTTGCCGGTCACGGGGATGCGCGCGGACAGGTCCGTCTCGCCGATGTCCTGCGCGGTGCGCGAGAGCGTGCGGATCGGCTGGAGGAGGCGCCCGGCGACGACCCACCCCACGACGCCGATGAGCACGAGGGCGCCGAGCGCCACGACGGCGTAGGTCCGGAAGACCTGCGCGAACTCGGCGTGCTCTGCCGAGCGGTCGTAGGCGAGCACGAGGGCCGCAGGCGCCTGACCGGCCGGCGCGCCCGTGCCGCCGACGGAGCGGACCGGGGCGACGAGGGCGCGGTAGTCGGCCGTCGCGGTCCGCGGCGAGCGCAGCACGACGTCGTCCCCCGCGACGAGCGGCGAGAGCGCGGCGACGAGCTCCGGGTCGTCCTCGAGCCGCAGCCGCACCTCCTGCTGCGAGACGAGCGGCGTGCGACCCTCGCGGAGCCCGAGGACGCCCTCGTTCTGCGCGGGCACGGTGAGCTGGATGGAGGCGACGACGACGTCCTCGGGCGACGTGAACGGCTCGCCGGTGACGGGGTTCACCCCGGACCCGGCGAGGCGCTTCAGCTCGTTCGCGCTCCGGGCGAGGCTCTCGTCGATGCGGTCGTCGATCTGCCCGCGCTGGAGGAACCACGCCGCGCCCCCGGCGAGGAGGAGCGCGAGTGCCGACAGGCCGAGGAACGCCGCGAGCATGCGGGTGCGGACGGTCAGCCCCGCGCGGCGCGTCCGGCGGCTCACCCGTCGCCCCGGTCGGAGCCGCTGCGGTCGTCGTCATCGTCGTCGTCGCTCGACGGCGGGGCCGGCGTCACGCGGTCGTCGTCGTCATCGTCGTCGTCCCCGTCGTGATCGTCGTCGGACGTGGTCGGCGACGGGTCCGGCGTGGTCGTCGGCGTGGTGGGGGTCGCGGGGGCGGGCGTCACGACCACGGCACCCCCGACCTCGCGGTCCTGCGGGCGCGCGGCGAGCGCACCGGCGGCGGCCGCGCCCCCGAGGACGAGCACGAGCGCCCCCACGAGCCACGCGACGGTCCGGCGAGTCATGGCCCCAGTATCCGAGACCAGGATGAGACGCACATGAGAGGTCGGCGGCCGTCAGCCCGCCGCGAGCCAGTCGTCGACGCCGGCCAGCAGGCGCTCCCGCGTGCCCGACGACGCCCGGCTCGCCCGGATCGACGACCGCGCCAGCGCGGCGAGCTCCTCGTCGGAGAAGCCGTGCTCGTGCCGCGCCGTCTCGTACTGCGCCACGAGGCGGGAGCCGAAGAGGAGAGGGTCGTCCGCGCCGAGCGCGACGCGGGCCCCGGCGTCGACCAGCGCCCCGAGCGGCACCTGGCCGGCCTCCTCGTAGACGCCGAGGGAGACGTTGGACGCAGGGCACACCTCGAGCGCGATCCCGCGGTCCACGACGTCGTCCAGCACACGCCGGTCCTCCGCGGACCGCACGCCGTGGCCCAGCCGGTCCGGGACGAGCTCGTGCACGACCTCGTGCACGTGCGCCGGCCCGAGCAGCTCGCCCCCGTGCGGCACGGACGCGAGCCCGGCCCGCCGCGCGATGGCGAACGCACGGGCGAACTCCGCCGTGTCCCCGCGACGCTCGTCGTTGCTCAGGCCGAACCCCACGACCTCGCCCGCGCCCTCGCCCGCGTACTGCGCCGCGAGACGCGCGAGCGCCCGCGCGTCGAGCGGGTGCCGCATGCGCGACGCCGCGACGACCACCGCGACCTCCGTCCCCGTCGCCGCGCTCGCGGACCGCGCCGCGTCGAGCACGATCTCCACGGCCGGGGTGATGCCGCCGACGAAGGGCGCGTACGACGTCGGGTCCACCTGGATCTCGAGCCGGCCCGACCCCTCCGCGGCGTCGTCCTGCGCGGCCTCCAGCACGATGCGGCGCATGTCGGCCTCGGAGCGCACGCACGCGCGCGCGGCGTCGTACAGGCGCTGGAAGCGGAACCACCCGCGCTCGGTCGGGGGCAGCCGCAGCGGGTCGCCGTCGACGAGCGCGTGGGGCAGGCGCACGCCGTACCGCGCGGCGAGGTCGCGCAGCGTCTCGGGGCGCATCGACCCGGTGAAGTGCAGGTGCAGGTGGGCCTTGGGGAGCGTCGCCAGGTCTCGCACACCGGGAGTCTGTCACGCGGACCCGGCCCGCGCCGTCGGGCACGGGGCCGGGTCCCGACGGCGGCCCGCCCCCTGCGCGGGCCCCGTCACGTCGGACGTCGGTCAGGTCCCGGGGAGGAACCCGCGCTGCATGGCGACCGTCACCGCGGCGGTCCGGTCGTCCACGCCGAGCTTGGCGAACGCGCGGAGCAGGTGGGTCTTCACCGTCGCCTCCGTGATGAACAGCTCGCTCCCGACGGCCGCGTTCGACAGCCCGCGGGCGACGAGGCGCAGCACCTCGATCTCGCGGCCCGTGAGCCGGTCCGCCCCGCGGACCGACGTGACGAGCCGGGTCGCGACGCTCGGTGCGAGCACCGTCTGCCCGCGCGCCGCGGCGCGCACCCCCGCGACGAGCTCGTCGCGCGGCGTGTCCTTGAGCAGGTAGCCGGTGGCCCCGGCCTCGACGGCGCGCAGGATGTCCGCGTCGGTCTCGTACGTCGTGAGCACGACGACGCGGGGGGCCGTCGCCGCGCCGCCGCGCCCCGCCCCCCGGCCGGGCGCGCCGACGATGGCCGCCGTCGCGCCGACCCCGTCGAGCACGGGCATGCGCAGGTCCATGAGCACGACGTCGGGCCCCAGCTCGCCCGCGAGCGCGACCGCCTGCTCGCCGTCGCCCGCCTCGCCGACGACCTCCAGGTCGGGCTCGGCGGCCAGCATGCCGGTGATGCCCGAGCGCACGACCGGGTGGTCGTCCACGACGAGCACCCGGATCGTGCCGCCGCTGTCCGTCGTCCCCCTCACCGCACCGATCCCGTCGCCGTCGTGCCCGTCCGTCCCGTGCCCGCCCGCCCCGCGACCGCGCCCGTGGCGTGCAGCCGGACCGCGACGCGGGTGCCGCCGCCCGGGGCCGGCCCCACCTCGAGGCTGCCGCCCTCCGCCGCGACGCGTTCCCGCATGCCCCGCAGACCGTAGCCCTCGGCCGCGTCCGCGGGCAGCCCGCGCCCGTCGTCGCACACCTCCAGGACCGTCCCGTCCGAGTCCTGGCTCAGCCGGGCCCGGACCGTGCGGGCCTCGGCGTGCCGCCGGACGTTCGTCAGCGCCTCCTGCGCGGAGCGGAGCAGCACGACCTCCTCGGCGCTCGACAGCCCGGGCGCCTCGTCGGCGGCGAGGTCCACCCGCGTGCCGGTCTCCTCCGCGAAGCGGGTCGCGAGGCGGCGCAGCGCCTCCCCGAGCGTGCTGCCCTGGAGCGGCGCGGGCGCGGACGCCGCGACGAGCGCGCGCGCCTCCGCGAGGTTGTCGCGCGCCGTCGACTCCACGAGCGCGAGCCGCTCGCGCGCGGCGTCGGTGGCGTCCCGGTCGAGGTCGGCGCTCGCGGCCTGCGCGAGCATGACGACGCTCGTGAACCCCTGGGCGAGCGTGTCGTGGATCTCCTGGGCGACGCGCTCCCGCTCGGCGAGCACGCCCGCCTCGTGGTGCGACCGCGCGAGCTCCGCCTGGGTCGCCCGGAGCTCGTCGACGAGCCGCGCGTGGCGCTCCGCCTGCCGCATGGTGTGGGCCGTCCAGAGCCCGAGGCTCAGCGCGAAGGCGAGCGCGACGCCCATCTGGGGCGCGGAGCTCGCGAGCTCGGCGGGCTCGACCCGGCCCGTCGCCGGGTCGAACGCGAGCGCGAGCGCGGTGCCCGCGGAGAGCGCGACGCACAGCACGACCTGCGCCCACAGGTGCTCGGAGAGCATCCAGATCTGCGTGAACACGGCGAACAGCAGGAGCGTGCCGAGCGCGTCCTGCCCGACGACGACGAGCGTGCACGCGATCGCGACGACGAGGTACACGTGCGCCGTCACCTGGTCCCGCGTCCGCGCGGCGCGCCGTCCCCAGCCGAGGTACCCGACGAGGATCACCGCGACCGCCGCGAGCGAGACCGCGAGCGACGGGCCGCGGACGCCCGCCGTGAGCAGCGCGAGCGCGCTGAGCACGACGATGACGTAGAACGCCACGTCCCACCAGCGCACGTCGCGCTCCCACGTCCCGTCGAGCTGGGCGGTCGCGGCGTCGGTGGCCGCGCCGTCGACCACCTCGGCGACCACCCCGCCCGGCGGCTTCTCAGCCGTCGTCACGGCGCCGCCACCGGAACGACCGCGCACCCACCACGAGCCCCACGACCAGCCATGCGACCAGTACAGCAGCGGTCGCGCCGTGCTGCCACGACCCCGACGGCTCGAGCGCCGCCGCCTGCTCCGGGAGGAACACCGAGCGCATGCCCTGCGCCATCCACTTGAGGGGGAACAGCGACGCGACGGTCTGCATCCAGGACGGCAGCGCGAAGAACGCGAAGAACACCCCCGAGATGAACTGCAGCACGAGCACGACGGGCGTGACGACCGCCGTCGCGGACTTGCCGGACCGCGGCAGCGACGAGAACGCCACGCCGCACACCGCGCCCGCCGCGCACCCGAGCACGAACACCCACGCGAACGTCGCGAGGCGCGCGCCGCCGTCGGGCATCTCCCACGGCATGGGGACGTCGTAGACCGTCGCGGCAAGCACCAGGAGCAGCCCGGTCTGCACGACCGACGTCAGCAGGACGAGCCCGACCTTGCCGTAGAAGTAGGCGGACGGCGGCAGGGGGGTGGAGCGCAGCCGCTTGAGCGACCCGTCGTCGCGCTCGACGGCGATCGAGATCGCGAGCGACTGGAAGCTCGTGAGCATGACGCCGGTCGCGATCATGCCGGGCAGGAAGTACTGCGCGAACGGCACGGAGTAGCCGGCCGTGCCCTGGTCCTGGCCGTCGAACACCGTCGCGAAGATCGCGAGCATGATGAGCGGGTACGTGAAGATGAAGATCACGGCGTCGCGCTCGCGGAAGAACGCGCGCAGCTCGGCGCGGGTGCGCTCGACCCCCAGCCGGCCGGCGCCGGGCAGGGCGGCGGGTCGGGCGGGGCGTGCGGACCGGGCGACGGTCGGGGCGGTGGTCACGGGCGGGCCTCCTCGGGGACGACGGCGGTCGTGCCGTCGGGCGTGGGGTCCTCGGCGGGTGCGTCGAGGGAACCGGGTGCGGTCGGTCGGGCGGGCGCGGCGGCGGGCGCCGTGGCCGGCTCGCCGATGAGCTCGAGGTAGACGTCCTCCAGGCTCGGGCGGGTCACCGCGAGGCCGGGGACCTCGCCGTCGGGTCCGGCGTACCGCGCGGCGAGGGACGCGACGAGCGCGGTGGGGGAGTCGGTGCGCTCCGACCGCCAGGCGCCGTCGTCGAGCCAGCGGACCTCCGGCCGGCGCGCGTCGGGGCCGCCGAGGCGGTCGGGCGCGTCGAGCGCGACGACCCGGCCCGCGCGCACGACGGCCGCACGGTCGGCCAGGTGCGCGGCCTCGTCCAGGTAGTGCGTGGTGAGGAGGATCGTCGTGCCGTCCTCGCGCAGCGAGCGGACCAGCGCCCAGAACGCGCGGCGGGCCTGCGGGTCGAACCCGGTCGTCGGCTCGTCGAGGAACAGCAGCTCCGGGCGCCCGACGATGCCGAGCGCGACGTCCAGGCGCCGGCGCTGGCCGCCGGAGAGCTGACGCGTGCGGGTGCGGGCCTTCTCCCGCAGCCCGACGGCGTCGATCACCTCGTCCGGGTCGCGCGGCGCGGGGTAGAACGTCGCGAAGTGCCGGACGATCTCGGCGACCGTCAGCTCGGCCTGGTCCCGCGAGTCCTGGAGCACGACGCCGATGCGCGAGCGCCAGGCGCGGCCGGCGGTCTGGGGGTCCTCCCCGAGCACGCGGACCTCGCCCGCGTCGCGGCGCCGGAAGCCCTCGAGGATCTCGACGGTCGTCGTCTTGCCGGCGCCGTTGGGGCCGAGGACGGCGAAGATCTCGCCGCGCTCGACCCGCAGGTCGACGCCGTCGACCGCCTGCTTGGCGCCGTAGCTCTTGCGCAGGCCGCGGACCTCGACGGCCGGGCCGCGATGCCGGGCGCCCGCGGTGGGGAAGCCGGCGGGGGAGCCGGTGGGGAGGGGTGTCGTCGTCATGGGACCAGCCTGTCGGCGGGGCCCCGCCGCCCGCGACGGCCGTTCGTCCGGACCTCGCGTCCACCGATCGGTGGACGGTGGTTCGACCAGGGGCCTCGCGTCGCGTACAGTGATCCCTCGGTGGTTGACGCCCGCCACGCTGGTCCGCGCCCGAGACACGTGTTTCGTCCCGGGGCCGGGGGCTCGTACGGCGTCGTCGAGCACGAAGGGTAGTGGCGCAATTGGTAGCGCAGCGGTCTCCAAAACCGCAGGTTGCAGGTTCGAGTCCTGTCTACCCTGCACGGCGTGGCTCTCGTGGGACCTTCCCCGGAACCACGCGCGGCCCGGCACCGGGTCGCACCGAGGGTTCGAGCAGGTCCCGTACGTGAGCGATGGGGAAGAACGAGTGAGCGAATCGCCGTCAGAGGCCGTGGGTGCAGGCGGCGCACGCGCCGACGAGGTGAAGAAGAAGGGCGGTCCGTCCGCGGACAAGAAGCCCAACATCTTCGCGCGCATCGCCCTGTTCGTGCGCCAGGTGGTCGCCGAGCTCCGCAAGGTCGTCACGCCGACGCGCTCGGAGCTCATCACCTACACGACGGTGGTCCTGGTCTTCGTGGTCGTGGTCATGGCCTTCGTGACCGTGCTCGACCTCGGGATCGGCAAGGCCGTCATGTGGGTCTTCGGCTAGCGAGCGCACCTCCGCCCGGTCATGCCGGGCCTCATCACGGCAGCCGGCGCCCCTCGGGGCGCCGTCGGCGCTTCCAGAAGAAGTCATCGAGCAGTTCGTCAGAAAGCAGGTTCGTTCGTGTCCCAGGAGTCGCTGGACCAGACGGAGAACGTCGACCCGACGCAGCCCGAGGGTGCCCAGGACGACGTCGAGGAGACCACGGACGTCCCGGCGGTCGACGAGGCTGACGAGACGGTCGACGGGGACGCCTCCGACGACGAGGCTGACGAGACGGTCGACGAGGACGCCTCCGACGACGAGGCGGACGAGGACGCGTCGGACGACGAGGCGTCGGAGGACGAGCGTCCGGTCGACGAGGACGGCGACGTCATCGAGGACCCGGTCGCGGAGTTCAAGCGCACGCTGCGCACGCAGCTCGGCGACTGGTACGTCATCCACTCGTACGCCGGCTACGAGAACCGTGTGAAGGCCAACCTGGAGAACCGCATCCAGAGCCTGAACATGGAGGACTACATCTTCCAGATCGAGGTCCCCATGGAGGAGGTGGCCGAGATCAAGAACGCGCAGAAGAAGATCGTCCGACGCGTGCGCATCCCCGGCTACGTCCTCGTCCGCATGGACCTCACCGACGAGTCGTGGGGCGCCGTGCGCCACACGCCCGGTGTCACCGGCTTCGTCGGCCACACCCACCAGCCCGTGCCGCTGACGCTCGACGAGGTCTTCTCGATGCTCGCGCCGATGCTGGCCCCCGCCCCGGAGCCCGGCAAGCCCGCCCAGGCCACCGCGAAGGCTCCGGTCGAGGTCGACTTCACGGTCGGCGAGTCGGTCACCGTCACGGACGGCCCGTTCGACACGCTGCCCGCCACGATCTCCGAGATCAACGTCGAGAACCAGAAGCTCAAGGTCCTCGTCTCCATCTTCGGCCGGGAGACCCCGGTCGAGCTGTCGTTCAACCAGGTCGCCAAGATCTGACGCGCCGCACGGCACCGGCCGTGCGCGCGTGAGCGCAGCACCTCAGAAGTACCCCAGGAAACACTGCAACCGGGTCATCGCCCACGGCGTCGGCCCACGAGAAGAAAGTCAGGGAAGAGTCATGCCTCCCAAGAAGAAGGTCTCCGGCCTCATCAAGCTCCAGATCCAGGCCGGTGCGGCGACGCCCGCCCCGCCGATCGGCCCCGCGCTCGGTCAGCACGGCGTGAACATCATGGAGTTCTGCAAGGCCTACAACGCGGCGACCGAGTCGCAGCGCGGCAACGTCATCCCCGTGGAGATCACGGTCTACGAGGACCGTTCGTTCACGTTCGTGACGAAGACCCCGCCGGCCGCGGAGCTCATCAAGAAGGCCGCGGGCGTCCAGAAGGGCTCGGCGACGCCGCACACCGTCAAGGTCGCGAAGATCACCGCCGACCAGGTGCGCGAGATCGCCCAGTCCAAGCTCGAGGACCTCAACGCGAACGACCTCGACGCCGCGTCGAAGATCATCGCGGGCACGGCCCGCTCGATGGGCATCACCGTCGAGGGCTGACGACAGACCACGTCGGTCACGGGACGCCCGAGGCGCCCCGGACGACGTACCGAGGCCGGCACGCACCGCGTGCCGGCCTCGGGCACGACGTCGATCCGCACCCGCGGATGACGGTGGCAGGGTCCGCGCGGACCCGCTGACCACGACTGCAGAAGGAGAAGCAGATGGCAACGCGCAGCAAGGCGTACCGCAACGCCGAGGAGAAGATCGACCGCGAGCGTCTCTACGCGCCGCTCGAGGCGATCCGTCTCGCCAAGGAGACGTCGACCGTGAAGTACGACGCGACCGTCGAGGTCGTGTTCCGCCTGGGCGTCGACCCGCGCAAGGCGGACCAGATGGTCCGCGGCACGGTCAACCTGCCGAACGGCACGGGCAAGACGGCCCGCGTCATCGTCTTCGCGAACGCGGCGAAGGCCGAGGAGGCCCGTGCGGCCGGTGCCGACGAGGTCGGCGGCGACGACCTCATCGAGAAGGTCGCCGGTGGCTACACCGACTTCGACGCCGCCGTGGCGACGCCGGACCTCATGGGCAAGGTCGGCCGCCTGGGCAAGGTGCTCGGTCCCCGTGGCCTCATGCCGAACCCGAAGACCGGCACCGTGACGATGGACGTGGCGAAGGCCGTGTCCGACATCAAGGGCGGCAAGATCGAGTTCCGCGTCGACAAGCACTCGAACCTGCACTTCATCATCGGCAAGGTCTCGTTCGACGAGAAGGCGCTCGTGGAGAACTACGCGGCGGCGATCGAAGAGGTCCTGCGTCTCAAGCCGTCCTCCTCGAAGGGCCGGTACATCACCAAGGCCACGCTGACGACGACGATGGGCCCCGGCATCCCGCTGGACCAGTCCAAGACGACGAAGCTGCTCGAGGACGACGCCGCCTGACGGCAGTCCTCACCGCGGGTGGTTCCCCACCCGCACCACGCACGACGGCGCGGCACCCTGCGAGGGTGCCGCGCCGTCGTCGTCTCAGGAGAGCGGCCGGGTCAGCAGGTGCCGAGGTCCTTCCAGACGCCCCACTGCCCGCTCTGCGTCGGGTTCTCGTTGGTCGTCCACCACTTCGCCTCGTAGGTGTGGCCCTGGAGGGAGACGCGGTTGCCGCCGGTGTACACGGCCGACGCTGACCACGCCGGGGCGGTGCAGGTGCCCGGGTCGGTGGGGTCCGTGGGGTCGGTCGGGTCCGTGGGGTCGGTCGGGTCGGTCGGCGTGGTCGGGCCGCTGGCGAGACGCCCGCCGATGACCGAGGCGACCTGGTAGTTGTTCGTCTTGTCCCAGTTGATCGACCACGTCATGACGCCGCCGATCTTGCCGTACGGCGTCGCGGGCTTGAACGACCCGCAGCCGGTGCCGACCTCGAGGCAGTCGACGGCCTTCACGACGTTGGCGAGCGGCTGGTAGCCGCCGCCGGCGGCCTTCTGGACGGCGGGCACGCCGATGCCGACCTGGTCGGGGCGCAGGCCCATCTCGAGCTGGATGCAGGACAGCGCGGTGAGGAAGTCGACCGTGCCCTGCGAGTAGACCTGCTGGTTGCAGCCCATCATCGAGCCCGAGTTGTAGTACTGGGTGTTGACGATCGTGAGGATGTCCTTGATCGCCAGGGTGAGCTGGTAGTACCCCATGCTCGTCGCCTGGTAGTCGATCGTCTGCGGCGCCATCGTGAGGACGAGGTTCGGGCCGACCTTCGCGGAGAGCTGGTGCAGCGCGCTCGACATGTACGTCGCGTTGATGCCGTGCTCGAGGTCGATGTCGACGCCGTCGAAGCCGTACTCCTGCATGAGCCCGTACGCGGTGTCGGCGAAGTTCTTGGCCTCCGTCGCGTTGGAGACGATGACGTTGCCCTTCTCGCCGCCGACGGAGAGCACGACCTTGCGGCCCTGCGACCGGATCGTCGCGATGTCGGCCTTGAACTGCGCCTCCGTGTAGCCGCCCAGCTCCGCGCTGGAGAGGTTGAACGTGATGCCGCCCGGCGTGCCGGTCAGGTTGTCGGCGAAGGCGATCGCGACGAGGTTGTACGCCTGCGGGATCTCCGACAGGCGCATCGTCACCGAGCCGTTGTCGAAGTTGTGCCAGTAGCCGGTGAGCCACTGGGTGCTGCCCGCGGACGCGGCGGCGGGTGCGGCGACGGCCGGCGCGGGCGCCGCGGTCGCGGGCGCGGCAGCGAGGGCGCCGCCCGCGGCGACGGTCGCTGCGGCGACGACGGTGGCGAGGGCGCGCAGCGCGCGCCCGGTGCGGCCGCGCGTGCGGCCGGAGAGGACTGTTCTCACGGAAGTGCTCCTCGTGCTCGGGCGGGCCGCGACGTCGCGGCCCGCCGGTCCGCACCCGCGGTGGGTGCAGGGGTCGTCCTGCACGCTAGGAGCCCGTGCCGTGCCGTGGCATGAGGGATTCCCCGGCAGTTCCGGGGCCTCCCATACGGGGTACCACCTAGACGGCACTCCGGGCCGACGGCGATCCTGAGCAGGGTGGGCGACGTCGCCCAGACCGGTGGGCGACGGATGTATCAGACGGGCGACCCGTCCCTCTTGTCCCGGTGGAGGAGTGTCGGCCCGACGCTCCGACCCGCGTGTCGAAGGAGCAAGATGGGACGCAGCCGCACGAGCCAGGAGGGGTGTGACCAGTGACGATGGTTGTCGACCCCACCGGCCCGGCCCTAGAATCAGGCGCTTCCGGGGACCCCCCGCTGATGCCTGACCGGACGAGCGCGCCGAGGACGGTGCCCCCCATGACGAGAACGACCGACGAGGTGGCCGACACCGACGAACCGGGCCTGAGCCTGGGGGACCGGGGTGCGTTCGCGCTCCTCGAGTACCGGGACGGTCGCCCCCACGCCCTCGGCGAGTTCGTCCGCGAGGCGACGCCCCTGCTCTGGCACACGGTGCGGGCGCAGGGCGTCGAGCGCGAGCAGGCCGACGACATCGTCCAGACGGTGTGGGTCGCGCTCGTGCGGAACGCGATGACGATCAAGGAACCGCACGCCGTCCTGAAGTGGCTGCTCATCACGGCCAAGCGCGCCGCATGGGAGGCCGTGCGCAAGCACCGCGACGAGGCCAAGCGCCGCACCGAGCTCCCCGACGACACCGACGAGGGCGTGCCGGAGCTCCCCTCGGGAGACCCGACGCCGGACGTCGAGGTGCTCCGCAACGAGCGCGACCGCACGCTGTGGGCCGCGCTGGACCAGCTGCCGGACCGCTGCCGGCGGCTCCTGCGGCTCGTGTCGCTCGCCGACCGACCCGACTACAAGGCCATCTCGGCCGCGATCGGCATGCCTGTCGGGAGCATCGGCTCCACGCGTGGCCGCTGCCTCGCCAAGCTGCGCGACATCATCGACGACCAGGGGGAATCGTGGGAAGCATCATGAGCACCGAGCCGACGCACAGCCCCGACGAGCCGCTCGACGCCGTCGACCTCGCGCTGCTCGCGGAGCTGGCGCGCATCGCCGAGGAGATCGACCCCGTGCCCGACGGCCTCGTGGAGCGGTCGCTGTTCGCGATCACCCTCGCCGGCCTCGAGGCCGAGGTCATGGAGCTGGAGTACGTCCAGGTCCCCGAGATGTCCGTGCGGGGCGACGCGCCGCCCGTCGAGGCGCGCACCATCACCTTCACGTCCGAGTCCGTCACGGTCATGATCTCCCTCTCGGCGACCGACGACGGGCACATCCGCATCGACGGCTGGGCCGCCCCGGCGACGGCGCTGCGCGTCGAGCTGCACCGGCCTGGCTCCGTGAGCGAGACCACGAGCGACGACGACGGCCGCTTCGTCTTCGACGCCGTCGACCGCGGCCCCGCGAGCCTCGTCGTGCGCCGTGCCGACGGCGCCGGCGGCGCCGTGAGCACCCCGGTCGTCGAGCTGTAGCCGCCGTCGTGCCGCGGGCAGACCTTGCCCGCGGCACGACGACGTCCACGCCCATCCCTCTCCGCGCACCCGTGCGCCGCCCTCCGGGACCGTGACACGGTCGTCACGCGGCCCACGCACTCCCTCGACCCAGAGTTTGGAGCCCACCTGTGAGCCAGTCCTCCACCGACCTTCCTGCTCCCGGCGGCGACGCCTATGCCGGACGTGCGATGCGATTCCTCGACCCGATCGACGTGCGCCCGCGGCGCGGACGCCCACCGCTCAACCCCACCTGGTACGTCGCCGACAGGCTGATCGTGCAGGGGCCGCCGCCCCGCGCGCTGCGCGAGCGCATCTCCGGGCGTACCGACGTCGACGCTCTCGTCGCGTTCGCCGAGGGCGGCAGCGGAGGGATGCAGCCCATCGAGCAGGCGGCGCGAGGACGAGGGTGGTCGGTAGCCCTCGACACGGCCGGTGACCGCGCCCCGCTCTCGGTCGCACGCGCACTGGGCGACGTGGTGGGGGAAGGACCGGAGCACGCCGACGACGACGAGTACGGGTTCGCGCTGCGTCTGGTCCCGGACGACCACGACGAGGTTCCCGACGCGTGGAAGCTCGTGGAGGAGCTCTCCGGACTCCTCGACCCGGGCGATCCAGAAGGCCCGACGATCACGCTCGACCACGTCATGACGGCTACGCCCTACTCGACACCGTTGCCCTACTCGACGCCCTTGCCGTACTCGACGCCGTTGCCGTACTCGACGCCGTTGCCGTACTCGACACCGTTGCCGTACTCGACGCCCTTGCCGTACTCGACGCCACTCCCCGTCCGGGGGCTCGCGGAGTATGGTCAGGCGGGCACCGGGGGCCGTTCACCCGTTCGCCGGCTCGGCGGGGCCCCGCCCCGGAAGCCGGCGGGCGACTCTCCGCTCGTCGACGAGACGGGTCGTCGTCGCCCGGTCGTCGCAGTGCTCGACACCGGCGTCGGTTCGCACCCGTGGTTCGGCGAGTACTTCCCGGAGGACCCGACCCGAGGCGACGGCAACGGTGTGGTCCTGCGCTCCGCGACGCTCGACGGTCACCCGATCGGTACCTTCCCGATCGCCCGGCGGCCGGCTGACGACGCGGAGTACGGGGGCGCGTCGTCGGCGCCGCTGACCGGACCGCTGGACCCGATCGCCGGCCACGGCACCTTCATCGCTGGCGTGGTCCACCAGATCGCGCCGGAGGCGGCGATCCTGCCGGTGCGGATCTTCGGCGGTTCAGGCACGGTGCCCGAGTGGGACGTGCTCCAGTCGCTGCGTCGGCTCCTGCGGTTCCACCTGCGGGGCCTGCGGGAGGTCGACGGCTACTTCCCGATCGACGTCGCCGTCCTCTCGATGGGCTACTACCACGAGGAGCCCGAGGACCTGGCCTACGACGTCCCTCTCCGTTCACTCCTCCGCGCGCTGCGCCAGGCGGGTGTGGTGGTGGTCGTCGCAGCGGGGAACGACGGCTCGACGCGTCCGATGTACCCGGCAGCCTTCGCGCCGCAGGTCTCGGGGACTGCGAGCACCGTCGTCGTGGAGGACGAGCAGCTGTCGCACGACTACGTTCCGATCCTCACCGTCGGTGCGCGCAACCCGGACGGCTCCACGGCGCTCTTCACCAACGAGGGCGCATGGGTGACCACCCTTCGGCCGGGCGCGGCGATCGTCAGCACGTTCCCGACGACGCTCAACGGCCCGACGACCCCGTCGCTCCAGCTCCCCGACGGTCGGTTCGGGGGTGTGCGCGCGACGATCGACCCCGAGAGCTTCGAGGGAGGCTTCGGCACGTGGAGCGGGACGTCGTTCGCGGCCCCGGTGCTGGCTGCCGAGATCGGCGCGGTCCTGGAGACCGGGTTGCTGCCCGGTGGGAGCGGTACCCTCGGTGACCGGGTGGCAGACCGTGTCGACGCGGCGTGGAAGGCCGTCACGGCGACGGTGGGGATCGAGCGACCGGGAACGCGCGACTAGGGCTCAGTCGTCCGTCCCGACGGGACGGAGGTGTGCCGTGGGTGTCTCCACGCTGGAGGAGGCGTCCGCCCGGCTCGACCGCGCGCTCGGACTGAATGCCCGAGGGCGCCACGACGCGGCGCGGCGCGACTTCGATGCTGTGCTCGGGTGGTGTGCAGGGGCAGGAGGAACAGGGGCCTCGCGCACCAGGGAGGTCGCGCACCTTGTCGTCCGGGCCAGGATCGGGCTGGCGGTGTGCCACCTGGAGTCGCGTGGCGACGTCGAGCACGCGCTCGACCTGCTGTCTGACGCGGCCTCGGTGGTCGAGCACGACGGTGCCCTTCGTGCCGTCGTGCTCGGCCAGCGCGGCCTCGTGCTGCACCGGACGGGCTCGCTCGGCGAAGCTCTGCGGGCGATGGACGAGGCGGTCGGTCTCGTTCCGCCGGAGGACGAACGAGACCGAGCTGTCCTCCACATGAACCGAGGGAGCCTGCACTCGGACCTCGGCCGCCTGACCTCGGCCGCCGCCGACTTCGCGGACTGCCTCGCCCTGGCGCGCCGGATCGAGAACGAGATGTACGCGTCCATGGCGGCGCACAACCTCGGGTGGGTCATGTATCTGCAGGGCGACCTCCCGGCGGCCCTGCGTGCGATGGACGAGGCCGCAGAGCAGGCGCCGGACCGGCACGCCGCCGTCGGCCTGATCGACCGCGCGCAGGTGCTGCTCGACGCCGGGCTGCTGACCGAGGCCGACGACGCGCTGCGCGAGGCGCGCGAGCACCTCTCGCGCTACCGCATGCTGCGCGACCTCGCCGAGGTCGAGCTGGTGCGGTCGCGCGTCGTGCTCGGCCTGCGCCGCTACACCGACGCCCGCCGACTGGCCCGGTCGGCGTCGCGCCGGTTCGATCGGCTGGGGAACACCCCGTGGATGCTGCGCGCCCGCGTCGCCGAGCTGCAGGCGGCGCTCACGGAGCACCGGTCGGACGGCGTGACGCCGACGACGGCGCGGCGGCACGCCGCCTGGGCGCTCGACCTCGCGCGCGAGGGCGACACGCTCGGCGGCGTCGCCGGCCTCGGCGTGACGATCCCGGCCCAGCTCCTCGCTGCCGAGTGGCTCGTGACCGCAGGGGACGTGCCCGCCGCGCAGGACGTCCTCGCGCAGGTTCCCGGGCGGCTCGACCGTGCCCCGCTGCCCGTGCGGCTGCAGCACGAGGCCGTGCTCGCCCAGCTCGCGTTCGCGGCTGGTGACCGTCGCGGCGGCGTGCGGGCCGTGCGGCGCGGCCAGTCGGCCCTCGCCGAGCACCGTGCGCGGCTCGGCTCCGTGGACGCGGTGACGGCATCAGCCGTGCACGGGGTCCGGCTCGGCAACGTGGACGTGGCGGCGGCGCTGCGGACGCGGCGTCCTGGGACGATCTTCGACGCGGTCGAGCGGGGTCGCGCGGCGTTCGCGGGCACCGGCCGCGTGCGCCCTCCGTCGGACCCGGTCCTCGCGGACCTCCTCGCCGCGGCGCGCCGCGAGGTCGAGGCCGCCCGCGCGCTCGGCGCCCCCTCGGACCCCTCGCACCTCGCCCGGCGTCAGGACCACCTGCGGGCTGCCCGCCGGCTGCAGGACGACGCGCGGCGGCGCGCGTGGCAGCACGGGGGAGGGGCGGCGACCCCGGTCGCCGCGACGGAGCGCCGCCTTCGTTCTGCGCTCGCCGCGGCGGGCACCGACGCCGTGGTCGCGGACCTCGTGCTCGACGGTGACGACGTGCTCGCGGTCCGCGTCTCCGCGTCCGGGACGCGGCTCGTCCGGCTCGGGGCGCGCGTGACGGTCGCCGAGCAGGTCCGCCGGGCCCGAGCGGACCTCGCCGTGCTGTCGAACGTGCTCATCCCCGTCCCGATGCGGGAGGCGGCGGTCGCGTCGCTCACGCGCACGCTGACCGCGCTCGACGACGCCCTCGTGCTGCCCCTGGAGGCCGACGGCGACCTGCACGTCGCGGCGCGCGACCTCCTGCTCGCGCTCCCGTGGGCGTCGCTGCCCTCACGGCGTGGTCGGCGCACATGGGCCAACTCGTGGGTGGACCTGCGCCCCGGCGAACCCGTCCGGCGGGGGGACGAGGCGTTCGTCGTCGCCGGCCCGGGACTGCGGTTCTCGGGCGCGGAGGCCAAGCTCGTCGCGTCGGTCTGGGAGGGGGCCGAGGCCCTCGCGGGCGAGGACGCCACGTGCGAGGCGGTGGTCGAGGGGCTCCGGACCGCCGGCGTGGTCCATCTCGCGGCGCACGGGACGCACGAGACCGACAACCCGCTCTTCTCCTCGCTGCGTCTGGCGGACGGCCCGCTGTTCGCGCACGAGCTCGACGGGACCGACCTGCACGGCGTGGTCGTGGTCCTGTCGGCGTGCGAGGTCGGACTCTCGACGCCGCGCATCGGCGGCGAGTCGCTCGGCCTGACGAGCGTCCTCCTGCGGCTCGGCGCGCGCGCCGTGATCGCGAGCGTCGCCCCGCTGCGCGACGACGTCGCCGCACGCGTCATGCCGTCGCTCCACGCGGAGCTGCGCGACGGCGCCATGCCCGGGACGGCGCTCGCCCGTGCGGTCGCCGACGAGCCCGAGCCCGTCCCGCTGGTCTGCTTCGGTCCCCTGGTGCTCTGACCGCGCGGCGGGAGGGGCCGACGTGGGCGAGCGCGGTTTGGCGCACGCGCCGCCGTCCCGTACGATGAGCGTGTACCCAAGACCGCCGGTCGTCCGACGCTGCCCGCAGACTCCGTCTGCAGGACGTGACGGATCGAAGTCCCACCACGAGGTGGAGGCCAGCGCAGGTAGCGAATCGACGACGTCCGCCCGGCCCCGCCGTGCGTGCGACCACGAGCCCCGCGCCTGCGCGGGGCTCTTTCTCGTTCCGGGACGGACGCCGGTGGTACCACCACCGGAAGGATTGCCATGGCGAGGCCGGACAAGGCAGCCGCAGTCGCCGAGATCTCGGAGAAGCTCCGCGACTCGAACGCTGCCGTGCTGACCGAGTACCGCGGGCTCACCGTCGCGCAGCTCAAGCAGCTGCGTCGGTCGCTCAGCGGCAACGCAACCTACGCCGTGGTGAAGAACACGCTGACCGCTATCGCGGCCAAGGAGGCCGGTGTCGAGGGACTCGACGCCGACCTGCAGGGCCCGTCGGCAATCGCCTTCGTCACCGGGGACCCGGTCGAGGCTGCCAAGGGTCTGCGTGACTTCGCCAAGGCGAACCCCGCGCTGGTCATCAAGGGCGGTGTCCTCGACGGGCGCCCCCTGACCGCCGCGGAGGTCACGAAGCTCGCGGACCTCGAGTCCCGCGAGGTCCTGCTGGCCAAGGCGGCCGGCGCGATGAAGGCCAAGCTCTTCCAGGCTGCCTACGTCTTCACCGCGAACACCGCCCAGGCCGCCCGCGTCATCGATGCCCTGCGTCAGAAGCAGGAATCGGAGGGCGCTGCCGCCTGATCCCGTGCCCGGGGCGCGCCCCGGACTCGTGATCCACGCAGCGCAAGCACACACCCCGCTTCTGGCAGGCCCGCACCGGGCCGCTGCCGAGCACCGACCGAAAGGAACGCCATCATGGCGAAGCTCAGCACCGACGAGCTCATTGCGCAGTTCAAGGACCTCACCCTCATCGAGCTCAACGAGTTCGTGAAGGCCTTCGAGGAGACCTTCGAGGTCACCGCGGCCGCCCCCGTCGCCGCTGCTGCCCCGGCTGCCGCCGGTGGCGGTGCCGCCGCCGAGGAGGCCGAGGAGAAGACGGAGTTCGACGTCATCCTCGAGGCTGCCGGCGACAAGAAGATCCAGGTCATCAAGGAGGTGCGCGCCCTCACGTCCCTCGGTCTCAAGGAGGCCAAGGACCTCGTCGACGGCGCCCCCAAGCCCGTCCTGGAGGCTGTCGCGAAGGACGCCGCGGACAAGGCGAAGGCTGCCCTCGAGGGCGCCGGCGCCACGGTCACCGTCAAGTGATCTCGCCGGTCCCGTCCTGACGGGACCGGTCAGCACGCCGCACGAGGCCCGCACCCCGCTCGGGGTGCGGGCCTCGTCGTCGTTCTCGCCGCACGGCCGCGCGGCGCGTGGAGGAGCGCGGGCGCGGGACGTCGTCGGGCACCCGGGCGGGCGCACCGGCTTCACGGAACGGCCACGAGTGTGCCACCATGTGCGGGTCGACGACGCAGGACAGCGAGGTCGACGGCAGCAGGTTCGCGACCCGCGGGACGGGTCGGTGGCGGGCGACGGGGCCCGCACGAGTACCGGTGGGGCGCCCAGGCGTCCGGTACCGGGCGGGGTCGCACGCCCCGGGGTTGTGTTGCGATGCGTTGTGGGCTATGCTCACGCTTTGCGCTGTCCTGTGCCCCCGATCTCAAATACCCCCGACCCCCTCGTCGACGTACGTGCGCGTCCGCGAGGTGTCGTGGCGGCGGTGATCGTGTCCAGCCCGGCGGTGCAGCGTTCTTTCGATCTGCAGGGAAGGACCCCTCTTGGCTGCCTCGCGCACCCCTTCTGCTCCGACCGCCGACGCCATCGCGAACCGCACCGCATCGCGTCGCCTCTCCTTCGCCAAGATCTACGAGCCCCTCGAGGTCCCCGACCTGCTGGGCCTCCAGACCGAGAGCTTCGACTGGCTCCTCGGCAACGAGGCGTGGCAGGCGCGTGTCGCCGCCGCCGCCGCGGCCGGCCGCCAGGACGTGCCCTCGACGTCGGGTCTCGAGGAGATCTTCGAGGAGATCTCCCCGATCGAGGACTTCGGCTCCTCGATGTCGCTGTCGTTCTCCAACCACCGTTTCGAGCCGCCCAAGTACACGGCCGACGAGTGCAAGGAGAAGGACTTCACGTACGCCGCGCCGCTCTTCGTCACCGCGGAGTTCGTCAACTACAACACCGGTGAGATCAAGAGCCAGACGGTCTTCATGGGCGACTTCCCGCTCATGACCGAGCGCGGCACCTTCATCATCAACGGCACCGAGCGCGTCGTCGTCTCCCAGCTCGTCCGCTCGCCCGGCGTCTACTTCGAGCGCACGGCCGACAAGACGAGCGACAAGGACATCTTCTCCGCGAAGATCATCCCCTCGCGTGGCGCCTGGCTCGAGTTCGAGATCGACAAGCGCGACGCCGTCGGCGTGCGCGTCGACCGCAAGCGCAAGCAGTCCGTCACGGTGCTGCTCAAGGCGCTCGGCCTCACCGAGTCGGAGATCCGCGAGCAGTTCGCCGACTTCCCGTCGGTGCTGGACACGCTCGAGAAGGACCACGTCCACACCCAGGACGAGGCCCTCGTCGACCTGTACCGCAAGATCCGCCCGGGCGAGCCGCCGACGGTCGAGGCCGGCCGCGCGCTGCTCGAGAACTTCTACTTCAACCCGAAGCGCTACGACATGGCGAAGGTCGGCCGCTACAAGGCGAACAAGAAGCTCGGCATCGACGCGCCGCTCACGGACTCGACGCTCTCCGTCTCGGACGTCGTCGCGACGATCAAGTACCTCGCGGCCCTGCACGCCGACCACGCCAGCATCCCGGGCACCCGGAACGGCGAGGCCGTCGAGGTGCGCGTCGAGACCGACGACATCGACCACTTCGGCAACCGTCGCATCCGCGCCGTCGGCGAGCTCATCCAGAACCAGGTCCGCACGGGCCTGTCCCGGATGGAGCGCGTCGTGCGCGAGCGCATGACGACGCAGGACGTCGAGGCGATCACGCCGCAGACGCTCATCAACATCCGCCCGGTCGTGGCGTCCATCCGCGAGTTCTTCGGCACGTCGCAGCTCTCGCAGTTCATGGACCAGAACAACCCGCTCGCGGGCCTGACGCACAAGCGTCGCCTCTCCGCGCTCGGCCCGGGTGGTCTGTCGCGCGACCGCGCCGGCATGGAGGTCCGTGACGTCCACCCGTCGCACTACGGCCGCATGTGCCCGATCGAGACCCCTGAGGGCCCGAACATCGGCCTGATCGGCTCGCTCGCGTCGTACGGCCGGATCAACCCGTTCGGCTTCATCGAGACGCCCTACCGCAAGGTGACGGCGGGCAAGGTGACCGACGAGGTCGTCTACCTCACGGCCGACGACGAGGACCGCCACGTCATCGCGCAGGCGAACCAGGTGCTCAACGTCGACGGCTCCTTCGCGGACGAGCGCGTGCTCGTGCGCACCAAGGGCGGCGAGGTCGAGATCGTCCCCGGGGCCCAGGTCGACTACATGGACGTCTCGCCGCGCCAGATGGTGTCGGTCGCGACCGCGCTCATCCCGTTCCTCGAGCACGACGACGCCAACCGCGCCCTCATGGGCGCCAACATGCAGCGCCAGGCCGTGCCGCTGGTCCGTTCCGAGGCCCCGCTCGTCGGGACCGGCATGGAGTGGCGCGCGGCGGTCGACGCGGGCGACGTCGTCGTCGCGTCGAAGCCCGGTGTCGTCACCGAGGTCTCGGCCGACCTCGTGCTCGTCGCGAACGACGACGGCACGACCGGCAGCTACCGCATCGCGAAGTTCCGCCGCTCCAACCAGGGCACGAGCTACAACCAGCGCGTGCTCGTCGACGAGGGCCAGCGCATCGAGCCCGGCTCCGTCCTCGCGGACGGCCCGGCGACGGACGAGGGCGAGCTCGCGCTCGGCCGCAACCTGCTCGTGGCGTTCATGTCGTGGGAGGGCCACAACTACGAGGACGCGATCATCCTCAGCCAGCGTCTCGTGCAGGACGACGTGCTCTCCTCGATCCACATCGAGGAGCACGAGGTCGACGCGCGCGACACCAAGCTCGGCCCCGAGGAGATCACGCGGGACATCCCGAACGTCTCCGAGGACGTCCTCGCGGACCTCGACGAGCGCGGCATCATCCGCATCGGCGCCGAGGTCGGCGCGGGCGACGTCCTGGTCGGCAAGGTCACCCCGAAGGGCGAGACCGAGCTGACGCCGGAGGAGCGCCTGCTGCGCGCGATCTTCGGCGAGAAGGCGCGCGAGGTGCGCGACACGTCCCTCAAGGTGCCCCACGGCGAGTCCGGCACGGTCATCGGCGTGCGCGAGTTCAACCGCGAGGACGGCGACGAGCTGCCCGCGGGCGTGAACCAGCTCGTGCGCGTCTACATCGCGCAGCGCCGCAAGATCACGGACGGCGACAAGCTCGCCGGCCGCCACGGCAACAAGGGCGTCATCTCCAAGATCCTGCCCGTCGAGGACATGCCGTTCCTCGCGGACGGGACGCCGGTCGACGTCGTCCTCAACCCGCTGGGCGTGCCCGGTCGTATGAACGTCGGCCAGGTCCTCGAGACGCACCTCGGGTGGGTCGCGAAGCAGGGCTGGGACATCTCGCTCGCCGAGGGCAAGGACCTCTCCTGGAAGGAGAACGTCCCCGAGATCGCGGCGTCGTCCGTGCCCGGCCGCCCCGTCGCCACCCCGGTGTTCGACGGCCTCCACGAGGACGCGCTGACCGGTCTGCTCTCGTCGACGATCCCCAACCGCGACGGCGTGCGGACGGTCGGCGGCGACGGCAAGGCCCGCCTGTTCGACGGCCGCTCCGGCGAGCCGTTCCCCGAGCCGGTGGCCGTGGGCTACATGTACATCCTCAAGCTCCACCACCTGGTCGACGACAAGATCCACGCGCGCTCGACCGGTCCGTACTCGATGATCACGCAGCAGCCGCTGGGTGGTAAGGCGCAGTTCGGTGGTCAGCGCTTCGGCGAGATGGAGGTGTGGGCCCTCGAGGCGTACGGCGCGGCCTACACGCTGCAGGAGCTCCTCACCATCAAGTCCGACGACGTCCCCGGCCGCGTCAAGGTGTACGAGGCCATCGTCAAGGGCGAGAACATCCCCGACTCGGGCATCCCGGAGTCCTTCAAGGTCCTCCTCAAGGAGATGCAGTCGCTGTGCCTGAACGTCGAGGTGCTCTCGAGCGACGGCGTGTCCATCGAGATGCGGGAGTCGGACGACGACGTGTACCGCGCAGCAGAAGAGCTCGGCATCGACCTGTCGCGCCGCCCCAACGCGGCGTCCAGCATCGACGAGATCTGATCTCGGGCAGGCGGGAGCGGGTCACCCCGCTCCCGCCGACGACCCCGCACCAACCGTCTTTATGGCGTCGGCACCGGCCCCGTCCGGTCCCGGCAGACGAAGGAAGTAGGACAACTTGCTCGACGTCAACGTCTTCGACGAGCTGCGCATCGGCCTGGCCACGGCCGACGACATCCGTGCGTGGTCGCACGGAGAGGTGAAGAAGCCCGAGACCATCAACTACCGCACCCTCAAGCCCGAGAAGGACGGACTCTTCTGCGAGAAGATCTTCGGCCCCACCCGGGACTGGGAGTGCTACTGCGGCAAGTACAAGCGCGTGCGCTTCAAGGGCATCATCTGCGAGCGCTGCGGCGTCGAGGTGACGCGCTCGAAGGTGCGTCGTGAGCGCATGGGCCACATCGAGCTCGCCGCGCCCGTCACGCACATCTGGTTCTTCAAGGGCGTGCCCTCGCGCCTCGGCTACCTGCTCGACCTCGCCCCGAAGGACCTGGAGAAGGTCATCTACTTCGCGGCGTACATGATCACGTCGGTCGACGACGAGGGTCGCCAGGAAGACCTCCCCAACCTCCAGAACGAGATCGACCTGGAGAAGAAGGAGATCGCGGACGCCCGCGACAACGACATCAACTCCCGCGCCCAGAAGCTCGAGGCCGACCTGGCCGAGCTCGAGGCCGAGGGTGCGAAGGCCGACGCGCGCCGCAAGGTCCGCGACTCGGCCGAGCGCGAGATGGCGCAGATCCGCAAGCGCGCGGACGCCCAGCTCGACCGCCTCGACCAGGTGTGGGACCGCTTCAAGAACCTCAAGGTCGCCGACCTCGAGGGCGACGAGATGCTCTACCGCGCCCTCCAGGACCGCTACGGCACCTACTTCGAGGGCTCGATGGGCGCCGCGGCGATCCAGAAGCGTCTCCAGGACTTCGACCTGGAGGCGGAGGCCGAGTCCCTGCGCGAGACCATCCGCTCGGGCAAGGGGCAGCGCAAGACGCGTGCCCTCAAGCGCCTCAAGGTCGTCAACGCGTTCCTCACCACGACGAACTCGCCCACGGGCATGGTGCTCGACGCCGTCCCGGTCATCCCGCCGGACCTGCGCCCGATGGTGCAGCTCGACGGTGGCCGCTTCGCGACGAGCGACCTGAACGACCTGTACCGCCGCGTGATCAACCGGAACAACCGCCTCAAGCGTCTGCTCGACCTGGGCGCCCCGGAGATCATCGTCAACAACGAGAAGCGGATGCTCCAGGAGGCCGTGGACTCGCTGTTCGACAACGGCCGCCGTGGTCGTCCGGTCACGGGCCCCGGCAACCGCCCGCTGAAGTCGATCTCGGACATGCTCAAGGGCAAGCAGGGTCGTTTCCGTCAGAACCTGCTCGGCAAGCGCGTCGACTACTCGGGCCGTTCGGTCATCGTCGTCGGCCCGCAGCTCAAGCTGCACCAGTGCGGCCTGCCCAAGCAGATGGCGCTCGAGCTGTTCAAGCCGTTCGTCATGAAGCGGCTCGTGGACCTCAACCACGCGCAGAACATCAAGAGCGCCAAGCGCATGGTCGAGCGTGCCCGCCCGGTCGTGTGGGACGTGCTCGAAGAGGTCATCACGGAGCACCCCGTGCTGCTCAACCGTGCGCCGACGCTGCACCGCCTGGGCATCCAGGCGTTCGAGCCGCAGCTCGTCGAGGGCAAGGCGATCCACCTGCACCCGCTCGTGTGCGCCGCGTTCAACGCGGACTTCGACGGTGACCAGATGGCCGTCCACCTGCCCCTGAGCGCGGAGGCGCAGGCCGAGGCCCGCATCCTCATGCTCTCGAGCAACAACATCCTCAAGCCGTCGGACGGTCGTCCGGTGACCATGCCCTCGCAGGACATGATCATCGGCCTGTACCACCTGACGAGCGACCGCAAGGGCGCCGAGGGCGAGGGCCGCGCGTTCGGCTCGGTCGCCGAGGCGATCATGGCGTTCGACCAGGGCACCCTGGACCTGAACGCCGAGGTGAAGATCCGCACGACGGACCTCGTCCCGCCGGTCTCCGGCTTCGAGGCTCCCGAGGGCTGGGACGAGGGTCAGCCGATCCTCTTCGACACCACGCTCGGTCGTGCGCTGTTCAACGAGACGCTCCCCGTCGACTACCCGTACGTGAACTCGGTCGTCGACAAGAAGCGCCTCTCGGCGATCGTCAACGAGCTCGCGGAGCGCTACCCGAAGGTCGAGGTCGCGGCGTCGCTCGACGCGCTGAAGGCCGCCGGCTTCCGCTGGGCGACCCGCTCCGGCGTCACGATCGCGATCTCCGACGTGGCGACGCCCAAGGAGAAGGCCGTCATCCTCGAGCAGCACGAGGAGCGCGCGCTCAAGGTCCAGCAGCAGTACGACCGTGGTCTCATCACGGACGACGAGCGCCGTCAGGAGCTCATCGAGATCTGGACCCAGGCGACGGACAAGGTCGCGTCGGTCATGCGCGAGAACCTCGAGGCGAACGACCGCAACACCGTGTACCGCATGGTCGGCTCAGGTGCCCGTGGTAACTGGATGCAGGTCCGTCAGATCGCCGGCATGCGCGGTCTCGTGGCGAACCCGAAGGGCGAGATCATCCCGCGCCCGATCAAGTCCAACTACCGCGAGGGCCTGTCCGTCCTCGAGTACTTCATCGCGACGCACGGCGCCCGCAAGGGTCTGGCGGACACCGCTCTGCGGACCGCCGACTCGGGCTACCTCACGCGTCGTCTCGTGGACGTGTCGCAGGACGTCATCGTCCGCGAGGAGGACTGCGGCACGGAGCGCGGCCTGACCCTGCCGATCGCGGAGGAGCTCGCGGGCAAGCTCGTGCGCCACCCGAAGGTGGAGACGAGCGTCTACTCGCGCACCCTCGCGGCCGACCTGGTCGACCCCGACGGGAACGTCGTCGGCAAGGCCGGCGACGACGCGGGCGACGTCCTCATCGACGCCGCGGTGGCCGCGGGCGTCCGCGAGGCCAAGGTCCGCTCGGTCCTCACGTGCGAGTCGCGCGTCGGGACGTGCGCCAAGTGCTACGGGCGCTCGCTCGCCACGGGCAAGCTCGTCGACATCGGCGAGGCGGTCGGCATCATCGCCGCCCAGTCGATCGGTGAGCCGGGCACCCAGCTGACGATGCGTACGTTCCACACCGGTGGTGTGGCGTCCGCGGACGACATCACGCAGGGTCTGCCCCGTGTCACGGAGCTCTTCGAGGCCCGCACCCCCAAGGGTGAGGCGCCCATCGCGGAGTTCTCGGGTCGCATCGCGATCGACGACACGGAGCGCTCGCGCCGTCTCGTGCTGACGCCGGACGACGGCTCGGAGGAGATCGCGTACCCGGTGACCAAGCGCGCCCGCCTGCTCGTGCAGGACGGCGACCAGGTCTCGGTCGGCACGCAGCTCGTCCAGGGTGCGGTGGACCCCAAGAAGGTCCTGCGCATCCTCGGCCCGCGTGCCACGCAGAAGCACCTGGTGGACGAGGTCCAGGAGGTCTACCGCTCCCAGGGCGTGGACATCCACGACAAGCACATCGAGGTCATCGTCCGGCAGATGCTCCGCCGGATCACGGTCCTCGACTCGGGTGACGCGCCGCTGCTCCCGGGCGAGCTGGCCGAGCGTGGCCGCTTCGAGGACGCCAACCGTCGTACCGTGGCGGAGGGTGGCCAGCCGGCCTCCGGCCGTCCCGAGCTGATGGGCATCACGAAGGCGTCGCTCGCGACGGACTCGTGGCTGTCGGCCGCCTCCTTCCAGGAGACGACGCGCGTGCTCACCGAGGCGTCGATGAGCGGTCGTCGCGACCCGCTCCTCGGCCTCAAGGAGAACGTCATCATCGGAAAGCTCATCCCGGCCGGTACCGGTCTGCCCCGGTACACCAAGGTCCAGGTCGAGCCGACCGAGCAGGCCAAGACGGAGCTCTACCCGAGCTTCGGCTACGACGAGATCGACTTCCCGGCGCTCGGCATGGGCTCCGGCGAGGCGATCCCGCTCGAGGACCTGGACTTCGGCGACTACCGCTGACGTTCCTCGACCGCCGGACGGGTGCCCGACGGCGTCCCGCACCTCGGGTGCGGGGCGCCGGGGGCACCCGTTCGGCGTCCTGGGGGAGCGGACCCGCCCGCCGCAGGCGGGCGGTGACCTGCTCCTTTGACTACCTGCTGGGCGGCAGGTAACCTGGTAAACCGTGCCCGCGCCGTCGGGCCCTCCGTGATGTCCCTGGCGGGGCGGTGTCAGCGAGTTATCGCTCCCACCTCCGCGCAGCGGGCTCCGGACGGGCCGATGTGAGTGCCCGGGCATTCCGGATCCCGGTCCTGACGGCACCTCGTGCTCGTGGGCAGGGACGGACCATCGAGCCGGTGGTAGGTGGCTGCTGCAGCGTGTCTCGCGCTGCGGGTGCCTCGTGCGATCGGCTCCAGCAGCCAGCACGACCACCATCGGGGATAGCCCCGGTAGCTCGAGAAGACACGGAGACGTAGTGCCTACGATCCAGCAGCTCGTCCGCAAGGGGCGGACCTCGAAGGTGGGGAAGTCGAAGACCCCCGCCCTCAAGGGCTCCCCGCAGCGGCGCGGTGTGTGCACGCGCGTGTACACCACCACCCCGAAGAAGCCGAACTCCGCGCTGCGCAAGGTCGCTCGCGTGAAGCTCTCCTCCCAGGTCGAGGTCACGGCCTACATCCCGGGCGTCGGCCACAACCTCCAGGAGCACTCCATCGTGCTCGTGCGCGGCGGTCGTGTGAAGGACCTCCCGGGTGTGCGCTACAAGATCGTGCGCGGCGCGCTCGACACGCAGGGCGTGAAGAACCGCAAGCAGGCCCGCAGCCGGTACGGCGCCAAGAAGGAGAAGAGCTGATGCCTCGCAAGGGCCCGGCCCCGAAGCGGCCGCTCATCATCGACCCCGTCTACGGGTCGCCCGTCGTCACGCAGCTCATCAACAAGGTGCTGCTCGACGGCAAGAAGTCCACCGCCGAGTCGATCGTCTACGGCGCCCTCGAGGGCGTCCGTGCGAAGACCGACGGCGACCCGGTCGTCGTCCTCAAGCGTGCGCTCGAGAACGTGCGTCCCGCGCTCGAGGTCCGCTCGCGCCGCGTCGGTGGCGCGACCTACCAGGTCCCCGTCGAGGTGCGTCCCGCGCGCTCCACGACCCTCGCGCTGCGCTGGCTCACGGACTACTCGCGCGCCCGTCGCGAGAAGACCATGACCGAGCGCCTCATGAACGAGATCCTCGACGCGAGCAACGGCCTCGGTGCCGCGGTCAAGCGTCGCGAGGACATGCACAAGATGGCGGAGTCCAACAAGGCCTTCGCCCACTACCGCTGGTAGTCCGCCCGACCGGCCTCGGGGACCTCACGGTCCCCGGGGCCGTCGGCGGGTCTCCGGCCGGCCACCCCGGTCCGAGCAGCGCCCCCGACTCAACCCACCTAGCGAGGGAAACAGACCGTGGCACTTGACGTGCTGACCGACCTGAACAAGGTCCGCAACATCGGCATCATGGCCCACATCGATGCCGGGAAGACCACGACCACCGAGCGCATCCTGTTCTACACGGGTGTGAACTACAAGATCGGTGAGACGCACGACGGCGCGTCGACGATGGACTGGATGGAGCAGGAGCAGGAGCGCGGCATCACGATCACGTCGGCCGCGACGACCTGCTACTGGAAGAACAACCAGATCAACATCATCGACACGCCCGGCCACGTCGACTTCACGGTCGAGGTCGAGCGCTCCCTGCGCGTGCTCGACGGCGCCGTCGCCGTCTTCGACGGCAAGGAGGGCGTGGAGCCGCAGTCGGAGACGGTGTGGCGCCAGGCGGACAAGTACAACGTGCCGCGCATCTGCTTCGTCAACAAGATGGACAAGCTCGGTGCGGACTTCTACTTCACCGTCGACACCATCATCAACCGCCTCAAGGCGAAGCCGCTGGTCATCCAGCTGCCGATCGGCTCCGAGAACGACTTCACCGGTGTCGTCGACCTCCTGGAGATGAAGGCTCTGGTGTGGCGCGGCGAGACGAAGCTCGGCGAGGCGTACGAGACCGAGGAGATCCCGGCCGACCTCGTCGAGAAGGCCGAGCAGTACCGCAGCGAGCTCGTCGAGGCCGTCGCGGAGGCTGACGAGGAGCTGCTCGAGAAGTACCTCGGCGGCGAGGAGCTGACGATCGCGGAGATCAAGTCCGGGATCCGCAAGCTCGTCATCGCGGGCGAGGCGTTCCCGGTCCTGTGCGGGTCCGCGTTCAAGAACAAGGGCGTCCAGCCCATGCTCGACGCGGTCATCGACTACCTGCCGTCGCCGCTCGACGTCCCCGCGATCGAGGGCCACGACGTCAAGGACGAGGAGAAGATCGTCGAGCGTCACCCCGACGCGACCGAGCCCTTCTCCGCGCTCGCGTTCAAGGTCGCGTCGCACCCGTTCTTCGGCAAGCTCACCTACGTCCGGGTCTACTCGGGCAAGGTCGCGCAGGGCGCCCAGGTGCTCAACTCGACCAAGGGCAAGAAGGAGCGCATCGGGAAGCTCTTCCAGATGCACTCCAACAAGGAGAACCCGGTCGAGGAGGCGAGCGCGGGCCACATCTACGCGTTCATCGGCCTCAAGGACACCACGACGGGTGACACGCTCAGCGCGCTCGACGCGCCCGTGATCCTCGAGTCCATGACGTTCCCCGAGCCCGTCATCGACGTCGCGATCGAGCCGAAGACGAAGGCCGACCAGGAGAAGCTCTCGACGGCGATCCAGAAGCTCGCCGAGGAGGACCCGACCTTCCGCGTCAAGCTGGACCAGGAGACCGGTCAGACCGTCATCGGCGGCATGGGCGAGCTCCACCTCGACATCCTCGTCGACCGCATGCGTCGCGAGTTCAAGGTCGAGGCGAACGTCGGCAAGCCGCAGGTCGCGTACCGCGAGACGATCCGTCGCAAGGCGGAGAAGATCGACTACACGCACAAGAAGCAGACCGGTGGCTCCGGGCAGTTCGCGAAGGTCCAGGTGACCTTCGAGCCGCTCGACACGGCCGAGGGTGAGCTCTACGAGTTCGCCAACGCCGTCACCGGTGGTCGCATCCCGCGCGAGTACATCCCGAGCGTCGACGCCGGTATCCAGTCCGCGATGGAGCTCGGCGTGCTCGCCGGCTTCCCGCTGGTCGGGGTCAAGGCGACGCTGCTCGACGGCGCCTACCACGAGGTCGACTCCTCGGAGATGGCGTTCAAGATCGCCGGCTCGATGGTCCTCAAGGAGGGCGTCAAGCGGGCGGACCCGGTTCTGCTGGAGCCGGTGATGGCGGTCGAGGTGCGTACGCCCGAGGAGTACATGGGCGACGTCATCGGCGACCTGAACTCACGTCGTGGAATGATCCAGTCCATGGAGGACGCGACGGGTGTGAAGGTCGTCCGGGCCCAAGTACCGTTGTCAGAGATGTTCGGGTACATCGGCGACCTCCGGTCCAAGACCCAGGGTCGCGCCGTGTACTCGATGCAGTTCGACAGCTACGCCGAGGTTCCTCGGAACGTTGCCGAAGAGATCATCAAGAAGACCCGGGGCGAGTGAGTCCCCACAGGTCGAAGACCCGCACAACCATCAACCTGTAGGAAAACCGCAACGCCCCGCGGATGTAGGATCTCTCGGTCGACATTCGCAACGTTCGGCACATCTACCCAAGTCCCAGGAGGACCCCAGTGGCTAAGGCCAAGTTCGAGCGGACCAAGCCGCACGTCAACGTCGGCACCATCGGTCACGTCGACCACGGTAAGACGACGCTCACGGCGGCGATCTCGAAGACGCTCGCGGACACGTACCCGGACCTGCCGGCGAACACGCAGCGCAACTTCGACGAGATCGACGCGGCTCCCGAGGAGAAGCAGCGCGGTATCACGATCAACATCGCGCACATCGAGTACGAGACGCCGAAGCGCCACTACGCGCACGTCGACGCTCCCGGTCACGCCGACTACATCAAGAACATGATCACCGGTGCCGCCCAGATGGACGGCGCGATCCTGGTGGTCGCCGCGACCGACGGCCCGATGGCCCAGACGCGCGAGCACGTCCTGCTCGCCCGCCAGGTCGGCGTGCCGTACCTGCTCGTCGCGCTGAACAAGTCCGACATGGTCGACGACGAGGAGATCCTCGAGCTCGTCGAGATGGAGGTGCGCGAGCTCCTCTCCTCGCAGGAGTTCGACGGCGACAACGCGCCGGTCGTGCGCGTGTCGGGCCTCAAGGCGCTCGAGGGCGACCCCGAGTGGACCGCGAAGATCCTCGAGCTCATGGAGGCCGTGGACGAGAGCGTGCCCGAGCCCGTCCGCGAGCTCGACAAGCCGTTCCTCATGCCCGTCGAGGACGTCTTCACGATCACCGGTCGTGGCACGGTCGTCACCGGCAAGGTGGAGCGTGGCACGCTCGACCTCAACTCGGACGTCGAGATCGTCGGCATCCGCGCGCCCCAGAAGACCACGGTCACGGGCATCGAGACGTTCCACAAGCAGATGGACCAGGCGCAGGCCGGCGACAACACCGGTCTCCTCCTGCGCGGCATCAAGCGTGAGGACGTCGAGCGCGGCCAGGTCGTCGTGAAGCCGGGCTCGATCACCCCGCACACGGACTTCGAGGCGCAGGTCTACATCCTGGGCAAGGACGAGGGTGGGCGTCACAACCCGTTCTACTCGAACTACCGTCCGCAGTTCTACTTCCGCACCACGGACGTCACCGGCGTCATCACGCTGCCCGAGGGCACCGAGATGGTCATGCCCGGCGACAACACCGAGATGACGGTCGCGCTGATCCAGCCGATCGCCATGGAGGAGGGCCTCGGCTTCGCCATCCGTGAGGGTGGCCGCACCGTGGGCTCGGGCCGCGTCACCAAGATCCTCAAGTGATCTGACGCTGCCTCCGCAGCACTCGTCGAAGGCCCGGTCCCGTCCGCGGGACCGGGCCTTCGGCCTGCGGTCTGCCGTCCCGTGCGGTGCCACCGCGGCCTCCTGCGGTCACCGTCACAGCCCCTGGCCCGGTCTCGACTTGGCCAGGCGGCCTTCGTGTGGCAGACTGTTCAGGTTGCCTGTTACGGGCGCGCTCTTTCACGTGTCGAACAGTGTGTTGAACCGGTCCTCCTGAGGAGGGCCAGGATCCCGGGACCTCGTCCCGGTCCTGCGGGTTGAGCTCTCTGTCGCCATGGATCGAGCACCCCGCGGAACACACGTTCCGACCAGGCTCGCACAAACGTTGTGGCCCGCTTCGCGGAGCCGTGCGTCAGCACGGTGCGGACGGGGGTCCACATATCCAACGGCCCTGCGCCTCTCGGCGCGTGCGCCCAGGTGCGTCGCGACTACGCGACACGCCCGAGCGCGGGGGTCGGACAGCTAGCGGTTCGAGAGAGAGAGTCAGACGACGCCATGGCGGGACAGAAGATCCGCATCCGGCTCAAGTCCTACGACCACGAGGTCATCGACAGCTCGGCGCGCAAGATCGTCGACACGGTGACGCGCGCTGGTGCAACGGTCGTGGGTCCGGTGCCGCTGCCGACGGAGAAGAACGTCTTCTGCGTCATCCGGTCGCCTCACAAGTACAAGGACAGCCGCGAGCACTTCGAGATGCGCACGCACAAGCGGCTGATCGACATCATCGATCCCACGCCGAAGGCCGTCGACTCGCTCATGCGTCTCGACCTGCCTGCCGACGTGAACATCGAGATCAAGCTCTGAGGCTGGAGGACATCATGACTATTCCCCAGCAGAACGCGCGCCCGGTCACCGCGGTGCTCGGCACGAAGCTCGGGATGACGCAGCTCTGGGACGAGGCCGGTCGCCTCGTGCCCGTGACCGTCGTCGCCGTCGGCACGAACGTCGTGACGCAGGTGCGCACGGCCGACGCCGACGGGTACGCCGCCGTGCAGCTCGCCTACGGCCAGATCGACCCGCGCAAGGTCACGAAGCCGCTCAAGGGCCACTTCGAGAAGGCCGGCGTCACGCCGCGTCGTCACGTCGCCGAGGTCCGTACCACCGACGCCGCCGAGTACGCGCTCGGCCAGGAGATCACCGCGGAGGCCTTCGAGGCCGGCGCCGTGGTCGACGTCGTGGGCACGACCAAGGGCAAGGGCACCGCCGGTGTCATGAAGCGCCACGGCTTCTCCGGCGTGGGCGCCTCGCACGGTGCGCACCGCAACCACCGCAAGCCGGGCTCGATCGGTGGGGCCTCGACCCCGTCGCGCGTGTTCAAGGGCCTGCGGATGGCCGGTCGCATGGGCAACGACCGCCAGACCACCCAGAACCTGACCGTCCACGCGGTCGACGCCGAGAAGGGTCTGCTGCTCGTCAAGGGCGCGGTTCCCGGCCCCAAGGGCGGCGTCGTCCTCGTGCGCAGCGCCGCGAAGGGAGCGTGAACACCATGTCCGCTCTGACCGTTGACGTGCTGGACCCCAAGGGCAAGAAGGCCGGCACCGCCGAGCTCCCCGCCGAGGTGTTCGACGTCGAGCTCAACGTCCCGCTGATCCACCAGGTCGTCGTCGCCCAGCGTGCTGCTGCACGCCAGGGCACCCACGACACCAAGAGCCGCGGCGAGGTCCGCGGTGGTGGTCGCAAGCCGTACAAGCAGAAGGGCACCGGCCGCGCCCGCCAGGGTTCGACCCGTGCGCCGCAGTTCGCCGGGGGTGGCGTCGTCCACGGCCCGACGCCGCGCTCGTACGACCAGCGGACGCCCAAGAAGATGAAGGCTGCCGCGCTCCGCGGTGCCCTCTCGGACCGCGCCCGCAACGGCCGTGTCCACGTCGTGACCGGCTTCGGCGTCGACGGCCTGCCGTCGACCAAGACCGCCGTCGCGACGCTCGCCAAGCTCTCCGAGCGCAAGCACGTCCTCGTCGTCACCGAGCGTGGTGACGAGCTGACGGTCAAGTCGCTGCGGAACGTCGAGCAGGTCCACCTCCTGGTGGCCGACCAGCTCAACACCTACGACGTGCTCGTCTCCGACGACGTCGTCTTCACGCAGGGCGCGCTCGACGCGTTCCTGGCGGGCCCGGCCACGGGTCGCTCCGCGAAGGCCGTCGCCACCTCCACCGAGGCGGACGAGACTGCTGCCGAGGAGGCCGCGAAGTGACCACCGTGACCAAGGACCCCCGTGACGTGATCCTCGCGCCGGTCGTCTCCGAGAAGAGCTACGGCCTGCTCGACGAGGGCAAGTACACGTTCGTCGTCGACCCGCGGGCCAACAAGACCGAGATCAAGATCGCCGTCGAGCAGATCTTCTCGGTCAAGGTGGCCTCGGTGAACACGATCAACCGCAAGGGCAAGACGCGTCGCACGCGTTTCGGCCTGGGCAAGCGCAAGGACACCAAGCGTGCGATCGTCACCCTCCGCGAGGGCACGATCGACATCTTCGGCTGAGCCGACGAGAGCAGATTGAGGACAGATCCCCATGGGAATCCGTAAGTACAAGCCGACGACGCCCGGCCGCCGCGGCTCGAGCGTCGCCGACTTCGCCGAGATCACGCGCTCGCAGCCGGAGAAGTCTCTGGTCCGCCCGCTCTCGAAGAGCGGCGGCCGCAACAGCTCCGGCCGGATCACCACCCGTCACAAGGGTGGTGGCCACAAGCGTGCGTACCGCGTGATCGACTTCCGTCGCCACGACAAGGACGGCGTGCCCGCCAAGGTCGCGCACATCGAGTACGACCCCAACCGCACGGCGCGCATCGCGCTCCTGCACTACGCGGACGGCGAGAAGCGCTACATCATCGCGCCGGCCAAGCTCAAGCAGGGCGACGTCGTCGAGAACGGTGCGGGCGCCGACATCAAGCCCGGCAACAACCTGCCGCTGCGCAACATCCCGACCGGTACGGTCATCCACGCCATCGAGCTCAAGCCCGGTGGCGGCGCGAAGATCGCCCGCTCGGCGGGTGCGTCCGTGCAGCTCGTCGCGAAGGACGGGCCGTACGCGCAGCTGCGCATGCCCTCCGGCGAGATCCGCAACGTCGACCTGCGCTGCCGCGCGACGGTCGGCGAGGTGGGCAACGCCGAGCAGTCGAACATCAACTGGGGCAAGGCCGGCCGCATGCGCTGGAAGGGCAAGCGCCCGACCGTCCGTGGTGTCGCCATGAACCCGATCGACCACCCGCACGGTGGTGGTGAGGGCAAGACCTCCGGTGGTCGCCACCCGGTGAGCCCGTGGGGCCAGCCTGAGGGTCGTACCCGCCGTCCGAACAAGCCGAGCGACAAGCTGATCGTGCGTCGTCGCCGTACCGGCAAGAAGCGCTGATAGGAGCCTGGAGACATGCCTCGTAGCCTGAAGAAGGGCCCCTTCGTCGACGACCACCTTCAGAAGAAGGTGGACGCTCAGAACGAGAAGGGGACCAAGAACGTCATCAAGACCTGGTCCCGTCGGTCGGTCATCACGCCCGACTTCCTCGGTCACACGTTCGCCGTGCACGACGGTCGCAAGCACACGCCGGTGTTCGTCACCGAGTCGATGGTCGGCCACAAGCTCGGCGAGTTCGCTCCCACGCGGACCTTCCGCGGCCACGTGAAGGACGACAAGAAGGGTCGTCGCCGCTGACCCCCGGGTCAGTCTGGTGACGACCTGGACGGTCAAGAGACAAGAAGGCAGGACAGCAATGGAAGCCAAGGCGCAGGCGCGGTTCGTCCGTGTCACGCCCCAGAAGGCCCGGCGCGTCGTGGACCTCATCCGTGGCAAGCAGGCCTCCGAGGCCGTCGCGGTGCTGAAGTTCGCACCGCAGGCGGCGAGCGAGCCCGTCCGCAAGGTCGTGGAGAGCGCGATCGCCAACGCCCGGGTGAAGGCAGACCGTGCGAGCGAGGCGTTCGAGGAGCAGGAGCTCGTCGTGCGTGAGGCGTTCGTCGACGAGGGCCCGACCCTCAAGCGTTTCCGCCCGCGGGCCCAGGGCCGTGCGAACCGCATCCTCAAGCGCACCAGCCACATCACCGTGGTCGTCGCTCCGCGTGAGAACACGAAGGGAAGTGCCCGATAGTGGGACAGAAGGTTCACCCGCACGGGTACCGCCTCGGCATCACCACCGACCACCGGTCGCGCTGGTTCGCCGACAGCACCAAGCCCGGACAGCGGTACCGCGACTACGTCCGCGAGGACGTCCAGATCCGCAAGCTCATGAGCACCGGTCTCGAGCGCGCAGGCATCTCCAAGGTCGAGATCGAGCGCACCCGTGACCGTGTCCGCGTGGACATCCACACGGCACGCCCGGGCATCGTCATCGGTCGCCGTGGCGCCGAGGCGGACCGCATCCGCGGCGAGCTGGAGAAGCTCACCGGCAAGCAGGTGCAGCTCAACATCCTCGAGGTGAAGAACGCCGAGACGGACGCGCAGCTCGTCGCGCAGGGCATCGCCGAGCAGCTCGCGAGCCGCGTCTCGTTCCGGCGTGCGATGCGCAAGGGCATCCAGTCGGCCCAGCGCGCCGGTGCCAAGGGCATCCGCGTGCAGGTCGCCGGCCGCCTCGGCGGCGCCGAGATGAGCCGGTCGGAGTTCTACCGCGAGGGTCGTGTGCCGCTGCACACGCTCCGTGCGTACATCGACTACGGCTTCTTCGAGGCCCGCACGACCTTCGGCCGCATCGGCGTGAAGGTCTGGATCTACAAGGGCGACGTCACCGAGAAGGAGTTCGCCGCGCAGCAGGCCACGGCCGCTCCGCGCCAGGGCCGTGGTGGCCCGCGCGGTGAGCGTGGCGGCGACCGTCGTGGTGGTGGCCGTCGTCCCGAGCGTTCGGGCGAGCGGACCTCCGGGTCCGAGGCGCCGGCCGCGGCTGAGCAGTCCGCTCCTGCCGCGGAGGCGAAGGCCCCTGAGACCGGAACGGAGGCCTGAGTCATGCTGATCCCGCGCAGGCTCAAGCACCGCAAGCAGCACCACCCGTCGCGCTCCGGCGCGGCGAAGGGTGGCACGCAGATCTCGTTCGGTGAGTACGGCATCCAGGCTCTCGAGCCGGCGTACGTCACGAACCGGCAGATCGAGGCTGCTCGTATCGCGATGACCCGCCACATCAAGCGTGGCGGCAAGGTCTGGATCAACATCTACCCGGACCGTCCCCTGACCAAGAAGCCTGCCGAGACCCGCATGGGTTCCGGTAAGGGTTCGCCCGAGTGGTGGGTCGCCAATGTCAAGCCCGGCCGGATCGTCTTCGAGCTGGCCGGTGTCCCGGAGGACCTGGCTCGCGAGGCGATGCGCCGCGCGATCCACAAGCTCCCGATGAAGTGCCGTTTCGTGGTGCGCGAGGGTGGTGGCAACTGATGGCAATCGGAACGAAGGGGCTCGCCCCCGTCGACCTCGACGCCATGGACGACGAGACGCTCGTCGCCGAGCTCAAGAAGGTCAAGGAGGAGCTCTTCAACCTCCGCTTCCAGTCGGCCACCGGCCAGCTGGAGAGCCACGGGCGCCTCAAGGCCGTCCGCCGCGACATCGCGCGGATCTACACGATCCTGCGTGAGCGCGAGCTCGGCATCCGTACCGCGCCGAGCGCCGAGTGAGTGAGGCTGGAATGAGCGAGAACGCAACCAACGCGCCCGACGTCGCCGAGGCGACCGAGGAGCGCGCGAACCGCAAGACGCGCCGCGGCTACGTCGTGAGCGACAAGATGGACAAGACCGTGGTGGTCGAGGTCGAGGACCGGGTCAAGCACCCGCTCTACGGCAAGGTCATCCGCCGCACGAGCAAGGTCAAGGTCCACGACGAGCAGAACTCTGCCGGCGTGGGCGACCTCGTGCTCATCATGGAGACCCGCCCGCTGTCCGCGACCAAGCGGTGGCGCCTCGTGGAGATCCTCGAGAAGGCCAAGTGATCCACCGGTCGTGACGGGCGGGCACGCTCGCCCGTCACGACCGCTCTCGTGCCGCACCGCGGTGCGGCAACCAGTGAGGACAGGTCGGGCGGGTCCACCGCCTGGTCCTGGCCGGTTCACCCGCGAGGGACCCGGCACTGACAGCTATCCGTTCGGCAAGGCTCGCCCCGCGCGAGAACCGGCTCGACGACAGGAGTTCATTACATGATCCAGCAGGAGTCGCGACTTCGTGTCGCCGACAACACGGGTGCCAAGGAGATTCTCTGCATCCGTGTTCTCGGTGGCTCGGGCCGTCGCTACGCCGGAATCGGCGACGTCATCGTCGCAACCGTCAAGGACGCGATCCCGGGCGGCAACGTGAAGAAGGGCGACGTGGTCAAGGCCGTCATCGTCCGTACCGCCAAGGAGCGCCGTCGTCCGGACGGTTCCTACATCAAGTTCGACGAGAACGCCGCCGTGATCCTCAAGAACGACGGCGAGCCGCGCGGGACGCGCATCTTCGGCCCGGTCGGGCGCGAGCTGCGCGACAAGCGGTTCATGAAGATCATCTCGCTGGCTCCGGAGGTGCTCTGACCATGGCCAAGATCAAGAAGGGCGACCTCGTCGTCGTCATCGCCGGCAAGGACAAGGGCAAGCAGGGCCGCGTCCTCGAGGTGCTCACCGACCGTGACCGCGTCATCGTCGAGGGCGTCCAGCGCATCACCAAGCACACCAAGGTCGGCCAGTCGCAGCGCGGCACGCGGACCGGTGGGATCGAGACCGTCGAGGCCCCGATCCACATCAGCAACGTGATGGTCGTCGACCCGGAGACCAAGAAGGGCACCCGCGTCGGGTACCGCACCGAAGAGGTCGAGCGTGACGGCCGCAAGCGCACCGTGCGCGTGCGTGTCGCCAAGCGCTCCGGGAAGGACATCTGATGAGCACCGAGATCGTTGCCCCCGAGGTGCCTCGCCTGAAGCAGCGCTACCGCGAGGAGATCGTCGCCGGTCTGCGCGAGGAGTTCGGGCACGAGAACGTCAACCAGGTCGCCCGCGTCACGAAGATCGTCGTGAACATGGGTGTCGGTGACGCGGCCAAGGACTCGAAGCTCATCGAGGGTGCTATCCGCGACCTGTCCGCGATCACCGGCCAGAAGCCGCAGGTGACCAAGGCCCGCAAGTCCATCGCGCAGTTCAAGCTGCGCGAGGGCATGCCGATCGGTGCGCACGTCACGCTGCGCGGCGACCGCATGTGGGAGTTCCTCGACCGTCTCCTGTCGATCGCTCTGCCGCGCATCCGCGACTTCCGCGGCCTGTCGCCCAAGCAGTTCGACGGGCACGGCAACTACACGTTCGGCCTCACGGAGCAGTCGATGTTCCACGAGATCGACCAGGACAAGATCGACCGTGTCCGCGGTATGGACATCACGATCGTGACCACGGCGACGACCGACGACGAGGGCCGCTCCCTGCTGCGCCGTCTCGGCTTCCCCTTCAAGGAGAACTGACATGGCGAAGAAGGCCCTGATCAACAAGGCGGCCGCCAAGCCCAAGTTCGCGGTCCGCGCCTACACCCGGTGCCAGAAGTGCGGTCGCCCGCACTCGGTGTACCGCAAGTTCGGCCTGTGCCGCATCTGCGTGCGCGAGATGGCCCACCGTGGTGAGCTTCCCGGCGTCACCAAGAGCAGCTGGTAACAACTACGTCGTAGGTCCTGGCGGAGCGCGTCGCACGACGCGCCTCCGCCCGGATACCACGTCGAGGAAGGGCTAGAGCCCGATGACGATGACCGACCCGATCGCAGACATGCTGACGCGTCTGCGGAACGCGAACTCGGCTTACCACGAGACGGTGACCATGCCGTACTCGAAGCTGAAGTCGCACATTGCCGAGATCCTCCAGGCCGAGGGCTACATCTCCGGCTGGAGCGTCGAGGACGCGACGGTGGGCAAGAACCTCACCATCCAGCTGAAGTTCGGCCCGAACCGTGAGCGCAGCCTTGCCGGCGTGCGCCGCGTGTCCAAGCCGGGCCTGCGCAAGTACGCCAAGTCCACCGAGCTGCCCAAGGTTCTGGGCGGTCTGGGCGTGGCGATCCTGTCCACGTCCTCCGGTCTGCTCACCGACAAGCAGGCCGCCAAGAAGGGCGTGGGCGGCGAAGTCCTCGCCTACGTCTGGTAATCCGGAAAGGAGATACGCCATGTCTCGAATCGGCAAGATCCCCGTTCCGGTTCCCGCCGGAGTGGACGTCACCATCAGCGGTGCGCTCGTGACCGTGAAGGGCCCCAAGGGCTCTCTCGAGCACCACGTGCCCGCCCCCATCCAGGTCGCTCAGGAGGACGGCACCCTCGTGGTGACGCGCCCGAACGACGAGCGCGAGTCCCGCGCGCTGCACGGCCTCACGCGCACCCTCCTGGCGAACATCGTCGAGGGCGTGACGCAGGGCTACGAGAAGAAGCTCGAGATCGTCGGCACCGGTTACCGCGTGACGGCCAAGGGCTCGGACCTCGAGTTCGCCCTCGGCTTCAGCCACCCGGTCGTCGTGACGCCGCCCGCGGGCATCGCGTTCGCGGTCGAGAGCCCGACGAAGTTCTCGGTCTCCGGCATCGACAAGCAGCAGGTCGGCGAGGTCGCAGCGAACATCCGCAAGATCCGCAAGCCCGAGCCGTACAAGGGCAAGGGTGTGCGTTACGCCGGCGAGGTCGTCCGCCGCAAGGTCGGAAAGGCTGGTAAGTAACGATGGCTCTGAAGGTTCTCGGCAAGGGCAAGGCCGTCGCGCGTCAGCGCCGCCACCTGCGCCTGCGCAAGAAGATCAAGGGGACCGCCGGTCGTCCGCGCCTCGTGGTGACGCGCTCGACGCGTCACATCACGGCCCAGGTCGTGGACGACACGATCGGTCAGACGCTCGCGTCGGCCTCGTCGCTCGAGGCGGACCTGCGTGCGCTCGACGGCGACAAGAGCGCCAAGGCCCGCAAGGTCGGCGAGCTCGTCGCCGAGCGTGCGAAGGCCAAGGGCGTCGACGCCGTCGTCTTCGACCGTGGTGGCAACAAGTACCACGGTCGGGTCGCTGCGGTCGCCGACGGCGCTCGCGAGGGCGGTCTGTCCCTGTGACGACGCCGACCATCCCCACACGGAAGCAAAGGATTCTCTGATGGCTGCAGGGCAGCGCAGCAACACCGGCGCCCCCACGGGTGCCGCCAACGAGTCGAGCGACCAGAACGCGCGCGGGGGGCGCCGCGACGACCGTCGTGGTGACCGTCGCGACGGTCGCCGTGGCGACGCAGCCGAGAAGAACGCCTTCGTCGAGCGCGTCGTCACCATCAACCGCGTCTCCAAGGTCGTCAAGGGCGGCCGCCGCTTCAGCTTCACCGCGCTGGTCGTGGTGGGCGACGGCGACGGCACCGTCGGCGTTGGCTACGGCAAGGCGAAGGAGGTGCCTGCGGCGATCGCCAAGGGTGTCGAGGAGGCCAAGAAGAACTTCTTCAAGGTCCCGCGCATCCAGGGCACCATCCCGCACCCCATCCAGGGTGAGGCCGCCGCCGGCGTCGTGTTCCTCCGTCCGGCCGCTCCCGGTACCGGTGTGATCGCCGGTGGTCCGGTGCGCGCCGTGCTGGAGTGCGCGGGCATCCACGACGTGCTGAGCAAGTCGCTCGGCTCGTCCAACGCGATCAACATCGTGCACGCGACCGTCGAGGCCCTGCGCAACCTGGAGCAGCCTGAGGCTGTCGCCGCGCGCCGTGGTCTCCCGCTCGAGGACGTGGCTCCGGCCGCGCTCCTGCGTGCCCGTGCTGCGGGGGTGAACGCCTGATGGCCAGGCTCAAGGTGACCCAGACGAAGTCCGCCATCGGCGGCAAGCAGAACCAGCGCGACACGCTGCGCACTCTGGGCCTCAAGCGGATCGGCGACACCGCCGTGAAGGAGGACCGCCCGGAGATCCGCGGCATGGTCGCGACGGTGGCGCACCTCGTCACCGTTGAGGAGGTCGAGTGACCATGGCTGAGAAGGCCACCAAGGAGACCGCCGAGGCTCCGAAGAAGAAGGCTGCTGCGAAGGCCCCCGCGAAGGCGGAGACCGCTACTGCTGCGAAGCAGTCGGGCAAGCAGACCGAGGGTGCCGGCGGCACGCTCAAGATCCACCACCTGCGTCCGGCTCCCGGCGCCAAGAAGGCCAAGACCCGCGTGGGTCGTGGTGAGGCGTCGAAGGGTAAGACGGCGGGCCGCGGTACCAAGGGTACGAAGGCTCGTTACCAGGTTCCCGAGCGCTTCGAGGGCGGGCAGATGCCTCTGCACATGCGCCTCCCGAAGCTGCGCGGCTTCAAGAACCCGTTCCGCACCGAGTACCAGGTCGTGAACCTGGACAAGCTCGCGGCGCTGTACCCCGAGGGTGGCCAGGTCACCGTCGAGGACCTCGTCGCGAAGGGCGCGGTCCGCAAGGGCCAGCTCGTGAAGGTGCTGGGCACGGGCGAGATCACCGTCAAGCTCGAGGTCGCGGTCGACGCCCTCTCGGGCGCGGCTCGCGAGAAGATCCTCGCGGCCGGCGGCTCGGTCTCGGAGGACTGACACCCCTGGACAGGGCCGGTGGCGCACACGCGCCGTCGGCCCTGTCCGCGTCTGGGAACGTCTTCCTGCACGACCCGTGGTCCGTCCGGCAGCGCGCCACGGTTAGACTCTCCGACGGTTGTCTCCCCGCACCCCGGGGTGACCGCCGTCACTCTCAGGTCCACGGTCGGTCCGTCCGGTCGTCGGGACCGACTTGCCGTTCGACGCGGCGCTACGGCTAGGGTGCCTCTTGGCGCCCGTGCCGTGCGTCACACCTCGCCGGGCCTCCCGGCGACACGACATCCCGCCTCGGCGGGCCAGGAGGATAGGTGCTCAGCGCATTCGCCCGGGCTTTCCGGACGCCCGACCTGCGGCGCAAGCTGCTGTTCACGATCGCGATCATGGCGATCTTCCGGGTGGGGTCGTTCATCCCCACGCCGGGTGTGGACTACCCCAACGTGCAGCAGTGCATCCAGGAGACCGCCGACGGCAACGACCTGCTCGGCCTCGTCAACCTCTTCAGCGGTGGCGCACTGCTCCAGCTGTCGATCTTCGCGCTCGGCATCATGCCGTACATCACCGCGAGCATCATCGTCCAGCTGCTGCGCGTCGTGATCCCTCGCTTCGAGGCGCTCCACAAGGAGGGGCAGTCGGGCCAGTCGAAGCTGACGCAGTACACGCGCTACCTGACGATCGCGCTCGCCATCCTCCAGTCGACGACCGTCATCACGACGGCGCGCAACGGCCTGCTCTTCCAGGGCTGCTCCGTGGACGTCATCCCCGACGGCAGCTTCGTGACGATGGCGCTCATGGTCATCACCATGACCGCGGGCACCGGCCTCATCATGTGGCTCGGCGAGCTCATCACCGAGCGCGGCGTCGGCAACGGCATGTCGCTCCTCATCTTCACGTCGATCGCCGCGAGCTTCCCGACCGCACTGTGGTCGATCGCCGGCGGCGCGAACGGCGCGACGAACTTCATCATCATGATCGCGGTCATCGTGGTTGTCATCGGCCTCGTCGTGTTCGTCGAGCAGTCCCAGCGTCGCGTGCCGGTCCAGTACGCCAAGCGCATGGTCGGGCGCCGCATGTACGGCGGGTCGAGCACCTACATCCCGATCAAGATCAACATGGCCGGCGTCATCCCGGTGATCTTCGCGGCGTCGCTGCTCGCCGTCCCGGGCCTCATCGCGCAGTTCGGCGACCAGAGCGCCGACTGGGTCATCTGGGTCAGCACGAACCTCGCCGACCCGGCCGCGCCGCTGCACATCGTGCTGTACGTGCTGATGATCCTGTTCTTCTGCTTCTTCTACACGTCGATCACGTTCAACCCGGACGAGGTCGCGGACAACATGAAGAAGTACGGCGGCTTCATCCCCGGCATCCGTGCCGGCCGGCCGACCGCCGAGTACCTCGACTACGTCATCACCCGCATCACGTCCGCGGGCTCCATCTACCTCGCGCTCGTCGCCCTGCTGCCGACGCTGGTCCTCATCGGGCTCGGCGTGAGCACGAACATCCCGTTCGGTGGCTCCTCGATCATCATCGTCGTCGGCGTCGGCCTGGAGACGGTCAAGCAGATCAACTCCCAGCTGCAGCAGCGCCACTACGAAGGGTTCCTCCGTTGAGCAACGCCACCGACGGCCAGTCCGCCTCGCGTCCCGCGCGCCTCGTCATCATGGGCCCGCAGGGCGCAGGCAAGGGGACCCAGGCCGCCCGGCTCGCCGAGCAGCTCGCCATCCCCGCGATCTCGACCGGAGACATCTTCCGGGCGAACATCAAGGGCGGCACGGAGCTCGGCCGGCTCGCGCAGGAGTACACCGCGAAGGGCGACCTGGTCCCCGACTCGGTGACGAACGCGATGGTGCGCGACCGCCTCGCCCAGGAGGACGCGGCGCAGGGGTTCATCCTCGACGGCTACCCGCGCAACGCGGCCCAGGTCGTCGAGCTCGACACGATCCTCGCGGACCTGGGCGTCGCCCTGGACGGCGTCGTGGAGCTCACGGCGGACCGTGACGAGCTCCTCGCGCGCCTGGCGAAGCGTGCGGAGATCGAGGGCCGCGAGGACGACACCGAGGAGGCCATCGCGCGCCGCCTCGACATCTACGCCGAGCAGACGGCGCCGCTCACGTCCGCCTACGAGGAGCGCGGCCTGCTCGTCCGCGTCGACGGCATCGGCGACGTCGACGAGATCACCGGACGCATCGTCTCGGCGCTGACCGCGCTCGTCGGCTGAGCACCGGCAGTTCGTCCGTAGGGTTCTGGGGAGCAGCAGGGTGTTCGGTCGCGAGCGCATCGAGTACAAGACGCACGACCAGGTCCGGTCCATGCGGAGCGCCGGCCTGGTGGTCGCGCGGGCGCTCGAGACGGTCCGTGAGACGGTCCGTCCGGGCATGACGACGGCAGACCTGGACGCGCTCGCCGCCGCGGTGATCGCGGACGCCGGTGCGACGCCGTCGTTCCTCGGCTACGAGGGCTACCCGGCGTCGCTCTGCGTGTCGGTGAACGACGAGGTCGTGCACGGCATCCCGGGCCAGCGCGAGCTGCGCCCGGGCGACATCGTCTCCGTCGACTGCGGGGCGATCGTCGACGGCTGGCACGGAGACTCGGCGGTCTCGTTCGTCCTCGGCGAGGGCGAGCCGCAGGACGCGGCGCTCGTGGAGGCGACGCGCCGGGCGATGTGGGCGGGCATCGCCGCGCTCGCGACGAGCGAGCGGCTCGGTGAGGTGGGCGCCGCCATCGAGGACTCGGTCCGGATCTCGGGTGAGTCCGACGGTGTCTCCTACGGGATCGTCGAGGAGTACGTGGGGCACGGGATCGGCTCCGCGATGCACCAGCCGCCGGACGTCCCGAACTACCGGACGCGCGAGAAGGGTCCGCGGCTGCGCCCAGGCATGTGCCTCGCGATCGAGCCGATGCTGACGCTCGGCGACCGCTTCACCGAGGTCTGCGAGGACGACTGGACGGTCGTGACCGACGACGGTGCCCGTGCGGCGCACTGGGAGCACAGCGTCGCGATCCTCGACGAGGGGATCTGGGTCCTCACCGCACCCGACGGCGGAGCGGCCGAGCTTGCGGAGCTCGGCGTCCGCGTCGCGCCCCTCGCGGTCTGACCTCGCGTCCCGCCAGCCGCGCCGGTACAGCCTCGCGTGCGGCGGGGGAGTGACGCGTCGCACGACTCCCGAGGCACGCCACGGTTTCGCGACTCTTGTCGGATGCCGTAGGATGGTCCGTCGGGTGTAGTCCGTGCACGTCGTTCAACCGGCCCCCGTCCCTCGGGACCCGGGCGACCGACCCCGCACGCGGCTCCACGCACCTCCCACGAACGGACGGCCTCGGGTCGGGCGTGCGCGGGAGTACCAGCAGTTCAGACGAGAGTTAGCGGAGGACATGGCAAAGAAGGACGGTGTCATCGAGATCGAGGGCAGCGTGGTCGAGGCCCTGCCGAACGCGATGTTCCGCGTGGAGCTGGCCAACGGTCACAAGGTTCTCGCGCACATCTCGGGCAAGATGCGCCAGCACTACATCCGGATCCTCCCCGAGGACCGGGTCGTGGTCGAGCTGAGCCCGTACGACCTGTCCCGCGGCCGGATCGTCTACCGCTACAAGTAGTCGCCACGCGTCCACCCACTCACCCGCCTCACCACCCGGACCCCGGACCGCTCGTCGGTCGCGCCCGGAGCGGGGCACCACTGAGGGAACGAAGATGAAGGTCAAGCCCAGCGTCAAGAAGATCTGCGACAAGTGCAAGGTGATCCGCCGGCACGGTCGCGTCATGGTGATCTGCGAGAACCTGCGGCACAAGCAGCGCCAGGGCTGAGCCCGCGCCTGCGCCACGGGTGACGGTCCCTCGGGACCGCAGTCACCAGGTCGCTCGTCATGTCGACGGCCGGCCACCAGCGCACCACCACGAACCTGCTCGGCACCCCGGACGCGAGTCCGGGAGGAGAACGCCACGGGCAGGCGAACCCCCGGCTCGGAGGCCGGGGCCCACGGAGCTCCCCGTGGGAGGGCAGTGCGACAGACCTCCGACGAAGCACGAGGAGCCGAAAGGCACATGGCACGTCTCATCGGCGTCGACCTCCCCCGCGACAAGCGGCTCGAGGTCGCGCTCACCTACATCTACGGCGTCGGCCGTACCCGCGCCCAGCAGACGCTGGCCGCGACCGGCATCAGCCCGGACGCGCGCGTGAAGGATCTCGGCGACGCCGAGCTCGTCGCGCTCCGCGACTACCTCGAGGGCAACTACAAGCTCGAGGGTGACCTCCGTCGTGAGGTGGCCGCCGACATCCGCCGCAAGGTCGAGATCGGCACCTACCAGGGCCTGCGTCACCGCCGCGGCCTTCCTGTGCGCGGCCAGCGCACCAAGACCAACGCGCGTACGCGCAAGGGACCCAAGCGCACCGTGGCCGGCAAGAAGAAGGCCCGCTGAGCCAGTCCGCAGGGCGGGCCCCGCTCGGGTGCTGACGTCGACCGCACGGTCCACGTCGTCCCGGTCGGAGATCCCCGCGGTCAGACCACCTCAGACCAGGAGAGAAACGAAAGATGCCTCCCAAGACTCGCGCCGCCGCTGGGCGCAAGCCTCGTCGCAAGGACAAGAAGAACGTCCCCGCCGGCCAGGCGCACATCAAGAGCACGTTCAACAACACGATCGTGTCGATCACGGACCCGTCGGGCGCCGTGATCGCGTGGGCCTCCGGCGGCGACGTCGGCTTCAAGGGCTCGCGCAAGTCGACCCCCTTCGCCGCCGGCCTCGCGGCCGAGGCCGCTGCCCGCAAGGCGCAGGAGCACGGCATGAAGAAGGTCGACGTCTTCGTCAAGGGCCCGGGCTCGGGTCGCGAGACCGCGATCCGCTCGCTGCAGTCGGCCGGCCTCGAGGTCGGCTCGATCCAGGACGTCACGCCGCAGGCGCACAACGGGTGCCGCCCGCCCAAGCGTCGTCGCGTCTGACCCTCGTCGTCGGCGTGCCGTCGACGGTCCGCCCGGTCTCCGACCGGCCGAGCCCGTCGACGGCACCCGTCACGGGGCAGCCGCCTCCTGACGGGGCCGACGCCCCCTTCCCGGCCGGGTGGACAGAGTCCCGGCCGGGGCCGCGTGCCGCAGGCGCGCACCTCGCCTTGAACCGTGCAGCGTCATATGGCGGACGCTCACCGAAAGGAAACCACCAGTGCTGATCGCACAGCGCCCCACCTTGACCGAAGAGGTCATCTCGGAGAACCGTTCGCGCTTCTCCATCGAGCCGCTGGAGCCGGGCTTCGGCTACACGCTCGGCAACTCGCTGCGTCGCACGCTGCTGTCGTCCATCCCGGGCGCGGCGGTCACCTCCATCCGCATCGACGGTGTGCTCCACGAGTTCACCACCGTGCCGGGTGTGAAGGAGGACGTCACCGAGGTCATCCTCAACATCAAGAACCTCGTCGTCTCCTCGGAGAACGACGAGCCCGTCGTGATGTACCTGCGCAAGCAGGGCGCTGGTGCGGTCACCGCGGCGGACATCGTCCCGCCCGCGGGTGTGGAGGTCCACAACCCCGAGCTGCACATCGCCACGCTCAACGACAAGGGCAAGCTCGAGATCGAGCTCACCGTCGAGCGTGGCCGTGGGTACGTCTCGGCCTCGCAGAACAAGTCGTTCGACGCCGAGATCGGGCGCATCCCGGTCGATTCGATCTACTCGCCGGTCCTCAAGGTGACCTACAAGGTCGAGGCGACGCGTGTCGAGCAGCGCACGGACTTCGACAAGCTGGTCGTGGACGTCGAGTCGAAGCCGGCGATCTCGCCGCGCGACGCGCTCGCGTCGGCGGGCAAGACGCTGGTGGAGCTCTTCGGCCTGGCCCGTGAGCTCAACGTCGAGGCCGAGGGCATCGAGATCGGCCCGTCGCCGACGGACGCGGCTCTCGCCGCGGACCTGGCGCTGCCGATCGAGGAGCTCAACCTCACGATCCGGTCGTACAACTGCCTCAAGCGCGAGGGCATCCACCAGGTGGGCGAGCTCGTCGCACGCAGCGAGGCGGACCTGCTCGACATCCGTAACTTCGGTGCGAAGTCCATCAACGAGGTGAAGGAGAAGCTCGCCGAGCTCGGTCTGTCCCTCAAGGACTCGCCGCTCGACTTCGACCCGTCGGCCGCCGCGTACTACGACGGCGACGACGACGAGGCGACGTTCTCGGACACCGAGCAGCAGTACTGAGCCTGCGGCTCTAGACACCTCAGCGCGTCCGGGTCCGCACCTGCGGCGCGAAAACTTCCCAAGGAGCACATCCCATGCCTACCCCCGCCAAGGGCCACCGGCTCGGCAGCGGACCGGCTCACGAGCGCCTGATGCTCGCGAACCTGTCCACCCAGCTCTTCGAGCACGGCCGCATCACGACCACCGAGACCAAGGCGAAGCGCCTGCGTCCCGTGGCCGAGCGCCTCATCACGTTCGCGAAGCGCGGCGACCTGCACGCGCGTCGTCGCGTCCTGCGCGTCGTGCGCGACAAGTCCGTGGTGCACACGCTGTTCACCGAGATCGCCCCGCAGATGGCGGAGCGTGAGGGTGGCTACACCCGCATCACGAAGGTCGGCACGCGCAAGGGCGACAACGCGCCCCTCGCGGTGATCGAGCTCGTGACCGAGCCCGTCAGCCCCAAGCAGGCCGTCGTCCGCGAGGCGGAGAAGGCCGCGGAGAAGGCGAGCAAGAAGAAGGCGGACAAGCCGGCCAAGAAGGCCGACAAGGTCGAGGACGCGCCCGTCGAGGACGCCCCCCGCCGCCGTCGAGGACGCTCCCGTCGAGGACGTCCAGGACGCGCCCGTCGAGGACGCCGCCGAGGAGAAGAAGGAGGCCTGAGCCTCCTCGATCGTCTCTCGGGGTCCTCCGCGACCCCACACCGCAGGGCCCGGGACCGGTTGGTCTCGGGCCCTGCGGCGTTCTGCCGTGCCGACGGCGCCGGTACGTCCGGGCGTCAGGGTGGCCGCGCGAGATCGACCCGTATGTCCGAGATCGACCTTCCGAGGGTCGAACTCGTGGCGTACGGGTCGATCTCCGGTCGGGGAGGGCCTACGGTCGAGACGTGACGAGTGACGACCCCCTGCGGACGGCGTGGCCGCCGGTCGTCCTCGTGCACGGCTCGCGGACGTCGCGGTCGATGTGGCGCGACCAGCTCGCGGCGCTGCGTCGCGCCGGGGTCGACGCGGCGGCCGTGGACCTGCCGGGGCACGGGGCGCGGCGGGGTGAGGCGTTCACCCTGGACGGTGCCGTGGAGGCCGTCGCCGCCGGGATCGACGACGTGGGTGGGCGCGCGCTCGTCGTCGGCCTGTCGCTCGGCGGCTACGTCGCGATCGAGGCCCGCGCGCGGCACCCGGAGCGCGTCGTCGGCCTCGTGGCCGCCGCCTGCTCGACGCCGCCCGCCACGCGCCTGCGCGGGGGCTGGCTCCTCGTCGCCCGCGGCATCGAGCGGCTCCCGGACGGGGGAGCGGGACTGAACCAGGCGCTCGTCGACCGGGCGCTCACGCCCCAGGGAGCGGCCGACCTCGGCGCCGGCGGGTACGCGCTCGACGTGATGAGCGCGATCCTGCGCGAGGTCGAGGGGGTCGATCCCGTGGCGGCCCTCGCCGTCACGGACTCGCCCGTGTGGCTGGTCAACGGCCGATGGGACCACTTCCGGTTCGGGGAGCGCGGGTTCGTCGAGGCGGCACGGCGCGGGGGAGCGCCCGCGCGGCTCGTGGTGATCCCGGGCGCCCGGCACCTCGTGAGCCTCGACGCGCCGGTCGCGTTCAACCGCGTCCTGCTCGACGCCCACCGCACGGTCGCCGGGGCCTGCGCGAGGGCCGCGGACGCCGTCGACGCGCGTCCCGCGGCCGCGACGCGCGAGGGCCACGTGCTCGGCCGCTGAGCGCCCTCAGGCCGGCGGCAGGTCCCAGGCGCGCGCCCCGCCGACGAGCGCCGCGGAGTTGGGCACGACCACGACGTCGTCGCCGAGGCGGTCGAGGACGCTCGGGGTGATCTGCCGCGAGTTCCCGCCGCCCAGGTACAGCCGGTCCCACCAGAAGACGGGTCGCAGGCCCTCGACGACCGCGAGCACGCGCCGCGACCACAGCCCGTTGCCGAGCCGGCGCCGCTCGGGCTCGCCGACGTACTCGTCGTAGGTGGTTCCCCGGCGCACGGGTGCGCGCGACCACTCGAGGTGCGGCGCGAGCCGCCCGCCGTGGAAGAGCGCCGAGCCCAGCCCGGTCCCGAGCGTCAGCACGAGCTCGAGCCCGGACGCCGCCACGACGCCCGCGCCGTGCACCTCGGCGTCGTTGAGCACGAGCGCGGGCACGCCGAGCCGCTGGGCGACGGCCGCCTGGACGTCGAAGCTCGTCCACGCCTCGACGAGGGCCGGGTCCACCCGCGAGCGAGGGCCGTTGCGGGTCACGTAGTGCGGGGTGTGCACGACGACCCCGCGCCGGACCATGCCGGGCATGCCGACGGTGGCCCGGTCGGCGGGGGGCAGCGTGGACGCGATCTCCGCGATCGTCTCGACGAGCAGCTCGGGGGGCAGCGGGTAGGGCGTCGGCACGCGGACGGCGGCGGCGTGCGCGGTGCCCGACGCGTCGAGCACGTTCGCCTTGATCCCGCCGCCGCCGCAGTCCACGGCGAGGGTGCGGACGTCTGCGCGGTCGCCGGTCATGGGCGGCAGCGTAGGCACGACGGAGCGCGCACCGCACGGCCGGGCGACTACCGTGAACTCCCGTGAGCGACGCCCCGGCCCCCGACGCACCCTCCGACGACCTCGCCTCCGCCGCGCGGCCCGAGCTGCCCGACGGCGCCGTGCGGGTCCGCCTCGACCTCGCCTACCAGGGGACGGACTTCGCCGGCTGGGCCCGCCAGCCGGGTCTGCGGACCGTCCAGGGCGCGATCGAGGACGGGCTCGCGACGCTCCTGCGCGGTCCGGCGCCGCGCCTGACCGTCGCGGGACGTACGGACGCGGGCGTGCACGCACGCGGGCAGGTCGCGCACGTCGACCTCACGCGAGACCAGTGGGAGGCGCTGCCCGGGCGCTCCGACCGGACGCCCGGGGACGCGCTCGTCGCGCGGCTCGGCGGGGTGCTGCCGGGCGACGTCGTCGTGCACCGCGCGGCTCCGGCCGCGGCCGGGTTCGACGCCCGCTTCTCGGCCCTGCACCGCGCGTACACCTACCGGGTGGCGGACGACCCGGCGCAGCGCGACCCGCTGCGGCGCGGGTGGGTCCTGTGGAACCGCCGCCCGCTCGACGTCGCCGCGATGGACTCCGCGGTCCGGCCGCTCCTCGGGGTGCGCGACTTCGCGGCGTTCTGCAAGCCGCGCCCCGGGGCGACGACGATCCGCGAGCTCCAGCGCCTGTCGTGGTCGCGGCCCGTCGACGGGCCCGACGCCGGCCTCGTCGTGGCGCACGTCCGCGCGGACGCGTTCTGCCACAACATGGTGCGCGCGCTCGTCGGCGCGTCGCTCGCGGTGGGGGAGGGGCGGCGCGACGTCGCCTGGCCCGCGCAGCTCCTCGCGAGCCGACGGCGGGACGCGGGGGCCGGCGTCGTGCCCGCCCACGGGCTGGTGCTCGAGGGGGTCACGTACCCGCCGGACGACGAGCTCGCCGAGCGCGCCGAACGGATCCGTGCGGTGCGCAACGAGGAGGACGTCTGGGACGGCGGCGCCTCCTGACCGTGCGGCGGCCCTCTCAGGGCTCCTCGACGACGTGCACGGCCGCCTCCTCGGCGCCCGCGGCGCCCCCGGAGATGCCCTCGTCGTCGGCGTAGGTGTCGTTCTGGCGCCCGTCGAGCGCGTCCGGGTCCGCGACGAGGCGGCCCGAGCGGGTCTGGTCCGGCCGGTCGAGCGGGTCGCGGTCCCAGTCCTCCGGCTCCTCCTCGGCCAGGCGCTGGTCGAGCGTCTCGCCGTGCACCTCTTCCCACGGCGTCTCGCCGTAGTGGTTCTTCCGGGGGCGGTCGGGCGGGGAGTAGCCCTCGTCGAGCACGTCGTCGACGCCGCGGTCGAGCAGCGTGTCCTCGGCCTGGAGCTGGTCGTTGTCGCCCTCGGCGCCGGTCTCCGGGTCCGGGCTGGTGCCGGTGGTGTCTTCGCTCATGCGTCCACAGTGGCACCTCGTGCGGTCGGGCGCAGCATCTGCACCCGGACCTGCACCGACGCGCCGCCGGCGATACCGTGGGACGGGCCGCGCGTCGCGGCCGCCCGCGAACGAGCCCGAGAACCGAGGACCATCATGGCCGGCGTCGACGACATCCTGTCCACCATCCCGCTCGACCAGCTCGCCGGTCGGCTCGGCGTCGACGAGGCGACGGCGCAGCAGGCCGTGGGCGCGGCGCTCCCTGCGCTGCTCGGTGGGCTCCAGGCCAACGCGCAGGACCCGGCCGGCGCGGCGTCGCTCGGCAAGGCGCTCACGCAGCACGACCCGTCGCTCGTGGAGGGCGGGGTGAACCTCGACGACGTGGACACGGCCGACGGCGAGAAGATCGTCCGCCACGTCTTCGGGTCGAACGAGGAGGCCGTCGTCGCGCAGCTCGCCGACTCGACGGGCACGCAGCAGGGCCTGCTCTCGAAGGTCCTGCCCGCGCTCGCGCCGATCGCGCTTGCGTTCCTCGCGAAGCAGCTCGGCGGCAAGGACGCCGGCGCGGGCTCGTCCTCGGCGGCCCCGGAGAGCGCGGGCGGCGGCGGCCTGGGCGACCTGCTCGGCGGTCTGCTGGGCGGCGGCTCGGGCGGGTCCGGGGGTGGCCTCGGGGACCTGCTGGGCGGACTCGGTGGTCTCCTCGGGGGCGGCCGGCGCTGAACCCGGGGCCGATGGCGGCTGTCCCGGCCGGGGGCGCGCCCGCACCGAAGGGACGGGGTCGCGCGGAATCCGCGTGACCCGGCAGGCCCGCCCGGGGGACCATGTCCCTGTGGGACACCTCGACCTCAGCGACGTCACGTATCACCTGCCCGACGGCCGCACGCTCCTGGACGGCGTGAGCCTGCGCGTCGCGGACGGCGCGCGGGTCGCCCTCGTGGGACCGAACGGCGTCGGCAAGTCGACGCTCCTGCGCATCGTGACGGGCGACGTCGCGCCGCACGGCGGGGCGGTCGTGCGCAGCGGCGGCCTCGGGGTCATGCGGCAGGACGTGGGGCGCATCGACGACGACCGCACCGTGCGCGACCTGCTCGTGGAGCTCGCGCCCGCCGCGGTGCGGGACGCGGCGGTCGAGCTCGCCGCGGCCGAGCACGACATCATGCTGGTCGACGACGAGCCCGCCCAGCTCCGGTACGCGCAGGCGCTCGTCGACTGGGCCGACGTCGGGGGCTACGACGCCGAGACGGCGTGGGACGAGGTGACCGACGAGGTCTTGTCCGTCCCGTTCGAGAAGGCGCAGTGGCGCGACGTGCGCACGCTGTCCGGCGGTGAGCAGAAGCGTCTGGCGCTCACGGCGCTGCTCCGCGGGCCCGAGGAGGTCCTGCTGCTCGACGAGCCGGACAACCACCTCGACGTGCCGACGAAGCGCTGGCTCGAGGAGCGGCTCGTCGCGTCGCCCAAGACGGTCCTCTACGTCTCGCACGACCGCGAGCTGCTGTCCCGCACGGCGACGCAGGTCGCGACGCTCGAGCCGACGCCGGGCGGCGGGACCGTCTGGGTGCACGGCGGCGGGTTCGCGACCTACGCGCAGGCGCGCGCCGACCGGCGCGAGCGCCTGGCCGAGCTCGCGCGGCGGTGGGACGAGGAGCACGCGAAGCTCCGCGAGCTGGTGCTCACCCTCAAGACGAAGGCGGCCTTCAACGACGGGCTCGCGAGCCGGTACCAGGCCGCGCGCACGCGCCTGCGGAAGTTCGAGGAGGCGGGGCGTCCCGAGGTGCTCGCGCGCGAGCAGCGCGTCACCGTGCGGCTCGCGGGCGGTCGCACCGCGAAGCGTGCCGTGACGTGCCAGGCGCTCGAGCTGACCGGGCTCATGCGGCCGTTCGACCTCGAGGTGTTCTTCGGGGAGCGCGTCGCGGTGCTGGGCTCCAACGGGTCGGGCAAGTCGCACTTCCTGCGGCTCCTCGCCGCCGGCGGGAGCGACCCCGAGCCCGGGGTGGTGCCCGACGCCGCGACGTCCGACGGGGTCCGGCCCGACCCCGTGGCGCACACGGGTCGCGCGGTGCTCGGCTCCCGGGTCCGGCCGGGCTGGTTCGCGCAGAACCACGACCACCCGGAGCTGCGTGGGCGCACCCTCCTGGAGATCCTCCACCGGGGAGACGGGCATCGGGCCGGGATGGGACGCGAGGGCGCGAGCCGCGCGCTCGACCGGTACGAGCTGGTCGGCCAGGCGGAGCAGCGCTTCGAGACGCTCTCGGGCGGGCAGCAGGCGCGGTTCCAGATCCTCCTGCTCGAGCTCGACGGCGCGACCCTGCTCCTGCTCGACGAGCCGACGGACAACCTCGACCTGCACTCGGCGGAGGCGCTCGAGACCGGCCTCGCCGCGTTCGAGGGCACCGTGCTCGCGGTGACGCACGACCGGTGGTTCGCGCGCGGGTTCGACCGGTATCTCGTGTTCCGCGAGGACGGGGAGGTCGTCGAGGCTCCGGAGCCGGTCTGGGACGTCGATCGGGTGCAGCGGGCGCGGTAGCCCCGCGTGCGGGGGAGCGCGGCCCGCTCTCCCCCTCGCGTCCCTATCCTGGTGGGCATGGCCGTCCACAAGATCGTGCTCTTCTACGCCTTCACGCCGTTGCCGGACCCCCGTGCGGTGCAGCTCTGGCAGCGGGCGCTGGGGGAGCGCTGGAACCTCACGGGGCGCGTGATCGTCGCGGAGCACGGGATCAACGCGACGCTGGGCGGGACGGTCGAGGACCTCAAGCAGTACGTGAAGACGACCCGGCAGTACCCCGGCTTCGCGGACATCGACGTCAAGTGGTCCGACGGCACGGGTCGGGACTTCCCGCGCCTGTCCGTGAAGGTGCGCCCCGAGCTCGTGGCGTTCGGCGTCCCCGACGAGGTCGTGGTCGACGAGCACGGCGTCGTGGGAGGCGGGGCCCGGCTGAGCCCCCAGGCCCTGCACGACCTCGTGGCGGAGCGCGGCGACGACGTCGTGATGTTCGACGGCCGGAACGCGTTCGAGGCGGAGATCGGGCGCTTCCGCGGGGCGGTCGTCCCGGACGTCGCCACGACGCGCGACGTCGTCGCCGAGATCGACTCGGGCCGCTACGACGACCTCAAGCAGCGGCCGGTCGTCACGTACTGCACCGGGGGCGTGCGGTGCGAGGTGCTGTCCGCGCTCCTGACCGCCCGCGGCTTCGAGGAGGTGTACCAGCTCGACGGCGGCGTCGTGCGCTACGGCGAGGCGTTCGGGTCGCAGGGGCTGTGGGACGGCTCGCTGTACGTGTTCGACGAGCGCATGCACGTCGAGCTCGGCCCGGGGTCGACCCCGCTCGGCGCGTGCACGGGATGCGGGGCGGCGACGGCGAAGTACGAGAACTGCGCCGATCCGAGCTGTCGGACGCTGCGCCTGTACTGCCCGGACTGCGTGCACGTCGCGCGCTCGACGCGATGCGAGACGTGCGTGGCGGAGCGTCCAGCCTCCGGCCTCGCCTCCCGTCCGGCCGCTTTGACCGGTGGGCTGCCTCGCGGGTAGTCTGGTGAGTCGTTGTGCTCACCTCACGACGCCCGTGTCGCTAGCGCGCCCACTCGCTGCCGGCCAAGGAGCGGGTGTCGAACGAGCCCGCCGCGCAACGACCTGCCCTCTCGGCCGCACGCTTCAGCGGCCGAAGAAGACATTCTGAGACAGAAACGAAGGCTACGACCGTGCGTACGTACACCCCGAAGCCCGGCGACGTCCAGCGCGACTGGTACGTCATCGACGCGACCGACGTCGTCCTGGGCCGCCTGGCCACCCACGTGGCCACCCTGCTGCGCGGCAAGCACAAGCCGACCTTCGCTCCGCACGTCGACGGCGGTGACTTCGTCATCGTCATCAACGCCGGCAAGGTCGCCCTGAGCGGCAACAAGCGCGAGCAGAAGATGGCCTACAACCACTCCGGGTACCCGGGTGGTCTGCGTGCCGTCGCCTACGGCGACCTGCTCGACAAGCACCCCGAGCGTGCTGTGGAGCGGGCCGTCCGCGGCATGCTCCCCAAGACCACCCTCGGTCGCGCCCAGTTCGGCAAGCTCAAGGTCTACGCGGGTGCCGAGCACCCGCACGCCGCGCAGCAGCCGAAGCCGTTCGAGATCACCCAGGTCGCGCAGTAATCGCCCCCCGGGCGTAGCGCACAGAGAGACGCGAGGACACCACCCGTGGCCGAGACCACCGTCGAGACCGACACCCTGGGCGACGAGACGCCCAGCACCTACACCTCTGAGTCTGCTGCCCCCACGGGCCGCGGCCAGAGCATCACCGCCCCCGGCCAGGCCCTGGGCCGCCGCAAGGAGGCCGTCGCGCGCGTGCGCCTCGTCCCCGGCACCGGGCAGTGGAAGATCAACGGGCGCACGCTCGAGGACTACTTCCCGAACAAGGTTCACCAGCAGCTCGTGAACTCCCCGCTGAAGCTGGTCGACGTCGAGGGTCGCTTCGACGTCGTCGCCCGCATCAGCGGCGGCGGCACCTCCGGCCAGGCCGGTGCGCTCCGCCTCGGCATCGCGCGTGCGCTCAACGCGATCGACGCCGAGCACAACCGCCCCGCGCTGAAGAAGGCCGGCTTCCTCACTCGCGACGCCCGCGTCGTCGAGCGCAAGAAGGCCGGTCTCAAGAAGGCCCGTAAGGCACCGCAGTACTCCAAGCGCTGATCCGCGCTGTGCGCTCGTCGGCCCCGGTGGACCTCGTCCACCGGGGCCGACGTCGTTTGTGAGGGACGGTGACCAAGCCCGCCGAGGGCGGGGCAGGGCAGGCGGTCGTACGGTCGACGTACGGCCGGGTCGAGGAAGGACTTTCCATGGGACGGCTTTTCGGCACCGACGGGGTGCGCGGTCTGGCGAACGGCAACGTGACGGGCGAGCTCGCCCTCGACCTCGGCGTCGCGGCGGCGCGCGTGCTCGCGAGCGGGCAGGAGGAGGGGCACCGCCCGCGCGCGGTCGTGGGTCGCGACACCCGGGTCTCGGGCGAGTTCCTGGGCGCCGCGCTCATCGCGGGGCTCGCGAGCGCGGGCGTCGACGTGAAGGACGTGGGCGTGCTGCCGACGCCGGCCGTCGCGTACCTGACGAGCACCATGGACGTCGACTTCGGCGTCGTGATCTCGGCCTCCCACAACCCGATGCAGGACAACGGGATCAAGTTCCTCGCGCGCGGCGGCGTCAAGCTCGACGACGCGGTCGAGGACCGGATCGAGAGCCTGCTCGGGCAGGAGTGGCAGCGCCCGACGCACGGCGCGGTCGGCCGGATCTCCCCGGACTCGGGGCGCGCCGGCGGCGCGTACGTCGAGCACCTCATGGCGAGCATCGGCGCCGACGAGGACCACAAGCCGCTCGCGGGGCTGCGCATCGCGGTCGACTGCGCGAACGGCGCGGCGAGCGACGTCGGTCCCGCGGCGCTGCGCGCGGCCGGCGCCGACGTCGTCGTCATCAACGCGAGCCCCGACGGCCGCAACATCAACGCCGCGTGCGGGTCGAACCACCCGGAGCAGCTCCAGGCCGTCGTCGTGGCGTCCGAGGCGGACTTCGGCGTCGCGTTCGACGGCGACGCCGACCGGTGCGTCGCGGTCGACCACGGCGGGACCGTCGTCGACGGGGACCAGATCATGGGCGTCCTCGCGCTCGCGCTCAAGGAGGAGGGCGCGCTCCCGCACGACACGCTCGTCGTGACGGTCATGAGCAACCTGGGCCTCCTGCTCGCGATGCGCGACGCCGGCATCTCGACCGTCCAGACGGCGGTCGGCGACCGGTACGTCCTCGAGGAGATGCGGGCGCACGGGTACGGGCTCGGGGGCGAGCAGTCGGGCCACATCGTGCTGTCGCGCTACGCCACCACCGGAGACGGCGTGCTCACGGCCCTGCAGCTCGCCGCGCGCGTGCGGGCCACGGGGCAGAAGCTCGCCGACCTGGCGGGCGTCGTGCAGCGCCTCCCGCAGACCCTCCTCAACGTGCCCGGCGTGGACAAGGCGCGCGCGTCGAGCGACGAGGAGCTGCAGGCCGCGGTCGCGGACGCGGAGCGGACCCTCGGCGAGACGGGTCGCGTGCTGCTGCGGCCGTCGGGCACCGAGCCGCTCGTGCGCGTCATGGTCGAGGCGGCGACGCAGCAGCAGGCCGACGCGGTCGCCGCGCGGCTCGCGGGCGTCGTGCGGGACCGGCTCGCGCTGTGAGCGCCACGGGGCGGACGACGGGCGTGCGGCAGGGGGTCGACGAGGTGCTGCGCGAGCACGTGGTCGCGCTCCTCGACGAGTACGACGACGGCGTCCTGCCGATCGTGCAGGCGGGTCAGCCCGTGCTGCGCACGCCGGCGGTACCGTACGCCGGGCAGCTCGGCGACGTGCTGCCGCGGTTCCTCGACGCGATGCGCGCGACGATGTACGCGGCGCCCGGCGTGGGCCTCGCGGCGCCGCAGGTCGGGATCGGCCTCGCGCTCGCCGTCGTCGAGGACCCCGGCACCCCCGACGCGGACGACGAGCGCGAGCGCCCGCCGCTCGCCTTCCGGGTGCTCGTCAACCCGCGGTACGAGGCCGTCGGCGACGAGACCCGGACGTTCTTCGAGGGGTGTCTCTCGGTGCACGGCTGGCAGGCGGAGCGGACGCGTGCCCGCTCGGTGCGCCTCACCGGGCATGACGAGGCGGGCGTGCCGTTCGACGACGTGCTCACCGGGTGGGCCGCACGGATCGTCCAGCACGAGACCGACCACCTGCGCGGCGAGCTCTACGTCGACGAAGCAGACCTGCGCACCCTGGCGTCCACGCTGGGGGTCGCGCGGCTCCCGGGCGTCCCTCGCCAGGTCGGCTGACCGGGCCGCGCCACCCTGCGCGACACGGCCGGGGCGGGTCGGCGCGCGAGACTACGGGGGTGGACCCGCTCGCCCGACTCCTCGCCGCGCCGCCCGACCTGCCGGTGGGGCACCACCTGCCCGAGGTGGTCGCCGCCGTGCGCGCGGAGGGGGCCGTCGTCGTGCAGGCGCCGCCCGGCACGGGCAAGACGACGCTCGTGCCGCCGGCCCTCTCCGTCGCGCTGGGAGACGCCCCGGAGAGGCGCGTCGTCGTGACACAGCCCCGGCGGCTCGCGGCCCGGGCGGCCGCGCGGCGGCTCGCGGCCCTGCTCGGCGAGGACCTCGGCGGCACCGTCGGCTACACCGTGCGGGGCGAGTCGCGGACCTCACGTCGCACCCGGGTCGAGGTCGTCACGACGGGCACGCTCGTCCGTCGGCTCCAGCGCGACCCCGAGCTGCCGGGCGTCGCCGGTGTCGTGCTCGACGAGGTGCACGAGCGCCATCTGGAGGACGACCTCGCGCTCGCGCTCCTGGCGGACGTGCGCGAGAACCTGCGCGACGACCTCGCGCTCGTCGCGATGTCCGCGACGGTCGAGGCCGGGCGGACGGCGGGGGTGCTCGGCGGGGACGCAGGCGCGGTCCCGGTCGTGCGGGTCGAGGGCGGGCTCCACCCGGTCGACGTCGTCTGGTGCCCCGGGCGCGGTCCGCGCACGGACGCCCGCGGGACCGCGCCCGCGCTGCTCGACCACGTCGTCGCGACGACGCACCGCGCGCTGCGCGAGCGGACGGGCGACGTCCTCGTGTTCGTCCCCGGCGCACGCGAGGTGGACACCGTGGCCGGCCTGCTGGCGCGCGGGCTGTCGGACGTCGACGTGCGCCCGCTGCACGGCCGCCTGCCCTCGCGGGAGCAGGACCGGGCGCTCGAGCCCGGGCAGCGGCGCCGCGTCGTGGTCTCGACGGCGGTCGCGGAGTCGTCCCTCACGGTCCCGGGCGTGCGGGTCGTCGTGGACGCCGGGCTCGCGCGCGAGCCGCGCACGGACGTGCGCCGGGGCCTGCCGGGCCTCGTCACGGTGGCCGTCAGCCGGGCGGGCGCCGAGCAGCGCGCGGGGCGGGCCGGGCGCGAGGGGCCGGGGGCGGTGTACCGGTGCTGGTCCGAGGGCGACCACGCGCGCCTCGCGCGGCACCCGGAGCCCGAGATCCGTACGGCGGACCTCACCGGGTTCGCGCTCGAGCTCGCGTGCTGGGGCAGCCCCGACGGCGCGGGCCTCGCGCTGCTGGACCCGCCGCCCCCGGCCGCCTGGGCCGCCGCCCGCGACGTGCTGCACGGGCTGGGAGCCGTGGGGCCGGACGGGGTGACGCCGCTCGGGCGCCGCATCGCCGCCGTCCCCGCCGACCCGCGGCGTGCGCGGGCGCTGCTCGACGCGGTCCCCGAGGTGGGCGCGGGGCTCGCCGCGGAGGTTGTGGCGCTGCTCTCGGAGGACGTGCGGGTGCCCGGGGCCGACCTGCCCGCCGCCCTCCGCGCGCTGCGGCGTGGAGGTCCGGGTTCCGCCGCGTGGGCCGCGCAGCGGGACCGGCTCGAGCGGGTGGCGCGCGCCGCCGTGGCCGAGGACGACGCGGCCGGGGGATCGAGCCCGGCCGCGCGGCGCCGCCCGGCCGACGACGCCGCCGTCGGGCACGTCGTCGCGCTCGCCCACCCCGACCGGTTGGCCCGCCTGCGGCCGGGCGGCGAGACGTACCTCCTGGTCTCGGGCGCGGGCGCACGGCTGCCCGCCGGCTCGTCGCTGCAGGGCTCGCCGTGGCTCGCGGTCGCGGACGTGGACCGCACGGCGGGCCGGGCGGACGCCGTCGTGCGGTCCGCCGCGCCGGTCGACGAGGCGACGGCGCGTGCCGCGGCTGCTCCCGAGCTGCGGTCGACCGGCGTCACCGAGTGGTCGGGCGGGCGCGTGCGCGCCGCCCGGGTGACCTCGCTCGGCGCGATCGAGCTCGCGCGCGAGCCGTGGCGGGACCCGCCCGCGGACCTGCTGGTGGCGACCGTGCGCGACGGGCTGCGCCGCGACGGTCTCGACGGCCTCCCGTGGTCCGACGGCGCGGTCCGGCTGCGGGACCGCCTGCGGTTCCTGCACGGCGCGCTGGGCGCCCCGTGGCCCGACGTCGGCGACGACGCGCTCCTGGAGCGCCTCGACGACTGGCTGGGCCCCGACCTTCCGGCCGTCGCCCGGGGGCGGGGCACGGGGCAGGGCGCGGACCTCGCGGGTGCGTTGCGCCGCCTCCTGCCGTGGCCGGAGGCCGCCCGCCTCGACGCGCTCGCGCCCGAACGGCTCGACGTCCCGAGCGGGTCGCGCGTCACGGTGGACTACGGGCAGGACCAGCCCGTGCTCGCGGTCCGGCTCCAGGAGACGTTCGGCTGGGCGAGCACGCCGCGCGTCGCGGACGGGCGCGTGCCCGTGCTGCTGCACCTGCTCTCCCCGGCGGGCCGCCCGGCCGCGGTCACGGCGGACCTCGCCTCGTTCTGGGTGCAGGGCTACCCGCAAGTGCGCGCCGAGCTGCGCGGTCGCTACCCCAAGCACGCGTGGCCGCAGGACCCTGGCAGCGCCCAGCCGCTGCGCGGCACGCCGCGACCGCGCCGCCGCGACGGCTGAGCCGGTGGGGGCCTGGTCCTCACGACGTACCCGCCGGTCGCGGGAAGTCGTTCGTCGGGATGACGCGCCACGGCGGCCCGCACGGAAGACTCGTCACCGGGCGCGGCGCTGCCGGGCGGGAATCCTCAGGGGTGGACCGGGGGTTTCCCTGATGGTCGACGTCGTCGCGCTCCGTAGGCTTGTCGTGGCGCAGGACGCCCGACCTGCCGCCGCCGCCCGCCTGGCCTCCCCGCCAGCCGACGAACGAGGACGCCGTTGCCCGACGCCGTGTCGACCTTCCTGGAGAATCTGGAGACCTGGATTCTCGCCCTCGCGGCGTCCGCGTGGATCTATCCCGCGCTGTTCGGCTTCGCGACGATCGACGGGTTCTTCCCGCCCATCCCGAGCGAGTCCGTCGTCATCACGCTCGCCGTGTCCGCGCACGCGACCGGCGAGCCGAACCTGCTCCTCGTGCTCCTGGTCGCCGCGGCCGGGGCGTGGACCGGCGACCAGATCGCGTTCTCGATCGGTCGTGCGATCGGCACCGACCGTGTCCGGTTCCTGCGCTCGGCGCGGGGCCGCACGGCCGTCGCGTGGGCGGAGCGGGCCCTCGCGCACCGCGGGGCGTCGTTCATCCTCGCCGCGCGCTACATCCCCGTCGGCCGCGTCGCGGTGAACATGACGGCCGGCGCCGTGGGCTACCCGCGCCGCCGCTTCATGGCGTTCTCCGGGATCGCGGCCGTCACGTGGGCGCTGTACTCGGTCCTCATCGGGCTCGTCGCGGCGCAGTGGCTGGGCCACGAGCCGCTCCTCGCGATGGTCGTGGGCGTCGTCCTGGGGATCGCCGCGGGCTTCGCCATCGACCGCGTGCTCATGATGCGCGCGCGCCGCCGGGGCGAGCTGCCTCGGGCCGAGAGCGCGGCGACCCCGGAGCCGGAGGACGCGGACGAGGCGAGCGCCCCGGAGCGCACCCCCGCCGAGTCCGACGCCGGCCCGGCGACGGGCGCGCCGTCGTCCGAGGCGACGGGGACGACGGCGTCGGGTCGGCCGGGCGCCGCGCCGCGCGCCTCCTGAGGGCGCGGGGCGCGGGGCCGCCGACCTGGCGGCTCAGAGCTTGCGCAGCCGGACCCGCTGGACCGAGTGGTCCGAGCCCTTGGTGAGCACAAGCGTCGCGCGGCCGCGCGTCGGCAGGATGTTCTGCTCGAGGTTCGGGGCGTTGATCGCGTCCCAGATCGACTTCGCCTTCTCGACCGCCTGCTCGTCCGTGAGGTCGGCGTAGCGGCGGAAGTACGACTCGGGCCGGGCGAAGGCGGTGCGGCGCAGGGCGAGGAACCGGTCGACGTACCACTGCCGGATGTTGCGCGTGCGGGCGTCGACGTAGATCGAGAAGTCGAAGAAGTCGGAGACCGCGACGGTGGACTCGTCGTGCGCGCTCGGACGGGCCGGCTGCAGGACGTTCAGCCCCTCGACGACCAGCACGTCAGGCTTGCGCACGACCGTCTCGGCACCGGGCACGATGTCGTACGTGAGGTGGTCGTAGACGGGCGCCCGCACCTCGGCGTGACCGGCCTTGACCTTGGACAGGAACCGGATGAGCGCGCGGCGGTCGTAGGACTCGGGGAAGCCCTTGCGCTCCATGAGGCCGCGGCGGGCCAGCTCCGCGTTGGGGTACAGGAAGCCGTCGGTCGTGATGAGCTCGACGCGCGGCGTCTCCGGCCAGCGGGCCAGCATCTCGCGCAGGACGCGCGCGGTCGTGGACTTGCCCACGGCCACCGACCCCGCGACGCCGATGACGTACGGCGTGTTGCCGGTGTCTTCCCGGAGGAACGTCGACGTCGCCTCGTGCAGCCCCGACGTGGCGGTCACGTAGAGGTTGAGCAGCCGCGAGAGCGGGCGGTAGACGGCGTCGACCTCCGCCAGGTCGATGGGGTCGCCGAGGCCGCGCAGCCGGGTGACGTCGTCGTCGGTGAGCGGGAGCGGCGTCGACTCCGACAGGCGGCTCCACACCGCCCGGTCCAGGTCCACGTACGGCGACGCCGAGGGCGCCGCGAGCCGGGCGGGCAGGAGCTCGGCCGGGTCGGGATCGGTGACGGGTGCGCTCGCGCCGGGGCCGGTCGTGAGCCCGGTCGGTCCGGTCGCCTCGGTCGGACGGGGAGAACTGTCCACCCGGCGATTCTGCCGGATCGTGGCCGCTGGTCGTGCCGCGGGTCGTGCCACGGGGTCGCCCGGAGACCGGCGAATATGGCAGCGGTGGTCACCAAAACCCGCGGATTCTCGCCGCTCCCGAGGTGCCGCGCGCCGTGGATAGACTCGATCACCATGTGCGGAATCGTGGGCTACGTAGGCCCTGGAACCATGGTCGGAGAGGCCTCGGGGCGACCCCTCGACGTCGCTCTCGAAGGACTCGGTCGGCTCGAGTACCGCGGCTACGACTCGGCCGGGGTCGCGCTCGTCGCGCCCGGGATCGACGCCGTCGCGTTCGCCAAGAAGTCGGGCAAGCTCGCGAACCTCGTCGAGGAGATCGACCTGCACCCGCTCCCCGCGGCGACCGCGTCGATCGGTCACACGCGCTGGGCGACGCACGGCGGCCCGACGGACACCAACGCCCACCCGCACCTCGCGGACGACGACCGCCTCGCGGTCATCCACAACGGGATCGTCGAGAACTTCGCGACGCTCAAGTCCGAGCTGCTCGCCGAGGGCGTGCAGTTCCGGTCGGAGACGGACACCGAGGTCGCGGCGCAGCTCCTGGCCCGCGCCTACCGCGAGACCAAGGACCTCACGCTCGCGATGGGGCAGGTCGCCCGCCGCCTCGAGGGCACGTTCACGCTCCTGGCGGTCCACGCCGACTCGCCCGACACGGTCGTGGGCGCGCGGCACGACTCGCCGCTCGTCGTCGGGATCGGCGAGGGCGAGAACTTCCTCGGCTCCGACGTCGCGGCGTTCATCTCCCACACCAAGGAGGCGCTGGAGCTCGGGCAGGACCAGATCGTCACGATCACCCCGACGGCCGTCGAGGTGACGGACTTCGACGGGAACCCGGCCGAGGCCAAGCGCTACACCGTCGACTGGGACGCCGCCGCCGCGGAGAAGGGCGGCTTCTCGTCCTTCATGGACAAGGAGATCCACGACCAGCCGCACGCGGTGGCGGACACCCTGCTCGGCCGGACGGACCCGTCGGGCAAGCTCGTGCTCGACGACGTGCGCATCGACGAGGCCGTGCTCCGGTCGGTCGACAAGATCATCGTGGTCGCGTGCGGGACCGCCGCGTACTCGGGCCACGTCGCGAAGTACGCGATCGAGCACTGGTGCCGCATCCCGGTGGAGGTCGAGCTCGCGCACGAGTTCCGCTACCGCGACCCGATCGTCGACGAGAAGACGCTCGTCGTGGCCGTGACGCAGTCCGGCGAGACGATGGACACGCTCATGGCCGTGCGTCACGCGCGCGAGCAGGGCGCCAAGGTCATCTCGATCGTCAACACGCACGGGTCGACCATCCCGCGCGAGTCCGACGCCGTGCTCTACACCCACGCCGGGCCGGAGATCGCGGTCGCCTCGACGAAGGCGTTCCTGTCGCAGATCACCGCCGCGTACCTCCTGGGTCTGTACCTCGCGCAGCTGCGCGGGAACAAGTTCCCGGACGAGATCTCGGCGATCCTCGAGGACCTGCGCGACATGCCGCGCAAGATCCAGACGGTGATCGAGCGCGGCGAGTACGTGCGCGCGACGGCACGGTCCATGAAGGACGCGAAGTCGGTCCTGTTCCTCGGCCGGCACGTCGGGTTCCCCGTCGCGCTCGAGGGCGCGCTCAAGCTCAAGGAGCTTGCGTACATCCACGCCGAGGGCTTCGCCGCGGGCGAGCTCAAGCACGGCCCGATCGCGCTCATCGACGAGGGCCAGCCGGTGTTCGTCGTCGTGCCGTCGCCGAAGGGCCGCGAGGGCCTGCACTCGAAGGTCATCTCGAACATCCAGGAGATCCGGGCGCGCGGCGCGCGCACGCTCGTCATCGCGGAGGACGGGGACGACGCCGTGCGCCCCTACGCGGACGAGATCTTCTGGGTCCCCGAGTCGCCCACGCTGCTCTCGCCGCTGCTGGCCGTCGTGCCGCTGCAGATCTTCGCGATGGCGCTCGCGACGGCCAAGGGCCTCGACGTCGACCAGCCGCGCAACCTGGCAAAGTCGGTCACGGTCGAGTAGCCCTCCGCCGAACCCGTCGCACGCCGATCAGGTGGTCCTGGTTCGTCCGGTCTCCCGGAGGAGCCAGGGCCACCTGCTCGTGGTGGCTGGATCGCCTTGTCGGGGGACGGCAGGCCGGAGGCCCGGTCGTAGGGTGGGCGCATGATCAAGGGCGTGGGGATCGACGTCGTGGACGTCGCGCGGTTCATGGAGACCCTCGAGCGGACGCCCCGGCTCCGGGAGAAGCTGTTCACGGACGCCGAGCGCGACCTGCCGCCCGCGTCGCTCGCCGCGCGGTTCGCCGCGAAGGAGGCCATCGCCAAGGCGCTCGGCGCCCCGGCGGGGATGCGGTGGCACGACGCGACGGTGCACCGCGTCGTCGGCGGCCCTCCGGAGGTCGAGATCACGGGCACGGTCGCGGCGCGCGCGGACGCGCTCGGCATCACGGCGTGGCACCTGAGCATCTCGCACGACGCCGGCATCGCCTCGGCCATGGTCGTCGCGGAGGGCTGACCCCCCGCCACGCGCTGTGGGCATGAAAGGGCCCGGTTCTCGGCCGAGAACCGGGCCCATTTCATGCCCACAAGGTACGGCGGTCAGGCCTGGAGGGCGGGGACGACCTGGCGCTGGAAGAGCTCGAGCTGGTCGCGGTCGGTCGCGGCGAACGGGAAGTAGCCGATCGCGTAGCCGAGGCCCTGGTCGCGCAGGCCCGTGAGCGTCTCGACGATCTGCTCCGGCGTCCCGACGAGGGGGCCGTTCCGCCACGACCGGACGTTGTCGTCCGCCTTCTCGGGGAAGTATCGGCGCGCGTGCTCCTCGATCCGGTCCAGCCGGTCCGCGACGTCCTGCTCGGTCTCGCCGATGACCACGTTGTAGTTGGCCGACCGGGTGATCTCGCCGAAGTCGCGGCCGAGGTCGCGGCAGTGCTGCTCGAGCACCGCCGACTTGTGCGCGAAGCCCTCGGGCGAGCCGTCGAAGTTGGTGTACTGCGCGTGCTGCGCGGCGATCCGCAGCGTCTTCTTCTCGCCGCCGCCCGCGATCCACAGCGGGATGCTCGGCTTCGCGCCCTCGCCGTCCACGACGACCCGCTGCAGGGGCTGCGGGTAGCAGAGTGCGCCGTCGACCTGGTAGCGCCGGCCCTCGAACGTGCCCGACGACCCGGTCCGCCACATGCTCGCCATGATCTGGACGCCCTCGTCGAGCGCGCGCAGACGCTCGCCCGCGCTCGGGAACCCGTACCCGTACGCGCGCCACTCGTGCTCGTACCAGCCCGCGCCGATGCCCATCTCGAGGCGCCCGCCGGAGACGTGGTCGACGGTCGCGGCGACCTTCGCCAGGTACGTCGGGTCGCGGTACGCCATGCACGTGCACATCTGGCCGAGGCGCACGCGCTGCGACGCCGCCGCGAACGCGGCCATGAGCGTCCACGCCTCGTGCGTCGCCTCGGTGCTCGGGGTCGGCGTGGTGTGGAAATGGTCGTAGACCCACACGCCGTCCCACGCGAACTCGCCGCCCGGCAGGGGCTCGCCCGCGGCGGCGTTGTCGGCGTAGTGCAGGAGGGAGAGCATGGTCTTCCAGTGGTCCTCGGGCGGGACGTCGACGAGGTCGTAGCGCCAGCCCTGGGGGATGAAGAGTCCGAATCGCATGGCCGTCACCCTATGCGGGGGCGTGCGGCGGCCCGCTCTCCGGCGTCCGTCGTCTCACCCTGCGGCGGTCCGCGCAGGCGACCGGGGCACCGGGTCGGCAGGATGAGGTCATGATCGAAGCCTGGTCCGCCGCCGACGTGCGCGCCGCCGAGGAGCCGTTGCTCGCGGCGGGCGTCCCGCTCATGGAACGTGCCTCGTTCGCGCTGGCGACGATCGTCGCGCGCGACCTCGCCCGACGGCGGTCGGTCGCCCTGCCCGACGGCGGCCGTCGGGACGGGCGCGTGACGGGGGCCCGGGCGGTCCTGCTCGTGGGGTCGGGCAACAACGGCGGGGACACCCTCCACGCGGGCGCGTACCTCGCTCGCCGGGGCGTCGAGGTGCTCGCGGTCCTCACCGGTGAGCACGCGCACGCGGGCGGGCTCGCGGCGCTCCGGGACGCGGGAGGGTCGGTCGAGGTGCTCGTCGGCAGCCCTGACGACGCGACGCGCGCCGACCGACCGCACGACCACCTGGACCCGCACGTCGCCGACCGGGTCGCCGCGCAGGTCGCGCGGGCCGACGTCGTGCTGGACGGCCTCGTCGGCATCGGCGCCCGTGGACCGCTGCGCGGCATCGCGGCGGACCTCGTGCGGCACGTCTCCCCGGTGCTCGACGGAAGGGCGCCCGGCGGCGCACCCGGTGGGGTGCTCGACGGGGACGAGGCGCCCGGGGCGGGTGGTGGCGCCCGCGACGGGTCGGGAGGCCGTCCCTGGGTCGTCGCGGTGGACGCGCCGAGCGGCATCGGCGTCGACGACGGCACGGTGCCGGGCCCCGTGCTGCGCGCCGACCGCACGGTGACGTTCGGCGCCGCCAAGCCGGGGCTGCTCCTGCCGCCCGCGACGCACCTCGCGGGTCACGGCGCGGTCGTCGACATCGGGCTGCGCCTCGGCATGCGGGCCACGGACGCGTCCGCTCCGGACGCCTCGCCCGTCCCGGACGGCTCGTCGGCTCGGGACGGTGCGGACGCCCCGGACCGCGGGACCGCGACGCCGGTCGTGCGCCGGCTCGAGCCGGCGGACGTCGCCGCTCTCTGGGCGGTGCCCGGACCGACCGACCACAAGTACACGCGCGGCGTCGTGGGCGTCGTCGCGGGCACGCCGACCTTCCCGGGCGCGGCGGTGCTCGTCGCGAGCGCCGCGGTCCGCACCGGACCGGGCATGGTCCGCTACCGCGGGCCCGACGACGTCACGCGCGCGGTGCTCGCGACCCGGCCCGAGGTGGTGCCCGCTGCGGGCCGCGTGCAGTCCTGGGTGCTCGGGCCCGGCGTGCCGCCCGTCTCCGGCCCGGACGACGACCCCGTGGACGACGGCGGCCAGCACGAGCGGGTCCGGTACGCGCTCGCGGTGGACGTCGTGGGGGAACGGGTGCCCGTGGTGGTGGACGCCGGGGCGCTGTCCCTGCTGCCCGAGCGCTGCCCGCCGTCGGTCGTCCTCACCCCGCACGCGGGGGAGCTCGCGACGCTGCTGCGGTCGCGCGGCGACGACGTGACGCGCACCGACGTCGAGGCCGAGCCGCTGCGGTGGGCGCGACGCGCGCACGCGGCCACGGGCGCGACGGTGCTGCTCAAGGGCTCGGCGACCGTCGTCGTCGGGCCGGAGGGCGCGTGGTCCCAGGCGGACGCGCCCGCGTGGCTCGCGACCGCCGGCGCGGGCGACGTGCTCGCCGGGATCCTCGGCACCGTGCTCGCGGCGCACGCCCCACGGATCCTCCGGGAGCCGGGGCTGGCCGCGGAGCTCGCGGCCGCGGCCGCCGTCGTGCACGGCCTCGCGGCGGAGCGGGCGAACCCGGGCGGCCCGGTCGCGGCGCTCGACGTCGCGGACGCGGTCCCCGCCGTCGTCGCCGAGCTGCTCGCCGCGCGCTGAGCGGCGCGGGGTTCTCCGGCCCCGGCCCGTCAGCACCCCACGGGCCCCGGGAGCGTGGGCGACTGACCGGTCCGGGCAGGACGCGCCGGTACCGTGGACGGCGTGGTTCCCCTCCCCGTGCGCGACGGCCTCAACCCGACGCGCCTCGTGCTGCCGCACGACGCCGAGAGCGTCGCGCGGTACACGCGCACGCTCGACTACGTGCGCCACCGGTTCCCGGACGACGCCGCACGCCTGGCCGAGAAGGTCGCGGCGGGCGAGGTCGTCGACGGCCGGGGCCGCCCGGTGGACGCGAGCACGCCGTACGAGCCGCGCGGCTTCGTGTTCCTCTACCGGGACCCGCCGGTGGAGCCCGAGGTGCCGTTCGAGGTCCGCGTGCTGCACCGCGACCGGGACCTGCTGGTCGTGGACAAGCCGCACTTCCTCGCGACGATCCCGCGCGGGGCGTACGTGGCGCGGTCGGTGCTCGTGCGGTTGCGCCGCGACCTCGACCTGCCCGACCTCAGCCCCGCGCACCGCCTCGACCGCGTGACGGCGGGCGTCCTGCTGCTCACGCTGCGCCCGCAGGTGCGCGGCGCGTACCAGGAGCTCTTCGCGCGGCGCGAGGTGCGCAAGACGTACGAGGCGGTCGCGCCGTGGGACCCGGCGCTGGAGCTGCCCGCGACCGTGCGCAGCCGCATCGTCAAGCGCCGCGGCGTCATGCGTGCGGAGGAGGTCCACGGCGAGCCCAACGCGGAGAGCCGCGTCGACGTGATCGAGGCCGACCCGGCCCGGGGCCTCGCGCGCTACCGGCTGGAGCCGCACAGCGGCAAGACGCACCAGCTCCGGCTGCACATGGCCCGGCTCGGGGTGCCGATCGTGCACGACAACTTCTACCCCGAGCCGTACGACGTCGCGCCGGACGACTACGCGCGCCCGCTCCAGCTCGTGTCGCGCTCGCTCGCCTTCGCCGACCCGCTCACCGGTCAGGCGCGGCGCTTCGAGACCGACCGGACGCTCGACGCCTGGTGAGGGGGCGTCACAGCAGGAGCGCGACGCCCGGCGTGGGGACGCGCAGGACGCCGGTCAGCCCGGCGGCCGCGAACGCCCGCTCGACGTCGGCGACCGACTCGCTGAAGTGCGCCCACCCGTCCGCGTGCACCGGGACGACGACGCGTGCCCGCAGGAGCCGCGCGACCTCGGCCACGCCCGCGCCGTCGAGCGTGAGCGCCGCGCCGTCGAGGATCGCGGGGACGCGCGCCGCGCCCGCGTGGACGATCGCGACGTCGACGGGCCCGACGCGCTCGGGGACCTCCGCGACGAGCCCCGGGGCGGCGTTGTCGCCGGAGAGGTAGACGCGGGGGAGCCCGTCGCCGTCGAGGACGAACCCGGTGACGTCGCCGAGCACGCGCTCGGCGCCCTCCGGACCGTGGCGGGCGGGGACGCCGGTCACGCGCAGCGCGCCGCCGTCGGGCCGGGGCAGCACGGTCGCCTCCCACGGGGCGAGCCCGACGACGCCCGGGACGTCGGGGCCGAGCCGCGCCGCACCCGCGGGGGTCGTGAGGACGTGCGGGACGCCCGGCAGGAGCGCCCGGCCGCTGAGGTCGAGGTTGTCGACGTGCTGGTCGTGGGAGACGAGCGCGACGTCGAGGGGGCCGAGCGCGTCGGGGGCTGCGGCCGGGCCGTGCAGGCGCGTGCTCGTGCCGCCGCCGGGGCGCGGGTAGTCGCGGGGCGCGTCGAACCCGGGGTCGGAGACGATCGTCAGCCCGCCGAGGCGGAGCAGGAGCGCCGGCCCGCCGACGTGGAGCAGGGTGAGCCCGCCGGGCGTCGCGCGCGTGGTCTCGTCAGGCCGGGGGACGGGGTGCGGTGCGGTGGTCATGGGTCGAGCCTCGCGCGCGGGACGTGGACCCGACAGTGGCCCGCAGGTCGATGATCGGTAGGATCGGGCCATGAGTCTCCTGGCCGCCGCCGACGTCGCGGAGTCCGCCCGGGTGCCGGCCCGCGAGCGCGCGCGAGAGCCCGCCCGGCACCCCGAGCGCGTCGCCGTCGTGTCTTTCGACGGCATCAGCCCGTTCCACCTCGCCGTCCCGAGCCTCGTCCTGGGCTCGGACGCGCTCGCCGGGGGCGCGGGACCCGCGTACGACGTCGTGGTCTGCGCGCCGACGCCCGGGCGGCTCGCGACGTCGGCCGGCTTCGCGCTCCACGTCGACCACGGGCTCGAGGCGATCGAGGACGCGGCGACCGTTGTGCTGCCGAGCTGGCACCCCGACGTCGAGCCGCCGCCCGCGCTCCTGGCCGCGGTGCGGGCCGCGCACGCGCGCGGCGCCCGCGTCGTCGGGCTGTGCCTGGGCGCGTTCCTCGTCGCGGCGAGCGGCGTGGCGGACGGGCGGGAGGTCGTGACGCACTGGCGCGCGGCCGAGCGGCTCGGCCGGGACCACCCCGCCGTGACGGTCCGCAGCGACGTCCTGTGGGTCGACCACGGGGACGTCGTCACGTCGGCCGGGACCGCCGCGGCGCTCGACTGCTGCCTGCACCTCGTGCGGCAGGACCAGGGCGCGCGGGTCGCCGCGCGGGTCGCGCGGGCGCTCGTGCTCGCGCCCCACCGCACGGGCGGGCAGGCGCAGTTCGTCCCCGCGCCGGTGCCGCCGCAGGACACGGCCGACCCCGTCGAGCTCGCGATGGTCTGGGCGCGGGCGCATCTCGACGAGCCGATCTCGCTGGACGCGTGGGCGCGCGCGGCGGGGACGTCGCGGCGCACGTTCACCCGCCGGTTCGCCGCGCGCACGGGCCTCAGCCCGGTGCGGTGGCTGCTGGACCAGCGCGTCGACCGGGCGCGCGAGCTCCTCGAGACGACCGACCTCGCCGTGGACCGGGTCGCGGACGCCGCGGGCCTCGGCTCGGCGGAGTCGCTGCGCCACCACTTCCGGGCGCGGCTGGGGACCAGCCCGTCGCGGTACCGGGTCGAGTTCGGCGGCACCCCGACGGGCCGCCCGGACGACCGCGACCCGGCGCGCCCGCTCCCCAGGCGACGACGGTGAGAGAATCGTCCACCGTGAGCGACACCCAGCGCACGACCCCGACCGGCGCACCCGCCGGTGCCCCCGCAGCACCCGCCTACCCCGCCCGCGCCGTCGTCGACCTGGCCGCGGTCCGGGACAACGTCCGCGCCCTCGCCGGGCACGCGCCGTCGGCCCAGGTGATGGCCGTCGTGAAGGCCGACGCGTACGGGCACGGCCTCGTGGCGAGCGCGCTGGGTGCGCTCGCGGGCGGCGCGACGTGGCTCGGGACCGCGCAGCCGAGCGAGGCGCTCGCGCTGCGCGCGGCGGGGATCGGGGTGGACCGTGCGCGCGTCCTCACGTGGCTCTACCCGCCGGGCGCCCCGCTGCGCGCGCTCGTGGAGGCGGACGTCGACGTGTCGCTCGCCGCGCGCTGGGCGGTCGACGAGGTGGTCGCCGCGGCGCGTGCCGCCGGCCGGACCGCGCGCGTGCACCTCGCGGTCGACACGGGCCTGGGGCGCAACGGGATCATGCCCGCCGACCTGCCCGACGTGCTCGACGCCGTCGCGCGCGCCCAGGCCGAGGGCGCGGTGCGGGTCGTCGGGCTCTGGTCGCACCTCGCGTTCGCCGACGAGCCCGGGCACCCGAGCGTCGTCGCGCAGGCCGACGTGCTCGACGAGGCGGTCCGGCTCGCGGAGCGCGCGGGCGTCGCGCCCGAGCTGCGCCACCTCGCGAACTCCGCCGCGACGCTCACCGCGCCGCGCACCCACTACGACCTCGTCCGCCCCGGCCTCGCGGTGTGGGGGATGACGCCGGTGCCGCAGCTCGGGCCGCCGTCGCGGTACGGGCTCCGACCCGCGATGACGCTCGAGGCGCGCCTCGCCACGGTCAAGCACGTGCCGGGCGGGCACGGCGTCTCCTACTCGCACCACTACACGACCCCGCAGGACACGACGCTCGGCGTCGTCCCGCTCGGCTACGGCGACGGGATCCCGCGGCACGCGTCGGGCGGCGGTCCCACGGCCGCGCCCGGCGGGCCGGTCCTCGTCGGCGCGCGCCCCGGCACGGCCGGCAGCCGCGTCCTGCGGGTCGCCGGCCGCGTGTGCATGGACCAGCTCGTGCTCGACCTCGGCCCGGACGCGACCGAGCGCGCGGGCGACGTCGTCACGCTGTTCGGCGCGGGCGACGGCGTCGAGCACGACGGCGTCCCCACCGCCGAGGACTGGGCGCGGGCCGCCGGGACCATCAGCTACGAGATCACGACGCGCCTCGGCGCGCGCGTGCCGCGCGAGCACGTGGGGATCCACGTGCTCGACGACGGCGCGCGGGCGCTGCTCGCGCGCGAACAGCACCCCAGCACGGAAAGGACGGTCCGCGCATGAGCGACGACCCGACCCCCACGGCGCCCGCCGGGCCCCCCGCCGACGTGGCCGACGCGCACGGCGTCGTCGTCCTGCCCGACGCCGACGCCACGCGCGCGTTCGGCCGCGCGCTCGCGGGCGTGCTGCGCGCGGGCGACCTCGTGATCCTCACGGGCGACCTCGGCGCGGGGAAGACGACGCTCACGCAGGGCATCGGCGCCGGGCTCGGCGTGCGCGGGCAGGTCGCGTCCCCGACGTTCATCGTCGCGCGCGAGCACCCGTCGCTCGTGGGCGGCCCCGCGCTCGTGCACGTGGACGCGTACCGGCTCGGCTCGCTCGACGAGGTCGACGCGCTCGACCTCGACTCGAGCCTGGAGGAGTCGGTGACCGTCGTCGAGTGGGGCAGCGGGCTCGTCGAGGCGCTCGCGGGCGACCGGCTCGAGCTGGTGCTCGAGCGCCCGCGCGGCGACGCGACCGAGGTCGTGCCCGATGGTTCGTCCGACGACGAGGACGCACCCGAGGCGGGTGCACGCCGGGTGACCGTGCGCGGCGTCGGCGCGCGCTGGGCGGACCTCGACGTCGCGGCGCTGACCCGCTAGACCGCTCGCGAGGAGGACGTCCCGGTCTCGGCCGTAGGCTGGGGCCGTGGCTGTTCTCGCGCTCGACACCTCCGCCTCCGTCACCGTCGCCGTCGTCTCCGACGACGGCGCTCGTCTCGCCCGCCGCGACGCGCCCGAGCGTCGCCGGCACGCCGAGGCGCTCGCCCCGCTCGTGGAGGAGGCGCTCGCCGAGGCGGGAGTCGACCGCAGCGACCTCACGGCCGTCGCCGTCGGCACGGGCCCGGCGCCGTTCACGGGCCTGCGGGTCGGGCTCGTCACGGCCCGGGCGCTGGGCTTCGCGCTCGGCATCCCCGTGCTGGGCGTCCCGAGCCTCGACGCGATCGCCGCCCAGGCGGTGAGCGACCTCGGCCTCGAGCCCGACGACGAGCTGCTCGTCGCGACCGACGCGCGCCGCCGCGAGGTGTACTGGGCGCGGTACCGCGTCGTCGCGCACGAGGGCCCGCACGCCGTGCCGGTGCTGGAGACCGTCGCCGGGCCCGACGTCGGACCCGCGGCAGCGGTCGCCGAGCACGCCGTGGGCGCCGTCGTCGTGGGGGAGGGCGGCGAGCTCTACCCGGACGCGCTCGACGCCGCCGAGGACGCGCCGCAGGTCCCCGACGCCGCCGTCCTCGCCCGGCTCGCGATCGCACGACGGGCCGCGGGGACCGACCAGCCGACCGAGCCGTTGTACCTGCGCCGCCCGGACGTCCACGAGGCCGCGGCGCGCAAGCGCGTGAGCGACAGCGCTCCCGCGCCGGAGGCGGCCCGATGAGCACGCGCCGCTACGAGATCCGCCTGCGCCCGCTCAAGGCGGCCGACCTGGACCGCGTGGTCGAGCTCGAGCGCGAGCTGTTCGGGCGCGGCGCGTGGACCTACGGGATGCTCGCCGACGAGCTCGCGGGCCTCGGCCGCTGGTACGTCGCCGCGGAGCCCGTGCGCCTCTACGCCGCCGGCCCGCAGCCCGTGGTCGGCTACGCGGGCCTGTGGTTCGACGGCGACGTCACGCAGGTCATGACCCTCGGCGTCGACCCCGCGTTCCAGCACCAGGGCGTCGGCTCGACGCTCCTGGAGGCGCTGATCGCCCGCTCGCGCGACCTGGGCGCGAGCGCGGTGCTGCTCGAGGTGCGGGTCGACAACGACCCGGCGCTCGCGCTCTACGCGAAGTACGGGTTCGAGCAGCTCGGCATCCGCAAGCGCTACTACCAGCCGGAGGACGTGGACGCCTTCACGATGCGGCTGGAGCTCGGCGCGACGACGACGCCCGACGCGCCGGACGGGACGGCCTCCGAGACCGGCGCCGTCGCGTGACCGCGCCCGCGCCCCGCGGCCCGGGCCTCGGCACGGACGACCGCGGGAGCGACGCCGCGCGACGCTCGCGCGTCCTCGTCACCGCCCCCGCGCTCGCGAAGGCGCTCACGGGGGACCGCCCGCCGGTCGTGCTCGACGTGCGGTGGGCGCTCGGCGTCACCGACGGCCGCGAGCAGCACCGGGCGGGGCACATCCCGGGTGCGGCGTACGTCGACCTCGAGAGCGAGCTCGCCGCGCCGCCCTCGGCCGCGGCGGGGCGGCACCCGCTGCCCGAGCCCGCCGACCTCCAGGCCGCGGCGCGGCGCTGGGGCGTGCGCGCGGACCGGCCCGTGGTCGTCTACGACGCCGTGGGCGGCACGTCCGCCGCGCGCGCCTGGTGGCTGCTGCGCTGGGCCGGGCACGACGACGTGCGCATCCTCGACGGGGGGCTCGCCGCCTGGTCGGCAACCGGGCGCGCGCTCGACGAGGGCGAGGTGCGGCCCGAGCCGGGCGACGTCGTCGTCACGCCGGGCGGGATGCCCGTGCTCGACGCCGACGGTGCGGCGGACCTCGCGACGTCGGGCGTCCTGCTCGACGCACGCGCGGGCGAGCGCTACCGCGGCGAGGTCGAGCCGGTCGACCCCAGGGCGGGCCACGTCCCCGGTGCGGTGAGCGCGCCGACGACGGGCAACCTCGCCGCCGACGGGACGTTCCTGGCCGACGACGCGCTCCGGGAGCGGTTCGCCGTGCTCGGGGTCGCGGGGGTGACGGCGGCGGCCTCGGCAGCGGACGGCGGTCGCGCCGTGGGCGTGTACTGCGGTTCCGGCGTGACCGCCGCGCACGAGATCGCCGCGCTCGCGACCCTGGGCGTCGACGCGGCGCTGTACGCGGGCTCGTGGTCGCAGTGGTCGAACGACCCGGCGCGACCCGCCGCGACCTGACGACCGGGACGACCGTACGGACGCCGCGAGGCGGCGCCCCCGGGTGGGGGCGCCGCCTCGGCGGACGTCCGGTCGCGACGCGGGGTCGCGGGGCTCAGACGGTCGTGATGGCCTGCTCGGGCGCGAGGCGCGGCGAGCGCGGGTAGGGCGTGCCGACGCCGTCGGCCACGCCGACGTTGATGACGAGCATGGACCTCCAGCCGCTGTCCGCGAAGAACTCGGCGTCGATCGCGGCGCGGTCCATGCCGTTCATCGGGCCTGCGGCGAGGCCGGCGGCGCGCAGGCCGACGACGAGGTAGCCCGCCTGGATGTGCGCGTTGTCGCGCGCCATGCCGTCGCGGACCTCGGGGACACCGTCGAGGTTCTCGCGGACGCCGGGTGCGTGCGGGAACAGCGTGTCGAGGTGCTGGTGGAACGCGGGGTCGTACGCGACGACGAGCGACAGCGGCGCGTTCGCGACGCGCTCCTTGTTGCCGTCGTTCATGTGCGCGACGAGGCGCTCGCGGGCCTCGGGCGTGCGCACGGCCAGGATGCGCAGCGGGACGGTGTTCATGGCCGTCGGGCCCCACTTGACGAGGTCGTAGACCGCGGCGAGCTGCTCGTCGGTCACCTCGGCGTCGGTGAACTGCGCGGTGGTGCGCGCCTCGCGGAAGAGGCGGTCGGCCGTGGTCTCGTCGATCTGCAGGCTCGCGGGAGCCAGGGTGTCGGTGCTCATGACCGGACCAACGGTTGAGCGTTGAATCATCTTCCCGACAGACGGTGTGACGTGGGCGACACGGCACGGCCAGGCCCCGCACGCGACTACCCTGGACGCCATGCCTTTCCCTCTGTCAGTGAGCCGTCAGTGAGCGCCGGCGAGCCCCTGGTGCTCGGCATCGAGACGTCCTGCGACGAGACCGGCGTCGCGCTGGTCCGCGGTCGCGAGCTGCTCGTCGACACGGTCGCGAGCTCGATGGACGAGCACGCGCGGTACGGCGGCATCATCCCCGAGGTCGCGTCGCGCGCCCACCTCGAGGCCATGATCCCGACGATCGAGCGGACGCTCGGCACGGCCGACGTCGACCTGTCCGAGGTGGACGCGATCGCCGTCACCGCCGGTCCGGGTCTCGTCGGCCCGCTGACGATCGGCGCCTCGGCCGCCAAGGCGCTCGCGCTCGCGCTCGGCAAGCCGCTCTACGGCGTCAACCACGTCATCGGCCACGCGGCCGTCGACGAGCTCGTGCACGGACCGTTCCCTGAGCGCGTCATGGCGCTCGTCGTGTCCGGCGGCCACAGCTCGCTCCTCCTGGTCGACGACGTCGCGACGTCCGTCACCGAGCTCGGCTCGACGCTCGACGACGCGGCGGGCGAGGCGTTCGACAAGGTCGGGCGCCTGCTCGGCCTCCCGTACCCGGGCGGGCCGCACATCGACCGGCTCGCGCGCGAGGGCGACCCGACGGCGATCCGCTTCCCCCGCGGTCTCACCGCCCGCAAGGACCAGGAGAAGCACGCGTACGACTTCTCGTTCTCCGGCCTCAAGACGGCCGTCGCGCGCTGGGTCGAGGCGCGGCAGGACGCGGGGGAGGAGATCCCCGTGCACGACGTCGCGGCCTCCTTCGCGGAGTCCGTCGCCGACGTGCTCACCGCCAAGACCATCGCGGCGTGCGAGCGGCACGGGGTGTCGACGCTCGTCGTCGGCGGCGGGTTCAGCGCCAACTCGCAGCTGCGCGACATGGCCGCGAAGCGCTGCGCGGAGGCCGGGATCGAGCTGCGCATCCCGCCGATCCGCTACTGCACGGACAACGGCGCGATGATCGCCGCGCTCGGGTCCGCCGTCGTGCGGGCCGGGGTGGCGCCGTCGAGCCTCGACATCGGCGTGGACTCGTCGATGCCGCTGACCGTGACCCACGTGTGACCCCGGAGCCCGGTCTCACGCCCGACGAGGCGCTGCGGCGCGCCCACGCCTGGGCGAGAGCGGCAGCATCGACGCCGCCCGGGCCCGAGCGCACCCGGGCCGAGCACGCCGCGGCGTACTGGACGGCGCAGCACCGGGCGCTCCTCGTGGCCGTGCCCGCGTACGGGTCCGCCCCGGCGCCCGCCGGGATGCCGCCCTCCGGGACCATGGGTGCGACGACCGCCCCGCCGTACGGCCAGGTCGACGGCGTTCCCGCGTCCTCCGGAGCCCCCGCGGCACTGCCGGCCTACGGGGCGCCGGCGGCGACCGCCCCCGCGTACGGGGCGTCCACCGTCTCGTGGGAGGTGCCGCGCCGCCGTCGGGGTCGTGCCGGGCGGGTCGTGATGTTCGTCCTCGTGCTCGTGGTGTCCGTCGTCGCGTACCTCGTCACCTCCCTCGGCGGGGCGTGGGACGACGGCGCGGTCCTGCCCACCGAGCAGGAGGGTGCGGTGCCGCCCCCCACGGTCTGGGAGGACCCGAGCCCCGACGCGACGGCGTCGGCGGCCGGCACGGAGGCCGCGTGGAAGGCGGGCGAGTACGCCGAACAGTTGCCCGACCCGGTGCCGGGAGCGACGCAGACCACGCCCTTCCTGCCCGACCACCCCGACCCCACGGCCTGGCTGCTCGCCCTCAACCCGGCCAACGCGGGCGTGCAGGTCGTGTTCACCGACGACCCGACGCTCAACTGCGGCATGGAGCACGTCGCGGAGCACGACGCGTACGCGACGGGCTCGGCGGGCTGCTTCCAGCCCGCCCACCCGACCGTGCTGTTCGTGTGGTGGGGCGAGGACTCCGACCCGGCGACCAAGCAGGTGCTCCTCGCGCACGAGCTGTCGCACATGCTCCAGTGGTGGCACGAGTTCGACCTGCTCCAGTCGGCCGTCGACTCGGGGTTCGCGGAGGACGAGGAGTGGACGCACGCGCTCGAGACCGACGCGACGTGCCGCGTGCTCGCGTGGGGCGGGTACTCGGAGGCGGCGGCGGACCGCACGTCGTCGCCGTGCGACACCGACGACTGGTCGCCGACGTGGCTCGCCGACCGGGCCACCGACCTCGGCGTGGTCCTGCGCGACTACTGACCGTCCCCGGTGGACCGTCAGAGCGGGCGGCCCGCCCGCATCTCCGCGACGAGCGAGCGCACGACGGCGTCCAGCTCGCCGCCGTTGCGGCGCGCGACCGCGCGCTGGCGCTGGTAGGAGGCCCCGCGGCGCACGATCGTGCGCACGCCGTCGAGCTCGTCCAGGCACCCGAGGCGCGCGGCGACGGGCTCGAGCTCGACGAGGAGGCGCCCGACGGCGTCGGTCACGAGCTCCTCGTTGCCGTCGCGGTCGAGGATGATGATCGCGTCCATGCCGTAGCGCGCCGAGCGCCACTTGTTCTCCTGCGCGAACCACGGCGGGATGCTCGGGAGCTCGCGGCCCTCGTCGAGCATCGTCGAGAAGTGCTCGACGAGGCAGTGCGTGAGCGCGGCGAGCGCGAGCAGCTCGGAGATGTTCGTGACGCCGTCGCAGATGCGCGTCTCGAGCGTGCCGAACTGCGGTGCGGGGCGCAGGTCCCAGCGGACCTCGTCGAACGCGTCGATGACGCCCGTGTGGAGCATGTCCGCGACGTAGCCCTCGAGCTCCTCCCACGTGGCGAACTGGAACGGCAGCCCGGCGGTGGGGAGCTGCTGGAACATGAGCGCGCGGTTCGACGCGTACCCGGTGTCCTTGCCGCCCCAGAAGGGCGAGGAGGCCGAGAGCGACTGCAGGTGCGCGAACGTCGTGAGCATCGCGCGCTGGATCGGCAGCACCTTGGCGCGGTCCTCGATGCCGACGTGCACGTGCACGCCGTAGATGAGCATCTGCCGCCCCCACCACTGCGTGCGGTCGATGAGGGTGTTGTAGCGCTGCTTGTCGGTGACCTTCTGCTGCGCCCAGCGCGCGAACGGGTGCGTGCCCGCGCTCATCAGCTCGACGCGCAGCGGGTCGGTCACCGCCCGCAGCTCGTCGATCGAGCGCTCGAGGTCGCGGCCCGCCTCCCCGACGGTGCGGCACACGCCGCTCACGACCTCGACCGTGTTCAGCAGCAGCTCCTGCTTGATCGACGGGTGCGTGCCCCCGTCCTCCGGACGCACCGCGTCGAGGACCGTCTGGGCGACCTGGCGCAGGTCGCCGGAGTCGGCGTCGACGAGCGCGAGCTCCCACTCCAGCCCGACGGTCGAGCGCTCCGACCGCGCGAACGGGATCGCGGTGCGGCGCGGCAGGGCGCTCACCGCGGACCCTCCTGGGCACCGCTCTGCGGGGTGCCCGTCGAGGGGGCGCCGAGCGGCTCGACGACGAGGACCTGCTGGGATCCGCCCACGCGGGTCAGGACGATCGTGGCGGTCGCGTCGCCCGTGAGGGCGAGCTGACGGCGGAGCTGCTCGGGCGTGACGGCCGTGCCGCGCTTCTTGATCGTCAGGCGTCCCACGCCGCGCTCGCGCAGGTAGGAGCGCAGCCGCTTGAGGCCGAACGGCATCGTGTCGAGCACGCGGTAGCCGCGTGCGAGGCCGTCCGCGAGCCCGGTCGCGTCGAGCGGTGCGGGGGCGTCGGTCGTCACGTACGCGATCGTGCGGTCGAGCAGCCGCCCGCCCAGCCCGCGCGCCGCGTGGGCGACGAGCCCCGCGCGGATGACCGCGCCGTCGGGCTCGTAGAGGTACTGCCCGACGCCGCCCACGTCGGGGACGACGTCGTGCTCGCCGGGGCGGTGGGCGATCCGGCGCGTCGTGGTGCGCTCGGTCCCGTCCGGGCCGGTCCACGTCGTGAGGACGAGCGCGGAGCGGCCCGCCCCCTCGGGCGCGAGCGGGCCGAACCAGAGGCCTGCCTCCACGACGTCGCCGTCGACCGAGACCCACTCGGTCTCGGCGTCCGCGGGCAGGCCGTCGTGGGGGATCCCGGGGCCGACCTTGATGCCGACCGCGGGGACGCGCTCGCGCAGCGCCCACACGGCGTCGAGCGGCGGGGCGTACGCCTTCGGGTCGAACACGCGCTTGCCGCCGCGCGTCCGTCGGGCGGGGTCCGCGTACACGCCCTCGACCCGCTCGCCCTCGAGGTCGAGCGCGAGCCCGTCGCCGTGGCGCACCTCGGCCTCGGGGAAGTGGCGCAGGTTCACGGTCGCGATCGCCGCGGTGAGCTCGTCGACGTCGGTCGCGAGGACCTCGAGCTCCGCGGCGGCGAACGCGAGGGCGTCGACACCGATCCCGCTCGTGAGGTCGGCGACGCGCCGGATCCCCGCGTCCTGGTACCGCCGCGCGTGCAGGCCCGCGACGACGAGCCGGCTCGCCTGCTCCAGCCCCGCCTGCGTGAAGAGCATGCCGTCGGCGAACGCGCCGAGCTTGCCGCGGGCGGCCGCGCGCAGCCGCGACTGCGTGAGCGCCGCGGCGGCGAGGTCGGGGTCGACGCCCTTCGCGCGCAGCCCCGCCGAGAGCACGAGCGCCTGCTGCTCGTCGTACGGGGGGAGCGCGCCGAGCAGCGCCCAGCCCTCGGGGCTGAGCAGCTTGGTCAGCGTGGCGGCGTCCATGGCGTCGATCCTTCCACGGGCGGCGGGGACCCCGCGCAGCCGGGACGTCGATCGTCCGAGGGGCGGACGTTGGCACTCGCCTTGACCGAGTGCTAACGGCGACCTAGATTTGAGGGCGTGCCGCCACCGCTCGCGGGGGTGGCACCACGTGCGACCAGGCTGTCCGGCACCCGCGACGACGGCCAGCCGGTGCGCTCGACCCATCCGTTGCAGTTCTCACAGCGAAAGGGGAGGTCCGACGTGTCGGTCCCCATCAAGCCGCTCGAGGACCGGATCGTCGTGAAGGCCCTCGAGGCCGAGACCACGACCGCATCCGGCCTGGTCATCCCGGACACCGCCAAGGAGAAGCCCCAGGAGGGCGAGGTCCTGGCCGTCGGTCCGGGCCGTGTCGACGACAACGGCAACCGCGTCCCGCTCGACGTGACCGTCGGCGACAAGGTCATCTACAGCAAGTACGGCGGCACCGAGGTCAAGTACGGCGGCGTGGACTACCTGGTCCTGTCCGCGCGCGACATCCTCGCCGTGGTGGTCGGCTGACGCCGACCCCGTTCCAGCAGCAGGGCCCGCGACCGTCCGGTCGCGGGCCCTGCTGCGTTCCGTGGCCGGTCGCCCCACCGTTCCCACGGGTCGTGCGCACGAGCTCCCGGTGCGACGTCGGACCGGGAGCTCGTGCAGGTCTGCTGGTGTACTGCTGGCCGTGCTGCCGGCGCTCAGCCGGTGCGGCGCGCGCCGCCGGCGAGGATCGCCGCGCGCTCGTCCTCGCTCAGGCCGCCCCACACCGCGTACGGCTCGCGCACGCGGAGCGACTGCTCGCGGCACTGCATCATGACGGGGCACGAGTGGCAGATCGCCTTCGCGGCCTCCGCGCGACGTCGTCGCGTCGAGCCGCGTTCCCCCTCGGGGTGGAAGAACAACGTGTCGTCCGCGTCGCGGCACGAACCCTGGTACTGCCATTCCCACAGTTCCATGACGGGCCCGGGGAGCCTCGAGATCTCAGCCATGGCGAACAACCTACAAGCGTTGCAGAAGTTGTTCAAGTCCCCTGTGTGAGAAAGGTGAAACAGCAGGTCACGGCGGCTCGGGAGGGCGCGGATGCTCCGAAGGGAAGCCGAATCGATGCAGCCACGAGGTCTAGGCTGACGCGATGACGACCTGCTGGCGCGTTTGCGCGAACGGTGAACAAACCCTGCACAAGCCTGGCGCGAAGGGTGCACGACTGTGACCTGGACGAGGTGGCGGGACGGTGGCGCGGTCGGCAGAATCGATCCATGACCTCCGTCCGGTCCGCCCCCGACCCCGAGGGAGCCCGACCGAGCATGTCCACGAATCCCGGCCTCGCCGTCGCCGCCGTCGCGCGCCGGCTCGGCGTCGCGCCCGCGACCCTGCGGACGTGGGACCGCCGCTACGGCCTCGGGCCCTCGCAGCACCGCGCAGGCTCCCACCGGCGCTACACCGACGACGACGTCGCGCGCCTGGTCGTCATGCGACGCCTCACGCTCGACGGCGTCGCGCCCGCCGACGCGGCCCGCGCGGCCCTGGCGGCCGACGACGACGAGCTCGACGCGCACCGCGGTGCCGTCTCGTTCGACGAGCACGGTGCCGAGGGCGGCCCGGACCTCGACGACGACCTCGACGCGGACGACGAGGCTCCCGAGCCCGCTCCGCCGTCGCGCCCGTTCCTGCGCGCGGTGCCCGGCGGCGAGCCCGCGCGGGGGACCGGGCCGCGCACCCTCGGCGTGCGGGAGGCTCCGCGCCCCACCCGCGTGTCGGACGTCGTCGACGCCGCGATCGCCTACGACCAGCGCACGTGCGACCGGCTCCTGCGGATCCCCACGGGCGGCGACCCCGCGGCCTGGTGGTCCGACCTCGTCGAGCCGGCCCTCGAGCGGCTCGCCGAGCGCACCGTGCTCGCGGGCCCGGGCGAGGTCCCCGAGGTCGTCCTCGCCAACGCGACGCTCGGTGCGTTGCGCGAGTACACGCAGGCGAGCGAGGACGCGATCGTCGCGGCCGGCGGCCCGCCCCGCAACCACCCGAGCCGGATGCGCCGGATCGTCCTCGTCTTCGCGGCGCCGGACGAGCCGCTCCCGCTGGCCGCGCACGCGCTCGCGGCGTCGCTCGCGTCGCACGGCGCGATGGCCCGCATCGTCACCGGCCCGGCGAACGTCCACCGCACGCTCGAGATTGTCACGATGGTGCGACCGTCCGCGGTCGCCATGGTGACGACCCAGTCGCGCCCCGACCTGGGGATCGTCCACGCCGCGCACGAGGCCAACCCGAGCCTGCCGTTCTTCGTCGGCCTGCCGAGCGACGAGGCCGCCGGCGACCTCCCGCTCGCCGCGACGGTGCACCGCGTGCGCAGCTTTCCCGGGCTCCTGCACGAGCTCCTCGCGGTCGTCCGCTGAGGGCTCCGGTGAGGCGCCGCGCGAGGCCACGTCCGCGGACGGCCCGGGAATACGGGAGGGCCCCGCGGCGTAGAATCCTGGTGTGACCGCCTCGCCCGTCCCCGCCGCCGCTCCCGACCGCGACCCCTTCGGTTTCCTGGGTCTCACCTACGACGACGTCCTGCTGCAGCCCGGCTACTCGGACCTGGCGCCGTCGGACATCGACACCACGACGCGCCTGACGCGCGAGATCTCGATCCGCGTCCCGCTCGTCTCGGCGGCCATGGACACCGTCACCGAGTCGCGCATGGCGATCGCGATGGCGCGCCAGGGCGGCATCGGCGTCCTGCACCGCAACCTGTCCATCGAGGACCAGGCGCTCCAGGTGGACCTGGTGAAGCGCACGCAGACGGGCATCATCGACAACCCGGTGACCATCGGCCCGGACGCGACGCTCGAGGAGCTCGACAAGACGGCCGGCGAGTACCGCATCTCGGGCTTCCCCGTGGTCGACGCCGAGCGCCGCCTCATCGGCATGGTCACCAACCGCGACCTGCGCTTCACGCCCGTCGCCGAGTGGGCGACGACCAAGGTCGACGAGGTCATGACGCCGCAGCCGCTCATCACGGGCCCGGCCGGCATCTCGCGCGAGGAGGCGACGGCCCTCCTGCGCAAGCACAAGCTCGAGCGCCTCCCGCTCGTCGACGCCGACGGCCGTCTCTCGGGCCTCATCACCGTCAAGGACTTCGTGAAGTCCGAGCAGTTCCCGCAGGCGTCCAAGGACGGCCAGGGCCGCCTGCTCGTGGGGGCCGCGATCGGCTACTTCGGCGACGCGTGGCAGCGCGCCACGACGCTCATCGACGCGGGCGTGGACGTGCTCGTCGCCGACACGGCCCACGGCAACGTGCGCATGCTCATCGAGATGGTCGCGCGCCTGAAGTCCGACCCGGCGACGCGGGACGTGCAGGTCATCGGCGGCAACGTCGCGACGCGCGAGGGCGCCCAGGCGTTCGTCGACGCGGGCGCGGACGCGGTCAAGGTCGGCGTCGGCCCGGGCTCGATCTGCACGACGCGCATCGTCACCGGCGTGGGCGTCCCGCAGGTGACGGCGGTCTACGAGGCGTCGCTCGCCGCGCGCCCGGCGGGCGTGCCCGTCATCGCCGACGGCGGCATGCGCCACTCGGGCGAGATCGGCAAGGCCATCGTCGCGGGCGCGGAGTCCGTGATGCTCGGCTCGATGCTCGCGGGCACCGAGGAGTCGCCCGGCGAGACGATCCTCGTGAACGGCAAGCAGTACAAGGCGTACCGGGGCATGGGCTCCATGGGCGCGATGTCCTCGCGCGGCAAGAAGTCGTACTCGAAGGACCGCTACTTCCAGGCCGAGGTCACGAGCGACGACATGATCGTCCCCGAGGGCGTCGAGGGCCAGGTCCCGTACAAGGGGTCGCTCGGCACGGTTGCGCACCAGCTCGTCGGCGGCCTGCACCAGACGATGTTCTACGTCGGCGCGCGCACCGTCCCGGAGCTCCAGGAGAAGGGCCGCTTCATCCGCATCACGTCGGCGTCGCTCAAGGAGAGCCACCCGCACGACGTCCAGATGACCGTCGAGGCGCCCAACTACACCGGCTTCTGACCACCCGCGGCCCGCGACGGCCCGGCCTCCGCCCCCTCGTCAGGGGACGGAGGCCGGGCCGTCGTCGTCAGGCCGTCCTCCCCGCCGGTGTCAGGACGCCATGACGCGGGCGTGCAGTGCCTGCACCGCGTACCGGGCGGCCCAGAACGCGCCGTGCTGCCACGCCGAGATCTCGGACATCCAGTCGCCCGCGAAGTACACGTTCCCGGCCCCCTGCTGCAGCTGCTTGAAGCGCGACGACTGCGTGTTGGGGTAGGCCCACGCGCCCTCGATGTAGGGCACCTTGTGCCACGCGATGGAGAACGAGCTCTCCAGCTCGGTCCGGTACTTCTCGCCGTGGATCTTCACGCCCTGCTCGACGGCGCGCATCTCGCGCTGCCGCGGCGTCATGTCGGCGTAGGAGCGCGCGTTGGCGCCGGTGTTGTAGTAGCCGACGACGAGGCCCCGGCGCTCGCCGTAGCCGTACGAGGGGTACCAGACGTGGGCGAGGTCCATGTCGGTCTCCGTGATGCCGCCGTAGATCCGGTGGTCGTCCTCCCAGAACCGCGAGCGGTACTCGAGCCCGATCTTGCCCGCCGGCGACCCGACGGCGAACTCGCCGAGTGCGGCATCGATGTCGGCGCCCCAGTTGGTGTCCCAGCGGCGCATGAGCCCCGCCGGTGCCGCGACGATCGCGAAGTCCGCGTCGATCTGGCGGCTCTTGCCGTTCGGTGCCGTGTAGGTGACCCTGACCCCGTCGGTCGTGTTGTGCACGCCCGTGACCGGCGAGCTGAGCTGGACGTTCTGCTTGCCGATGGCGCGGACGAAGTAGTCGTAGGTCGTGTCCATGCCGCCCTTCGGCTGGAACATGAGCATCGACTGCTCCCAGTTGATCTCGAACGGGAAGTACTGCCCGACCTTCGACGCGAGCACCTCCGAGACCGTCCCGGGGCCGGGGAGCGGCGTGCCGTGCTCGTTCCAGGCGGACGGGTAGACGGAGTAGCCGCGGTTGTCGCCGCCGCGGTAGCTGCCGTCGGACTGCAGCGACCCCCAGGAGCGGAGGAACGCGCGCAGGTTCTCCTTGTCCGCGGCCGTGAGCTTCTGGTCGAGGGCGCCCTGGTCGGCCGCGTAGCTCAGCAGCTCCGACGTGTAGCCGAACACGTCCGCCTTGGCCGTGCGGTACCGGACGGGGTCGCCGGGGGTGGCGCCTGATCGCTCGTTGTAGAGGTAGGCGTCCGCGTTCGCGTTGGTGAACACCTCGTAGGGGACGCCCAGCTCGCGCAGGTAGTCCATGGTGACCATCCACTGGGCGATGCGACCCGCGCCCGCGTTCATGTACACGCCGTCGGAGAACCGGGCCTTCTGGGTGACGCCGTTGACGTCCGTCTCGGAGTCGCCCCCACGTATGGTCAGCGTCCGTCCGCCCGGCCGGTGCCGCGCCTCGAGCACGGTCACCCGGTACCCCGCCTTCTGCAGCTCGTACGCCGAGGCGAGGCCGGCAGGCCCGCCGCCTACGACGACGACCTTCTTGGCGGAGCGGCCCGTCAGGCTGAAATCGCTGCCCCGCGGGGGAGTCCAGGACTCGTTCCGCGGCTGGGCGGCGGCCGTCGGCGCGAGGCCGACCGCGCCCATCGTCGCGAACATCACGCCGGCGCTGGATCCGACCCCGACGGCCTGGAGGAAGTTGCGGCGCGAGACGCCCGACGTCTTCTCGTCAGTGACCATGTGGCTGGAGCCCTCTCGTCCACGGCCTGACGGGCGGACTGCCCGGCCCACGATGCCGGGTGCCGCCGTCAGCACCGCGGCTGACGCTAGGGAGGCGTCGTCGCGAACGCGGGTCCGGCACGTTTCGTGGCCGTCAACGGACGGCGGATCTCGTAAACGTCTCGTGTCGTGAGCGTCGGTCGGGAGCGACGGGGCCCGCGCGCACGGGGAGCGGGCGCCCGACAGGGCTGTGACGAGCGGACACGTGACCGACACGGCCCGGAAACGGTGCGCGTCTACGGTCGCGGCTCCGGCGACCGTCGTGGCCCGCCGGAGCGGGCGTCACGGTGGCGCCCGCCGTCCCCCGCCTGGAGGCACGCATGAAGAACCGCACCAAGGTCGCCGTCGCCGTCGCCGTCACCGCCGCCGTGGCCGTCCCCGGGACCGCCGTCGCCGCAGGGAAGCTCTTCGAGCCGAAGCCCACCGAGTCCTTCTCGTTCGTGACCGGAGACACCCCGTCGATCGCCGACGGCGTCGCGTTCGGCAAGAACGTGGCCTGGTACAAGTCGTCGGGCCTCGGGCCCTCCGCGCTGAACACGGCGCCGGGAGCGGGCGCCGAGGAGCGCTACATCCCCACCGACGTGTTCCCCGGCGGGGTGCTGCCGGCGGGCGTGACGATCACCGAGGCGCAGGGGATCAACGTCCTCATGCGGATCGGCGAGAACCTCGAGCGGGCGGGGCTGTCCTACGACGACGTCGTGTCCATGCGCGTCTTCCTCCAGAACCCCGCGGGCCAGGAGAAGATGGACTTCGCGGGATGGAACCGCGCCTACCGCCAGTTCTTCGCCAACACGAACCTCGCGACCGGGAAGCCGATCGACGTCCAGCTCGGCTCCGCGACGACTGCTCCGATGGTCGTCAACGCCGCCCGGCCGTCACGGTTCGCGCTCGAGATCGAGAACCTTCCCGTGAACGGTTGGCTCGTCGAGGTGGAGGTCGACGCGGTCTACCCGAAGTGACGCACGACGGGCCGGCGCCCCGGAGGGTGCCGGCCCGTCGCGTCGCTCGTCGGACTCAGTCGCGGAAGGTCTCGATGTTGGCGCCGAGCTCGCGCAGGCGTTCCGTCAGGCCCTCGTAGCCGCGCGCGATGATGTCCACGCCGCGCAGGACGGACGTGCCCTTCGCCGCGAGCATCGCGAGGAGGATGACGACGGCGGGGCGCAGCGCCGGCGGGCAGCTCACCTCGGCGCCGGACCACCGCGTCGGGCCGGTGACCTGCAGGCGGTGCGCGTCGAGGAGCCGTACGTCCGCCCCGAGGCGCGTGAGGTCGGTGAGGTGGATGGCCCGGCCCTCGTAGACCCAGTCGTGGATGAGCGTCGTGCCGTGCGCGTTCGCCGCGATGACGGCGAAGAACGGCAGGTTGTCGATGTTGAGCCCGGGGAACGGCATGGGGTGGATCTTGTCGATCGGGGCGCGCAGCTCGCTCGGGTGCACCGTGACGTCCACGAGGCGCGTCCGGCCGTTGCGGGCCAGGTACTCGGCGCTCAGGGTGTAGCGCAGGCCCATCTCGGACAGGGTCGCGAGCTCGATCTCCATGAACTCGATCGGGACCCGGGCCACCGTGATCTCGGAGCCGGTGACGATGCCCGCGGTGAGCAGGCTCATCGCCTCGACCGGATCCTCCGAGACCGCGTACTCCACGTCCACGTCGATGTCGGTGCGGCCGTGCACGCGCAGGGTCGTCGTGCCGATCCCCTCCACCCGGACGCCGAGCAGCTCGAGGTAGAAGCACAGGTCCTGGACCATGTAGTTGGGGCTCGCGTTGCGGATGGTCGTCACGCCGTCGCGGCGGGCCGCGGCCATGAGCGCGTTCTCCGTGACGGTGTCGCCGCGCTCGGTGAGCACGACCGACAGGTCCGTGCCCGACGCCGGGGCCACCGTCGCGTGGTAGTTGCCGCCCGTCGCGGTGACCGCGAGGCCGAACGGCCGCAGGGCGATCATGTGGGGCTCCACGGTGCGGGTGCCGAGGTCGCAGCCGCCGGCGTACGGGAGCTCGAACGTGTCTCGGAGCCCGAGCAGCGGGCCGAGGAACATGATGATCGAGCGCGTGCGGCGCGCGGCGTCGACGTCGATGGCGGCGAGGTCGAGCCGGTCCGGCACGACGATTTCGAGGTCGCGCCCGCCGGTCGTCCAGGTCGCCCGGACGCCGATCGAGCGGAGCACGTCGACGATGCGGTCGACCTCCACGATGCGGGCGACGCCGCGCAGCGTGGTGCGGCCCCGGTTGAGCAGCGACGCGCACAGGAGCGCGACCGCGCCGTTCTTGGAGGAGTTGACCTCGATGCGCCCGGACAGCGTGTGGCCGCCCTGGACGCGCAGGTGCGCGTGCTTGGGCCCGCCGAGGCTGATGATCTCGGAGTCGAGCGCGAGGCTGATGCGGTTGAGCATCTCGAGACTGAGGTTCTGGGCGCCCTGCTCGATGCGGTGCACGGCGCTCTGGCTCGTGCCGAGCCGCTCGGCGAGCTGGGTCTGCGTGAGGCCCCGGTTCTGGCGGGCACCGCGGATGAGCGTGCCGACCTGCGTGAGAGGGGCGTCGTCGATCGCTGTCATGCGAGCGACGATAACTCATGGATGAGATATTCACGCGACGACGCGGCGCGGTCGTGGCGGGATCACGGGTTCATCACAGGACCTCCATCCGTGTCGTGAGATAGGTGGCATCCGGGGCGGGAGCGTGGCCTCGTTGCCGGGCTCATCCGCTACGAGGGCCACCGGCCGTCCGCGCCGGCCCCGACGTAGGGCGGCTCACGCTCGGGGTCCAGCGCGTCGACCCAGCGTCGGTGCGCCGCGACCTGCAGGTCGTGGAGGGCGTCGGGGCCGAGGGCGCCGAGGTCCGGGAACGCGCGCGCGAGGGCGTCGAGGAGGTCGAGGGTGGCGAGGACGTCGGCGTCCGCGGTGTGCAGCGGGCCGACGTCGAGCACCTCGTAGCGCGCGCAGAGGTCGACGAGCCGGCGCTTGCCCTCGCGCGCCGGGTCCCACGCGCGGTCCAGGACGAGCGGGTCCAGCACCGGGCGGACGGGCCGCCCGAGCCGGGCGGCCAGCGTCGGCAGGCCGTGGCGGACGAGCTCCGCGTCGAGGAGGGACAGGTCGAACGCGGCGTTGTACGCGACGAGCGGGACACCGTCGCGCTGCGCGTCGACGACGAGCGCCGCGATCTCCTCCAGCGCCTCGGCCGGCGCGGCGCCGTGGGCGGACGCGTGCGCCGTCGTGACGCCGTGGATCGCCGTCGCCTCGGCGGGGATCTCGACGCCCGGGTCGAGGAGCCACGTCCGCACGTGCGTCGACCCGGGCTCGCGGAGCACGAGCGCCGCGGTGACGATGCGGTCGACGTCCACGTCGACGCCCGTGGTCTCGGTGTCGAGACCGAGGAGCGGTCCCGCCGTCCAGGGCGTCGTCGTCATGGTCCACCTCGGGGTCTCGCTCGGGTCCCGGCGCTCGTCGCGCCCGGTGCCGCCGGACGTCCCGGCGACGAGCGTCACCCTGCCAGCGCCCACCCACACGGGTCGCCGTGCAGGTGACCGGCACAGGCCGCCGGTAGGCTGGCCCGGTGAGCAACGAGATCGAGATCGGACGTGGCAAGCGCGGTCGGCGCGCGTTCTCCTTCGACGACGTCGCGGTCGTGCCCTCCCGGCGCACGCGCGACCCCAAGGAGGTGTCGGTCGGCTGGCAGATCGACGCGTACCACTTCGAGCTGCCCATCCTCGCGGCGCCCATGGACTCCGTGATGAGCCCCGCGACCGCCGTCGCGCTCGGCAACCACGGCGGTCTCGGCGTGCTCGACCTCGAGGGCCTGTGGACGCGCTACGACGACCCGACGGCCCTCCTGGAGGAGATCGCGACGCTCGAGCCGCTCGAGGCGACGCGGCGCATGCAGGAGATCTACGCCGAGCCCATCAAGTCGGACCTCATCACGCAGCGCCTCAAGGAGATCCGCGCCGCGGGCGTCACGGTCGCCGGCGCGCTGTCGCCGCAGCGCACCCAGGAGCACTACCAGACCGTCGTCGACGCGGGCGTCGACCTCTTCGTCATCCGCGGCACGACCGTCTCGGCCGAGCACGTCTCGGGCGTCGCGGAGCCGCTGAACCTCAAGCGGTTCATCTACGAGCTCGACGTGCCGGTCGTCGTCGGCGGCGCGTCCACGTACACCGCGGCGCTGCACCTCATGCGCACGGGCGCGGCGGGCGTGCTCGTCGGGTTCGGGGGTGGCGCGGCGCACACCACGCGCGTCTCGCTCGGCATCCACTCGCCCATGGCGACGGCGGTGGCGGACGTCGCGGCCGCGCGCCGCGACTACCTCGACGAGTCGGGCGGTCGCTACGTGCACGTCATCGCCGACGGCGGCGTCGGCCGCTCGGGCGACCTCGTCAAGGCCGTCGCGTGCGGCGCGGACGCCGTGATGATCGGCGCGGCGCTCGCGCGCGCCGAGGAGGCGCCCGGCAAGGGCTGGCACTGGGGCTCGGAGGCGCACCACGCGCAGCTCCCGCGCGGCGAGCGCGTGCGCGTCGGCACCGCCGGCACGCTCGAGGAGATCCTGTTCGGCCCGGGCCGTCAGGCGGACGGCACGCTCAACCTCGTCGGCGCGCTGCGGCGGGCGATGGCGACGACGGGGTACTCCGACCTCAAGGAGTTCCAGCGCGTCGAGGTCGTCGTCTCGCCGTACCAGCCCCGCTGAGCCGCGTCATGACGGGACGGGTCGCGGACGGGCCCCGGCTGACCCGTGCGGGCGACGGCGTGCCCGGCTCAGCGCCCGACGAGGTGTCGGACGAGGTGCCTGACCGCGGCCGTGCCGGGGCGGACTCGGACGTTGTCTTCGAGGAGGCCTCGGACGGCGACGTCGAGGGCGTCGTCGCGCTGTGGCGCACGTGCGGCCTCACCCGGCCCTGGAACGACCCGTACCGCGACCTCGCGGACGCGCGGCTGGGCGAGACGTCCACGGTGCTCGTGGGCCGGGCGACGCGCGACCTCCGGGGAGCGGCGTCCGACGACGGCGAGCCCGTCGTCACGGTCCGCGCGGGCGAGGTGGTCGCGTCGGCGATGGCCGGCGTCGACGGGCACCGCGGCTGGCTCTACTACGTGGCCGTCGACCCACGGCTGCGGGGCGACGGCACGGGGCGCGCCGCGGTCGTCGCGGCCGAGGCGTGGCTCGCCGCGCAGGGCGCGCGGGCGGTGCGCCTCATGGTGCGCTCGACCAACGACGCCGTCCGCGGCTTCTACGAACGCCTCGGCTACGCCGACCAGGAGTGCGTCGTGCTCGGCCGACCGCTCGGAGCGCCGGACGCGCGCGACGCCGGGCGATGACGACGACGGCGGCGTGGGCTCCGGACGCCGACGACCTGGCCGCGCTCGAGACCGAGCACCGCGCGCGGGTCGGCGCGCTCGACCCGCTCGTCGCGATCCCCGACCTGGGCGCCGTCCCGGACGACCAGGGTCTGCTCGCCGTCCGGCTCCCCGACGGGTCGAGGGCCGCGGGCCTCGTCACGGTCGGTGACGTCGGCCCCGACTCCTCGGCCGCGCTGTTCCGCCCGCTCCGCGAGCACCGGCTGCGCGCCCGGGCGGCGGGCCCCGACGTCCCGGGCGCGGTGGCGGCGCTCCTCGCGGCGTGGTCCGAGCGCGTCGCGAACGACCCGGGCACGCCCCCCGACGGCGACGGTGTGCCCCAGGTGGGGCCGGCGCCGCGCGACCACGGGAGGGTGCTGCTCTGGCCGAGCCGTGATGTCGGGGCGGTCGCGGCACTCGCCGCGCACGGCATGCGCCCGACCGTCCACCTCGCCGCGCGCCGTGGAACGGCTCCCGGCGCGGCAGGACACGGTCCGGCAGGCCTGGTCGTGCGTGACGCGACGCCCGACGACGTCCCGGCGCTCGTCGCGCACCAGCTCGCGGAGCTCGCGTACGACGAGCTCGTGGGCGCGGCCCGGGTGCGGCCCGGAGCCCGGGAGCACCTCGCGACCCAGGTGGCGGGCGCGGTGGCGAACCCGGCCACGACGTTCCTCGTCGCGACGGCGCCACCGACGGAGGTCGGCGGGACCGGGGACCGGGCCGAGGAGGTGCTGGGCGTCGTCGCGGTCGAGCCGCCGGAGCGGTCGGGTGCGGTCGCCGGGACGGTCACGACCGGCCCGGTCGCCTACCTCGTGCTGCTGCACGTGACCGGCGCCGCGCGCGGCGCCCGGGTCGGCGGGACGCTCGTCGACGCGGCGCTCGCGCGCGTGCGGGAACGCGCCGGGGAGGACGCGGTCGTGCTCCTGCACCACGGCGTCCTCAACCCGCTCTCGGCACCCTTCTGGGCACGCCAGGGCTTCCGCCCGGTGCTCACGACGTGGGAGCTCCCCGTCTCGGGCACTGTCGGTCCGACGACGTAGCCTGTCCCCATGACGAGCTCATCCGGCACCCCCGGCACCGGACCCGGCGAGGGCGCCGCGCTGGACGGCCTGATCGACCCCGAGAACCCCGCGGCGACGTACGTGCTCGAGCCCGACGTCGTCGCACCGCTCGCGCAGCGCGTCGTCACCGGCAACGAGGCGGGCATGCACCGCTCCGTCCTGCCCTTCACGGGCGCTCCGCTCGCCGCGTTCCCGGTGTCCTCCGTCGCGGACGTCGCGCGGGCGGTCGAGCGGGCCCGGGCCGCGCAGCCGGCCTGGGCGGCGCTCCCCGTCCGGGAGCGCGCGGCCGTGCTGCGCCGGTTCGGCGAGCTCGTCCTCGCGCGCCAGTCCGACGGCCTCGACCTGATCCAGATGGAGTCCGGCAAGTCGCGCCGCAGCGCGTTCGAGGAGGTCGCGGACGTCGCGATCCTCACGCGCCACTACGCCCAGCGGGGTCCCCGCTATCTCGCCGACCGCCGGGCGCCGGGCATGCTGCCCGTGCTGACGGGTACCCGCGTGCACCGTCGCCCGGTGGGGGTCGTCGGCGTGATCGCGCCCTGGAACTACCCGCTGACGCTCGCGTTCGCGGAGGCCGTGCCGGCGCTCGTGGCGGGGAACGCCGTCGTGCTCAAGCCGGACCCGCAGACGACGCTCAGCGCGTTGTGGGGCGCCGAGCTGCTCGAGGAGGCGGGGCTGCCCGCCGACCTGTTCCTCGTCGTCGCGGGCGGCGGGGACGTCGGCGCCGCGGTGACCGACCACGTGGACCACATCGCGTTCACCGGCTCGACGGCCACCGGCCGCAAGGTCGCCGCGCGAGCGGGGGAGCGACTCATCGGCGCGACCCTCGAGCTCGGCGGCAAGAACCCGCTGTACGTCGCGGCCGACGCCGACGTGCGCGCCGCCGCGCGCGGTGCGGTCCGCGCGTGCTTCTCCAACTCGGGCCAGCTCTGCGTCTCGATCGAGCGGCTCGTGCTGCACGAGGACGTCGCCGACGCGTTCCTCGACGAGTTCGTGCCCCTCGTCCGCGAGATGCGCCTCGGCGCCGGGCTCGACTACTCCGCCGACATGGGGTCGCTCACGTCGCAGGCGCAGCTCGACCGTGTCGTCGCGCACGTCGAGGACGCCATCGCGCGCGGGGCGCGCGTCCTGGCGGGCGGCGTGCACCGCGCGGACATCGGTCCGTGGTTCTACGCGCCCACCGTGCTGGACGACGTGCCCGACGACGCCGCGTGCGCCCGCGAGGAGACGTTCGGCCCGGTCGTGTCCGTGCGCCGGGTCGCGAGCGACGACGAGGCCGTGCGGGTCATGAACGACTCCGAGTTCGGGCTCAACGCGAGCGTGTGGACGCGCGACGTCGCGCGGGGCCGTCGCATCGCGGCGCGCGTGGAGGCGGGGACCGTCAACGTCAACGACGGGTACTCCGCCGCGTGGGGCTCCGTCGGTGCGCCGATGGGCGGGTTCAAGGCGTCCGGCCTCGGGCGTCGGCACGGCCGCGAGGGGATCGAGGCGCTCACGGAGGCGCAGACGATCTCCGTGCAGCGCGGCGCCAACCAGGGCCTCACGCTCGACACGCTCTACGCGATCGGCGGCGAGCTCCCCAGCAAGGTGCTGACGTCCGCGCTCGACGTCATGCGTCGACTGCGGCTGCCCTGACCCGGGGCCCGACCCCCGGGTGGGACGGGCGCGTGCGCGTCCTTCAGCGCCGCACGGCGTCCAGGACGGCCTTCGACGCGGCGGGGACCTCGCGGACGCGGTAGAGCACAGCCTTCCAGGGCTCCACGCTCGCGGCACTGACCCCGATCCCGACGGCGTCGAGCCCCGCGACGCGGCACGAGAACAGCGTGCGCGGCAGGTGGTAGCCCTGCGTGACGACCACCGCCGTGGTGACGCCGTACTCCGACACGGCGCGCGTGCACGTGGCGTGCGTGTCGAAGCCCTCGCGGTCCAGCAGGATCGCGTCGTCCGGCACGCCCCGGTCGAGGAGCCACGCGCGCATCGACCCGGGCTCGTCGTAGTCGTCGTGCGCGTCGCCGCTCACGAGCACGACGGGCGCGACGCCGCGAGCGTAGAGCTCCGCCGCCGCGTCGAGCCGGCGCCGCAGGTACGTGGAGGGCGACCCGTCGGGGCGCAGCCCCGCGCCCGGGACGACGATCGCGTCGCTCGGAGGCACGTCCGCCGGGTCGGCGACGTGCGCTCGGCCGACGCCCTGCACGACGACGAACGGCGCCAGCACGAGCACCGCCAGACCGGCCGCGACCCAGACCGTCGCCCGCCGTCGCCGCGACCGACGAGGGCGGTCCCGCGGTAACCGGCGGGAGGACCCCGAATCCGACGACGTCGACGACGTCGATGACGATGACGATGACGATGACGATGACGGGGGCTGCGCGGCGGGGGCGGGCGTGGTCGGCTCGTCGGTCACGGCCCGACCCTAGCGCCCGAGCACGAGGTGGTGACCCGCCGAGCATGGGGTCGTGGTCCGCCCGGCGGTCGGGGACGGGCGACAACCCCCTGTTCGGCGTGGGGGGCGGTCGAGTCAGGCGGGGGCGTCCAGGGCGGCGAGCTCGGCGCTGAGGTTGTCGCGGGCCTGCTCCTCCCACCGCTCGACGCCCTGGGGGGTGCGGAACAGGGCACCGCCACCGAGCAGGCCGCGGAGGACGGCGGCGCGACCGGTGCGGAAGGCGTCGTCGGGCACGGAGGCGTACTCGGCGCGGACCTGCCGGACGTACCGCGCGTAGCGGTCCGGCGCGGAGCCGAGGATCGCGAGGTCGGCGTCGGACACGAGCGCCCCCGGCCCGTCCCCCGCCGCGGGGGAGTGGTCCGTCGTCACGAGCACGAGCCGCACGACCTCGTCGACGGCCGCGGTGCCGAGGTGGCCCGCGAGCCGGGCACGCGCCAGGTCGGCGGAGCGTTCCTCGTCGCGTCCCGCCTCGCCGTCGTGCACGGCGTCGTGGAACCACAGCGCGAGCTGGGTCACCGCGGCTTCGCTCGCCGCGCCGCCCGGCACTCCGCTCGTCGCCGCGACGTCCGACGTCGCGTCGACGGACTCGCGCCCTGGCCGGCTCGCGCCGTCGGGCACCCCGGGCGGACGCCCCTCCAGGAGCGCCAGCGAATCGAGCGCGTGCACCAGGTGCTCGGGGCCGTGATAGACGCGGTGCGGCTCGTGCCAGCGTTCGACGAGGTCCACGCCGACGTCCCGGGCGCCGGGCAGCAGCGCGTCCCAGCGGGCGAGCAGCGCGTCGGCCTTCGCCGCGCGCCGCGCCCGGCCCGGGACGCGCAGCCCGGACGACCCGAGCCGTCGGGCGAGCTCGCGCCCACCGACGGGGACGGCGCCCGCCGCCACGGCGACGTCGTACCGCTCGGCGGCGACGTCGTAGTGGTCGAGGTCGAACGCTCGCCGGCTCACGCCGATCGAGGCCGCGAAGGCGTGCAGCTCCGCCAGGGAGGCGTCCGACACGAGATGGCTGAACAGCGTCCCGTGCGCGGGCCACGCGGGCGGGTCGATGAGGACGGTCACCGACCGAGCATCCCACCTACCAGGCGCGCGACGCCGCCTCGACGACCTCGACGGACTGGCGCGCGATCGCGAGCTCCTCCATCGTCGGCACGACCATGACGAGCGTGCTCGTCCAGTCGGGCGAGATGACGCGGGGCTCGCCGGAGCGCACGGCGTTGCGCTCCGGGTCGACGGCGAGGCCGAGCGGCTCGAGGCCCTCGACGACGGCGGCGCGCACGTCGGTGTCGTTCTCGCCGACGCCGGCGGTGAACGCGACGACGTCGACCCGGCCGAGCACGGCGGTGTAGGCGCCGACGTACTTGCGCAGGCGGTGGATGTAGACGTCGAAGGCGCGGCGCGCGTCCTCGTCGCCGGCGTCGATGAGGCGGCGCAGCTCGCGGAAGTCGTTGACCCCGGACAGGCCCTTGACCCCCGAGCGCTTGTTGAACAGGACGTCGATCTCGTCGATGCTCATGCCCGCGTTGCGCGCGAGGTGGAACACGACGGCCGCGTCGATGTCGCCCGTGCGGGTGCCCATGACGAGGCCCTCGAGCGGGGTCATGCCCATCGACGTGTCGACCGCGACGCCACCGCGCACGGCCGACGCGGACGCGCCGTTGCCGAGGTGCAGCACGATCGTGTTGAGGCCTTCGATCCGGCGGCCCAGCACGCGCGCGACCTTCCCCGACACGTACTGGTGGCTGGTGCCGTGGAAGCCGTACCGGCGCACGCCGTGCGCCTGCGCGACCTCCCGGTCCAGCGCGTACGTGGACGCGGCGTCGGGGAGCGTGGAGAAGAACGCCGTGTCGAACACGGCGACGTGCGGCACGTCGGGCAGCAGCTCGCGCGCGACCTCGATGCCCTTGACGTTCGGCGGGTTGTGCAAGGGAGCCAGCGGCGAGAGCTCGGAGATCTGGCGGACGACCTCGTCGTCCACGAGGACGGGCGCGGAGAAGACGGCGCCGCCGTGCACCACGCGGTGGCCCACCGCGTACACGTCCGCGTCGGCGAGCGTCGGCCCCACCTCGTCGAACAGGCTGAGCGCGATGCGCAGGGCGACGCCGTGGTCGGCGACCGGCTCCTCGCGCGTCGTCGTGTTCCCCGCGAACCGGTGCTTGATGATGCCGGTGTCCTCGCCGATGCGCTCGATCGTGCCCGCGGCGATCGCCTCCCCGCCGACGGGGTTGACGAGCTGGTACTTGAGCGAGGACGACCCCGAGTTCATGACGAGCACGGACCCGTGCGCCCCGTAGGCGCTGTAGGGGTTGGGGCGCTCGCCCTCGGGCAGGATCGTCATGAGGTGGCTCCTCGGGAGTCAGGACCGGAGTCAGGGACGGCGTCGGCCGGGGCCTGCGCCTGGATCGCGGTGATGGCGACGGTGTTGACGATGTCCTGCACGAGCGCGCCGCGCGAGAGGTCGTTCACCGGCTTGTTGAGCCCCTGGAGGACCGGGCCGACCGCGACGGCGCCCGCGGAGCGCTGCACGGCCTTGTAGGTGTTGTTGCCCGTGTTGAGGTCCGGGAAGATGAACACGGTCGCGCGGCCCGCGACGTCCGAGCCGGGCATCTTCGACGCCGCGACGGACGCGTCCACGGCGGCGTCGTACTGGATGGGGCCCTCGACGAACAGGTCCGGGCGGCGCTCGCGGACGAGCTCCGTGCCCCGGCGGACCTTGTCGACGTCGGCGCCCGACCCCGACTCGCCGGTCGAGTACGACAGCATCGCGACACGCTGGTCGACGCCGAACTGCTGCGCCGTCGCCGCGGAGGAGATCGCGATGTCCGCGAGCTGCTCGGCCGTCGGGTCCGGGATGACCGCGCAGTCGCCGTAGACGAGCACGCGGTCCTGCAGGCACATGAGGAACACCGACGACACCACGGACACGCCGGGCTGGGTCTTGATGATCTCGAACGACGGCTTGATCGTGTGCGCCGTCGTGTGCTTCGCGCCCGACACCATGCCGTCCGCGAGGCCGAGGTGGACCATCATCGTGCCGAAGTACGACACGTCCTGGACGCGCTCGCGCGCCTCCTCGAGCCGGACGCCCTTGTGGGCGCGGAGGCGGGCGTACTCCGTCGCGAAGCGCTCGACGAGCTCCGGGTCGTGCGGGCTGACGACGTGGGCCGCGTCGATGTCGAGGCCGAGCTCGGCCGCGCGGGCACGGACCTTCTGCTCCTCGCCGAGAATGGTCAGCTCGGCCACCTGACGGCCCAGCAGGGTCGACGCGGCGCGCAGGATGCGGTCGTCCTCGCCCTCCGGCAGCACGACGTGCTTGCGGTCCGCGCGGGCGCGCGAGAGCAGCTCGTACTCGAACATGAGCGGCGTGACGACCTCGGGCCGGGGCACGTCGAGGCCCGCGAGCAGCGCCGCGCCGTCGACGCTCTGCTCGAAGAGCGCGAGCGCGGTGTCGACCTTGCGCTGCGACTCCTTGGTGACACGCCCCCGGGCGCTCGCGGCGGCGCTCGCCGAGCGGAACGTCCCGAGGTCGGTACGGATGATCGGCAGGCTCGGGTCGAGGTCCGCGACGAGGCGCGCCGTCGACTCGGGCGGGAAGAACCCGCCGTTGAGGATGACGCCCGCGAGGGACGGGAAGCCCGACGCCGAGTGCGCGGCGAGCAGGCCGATGAGGATGTCGACGCGGTCGCCGGGCGTGATGACGACCGCGCCGTCGGTCAGGCGGTCGAGCAGGTGCTCGAACGACATGGCGCCCACGAGCAGGTCCGTGGCCTCGCGGCCCAGGAGCTCCTCCTCGCCGAACGCGAGCGACCCGCCCACGGCCTCCATGAGCGCGCGGACGGTCGGGGCGTCGAGGAACGGGTCCTCGGGCACGGCCCAGCCGGGCAGGCGCGCGCCCGGGCCGGGCTCCGCCGTCGTGCCCGACGGCGCCGCCCCCGCGAGCGGCTCGCCGTCGGGGCCGAGCGCGCCGAGCAGCGCGCGCACCGCGTCGAGGTCGTCCGGCTGCACGCGGTTCGCGACGACGCCGATGGGCTGCGCGTGCTGGGAGCGCAGCTCGGCGACGCTCACCTCGATGAGGTTGCCGACGGCGTCGGGCGTGCGGCCCTTGCCGGAGACGACGAGGAGGACCGGCGCGCCGAGGTTCGCCGCGACGCGCGCGTTGAACGACAGCTCGGTCGGGCCTGCGACGTCGGTGTAGTCCGTCCCGACGACCACCACGAAGTCGCACTGCCGTGCGACCTCGTGGTAGCGGGCCACGATCTGCGAGAGCGCGGCCTCCGGGTCGGCGTGGACGTCCTCGTACGTGACGCCGATCGCCTGCTCGGCCGTGACGTCCACGCCGTCGTGCGCGAGCAGGAGCTCGAGCACGTAGTCCTGCACGTCCGGGCCCACGGCCCGGGTGACCGGCCGGAAGACCCCGACCCGCTGGACCTTGCGGACCAGCAGGTCGAGGACCCCCAGCGCGATCGTGGACTTGCCAGTCTCGCCCTCGGGCGAGGTGATGTAGATGCTGCGAGCGGTGTCGCTCACTCGTTGTCTCCTCCGGTGTCCTGCACGGCGCGCGCGCCGTCGTACTGCGGGCCGCCCTCGCCCGTCGCCGTGTCGCCGGCGTCCGGCCACACCCAGTCGCGCACCTCGGGGATGTCCTCCCCGTGCTCGCGCGTGTACTGGCGGGCCGTCAGCCGCGCGTCGACCATCTCCTGGCGCAGACCCGCGTAGGTCGAGCGCAGGGACGGCACGCGGTCGATGACGTCGATGACGAGGTGGAAGCGGTCGATGTCGTTGAGCATCGCCATGTCGAACGGCGTGGTGGTGGTGCCCTCCTCCTTGTACCCGCGCACGTGGATGTTGCCGTGGTTCGTGCGGCGGTACGTGAGGCGGTGGATCAGCCACGGGTACCCGTGGTAGTTGAAGATGACCGGTCGGTCCGTGGTGAACAGCGTGTCGAAGTCCTTGTCCGACAGGCCGTGCGGGTGCTCCTTCTCGTCCTGGAGCCGCATGAGGTCCACGACGTTGACGACCCGGACCTTGAGGTCGGGGACGCGGCGGCGCAGGATGTCCGCCGCGGCGAGCACCTCGAGCGTCGGCACGTCGCCCGCGGCGCCCAGGACGACGTCCGGGTCCTCGCCCTCGACCTCGGTGCCGGCCCACTCCCAGATGCCGAGCCCTCGCGTGCAGTGCGCGATCGCTTGCTCCATGGACAGGAACTGCGGCGCCGGCTGCTTGCCCGCCACGACGACGTTCACGTACTGGCGCGAGCGCAGGCAGTGGTCGTAGGTCGAGAGCAGGGTGTTGGCGTCCGGCGGCAGGTACACCCGGACGATCTCCGCCTTCTTGTTCACCACGTGGTCGATGAAGCCCGGGTCCTGGTGGCTGAAGCCGTTGTGGTCCTGGCGCCACACGTGGCTCGACAGCAGGTAGTTGAGGCTCGCGACCGGTCGCCGCCACGGGATGTGGTTGGTGACCTTGAGCCACTTCGCGTGCTGGTTGAACATCGAGTCGACGATGTGGATGAAGGCCTCGTAGCTCGTGAACAGGCCGTGGCGCCCCGTGAGCAGGTAGCCCTCGAGCCAGCCCTGGCACTGGTGCTCCGAGAGCATCTCCATGACTCGGCCCGCGCGGGCGAGGTGCTCGTCGACGTCGGGACCGAAGAAGTCGGCGTTCCACTGCTTGTCCGTGACCTCGTAGACCGCCTGGAGGCGGTTCGACGCCGTCTCGTCCGGGCCGAAGATCCGGAAGTTGTCCGGGTTCAGGCGCACGACGTCGGTCAGCCACTCGCCGAGCACGCGCGTCGCCTCCGCGACGTTGCCGCCCGGGCCCGAGACGTCGACGGCGTAGTCGCGGAAGTCGGGCAGGCGCAGGTCCTTGAGCAGCAGCCCGCCGTTGGCGTGCGGGTTGTCGCTCATGCGCAGCGTCCCCTCGGGGGCGAGCGCGGCGATGTCGTCCTGCAGACGGCCGTCCTCGTCGAACAGCTCGTCCGCGCGGTACGACTCGAGCCAGCCGCGCAGCACGTCGAGGTGCTCCGGGGTGTCCCGCGCGCTCGCGAGCGGCACCTGGTGCGCGCGCCACGAGTCCTCGGTCTTCTTCCCGTCGATGACGGGCGGGCAGGTCCAGCCCTTGGGCGTGCGGAAGACGATCATGGGCCACGCGGGACGCTCGTCGTTGCCCGCCGCGGCGTCGGCCTTGATCTGCGCGATGTGGTTGAGCACCTCGTCGAGGAGCCTCGCGAAGCGCTGGTGCACCTCGAAGTGGTCCTCGCCGTCGAACCCGCCCGTGAAGAAGTACGGGGTGTGGCCGTAGCCGATCATGAGGTCGCGCAGCTCGTCGTCGCTGATGCGCGCGAGCACCGTCGGGTTGGCGATCTTGTACCCGTTGAGGTGCAGGATCGGCAGCACGACGCCGTCGTTGCGCGCGTTGACGAACTTGTTGGAGTGCCAGCTCGTCGCGAGCGGGCCGGTCTCCGCCTCGCCGTCGCCGACGACCGCGGCGACGAGCAGGTCGGGGTTGTCGAACGCGGCGCCGTACGCGTGGGAGAGCGCGTAGCCCAGCTCACCGCCCTCGTGGATCGACCCGGGGGTCTCCGGCGCGACGTGGCTCGGGATGCCGCCCGGGAACGAGAACTGGCGGAACAGGCGGCGCAGGCCCTCGGTGTCCTGCGTGATGTCCGTGTACGTCTCGGAGTAGGTGCCCTCGAGGTACGCGTTCGCGACGAGGCCGGGGCCCCCGTGACCGGGGCCCGCGACGTAGATCGTCGACTGGCGGCGCTGCGCGATCGCGCGGTTGAGGTGCGCGTAGAGGAAGTTCAGGCCGGGGGTCGTGCCCCAGTGGCCCAGCAGGCGCGGCTTGACGTCCTCGCGGTCCAGCGGCGTGCGCAGCAGCGGGTTGTCCAGCAGGTAGATCTGGCCGACGGACAGGTAGTTCGCCGCACGCCACCACGCGTCGACACGACGCAGGGTGTCGTCGTCGAGCGGGGCGACCTCGGCGGGTCGCCAGGCGGTGGACTCGGTGACGGTGGTCGTGCTCATCTCACGCTCCTGCAGGGGGAAGGGTTCGTGAACGACTACGGCTTCATACAACCGCATCGACCGGGGCCCTGCACGGTCCGTGACGGCCCCGGGCGGTGTGACGTCCGCCCGGGACCGCAGAAAAGGTCCTAGGTCCCGGGACTCAGGTCCGGCGGCGGGCCCGGGAGCCGTGGAGCGCGAGCCCGGTGCCCAGCGCGACGGCGACCAGCGCCGCGGCGCTCGCGGCGACGACGTCCACGCCGGTCGTCGCGAGGCCGGGGCCGGACGTGCCGGGCTGAAGCGGTCCCGGTGCCGGCACGGGGCCGGGGACGGGGACAGCCGTGACCGTGGTCGTCGCCGTCGCCTCGTGCAGGCCGTCGCCGCCGTCGACGCAGGCCGCGCACGGCTCGACCGTCGCGGTGTTCGTCACCGTGCCCCCCGCCGGGGGCGCAGTGCCTGTCACGACGACCGTCGCCGTCCCGCCCGCGGGGACGGTCGCCGTCGTCGAGACGTCGTTCCCGGTGCCCGACGGCGCGTCGCACGCCGACCCGTCCGAGACGCTGCACGTCCACGAGACGCCCGTGACGGCGTCGGGCACGGCGTCCTCGACGACGGTTCCGGGTGCCGCGGCGGGACCGTCGTTGGTCACGACGACCTCCCACCGGAGCTCCTCGCCCCCGGTCACCTGCGCGGGGCCCGTCTTCGTGACGGAGAGCGCGACCGGCACGACGCACGGCGTCGCGACCTCCGCGACGTCGTTCGACGGGTCCGGGTCACCCGACGTCGAGGTCACGCGGGCGCGCTGCACGACGTCGCCCGCCGAGCACGTCGCGGGGTCCGGGCCGACGGTCCCGGTGATCGTGAACGACGCACCCGCACCGGCAGCGAGGGGGCCGACCGGGCACACGAGCGTCGTGCCCTCGAGGGTGCACCCCTCGGCGACGACGCTCGCCGGGTCGATCGCCGCCGGCAGGGCGTCGGCGAGCACGACGCCGCGGGCACCGCCGGGGCCGGCGTTCGTCACGTCGACGACGTACTCGACGGGGTCGCCGAGCACGAGCGGCGACGGGCTGGTGAGCTCCTTGGTGACTGCGAGGTCCGCGGCGGGCAGCACCGTCACGTCGACGGTCGAGGTGTTGTCCGTGAGGTCCTCGCGGTCGGGCGGCGCGACGACCTCGGCGGTGTTCGTCAGGACGGTCTGGGCATCGACGAACGGGGCGGTCCCGGTCACGGTGAGCACCGCCGAGGCCGTGGGTGTGGGGCCGGTGAGCCGGGGCAGGTCGACGGTCGTGTCGATCGCGTTGCCCGACCCGGAGGCCGCCCCGCACGCCGCGCCGCCGCTCGCGGTGCAGGTCCAGGTGACGTCGGTGAGCCCGGCCGGGACGGTGTCGACCACGCGGGCGCCGACCACGTCGTTGACGTACCCGTTCGTCACCTCGAGCTGGTAGGACACCTGGCCGCCGGACTCCACCACCGGTGTGCTCGTCGTCTTCTCGACGGTGAGGACGGTCGGGACCACGACGCGCAGGTTCCGGATCTCGTGGTAGTTCGTCGCGCCACCGGTGGACGCGCCGAAGCCGAGCTTGAACGTGGCCGGCAGCGCGGGCTGCCCCGCGGCGCCGCCGATGTCGAACTGGCTGATGAGCGGCTCGAGCGGGGTGCCTGGTCCGCTGTCGCTCCACACGGAGAGGAGGTCGGTGCTCGGCGCCGGGGTGACGACGGCGCGGACGGTGCGGACGAACGCGCGGCTCGGGTCGCCGCCACCCGGCGGCACGGTCTCGACGGTCCCGCCGGGGCCGGGCACTCCCGTGAGGTAGTCCCACGGCGTGGCCGCGGCGTAGGAGCCGCGCACGGACACGAACCCGGGCTGCGGGCCAGGGCCGCCGACGCCGGCCGAGAAGTTGCCGAACTCGTCGAACCCGACGCCCGCGTACCCGCCCTGGAGGAACGTGTACCCGAGCGACCCGCCGTCCCCACCGACCGCGGCGGGGAACGAGCCGTCCATGAGGAAGAACGAGAACCCGTCGCCGCGGTTGCCGCCGAGCTCCTGGCCGCCCCACGTCGCGTACTCGAACTCGACCGCCACCCCGAGGTCCGTCGGGAACGCGCTGTCGAGCACGTAGCCGCCGAACCCCCCGTTGGTCTGGTCGACGTCGGTGAGGCGGAGCCAGCCGTCGCCCTCGCCCGTGAGCGTCGCCTCCCCGAACGGGACCCAGGCGGGGTCGTTCGGCGTCGTGCTCCCGAAGGGCTCCTCGATCGGGAAGTCCGCCGCGGCGGCCGGCGCGGCGACCGCGCCCGCCACGAGCACGAGCATGGCGGCCGCGGCGAACCGCAGGCGGTGGCGTCGGGCGCGGTGCGTCAAGGGTGCTCCTCTCGGGCGCCGGCCTCGTCGCCGGCCCGTCGTCCGTCTCGTTCCCCGGGCACCCATCGGACCACACCGGTGTGAGGTTCGCCCGGTACGACGCCCGCGATGCGGGTTCTCGCAGGCAGCCCGGCTACCGTGGGGTCGTGCCCGAGCTCACCGCCCCACGTTCGTTCTGGGCGGTCGCCCGCCAGCCCCGCGTGGTCGGGCTGCTCGTGCTGTTCCTCCTGGCCGCCGCCGTGTGCGCGCGCCTGGGCGTCTGGCAGCTCGACCGCGCGCAGCAGCGCGCCGAGCTGTCGGCGCAGCAGGAGGCCGCGGAGCTGGAGGCCGCCGGGCCGGAGGGCGTCGGGGTGCTGCTCCCCCCGCAGTCGTCCTTCCCGGGCGAGCTCGTCGGCCGCCAGGCGTGGGTCGAGGGGGAGTACGACCCAGCGGGACAGCTCCTCGTCGAGGACCGCGCGCTCGACGGCCGCGTCGGCTACCTCGTCCTCACCCCGCTGCACGTGACCGACGACGGGACGCAGGGCGCGTCGTGGGCCGACCTCTCCGGCGCTCCCGTGCTGCCCGTGGTCCGCGGCTGGGTCGCGACGCCCGAGGAGAGCGCCGCGCTCGACCCGCCGGACGGCGTCGTGCGGCTCACGGGCTACCTGCAGGCCTCCGAGGCGGCGGGCCAGGGCGGCTCCGCCCCCGGGCTGACCGACGCCATCTCGACCGGGGCGCTCGTCAACGAGTGGGGCGGGCCGATGTACTCCGGGTACTTCGTGCTCCTCACCTCCGACCCGGAGCAGCCGTCGGCCGCCGACGGCGGTCCGGCGCAGCTCCCGCGCCCGACGATCGAGGGCGGCACGGGCCTCAACCTGCAGAACCTGTTCTACGCGCTGCAGTGGTGGGTGTTCGGCGGCTTCGCCGTGCTGCTGTGGGTCCGGCTCGTGCGCGACGAGGCCGCCGGCGGCAAGCGCAGGACGCGCGGCGAGGACGCCGGCATCGCCGGTCTCCCCGGCGCCTGACCCGCCGGCCGGCTGGACGCCCGGGGTGCGCGGCCGTCGAGCACGTCAGCCGTCGAGCTCGAGGTCCTTGAACCACGACTCGGTGACGTAGTCGGTCTCCCAGCCGAGCGAGCGGTAGAGCTGGTCGGCCTTGGTGGGAGAGTCCGCGTCGACCTCGAGCGCCACGCGGTCGCGTCCGTCCTGGGCGGCGTCGGCGATCACCGTGGCGAGCAGCGACTTCGCCACGCCGCGACCCCGGGCGGCGCGCGTCACCCCGATGTACTCGACGTAGGTGCCGCGCGCGCCGCTCTCGGCGGCGGCGAGCGACGAGCACACCACGGTGCCCGCCGGGACGCGGCGACCCTCGTCGGTCTCCACGTACGCGAGCCACCAGTGGTCCCAGCTGTGGCCGGGGTCCTCGCGGAGCCGCTGGACGAACTCCGAGAAGCTCTCGCGGTAGGAGTTGAAGTGGTCCTGGAAGGACGTCTCCAGCATCTGGTGCACGACCTGGAGGTCGGCCGCGACGGGCATCCCGTTCTCGTGCCGCTCGACCGGGCGCACCGCGACGCCCGCGCGGGGAGTCAGCGACGCCTCGTCCGCCGCGACCGGGCGCGTCATGTGCAGCCAGCTCCGCCGTCGCGCGTAGCCCGCCCGGGTGAGCCAGCCGGTCTGGCGCGTGTCGTCGGCGAAGGGGCTCTCGTCCAGGCGCGTCGCCGTGACGCCGCGCAGGCGCGCCATCGCGACCGCCGTGCGTTCGGCCCAGCGGTAGAACGCGTCGGCGATCGCGTCGACCTCGGCCACGTCGCGGTCGAAGTAGCCCCAGACGGTCGCCCGCCCCGCGGCGCGGTCGTGCACGGTGACCCAGGCGCGCGGCACGTCGTCCGGCCCGACGGCGACGAGCTGACGGCGCGTCCACGACGCCAGCCCCGCGACCTCCGACTCGATCCCGGCGGGGTCGACGTGCGACGAGCCCGTCCCCTGCAGCTCGTCCAGACGTCGCAGCCCGACGAGCGCGTCGACGTCGGCATAGCCGGGGACCCGGGCGCGCCACGGGTTCGGGAGGGACGGGAGGTCGTGCAGGGTGTCGCTCGTGGTGTCAGGCATCAGCACCATCTTGGCATCGCCCGGGCGCCTACTCCTGCTGCCAGGAGTGCCAGAGCCGCGCGTAGTCGCCGCCCGCCGCGACGAGCTCGTCGTGCGGGCCGATCTCGCTGATGCGGCCGCCGTCGACCACGGCGACGCGGTCGGCGTCGTGCGCGGTGTGCAGGCGGTGCGCGATCGCGACGACGGTCCGGCCCGCGAGCACGGCGTCGAGCGAGCGCTCGAGGTGGCGCGCGGCGCGCGGGTCGAGCAGCGACGTCGCCTCGTCCAGCACGAGCGTGTGCGGGTCGAGGAGCACGAGCCGCGCGAGCGCGACCTGCTGCGCCTGCGCGGGCGTGAGCACGTGCCCGCCCGACCCGACGGTCGTCTCCAGGCCGTCGGGCAGGGACTCCGCCCAGCCGCGCGCGTCCACGGCGTCGAGCGCGTCGCGGAGCTCGCCGTCGCTCGCGTCGACCTTCGCGAGCCGCAGGTTGTCCGCGAGCGTGCCGACGAACACGTGGTGCTCCTGCGTGACGAGCGCGACCTCGCGGCGCAGGTCCTCCAGCGGGAGGTCCACGAGGCGCACGCCGCCCGAGCGGACCGACCCCGCCGTGGGCGGGTGGATGCCCGCGAGCATGCGCCCGAGCGTCGACTTGCCCGCGCCGGACGGGCCGACGACGGCGAGCCGCTCGCCCGGCTCGAGGTCGAGCGAGACGCCGTGCAGCACGGGGTGGCCCTCGCGGTAGGCGTACTCGACGTCCCGCGCGACCAGGCGGTCGCCGTCAGGCACGTCACCCGTCGCGGTGCGGTCGCCGGGGACCTGCGCGACGCCGACGATGCGCGCGTAGGACGCCCCGGCGACCTGGATCTCGTCGAGCCAGAAGATGAGGTTCCAGACCGGGCCGGCGAGCTGGAACGCGTACGTCGTGACCGTGGCGACAGCGCCGAGCGTCGTCTGGCCCTGCGCCAGCAGCCACGCACCCCACACGAGCGCCGCGACGGGCGCGATGGCGATCGCGAGGTCGATGCCCGGGAAGAGCACGGTGCGCAGCCCGAGCGTGTACTTCTCGGCCTCGTACGCCTCGGTGAGGTCCGCGCGCACGCGGGCCTTGCGCCGTTCGGTGAGCGAGAGCGCGTCGACCGTGCGCGCGCCCTCGACGCTCTCCGTGATGGTGCCGTTGAGCGTCGCGTACGCCGCGGCCTCGCGCTGGTAGCCGGCCGACGCGCGCTTGAGGTACCAGCGCGAGACGACGACGAGCAGCGGCACGCCGACGAACAGCGCGAGCGCGACCAGCGGCGCGACGACGACCGACGCCACGACCGTGAGGACGAGCGTCACGACCGCCACGAGCAGCTGGGGCACGCCGAAGCGCACCGCGTGCTGGATGCGGTCGACGTCGTTGGTCGTGCGCGCGACGAGGTCGCCCGTGCCCGCGCGCTCGACGGTCGAGAGGGGGAGCGAGGTCACCGTCTCGACGAGGTCCTCGCGCAGCTCGGCGAACACGGTCTCGCCGAACACCATGGACAGGCGCTGCGCGTACCGGCGCAGCACGGCCTGCGCGACGACGGCTCCCGCGCCGACGGCGACGACGGTCGTCACGTAGGACGAGGTCGTGCCCTCGGTGACGGCGTCGACGAGGCGGCCGAGCAGCCACGGGCCGACGAGCCCGGCGACGGCGGCCAGGGTGTGGAGCACGGCGATCAGGACGAACGTGCCGCGGTGGCGGGCGAAGAGCCGCCCGGCGGCGGCGCGGACGGCGGGGCCGTCGGCGACGGGGAGCTTCACGACTCTCCTCCTTCGGGTGCGGTGCGGGCGAGGACGGGGGACTCGTCGAGCGAGCGCCCGACGACGCGCAGGTAGCGGGCCGCGTCGTCGTCCGGCGCCGTGCCGGACGCGTGGGCGCGGTCCACGAGGTCGCGGTGCGTGCCGCGCGCGGTGACGCGACCGCCCTCGAGGAGCAGGACCTCGTCGACGTGCTCGAGGACGAGCGGCGACGCGGTGACGACGAGCGTCGTGCGCCCGCGCCGGGCGTCGGCGAGGCTCGCGGCGATCCGGGCCTCCGTGTGGGCGTCGACGGCGCTCGTCGGCTCGACGAGCACGAGGACCTCGGGCTCGGTGAGCAGGGCGCGCGCGAGCGCGACGCGCTGGCGCTGCCCGCCCGAGAGCGAGCGGCCCTTCTCGGGCAGCTCGCCCGCGAGGCCGTCCGGCACGGAGTCGAGCACGTCGTGGGCGTCCGCGGTCCGCACGGCGGCGAGCACGTCCGCCTCGGTCGCCGTGCCCCGCGGGTCGAGCTCGTCACGCAGCGCGCCCGAGAAGAGCTGGGGCGTCGCCTCGGCGACGACGACCCGGCGCCGCAGCGCGTGCTTGTCGAGCTCGGCGAGCAACGTCCCGCCGAGACGCACGGGCGTGGCGACCTCCGCGTCGTCGTCGAACCGGCCGAGCCGCGTGGCGACGGCCGCCGACGCGTCGGGGTCCGCGGAGACGAGCGCGACGACGCGGCCCGGCTCGAGGACGAGGCCGCTCGTCTCGTCGACGAGGGGGCTGCCTTCGGGCGGCATGGGCGCGGTCGCCGGGGTCGCGCCCGCGGCGGGCTCGACCGCGAGGACGCGCACGATCTTGCGCGACGCGACGTGGGCGCGCGTGGCGATGTTGAGCATCTGGGTCGCGACCTGCAGCGGCCAGCCGAGGAAGGCCGCGTACCCGTAGAACGCGACGAGCTGCCCGGGCGTGATGTCGCCCGCCAGCGCCGCCGTCGCGCCCAGGTAGACGACGAGCACGACGAGGAGGCCCGGCAGGAGCACCTGCAGGGCGTCGAGCGTGGCCTGCGTGTGCGCGACCTTGACGCCCGCCTCCCGCACCTTCTGCGACTGGCGCGCGTAGCGGCCGACGAACACGCCCTCGCCGCCGATGCCGCGCAGGATCCGCAGGCCGGAGACCGTGTCCGCGCCGAGCGTCGTGAGGCGGCCCTGCGCCTCGCGCTGCGCGGCCTGCCGCTGCTGGAGCGGCTTGACGAGCAGAGCGAGCACGGCCGCGACCACGGGCAGACCCAGGACGACGACGAGCCCGAGCTGGAGCGACGTCGAGAGCATGATGACGGCCACCACGACGTACGCGCCGAGCGCACCGAGGAACTGGCCCATCATCGAGAAGAGCTGGCCGACGCGCATGGCATCGCTCGCCACCGTCGACACGACCTCGCCCGTGGGCAGCTCCTCCGTGATCGCGTCGCCGGAACGCGCGGTGACGTCCCCCACGAGCTGGGACGTCGTGAGCGCGGAGCGGAGCCAGTTCGCGATGTCGAACCGGTGCTGCGTCACGCCCGTGACGACGATCCCGAGGCCCAGCGCGAGCAGGAGCCCTGCCCAGCGCCACAGCTCCGGCCCGAACCCCTCCGCGAGCCCCTCGTCGAGCGCGCGGCCGAGCATGTACGGCTGGAACGCCTGGCACGCGAAGTTGGCCAGGCCCAGCAGCACGGAGACGGTGAGCACGGTCCACTGGCGCCTGGCCAGCCAGAGCAGGTAGCGCGTCGGTCCGCGCAGGTCGGGGGTCCCCGGGTCGGGGAGGGGGAGGGGTCGCACGGTGTTCTACCCTAGGTTCGGCGTCCGACACGCGGCGACGCTTTAACCGCTGCGACCGCGTCGCACGCCACCGCGCGCGGCAGGGACCGCGGCGGCCGTCTCGCCCGGAACGAGGACCTCTCCCATGACCACGCAGGACCCGGCCACCCCGACCGACGCGCCCGCCGCTGTGCCCTCCGACGTGCCCGCCGACGCGGCGGCGCCCAGCACGGAGGCCGCGCGCACCGCGATCCGCAAGGCGCGCGGTGCCCTCGCCCGCTACCGGGTCCTCGCGATCATCACCGGTGTGATGCTCCTCATCCTGTGCGTCGAGATGCTCGTCAAGTACGGGGTCGGTCAGTTCGTCGACGTCGACGACGTCATGCGGTACGTGTCGTGGATCCCGTTCGCGCACGGCTGGATCTACGTCGTCTACCTCGTCACGGTCCTCGACCTGTGGACCAAGATGCGCTGGGGCTGGGGCCGCCTCGCGACCATGGTGTTCGCGGGCGTCGTGCCGGTCATGTCGTTCATCCTCGAGAAGAAGGTGCACGCCGAGGCCGAGGCCAAGCTCGCCGTCCTGGAGGAGCAGTACGCGTCATGACGACGCCGCTCGCGCCCCTCGTCGCACCCGGCCCCGAGCTGACCACCGCGGAGCTCGAGCGGTACGCGCGCCACCTCGCACTGCCCGGCGTCGGCCCCGAGGGCCAGCGTCGCCTCGCCGCCGCGCGCGTGCTCGTCGTCGGCGCGGGCGGCCTCGGCAGCCCCGCCCTGCTCTACCTCGCCGCCGCGGGCGTCGGCACGATCGGCATCGTCGACGACGACGTCGTCGACACGTCCAACCTCCAGCGCCAGGTGATCCACGGCGGCTCCGACGTCGGACGTCGCAAGGTCGACTCCGCGCGCGACGCGATCGCCGACGTCAACCCGCACGTGCGCGTCGTCGAGCACGCGCTGCGCCTCGACGCGGACACCGCGCTCGACGTGCTGCGCGGCTACGACGTCGTGCTCGACGGCGCCGACAACTTCCCCACGCGCTACCTCGTCTCCGACGCGGCCGAGGTGCTCGGCCTGCCCGTGGTCTGGGGCTCGATCTACCGCTTCCAGGGTCAGGTCAGCGTCTTCTGGGGTGCGCCGCGGTTCGCGGTGCCCGACGACGTCCCGCTCCCGGGTGGCGCGGCTCCCGTCGGTCCCGGGGACGGCGAGGCGCGCGGCGTCACGTACCGCGACGTGTTCCCCGTCCCGCCGCCGCCCGGGGCCGCACCCGACTGTGCGACCGGCGGCGTGTTCGGCGCGATGTGCGGGACCCTCGGCTCCGTCATGGCGACCGAGGCGATCAAGCTCGTCACCGGCGCCGGCACGACGCTGCTGGGCCGCCTCGCCGTCTACGACGCGCTCGACCTCTCGTGGCGCCAGCTCACCGTGCGCGCCGACCCGACGCGCGAGCCCGTCACCGCGCTCCTGCCGGGCGACGACGCGTACGCCGCGTTCTGCGGGCTCGCCCCGGCGACGCCGGACGCGCGGCCGGTCGCGGGGGAGCGCGACGTCGCCGCCCGCGACGCGGCGGCCCTGCTGGGCGACGACGGCACGGCGCCGTACCTGCTCGACGTGCGCGAGGACTGGGAGGCGCGGGTGCGCCCCGTGCCCGGGTCGACCCTCGTGCCGAGCGGGACGTTCCTCTCGGGCGACCCGGCCGCGGCGCTCGCGGACCTCCCGACGGACCGCACCGTGCTCGTCCTGTGCGCGGTCGGCGCCCGCTCGGCCCGCGTCGCCGACGTCGCCCGCGCCGCGGGGATCGACGCCCGCTCGGTCGTCGGCGGCGTCCCCGCCCTCCTCGACGCGCTCGCGGCGCCCTCCCCGGCCAGGTAGGCCGCCCCCCACGTGCCGAACAGGTGGTGGTGGCGCGTCCCGGTCGGCTGACGAGCCAGGACGGCCTGTTCGGCGTGCCGGGGTGGCCTGGTCGCCGGAGTCAGAGGGCGAGGTCGAGGCGGCCGTCCGGCGACGAGCTGGCGAGGGCGCCCTCGCGGCGGGGGATGCGGCCGGCGCCGGCGGCCAGGCGGCCCGACTCGACGGCGAGGCGCATCGCGTGCGCCATGCGGACCGGGTCGGCGGCGCGCGTGACGGCGGTCGCGAGGAGCACGCCGTCGCACCCGAGCTCCATGGCCTGGGCGGCGTCGGACGCCGTGCCGATCCCCGCGTCGAGGATCACGGGCACGCGCGCGGCGGTGGCGATCGCCTCGATGTTGCGGGGGTTGAGGATGCCGAGGCCGGTGCCGATCGGCGCGCCGAGCGGCATGACCGCGGCGCACCCGACGTCCTCGAGCCGGCGCGCGAGGATCGGGTCGTCGTTCGTGTAGGGCAGCACGACGAACCCGTCGCGCACGAGCTGCTCGGCCGCCTCGACGAGACCGACGGGGTCGGGCAGGAGCGTGACGTCGTCCGCGATCACCTCGAGCTTGACCCACTCGGTGCCGCACGCCTCGCGCGCGAGGTGCGCGGTGAGCACGGCCTCACGCACGGAGAAGCACCCGGCCGTGTTGGGCAGCGCCCGGATGCCGAGGCGTGCGAGCAGCGCCCAGATCCCGGCGTCGGGGTTCGCGTCGCCACCGGCTCGCACGGCGACGCGGCGCATCGCGACCGTCGTCAGCGCGGTGCCCGACGCGACGAGCGCGTCCTCGAGCGTGAGCAGGTTCGCCGCCCCGCCGGTGCCCATGACGAGGCGCGACCCGATGGTCGTGCCCGCGACGACGAGCGGGTCGTCGTCGAGGCCTTCGCGGTCCGCAGGTCGGCGCGGGGTGGTGTCGGTCGTGGTCACGAGTCCTCCTCAGCCGCCCTGGACGGCGGTCACGATCTCGATGCGGTCGCCGGGCGCGACGACGGTCGTCGCCCACGAGCCGCGCGGCACGACGGCGTCGTCCACGGCGACGGCGACGCCCTGCGGCGTCCCGTCGGCGACGTACGCGGGCACGAGCGCCGCGACGAGCTGCTCGAGGTGCACGGGCGCGTCGAGCGGGTACGGCTCGCCGTTGACGAGCGCGCTCGGAGTGGATGCGGTCACGGGGATCACCTCGGTGTCGTCGTGGAGAAGGCGCCCGCCCGGGCGGTGCCAAACCCGGGATCGTTCCCCAGCTCGGGCGCGCCGTGGAGAGTGATCCCGGGTTCGGCGAAGCGGTCGGTGCGGGTCGGATAGAGGGTCGTGGCGGCGTCGGCGGGGAGCGGGGCGCCGGTGAGGCCGGCGACGACCGCGTCGGCGGTGAGCGGCGCGAGGAGGATGCCGTTGCGACCGTGCCCGGTCGCGAGGTGCAGGCCGGGGACGGCGGTCGGGCCGACGAGCGGCAGGTTGTCCGGGGTCGCGGGCCGCGCGCGCGGCGTCACGTCGACGAGCGCGGCCTCGTCGATCCCCGGCAGCAGGGCGCGCGCGTCGCGCAGCAGGGCGAAGACCCCGCCGGCGGTCGCGCGCCGGTCGTCGGGGTTCTCCTCGGTGGTCGCCCCGACGACGACCTCGCGGTGCCCCGCGCAGCCGTGACCCTGCCCGTCCGGGACCGGGTTGCGCGGCACGACGTACACCGGCCGCCCCTGCACCACACCGCGCACCACGTGCTCGAGCGCGAGGTCCGGCCCGGCGTCGAGGCGCAGCGTCTGTCCCTTGACGGGTCGCGTCGGCACGACGACGCCCGGCACGTCCGCGAGCAGCGCCCCGGACTCCCAGCCCGCCGCGACGACGACCGCGCCCGCGGCGTGGAGCCGGCCCGCGTCGTCGTGCACCCCCACGGCCTGCCCGGCCGGGCCGAGCGCGAGCCGCGTCGCGGACGCCCGCACGACGACGGAGTGCGCCGCGGTGCGAGAGCCGACGCCCTGGACCGTCCCCGGCCCGTCGCCCGCGCCGAGCGCGGCGAGCAGCGCGGCGTGCGTCGCGCGCGGGTCGACCGCGTGGTCCTCGGGCGCCCACGCCGCGCCCGCGACCCGCGGGCCGAGGTACGGCTCGCGTCGGCGGGCGTCGGCGACGGTGAGCTCGTGCGACGCGAGGCCGTGCTCCGCGTGGAGGGCGAGGACGCGGCGGAGCAGCGCGAGGTCGTCGGCGTCGTAGGCGAGCGTGAGGGTGCCCGCGGTGCGCAGCCCGACGTCGGCCCCGCTAGCGGCGCGCAGGTCGGCGGCGAAGCCGGGCCACGCCCCGGCGGCGGCGAGGTGCAGGCGGAGCGCGTCGTCCTCGCCGAAGTCGGCCTCCGTGACCGGGGCGAGCATCCCGGCGGCGGCGTGCGTCGCGCCGTCGCCCGGCGACGGGTCGAGCACCGTGACGGTCAGCCCCGCGCGCGTCGCCCGCCACGCCACGGCGAGCCCGACGATCCCGCCGCCCACGACGACGACGTCGCGCGCGCCGTCGGGCACGGCAGGGCCGGCTCCCGGCGGGCGGGACCCAGGACGGACAGGGGTGTGCATGCGCGCTCCCTTCGCTGGCATGACCCAGATCAGGTTCGACGGTCGGCTCCGACGCCCTCTCAGCCCCGTGCGGGGCTCCCGTGCTGTCGGCCACAGTACCGCCTGCCCCGGGCCCGCCGCGGCTAGGCTCCGGCGGGTGAGCCCCGAGACCTTCGCCACGCCCGCCGCCCCCGCACCGTCGGCTCCTGACGACGTGCGCGCCCGCCTCGCCGACGCGCGCCTCTACCTGTGCACCGACGCGCGCGAGGAGCGCGGCGACCTCGAGGACTTCCTGCGGGCGGCGCTCGCGGGCGGGGTCGACGTGGTCCAGCTGCGCGACAAGACGCTCGACGTGGCGCGCGAGCTCGAGCTCCAGGAGCTCGTCGCGCGCGTCGCGACGGAGCACGGCGCCCTGTGGGCCGTGAACGACCGGGCCGACGTCGCTCGGCTGACGGGCGCGCCCGTGGTGCACATGGGCCAGGGGGACCTGCCCGTCCCCGCGGTGCGCTCCCTGCTCGGCGCCGCGCCGGTGCTCGGCCGGTCCACGCACTCGGCCGACCAGGCGGCCGCGGCCGAGGCCGACCCGGACGTCGACTACTTCTGCGTGGGCCCGCTGTGGGCGACGCCCACCAAGCCGGGGCGCGCCGCCGTCGGGCTCGACCTGCTGCGCACGGTCGCCGCGACGAGGCCGAGCACGCCGTGGTTCGCGATCGGCGGGGTCGACCTGGACCGGCTCGACGCGGTGCTCGACGCCGGGGCGGACCGCGTCGTCGTGGTCCGGGCGATCACGCAGGCGCCGGACCCGGAGCGTGCCGCGCGCGGGCTGCGCGAGCGCGTGGCAGGACGAGCCGCCGCGCGACCCGGCGAGCGCACCGACGCCTGAGACGCGTGACGGTCGCCCGCCGCGCGGCGACTATCCTGGAGCCGTGACGTCACCCGCCACCGCTCCCGACACCCCCACCACCGCCGAGGTCGCCGCGACCCCGCGCCCCGTGCTCGTCGTCGACTTCGGCGCCCAGTACGCGCAGCTGATCGCGCGCCGCGTGCGCGAGGCCAAGGTCTACTCCGAGATCGTGCCGCACACGTTCACGGTCGAGCAGATGCTCGCGAAGGACCCGGTCGCGATCATCCTCTCGGGCGGGCCGTCGTCCGTGTACGCGACCGGCGCCCCGTTCGTCGACCCGGCGCTGTTCGCGGCCGGCGTGCCCGTCATGGGCATCTGCTACGGCTTCCAGGCCATGGCGAAGGCGCTCGGCGGCGAGGTCGCCCAGACGGGTCTGCGCGAGTACGGCGGCACCGAGGTGTCGGTCTGCGAGGCCGGGGTCCTGCTCGACGGGACGCCGGAGAACCAGACCACGTGGATGAGCCACGGCGACGCCGTGCACCGTGCGCCCGAGGGCTTCGAGGTCCTCGCGACGTCCGCGGGCTCGCCCGTCGCGGCGTTCGAGGACACGTCGCGCCGCCTCTACGGCGTGCAGTGGCACCCCGAGGTCAAGCACTCCGCGCACGGCCAGACCGTGCTGGAGCACTTCCTGTACGACGGCGCCGGGCTGGCCCCGGACTGGACGCCCGGCAACGTCATCGCGGACCAGGTCGCGGCGATCCGCGCCCAGGTCGGCGACGCGCGCGTCATCTGCGCCCTCTCCGGCGGCGTCGACTCCGCGGTCGCGGCGGCGCTCGTGCAGCGCGCCGTGGGCGACCAGCTCACGTGCGTGCACGTGGACCACGGGCTCATGCGCGCGGGCGAGGTCGAGCAGATCGAGCGCGACTTCGTCGCGGCGACGGGCGTCAACCTCGTGATCCGCGACGAGAAGGAGCGGTTCCTCACCGCGCTCGCCGGGCACAGCGACCCCGAGACCAAGCGCAAGATCATCGGCCGCGAGTTCATCCGCGTGTTCGAGGACTCCGCGCGCCAGATCGTCGAGGACGCGGGCGAGCACGGGGCGGAGGTCAAGTTCCTCGTGCAGGGCACGCTCTACCCGGACGTCGTCGAGTCCGGCGGCGGCGAGGGTGCGGCGAACATCAAGAGCCACCACAACGTCGGCGGCCTGCCCGACGACCTGCAGTTCTCGCTCGTCGAGCCGCTGCGCACCCTGTTCAAGGACGAGGTCCGTGCGGTCGGCCGCGAGCTCGGCGTGCCCGAGGAGATCGTCGCCCGCCAGCCGTTCCCCGGCCCCGGCCTCGGCATCCGCATCGTCGGCGAGGTCACGGCCGACCGCCTGGAGACGCTGCGCGCCGCCGACGCGATCGCGCGCGAGGAGCTGACGAAGGCGGGCCTGGACGACGAGATCTGGCAGTGCCCGGTCGTGCTGCTCGCCGACGTGCGCTCGGTCGGCGTCCAGGGTGACGGCCGCACCTACGGCCACCCGATCGTGCTGCGCCCCGTCTCGTCCGAGGACGCGATGACGGCGGACTGGACGCGCCTGCCCTACGACGTGCTGTCCGTCATCTCGACGCGCATCACCAACGAGGTGGCCGAGGTCAACCGGGTCGTGCTCGACGTGACGAGCAAGCCCCCGGGCACCATCGAGTGGGAGTGACCCCCTAGCGGGACGGACGGGCCCGACGATCCACGGCGATCGTCGCGGCCCGTTCGTATGCCGCCTCGACGTCGGCGAGGACGCGCGGCCAGCCCGCCGACGACGGCACGTCGCGGTTGTGCGCGACGATCCGGTCGAGCAGGCCGTCCTCGGTCGCGAGCCGCACGAGCGCGTCGGTGAGCCCGGCGTCGTCGGCCGCGAGGAGCGCGTCGACGCCGTCGGTGAGGCGTTCCGCGACGCCCGACTGCGAGCGCGTCAGGATCGCGAGACCGGCGGCCTGGCCCTCGAGCGCGGCGATGCCGAACGCCTCCTCCACGGCGGGCGCGGCGAACACGTCGGCGCGCGCGTAGAGCCGCTTGAGCCCGGTCGCGTCGAGGCGGCCGGGGAGCGACACGACCGACCCCAGCCCGTGCTCCGCGACGAAGCGCCGCGCGTCGGCCAGCTCGGGGCCGTCCCCGGCGAGCGTCACGTGGAGCGCGCCCTCGGGGAGGCGCGCGACGGCGTCGCGCACGACTTCCAGGAGTGGCAGCACGCGCTTGCGCGGCGCGAACCGCGTCGCCGCGACGACGTGCACGGCGGGGCCCTCCATGCGGTCCGCGCGCTCGGTGCGGGGGACGCGCCACGCGTCGAGGTCGAGGCCGTTGTGCAGCACGGCGACCTCGCCGTGGTCGCCGACGATGCGGCGCAGCGGAGCGGCGGTCAGCTCGCTCACCGCCGACCACAGCACCGGCCACCGTGACCACCGCACGACGCGGTCCAGCCCCGCGAACGCACGCTCGGCGCCGCCCCACACGCTGTGCACGGTGAGCACCGCGGGCAGCCCGGCCCGGACCACCGTGCGCAGCGACGCCTGCGTCGAGGGCGTCAGCACGCCCATGTGCAGGTGCACGACGTCGGGCCGGCCCGCGCGCAGGATCCTCGCCACGTGGTGCGGCGCGCGCGGGTGGACGGGGTAGCCGCCCGGGACGCGTGCGGCGAGCCGGTGCACCGTGACGTCGCCGTCCTGCTCGGTCGAGACGCCGTGCGCGCCGGGACGGGCGGGCGTGGTGCACACGACGGACACGTCGTGGCCGGCAGCCGCCTGCTGCTGCGCGAGGCGAGCGACCTGGGTCTCGATCCCGCCGAGCAGGGGGAGGTAGCAGTCGGTCAGGTGGGTGATGCGCACGGACGGCATCCTCCCACCCGGACGCGGCGCTGAGGTGCGCGTTCGCCGCGCGGTCCGTCGTCGTCGTCGCTACCGTGGGTCCCGTATGGGTGGTTCGACCGCCCTGCGGCGGACCCGCGCCCGTGGGTCGCGGACCGTGGTGCGGCAGCAGGTGGGTCCTGACGAAGGGGAGAGCGCGCCATGTCGAGCACCGTCACCGTCACGCCGGCCAAGGGGGCGCGAGGCATCGGCCTCGTGTCGATCATCGCCGGCATCGTCCTCCTCCTCGCGGGCATCGGCACCTGGGTCGTGGTGGCGAACCAGCTGTCCGCCGAGGAGATCACCGTCTCGGACGACGCGTCGTTCCTGGCGGGCCGCCACGTCAACGGCCCGCTCACCGCGTACGCGCAGGCCGAGGTCATCAACAAGCACGCGCTCGAGGCGAGCGGCGGCAAGACGTACGCCGAGCTCGACCAGGACGACCCGACCCGGCAGACGGTCATGACGGCGTCGTTCCTCCGGGCGTCGCTCTTCACGTCCGTCGTCGCGTTCGGGGTGTGCCTGCTCGTCATGGGGCTCGGCGTCCTGTTCATCCTCGTCGGGATAGCGCTCCGGCGGCTCGCGGGCGGCCCCAGCGTGGCGGTCGAGACGCCCGGGGCGTACACGTCGTCCGGTGACCTGTCGGACGCGGGTCGCCACGTGGCGCCCGCGCACGCGGCTCCGACCGCACCGCCCGCGGGGCCCGAGCCGACGACTCCGACGGCACCGGGCCGGACGTCGGCGCTCTCGACGCCGGGGGCCGAGGCGAGGGCCGCGGCGACGCCGGTCGAGTCGACGGGCGCGCCCGGCACGGGCACGCCGTCCGCACCCGGCTCTTCGCCTGCCGCCTCGCCGGACACGACGCCGCCCACGACCGGGCGCACGGGCACCCCGCCCGAGCGCCGGGGTGACGAACCCACCCCCTGATCGTCCCGGCCGTCCGTCCGGACGCCGAGGACCCGTTCCCGCCGGGTCGCACCGGGGGGAGCGAGCGGGGCGGCGTCGCTCGGACACGCCGAGGGGCCGTGGCACACGTGCCACGGCCCTCGGTGTGTCTCGGCCCGGCTCGCCGGGGAACCGGCACGCCGCGCCGGGCTCAGCCGCGCCGGCGACGGGCCCCCGAGACGATGGACCCGACCACGAGCGTGAGGCCCGCTGCGGCGAGCACGACGATCGCGGCCAGCCCGAGGTCGACCCGCGCGCCGAGGGCGGCGGCGAGGACGACGACGCCGAACGCGACGATGACGAAGCCCCACACGATCGTGGAGACGCGGGGACCGCGTCGCGCGGGCGCGGCGGGCTCGGCGGGCGACAGGGGCGCCGTGGGCGAGGTCGGGGGGACCGACGGCCCGGCCGGCGGGACGGCGCCGGCAGTCCGGCCGGTCGTCGTCGTGCCGGCCGGGGCGGTACCCGGGTGCCCGGGGACCGGCTGACCGGGCACGTCCAGGACGGAGGTCTCCCCGTCCCGCGCCGACCCGGCCTGCAGCGGCTCCGTGGGGAGCGGCTCCGGCGTCAGGGGCCGGAGAACCAACGGCTCCGTGGCCGGTGCCTCCGTGGACAGCGGGACCGTCGGGTGCGCGGCGTCCGCCTCCGGGGCCCCGGCCTGCGGGGTGTCGAACAGCTCGTCGCCGAGCGGCCGCGTGTCGTCGTCGCGGCGTTCTGAGTCGTTCATCAGTTCTCCTCGATCGTGATCTGGCCGGCCCCGACCTCGACCTGCAGCACCAGCAGCGGGTCGTCGCCGGACTGGACCTCGTCGTTGTCGAACGTGACCGGCCGCGTGCTGACGCCGCCGATCTCCTGCCGGTCGCCGTCGACGAGCCAGCGGGCGTTCCCCGCGAGCACCTGGACCTCCGCGCGGACGGGGACCCCGTCCGGCACCACCACGGTCGCGTCGCCGGCGCCGAGCTGGATCGGGACCTCGACGGGAGAGGTGCCGGACGCGTCGGACAGGTCGAGCCCGGAGAGGTCGATCGTCGGGTCGCCGAACGTCACGCCGAACCCCTCCTCGGCGACGTCCGGGTCGGTCACGCGGTGCGTGCCGTCCGTGACGGTCCGCACCGAGTCGTCCAGGAAGAACGTGAACGGGGCGGACCGCCACGCGGACGCCGGCAGAGCGACGACCAGCAGGAGCACCGCGAGCCAGCCGAGGCCGCCGCTCGTGCGCCCGCGCAGGCCGCTCACGACGATGGCGAGGCCCGCGAGGATCCCGGACAGGCCGGCCCAGGTGAGGAACACGGGCCAGGGCAGCTCGCCCTGCCGGTCGACGACGAGGAGGAACGCGCCGATCAGGAGGCTCAGCCCGACGACGACGCCGGTCGTGGTCGCCCCGGGCCCGCGGGGACGCGGGGGCTTCGGCGGGTGCGGGGCGCGCGGGGGCCGGGGCGGCTGCTGCGCGGCCGGGTTCCGCGGTCCCTGGTGGACGCGCGGCGACGCGGCGGCCTGCGGTGCGGGGGGCGTCGTCGTGCCGAGCGGTGCACCCGGGGCGTACGGGGGGACGGGCGCGGTCGCCCCCGGCGCGGTCGAGGCGTACGGGCTCGCCTCGGCCGACCAGGTGACCCGGTCCTGAGGTCCGGACGGCGGGCCGCCGGCGGGGGTACCGGGCGAGCCCCACGGGGCGTCGGTCGGCGCGGCGCCGCCGGGGGCGGGCGGCACGTACCCCGGGCCCGCGGGTCCGTGGCCGGGAGCGCTCGGGCCGTAGCCGGGAGCGCCAGGACCACCGGTGCCCGGTGCGCCGGGGCCGCCGGCCCACGGGGGCGCCGGCGGCGGCGCGCCCTGGGGTCCCCGGGGTCCGCGCTGCGTGAGCGCGGAGACCACGACGACCGCGACGGTCACGAACGCCGCGACCCAGAACAGGCCGGTCAGCCACCCCAGGTGGAGCGTGTCCCACCACGACCACCAGCCGCCGCCCCAGGAGAACCCGACGACGACGAACGCGGCCGCACCGAGCAGCGCGACGTCCACGTTGCCGCGGAAGGCCTCCTGGAGGTGGATGCGCCCGTCGCGGCGCTCCGGGAGCAGGGCCCACGCCGCGCCGTAGAGGACGAGCCCGGCGCCCGACAGGAAGAAGGTCACGAAGAGGAGCCCGCGCACGATGAGCGGGTCGATCCCGAACCGCTCGGCGACTCCGGACGCGACACCGCCGATCCACCGGTCGTCCGAGCGGTAGACGCCCACGCGACGGACGGCGTCGAAGAAGCCGTCCGTGCCGCTCGGGCGGGTCCCGCCAGGGCCCTGCGGGGAGCCGTGCGGAGGAGTCTGACCGGGGTCGGTCGGGCCGGCGGGGCCGCCCCGCACGGGGTCGGGTCCGCCCGCACCGGGAGGGACGGTGCCCGGCTGCGCGCCGGGTGCGTCGGCGGTGCCGCCGGAGGGCCCGGGCTGGGTGCCGGGTCCGGGAAGGTCGGGAGTGCTCATGGCAACCATGCTGGCCCCGGAGGCGCGTCGCCGGTATCGGGTGCCACCCTGACCCGACCCTGAACCGGCTGCCGCGCGACCCTGGTTTCCCGGTCCGGGAGCGCTCCGAGAGCCCGGGACGTGTGACGATCGGGGGGTGACGACTCCTGCCCGTCCCGGCCCGCGGCCCGGCGCACCGACCGGTGCCGGGCCCGGTCCCCGACCGCGCGACCTGCCGCTGCGCCGCCCCGAGCGCGGCCGGTGGGTCGCCGGCGTGTGCGCCGGGCTCGCGGCGCACCTGGGCGTGAGCGTCGGTGTCGTGCGCCTCGTGATGGCGTTCCTCGGGCTCGCGGGCGGCGCCGGCGTCGCGCTCTACGTGTTCTGGTGGCTCACGGTCCCGTCCGGCGACCCGGCCGCAGCGCGCGACGAGCAGCGCCCGGCGTCGTTGTCGCGGCTCGCGCCACGCCTCCAGGGCAGCGTGCGCAGGCTCCCGGTGCGCGACGTCGCGATCGGCGTCGTGCTGCTGGGCGGCGCCGCGCTGCTGGTCGCGCTGCGCACCGGCATCGACGTCGAGGTGTCGTGGGTGATCCCGGTCCTCATCGCGCTCGCGGGCGCGGCGCTCGCGTGGAGCCAGCTCGACGCCGTCGAGCGCGGTCGGCTGCTGACACGGGCCGGCGGGCGCACGCCCGCCGGGGTCCTCCGCATCGCCGGCGGCGTCGTGCTCGTCCTCGTGGGCATCGTCCTGCTCGTGGGGCAGGACGCGCGGCCCACCCAGATCGTCCGCGCGGCGGTCGCGGCGGTCGCCGTGCTCGGCGGCGTCGCGATCGTGCTCGCGCCGTGGTGGCTGAAGCTGGTGCGCGAGCTCGGCGACGAGCGGGCCGCGCGCGCCCGCGAGGCCGAGCGCGCCGACATCGCCGCGCACCTGCACGACTCCGTGCTGCAGACGCTCGCGCTCATCCGCGCGCGGTCGTCCGACGCCGACACCGTCGCGCGCCTCGCCCGCGCCCAGGAGCGCGAGCTGCGCGAGTGGCTGTACGACGACCGGCCTTCGCCGGGGACGTCGCTCGCCGCCGAGCTGCGCGGGCTCGTCGCGGAGGTCGAGGACGGGCGCGTGGGCCGGCGCGCGGAGCCCATCGGGGCGCCTCTCGGAGCGCCCGTCGGCGGGTCGACCGGCGAGACCGACCCCGGGCCGGTCGTGGTCGACGTCGTCATGGTGGGCGACTGCACGCCCACCCAGGAGACCGCGGCGCTGCTGCAGGCGACCCGCGAGGCGCTCGTCAACGCCGTCGCGCACGGCGGGCCGCCCTACTCGGTCTACCTGGAGGTCAGCGACGCGGCCGTCGAGGTCTTCGTGCGCGACCGCGGGGACGGCTTCGACATGGAGGACGTCGCACCCGACCGGTTCGGCGTCCGGGAGTCGATCCTCGGCCGGGTCCAGCGCCGCGGCGGCAAGGCCGAGATCATCAGCCGGCCGGGCTGGGGCACGGAGGTACGGTTGCGCGTGCCGCGGGCCGTGACGGCGGAGCCCGAGCCCGCCCGCCCGCCGTCGAGCACGCCGTCGCCCGCACCGTCGACTGCACCGTCGAGCCCACCGTCGAACCAGGAGACCCCGTGACGACCATCCCCAGCATGCCGGCCGTCGGCGGCCCCGCGACCGGTCCCGTCCCGGTGGTGCTCGTCGACGATCACCACATGTTCCGGGCGGGCGTGCGCGCGAGCCTCGACCCGGCGCTCGTCGCCGTGGTGGGGGAGGCGGACGACGTCGAGTCCGCGGTCGCGCGCGTGCACGAGCTGCGCCCCCCGGTCGTCCTGCTGGACGTGCACCTGCCCGGCGGCAGCGGGGGCGGCGGCGCGGAGGTCATCCAGCGCTGCACCGACCTGCTCGGGGACGTGCGGTTCCTCGCGCTCTCGGTGTCGGACGCCGCGGAGGACGTCGTCGCGGTCATCCGCGCCGGGGCGCGCGGGTACGTGACCAAGGCGATCTCGGGGCCGGACCTGTCGGCCGCCGTCGGACAGGTCGCGGGCGGCGACGCGGTGTTCTCGCCGCGCCTCGCGGGCTTCGTGCTCGACGCGTTCGGCACGGGGGCCGGCGACGTCGCGGTGCGCGACGACGAGCTCGACCGGCTCTCGGCCCGCGAGCAGGAGGTCATGCGCCTCATCGCGCGCGGGTACACCTACCGCGAGGTCGCGTCCGAGCTGTTCATCTCGATCAAGACGGTCGAGACCCACGTCTCCGCGGTCCTGCGCAAGCTCCAGCTCTCCTCCCGCCACGAGCTCACCCGCTGGGCGGCCCAGCGGCGCCTCCTCTAGCGGCGCCGCCCCGTGTCGCGCGTCCGCCGCGGGTCCGGCGCACACTGGCGGGTGTGAGCATGGCAGCCCGTGCCCCGCGCCGAGAGCCCGCTGCCGCGCGGTGGGGGTGGGGCGCGGCCGCCGTCGTGGCGGTACTCGCGTTCGTGGTGCGGTGGCACCTCGTCGGCGGGTCGGCCGGTGTCGGCGCGTACCGCGGGTACGACGACGGCGTGTACTTCTCGGCGGCGGTCGCGTTCGTGCACGGCCGCCTGCCGTACCGAGACTTCCTGCTGCTGCACCCGCCCGGCTCGATGCTCGCCCTGACGCCCTTCGCGGGGCTCACCGCGTGGACGAGCGACGACCAGGCGCTCGTCGCCGCGCGTGTCGGCCTCATGCTCGTCGGCGCGGCGAACGCCGTGCTCGTGACGCGCGTCGCGCGCCGGTGGGGCACGACGGCGGCGGTCGTGGGCGGCGTCCTGTACGCGGTGTCCTTCGCCGCGGCCTGGGCCGAGCGCCTCACGCTGCTCGAGCCCCTGGGGTCGCTGTGCCTGCTCGGCGGGGTCGTGCTGCTGCTCCGCGGCCTCGACGTGCGCACGGAGGGCACCGGGACCGGGCGTCTCTGGGCGTGGGCGGGCGGGGCCGTCCTCGGGCTCGGTGCGACGGTCAAGATCTGGGGCGTCGTGCCCCTGGTGGTCGTGCTCCTCTGGCTCCTGGCCGTCGCCGGGTGGCGCACCGCCGCTCGCGCCGCAGCGGGCGCCGTCGTCGCGCTGACGACCGTGCTGCTGCCGTTCCTCCTCGCCGCGGGTCCGGACATGGTCCGCATGATCGTGCTCACCCAGCTCGGCCGGCCGCGGGCGACGACGGACCTCGAGCAGCGGCTCGTGTGGGTCACGGGGACGGGCGGCCTCGACGAGCTCGTGTCGCACCGGGCCCAGGTCGCGGCGGTCTGGGCCGTGCTGGCGCTCGTGACCGTCGCGGCGGTCGTCGCCTGGACCGGGCGGCGCGGGCGGCTGTGGGTCGCGCTGCTCGTGGTGCAGGTCGGCGTGCTCCTGGCCGCGCCGTCCGCGTACGCGCAGTACGCGGCCTTCCCGGCCCCGGCCCTGGTGCTCGTCCTGGCGGCGGCGTGCTCGCTCGTGCCGCGCCCGGGCCGGGTGGTGGTAGGGGCGGCCCTGGGGGCCGGGGCCGGCGCCCTCCTGGTGGCGGCCGTGCTGACCGCTCCCCGGATCGTGCCCATCCCGACGGCCGAGGTCGCGGCCCGGCTCCCCGACGACGGCTGCGTCCGCGCCGACTCCCCCGGGGTGCTCGCCGTCCTCGACGTGCTGAGCCGCGACCTCGAGCGCGGCTGCGAGCTCCCGGTGGACCTGTCCGGGTATGCGTACGACCTCGGCGCGCACGACGCCGCGGGCGAGGCCGTCCCGCGCCGTCGGAACCTCGCCTGGCAGGACGAGGCGCTGCGCTACCTGACCTCGGGGACGTCCGCCGTCCTCGTGCGGACGACGGGCGACGGGTTCAGCGAGGAGACCCGACGGACCCTCGACGAGACGACGACGACCGTGCTCGACCGGCCCGGGGTGCGGGTGCTGGTCCCGCACGACGACCCCGGGTGACCGGGACGCTCAACGGGCCGTGAGGTCCCTGTCATGAGCCGGCAGGACGGGGGTCGTGCACGCCGAGGCGCCCGCGGCTACTCGGAGGGCACGCCGTGGCCGGCGCCCGGGGCGGGGCCGGGCCACGCGGGGGAGAGGGTCACCACGTCGCCGACGACGGTCACCGCGGGCGGGCGGACGCCGGCCTCGCGGGCGCGCTCGGCGATGGTCGCGAGCGTGCCGACCGTGGTCCGCTGGCGCGGGCCGTAGCCGTCCTCGACGACCGCGACGGGCGTCTCGGCAGGACGCCCCTGCGCGACGAGCGCCGCCGCGGTCTCCGCGAGCCGCGAGACGCCCATGAGCAGGACGACGGTGTGGTCGCTCGCGGCGGGGACCTTGCCGACGTCCTCGTGCCCGGTGAGCACGGTGAAGCCGCGCGACAGGCCGCGGTGCGTCACGGGGATGCCCGCCGCGGCGGGGACGGAGACGGCGCTCGTCACGCCCGGGACGACCTCGACCGGGATGCCGTGCTCGCGGCACGCCTCGGCCTCCTCGCCCCCGCGCCCGAACACGTAGGGGTCGCCGCCCTTGAGCCGCACGACCCGCCGCCCGACGAGCGCGTGGTGCACGAGGATCCGGTTGATCTCCGACTGCGGCACCGGGTGGTGGCCCGGCGTCTTGCCGACGTCCACGACCTCGACGTCGTCGCCCAGCTCGGCGAGCAGGCCGCGCGGCCCGAGCCGGTCGACCACGACGACGTCCGCCTCCGCGAGGAGGCGGCGTCCTCGCACCGAGATCAGCCCGGTGTCGCCGGGGCCGCCCCCGACGAGCGCGACCGTCCCCACCGGCCGCACGAGCGGTTCGGAGACGGCCCCGGCGCGGGGGGCGTCGTCGTCGGCCGTGGGGCGCGAGCCCGCCGGGCGGACCGCCCGGAGCGGGAGCTCGCCCGCCTCGAGCAGCGCCGCGACCGCGTCGCGCACGCGCTGGGCGCGGCGCGGGTCGCGGCCCGCGTTGACGGACACCGTGACCTCCGCTGCCGGGACGCCGCGAGCGGCGCCGCCCGGGACGCGCGTGCGTGCGACGGCGGGCACCCAGGCGGTCGCGAGGTCCGCGTCGCCCGCGGCGACGCAGAAGACCCGGTCGGCCTCGGCGTCGGCCGCGACCTCGGCGTCCACGCACGGGTCGCCGGTCGCGGTGTGGACGAGCCACGCGCCGTCGAGGTCCCCGGTGAGGTAGTCGCGCCGCACCCACGACAGCGGCGCCCCGTGGTCCGCAGGCAGGGCGACGTGGCCGTGGGCGTCGGCGGCGGGGCCGTGCACCGCGAGGAGCTCCGCGAGGTCCTCGCACACGAACGGCGCGACGACCGTCACGACGGCGCCCGCGTCGAGGAGCCCGCGCGTGCGGCGCGCCGCGACGGGTCCGCCGCCGACGACGACGGCCCGGCGGCCGACGAGACGCAGGCCCAGGGGGTACGTCTCGTGCTCGGGTGCGGTCACGGTTTCCAGCCTAGATCGCGTACGAGCCGGGCCGGGACGCCGGACGACGCGCGGCGGCGAGCGCGTCGCCCACCATGCCGGCGGCGAGCGTGCCGCCGTCCTGGCCGTCGACGAGCAGGAACGCGCCCGTGCGGCGGGCCACGACGTACTCCTCGGCCGCGACCGGCGACGCGAGCCGCAGCGTCACGCGGCCGATGTCGTTGAGGTCGAGGCGCTCGGCAGGCTCGAGCTCGGCGGTGTCCAGGTCGAGCCGCCCGACGACGTCGCGCACCACGGCCTGCACCGTGCGGGTCGTGTGCTTGAGCAGCACCCGCGCGCCGGGCAACAGCGGGCGGTCGCTGAGCCACGCGACGGTGCCCTCGACGTCCTGCGTGACCTCGGGGGCCTCCGCGGCGGACGCGATGAGGTCGCCGCGCGCGACGTCCACGTCGTCCGCGAGGCGGATCGTCACGGACTGCGGCGCGAACGCCTCCGTGAGCTCCTCGCCGGACGCGAGCGAGTCGGCCGTGTCGATCCCGACGACGGTCGTGCGGCGACCCGACGGCAGCACCACGACCTCGTCCCCGACCGTCACGACGCCCGACGCCACCTGACCGGCGTACCCGCGGTAGTCGCGGTAGCGCTCGTCGGCCGCGGCCTGCGGGCGGATGACGACCTGGACGGGGAAGCGGAACGCCTCGGCCTCCGGGTCGTCGCCGGTGGGGAGCTCCTCGAGCAGCTCGAGCAGGCTCGGGCCGTCGTACCAGGGCGTGTTGGCGCTCGCCCGGTCCACCACGTTGTCGCCGACGAGCGCGGAGACGGGGAGGGTGTGGACGTCGCCGACGCCGAGCGACGTCGCCGCCGCGCGGATGTCCGCCGCGAGCTCCTCGTAGCGCGCCTCGCTGTAGTCGACGAGGTCGATCTTGTTGACCGCGACGACCACGTGCGGCACGCGCAGGAGGCTCGCGACCGCGAGGTGGCGGCGCGTCTGCTCGAGCAGGCCCTTGCGCGCGTCGATGAGCAGCACGACGACGTCCGCCGTCGACGCGCCCGTGACGGTGTTGCGCGTGTACTGCACGTGCCCGGGGCAGTCGGCGAGGATGAACGAGCGGCGCGCGGTCGCGAAGTACCGGTACGCCACGTCGATCGTGATGCCCTGCTCGCGCTCGGCGCGCAGGCCGTCGGTGAGCAGCGCGAGGTCGGCCGACTCGAGGCCGCGGTCCCGCGAGACGCGCTCGACGGCATCGAGCTGGTCGGCGAGCACGGACTTCGAGTCGAACAGCAGGCGTCCCACGAGCGTGGACTTGCCGTCGTCGACGGACCCCGCGGTCGCGAGGCGCAGCAGCGTGCCGCGGCGCGCGTCGTCGAGCGGCAGCGCCGCGTCCTCGGTGATGGTGCCGGTGCTGGTCTGGGTGCCCATCAGAAGTACCCCTCCTTCTTGCGGTCCTCCATGGCGGCCTCGGAGAGGCGGTCGTCGGCGCGGGTCGCGCCGCGCTCGGTGATGCGCGTCGCGGCGACCTCGGCGATGACGTCCTCGACACCCGTCGCGTCCGAGCGCACGGCGCCGGTGCACGACATGTCGCCGACGGTCCGGTAGCGGACCGTCTCCGTCCGCAGCGACGCGGCCTCGGTGTCGGTCCGGGGCAGGGAGTACGGCCCGACGGCGAGCAGCATCCCGTCGCGGTCGAACACCTCGCGCTCGTGCGCGTAGTAGAGCCCCGGGAGCTCGATGCGCTCGCGCGCGATGTAGCGCCAGACGTCGAGCTCGGTCCAGTTCGAGAGCGGGAACACGCGCACGTGCTCGCCCGGGCGGTGGCGCCCGTTGTAGAGGTTCCACAGCTCCGGGCGCTGGTTGCGCGGGTCCCACTGGCCGAACTCGTCGCGCAGCGAGAACACGCGCTCCTTGGCGCGCGCCTTCTCCTCGTCGCGGCGGCCGCCGCCGAACACGGCGTCGAACCGGTGGCCGGAGATCGCGTCGAGCAGCGGCTGCGTCTGGAGGGGGTTGCGCGTGCCGTCGGCGCGCTCGCGCAGGCGGCCGTCGTCCAGGTAGTCCTGCACGCTCGCGACCTCGAGCCGCAGGCCGAGGCGCTCCGCGGTCGCGTCGCGGTAGGCGAGCACCTCGGGGAAGTTGTGGCCCGTGTCCACGTGCAGCACGGGGAACGGCACCGGGCCGGGCGCGAACGCCTTGACCGCGAGGTGCAGCATCACCACGGAGTCCTTGCCGCCGCTGAACAGCAGCACGGGCCGCTCGAACTCGGCGACGACCTCGCGGACGATGTGGATGCCCTCGCTCTCGAGCGCGTCGAGCTGCGCGAGGCGGCGCCCCCCGGGCAGCGCCGTGGCGGGGACCGGCGCAGCCTCTGCGGAGGCGCCGGCAGGAGCACCGGCGGCGGAGCCCGGTGCGTCGGTCGTCAGGTCGATGGTCGTCATGCCCGTCCTCATACGTGGAGTCCGCACTCTGTCTTGTCGAGCCCCGCCCAGCGGCCGGCCCTCGGGTCCTCGCCCGGCGCGACGCGCCGGGTGCACGGCTGGCAGCCGATCGACGGGTAGCCGTCGTTCAGCAGGGGGTTGAGGATCACCTGGTGCCGTGCGGCGTAGGCGAGCAGGTCGTCGAACGACCATGCCGCGAGCGGGTTGATCTTCACGAGCCCGTTCTTCTCGTCGAACGTCACGAGCGGGGTGCTCGTCCGGGTCGGCGCCTCGTCGCGGCGCACGCCCGTGACCCACACCTCGTAGCCCGCGAGCGTGCGGTGCAGCGGCTCGACCTTGCGCATCTGGCAGCACAGCGCCGGGTCGCGACCGAACAGGTCCTTGCCGTGCGCCGCGTCCTGCTGGGCGACGGTGAGCTCGGGCCGGACGTCGACGATCGTCACGTCCATCTGCTGCTCGACGGCGTCGCGCGTCCCGACCGTCTCGGCGAAGTGGTAGCCCGTGTCGAGGAACAGCACGTCGACCCAGGGGATCTGCTGCGCCACGACGTGGGGGAGCACGGCGTCGGCCATGGAGCACGCGACGGCGACGGACGTGCCGAACTCGCGCGCCGCCCAGGCGATGACCTCCTCGGCCGTCGCCTCCGGGCGGGTGGCGCCCTCGACGCCGGGCGTGCCCGCGCCGTGCAGCAGCTCCTCGCCGCGCCGCGCGATCTCGCGCAGCTCGTCGAGCGACCGCTTGGGCCTGCCGTGCCGGGCACGCTCCGCGTGGTGCGCCGCCTTCGAGCTCTCGCGCTGCTCGGCCTTGGCCTTCGCCGCGGCGCGCAGCGCGGCCAGCGGGTCGGTGGTGCCCGACGGCCCTGAGGCAGCCGGTCCGCCGGCCGGCGCGGTCGTCACGCCCTGGTCCTCGCTCACTGGAGCGCCTCCTCGTCGGCTCGGTGCGCCCACTCGGCGAACGTCTCGGTCCCGTCCTTGTCCGCCTCGTACCGCCGGACGACGCGCTCGACGTAGTCGGGCAGGTCGGTCGCGGTGACCTTGAGGCCGCGCACGGTGCGGCCCATCCCGGCCAGCTCGCGGTCGTCGGACGCCAGCCCCCCGCCCAGGTGGACCTGGAAACCCGGGACCTGCTCGCCGTCGTCGTCCATCACGAGCTGGCCCTTGAGCCCGATGTCCGCCGTCTGGATGCGCGCGCACGAGTTGGGGCACCCGTTGACGTGCAGCGAGAGCGGCTTCATGTGCGACAGGTCGCCGAGCCGCTTCTCGAGCTCGTCGATCGTGGCGGTCGCGGTGTCCTTGGTGTCGACGATGGCGAGCTTGCAGTACTCGATGCCCGTGCACGCGATGGTGCTGCGGCGGAACGGGCTCGGGTTGGCGTCGAGCCCGTTCGCCTTGAGCGTCGAGACGACGTGCTCGACCTGCTCGTCCGGCACGTCGAGCACGAGGAGCTTCTGGTGCGGCGTGAGGCGCACGCGGTGCGAGCCGACCGACTCGGCGAGGTCGGCGACGTTCGCGAGGACCGTCCCGGACACGCGGCCGACGTACGGCGCGGCACCGACGTAGTTGAGCCCGTCCTTCTGCTTGTGCACGCCCACGTGGTCGCCGGGCACCGGCGGCTTGGGGGCGGGCGGGCCGTCCGGCAGCGCGTACCCGAGGTACTCGGTCTCGAGGACCTCGCGGAACTTCTCGGGTCCCCAGTCGGCGAGGAGGAACTTGAGGCGCGCCTTGTTGCGCAGCCGGCGGTACCCGTAGTCGCGGAAGATCTGCACGACGCCGTGCCAGACGTCGGGCACCTGCTCCTCGGTGACGAACGCCCCGAGGCGCTCGCCGAGGCGCGGGTTCGCGGACAGTCCGCCGCCGACCCACAGGTCGAACCCGACGCCGAGCTCGGGGTGGCGGTGCGCGACGAACGCGACGTCGTTGATCTCGTGCACGACGTCCTGGCTCGGGTGCCCGGTGAGCGCGGTCTTGAACTTGCGCGGGAGGTTCGCGAGCTCGGGGACGCCGATGTACTTCTCGGTGATCCCCGCGACGGCCGGGCCGATGTCGATGAGCTCGTCGGCGGCGATCCCGGCGACGGGGCTGCCGAGGACGACGCGCGGGACGTCGCCGCAGGCCTCCGTCGTCTGCAGGCCGACAGCCTCCAGGCGGCGCCAGATCTCCGGGACGTTCTCGACCTCGACCCAGTGGAGCTGGATGTTCTGGCGGTCGGTGATGTCCGCGCTGTCGCGACCGAAGTCCTTCGAGATGTCCGCGATGACGCGGAGCTGCTCGGTCGTCAGCGCCCCGCCGTCGATGCGGACCCGGAGCATGAAGAACTTGTCCTCGAGCTCGTGCGGCTCGAGCGTCGCCGTCTTGCCGCCGTCGATCCCGGGCTTGCGCTGCGTGTACAGGCCCCACCAGCGGAACCGCCCGTGCAGGTCGTCGCCGGTGATGGAGTCGAAGCCCTCCCGCGCGTAGATCGTCTCGATCCGCTCGCGGACGGACAGCCCGCCGTCCTCCTGCTTCCACTTCTCGTTGCCGTTGAGCGGCTCGGTGCCGTCGATCTTCCACTGCCCGTTCGGCCGGGCGGCGCGCGCCGGGCGGGCGGGCCGCTCTCCGGCGGCACGCGCCGGGCGCTCAGGTCGGGCCGGGGTGGCGTCCGGCACCGTCGTGACCTGCGTCATCGGTGTTCCTCGAGTCCTCGTTCGGGGGCGGGGACGCGCGACGGCGAGCGCTCAGCGAGGGTGCGAGTGGCTGAGGACCGACGGCGCGCGCCGGTTCTCAGGGTTTCTCCGGGGAGAGGGGCGAGCCTGCGGGCTCGCGCTGAGTCGGGCGCGGTTCAGCGACAACAGCTGAGACACGTGTGCGCGCACGCCGGCATCCCGTGACGCGAGGTCACGAGGAGGGTGCGGGCTGCCGTGGTCATGCGCAGAACGATAGCCGCGGTCCAGCGTGGTGGACACCCCTCGTCCGTATGGTGGGAAACCGGAAATACTAGACCGATAGAGTCAAGTTTGTCCAGCAGGATGTCCGGTCCGCCGGAGGGTGGGGCGGGGAGTGCGGCGCGGCTCACCTTGTGCAAAGTTTCACGACAGTGGCGTCAGCAAATAGGATGACGGCATGGACTTCCTCTACAACGTCTTCGTCGCGCTGCACTTCATCGGGTGGGCCATCGTCCTCGGCGGCTACCTCGCGTCCCTGCGCTCGCCGGGCCTGTACAGGGGCGTCTTCCACGGCGCGCTCACCGCGCTCGTCGCGGGGATCGCCATGGTCGGGATCGGCGAGGCGTCCGTCTGGGGTGACGGCGGCCCGGACATGGCCAAGATCGGCGTCAAGCTGGTCATCGCCCTGGTCATCGCCGTCCTCGCGTTCGTCGCCAAGCGTCAGGGGGCCAAGGCGGCCGACGGCGCCGTGGCGCCGGGCGTCAAGCACGCCATCGGTGGTCTGACCCTCGTGAACATCCTCGTCGCGGTCTTCTGGAACTGACCGCAGCGACCCGGCCGGGGCCCGTCGACGGATCGTCCGTCGACGGGCCTCCATCGTCCCTGGGACGTTGACGCGGGACTAGGTGCATGGTCCACTAGTCGCATGGTCCTCCGATATCTCGTCCTCGGGCTCCTCACGGTCCGGCCCATGACGGGCTACGACCTCAAGCGCGCCTTCGACTCCTCCGTGCGCCACTTCTGGGCGGCCGACCGCTCGCAGCTCTACCGCACGCTCGCCGCGATCGTCGACGCGGGGCTGGCCGAGGTCGAGGTCGTGCCCCAGGAGAGCTACCCCGACCGGAAGGTCCACACGATCACCGACGCCGGCCGCGCGGCGCTGCGCGACTGGCTCGCCGCGCCGCTGGAGCCCGAGGACTCGCGCGAGCCCTTCCTCGGCCGCCTCTTCTTCGCGGACCAGCTCGACGACGACGGGGTCGCGACGCTCCTCGCGTCCCGGCGCGCGCTGGCGGAGGAGACGGTCGCGACGCTCACCGCCGAGGAGGAGCGGGTCGCGGCGGTCCTCGCGGGCGGTGGCCCTGACGCGGACCGCGTCCGCGGCACGCGCGGCCTCGCCCTGCGCCTCGCGACCCTGCGCCACGGTCTCGCGCACGCCCGGGCGGAGCTCGCGTGGCTCGACGAGACCGAGGGCGAGGTGCTCCCGTGAGCGCGCCGGACGCCGTCGTGCACCACCCCGCCACCCGCCCGGGCGCCCCGGGCACGGGCGAGCTGTCCGTCGTCCTGCTCCACGGCGGCAACGTGGCGTCGTGGATGTGGGAGCCGCAGGTGGAGCACCTCGCCGACCTCGACCTCTGGACGCCCGACCTGCCGGGCTTCGGGTCCCGTGCTGCGGAGGACGTCGAGTCGATCGGTGCCACGGCGGACGACGTTGCCGACCTCGTCGCCGCGCTGCCCGCGGGCCGGGCCGTGCACCTCGTCGGGCTGTCGTACGGCGGGGTCGTCGCCCTGCACCTCGCCGCGCGGCACCCGGGCCTGGTCCGCTCGGTCCTCGTGTCCGGCGCGGCGGTCGACGGCGTGCGCGGGTTCACCGGGGCGTTCGGGCGCGCGCAGCTCCGGGTCTGGGACCGGCGCTGGTACTGGGAGGCGCAGGCGCGCTCCTTCGGCCTCCCCGCGGAGGCGCGCGACCTGTTCGTCCGCTCCGGCCTCGCGATCCGCCGGGACAACATGGCCCGGACCGTCGAGGACGTCTATGACGGGTGCTGGCCGACGGGCATCGAGACCTCCGGTGCGCGCGTCCTCGCCGTCGCGGGCTCGCGGGACCTGCGCGCGGCCCGCTCCGCGCTCGGGACGATCGCGCGCCGGGTCCCGGACGCCGTCGTGCGCCTCGCGCCCGGGATGCACCACCAGTGGAGCGCGGAGGACCCGGACCTGTTCAGCGCGATGATCCGGTCCTGGGTGCTCGACGGCGCAGCGCACCCGCGGCTGGTGCCGCTCGCGGGGCGTGCGTAGCGCGCCCGACGTGCGAGGGTTTCCCCCGTGAGCGTCGGTGGAGAGGTCCTCGTCGGCCTGGCGATCCTGGTCGGTCTGGTCGGGATCGTCGTGCAGGTGCTGCCCGGGAACGTGCTCGTGCTCGGCGCGGTCCTCGTCTGGGCGATCGTCACGGGCGGCACCGCCGCGTGGGTCGTCTTCGCGGTCGCCGCGGTGCTCGTGGTCGCCGCCGAGGTGTCGCAGTACGTCCTCGCGGGTCGCCACATGCGCCGCGCGGACGTCCCCTGGTCGACCCTCGTGTGGGGCGGCGTCGCGGGCGTGGTCGGGTTCTTCGTCATCCCGGTGATCGGGCTCTTCATCGGCTTCGTCCTCGCGGTGTTCGTCGCCGAGCTGCTGCGCCGCCGCGACCGCCGCGCCGCGTGGCGCGCGACCGTCGCCGCGATGCAGGCCACGGGCATCACGATCCTGGTCCAGCTCCTGGGCGGCCTCCTCGCGGCGGCGACGTGGGGCGTGGGGCTCGCGATCACCTGACCGGTGGGAGTCTGATCAGCCGGGGATCTCCATCACGTAGAGCGTGTTCCCGTCGACGTCGCGCAGCGAGAACATCGGCGGGACGCCCTCCCAGCGCAGGAGCTCGCCGGTGCTCGCCCCGGCGTCGGTGAGCGCCGCGTGGTCGGCGGCCGCGTCGGAGGTCGCGAGGCGGATGCCGGTGTCGACGCCCGCGGGGACGCCGTCCCCGGCTGCGACGAGCGCGACGGACGTCGCCGAGCCCGGGGGAGCGACCTCGATCCAGCGGAACCCCTCCTGGAGCTCGCCGTCCATGCGGACCTCGAAGCCGAGCGTCCCCGTGTAGTACGCGAGCGCACGGTCCTGGTCGGTCACGGGGACCGCGACGGTGTGGACGCCGGTGAGGTGGGTCGTCGCCATGGTGTCTCCTTCGTGGTGAGGGGTGTTGCGGTCGTCACGGGGGGAGACCGCCGCGGACGGCACGACTCATCGGCGGGGCGGCACCGGGTGTGGGCGGGGGCGCCTAGGCTGGAGGGGCTATGGCTTCGCTCTTCGAGAACCTCCCGCTGCCCGGCCTCGACACGCTGTTCGACGGCCCGCGCGTCGACCACGGCGGCGAGTCCCGCCTCCCGCGGACCGCCCCGCGCTGGACCGACGACCCGGCCGTGCCCGACGGCGCCGGGTCGCCCGTCGGGGACGGCGCCCCGGGCGGGCCGGGGGGCACCGGATCGCCGTCGGGCACGGGGGAGCGCAAGGGCCGGTACGCCCACCTCGACCCCGACGCGCTGCTCGACGGGCTCAACCCGCAGCAGCGGGAGGCCGTCGTGCACGCGGGCGGGCCGCTGCTCATCGTGGCGGGTGCGGGGTCCGGCAAGACGCGCGTGCTCACGCACCGCATCGCGTACCTGCTCGCCACGCGCCGCTCGAACGCCGGGCAGATCCTCGCGATCACGTTCACGAACAAGGCCGCGGCGGAGATGCGCGAGCGCGTGGAGGCCCTCGTCGGGCCGGCCGCGCGGAACATGTGGGTCTCGACGTTCCACTCCGCGTGCGTGCGCATCCTGCGGCGCGAGGCCAAGACGCTCGGGCTCCGGTCGAGCTTCTCGATCTACGACGCCGCGGACTCGCAGCGGCTCATCACCCTCGTCACGCGCGAGCTGGACCTCGACCCCAAGAAGTACCCGGCGCGCTCGCTCGCGAACAAGATCTCGGACCTCAAGAACGAGCTCATCGACCCGGAGACCTATGCCCGGGACTCCGGCGCCCACGCGACGGACGACGGCCTCGCGGCGCGGGGCGGCCAGCACGGCGCGAGCGTGCCCGAGTTCGACCAGGTGCTCGCCGACGTCTACACGCGCTACCAGGCGCGGCTCGTCGCGGCCAGCGCGCTCGACTTCGACGACATCATCATGACCACGGTCAACCTGCTCCAGGCGTTCCCCGCCGTCGCGGAGCACTACCGCCGCCGGTTCCGGCACGTGCTCGTCGACGAGTACCAGGACACCAACCACGCGCAGTACGTGCTCGTGCGCGAGCTCGCGGGGGTCGGCGAGGACTCCGCCGCCACCGACGCCGCGACGAGCGGCACCGGCGAGGCGCAGGTCCCGGCGCTCGACCCCGCCGAGCTGACCGTCGTCGGCGACGCCGACCAGTCGATCTACGCGTTCCGCGGCGCGACGATCCGCAACATCCTCGAGTTCGAGGCCGACTACCCCGACGCGCGGACCATCCTGCTCGAGCAGAACTACCGCTCGACCCAGAACATCCTCTCCGCCGCCAACGCCGTCATCTCCCGCAACCCCGACCGCAAGCCCAAGCGCCTGTGGACCGACTCGGGCGCGGGCGCCAAGGTCATCGGCTACGTCGCGGACAACGAGCACGAGGAGGCGCGGTTCGTCGCGGAGGAGATCGACCGCCTCGGCGACTCCGACGGCGTGCGCCCGGGCGACGTCGCGGTGTTCTACCGCACCAACGCCCAGTCCCGCGCGCTGGAGGAGGTGCTCATCCGCGTCGGCCTGCCGTACAAGGTCGTCGGCGGCACGCGCTTCTACGAGCGCCGCGAGGTCAAGGACGCGGTCGCGTACCTGCGCGCGATCGACAACCTCGACGACGACGTCAACCTGCGCCGCGTGCTCAACACGCCCAAGCGCGGTCTGGGTGACCGGGCCGAGGGGGCCGTCGCGGCGCTCGCGGACCGCGAGCGGATCTCGTTCGGCGCGGCGCTCGCCCGGATCGACGAGATCCCCGGCCTGACGAACCGCACGCTCAACCCGCTGCGCGCGTTCGTCGAGCTCATGACCGGGCTGCGCGAGCTCGCGGAGTCCGGCGCGACGCCCTCGGACATCCTCGGCGCGGTCCTCGACCGCACCGGGTACCTCGCCGAGCTCCGCGCGAGCGACGACCCGCAGGACGCCACGCGCGTCGAGAACCTCGCCGAGCTGCACGCCGTCGCGACCGAGTTCACCGAGCTCGACCCCGAGGGCACGCTGTCCGACTTCCTCGAGCGCGTGTCGCTCGTCGCGGACGCCGACCAGATCCCCGCGGACGACGCGGACGAGGAGGGCGACGACGAGGAGAAGGAGGACCCGGGCGTCGTCACGCTCATGACGCTCCACACGGCCAAGGGCCTCGAGTTCCCGGTCGTGTTCCTCACCGGCATGGAGGACGGCACGTTCCCGCACATGCGGTCCCTGCACGACGACGCCGAGCTCGCCGAGGAGCGCCGCCTCGCGTACGTGGGCATCACCCGGGCGCGCGAGCGGCTCTACGTCTCGCGGTCCGCGGTGCGGTCGGCGTGGGGGATGGCGAACGAGTTCCCGCCCAGCCGGTTCCTCGAGGAGATCCCGGAGGAGCTGTGGGACTGGCGGCGGCGCGAGTCGTCGATGGCGACGCTGCGCGCGGGCGGGTCGGTCTGGGGCCGCGGCTCGGGGTCGTGGTCCGGTTCGCGGTCGGGGTCGGGGTTCGGGTCGGGGGCGCGGTCAGGGTCCGACGACGGGTCTACCATCCGCGGCCCTCGTTCCTCGGGCCGCTCCCGCCAGACCCGCCACGACCCGTCGTCGTCGGCCCCTGCCCGCGCCGCGTTCGGCTCGCCGTCCGGTGGGGCGAAGTTCGGGTCGGCGACGCCGCGGGCCGACGGGGACGTGCCGAACCTCGCAGTCGGGGACAAGGTGACCCACGACGCCTACGGGCTGGGGACCGTCGTCGCGCTCGAGGGCGCTGGCCCGAACGCGGTCGCGAAGATCGACTTCGGCGCCGACGGGACCAAGCGCCTCCTGCTGCGCTACTCGCCGGTGACCAAGCTCTGAGAGCGCCTCGGCGCCGAGACGGCGACCTCCGACCGAGGTAGCGACGTACCGGGTGCCGTGCACCGGGCTCTGAGCCGGGGGCCGCTCTCTCGGCGTGCGGGGGCTCGCCCCGCGAGTCAGCCGATCGCGCCGAGGGCGCGGTAGGCGACGACGAACGCTGCTGCCACGACGGCGGTGCCCCCGATGGCGATCGCGACCGGCAGCGCGCCGCGGAGCCGGCGCGCGAGCATGCCGCCGAGCAGGACGAGCGCGACGACGCCGATCACGACCCAGTAGGCGGCGCCCGTCGTCTCGACGACGGTCGTGAGCCCGTACACCGACTCGCCGACGCCGATGCCCGCGAGCACCGCGGTGCCGAGAGCGGCGTGGACGCCCGTGCGCCACAGCCACGCCGCCGCGACCCCCACGAACGGTCCGACGACCAGGCCGACCGCGCCGAACATCGTCGGGTCGTAGAAGAACCCGCGCAGGTCGGCGGCGACGGTGTAGCCGAGCACGAGCAGGACGAAGCTCGCGGCGCCCAGCACGGCGGCGTGCCACGTCCGGGTGCGCGGGTCGCGCGCGGACCAGGCGACCAGCAGCGCGGTGAGCAGCGTCCAGCCGCTCGCCGAGTTCGCGAACGGCGCCGCGGCGTCGGGCAGGAACCCCTGGGCGTACGACGTCAGGCCGCCCAGCAGGAAGCTCGCGACGAGGACGACAGCACCGCGCCGCCACGGGTGACCGGGCGACGCCGTGACCCCGACGGGTCGGGTCGGTGCCGACGGGCGGTCGTCGGCGCGGTCGGGGGGCGAGGTCGTCTCGGGCACGCCACGACGCTAGGCGGCCCGGGCCCGCCGGGCGTCACCCCGTCGTCGGGCACCGGGGCGGGAGGCGTCCTACCGTGGCAGGACGACCGAGCCCCGAGGAGCCTCCCGTGACCCAGCCGGCCGCCCGTCCCGCCCCCGCGCCCGCCCCCTGGCCCGACCTCGACGTGCGGCGGTGGGAGCCGACCCGCCGGCCGCTCCACCTGTTCACGCAGGTGATCGGCAAGGTCGTGCTCGACCTGACGCCGTTCCTCAACCACTGGTGGAACGTCGCGTTCCACGTGACGTCGCGCGGGTTCGTCACGCCCGTGATGCAGGTCGGCGACCGCGCGCTCGACGTCGAGATCGACCTCGTGGCGGAGCGCGTCGTGTTCCGCACGTCCGACGGGAGCACCGAGACGATCGCGCTGGGGCCGATGTCCGTCGCCGACTTCTACGCGCGGACGCTCGCGTGCCTCGACCGGCTCGAGGTGCCCGTGCGCGTGTGGTCGACGCCGCGCGAGATCCCCGACCCCGTGCCGTTCGAGCAGGACACCGCGGTCGGGGAGTGGGACGGCGACCGCACGCGGACGTGGCTCGCGACCGTGCAGCGGGTCGTCGCGGTGATGGAGCGGTTCCGCTCCGGCTTCTACGGCAAGTCGAGCGGTCCGCGCTTCTACTGGGGCGCGTTCGACCTGGGGCTCACGCTCTTCAACGGGCGGCCCTTCCACCAGCCGGACGACGTCGAGCCCATCTACCGCTACGCGGAGAACGCCGAGAACCTGGCCGTCGGCTACTGGCCCGGCGACCCGACGACGCACGCCGACCAGGTCTACGCGTACGCCTACCCGCAGCCGCCCGGGGTGACGGACCTCGACCTCGCGCCCGGGTACTGGGACCCGGGCCTGCGCGAGGCCGTGCTCCCGTGCGGGGTGCTGCGCGACGCGGCGGACCCCGACGCCGTCCTGCTCGCGTTCTTCGAGCGCTCCTACCGTGAGCTGGCGACGGCCGCCGGGTGGGACCTCGCCGCGTTCACGGGGCCGGTCCCTCCCGGCTGAGGGCAGCACGGGACCGGTGGCACCGGGTCAGGAGGCCTTGCGGTGCTGGGTCGCGAGCGCGGCGCGCAGGCCCGCGACGTCGGACCCCGCCGCGGTGAGCGCGTCGACCAGCGCGCGGTGCGCCGTCGAGCCCTTCGCGCGCGCGACCGCGGCGAGCACGTGGCCCGAGTCGATGGTGCGGGAACCTGCGTGCACCGCCTCGCGCAGCGAGAGCTCGAGCGCCTTCTTCGCCTCGGGCGTGAACGGGATGTGCGACCGGCGGGTGCGTCGCCCGCGCGTGCGTTCGTCGTCGCCCGCGCGGTCCAGCGCCCCGGGCCCGAACGCCGCGTCCGTGCGGGCACGGATCTCGTCGAGGTCGATCCCGAGGGCGGCGAGCGCCGGGCCGTCGAGCGTGTCGTGGCGGCGCGCGGAGTCGACCTGGCGTTCGAGGCCGTCGGCGTCGACGCCGACCGCGGCGAGGGCGGCGGCGCCCGCGCCGCCGCCCTGGCGGGCGAGGGAGAGGAGCAGGTGCGCTGCGTCGATGGCGTCGTCGCCGCGGGTACGGGCGACCTCCTGGGCGCCGACCACCGTGTCGCGGGCGTCGGCGGCGAAGCGTTCGAACATGTCATGACCTCCTGGTGGTTCGGGACGCGCCGTACTTCTTGTGCACGGCCTGGCGGGTGACGCCGAGGCGGTCGGCGATCTCCTGCCACGACCAGCCGAGCGCTCGGGCGTGCTCGACCTGCAGCACCTCGAGGCGCTCGGCGAGCACGCGCAGCGACCGCACGGCGCGCAGCCCCGTGTCGGGATCGGTGCTGCTCGCGGCGTCCATGTCGACGGGTTCCATGGATGTCAATCTAGGTTGACATCCCACGATGTGTCAACAAGGGTTGACGCGCGGTGGTGCGTGGACGCGCCCCCAGGACGTCGGGGGCGGTCCACTAGGGTCGTGGCGCCGCGCCGGCGTCCAGGAGGCGCAGGGGCACCGACGACGGAAGAGGAACAGATGCACCAGCGGTCCATCGCGCCCGGGGGTCGTTCGCGCCGGGCGCTCCTGGCGGTCATGGCGGGCGTGACCACGGCGACGCTCGTCGCCGGGTGCGTGACGGTCAGCCCGGAGGCGCCCGTCGGGGAGCCGTCGGCGCCGGTCGACGCGGCGCCCGCCCGGTCCACGGACCCCTCGCCGGTCGTGGTCGAGGGCCACGTGCGCGGGGTCGACGTCGAGGCGAAGGTCGGGCCGGTCGTCGTGGACGGCGACCTCGCGGTGCTCCGGGTCGAGGTCGAGGCCACCGGAGGCGACGAGGCGGTCATGGCCGGGTTCGTGTTCGCCAACCGGGCGCTGACCCAGGAGGACTCGTTCGACGGCGTGCGGCTCGTCGACCTGGAGACCGGCGTCGTCCGCGAGGCGGCGCGGACCCCGGACGGGGTCGCGCTGGCGTCCCTGGGCGAGGAGTACATGCTCTCTCCTGGCCGCGAGCCCGTCGTCGGGCACGTCGCGTTCGACGCCCCGACGACGGCCACCACCTCGGTGCTCGTCCCGGCCGTGGGCCTGGTCGAGGGCGTGCCCGTGGTCGAGGCCGCCGACGCGGACGGCCTGACCGTCCCCGTGGAGGAGCTCGCGCCGGGCGGCCTCGCGGACGTCGTCGCGTCCTCCGCCTACCTCGAGACGTTCAGCACGACGGCCGGCGACGCCGTGCGCACGCGCGACGCGCACGACGTGGTGAGCGTCGTCGTCGACTCCGACGTCCTCTTCGACGTCGACTCGGACGTGATCGGCCCGGACGCGGGCGAGGCGCTCGACGCGGTCGTCGCGCAGCTCGCGCTCGCGGCCGACGGCGACCTGGTCGTCGTCGGGCACACCGACGACCAGGGCGAGGAGGCCGCGAACCAGGAGCTCTCGGAACGGCGTGCGCGGGCCGTCGCGGACCGGCTGGCAGAGATCGCCGACCTGGGTCGTTTCGACGTCCAGGTCGAGGGGCGCGGGGAGTCCGAGCCCGTGACGACGGAGGCGACCGACGAGGCGCGCGCGCTCAACCGCCGGGTGACCGTCGAGTTCACGCCCGCCGCGGACGCCGCGACGGTCGAGGCGACGTCGACCGACGGGCTCGTCGCCGCGGAGGGCCCGACCGTCGAGGGCCTGGGCGGCGCCGTCGTCCTGCACGGCGACGGGGTCGGCGGGATCCAGCGTCTGCACGTCGAGCTGGTCGAGGTGCGGCGCGCCGGCGGGTACCTGGTGGGCGAGCTGGCCGTGCGCAACGACGGTCCGGAGCAGGCGTCGTTCGTCAGCGTCCTCGGCTCCGTCCGGGACGGCCGGGGCGATCTCGGTCTGGGACTGCTCGGTGCGAGCAACGTGACCCTGCTCGACGGCGGGGTGCGGGTCTATCCCGTCGACTACCTCGTCGACCAGGACTTCTACGAGCTGCAGGCGCGCAACGTCCTCGCCGACGCCTCGGTCGGCTCGCTGGCGTCGGGGACGACGTCGACCGTGAGCGTGGTCTGGCCGGACCTCGGCTCCGACACGGTCGTCGTGGACGTGCCCGAGGGGTCGACGTCGCTCACCGACGGCAGCACGCCCGTCCGGTTCGTCGACGTCCCGGTCTCGGGCTGAGGCCTCGCGGGCCGTGGACCGTGCCCACGCGGGCCGCCGCGTGACGAACGGAACACCCGGCACCGGGCGCGGTCCGCGGCCGATCGATAGGAGCCCCGGCCTTCCCGGGCTACCCTGTACGGGGATGTCTTGATGTCGAGACATCGGTCATGCCGCACACGGCGCATCAGACGGAAGGACGCAGCAGGGTGGACCTGTTCGAATACCAGGCGCGCGACATCTTCGAGAAGCACGGCGTGCCCGTGCTGGGCGGGGTCGTCGCGACGACGCCCGAGGAAGCCCGCGCAGGCGCTGAGAAGCTCGGCGGCGGCACCGTGGTCGTCAAGGCCCAGGTGAAGACCGGCGGCCGCGGCAAGGCCGGCGGCGTCAAGCTCGCCCACTCGCCCGAGGAGACCGCCGAGAAGGCGTCCGAGATCCTCGGCATGGACATCAAGGGCCACACGGTCCACCGCGTCATGGTCGCCCAGGGCGCCAAGATCGCCGAGGAGTTCTACTTCTCGGTGCTCCTCGACCGGTCGAACCGCAACTACCTCGCCATGTGCTCCGTCGAGGGCGGCATGGAGATCGAGCAGCTCGCGGTCGAGCGCCCCGAGGCGCTCGCCAAGGTCGCCGTCGACCCGATCGTGGGCATCGACGAGGCCAAGGCGCAGGAGATCGTCGACGCCGCCGGCTTCGCCGAGGAGCTCAAGGCCCCGGTCGCGGCCGTCATCCAGAAGCTCTGGACCGTCTTCACGGCCGAGGACGCGACGCTCGTCGAGGTGAACCCGCTCGTCCGCACCGAGGACGGCTCGATCATCGCGCTCGACGGCAAGGTCACGCTGGACGACAACGCGTCGGAGGTCCGCCACCCGGACCACGAGGCGCTGGAGGACAAGGAGTCGACCGACCCGCTCGAGGCGAAGGCCAAGGCGAACGGCCTCAACTACGTCAAGCTCGACGGCGAGGTCGGCATCATCGGCAACGGCGCGGGGCTCGTCATGAGCACGCTCGACGTCGTCGCGTACGCGGGCGAGGCCCACGGCGGCGTGAAGCCCGCCAACTTCCTCGACATCGGCGGCGGCGCCAACGCGCAGGTCATGGCGAACGGCCTCGACGTCATCCTCAACGACCCGCAGGTCAAGTCGGTGTTCGTCAACGTCTTCGGCGGCATCACCGCGTGCGACGAGGTCGCCAAGGGCATCGTCGGCGCGCTCGAGATCCTCGGCGACGAGGCCTCCAAGCCGCTCGTCGTGCGCCTCGACGGCAACAACGTGGACCTCGGCCGCGCGATCCTGCGCGAGGCGAACCACCCGCTCGTGACGCTCGCCGAGACCATGGACGGCGGCGCCGACAAGGCTGCCGAGCTGGCCAACGCCTGATCGCCCGACGACGCGGAAAGCTGAGACAGAGAACACCATGTCGATCTACCTGAACTCCGACTCCAAGATCATCGTCCAGGGCATCACCGGCGGGATGGGTGCCAAGCACACCGCCCTCATGCTCGACTCGGGCGCGCAGATCGTCGGCGGCGTCAACGCCCGCAAGGCCGGCACGACCGTCACGCACAAGGACCACGAGGGCAACGACGTCACGCTCCCCGTGTTCGGCACGGTGGCCGAGGCCATGGCCGAGACCGGCGCGAACGTGTCCGTCCTCTTCGTCCCGCCGGCGTTCACCAAGGACGCCGCGATCGAGGCCGTCGACGCCGAGATGCCGCTCATCGTCGTCATCACCGAGGGCGTCCCCGTCCAGGACACGGCCGAGGTCTGGGCCTACCTCCAGGGCAAGAAGACGCGCATGATCGGCCCGAACTGCCCCGGCATCATCACGCCGGGCGAGTCGCTCGCCGGCATCACCCCGCACACCATCACGGGCAAGGGCCCGGTCGGTCTCGTGTCGAAGTCGGGCACGCTGACCTACCAGATGATGTACGAGCTCAAGGACCTCGGGTTCTCGACCGCCATCGGCATCGGCGGCGACCCGATCGTCGGCACCACGCACATCGACGCGCTCGAGGCGTTCGAGAACGACCCCGAGACCAAGGCGATCGTCATGATCGGCGAGATCGGCGGCGACGCCGAGGAGCGTGCCGCGGCCTACATCAAGGACCACGTCACCAAGCCGGTCGTCGGGTACGTCGCGGGCTTCACCGCCCCCGAGGGCAAGACGATGGGCCACGCCGGCGCGATCGTCTCCGGCTCCGCGGGCACCGCGCAGGCCAAGAAGGAGGCCCTCGAGGCCGTCGGCGTCAAGGTGGGCAAGACGCCGTCCGAGACCGCCGCGCTCCTGCGCGAGGTCCTCGCCTGACCCTGGGTCTGCCGGAGGACCCACGACCCGGGTCCACGCACCCGACGCCCCGCGACCGGTCCCCGGTCGCGGGGCGTCGTGCGTCCGGGCCGACGCCCGACGTCAGGTGGCCGGGTCGCGGTCGCCGCTCGGGACCGTCGGCGCTCCCGAGGCGGCCAGCCACGCGTCGAGGCGCACCCACTGCGCGTAGAGCCACGCGGCGCGCTCCTCGTCGCCCGCCGGGAGCGCGTCGCGGGGCGTCGCCCAGATCTTGAGCGTGAGGTGCTTGTCCATCGGGAGCTCGCGCCAGATGTCGCGCACCGTGACCAGACGTTCGAGGCCGGTGTGCGCGACGACCGCCACGCCCGTCGTCGGCGTCGCGTCGAGCGCGGCGAGGAATCCGCCCACGTGCGGCGCCATGACGTGCGGCATCCCCTCGGCGAGGACGGCGAGGCCGTCCTCGCCGGACGCGCGCAGCGCGGCGATCCGGGCGTCCCGTCGGCGCGGCGTGACGTTCCCGCCCTCGGGGAAGAGCAGCACGGCGGAGTCCGGCGCGAGGTCGGTGGCGAGCGCCGCGACCGCCTCGCTGCCCGACGGCGCGCCGTGCGGGCGGCGCGAGCGCGGCACGACGAAGCACGCGGGGACGCGGTGGAGCAGGACGTCGATGGCGGGGTCCCACTGCAGCGTGTCCTTGAGCACGACGCGCGGCTCGCGTCCCGCGGCGTTCACGATGCGGTCCATGAGCACGAACGAGTCGCCGGGCCCGGCGTGGCGGCTCACCACGAGCACCGGTGCCCCGTCGAGGCCGTCCGCCTCGCTGAGGTCGACGTCGATCCGCAGGCGCAGCGTCCAGCGCACCTGCCAGAACAGCACCGACAGCATCCGGCCGGCGAGCCGCACGTGCGCGCGCCGGAACGCGGGCCGGTGCAGCGCCCAGCCGAAGCCCGAACCCACCCAGAGCCCGAACAGGGCCAGGAGCGCGGCCGCGTCCCAGACGACGTAGAAGCTCGCGACCCACAGCACGCGCGGAGCGCGGAGCCGTCCAGGAAGGGCCCAGCTCACGATCCCGCCGACGAGCAGGACGAGCATGATGCTCGTCGGGACGAGCAGCACCGCGAGGACGACGACGGCCGGCGCGAGCACCAGCCGGCGGACCCACCGGGGCGGGGGCGGGACGTTCACGCGTCCCCGCCCAGCTCGTCCAGGTAGCGGCGCGACGCCGCGTACGACGAGGCGGCGCGGGCGCGCGTCGTGTCGAGCCGACGCGACGACGAGAGCCGGTCGTCGCCCGGGAGCGGCCCGCCGCTCGGCAGGACGTGGACGGCCACGTCGTCGGGGACCTCGGCGAGCTCGCGCGCGAACCGGTGCCGCCGGGAGATCTCGAACGTCACCTTCGCGACCTCGACCGCGGTCCGGGGCGGCCGCAGCGGTTCCTCGATCCGGCCGACCTGGAGCACCCAGACCGTCCGCGCACCGCGGCGCACGGCCTCGCCCAGCGGGATCGACGAGACCACGCCGCCGTCGACGTAGTGCTCGTCGCCGATGCGCGTCGGGGGCAGCGCGCCCGGCACGGACGCCGACGCGAGCACGGCCTCGACGAGCGGGCCGTCGCTGAACCACCGCTCGGCCGCCCGTTCGATCGACGCCGCGGCGACGACGAGCGGCACGGCGAGGTCGGCGAACGTCGTGCGCTCCCCGAGCACCTGGCGCAGGAGCGCGCGCAGGGGGGCAGGGCTGGCGAGGTGGGTGCGCGTCGTCGCGAGCCGGTGCACCTGGCGGTACCAGGCCTCGCCGTAGACCTGAGCCGCCGCCGGCGACGACCAGGCCGACTCGAGGCGGGGGACGACGGCGGGCGTCGGGTCGGCCGCGAGAGCCGCACCGTTGATCGCGCCGATCGACGTCCCGACGACCAGGTCGGGCGTGATGCCGCGTTCCAGCAGCGCGCGCAGCATGCCGATCTGGACCGCGCCGCGCACGCCACCGCCACCCAGGACGAACGCGGTGGGGGTGGGCGCCGTCGTCATGGACCGATCGTAGGCGCGGGTAGGCTGGCGCGCCGGGGCGAATGCCACGTACCGACCACTCGATCGACGACGATGGGCACCATGAGCACCACCAGCACGACGCGTGGTGCGCGCACGCGCACCGTGGACGGCAGCCCGGCCCCCGCACCGGTCGTGGTCCGGCGCGGGCCGTCGGGCGTGCTCGCCGCGCTCCAGGCCCTCGCGCTGTCGCTCGCGGTCGTCGTGCTGCCGGGGGTCGTGGCCTTCCTCGCGTCGTCCACCGGGTCCTCCGAGGGCACGGGGTGGGGCCAGTCCGTGACGATCGCCGCGGGCTTCTGGCTCCTCGGCCACGGGGTCCCGCTCGTCGCGAGCGGGACGACCGTCACGCTCGTCCCGCTGGGGCTCACCGCGCTCGCGCTGTTCTGCTGCTTCGCGTCCGCGCGCCGCTCCGCGCACACGACGACGTCCGCGTGGGTCGCGGGCACCGTGACCTACGCGCTCGCGACGCTGGGCGTCGCGCTCCTCGCGGGGTCCACCCCGCCCTGGGGCCTCGCGGTCGCCGTCGTCGGGGGCGCGCTCGTCGGCGGGCTCGGGCTCGGCGCCGGGATCCTCGCGCGGCCGGACGCTCCGTTCGTCGGCGACCTCACGCACCGGCTCGACGGGTGGCTCCCGCCGTCGGTGCGGCTGGGCCTGCGCGGCGGGCTGCTGGCCACGAGCCTGCTCGCCGGCGTCTCCGCCGTCGTCGTCGGGGCGTGGCTCGTCGCCGGGCGCGCGACGTCGGGCGACATCGTCGCCGGCCTCGTGCCCGGGACCGTCGGCGGGATCGTCCTCGCCCTCGCGCAGCTCGCCGTCCTGCCGAACGTCGTGGCCTGGGCGGGGGCGTGGCTCGTCGGGCCCGGATTCGCCGTCGGCGAGGGCAGCACCTTCGCACCCAGCGGCTCGGAACCGGGTGCGCTGCCCGCGGTCCCGCTCCTCGGCGCGCTGCCCGGCGACGACTGGACCAACCCCCTGACGCCCTGGGTGCCCGCGGTCGTCGTCGTCCTCGGGGTCGTGGCGGGGGCGTTCGTCTGGCGCCGCCTGCGCGACGTGACCGGCACCCACCCCGACGACGACGTCCGGTGGCTCGACGTCGGCCTCGCCGTGGGCGGGGTCGCGCTCGGCGCGGGACTCCTCGTCGGGGTCGTGAGCTGGCTCGCGGGCGGAGCCGTCGGGCCCGGGCGTCTCCAGGTCGTCGGCGCCGACGCGCTCGTCGTCGGAGCGCTCGCCGCGGCCGAGATCGGCGGCGGCGCCGCGCTCGCGATCCTGTGGTCGCGACTCGACGTGCTGGGCCGCCGCCACGCCCACCCCCTCGACGACGAGGCCTGACCTGCCGAGGTAGAGCCCCGGTCCGCCGAGGTAGAGCCGTAGTTGCGGAGGGGAGAGGGAGGGCGGTCTCAGGCGCCGTGGTCGCGGCGGGTGCCCCTCGTTAGCCGGGCTCTGGCGTGCGCGGCGGGGTGGCGTCGAGGTCGACCAGCGACGTCGGGACGGGGCAGTCGGGCGGGGCGGCAAGGTCCATCCGTGTCACCACCGACCAGCCGTCCTCGGTGAGCGGGAGCTCGAAGCGGGCGTCCTCGCCGACGGCGACGCTCGCCGACCATGCCTCGAGGCGGTCTGCGAGCACCGCCCAGTCGTCGGCCCATGACCGTGCCGGCCTGTCGGCGTCGAGCACGTCCGTGGGCACCGCGCCGACGGCTGTCGCGAGCGCGCGGGCACCCTGCGCGAGCTGGAGCGCGGCGGCGGCCCGCTCGGTAGCGGTCGCGGCGCTCGCGAGCGTGGCACCAGCCTCCGTGACCTGCGCGCAGGGTTCCGCGGCGGCGGCCAGGATCTGGTCGTCCTCGACCAGCTCCAGCGCGTCGTGGGTCGCGAACGACACGATCGTCCAGACGACGAAGACCACGGCAGCGAGGAGGACGACGGCGGGGACCGCGAGCCACCACCACGCGGCCTCCCTGCGGCGGAGGCGCTCTCGGCCGACGGGCAGCAGCGGCGTCGGAGCAGTCATGCCGCGGACGACCGTGCGGTGGGCTTGCCCTGGAGGGGGGCTGCTGCGGTGGCGGGGTCGGTGAAGGCCTGGCGTGGCACGACGGCGAGGAGGAGGACCGCGGCGACGAGCGCCGTCGTCCCGCACACGACCCAGACGGTGACGTACCCGCCGAACGAGCCGGCCGTGCTCCCGGTCGCGCCGCCCTGGAGCGCAGCGCCCGCGAGCGCGATGCCGAAGACGCAGGACGCGATCGCGCCACCGACGGTCTTCACGGAGTTGGTGAGGCCGGTCGCGACGCCGGTGAGCGTCGGGGGCGCGGCGGCGGCGGCCGCCGCGGGCAGCGCGGCGACGAGGGCGCCGGACCCGAGGCCGACGATCACCATGTTGGTGAGCACGTTCGCGTACGTCGCGTGGAACGGCAGGAAGAGCAGGAAGCCGACTCCCACGAGGGTGGACGCGCCCACGAGGGTGAGCCGCGGCGTCGCGCGCCGGGCGACGCGCGGGTACGAGAGCGCGCCGACGATCATGCCGATCAGGTAGACGCCGATGAGCAGGGACGTCTGGAAGCCGGTCGTGCCGAGCCCGTACCCGTGCTCGGCGGGGTCGGTGCGCGCGAACGTGGACAGAGGCGCCTGGGCGCCGAGCACGGAGACGCCGAACAGGCCGGCGGTGAGGAACACCGGGCCGAGCGTGGGGGAGCGGAACATGCGGACGTCGACGAGCGGGTCGTCCTGGCGCAGCTCCCACCGGGCGAAGGGCCACAGCAACAAGACCCCGAGCACCACGAGCGCCCAGGGTGCGACCGCAGCGACGCCCTCGAGACGCAGCAGGCTGAGCCCACCGGTGAGCGCGAGAAGGGCGAGCGAGACGAGCACGAGGCCGACGGTGTCGAAGCGTCCGCCTGCCGGGTCGGGGGACTCCTTCACCCCGAGCAGCACGACGACGAAGCACACGACGACCAGGAACGCCGGGACGAGGAGCACGACGCGCAGCGGCAGGGCGTCGACGAGCGCACCGCCCGCGAGCGCACCGAGGATGGCGCCGGTCTCGAGCGCCGCGACGAGGACGCCGGCGGCCCGCGCGGTGACGGCGGCGGGGTTCGCCAGGCGTCGGGCGCGCGACCACACGAGCGCGATCTCCAGGGGCAGCCACACGACGTAGAACCCCTGCACGGCCCACGCCACGAGGAACACCGTGAACGAGTCGGTGAACGGCAGGACGAGCGACGCTGCCGCGGTGACCGCGGTCGACCACAGGAGGATGCGCCGGTGGCCGACCATGTCGCCGAGCTTGGCCAGCGCGGGCACGACGAGCGCGGACAGCATGAGCTGGGAGCCCTCGAGCCAGTTCACGTCGGCGTCGTGCACGCCGAGGTGCCGCGCGATGTCCGTGAGCATCGGCGTGTAGTAGCCCTGGAGGACGCCGCTCGTCAGCTCGACGAAGGCGAGGAACCCGACGACGCCGGCGAGGGTCGAACCCGCGAGGCGCCCGGTGAGCGAGCGAGCCATCGCTGCTCCTTCTGCGTGGGGAGGCGCGCGTCGTCGCGCGCCCCGTGAGGTGGGGGAGCGTCAGGGTAGCCGCTCGAGCAGGGCGCGGTGGAACCGCTCCCCCCGCCCGAGCTCGGCGACCTCGACGCGCTCGTCGACGCCGTGGATGGTCGCGCGCAGCTCGGCGGACATCGCGAGCGGCGCGAACCGGTACACGGCGGGCGCGAACCGGTGGAAGTGCCGCGCGTCCGTCGCCTGCATCGTGATGTACGGGGCGGGGAGCGCGTCGGGGTGCGAGACGCCGACGCACGCGGCGAGGAGGGCGAACCGCTCGTCGTCGACGGGTGACTCGGGAGAGGGCTCGCTGCCCTCGACGACCTCGATCTGGACCTGCCGGTCGTCGACGCGCCGCCGGACGCGCTCGACGGTGCCCGCGACGGTCTCGCCGAGCGCGATCCGCAGGTTGACGGTCGCGGACGCCTGCGAGGGCAGGACGTTCGCGGCCGTGCCGCCGGAGAGCATCGTCGGCGCGACGGTCGTGCGGACGATCGCGGCGGCCTCGCCGCCCATCGCGGCGAAGGTCTGCGCGGACACGGGCGGCGCGGCAGCGAGAGCGCGCAGCGCGGTGCGCGCCGGTCCGGTCGCGCGGTCGGAGAAGAGGCGGAGCATGCGCGAGATCGCGACGGGCGTCCGCGCGGGGAAGGTGCGCGGGCCGAGGCGCTCCACGGCGCGCGCGACCCGCCGGACCGCCGTCGTCGTGGGCGGCGCGGAGGCGTGGCCGCCCTCGCCGCGCGCGGTGAGGCGCAGCGTGAGCACGCCCTTCTCACCGACTCCGATCATCGCGGCGCTCCCGGGGACGAGGGGGAGGGGCGAGTCCGTGACCGCACCGCCCTCGTCGAGCACGAGCCACGGGATCACGCGGCGGTCGCGCAGGGTCGTGGCGATCGCCGCGGCGGCCGCGCCGTGCGACTCCTCGTTGCCGCCGAACGAGAGGTAGACGTCGCGCGCGGGCGTGAACCCGGCTGCGAGCAGGTTCTCCACCGCCTCGAGCACGACGACGAGCGGCCCCTTGTCGTCGAGCGCGCCGCGCCCGTGGACCCAGCCGTCGGCGACGCGCCCCTCAAAGGGCGGGTACGTCCAGGCGTCGCTCTCGTCGACCGGGACGACGTCGTAGTGCGCCATGAGCACGAGCGGCGCCTCGTCGGACCGGCCGCGCCACCGGTAGAGCAGCCCGAGGTCGGTGATGCGCTCGCGGTCGAGGTGCGCGTGGACCAGGGGGTAGAGCTCGGGCAGGAGGTCGACGAGCTCGTCGAAGGGCGCGAGGCCTCGCTCCTCCATCTCGGCGGACACCGTGGGGATCCGGATGAGCCGGGCGAGGCGCTCGTCGGCACCGGGCCGAGGGGTCACGGGAGCGGTCGTCATGGCCCCACCCTAGAGACTCGATGTCACGAGCGGGCGACGGGGGATCTCTGTGCCGTGGCCCATCACGCCTGTACCGATTTAGTCCGACGCCATGACTCCCGGGAAGGGATCTGCCACGGAGCATGCGGCGCCTCGCGCCTAGCCCGAGAGTTCCGTGTGGATTCCCCATCGCTCCGTGCGCAGAGGAAGCTGGTGCCATCTTGACTGCGCTGTCAAGAACCGGTTTACTAGCGCCACGTCACCGTCGGCGCAGGGAGGCGTCACCCGTGGGCGCGCGGCCGGCGACCTCGCCACAGGAGGCGAGGCAGGACGCGACCCGCCTGGCGCCTCGCCAGGCGGTCGAACCGTCCGTCGGAGGCGGCACGGGCCGCCTCACCGTGAAGGAGCACCTGCGCGATGACGCGTCAGAAGTCCGGCACCGCCGTCGGCGCCCGTGCCGAGAGGCGACCCGTCCTGCGCTGCTCCCGACGGACGACGACCGACGTCGGCCCGCGCCGCCCCGACCGCACCGTGCGCGCGCCACGGACCACCACAAGGGAGCACCCCATGAGAAGCGTCAGAGCCCTGATCTCCGCCTTCCTGGCACTCGTGCTGAGCGCTGTCGGACTCGTCGTCGCGCCCGCGGGCGCGGCGCCGCCCGGCGACGACGTCGACACGATCACGTCGCGCCTCCGGGAGTACTACCTGGGGCAGGGTGACGACGTCATCATCGCGAACGGCATCTACCTGGCACGTACCTCCGAGGCTCTCGACTACGTCGCGTCGCAGGGTGCCGACGGATCGTGGCCGGACGTCGACTACGCGGACCGGACGAGCTCCGCGAACGGTGCGACCTGGTCCGCATACATCGCGCTCTACCGAATGCTCGCGCTCGCCCAGGCCTACCGCGACCCCGACGCCGCGGGCTTCGAGGACCCCGCAGTCCTCGCCGCGGTCGAGCGCGCGCTCGTGCACTGGGACGCGGTCGACCCGGGCAACACGAACTGGTGGGAGACCGAGATCGGCGAGTCCATGGCGATGGGGCGTCTCACCGTCTTCCTCGGCGACGAGCTGAGCCCCGAGGCGAAGGCCGTCGCGCTCGAGCACAACACCGGCAGGCTCGACCCGGTCGGCGCCAACGGTGCGTGGCGCACGACGAACTACCTCTTCGAGGCGCTCGCGACCCGCGACCACGAGAAGATCGTGTCCGGCTTCGACACCATGGTCCAGACCGTCGCCGTCGACCGCTCCGGGGCGACCAACGAGGCGGTGCAGCCCGACGGGAGCTTCTGGGCGCACGGGGCGCAGCTGTACAGCGAGGGGTACGGCATGGCGCTCTTCACCAACGTGGCGCTGTGGGCCGACGCGGCGCGCGGCACGGGTCTCGCGTTCACCCGGGAGCATCTGGACACGATCGCGTTCTACGTCGTCAACGGCACGCGGTGGATGATTCGCGGCGAGGTCGGCATGCTGTACCTCGGATATCGAGAGCCGAAGACCGTCGGCGGCGTCACGGGGTACGCCGCCGAGTTCCTCGAGCCGCTCACCAAGATGGAGCGCACGGACCCGCTGTACGCGACCGACTACCAGGAGCTGATCGACAGCATCAGGGGCACGACCCGGACCAACGGTGTCACCGGGAACAAGTACTTCTGGCGGTCGGAGTTCTCGTCCCACCTGCGCGACGGGTACGGGATCTTCACGCGGCTCAACTCGAGCCGCACCGTCGGCAGCGAGTACCGCTCCACCTTCCGCCCGGAGGTCGGCAACGAGATCGTGTGGAACGCGGCGGGCGCGACAGCGATCCAGGTGACCAACCGGGAGTACGTCGACCTCGGTCCGGCGTTCGACTGGTTCCACTACCCCGGCGTCACCGCTCCCTACGTCAAGGAGCAGACGCGTGGCACGGCCGGCCGGACGGGCAACGGAGGCAGCTTCACGGGCGGCGTCTCGGACGGCACCTACGGAGTGAGCGTGCACAGCCTCGACCGTGCCGACACCCAGGGCAGGAAGAGCTACTTCTACCTCGACGACGAGATGGTCGCGCTCGGCGCCGGTATCCGCTCGGAGTCCGACGCGCCGGTGCACACGACGGTGAACCAGGCCGTGGCGAAGGACAACGCCTCGGCCGACGGCCGACCCGTCGCTCCGGGGACCGTGGGCGCTGCGCTCGAGGGTCCGTCGTGGGCCTACAACGACGAGGTCGGCTACGTCTTCCCGGCCGGTCAGCGAGTGCTCGTCTCGAACACGGCGCAGACGGGGAGCTGGGTCGGTCAGGACCCGGTGAGCCGGGACGCCTTCACGCTCTACGTGGACCACGGCGTGCGTCCGAGCGACGCCGGCTACGAGTACGTGGTGCTCCCCGCCGCCTCCCCGCAGGAGGTCGAGGCCTATGCCGCGGCGCCCGCCGTCCAGGTGCTCCGCAACGACGCCGCGGTGCAGGCGGTGCGGCACGCCGGGCTCCGGCGCACGATGGCGACGTTCTACCAGGCAGGGAGCCTCGATCTCGGTGCCGGCCGGACGCTCGAGGTGAACCAGCCCGCGATCGTCCTCGTGGACGAGTCGGGCGAGGTCCCGGTGGCGAGCGTCGCGAACCCGGACCGGCCGGGCCTCGTCGTCTCCGTCGTGCTCGGCGGTCCGGACGGCGAGCACCGCGGCACGTTCGCCCTGGGTTCCGGCGCGAGCCTGGGCAAGACCGTCACGGCGCCCCTCTCGTCGGACGCCGGGACGGACTCGGACCTCACCGCGAGCAGCGCGCTGGAGGGTCACGGCGCGGCGCTCGCGGGCGACGGGGACGACGCCACGGCCTGGCGCTCCGGCGGAGACGGGACGGCGTGGCTGACGAGGCGTCTCGCGCCGGGGTCGTTCGTCACCGGCGCCACGGTGTCGTGGGGCGACCAGCACGCGTCGCGCTTCCTGGTGCAGACGTCGCTCGACGGCGCGACCTGGACCGACCACCGGTTCGTGCAGGACGGCGCCGGGGGTCGCACCCGGCTCGAACTGGCCCCGACCGCGGCCGCCTTCGTCCGCCTCGTGCTGCTGGACGGCCCGGGCGACGACGGGTACGCCGTCCGGGAGCTCGACGTCGACTCGAGCGTGAACCTCGCCCTCGGTCGGTCGGCGACCGCCTCCGGCTCGTCGGGCGGGGCCGCCGCGAGCATCACGGACGGCAACATGGACACCCGCTGGAGCGGGAACCTCTCGGACAGCGCCTGGGCGCAGGTCGACCTCGGCTCCGTGCAGCGGATCGGCGCCGTGCGGCTGTGGTGGGAGGCATCCTTCGCCCGCCAGTACCGCATCCAGGTCTCCGACGACGGCACCGCCTGGCGCGACGCCTACGCCACGACGGGCGCGGGCAGCGACGGGGGGACGGACGCCGTCGCGGTCGACGAGCGGGCGCGCTACGTGCGCATGCAGACGGTCCAGCGCAGCACGACCCAGTACGGCGTCTCGCTGTGGGAGCTCGAGGTGTTCGCCGACGACCTGGTCGTCGACGCGCCGACCGTGCCGGCGGGCCGGGAGAACCTGGCCCTCGCCCGCCCGGTCCAGGCCGACTCGACCTACAACGCGACCGCCGGCGCCCGCAACGCCAACGACGGCAACCTCACGACGCGCTGGTCCTCCCAGCGCCAGGACGCGCCGTACACGATCGAGCGCTGGCTCCAGGTCGACCTCGAGGGAACCCGCAGCATCAACCAGGTCGTCGTCACCTGGGAGGCGGCGACGTCGAACGACTTCCGCGTCGAAGGGTCGCTCGACGGCCGGACCTGGGAGCAGCTGGCCCGGGTCGAGAAGACCTCGGCAGAGCTGCGGAACGTCGTGGACCTGCCCGGGTCCGACGTGCGCTACGTCCGGGTGATCGGCCTGCCCGTCACGAAGTACGGGCTCTCGATCTTCGAGCTCGAGGTGTACGGCGGGTACAACCTGCAGTGCGACGCGTCGCCCGTGGCCGCGGATCCCGCGTCCAGGGCGGTGGCGACGGCCAGCGTCACGCCCCTCGAGCCGGACGACGAGTTCATCGCGTTCTCGCTCGACGAGTCGGTGGCGTCGGTCGTGGGCGACCCCCGCGTCGGCGACGGGCGCGTGGAGCTCGACCTGGCCACCGGCCAGGCCGGGAGGACCGCCGTCCTGGTCACGCACGCGAAGGGTGACGAGATGGCGTGGTGCGACGTGGTCGTCGCGGTCGACACGGCTGAGCTCGACCGGCTCGTCGCGCAGGCCGACGCGCTGGACAGCAGGCAGTACACGCCCGAGAGCTGGGCCCCCCTGCTGCCCGCGCTCGAGGCAGCGAAGGAGGCGGCCCGTGCGGAGGGCGCGACCCAGGGCGACGTCGACGAGAAGACGGCGGCCCTCGCAGCGGCGCTCGAGGGTCTCGTGGAGCGGGCCCCGGTGACCACGGCGCCGACCGTCGAGGTGACGGCGCGCTGCCTGGCCGGCACGGCCTACGTGGCGGTGCGCGCGACGAACACGGACGAGCAGACAGCGGCGATCGTGCTGTCGACACCGTTCGGCGACCGGACGTACGCCGCGGTCGCGCCGGGAGGGAACGCCTACCAGTCGTTCAGCTCCCGAGCGGCCGTGGTGGACGCCGGAGCGGTGAGCATCACGGCCACCGCACCCGGTCGCGAGCCGGTGACGGTCCAGGCACCGTACGAGGCCAAGCGCTGCGGCTGAGCCGCGGCGGCCGCGGCCGGGCCGTCGTGGCGGTGTCGGAGGACACCGCCACGACGGCCCGGTCCGCTCCGTCAGAGATCCCTGACCGCGTCGTCGCGGTCACCCGTCCCGAGAGGAACCACCGATGCTTCCCCACCTGACACGACTCCGTCGCCGAGCCACGGCGGCGGTCGCCGGCGCCGCCCTCGTGGCGCTCGCCGTCGCCCCGGCGGCGGCGACGACCGAGCCCTCGCTCCGCCTCGACACGCCGCGGATCACGGCCGACGGGTCCGTGACGATCACCTATGCCGCCGGCGCGGCGGTCAACACGAAGAACTGGCTCGGCGTCTACCGCGACGGCGTGCTGCCGGGCGGGCCGCCCTCGCTCGACTGGCGCTACGTGCCGGACGCGTCCGGCAGCGTGACCTGGGGCCCGGAGCACCGCGCGGGCTGGACGCGCGGTGCTGCGTCGATCGGTCCGGGTGACTACGACGTCTACCTGCTCGCCGACGACGGGTACGACGTGCTCGCCGGGCCGGTCGACCTGACCGTGGAGGCGGTGCGGCCGGTCGAGCCCGCCGAGCCCAAGCCTGAGGTCGACGGCGTCAGCGAGCTGAACGTGCTCACCTTCAACCTGTGGCACGGTGGCTCGCAGATCCCGGACGGGGCGCGCGAGATCGCCGACGTCCTCCGGGAGACCGATGCGGACGTGACGTTCATGCCGGAGCGCAACGACACCCCGGCGGACGTGGCGGCGCTCCTGGGGTACGACCATCTTCTCGCGACCGGCACCGGCATTGTGTCGCGCTACCCGATCCTCGAGACCGGGACGGTCGGCGACCGGTGGTCGAAGGCCGTGCTCGACGTCAACGGCACAGAGGTGGTGGCCTACGGCGGTCACCTCGAGTACCGCTGGTACACGACGTACCTGCCCCGCGGGTACGGCGGAGCGGTCCTCGGCGACTGGCCGGCCGGGTGGGGCACGTGGGACCGGCTCGACGCGCCCGTGACGGACGTCGGCGCGATCCTCGCGGCGAACCTCCAGTCGGGTCGCCCGGCGGCCGCGGCCGCGCTCCTCGACGACGTCCGGGCGGAGCGCGCGGCCGGTCGCCTGGTCGTCGTGGGCGGCGACTTCAACGAGCCGTCGGTGCAGGACTGGACCGACGCCACGGCCGACCTGTTCGACCACCACGGCGTCGTCGTCCCGTGGCAGACGACGCAGACCCTGCTCGACGGCGGTCTCGTGGACGTGTTCCGCGAGGTCCACCCCGACCCCGTGTCGAACCCGGGCTTCACGTGGCCCGCGGACAACACGCTGTTCCCCACGTCGGAGCTGACGTGGGCGCCGGAGGCCGACGAGCGGGACCGGATCGACTACGTCTTCGTGGCACCCGACGACCGCGTGGCGGTTCACGGCGCCCAGGTCGTGGGTCCGCAGTCGACGATCGTGCGCGACGAGCGCGTCGACGACGACAGCGCCGACGTGATCCTCACGCCGGACGCCGTCTGGCCTTCCGACCACAAGGCCGTCCTGGCGTCGCTACGGGTCTGCGACGAGGCGTGCGTGCCGAGCGGGGCGCCGGAGGTCGAGGCGGTCGTGCGGTGCATGGCCGGGACCGCGCACGTGGCCGTACGGGCGACGAACACGGGCGACGCCGCGGCGGCCGTCGTGCTGTCGACCGCGTTCGGCGAGCGCGCCAGCGCGGACGTCGCGCCGGGACGCCATGCGTACCAGTCGTTCAGCACGCGGGCCGCACGCACCGACGCCGGCACCGCGACAGTCACGGCGACCGTGGCGGGTCGGGCACCGGTGACGGTTCAGGAGGAGTACGCGGCGAAGAGCTGCGGCTGACACGCGCCCACCGGCGCCCGTCTCAGGACGGGCGCCGGTGCCGCGTCGGCCCGGTGCTGCCCCGCACGACGAACTCGACGGACGGCAACCGGATCTCCGGCGGTTCCTTCCCCTCGACGAGCGCCACCAGCGTCTGGGCCGCGGCCGTGCCCCAGGCGACCACGTTCTGCCGGACCGTCGTCAGCGGCGGCACGATGTACGGGGCGAGCGGGATGTCGTCGAACCCGACGACCGAGAGGTCCTCCGGGACACGGATGCCGCGGTCGGTGGCCGCGGAGATCCCGGCGATCGCCATGAGGTCGTTGCCGTAGACGATCGCGCTCGGGGGCCGCGGCAGGTCGAGGAGCTCGTGCGTCGCGCGCGCGCCGGAGCTGCCCGTGAAGTCGGCGGTCACGACGGGGCCCACGGGCAGACCGAGCTCGTCGAGCGTGTCCTCCCAGGCTCGGCGCCGCGCCTCGGTGTGGACGTAGCCCGGCACACCCATGACGTGGCCGATGTGCCGGTGGCCGAGCGAGTGCAGGTGGTGGACCGCGCGGCGGACCCCGGCTGCGTCGTCCATCCCGATGACGACGTCCGCCTCGGTGTCCGCTTCCTCGGGCGCGACGACGACGACGCTCAGCCCGAGCGCGCCGACGTCCCGGGGGCGGGTGTCCCCGGCCCGGACGTCGGTGAGGAACACGCCGTCGACGCGCGACTCGCGCGCGAGCCGCTCGTAGGCGTCGCGCTCGCCGTGCTGGTCCTTGACCACCTGGAGGACCAGCGAGTAGTTCTGCTCGGACAGGCCGATCTCGACGCCCGCCATGAAGAGCGGGAAGAAGGGGTCGGTGCTGAGGAGCTCGGGCTCCCGCCGGATCACGAGGCCCACGGCCTGCGTGCGCGACCGGGAGAGAGCGCGCGCACGGGCGCTGGGCTGCCAGCCGAGGTCGTCGGCAGCGCGCAGGATGCGCTCGCGTGCGGCTGCGCTGACGCCGGGTCGGTTGTTGAACACGAACGAGACGGCGCTCTTCGAGACCCCGGCGCGGGCCGCGACGTCACCGATCGTCACGCGCTTGGCGCCGACCGTCCGGGTGGTCCGGTCGCCGGGGGTGAGGGTCGAGTGCTCCGCTGCGTTCACCTCGTCAGGATAGCGCACGGTTTGACCCGCTGTTTAGTAGTCGTCGCGCACACTCTCGTCGGGACGGGCGTCGACCGCACCGCGGCTGAGAGGCGCGCTGAACGGTGCAAGTCCAGGCATCCGCGGGGATCTCCCGCGGGCAGGTGCCCGCCGTGACTGCTTGCGCCGCCCGGAACTCCGCGCGATCTTGACGCGCCTTGTTCAAACCGGTTTAATCATCGCGTCGACGCCGTCAGGACGGCGGCGTCGGCGGGCCGCCGTGCGGGGGACCGAGGGGCGGGGGCCAGAGCGACGAGCGGGTGACGAGCCCGGATGAGGAGTTGGGCGCAATGAAGCGTGGCGCACGGATGACAGCGCTGGCGACGACGGCTGCGGTGGTCTTGCCGCTCGCGGCGTGCGGATCGGGCGGCGACGGCGGTACCGGCGGGTCAGACGGAGGTCTCACGAGCGGACCGATCGACGTCTGGTACTCGACCAACGAGCAGGAGGTCGCCTGGGGCGAGCAGGTGGTCGAGGCGTGGAACGCCGAGCACCCGGACGAGAAGGTGAGCGCACAGGCGATCCCCGCGGGAAGCTCGTCCGAGGACGTCATCGCCGCCTCGATCACGGCGGGGAACACGCCGTGCCTCGTGTTCAACACGGCCCCGGCCGCCGTGCCCGCGTTCCAGAAGCAGGGTGGCCTGGTGAACCTGTCGACGACGTTCGACGACGCGGAGGAGTACGTCACGGGTCGTTCGGGCGCCGCGGCGGACGGGTTCCGCAGCGCCGACGGGGACCTGTACCAGCTTCCCTGGAAGACGAACCCCTTCATGCTGTACTACAACAAGGACGTGTTCGCGGCCGCCGGCCTGGACGCCGAGGACCCGCAGCTCGAGACGTACGACGACGTGCTCGCGGCGGCGCAGGCGATCAAGGACGCCGGGGCGGCCGACTTCGCGATCTATCCGCCGGCGACCGCGGACTACACGAACGTCAACTTCGACTTCTACCCGTTCTTCCTCGCCAACTCCGGCGGCACGCAGCTCATCGAGGACGGTCAGGCGACGTTCACGAGCGACGCGGGCCTGGAGACTCTCGGCTTCTGGCAGACGCTCTACGCGGAGGGCTTCTCGTCCGCGGAGGCGTACAGCGGGGACATGTGGGCCGGTCCGTTCGCCGACGGTGTCGCCGCCATGGGCGTCGCCGGCCCGTGGGGCAAGGGGCAGTTCGACGGCAAGGTGGACTTCGGCGTCGTCCCGCTCCCGACCGCCGACGGCGTGCCCGCCGACGGGACGTCGACGTTCGCGGACTCGAAGAACGTCGGCCTCTACTCCTCGTGCAAGAACCAGCAGACCGCGTGGGACTTCCTCAAGTTCGCGACGAACGACGAGAACGACCTCGCGCTCCTCGAGATCACCGGCCAGTTCCCGACCCGCACGGACGTGCCCGAGCTCGCGGCCGACTTCCTGGCGGAGAACACCTTCTTCGAGCCGTTCGCGGCGTCCGTGCCGCTCGCCGTCGACGTCCCGACGGTGGACGGGCTCGCCGAGAAGATGCAGGTCTTCCGCGACGCGTGGAGCGGGTCCGTGCAGTCGGGGTCCGGCGACCTCGAGACGACGTTCGGCGAGGCCGCGGCGACGATCGACGGCCTGGCGGGCTGAGCCCAGGACGAGGCGAAGCACTCATGGTCACCCTTCACGACGAGGACGTGCAGCCGTCCGCGCGGGCCACGGCGCTCCGTGGCCCGCGCCAGGACCGGCCGCGACCCCGCGGCCGGCGACTCCAGCGCTGGCTCGGGGAGAACCCCCTCGGCATCCTTCTCAGCGCCCCGTACGTGGCGTTCGTCGTCGTGGTGTTCCTCGTGCCGTTCGGATTCGGCGTGTGGATGTCGTTCCACGACTTCTTCTTCACGGCACCCGGCGTGCAGGTCCCGCACCCCTTCGTCGGCCTCGACAACTTCCGGCAGGTCCTCGCGGACCCGGCGGTGCGTCAGGCGTTCGGCAACCTCGCGGTGTTCGGCCTCATCAACGTGCCGCTCACGGTGGTGCTCGGGCTCCTCCTCTCGTCGGGCCTCGATGCCGTCGTGCACTGGAAGGGCTTCTTCCGGGTCTCGTACTACGTCCCGTACGTCACGGCGTCCGTCGCGACGCTCGCGGTGTGGATCTTCATGTTCAACGGCAACGGGGTCGTGAACAGGCTCCTGGGGAGCCTCGCGCCGGAGCCGACCTGGCTCGCGAACCCGAGCCTGATCATGCCCCTGATCGCGGTCTACGTGACGTGGAAGAACCTCGGGTTCTACGTCCTGCTCTACCTCGCCGCGCTGCAGAACGTGCCGAAGGAGCTGCACGAGGCGGCAGCGATGGACGGCGCCGGGCCCTGGCGCCGGTTCCGGGCCGTCACGCTCCCTGCCGTGCGGCCGGTGACCTCGCTCGTGGTGCTGCTCTCCGTCATCACCACCGGACAGATCTTCACCGAGCCGTACCTCCTCACCGGGGGAGGACCGAACGGCGCCTCGATGACCCCGGCGCTGCTCATGTACCAGAAGGGCATCCAGCAGGGGCAGCCCGACATCGCCGCGGCGGTCGGCATGATCCTCGTGCTCGCGGTCATGCTCCTGTCGCTGGCCTCGCGCCGTCTCACGGAGAGGAAGGGCTGATGGCCTCCACGACCTCGACCACGCGGCGGGACACGACCCGGGCCCGCGGCTCCGGCGGAGGCCGGCTGCTACGCGTGCTCCGCTTCGCGGTGCTGCTGCTCGGTGCGTTCCTCGCGCTCGTGCCGTTCTACTACATGCTCCTCGGGGCGCTGCAGAGGGAGCGGGACACGAGCGTCCTGGGCCTGCTCCCGCTGCCACGGAACCTCACCCTCGACAACTTCGTGGGGGTCAACGAGTCGATCGACCTCGCCCGGTCGCTGCTCAACTCGTTGATCATGACCGCGGGCGTCGTGGGCTGCACGCTCGTGTTCGGGCTGCTCGTCGGGTACGCGCTGTCGGTGCTGTCCTTCCGCGGCCAGGGGCTCGTGTTCGCGCTCGTCCTGCTCGTCCAGGCGATCCCGTTCCAGCTGCTCATGATCCCGCTCTACGTCATGGTCGTGCGGTACTTCGACCTCGCGGACAACTACCTCGGCATGATCCTGCCGTTCGCCGTGAACTCGGTCGCCGTCCTGATCTTCCGGCAGTACTTCCTCCAGATCCCGCGCGACGTGTTCGACGCGGCGCGCATCGACGGCGCGAGCGAGCTGCGGATCCTGCGGTCGATCGCCGTGCCGCTGGTCCGCCCGGCGGTCCTCACCGCGATGCTCGTGACGTTCATCGGTCCGTGGAACGAGTTCCTGTGGCCGTTCCTCGTGACGAAGGACGCGTCGATGCAGCCGCTCGCGGTGAGCCTCGCCAACTTCTCGCAGGCGAACTCGTCGTTCCAGGCGAACCCGATGGGCGCGGTCCTGGCGGGCGCGTGCGTGCTCGCGGTGCCCGCCGTCGTCCTGTTCCTGCTGTTCCAGCGGCACTTCACGTCCGCGAACCTCGGCTCGGCCGTCAAGGGCTGACCCGTCACCGTGCGGGGCGGCGCGAGACCGCGCCGGCCCCGCCCCGACCTCTCAAGGCTAGGAAATGACCCAGGTGAACCACTCTCAGTCCCTCGTGACGGTCCCGTACGCCCTGCGTCGTCTCGGGACGATCATGTCGCCCCTGCCCGGGGAGCCCCTCGAGGTCGAGGGCGTGCTCAACCCCGGCACCGCGTGGGGGCCGGACGGCACGCTGTACCTCTACCCCCGCCTCGTGGCCGAGGGGAACGTCTCGCGCATCGGTCGGGCGCGCGTCGTCCTCGAGGACGGGGTGCCCGTGGGCGTGGAGCGGCTCGGGGTGGTGCTCGCCCCCGACGAGGGCTGGGAGCACGGGCGGCAGAACGCGGGGGTCGAGGACCCCCGGATCACGTTCGTCGAGCCCCTGGACCTCCACGTCATGACCTACGTCGCGTACGGGCCGCTGGGCCCGAAGCCCGCGCTGGCCGTCTCCCGGGACACCGTGTCGTGGCGCCGGCTCGGGCCCTTGCGGTTCGCCTACCAGCCCGAGCTGGACACCGACCTCAACCTCTTCCCCAACAAGGACGTGGTGTTCTTCCCCGAGGCCGTCCCGGGTCCCGACGGCCGACCCGCGCTCGCGCTGCTGCACCGGCCGATGTGGGACCTCGACTGGCTCCGCCCCGGCGAGGGGGCTCGTCCGCCGGCCGGGGTCGACGACCCGCGGCCGTCGATCTGGATCGGCTACGTCGACCTCGAGGCCGTGACGCGCGACCTCGGAGCGCTCACGCACGTCGAGAGCTCTGCGCCGGTCGCCACGCCGGAGATGGCGTACGAGTCGTCGAAGATCGGTGGTGGCCCGGCACCCCTGCGCGTTCCCGAGGGCTGGCTCGTCCTCCACCACGGAGTGACGGGCGCCGACTTCTCCGGCTTCGCCCTGGCTCACGGTGCTCGGTACACGGCGGGCGCGATGATCCTGGACCCCGTCGACCCGCGCCGGGTGCTGGCCCGGACGCCCGAGCCGCTGCTCGTCCCGGAGACCGCCGCAGAGCTGGAGGGCACGCTCGGCAACGTCGTGTTCCCCACGGCCGTCGAGGAGATCCAGGGACGCCGGTTCGTCTTCTACGGCATGGCCGACTCCCGGATCGGTGTCGCCGAGCTCGTGCGTCTCGATGGTTGAGGGCCGGGCCGCGGACCTCACCGCGCACGAGGCGCTCCGGCGCGTCGTCAAGGCGTACGACGTGCGCGGTGTCGTCCCTGACGAGCTGAACGACGACGTCGTGCGCGCGCTGGGCGCGGCCTTCGTGGAGACGGTCGTCCGGCCGGGCGCCGACGGGGTGCGTCGGGTCGTGGTGGCCCGTGACATGCGCGAGAGCGGCCCCGGGCTGCTGGCCGCGTTCGTCGACGGCGCCCGGGAGGCCGGCGCGCACGTGCTCGACGCCGGTCTGTGCTCGACCGACGAGCTCTACCTCGCGTCGGGTCTCCTCGACGCCGCCGGCGCGATGTTCACCGCGAGCCACAACCCCGCCCGGTACAACGGCATCAAGCTGTGCCTGTCCGGGGCACGCCCGGTCGGCCTGGACACCGGCCTGCGCACCGTCCGGGACCGGGCCGAGGAGCTCCTCGCGGGCGATCCCGTCGACGCCGGGCCGCGCGGCGGCCACGAGGCCGTCGACGTCCTGCGCTCCTACGCCGAGCGCCTGCGCTCGCTCGTCGACCTGTCCGGCGGCCGCCGGCTGCGCGTGGTCGTCGACGCCGGCAACGGCATGGCAGGGCTCACGGTCCCGGCCGTCCTCGGGATGGCAGCGGGCCTGCCGCCGCTCCCGCTCGGGATCGTCCCGCTGTTCTTCGAGCTCGACGGGTCGTTCCCGCACCACGAGGCCAACCCGCTCGTGCCGGCGAACACGGTGGTGCTCCAGGCGGAGGTCGTGCGTCGGCGTGCGGACCTCGGGCTGGCGTTCGACGGCGACGCCGACAGGTGCTTCGTCGTCGACGAGCGGGGCCGGAGGGTGGACCCCTCGGTGCTCACGACGCTCGTCGGGCTCCGCGAGGCACGCCGGGTGCGGGGCGAGGGCGGCGTGCCGGTCGTGCTGCACAACGCGATCACGTCGCGCGCGGTGCCCGAGATCCTGGGCGCCGAAGGGGTGCGGACGGTTCGCACGCGCGTGGGCCACTCGTTCATCAAGGCGCTCATGGCGTCCGAGGATGCCGTCTTCGGGGGCGAGCACAGCGGGCACTTCTACTTCCGTGACTTCCTCGGCGCCGACTCGGGCCTCCTGGCCGCGATGCACGTCCTTGCCGCGCTCTCGGAGCAGGACCGCCCGCTCTCGGAGCTGGTCGCTGGCCTCGACCCGTACGTGCGCTCGGGGGAGGTCGACGTCGCCGTGGCGGACCCGGAGACCGCGACGGCCGCGGTGCTCGACGTCCTCGGGGAGGCCTACGGCGCCGCGTCGCTCGACGTCGACGAGCTCGACGGCATGACCGTCCGCCGCTGGTACGGCGACGACCCGTGGTGGCTCAACCTGCGGGCGTCGAACACCGAGCCCGTCCTGCGGCTGAACGTCGAGGCCGCCGACGTCGGGACGATGCGCGCGGTGCGTGACCGTGTCCTCGACGCGCTCGCGAAGATGCCCGCAGAGGGCGGCGGGCCGCCGAGCGGCGGCGCGACGGTCGGGGGAGGGCGGCGCTGACGATGTACCTCCTCGACAACCCCGTGCGCCGCTACCCGTGGGGCTCGACCACGCTCGTGCAGCAGCTCCTCGGCCGTCCCGTCGACGGTCGTCCCGTCGCCGAGGTCTGGATGGGAGCCCACCCCGACGACCCGTCCACCGCCGACGGTGGTGGACGCCGGGTCGCTCTCGACGCGCTCGTGGCGTCCCAGCCCGAGGCGATGCTGGGACCCCGCGTGCTGGCCGGGTCCGGCCCGCGCCTGCCGTTCCTCGCCAAGATCCTCGCCGCCGCCCGCGCGCTGTCGGTCCAGGTGCACCCGACGACCGCCCAGGCCGAGGCGGGCTTCACCGCCGAGGACGAGCGCGGCGTCCCGCGCACCGACCCGGTGCGGACGTACCGGGACCGCTCCGCCAAGCCGGAGATCGTGTACGCCCTCACGCCCTTCGAGCTCCTCAGCGGGCTCCGGGAGCCGGAGCAGGCGGCGAAGCTCGTCGCCGAGCTCGAGGTGCCCGCGCTCGACCCCCTCGTCGTGCTGCTGCGTGAGCAGCCCGTCGACGCCCACCGGGGCGCGCTCACGTGGCTCCTCGGCCAGCGGGGGAGCGCGGCGCCGTGGGTCGAGACCGTCGCCGAGACCGCGCGTGACGCCGTGGGTGCCCGGCCCGAGCTGGCCGTCGTGCACGACCTCGCGCAGGAGTTCCCCGGCGACCCCGGGCTCCTCGCTCCGCTCCTGCTGAACCACGAGCGGCTCGAGCCCGGCCAGGCCCTCTACACCGCCCCCGGGACGCTGCACGCCTACCTGCGGGGCATGGCCGTCGAGGTGATGGCGGCGTCCGACAACGTCCTGCGTGCCGGCCTGACGACGAAGCACGTGGACGTGGCGGAGCTGCTGGCGATCACGGACTTCACACCGCGGCTCACCGGCTTCTTGCGTCCGGTGCGCGTGGTGCCGGGCGTCGTGGACTACGTCGCGCCGGCCGCCGACCTGGGCCTGCGCGTCGCCACCCCGCGGGCCGGGGACGAGCTGCCGGGGCCGGAGGACGGCCCGCGGATCGTCGTGTGCGTCGAGGGAGAGGTGCGCGTCGTCGCGGCGGACGCGCGACGCCTCCTGCCCGGCGACTCCGTCTTCGTCCCGCACGTGGACGGACCGCTCGTCGTGTCAGGGCACGGGACGGCCGTCGTGGCGCGGGCCTGAGGTCAGGCCGTCGTCACGACGACGCGGGTGCGGGGGTGGGGAACCAGCGTGCGAACTTCTCCTCCAGCGCGTGGGTGCGCTCGACGTCGCAGCGCTTCTCCGCCGAGACCGTGATCGCGCCGTCGAGGCACTGCTGGTGCGCCAGCGCGACGTCCCACGTGACGAGCGTCGAGACCATCTGCAGCGCGAGCATCGCGGAGAGCCCGACCCCGATGCCCAGCGCCGGGACGAGCGCGCCGCGCACCCGCGCCCGCCAGACGGCCACGAGCGCGCGGATGCCCACGACGATCGCCCCGAGCGCGAGCGCGAGGCTCACGGCCTGCCACGGGAACGGCATGGTGCTCACGACGATCACGGAGAGCAGGAGCAGGCCGAAGTGCAGCACGCGCCGGGTCGCCTGCCGTGCGAGCTCGGGGTCAGGTTCCGCCGGCTCGGGCGGCGCCGGAGGCCTGCCGGCGGCGGGCGCGTGCGGGGCCGGCCACCCCGGCGGGGGCGGGGGGAGCGGGGCATCCGGGGTCGGGCCGGCGCCGGGCGGGACCGGTGCGTCCGGACGCGCGCCCTCCTCCGGCGGCTGCGGCGGCTCGGGTCGAGGCTGCTGCGGCGCGTCGGGACGGGGCGGTGCGTACGGGTTGCCCACGGGCAGCTCCTCGGTCGGTCGGGCGGCTCGCGGTACATTCTCCCATCGGAGACCGGGTGCCCGGGAGGGCCCCCGCCCCCGCCCCGCCGAGCCCGACGCTCGAGCCACCCTGAGCCGCCCGAGCCACCCCGAACCCCGCAGGAGCACCGTGCAGACGCCGTCCGGCCACCCCGTCGAGTCCACCTCCGCCGCCCGCGTCGTCGTCCTCGTCTCGGGCGCGGGCAGCAACCTCGCCGCGATCCTCGCCGCGCACGACGACGCCGCCTACGGGGCGCGCGTCGTGGGCGTCGTGTCGGACAAGGCCGACGCGGGCGGTCTCGACCTCGCCCGCGAGGCCGGGATCGCCGCCGTCGTCGTGGCGCCGGGGGACTTCGACGACCGGGCCGCGTGGAACGAGGCGGTCGCGCAGGCGGTCGACGTGTTCCGTCCGGACCTCGTGGTGCTCGCCGGCTTCATGCGCATCCTCGGCCCGGCGTTCGTCGGGCGCTTCGCGGGCCGCACGATCAACACGCACCCCGCGCTCCTGCCGTCGTTCCCGGGCGCGCACGGCGTGCGGGACGCGCTCGCGTACGGGGTGCGTGTCACGGGGTGCACCGTCCACGTGGTCGACGACGGCGTCGACACCGGGCCGATCATCGCCCAGGTCGCCGTCCCGGTCGAGGACGGCGACGACGAGTCGTCGCTCCACGAGCGCATCAAGGTCGCGGAGCGTGCGCTGCTCGTCGAGACGGTCGGCCGCGTCGCGCGCGAGGGCCTGCGTGTCGAGGGCCGTCGGGCCCTGCTGGGCTAGGCGCCGGGGTCCTCCGCGTCCTCGCCGGTGGCCTCGTCCGCGGGCGGGAGGTCGCGCGGCGCGAGGACGGCGAGGGCCTGGTAGGTCTGGCGACGCTCGTGAGGCGCCGCGCGCCCCTCCTCGAGCGAGCGCGCGGTCCAGCGCTCGAGCAGCTCCGCGAGCTCGCGGGACATCGTCGCCGCCTGGTCGGCGGTGAGCACGAGCGTGCTGAGGGCGAGGATCCGGTCCTCCCGACCCCCGGTCTCGCTCCCGCGCCGGAACGTCTCCTCGGCCCAGGCCAGGGCCGGGCGCACCACGTGGCGGACGGCGTCGGGCGTCCCCGGCTCGACGGCGTAGCTCTGCGCCACGTTCTTCCACACCCGGTCGCGGCGGTCGCGCGCGTGCTCGGGCGCCTCGACGATCATCCCGGCCTTGGCGAGCACGCGCAGGTGGAAGCTCACGGAGTTCGCGGGCTCGCCGGTGGCCTGGGCGAGGTCGGCGGCACGCGCGTGCCCGAGGACGGCGAGCTCCACGAGGATGCGCTGCCGCAGCGGGTGCGCGATCGCTCGCAGCGCCGCGGGGTCCTGGACGCGGAAGGTCTCGAGCACAGGCCGAGGCTAGCAACGCCCGGGACCGCGCACGCGGAGGTGCACACGAACAAGTGCGCAACGACTATTGCGCAAGTGGAGTTGCGCACCTAGGTTCGTGCCATGACGAACCCGCCTGCCGCCTCGGTCGAGGACCACCCGCCCACCGGCCCGTCGTCGACGGCGGCTGTCCCCGCCCCCGCCGTCCCGGACGCCGAACCGCCGGACGCCTTCTCGCCGGTCGCCGCGCCCGGCGGTGCCGTCCCGTCGTCGCTCCTGCGCAACCGGTCGTACATGCTGCTCATGACGGGGATGACCGCGGAGTCGCTCGGCGCGGGCGTCGCGCTCTTCGCCGTGCCGCTCGTCGCCTACGGGATCACGGGCTCGGTCGTGCAGGCGGGCGTCGTCGCCGCCGTCGGTCAGCTCGGGGCGCTCCTGGCGACGCTGCCGGCCGGGGTCGTCGCGGACCGGGTCGACCGGCGGCGGCTCATCACCGTGTCCGCGAGCGTCGGCGCGGTGCTGTGGGCGACCGTCGCGCTCGCCGCGGGGCTCGGGTCGCTCACCGCCTGGCACCTCGCGGCGGTGCTCTTCGGGGCGTCGGTCGTCGGGGCGCTCGTCGACCCGGCCACGAGCGGGGCGTTCCGCTCGGTGGTGCCCGTGCCGCAGCTGCCGACGGCGCTCGCGGCCGTGCAGGGCCGCGACGCCGTCGCGAGCCTCCTGGCCGGACCCCTCGGCGGGGTGCTGTACGCCGTCGCGCACGCCGTCCCGCTCGCCGGCGCCGCGATCGGGCACCTTGCCACCGCCGTCTGCACGTGGCTCGTGCGCGAGCCGCTCAACGGCGACGTCGCCGCGGCGCGCGCGACCCGCCCCGCGGAGGCGCTGCGCGAGGGTCTCCGGTTCGTGTGGTCCGTGCCGCTGTTCCGCGCGCTGCTCGGCCTGTTCGTCGTCATCAACGTCGCGTTCGGCGGGCTCATGGTCGGGATCAACCTCGAGCTCGTGCGCACGGGCACGGCGCCGCTCCTCATCGGCCTCGTCGACCTCGCGGTGGGCCTAGGCGTGCTCGTCGGCGCGGTCCTCGCGCCCCGGCTCGTCGCGCGGATCCGGGCCGGCGCCCTCGTGGTCGGCGCGCTCGGCACGCTGGCGGCGGGCGCCGTCGCGATGGCCGCGCTCAACACGTACGTCGGGTACGTCGTCCTGCTCCCACCCGCGCTCCTGCCGGTCCCCGCGGCGAACGCGTGCCTGTCCGGGTACGCGGCCGCGATCACGCCGCCGCAGCTCCAGGGGCGGCTGGCGTCCGTCCTGGGGCTCACCGGCCTCGCCGCCGGGCCGCTCGTGCCGCTCGTCGGGAGCGGGCTCCTCGAGCGGTTCGGGCTCGGCACCGCGCTCGTGGTGCTCGCGGGACTCCTCGTCGTCACCGTCGCGGTCCTCAGCACGGTCCGGTCGCTCTGGCGGGTCGGCACGCCCGACACCTGGGCCGACGACGCGGCCGCCCTCGCCGCATCGGGCGTCGTGCCGGGCGAGCCCGTGCCCGCCGGCCCGGGCCGGTAGACTCGTCCCGGCCGCGACTGGCGAGGGTGGGAACGACCACCGGGGAGCGGCCGGATCTACCTGCTGGAGCGTCGACCGCCTGGGCGCCTGGGTTCTGCCACTCGCGTCGGCGTCCGTCGACGCGGCGACCGCGACCCAGAGGAGCCCCTCGTCATGTCCCACCCGGCCCCGCACGTGCCTTCCGCCCCCGACGTCCAGCTCGCCGACGACGCGCAGCGCCCCGTGCGGCGCGCGCTCCTGAGCGTCTACGAGAAGACGGGCCTCGTCGAGCTCGCCACCGCGCTCCACGCGGCAGGCGTGGAGCTGGTCTCCACCGGCTCCACCGCGTCGACGATCGCCGCCGCGGGCGTGCCCGTGACGAAGGTCGAGGACCTCACCGGGTTCCCCGAGTGCCTCGAGGGCCGCGTCAAGACGCTCCACCCGCGCGTGCACGCCGGGATCCTCGCGGACTCCCGCAAGGCCGACCACCTCGCACAGCTCGACGAGCTCGGCATCGCGCCGTTCGAGCTCGTCGTCGTCAACCTCTACCCGTTCGCCGCCACCGTCGCGTCGGGTGCCGGGCCGGACGAGGTCGTCGAGCAGATCGACATCGGTGGCCCCTCGATGGTCCGCGCGGCCGCGAAGAACCACCCGAGCGTCGCCGTCGTCGTCGACCCGGCCCGGTACGACGACGTCGTCGCGGCCGTGCGGGACGGCGGGTTCACCTTCGCCCAGCGCAAGCGCCTCGCGGCGCAGGCGTTCGCGCACACCGCGCAGTACGACGTCGCCGTCGCGTCGTGGTTCGCGTCGTCGTACGCGCCCGACGGCCCGGCCTTCCCCGCGTTCACGGGCGCCACCTGGGAGCGGGCCGACGTCCTGCGCTACGGCGAGAACCCGCACCAGCAGGCCGCGCTGTACACGCACTGGCGCGGCGGGCTCGCCACGGCGACCCAGGTGCAGGGCAAGGCGATGAGCTACAACAACTACGTGGACGCCGACGCCGCGCGCCGGGCCGCGTACGACCACACCGGCCCTGCCGTCGCCGTCGTCAAGCACAACAACCCGTGCGGCGTCGCGACCGACGACGACATCGCGGCCGCCTACCGCAAGGCGCACGCGACCGACCCGGTGTCCGCGTACGGCGGCGTGGTGGCGGCGAACCGTGTGGTGACCAAGGAGCTCGCCGAGGCGCTCAAGCCGGTGTTCACGGAGGTCGTCGTGGCACCGGGCTACGAGGACGGCGCGCTCGAGATCTTCGCGTCGAAGAAGAACCTGCGCGTCCTCGTGCTCCCGGAGGGCGCGCAGAGCGACCCGGTCGAGTTCCGTCCGATCTCGGGTGGGCTGCTCGTCCAGACGATCGACCACATCGACGGCGTCGTGACCGCCGAGGACGGCACCGTCACCGGCGGCGACGACCCGCAGCACTGGACGCTCGTCACCGGCGAGGCCGCCGACGACGCGACGATCGCGGACCTCGCGTTCGCGTGGCGCGCGATCCGCGCCGCGAAGTCGAACGCGATCCTCCTCGCGCGCGACGGGGCCGCCGTCGGCGTCGGGATGGGGCAGGTCAACCGCGTCGACTCGTGCCGCCTCGCGGTCGAGCGCGCCAACACCCTCGCCGACGGCGAGGAGCGTGCGCGCGGCGCCGTCGCGGCGTCCGACGCGTTCTTCCCCTTCGCCGACGGCCTGCAGATCCTGCTCGACGCGGGCGTGCGCGCGGTCGTCGCGCCGGGAGGGTCGATCCGCGACGCCGAGGTGATCGAGGCGGCGCAGGCGGCGGGCGTGACGATGTACTTCACGGGCACGCGCCACTTCGCGCACTGACACGACCCTGCTCGACGGCCCCGCTGGTCTCCGGACCGGCGGGGCCGTCGCGCACCGGGCGTCAGACCAGGGCGTCGCGGAGGCGGCGGGTCGGGTCGAGCGCGACGTCGAGGTCGACGCGGAGGTGGCCCGTGCGGTTCATCGCCTTGCGGACCGGGCCGACGTCGCGCGGCGAGTCGACGAGGAGGACCGCGCGGACCTCGGTGACCCGGCGCCCCGTGCCGCCGTCCGCCGTCGTGCCGACGTCCGAGGGAGCGCCGGAGGCCGCCCCCGGGGCGAGGTAGAACGCGGCCCAGCCCTCGTGGCCCCCGGTGCCGCCGGACGGGTCGCCCCGGAACAGGACGTCGTCGCCCTCGGTGGGCACACCGAACAGGGCGACGTCGTGCCCGAGCTGCTGGGAGAACACGTAGGGGGCGTGCCCGGGACCGTCGGGCTCGTCGCCGAGCAGCGCGGCGACGGTCGCGTCCGGGTCGTGGAGGGCGGCGGACCAGTGGCCGCCGGGCACCGCGCCGAGCAGCGGGTGCTCGCGCGTCGCGCAGTCGCCGACGGCCCAGAGCCCGTCCAGCCCGGGCACGGCGCCGGTGGCGTCCACGGGCACGCTGCCGCGCACGTCGCGCGGGACCGCGCCGTCGAGCCAGTCCGTCGCGGGGCGGGCGCCGACGGCGGCGAGCACGAGGTCGGCCGGCAGCTCGCGCCCGTCGGCGAGCCGGACGCCGTCGGGCCGGACCTCCGCGACGGCGGCCCCGGTCACGAGCTCGGCGCCCGCGGCCGCGTACCAGGGCGCGAGGTGCGCGCCGACGGCCGGTCCGAGCTGGCGCCGGAGCGGGGCCGGCGCGGCCTCGAGGACCGTGACGTGCGCACCCGCGCCGGCCGCGACCCCCGCCAGCTCGGCACCGATCCAGCCGGCGCCGACGATCACGAGGCGGAGCCCGGGCCGCAGCGCGCCGCGCAGGGCCTTCGCGTCCTGCGCGGTGTGCAGGAGACGGGCGTGCGCCCAGCCGTCGGGCCGCACGGGCGTGGAGCCGACCGCGAGCACGACGGCGTCGGCGGAGCGGCGCTCGCCCGACCGGGTCGTGACCTCCCACGCGCCGCCCCCGGGCGTCGAGCGACGCTCCAGCCGCGCCGCCGGGTCAGCGAGGCGGACCTCGTCGGCGAGGGCCTCGACGTCCACGCCCAGGTCCTCGGCCAGCCACGCGGGGCTCGGGCGGCTCAGGAGCTCCTTCGACAGCGGCGGCCGGTCGTACGGAGGAACGCCCTCCGCACCGAGGAGCGTCACGCGCCCCGTGAAACCCCGACGCCGGAGCGCGCTGACCGTCTGGGCGCCGGCGAGCCCCGCACCCACGACGACGACCGACCCGGGCGCCTCCGGGGTCGCCGCGGGAGGGGACGCGCGGTGCGCGGCGGGTGGTGGGAGGACCGGCGGCTCAGCGGACGACATGCACCTCACGCTAGGTCACGACGGTAGGCTTCCGGACGTGGAAGGTGCAGCAGCGTGACCGACGTCACCGCGGACGGGGGGACGCGGCACCGGCCGCCGGCCACGCTCGTGCCGGCGTGGCACCACGTCGACGACGAGCCGGGAGACGGGGAGCCACCGGCGGGGGCGCGACCCGACGACGAGACCCAGCCGCCGGTCCCGGAACCGCCCGCGAGCCTCGCCCCGTCGCGCCAGCCGGCGATGTGGCTCGTGCTCGCCGGCGTCGCGGTCTCGACGCTCGTCGCGGTGCTCGTCGGCGCGCGCGCCGGCTGCTTCACGCTCGCCGGGCTGCTCGCCGTGGCCGGGGTGTGCCGCGCCGCCGTCCCGGGCCCGGGTCCCGTGGGGATCACCGTGCGCTCGCGCGGGCTGGACGTCTTCTTCTTCCTCGCGCCCGCCGTCGTGATGGCGTTCCTCGCGCTGACCCTCGACCAGGGCGAGATCTGATCCCTGCGGACGACGACGGGCCCGGACCGCGGTCGCGGTCCGGGCCCGTCGGGACGTGCGGGACGTCAGGCCTTGGGGGCCTCGTCCGTGCCGGGGGTCTTGTCCGTCGCGGGTGCCTCGGGCTCGTCCACCTCGACGACCTCGACGACCTCCTCGACCGCGACGACGTCGCCGTTCTCGTCCGTGACGACGACCTCCTCCTCGACCACGGCGGCGACGGCGCCGGCACCGGTCGCGCCGGCCGCCGCGGAGTACGCCGGGGCCTCGGCCTCGGACAGCGTGACGACCTGGTCCTCGCCGAGGAGGTCGTCCTGCTTCGGGGCGAACGCGAAGGCGCGGTAGAACAGACCCGCGATCGCGGCGCCGAGGAGCGGCGCGACCCAGAAGACCCACTGCTGCTTCCACAGGTCGCCGTCGCCGGCGAAGACCGCCGAGGCCATCGAGCGGGCCGGGTTGAGCGACGCGTTGGTGATCGGCGCGGCGACGATGATGAGCGCGGTCAGCGTGAGACCGATGACGACCGGCGCGTACTGGACGCTCGCGCGCTTGTCGGTGACGCCGAGGATCACGCCCACGAACACGGCGGTGACGATCGTCTCGATGAGCAGCGCCTGCACGAGGCCGAACTCCGTGCCGCCCTGCGACGCCGTCGCGAGCGAGGAGAAGCTGCCGTACCCGTTGGCGGTCGCGACGAACACGCCGCCCCGGCCGTCCTGGCCCAGGAGCTGCGGGAGCGTCGAGGGCACGGTCGCGAGCAGGACGAGCCCGGCGAGGATCGCGCCCACGAGCTGGGCGACCCAGTACGGCAGGACGTCGCGCCACGCGGTGCGGCCGCCGATCGCGGCGCCGAGCGTCACCGCCGGGTTGAAGTGGCCGCCGGACACGTTGCCCACGGCCGCGGCGCCCGCGATCACCGCGATGCCGCCGGCGAGGCCGACGGCCAGGGCGTTCTGCTGGCTGACGAACGTGTAGAGCGCCACACCCACGATCGCGAGGACGAGGAAGAACGTGCCGAAGACCTCGGCGCCGAGGCGCGCGAGGAGGCTGGGCTGGACGACGGCGACGGTCTCCGTCGGCGCGGGGCGCGGGTCGTCGACGAAGCCCTCCGGTGCGCCGGGAGCGGTGGTGTCCTGGGACATGATCATCCTGTCTGGTTCGGTGGGTACTTTCGGGCAGTCCCGGCCCGGCCGCCACGGTGCGGCACCGGGAGGCGGTCGGGACGACGGCACGATGCCTGACCGAGTGCCCGGCCATTCCGGCATCTGGGGGCATCTTGCCACCACCACCCGGGAGATGCGTGGAAATCAGCGGTGCTCCACCTGAGAACGGACGGCCTGTCTCACGATGCGGTCGGTTCGCCGGGAACCGCGAAAGTATCTTGACGTCGAGAAGTCGAGTACCCTGGACCGCGGTCAGCAACGCCCCTGTGTGCGACGGACCGGGCCCCACGGGCCGCACGGTCGCCGTCCGGCTCCCGGGGGCACCAGTCCCCGACAGTTGGAGCGATCTGCGCATGGGCAAGATCAAGGTCGTCAACCCGGTCGTCGAGCTCGACGGCGACGAGATGACGCGCATCATCTGGCAGTTCATCAAGGACCGCCTCATCCACCCGTACCTCGACGTGGACCTCAAGTACTACGACCTGTCGATCCAGAACCGCGACGCGACGGACGACCAGGTCACCGTGGACGCGGCGAACGCGATCAAGCAGTACAACGTGGGCGTCAAGTGCGCGACGATCACGCCCGACGAGGCGCGCGTCGAGGAGTTCGGCCTCAAGAAGATGTGGGTCTCGCCCAACGGCACGATCCGCAACATCCTCGGTGGCGTCGTCTTCCGCGAGCCCATCATCATCTCGAACATCCCGCGCCTCGTGCCGGGCTGGAACAAGCCGATCATCATCGGCCGTCACGCCCACGGCGACCAGTACAAGTCGACGAACTTCAAGGTCCCCGGCCCCGGCAAGATCACGATGACGTTCGAGCCGGCCGACGGCTCCGAGCCGCAGAAGTTCGAGGTCGTGACCATGCCCGAGGAGGGCGGCGTCGCGATGGGCATGTACAACTTCAACGAGTCGATCCGCGACTTCGCGCGCGCCTCGTTCGCGTACGGCCTCCAGCGCGAGTACCCCGTGTACCTCTCGACGAAGAACACGATCCTCAAGGCCTACGACGGCGCCTTCAAGGACATCTTCCAGGAGGTGTTCGACGCCGAGTTCGCCGAGGCGTTCGCCGCGAAGGGCCTCACCTACGAGCACCGCCTCATCGACGACATGGTCGCCTCGGCCATGAAGTGGGAGGGCGGCTACGTCTGGGCCTGCAAGAACTACGACGGCGACGTCCAGTCCGACACCGTCGCGCAGGGCTTCGGCTCGCTCGGCCTCATGACGTCGGTCCTCATGACCCCGGACGGCCAGACCGTCGAGGCCGAGGCCGCGCACGGCACCGTGACCCGTCACTACCGCCAGCACCAGCAGGGCAAGCCGACGTCGACCAACCCGATCGCGTCGATCTTCGCCTGGACCCGCGGCCTCATGCACCGCGGCAAGCTGGACGGCACGCCCGAGGTCACCGAGTTCGCGCAGACCCTCGAGGACGTCGTCATCAAGACCGTCGAGGCCGGCCAGATGACGAAGGACCTCGCGCTCCTCGTCGGCCCGGACCAGGAGTGGCTGACGACCGAGGACTTCCTCGCCGCGCTCGACGAGAACCTCAAGGCGCGCCTGGGCTGATCGCCCTCAGCACGCCCGACGGCGGCGCCCCCCCCTTCGCAAGGGGGCGTCGCCGTTCGTCGTTCCTGCGCCCGCCCACCCGCCGCGGCCGGGATCGCGTCGCGCTCCGAGGTGGTCGCGTTGTGGGAGAGTGAGCGCATGACTTCCCCCGTGAACGTGACGGTGACCGGCGCGGCCGGTCAGATCGGCTACGCACTGCTCTTCCGTATCGCGTCGGGCCAGATGCTCGGCCCCGACACCCCCGTGCGCCTGCGCCTCCTGGAGATCCCGCAGGGCGTCAAGGCCGCCGAGGGCACCGCGATGGAGCTCGACGACTGCGCCTTCCCGCTGCTCGCGGGCATCGACATCTTCGACGACCCGACCGCCGCGTTCGAGGGGACGAACGTCGCGCTGCTCGTGGGCGCGCGCCCGCGCGGTCCGGGCATGGAGCGTGGCGACCTGCTCGAGGCCAACGGTGGCATCTTCAAGCCGCAGGGCCAGGCGATCAACGCGGGCGCGGCGGACGACGTCCGCGTCCTCGTCGTCGGCAACCCGGCGAACACGAACGCGCTCATCGCGGCGTCGAACGCGCCGGACGTGCCGAAGGACCGGTTCACCGCGATGACGCGCCTGGACCACAACCGCGCGCTGACGCAGGTGGCCAAGAAGGCGGGCGTGCCGGTGTCGGAGGTGCGCAAGGTGACGATCTGGGGCAACCACTCGGCGACGCAGTACCCGGACGTCTTCCAGGCGGACGTCGCAGGGACCCCGGGCGCGCGGCTCGCGGAGGACCGCGAGTGGCTCGAGAGAACGTTCATCCCGACGGTCGCCAAGCGGGGCGCGGCGATCATCGACGCGCGCGGCGCGTCGTCGGCGGCGTCGGCAGCCAACGCCGCGATCGACCACGTGCGCGACTGGGTCCACGGCACGCCGGAGGGCGACTGGACGAGCGCGGGTGTCGTGTCCGACGGGTCGTACGGGGTCCCGTCGGGCCTCATCTCGTCGTTCCCGGTGGTCTCCCGCGGCGGGTCGTGGGTGATCGTCCAGGGCGTCGAGCTGTCGGAGTTCTCGCGCGGGCGCGTCGACGCGTCGGTCGCGGAGCTCCAGGAGGAGCGGCAGGCCGTGGAGCAGCTCGGGCTCGTCTGAGCCGGGCTCCGGTCCCGTGGTTCGAGCACGGACCGCGGGACCAGGGACGGTCCGGGGGCCGGACTGGAGCGACGGAGCGGGGGGCCCGGAGGCGGGCGGCCGAGCGGAAAATCGCTGCGCCTGCGGGGGTGCGACGCCGTAGGGTCGACGGGCCATGATCGACGCCACCCTGCCGACCGAGCAGCCCCCGAACCCCCCGACCACCCCGAACCCCACCCCGGCGGCGGGTGCGTCGCGCGCGCCCGTCGACCCCGCCCGCCGCCTGGACTGGCGGCGGCTGCGCGGGCCGCTGGCCGCCGTCGCGCTCGTCGCGCTCACGCTCGGAGCGGTCGGTGCCGCGCTCGGGACCGTCATCGCGGGCTGGCTCGCGGACGACCCGACGACGGCGACGCTCCAGCTCCTCGCGGTGTGCGTCGTCGGCGCCGCGCTGCTCGACACCGCGGGCCAGGTCGTGTGGGCGGGCGTCGTGGACCGGGCCGAGGGTCGCCTGCGCGGCGACCTGCTCACGGCCGCCCTGCACCAGCCGCTCGCCACGCTCACGGAGCAGGCGGTCGGCGAGGTGCTCGACCGCGTCGACGACGACACGCACGCGGTCGGCACGCTGGTGCGCCGCCAGCTCTGGGGCGTGGGCCGCACGGTCGTCGGCGTCCTCCCGATGTGGGTCGTCGCGGGCCTGACCTGGTGGCCGGCCTGGATCCTCTTCCCGGTGCTGGGCGCCGTCGCCGCGGTGATCGTGCGTCCCATGCTGGGCGAGATCGCGCGCCGCAAGGTGATCGAGGAGGCCGCGTGGACGGACCACGCCGCGGCGTTCGAGGAGTCGGTCGCGGCGCGGGACGACCTGCGCACGAGCCTCGGTCAGTCGTTCGCGGTGCGGCGTCTGGCCGAGCGCTCGGCCCAGGTGCACCGGAAGTTCCAGGCCGTGCTCGTGATCGAGTCGCGCATGCTGCGGCGTGCCGGGCTCGTCCTCGCGTCGCTGCTCGCGGGCGTGGCCGTCGCGGGTGCCGCGCTCGCCGCGGACGGCGACCTGGGCGTCGACCGCCTCGTCACCCTGTTCCTCGTGACGGCGATGTTCGTCGGGCAGGTGGACAACCTGGTCCACCACCTGCCGGACATCCAGGAGGGCATCGGGGCGCTCACGCGCATCCGGCAGATGCTCGCCGTCGAGCCCGAGCCCGCGGGCGGGAGGGCGCTGCCCGACGGGCCCGTGGGGATCGAGCTGCGCGACCTCCACTTCTCGTACGCCGAGGGCACCTTCGCGCTCGACGGCGTGAGCCTGCGGGTGCCCGCGGGCGAGACGGTCGCGCTCGTGGGGCGGACAGGGTCGGGCAAGTCGACCCTGGCGTCGCTGCTGTCGCGCGCGGTGGAGCCGCCGCGCGGCGCGGTGCTCGTCGGCGGCGTGGACGTGCGCGACCTGGACCTGCAGGCGCTGCGCGCCGCGGTGGGGGTCGTGACGCAGCGGACCGAGATCCTCGCGGGCACGCTCGCCGAGAACGTCGCGCTCTTCGCCGACGTGCCGCGCGCCGACGTCGAGGCCGCCGTGCGCGAGCTCCGGCTCGACGACTGGGTCGCGGGACTCCCCGACGGCCTCGACACGCTGCTCGGCCCGGGCGGGACGTCGCTCTCGGCGGGGGAGGAGCAGCTCGTCGCGTTCGCCCGCCTGCTCGTCCGCGACGTGCAGGTCGTCGTGCTCGACGAGGCGACCGCGCGCATGGACCCGCTCACGGAGGCGCGCGTCGTCGCGGCCTCGGAGCGGCTGCTCGCCGGGCGCACGGGCGTGCTCGTCGCGCACCGACTGACGACGATCGAGCGCGCCGGGCTGCTCGCCGTCCTCGACCACGGGCGGGTCGTGCAGCAGGGTGATCGGGCGGCGCTCGCCCGCGTCGCGGGCCCGTACCGCGACCTTCTCGCGGCGAGCGTCGCCGAGGAGGCCGCGACGGGCGCCGTCGGCGCGCACCCCGGTGCGGGCGAGGCCCTGCTCGACGGCGACGGCGACGGCGCGCGCGTCGCGTCCCCCGGGCCGGGCGCGCCGGGCGCCTCCGGCGACGCCGGCGACGCCGGCGACGTGGACGCGGACCGCGCGGGGGAGTCCGTCGGAGGTCGCCGACGGCGGGGCGAGCCGCCGGTCCTCGCGGACCCCGGTGACGGGCCCAGCCTCGCGCGCGGGGTGCTGCACGCGCTGTTCGTGCGCCCCGCGTGGGGCGTCGTGGGCGCCCTGCTCTTCCTCGTGACGAGTCTGGTCTCGGCGCAGGGCGCCGTCACGGGCTTCCTGTGGGGCCGCGCGGTGCAGGACCTGGACGAGGGCTTCCCCGCCCAGCTCCTCGTCCCGCTCGCGGTGCTCCTCGTCGTCGCGCCGCTGTGCCTCGCCTGGGCGCTGTACGTCTACCCGCGCTGGTGGATCGAGGTGCTGCTGCGCGTGCGCATGGCCGTCATGGCCGGCCAGACGCGTCAGCACCGGCTCACCGCGACGCCCCCGGGCGAGGTGGTCGCGCGCGCCATGGACGCCGACCGCTTCGTCCGGTACGCGGACCGATGGGTCGACTTCGTCAACGGCCTCGTCATCGCGGGGGTCACGGCGCTGCTCAGCGGGTCGTGGCTCGCGGGCGCGGTCCTGCTCGCGGTGATGGTCGTCTCGGCGGCGGCGTCCGCGCTCGGGCGCCCGATCGCCGGCCGGTCCGCCACGCGGTCGTCGGCGGCGCGCGCCCGGTTCGGCCGTGCGCTCGTCTCGGCGCTCGACTCGGCACGCACGGTCAAGCTCGCCGCCCGGACGCCGCAGGTGCACGCGCACCTGCGCGACGTCGACGGGGGACGCGTGCGGGCCGCGATCTTCGAGCACCGGGTGCAGGCCGCGCTCGACGGCGTCCCGCTCGTCATGATCCAGCTCGGCGTCGTGGCGGCGTGGGCCGGGCTGCTCGCCGGCACGTGGGACCTCGCGACCGCGCTCCTGGTCGCCAACGCGGTGACCGGCTTCGGCTGGTTCGGCGTGGTCGCGGGCGCGGTCGTGACGGAGGCGCCCGGCACGCGCTCGTGGCAGCGCGCCACGAGCCGGTTCGCCGCGGGCACGGACCTCATGGACCTGCCGCCCGGCGTCGACCTCCTCACGGGCGAGGCCCCCGTGCCGGACCCGGGTCCGCGCCAGACGCTCGAGCGGCTCGAGCTGGCCGACGTCACCGCGCTGCACGACGACGGCACGATCGGCGTCCAGGGCGTCGACCTCGCGGTGCGCCGCGGCGAGCTCGTCCTCCTGCTCGGGCAGGTCGGGGCGGGCAAGTCGAGCCTGCTCTCGGCGCTGTCGGGCCTCATGGAGCACACGGGGCACATCCGGTGGAACGGGACCGACGTCGTCGACGCCCAGACGTTCCTGCGCCCGGGGCAGGTCGCCCACGTGGCGCAGGTCCCGCGCGTGCTCTCGGGGTCGTTCGCCGACAACGTGCGCCTCGGGCACGAGCGCGACGTGCAGGGCCCGGTCGCGGCCGCGCGCCTGGAGCGCGACGTCGTCGAGGCCGGGGGCCACGAGGCCCTGGTGGGGCACCGCGGCGTCCGGCTCTCGGGCGGCCAGGTGCAGCGGCTCGCCCTCGCGCGGGCGCTCGCGACCGACGCCGAGCTCCTCCTGGCCGACGACGTCTCGAGCGCGCTCGACGCGGCGACCGAGATCGAGCTGTGGACCTCGCTCCGGGAGCGCGGGACCACGGTGATCGGCGCGACGTCGAAGCGTGCGGCGCTCGCGCGGGCGGACCGCGTCGTCGTGCTCGACGAGGGCCGCGTCGCCGAGGTCGGGCCGTGGCGCGACCTGGCACCGCGCTGGGGTCACCTGGCGGGCTGACCTCCTCTCCCGTCGAACCCGGGGTCGCTCCTCACCGGACGTGTTCCGTGAGGAGCGACCCCGGGTTCGTCTCCGGACGTCGCGCGCGAGGCGTTCGCGACCCAGAGTTGCTGGGTCTTGCTGCAAATTTCTGCAACCAGTACAGTTCGCCTCAGCCGTACGCTGAGGAAGCCGCGGTCGACGTCGCCCGCTGCTGGTCCCGTCGTCCGTGGTCTTGCCGGCCCCTGCCCGCTCACGCGTGCGGTCCCGCACCAGCCACCGGACGAGGGAGTCCTCATGACCTCCACGCCGCGACGTCGCCGCGTTCCGCGCATCCCGTCGCCCCACCCATCCGACCCGTCGCCCCGCCGCTCGCGCGGGGCCCGTACGACGGCGTCGGTCACCGCCGTCGCGCTCGCCGCCTCCGGCCTGGCGGGCGTCACGCTCGCCGCGCTCGCCGCCCCCGCGGCGGGGGCCGACGAGCGCACGCTCGCCCTCGTGGGCGACCTCCAGTCCGAGCTCGGCTGCGCGGCCGACTGGGACCCCGCGTGCGCCGCGACCGAGCTCGCACCCACCGACGCGGCGGGCGTGTGGTCCGCCGACTTCGACCTGCCCGCCGGCACGTACCAGTACAAGGTCGCGTTCGACGACGCCTGGGACGAGGCGTACGGGCGCGAGGGCGGCCAGGACAACGCGCCGCTCGTGCTCGGCGGCGACGCGACCGTGCGTGTCACGTTCGACGAGTCGACCCACCGCATCGCGCTCACGCCGCTCGGGCTCGCGAGCGGCTACGACGAGGCGCAGGACGCCGACCTCGTGGTGCCCCCCGTGCGCCAGCCCGGGTCGGGCGAGCGCTTCTACTTCGTCATGACCGACCGGTTCGCGAACGGCGACCCGTCGAACGACACCGCCGGGCTCGGCGACGACCCGCTCGTCTCCGGGTTCGACCCGACGAACAAGGGCTTCTACCAGGGCGGCGACATCGCGGGCCTGCGGCAGAACCTCGACTACGTCGAGGGCCTCGGCACGACGGCGATCTGGCTCACGCCGTCGTTCAAGAACCAGCCGGTCCAAGGCACGGGCGCCGACACGTCGGCGGGCTACCACGGCTACTGGATCACCGACTTCACGCAGATCGACCCGCACCTCGGCACCAACGCCGAGCTCGAGGCGCTCATCGACGAGGCGCACGACCGCGGCATCAAGGTCTACTTCGACATCATCACGAACCACACGGCCGACGTCATCGACAACGAGCAGAAGCAGTACTCGTACGTCGACCAGGCCACGTCGCCGTACCGCGACGCCGAGGGCGCCGTGTTCGACCCGGCGGACCACGCGGGCACGGGAGACTTCCCGGCGCTGGACGCCGCGACGTCGTTCCCGTACACACCGGTCGTCCCCGCGGGCAAGGAGGACGTCAAGGTCCCGGCCTGGCTCAACGACCCGACGCTGTACCACAACCGCGGCAACTCGACGTGGACCGGGGAGTCCGTGACGTACGGGGACTTCGACGGCCTCGACGACCTCATGACCGAGCACCCGACCGTGGTCGACGGGTTCGTCGACGTCTACCAGGACTGGATCGACCTCGGCATCGACGGCTTCCGCATCGACACCGTCAAGCACGTGAACTTCGAGTTCTGGGAGACGTGGACCACCGAGGTCCTCGACTACGCGCACGCGCAGGGCAAGGACGACTTCTTCATGTTCGGCGAGGTGTACGACGCCGACGCGGCGAAGCTCTCGCCCTACGTGCGCAAGACGGACATGAGCTCGACGCTCGACTTCACGTTCCAGTCCGCGGCGACGAGCTTCGCGAGCGGCAACAGCGCCAAGGGCCTCGCGTCGCTCTTCGCGAGCGACGACATGTACACGACGCCCACGACGAACGCGCAGGCGCTGCCGACGTTCCTCGGGAACCACGACATGGGCCGCGTCGGGTACATGCTCGCGAGCACCGACGACCCGCTCGCGCGCGACGAGCTCGCGCACGACCTCATGTACCTGACCCGCGGGCAGCCGGTCGTGTACTACGGCGACGAGCAGGGCTTCGCGGGGAAGGGCGGCGACAAGGACGCGCGCCAGACCCTGTTCGCGACCCAGGTCGACGAGTACGCCGACCAGCCGCTCGTCACCGGCGAGCAGGCGGGCAGCGTCGACCGCTTCGGCACCGACGCGCCGCTCTACGCGCACATCGCCGAGCTCGCCGCGCTGCGCGAGGCGCACCCGGCGCTGGCCGACGGCGCCCAGGTCGAGCGCTACGTCGAGAACGGCGCGGGCGTGTACGCCTTCAGCCGCGTCGACCGTACGGAGAAGGTCGAGCACCTCGTGGCGCTGAACAACGCGGCGCAGGAGCGGACGGCGACGTTCACGACCCTCACGCCCGGCGCCTCGTACGAGGTGCTCTACGGCGAGCAGGCCGCGCCCGTCACCGCCGACGCCGACGGCGTCGTCACGCTGACCGTCCCGGCGACGGGCACCGTCGTGCTGCGGGCCGACCGCCAGGTCGGCGCGGACTCGTCGGGCGACATCGCCGTCACCGTGCCGCGCACCGGGGGAGCGGTCACCGGCGTCGCGCCCGTGACGGCCACGGTCGACCCGGACGCGTGGGCCGAGACGTCGTTCGCGTGGCGCGAGGTCGGGAGCGCCGAGTGGCACCCGCTCGGTACCGCCGAAGACACCGCGCCGCGCGTCTTCCACGACGTCGCCGGTCTCGCGGACGGCACGCTCGTGGAGTACCGCGCCGTGACGACCGACGCCGACGGCGACCGTGCCGCCGCGTCGACGTTCGCGAGCGTCGGGGTCGACGTGAGCGGGGTCGTGGGCGAGGAGCCCGAGCCCGAGATCGACCTCGTGACCGTGCCCGGGAGCCACAACGCGGCCATGGGCTGCGCGGGCGACTGGGCCCCGGGCTGCGAGGCCGCGAAGCTCACGAAGCGCCCCGACGGCGTCTACGCGGGCACGTTCGACGTCCCGGCCGGGACGTACGAGTACAAGGTCGCGCTCAACGGGTCGTGGACCGTCAACTACGGCGTCAGCGGCGTACAGGACGGTGGCAACGCGACGTACACGACGACCGGCGGCCCGGTGACGTTCTACTGGGACCCGGTGAGCAAGGACTTCTCGAGCACCGCGCAGGGGCCGATCGTCACGCTCGCGGGCTCGTTCCAGGACCAGGTCGGCTGCCCCGGCTCGTGGGCGCCCGACTGCCTCGCGTCCTGGCTCAAGGACCCGGACGGCGACGGCGTCTACACCTGGTCGACCGACCGCCTCGCGGCCGGCGCGTACGAGGGCAAGGTCGCGCACGGCCTGAGCTGGGCCGAGAACTACGGCGTCGGCGGCGCGCGCGACGGGGCGAACTACCAGTTCTCCGTCGGCGACGGCGAGCAGGTGACGTTCTCGTACGACCTCGCGTCCCACGTCCTGACGATCGACGTCGCGAACCCGCCGCTCCCCGGCACCGGCCAGCAGGCCGCGCACTGGGTGCGCGAGGGCGTCGTCGCGTGGCCGGGTGACCTCGGCACGGGCGACGAGTGGACCCTGTGGGTCGCACCCGAGGGCGGGCTCTCGGTCACCCCGGGAGCCGCCGACGGCGAGGTGCACGCCCCGGAGGGCACGGCGTCGTACACGCTCGCGGTCGACCCGTCGGGCCTGCCCGACGACGTCGCGGCCGAGTTCCCGGCGCTCGCGGGGCACACCGCGCTGCGCGTGCTCGACGACGGCGAGCCGCTCGACCGCGCGGGCGTCGAGGCGGCGCTCACGGGCCAGCTCCTCGTCACCCGGGCCGACGGCGGCGCGCTCACGGCCGCGACCGGCGTGCAGGTGCCGGGCGTCGTCGACGACCTGTTCGCGCAGGACGCGGCCGAGCGCGAGCTCGGCGTCTCGTGGCACGCCAACGGCAAGTGGGCGTCCTTCGCGCTGTGGGCGCCGACGGCGAAGGCCGTCTCGGTGCTCGCGTGGCCCGCGGGGGCGTCGCTCGACGACGACCCGCGCCGGTTCGAGGCCGCGCGCCAGCCCGACGGCACGTGGACGCTCGACGGCAAGACCGCCGACAAGAAGCTCGGCGGCGCGGACGTCGGCTGGAAGGGCGCGCGCTACCTCTACGAGGTGCAGGTCTACGTCCCGAGCACGGGGAAGGTCGAGACGAACGTCGTCACCGACCCGTACTCGGTGGGCCTGACGCTCGACTCCACGCACTCGGTGGCCGTCGACCTCGACGACCCCGCGTTCCGCCCGAGCGCCTGGGAGGGCACGCCCGCCCCGGTCGTCGAGCGGTCGGTGGACCAGACGATCTACGAGCTCCACGTCCGGGACTTCTCGATCTCCGACGAGACGGTCCCGGCGGAGCGGCGCGGCACGTACCTCGCGTTCGCGGAGCAGGACTCGGCCGGCATGACGCACCTGCGCGAGCTCGCGGACGCGGGCGTCACCACGGTGCACCTGCTCCCGACGTTCGACATCGCGTCGATCCCCGAGGACCGCGCGGCCCAGGCCACGACCGGCGACCTCACCGGGTTCGCGCACGACTCGCCCGAGCAGCAGGCCGCCGTCGCGGCGGTGCAGGCGCAGGACGGCTTCAACTGGGGCTACGACCCGTGGCACTTCAGTACGCCCGAAGGGTCGTACGCGGTCGACGCGGACGGCGGCGCGCGCGTGGCCGAGTTCCGCACCATGGTCGGGTCGCTGCACGGCGCCGGGCTGCAGGTCGTGCTCGACCAGGTGTTCAACCACACCGCCGCGAGCGGGCAGGACGCGAAGTCCGTCCTCGACAAGGTCGTGCCGGGCTACTACCACCGGCAGAACCCGACCACCGGCTCCGTCGAGACGAGCACGTGCTGCCAGAACGTCGCGACCGAGCACGCGATGGCCGGCAAGCTCATGGTCGACTCCGTCGTCACGTGGGCGAAGGACTACCGCGTCGACGGGTTCCGCTTCGACCTCATGGGCCACCACTCGAAGCAGAACATGCTCGACGTCCGGGCCGCGCTCGACGAGCTCACGCTCGCCGAGGACGGCGTCGACGGGAAGTCCGTCTACCTGTACGGCGAGGGCTGGGACTTCGGCGAGGTCGCGGGCAATGCGCTGTTCGAGCAGGCCACGCAGGGCCAGCTCGGCGGCACGGGCATCGGGACGTTCTCCGACCGGCTGCGCGACGCCGTGCACGGCGGCTCGCCCGTCGACGGCGCGTCCACGTTCACGCAGGGCTTCGGCACGGGCCTCGCGACGGACCCGAACGGGCAGCCCGCCCGGGCGGGAGAGCCGGGGACCGTGAACGACGGGTCCGCGGACGAGCTCGCCGACCTCGGGCACCAGACCGACCTCGTGCGTCTCGGCCTCGCGGGCAACCTGCGCGACTACACGCTCGTCACGTCGACGGGTGAGGAGAAGCGCGGCGACGAGATCGACTACCGCGGGGCGCCGGCCGGCTACGCCGACTCGCCCGAGGAGGTCGTGACCTACGTCGACGCGCACGACAACGAGACGCTGTTCGACCTGCTCGCGCTCAAGCTCCCGGCCGACACGCCGATGGACGAGCGCGTGCGCATGAACACGGTCTCGCTCGCGACCGCGGCGCTCTCCCAGACGCCGTCGTTCTGGCACGCGGGCACGGACCTGCTGCGGTCGAAGTCGCTCGACCGCAACAGCTACGACTCGGGCGACTGGTTCAACGCGATCGACTGGACCGGTCAGGACAACGGCTTCGGCAAGGGCCTGCCGATGGCGGCGGACAACGAGGACAAGTGGCCGCTCATGGCCCCGCTCCTCGCGGACCCGGCGCTCACGCCGTCGCCCGACGACATCGCCACGGCGTCGGCGCAGGCGCAGGAGCTCCTGCGGCTGCGGCACTCGACCGAGCTCTTCCGGCTCGGCGACGCGGACCTCATCCGGGAGAAGGTCACCTTCCCGGGTGCCGGTCCGGAGCAGGCGCCCGGCGTCGTCGCGATGTCGGTGGACGACACGGTCGGTGCCGACGTCGACCCCGCGCTCGACGGGCTGCTCGCCGTCTTCAACGCCTCGCCGGACGAGGTCACCGTCCCGCTGTCCGCGCTCGCGGGCCGCGAGTACGTGCTCTCGCCGGTCCAGGCCGAGGGGAGCGACGCCGTCGTGCAGGGCACCACGTGGGACGCGGCTTCTGGGACCGTCACGGTCCCGGCGCGCACCGTCGCGGTGCTCGTCGAGCCGCAGGCGGGCGGCGACCTGCCCGTCTCCGTCGAGGTGCAGCCCCGCTGCCTCGCGGGCAAGGCCTACGTCGCCCTCCGCGCGACGAACGACGGCGCCGTCCCAGTGGACCTGACGCTGTCCACGCCGTTCGGCGAGAAGTCGTTCGCCGACGTCGCGGCCGGGAAGAACGCCTACCAGTCGTTCGCGACGCGGGCGAGGAGCGTCGCAGCGGGGGAGGCCGTCGTCACGGCCACCACCGTGGTCGACGGCGAGGAGGTCACCTCGACCTTCGCCGTCACCCACGAGGCGCTCGCCTGCTCCTGACCGGACCACCGAGGGAGACGCACGGTACGGCGAGGTAGAGCCCTGGTCCACGACCAGGGCTCTACCTCGGCGGCCCGGGTGCTACGGTCGCGAGCCGTGAGCAACCCTCCCGAGCCCGCGCCCGCACCCGGCCCGACGGCGGGGCTCGCGTTCCGTGCTGCGGTCGCCGCGGACCTGCCGCGCGTCGTCGCGCTCATCGCGGACGACGCCATCGCCCGGGCTCGGACGGGGGAGGTCGGGCCCGCGCACGACGCGGCGTTCGCCGCGATCGACGCCGACCCGCACAACGAGCTCGTCGTGGTCGAGCTGGACGGCGAGATCGTCGGCACGATGCAGCTCACCGTGATCCCGGGGATCTCCCGGAACGGCGCGTCGCGGCTCCTCGTCGAGGCGGTGCGCGTCGACCGACGGCTCCGTGGGCAGGGCGTGGGCCGCGCCATGATGGCGTGGGCGCACGCGTGGGGCGTCGCGCGCGGCTGCGCGCTCGCCCAGCTCACGTCCGACAAGCAGCGGACCGACGCGCACCGGTTCTACCGCGCGCTCGGGTACGAGCAGTCGCACGAGGGCTTCAAGCGCCCCCTGCCGCCGCGGTAGACCCGCGGCCGTCGCGCCGTCGTTCCACCACCACTGGTCAGCCCTCGACCTTCCCGGAACGCGCCGCGTCCATAGAGCGCTCTCACGTCTTCAGTTCCTGACCGCGTGGGAGCGTTCTCCTCGTGTTTGCGCTCACATCAATGGCCGTTCCGCCCGGCGTTCTGGGACCAAGGTCGCTGTTTGGTCACGGTTCTGCCGATCCTTGCGTTCAGGAGTTGACGCCAAGAACGTGACCGGCATAACGTCGCACCCGCTCGGACGGCGCTGAGGGTGTCCGGGTCCGCGGCGCGTCGGTGCGCCGCGAGCTGTCCTCGGCAGGAGGAGGTCCGATGGTGGACGAGCGCGTGATCCTCGAGATGCGAGGTATCACCAAGGAGTTCCCGGGCGTGCGCGCCCTCGACGACGTGAACCTGCGGGTGCGGGCGGGAGAGATCCACGCGATCTGCGGCGAGAACGGCGCCGGCAAGTCGACGCTCATGAAGGTGCTCTCGGGCGTGTACCCGCACGGGACGTACTCCGGCGACATCTACTACGACGGCGCCGAGGTCCAGTTCAAGGACATCCGTTCGAGCGAGCACGCGGGCATCGTCATCATCCACCAGGAGCTCGCCCTCATCCCCGAGCTCTCGATCACCGAGAACATCTTCCTCGGCAACGAGGTCAAGGGTGCGTTCGGCATCGACTGGGACGCGGCCCGCCGCCGCGCCGAGGAGCTCATGGCGCGCGTCGGCCTCCAGGAGTCGCCCGACGCCCAGATCAAGAGCATCGGCGTCGGCAAGCAGCAGCTCGTCGAGATCGCCCGTGCCCTCGCCAAGGACGTCCGTCTGCTGATCCTCGACGAGCCGACCTCGGCGCTCAACGAGGAGGACTCCGAGCACCTGCTCGACCTGCTGCGCGGCCTGCGGTCCAAGGGCCTGACGAGCATCATGATCTCCCACAAGCTCAACGAGATCGAGGAGGTCGCGGACTCGATCACGATCATCCGCGACGGGCGCTCGATCGAGACCCTGGACGTCCAGGGCGACGAGGTCGACGAGGACCGGATCATCCGCGGGATGGTCGGCCGCTCGCTCGAGTCGCGCTTCCCGGAGCACACGCCGTCCATCGGCGAGACGTTCTTCGAGGTCGAGGGCTGGACCGTCGAGCACCCCGAGGTGCCGGGGCGGCTCGTGTGCAAGGGGTCGACGTTCCACGTCCGCCGGGGGGAGATCGTCGGCTTCGCCGGGATCATGGGCGCCGGCCGCACCGAGCTCGCGCGCTCGATCTTCGGTCGCTCGTACGGGCGCTACAAGTCCGGCGTCGTGCGCATCGACGGCCGCGAGGTGTCCATGCCGACCGTGCTCTCGGCCATCGAGAACCGGATCGCGTACGTCCCCGAGGACCGCAAGACGCTGGGCCTGAACCTGCTCGACACGATCCTGGGCACGATCCAGGCGGCCAACCTGCCGCGGATCTCGAAGAACGGCGTCATCGACCAGGATGCCGCGTTCGTCGCGGCGGAGTCGTACCGCAAGGCGTTCTCCATCAAGGCGCCGAGCGTCCACGAGGGCGTCGCGAAGCTCTCCGGCGGCAACCAGCAGAAGGTCCTGCTCGCCAAGTGGATGTACACCGAGCCGGAGCTCCTCATCCTCGACGAGCCGACGCGCGGCATCGACGTCGGGGCCAAGTACGAGATCTACGGCCTCGTCCAGAAGCTCGCCGACGCCGGCCGTGGCGTGGTGGTCATCTCGTCCGAGCTGCCCGAGCTCCTCGGCCTGTGCGACCGCATCTACACCGTCTTCGAGGGGCGGATCACGGGCGAGGTCCCCGGGTCGGAGGCGACCCAGGAGGGGCTCATGCGCCTCATGACCGGAACGCCCGGCGACGCGTCCGACGCCGCCGCCTGAGCGCGCCCCACCACCCAGCCACCGCATCTCGACCGAGAAGGAACTACCGACGATGTCGTCCATCAAGCAGCTGCTGAGCGGAGGAGCGCGCCAGTTCGGCATGCTCTTCGCGCTCCTCGCCCTGGTCATCTACTTCCAGATCGCCACGGGCGGGCGGGTCCTCACGCCGAGCAACGCGCAGAACCTGCTCAACGGCAACTCCTACATCCTCATCCTCGCCATCGGCATGGTGCTCGTCATCATCGCGGGCCACATCGACCTGTCCGTGGGCTCCGTGGCCGCCGTGACCGGCATCATCGTGGCCCTCGCGATCCGCGACTGGGGCATCCCGTGGTGGCTCGGGATCCTCCTCGGGCTGAGCGTCGGCGCGATCATCGGCGCGTGGCAGGGCTTCTGGGTCGCCTACGTCGGCATCCCCGGCTTCATCACGACGCTCGCCGGCATGATGCTGTTCCGCGGCCTCAACCAGCTCATCGGTGACTCGAAGTCGGTGCCGGTGCCCGCCGAGCTCCAGACGCTCGGTGGCGGCTACCTGCCCGAGTGGGGCCCGAACACCGGGCTCAACAACTCGACCCTGCTGCTCGGCGTCCTCGCGATCGCCGCGGTCGTGTGGTCGGAGCTCCGCCGCCGCGCGAGCGCCCGCAAGCTCGGTGCGGAGCCCGTCCCGACCTCCGTCGCGGTCACCCGCGTCGTCCTCTTCAGCGCCGTGATCGCCTACCTCACGTACCTCTACGGGTCGGGCCGCGTCGGCACGTCGTTCCCCGTCCCGGCGCTCGTGCTGGTCCTGCTCGTCGTCGTCTACCAGTTCGTCGCGTCGCGCACCATCACCGGTCGCCACGTCTACGCGGTCGGTGGCAACCGCGCCGCCGCGGCGCTGTCCGGCGTGAACATCCGGCGCACGAACTTCTTCGTCATGATGAACATGTCGGTCCTCGCCTCGCTCGCCGGGATGATCTTCATCGGCCGGTCCACCGCGTCCGGCCCCGCGGACGGCAACATGTGGGAGCTCGACGCGATCGCGGCCGTGTTCATCGGCGGCGCGGCCGTCTCCGGCGGCGTGGGCACCGTCGTCGGCTCGGTCATCGGTGGTCTCGTCATGGCCGTCCTCAACAACGGCCTCCAGCTCATGGGCGTCGGCTCGGACTGGACCCAGATCATCAAGGGCCTCGTGCTCCTCATCGCCGTCGCGTTCGACGTCTACAACAAGGTGCAGGGCCGCCCGTCGATCATCGGGCTCATCTTCCCCTCACGGCGCGACAAGGGCACGGGCGCCGTCACCGGCGCGGACGAGGTCGAGCCCGCGGTCCCCGTCGAGGCGGGCTCGACCGCCGCCAAGGGCTGACCGCCGCTCCTCGCCCGCCTCTCACACCGCACGACCCCTCCAGCATCCGACGACGGATGCCCGACAAGAAAGTGGTACCCATGAAGAAGCTCACCACGACGCTCCTGGCGCTCACCGCCGCGAGTGCGCTCGTGCTCAGCGGCTGCTCCTCCGACCGCGGGGGCGACAGCGGTGGCGACTCGACGGGTGGCGGCGAGTCCGCGGCCGCCGGGTTCGAGGAGGGCGCGACCATCGGCGTCGCCCTCCCGCAGAAGACGTCGGAGAACTGGGTCCTCGCCGAGGAGCTGTTCAACGACGGCCTGACCGAGGCCGGCTTCAAGCCGATCGTGCAGTTCGCCAACGGCGGCGTCTCGGAGCAGCAGAGCCAGATCGACGCCATGGTCGAGCAGGGCGCCAAGGTCATCATCGTCGGCGCGATCGACGGCACGCAGCTCGGCTCGCAGCTCAAGTCCGCTGCCGACCAGGGCGTCAAGGTCATCGCCTACGACCGTCTCCTCGAGAACACGGACGCGGTCGACCTCTACGTCGCCTTCGACAACTTCCGGGTCGGCGAGCTCCAGGGCGAGGCCCTGCTCACCGGTCTGGCGGAGCGCAAGGGCGAAGGCCCGTACAACATCGAGCTCATCGCCGGCTCGCCCGACGACGCGAACTCGACGCCGTTCTTCGAGGGCGCCATGAGCGTCCTGCAGCCGAAGATCGACGACGGCACCCTCACGGTCGTCTCGGGCCAGACGTCGCAGGAGCAGGTCGCGACGCAGGGCTGGAAGGCCGAGAACGCGCAGAAGCGCATGGACACGATCGTCTCCGGCTCGTACGGCGACGGCACCGAGCTGCACGGCATCCTCTCCCCGAACGACACGCTGGCGCGCGCTGCCCTCACGTCGGTCAGCCAGGCGGGCCTGCCGACGCCGGTCATCACCGGCCAGGACTCCGAGGTGGAGTCGGTCAAGTCGATCGTGGCGGGCGAGCAGTACTCGACGATCTACAAGGACACGCGTGAGCTCGTCGCGGAGAGCATCCGTCAGGTCCAGCTCGCGCAGAAGGGCGAGGACTTCGAGGCGAACGACACCGAGTCGTACGACAACGGCGTCAAGGTCGTCCCGGCCTTCCTGCTCGACCCGATCATCGTCACGCAGGAGAACGCGGCCGACGTCTACGCGAACGACCCGACGCTGGGCCCGCTCACCCAGTGACCCGCGGCTGACCCCGCGAGCTGCCCGGTCCTGAGCGACCGGGTGGCGGCGGCGTACCGGCACGCCGCCGCTCGACGGCCCCCGTCACGTCCTCGGACGTGGCGGGGGCCGCCGTCGTTCAGGGGGAGCGGTGCCGGTCGCCGGGGAGCCCGGGGCGGCGACGGCTCAGCGGAAGACGACGGTGCGGTGCCCGTCCAGGAGCACGCGGTGCTCCGCGTGCCAGCGCACCGCGCGCGCCAGCGTCTGGCGCTCGACGTCCTCGCCGATCGCGACGAGGTCCTCGACCCGGCGCGAGTGGTCGACGCGCTCGACGTCCTGCTCGATGATCGGGCCCTCGTCGAGGTCGCCCGTCACGTAGTGCGACGTCGCACCGATGAGCTTGACGCCGCGGTCGTGCGCCTGGGCGTACGGGCGCGCGCCCTTGAAGCTCGGCAGGAACGAGTGGTGGATGTTGATGATGCGCCCCGGCATCTCGCGGCACAGCTCGTCCGAGAGGATCTGCATGTAGCGCGCGAGGACGACGAGCTCGACGTCGAGCTCCGTCACGAGCCCGCGCAGGCGCGCCTCGGCGTCGGCCTTGGTGTCCCGGGTCACCGGGACGTGGTGGAACGGCTTGCCGTAGAACGTGGCGATGTCCTCGAGGTCGCGGTGGTTGCCGACCACGCCGACGACCTCGATCGGCATGCCCTGGGAGCGCTCGCGGTAGAGCAGGTCGACGAGGCAGTGCGGTGCCTTGGAGACCATGAGCAGCGTGCGGACCCGGCGCCCCACGACGTCGAGCTGCCACGTCATGGCGAACCGGGCCGCGACCTCCTCGACCGCGCGCTCCAGCTCGGCGCGCTCCGCGGCGGCCGTGACCTGCACGCGCATGAAGAACAGCCCCGAGAGCGGGTCGCCGAACTGCTGCGACTCCGTGATGTTGCCGCCGAGCCGTGCGAGGGCCCCGGCGACGGCGTGCACGATCCCCGGCCCGTCGGGGCACGAGAGCGTGAGGACCCAGTGCGTGGGGTCGCCGGTCGGGGGCTGCGCGGTGCGGAGCGCCGAGGTGTCGGGGACGTCGGCGCCACGGGGATCTGTCGTGGACACCCCTCAGAGGGTAGCCGCGTCCCGGCGGTGCCGAGGCCGCCGTCCGGCACCCTGACATCACCCGGACACGCGCGGTCGGGCCGCGCGATGTCTGACACCATGTCTTCATGAACGACGCGCAGATCACGACCCGCCTCGTCGACGACGCCGAGGCCGGTGAGCTCCTGACCCTGCGGCGGGCGGCGTTCGTCACCGAGGCGCAGCTCTACCAGGACCCCAACATCCCCCCGCTGACCCAGACGCTCCACGAGCTGCGCGAGGACCTCGCGCGCGAGGACGTCGTGACGATCGGCGCGTGGCTCGGCCCGCGCCTCGTCGGCTCGGTCCGCGTCGAGATTGAGGACAGCAAGGCGACGCTCGGCCGCCTCGCGGTCGCGCCGGACATGCAGGGCCGCGGCATCGGGACGCAGATGCTCTTCGAGGTGCTGCCCTACCTGCCCGAGCAGACGTCGGAGATCTGGGTCTTCACGGGCAAGGACTCCAAGCAGAACCTCGCCATGTACACCAAGCACGGCTACGAGGAGCAGTACGACAGGGCCGCCGGCGACCTCACGTACACCTACCTGCGCCGCATCCTCGGCGAGGCCGAGGCGCGCAACGAGTCCGACGCCGTCGGGCAGGAGTAGCCGGGCACGAGCAGGCGAGAGCCCGGGACCGGCCCGCGGGCCGTGCGCTAGGATCGACGCGTCGCGACTGGCGCCGCCCGGAGGAACTCCGCCCGGGCAGGGTGGATCACCACCGGGGAGCGACACGCTGTGCAGACGACGGGTCGTTCGCCTGGGCCCCGGGTCACACCCCTGGTGGGGCGTACCCGGCGAGCCGGGAACGTGACCACCGACGACACACTGCCAAGCACCCGCGGAGGAGACGCCATGAGCGCCCAGCCAGCCGACAACGTCCTCGACACCCCGCTCGCCGAGCTCGACCCCGAGATCGCGGCCGTCCTCGACGGGGAGCTCGCGCGCCAGCGCGACACCCTCGAGATGATCGCGTCCGAGAACTTCGTCCCGCGCGCCGTCCTGCAGGCGCAGGGTTCCGTGCTCACCAACAAGTACGCCGAGGGCTACCCGGGCCGCCGCTACTACGGCGGCTGCGAGCAGGTCGACGTCGCGGAGAACCTCGCGATCGCCCGCGCCAAGGAGCTCTTCGGCGCCGAGCACGCCAACGTCCAGCCGCACTCGGGCGCCACGGCCAACGCCGCCGTCCTGCACGCGCTCATCAACAAGGGCGACAAGATCCTCGGCCTCGAGCTGGCGCACGGCGGCCACCTCACGCACGGCATGAAGATCAACTTCTCCGGCAAGCTCTACGACGTCGCGGCCTACGGCGTGGACCCGCAGTCGTACCGCATCGAGATGGACGAGGTGCGCAAGCAGGCCCTCGAGACGCGTCCCGACGTCATCATCGGCGGCTGGTCCGCGTACCCCCGTCACCTCGACTTCGCGGCGTTCCGCGAGATCGCGGACGAGGTCGGCGCGAAGCTCTGGGTGGACATGGCGCACTTCGCGGGTCTCGTGGCCGCGGGCCTGCACCCGTCCCCGGTGCCCTACGCGGACGTCGTGTCCTCCACGGTCCATAAGACGATCGGCGGCCCGCGCTCCGGCTTCATCCTGAGCAAGGAGGAGTTCGCCAAGAAGATCGACTCCGCCGTCTTCCCCGGCCAGCAGGGCGGCCCGCTCATGCACGTCGTCGCGGCCAAGGCCGTGTCGTTCAAGATCGCCGGCTCGGACGACTTCCGCGACCGCCAGGAGCGCACGCTGCGCGGCGCGAGCATCATCGCGGACCGCCTCGCCCAGGCCGACGTGGCCGAGGCCGGCGTCTCCGTCCTCACGGGCGGCACCGACGTCCACCTCGTGCTCGTCGACCTGCGCCACTCCGCGCTCGACGGCCAGCAGGCCGAGGACCTCCTGCACGAGGTCGGCATCACCGTGAACCGCAACGCCGTGCCGTTCGACCCGCGCCCCCCGCGCGTCACGTCCGGCCTGCGCATCGGCACGCCCGCGCTCGCGACGCGCGGCTTCGGCGACGCCGAGTTCACCGAGGTCGCCGACATCATCGCGATCGCCCTGCGCGAGGGTGCCGCGGCCGACGCCGACACGCTGCGCGCCCGCGTCCAGAAGCTCACGGCCGACTTCCCGCTGTACCCGGGCCTGCACCAGTGAGCCCCCGGATGAGTGCGCAGCTCCTCGACGGCAAGGCGACCGCCGCGGCCATCAAGGCCGAGCTCAAGGACCGCCTCGCGGTCCTCGCCGGGAAGGGCGTCGTGCCCGGCCTGGGCACGCTCCTGGTCGGCGACGACCCCGGCTCGCAGTGGTACGTCGCCGGCAAGCACCGCGACTGCGCCGAGGTCGGCCTGTCCTCGATCCGTGAGGACCTGCCCGGCGACGCGACGCAGGAGGAGATCGAGGCCGCGGTCCGCCGCCTCAACGAGGACCCGGCCTGCACGGGGTACATCGTGCAGCTCCCGCTGCCGAAGGGCATCGACACCAACCGCGTGCTCGAGCTCATCGACCCGGCCAAGGACGCGGACGGGCTCCACCCGACCAACCTCGGGCGCCTCGTCCTGCGGGTCAACGAGGAGGTCACCTCGCCGCTCCCGTGCACGCCGCGCGGGATCATCGAGCTCATCGAGCGGCACGGGATCTCCCTCGCGGGCAAGGAGGTCGTGGTCGTGGGCCGCGGCGTGACCGTCGGCCGCTCGATCGGCCTGCTGCTCACGCGCCGCGCCGTCAACGCGACCGTGACGCTCACGCACACCGGGACGACGGACCTCGCGGAGCTCGTGCGCCGCGCCGACGTCGTCGTCGCGGCGGCGGGCGTCCAGGGCATCATCACGCGCGACATGGTCAAGCCGGGCGCCGTCGTCATCGACGTCGGCGTCTCGCGCGAGGTCGACCCCGAGACCGGCAAGAGCAGGGTCGTCGGGGACGCCGCGCCCGACGTCGCCGAGATCGCGGGCTGGATCTCGCCGAACCCCGGCGGGGTCGGGCCCATGACGCGCGCGATGCTCCTCGCGAACGTCGTCGACGCGGCGGAGCGCGCCTCCGCCTGACCTCTCCCAGGGCGCGGTCGTGGATCACCACGGCCGCGCCCTGCGGCGTTCCCGGGGCGGCCCGCAGGCGCTAGTCTGCGCGGGTGACGAGGGCGCGCATCGCGACGACGGCGGCGTACGCCGTGCAGGGCTTCGGGTTCGCCGTGGTGCTCACCAGCATCCCCGGGTACAAGGAACGGCTCGGCATGGGCGACGACGTCGTCACGCTCGTCGTGCTGGGCGTCTGCGTCTTCGCCGGGCTGGGCAGCGCGCTGTCCGGCGTCGTGGCGGCGCTCCGCGGCGCGCGCGCCGTGGTCGTGGGCGGCCTGCTGCTCGCGGCGCTCGCGGTGGCGGGCGTCGGGCTCGCGCCGTCGTGGCCGGTGTTCTTCGTCGCGATCGGGCTGTACGGGCTCGCGCTCGGCGCCGTCGACGCCGCGATGAACATGCTCGGGATCGACGTCGAGCGCGGGCACGGGCGCAGCCTGCTCGCGTCGTTCTTCGCCGCGAACGCCGCCGGGGGCGTGCTGGGTGCGCTCGCCGTGTCGGGCAGCGTGCTCGTCGGCCTCGGTCAGCCGGCCTCGCTCCCGCTGGTGGCGCTGCTCGTGGCCGCTGGCGCCGTCTGGCTCGCGCTACGGCTGCCCGACGGCGGCACCACCGTCCCGGGCGCCGTGGCCCCGGGCGGGACTCCGGGCACCGAGCGGCCGACCGAGGCGGGCCCGGTAGCGGTCGGGGTCGCGGACGACGGCCGCGGCGTGGCAGCGCTCGGGACCGTGCCGTGGGTCGCGGCGGGCACGATCGCGCTGCTCGGCGCGGGGATGCTCGCGTTCCCCGTCGCCGACTCGGCCGTGTCGAGCTGGAGCGCGACGTTCCTGCGCGACGTCCTCGCGGCGAGCGCCGCCGCCGCCCCGCTGGGGTATGCGGCGTACCAGGCGGCCCTCATCGTGTCGCGGCTCGTCGGGGACGGCCTCGTCGAGCGTCTCGGCCGGGTACGGGTCGTGCGCCTGGGAGGCACGCTCGGCGCCCTCGGGTTCGTCGCGGTGGCCGCGGCCCCCGCCTGGCCCGTCGCGGTGCTCGGGCTGGCCGCGACGGGGCTCGGGCTCGGCGTGGTCGCGCCCCTCGCCTTCTCGGCGATCGGGGACCGGGCCCGCGAGGCGGTGGCGACGGGCTCGGGGAGCACCGGACCTGCGACCCCGGGCGGGCGCGTCGAGGACGTCGTCGGGGTCGACCGGGTCGTCGAGGACGGGCTCGTCGACGTGGACGCGGGCGTGGCGCCGGTCGAACCTCCCGCCGGGATCGTCGCGACGGTCACGGACCGTGCGGTCGCGCGCCTCAACGTCTTCACCTACGCGGGCGCGGTGCTCGGCGGCGTGCTCACCGGCGTCTTCGCGACCGCCCACCACCTCCGGGTCGGGTTCGTCGTCCTCGCCGTGCTCGCCGCGGTGTCGGCGGTGCTCGCCGGCGCGTTCCGGCCCGCCCGCGTCGCCCTCGTGAGCGTGAGCGAGACCACGCCGCCCGCATGACGAGAGGTCGCCGTCCTGTCGGTGGCGTGTGATGGGATGGCCGGCGTGCCGCGGCCGTCCTGGCAGCCGCGCGCGACCGTCATCGAGGGAGGACGAGCCCACTTGCTCACCATCGCCACCGCCAACGTCAACGGCATCCGTGCCGCCTACCGCCGCGGGATGGACGCCTGGATCGCGTCCCGGACGCCCGACGTCCTCCTGCTCCAGGAGGTCCGCGCCCCCGACTCGATCGTCAACGACTTCCTCGACGGGTGGCACGTCGCGCACCAGGCGTGCGACATCAAGGGCCGCGCCGGCGTCGCCGTCGCGTCCCGGCTGCCCGTCTCGGCCGTGCGCGTCGGGCTGGGTGCCGGCGAGCCGGAGCCGCCCGTCGACACGGGCCGCTGGGTCGAGGCGGACCTCGAGCTGCCCGACGGCGGTCGCCTCACCGTGGTCTCCGCGTACATCCACTCCGGCACCGTGAGCCAGCCGGAGACGATGGTCGCGAAGTACGCCTACCTCGAGAAGGTCACCGCGCGCCTGCGCGAGCTCGCGGCCACGGGGGAGAAGGTGGTCCTGGCGGGCGACCTCAACATCGCGCACCACAACGTCGACATCAAGAACTGGCGCGGCAACCTCAAGAGCGCCGGCTTCCTCCCGGAGGAGCGCGCGTACGTCGACACCTGGCTCGACCAGGTCGGCCTCGTCGACCTCGGCCGCGTCCACGGCGGCGAGGGCCCCGGCCCGTTCACGTGGTGGTCGTGGCGCGGGCGCGCGTTCGACAACGACTCCGGCTGGCGCATCGACTACCAGCTCGCCACGCCCGCGCTCGCGGAGCGCGCCGTCAAGGTCGAGGTCGACCGCGCGCCGTCGCACGACGAGCGCTGGAGCGACCACGCGCCGCTCGTCGTCACGTACGACCTCTAGGACGTCCCGGTCCCGCCGAGCACGACACGAGGGTCGTCGTGCGGCACGTGACGACCGTCGTGTCGTGCTGGGCGGTGTGTGAGGTCGTGTCGGGTCACGCGACGCGCTCGGCCGGCGCGGACGGCGTCGCGAGGAGGAAGCCGGGGGCGCCGAGGCCCTCGCGCTCGAACGCGGCGCGGACGGCGTCCGCCACGAGCTCGACCTGGTCGGCGCGGACCAGCGCGATCGCGGAGCCTCCGAACCCCCCGCCGGTCATGCGCGCGCCGAGGGCACCGGCCACGCGCGCGGCGTCCACGGCGACGTCGAGCTCGACGCTCGAGACCTCGTAGTCGTCGCGCAGCGACGCGTGCGACGCGTTCATGAGCGGCCCGACCGCGTCGGGGCGGCCGTCGCGGAGGAGCGCGACGAGGTCGCGCACGCGGCCGATCTCCGTGACGACGTGGCGCACGCGGCGGCGCGCGACGTCGTCGGGCAGCTTCTCCAGGGCGACGGCGAGGGTGCCAGCGGGGTCGTCGCTCGTGGCGACGTCGTCGGCGAGCGCGCGCAGCGAGACCAGCCCGAGGGCGCGGGCGGCGTCCTCGCACGTGGCGCGCCGCGCCGCGTACTGGCCGTCGACGAGCCGGTGCTCGGCGCGCGTGTCGACGACGAGCAGGGCGAGGCCCGCGGCGTCGAGGTCGAACGGCACCTGCTCGGCGGACTCGACGGGGTCGAGGCCGGGGCGGCAGTCGAGGAGCAGCGCGTGCCCGGCGGTCGCGCGCAGGGACGCGGACTGGTCCATGCCGCCCGTCGGGGCTCCCGCGATCTCGTTCTCGGCGCGGATGCTCGCGGTGGCCAGGCGGGCGCGGCCCGCGTCGGTCGCGGCCAGGCCCAGCCCGGCGACGTCGTCGAGCGCGACCGCGACCGCGCACTCCAGCGCGGCCGACGAGGAGAGCCCGGCGCCGAACGGCACGCTCGAGTCCACCGCCGCGTCAAAGCCCGTGATCGCGTCGGGGTCGGCGCCCCGCGCGACGAGGTGCTCGCGCAGGGCCCACGCGACGCCGGCGACGTACGAGCCCCACCCGGAGACCGAGCCCGGGGTGACGTCCTCCAGCGTCGTCGTCCACGTCTCGCCGGGCGCCTGGGCCGACGCGAGCCGGACGACGGAGTCCGTGCGCGGGCGCAGCGCGACGTACGTGCGGTGGGGGAGCGCGACCGGCAGGCACAGACCCGCGTTGTAGTCGGTGTGCTCGCCGATGAGGTTGACGCGGCCGGGCGCCGCCCAGACGTGGACGTCGTCCTGGTGCTCGCGGGCGGTCTCGGCACGGGGGTCGGCCGCGTCGACGCCGAACGCGGTGGCGAAGACCGTGCGAGCCCGGGCCGCGCCGTCGTCGTCCGACCACGAGCGGACCCACCCGCGCGCGGCGCTGGACGGCGCGAGCTCCTGGAGCCGCGCCGCGATCCGCTCGGGGGTCGTGTCGCTGATCCACGCACCCATGCCCGACTCCGAACCGGCGAGGTACTTGAGCTTGCCCGGAGCGCGCAGGACGGAGAAGACCTGCAGGTGCAGCCGGGCGAGGGTCACGTCGTCCGTCCCGCCGTCCGCGACGGAGCGGCCCTCGCGCGCCGGGGCCTGGTGCCACGCGGCGATGTAGGGGAGCGGGATGGGGGCGCCGTCGGCCGTCTCGAAGAACCGGTCGAGGCGGCGCAGGAGCTCGAGGTACGCCGTCGCGAGGTCGTCGCGCTCGGCGTCGGTGAGCGCCGGCAGGTCGGGCACGTCGCGTCGCGGGGCCAGGTGGACCTCGACGGGCCAGCGCGCCGCGAACGGCACGTAGGCGACCCAGTGCTCGGTCTCGAGCACGACGCGGCGCCCGTCCGCGAGCTCGGAGTCGAGGACGTCGCGCAGCAGGTTGCGGCCCGTGCGGCGGTGGTGCTCGCGCGCCTCGTCGAGCAGCGCGCGCGTGCGGGGCGTGACGTACGGGTAGCCGTAGATCTGCCCGTGCGGGTGGTGCAGCGTGACGCCGATCTCCTGCCCGCGGTTCTCGAAGCAGAAGACCTGCTCCACGCCCGGCTCGGCCCCGAGGACGGCGGTGCGGTCGGCCCACGCGTCGATGATCGTGCGCACGCGCTGGGGCGAGAGCGCGCCGAACGACGTGCGGTGGTCGCTCGAGAAGCACACGACCTCGCACCGGCCCGCGGCCGGGGCGTGGAGCCGGAGCGGCGCGTCCTCGACGACGACGTCCTCGACCCCGGGCACGCGCTGCAGCGACGGGAAGCGGTTCTCGAAGACGACGACGTCGTAGTCGGTGTCGGGGACCTCGCCGTCCGAGTAGGCGGCGCCGGGACGCGCGGGGCACAGCGGGCACGAGTCCGCGGCGGGGAGGAACGTGCGGTTCATCCGGTGCGCGGCGAGGGGGACCCAGTCGCCCGTGAGCGGGTCGCGGCGCATCTCGGGGCCGACGTACGGTCGCGGCGTCCCGTCGGGGCCCGGGACCGGGGCGAACCGGTCGGGCAGCGGACGCGGGTCGTCGAGGCGACGTGAGCGCTCACCCGAGACGTACGCGGGCGAGTCGTCGAAGTAGACGAGCTCGCGGCCGTCGGCGAGGCGGGTCGAGGTGCGGCGCAGGTGCGAGTTCATGCGTGCGGGGTCCGATCGCGGTGCGGTGTGGGGAGAGGCGGCTACGGCACCGCCGTCAGGCGACGACGAGCTGCTCGACGAGGTCCTGGACCCGGGCGCGCTCGTCCTCCGCGAGCCCGGCGTCCGTGATGAGGACGTCCACGTCGGCGAACGTCGCGAAGACGCGCAGGCCGGTCGTGTGCCACTTCGTGTGGTCGGCGAGGACGACGGTGCGGCCCGCAGACTCGATGAGCGCGCGGTTGGTCGCGGCCTCGTCCAGGTTCGGGGTCGTGAGCCCGATCTCCGTGTCCACGCCGTGCGCGCCGACGAACGCGAGGTCGACGCGCAGGCCGGCGAGCGCGGCCTCCGCGAGCGGGCCGACGAGCGCGTCGGACGGGGTGCGGCTGCCGCCGGTGAGGATCGTCTCCAGGCGCGGGTCGTTCGCCCGGTGCAGGATCTCGGCGACGGGGAGGGAGTTCGTGACGACCGTCAGGGGGCGCAGCGCGGGGTCCGCGGCGATGCGGGCGGCGAGCAGGTGCGTCGTCGTGCCGGCGCTCAGCGCGACCGAGGCGTTGGCGGTGATGAGGCGCGCGGCGGCCGTCGCGATGGCCTCCTTCTCCGCGGCCTCGCGCGAGCTCTTGGCGGCGAAGCCCGGCTCGTGCGCCGTGGTGTGCGGGGCGACGGCGCCCCCGTGGACCTTGCGGACGAGGCCCTGGTCGGCGAGCTCGACGAGGTCGCGCCGGATCGTCATGTCCGACACCCCGAGCTCCCGGGTCAGGTCGCCGATGCGGACCGCGCCGTGGTCCCGGATCTCCGCGAGGATGCGCTCCTGGCGCTGTGAGGCGAGCATGCGAACAGTATTGTCCACATCGCCGAGAAATCCAACACGATCGAACACGACCAAACATCGCGTCGCGCGGGGATCGCGGTCCGAGGCCACCGAGGTGGCCGGGCCGCCCGGCCAGGACATCGTCCCGGCCGGGCGGCCCGCGCGGTCAGGTCCCGCCGCGCAGCGCGGCGATCGGCTCGATCGCCGCGGCCTTGAGCGCAGGGTAGGTGCCGGCGAGGAGGCCCACCACGCCGCCGAGGAGTGCCGCCCCCAGGGCCATGCGGACGTCGAGGATCGGTGTCCACTCCTGCACCACCGAGACGACGACGACCGCCAGCACGCCCAGCGCGGCCCCGACGAGGCCGCCCAGCAACCCGACGACGACCGACTCCACGACGAACTGCGCGCCGATGTCACGCCGGGTCGCCCCCAGCGCACGCCGCAGGCCGATCTCGCCCACCCGCTCCATGACGGACAGCAGGGTGATGTTGGCGATCCCCACCCCGCCGACGAGGAGCGCGATGCCGCCGAGCGCGAGGAAGATCGCGTTGACGTCGGCCTGGACGTTCTCCCGCAGCGCCGAGCCCGACGTGGGTGCCTTGACCACGAAGCCGTCCGGGGCGTTGGGGTCCAGCGCGACGGGCGCCTGCCGGGCCACGACGCTCCCCGCGCCCGTCGCGATCCGCAGCTGCAGCTCCTCCGGGGCGCCGACCCCGAAGTCGGCGCGTGCCGTGCCGGCGGGGAGGATCACGGCGTCCAGCAGGTCGGTACGTCGCTGCACGTCGTCGACGATCCCCATCACCGTGTACGACCGCTCGCCCACGAACACCGACGGCTGACGGTCCACCCGGTTGATCCCGAGCCGCTGGGCCGCCCGGGCCCCGAGGACCGCGACACGGTCGGCGCGCGCGTCGTGCCCGGCGTCGAAGAACCGGCCCGTGACGACGTCGCCCCGCACGGCGCCCAGGAGCCCCGGCGTCGCGGCGACGACGCCCGGGCTCGCCTGGGCCGCGACCGACGGGTCGTTCACGGGCACCGCGGTGACGGTGACACCCCCGACGTCGACGGCCGCGACGGCTCCCGCCTCCTCGACGCCCGCGAGGCGCAGCACGCGCTCGGGGCCGTCCCACGGGAGCTGCGCGACGGCACGCTCCTCGCCCGACATGAGCGTCGTCGTCTTCGGCTCGACGACGACCTGCGTCGCCGCGACCGCGTCGAACTGCTTGCTGATCTGCCCCGCGGCCGTCTGCGCGAGGCCGACCGTCACGACGACGGACGCGATGCCCAGCACGGTCCCGAGGACCGTGAGCAGGAGCCGGCCGGGCCGCGCGGCGATCCCGTGCGCCGCCTCGGAGAACAGGTCGCGCGCGCCGAAGCGGTCGCGCCCGCGCACGCGCAGCCGGACGTCGCGCCCGGGGCGGTCCCCGCCCCGTCGGCGGGCGTGCCGGACCCGGTCCCACGGCGCCGTCACCGGTCCAGCTCCTCGAGCCGGCCGTCCGCGATCCGCACGCGCCGCTCGGCGCGCGCGGACACGACCGGGTCGTGCGTGATGACGGCCAGCGTGAGCCCGTCGGCGTGGAGCTCGTCGAACAGGTCCATGACCTCCGCCGAGTTGGTGGAGTCGAGGTTGCCCGTGGGCTCGTCCGCGAGCAGCAGGTGCGGCGCGGCGACGATCGCCCGGGCCACCGCGACGCGCTGGCGCTCGCCGCCCGAGAGCGTCGTGGGGTGGAACGTCGTCCGGTGCGTGAGGTGCACGCGGTCGAGCGCCGTGCGGGCCCGCTCTTCCCGCTCCCCGCGCGGCACTCCGCTGTACAGGGTCGCGAGCAGGACGTTGTCGAGCACCGTCCGCTGCGGCAGCAGGTGGAAGGACTGGAAGACGAAGCCGATCCGCCCGCCGCGCAGGGACGAGCGCACCGACTCCGACGCGCTCCCGGTCGGGACGCCGTCGAGCAGGTACTCGCCCGACGTCGGGCGGTCGAGGAGGCCCAGGATGTTGAGCAGCGTGGACTTGCCCGAGCCTGAGGGGCCGATGATCGACACGTACTCGCCGGGGTCCACGCGCAGGCTCACCTCTCGCAGCGCGTCCACCCGGGGCGGGCCCGGGAAGCTGCGCGACACGTCGACGAGGTCGACCACGGCCGCGGGGACGCTCCCGACGTCGGTACCCTCGGTCGCGGCGCCCGGCACCGCGCCGCTCGACCCCGTTCCGCCGGGCGCCCCCGGAGGTACCGCGTCAGGGCCGCCGCCGGGGTCGGTCCCCGGGAGCCCCAGCTCGGTCCAGGTCACTCGCCGACCACCACCAGGTCGCCCTCGTCGAGCTCGCCGTCCGCCGAGACGATCTCGACGAAGCCCTCCGCCGCGAGCCCCGTCTCGACGTCCACGAGCTCGGTCGTCGCGTCAGCGCCCGACCCACGCCGGACCTCGACGCGCGACTCGCCCCCCGGCCCTGCGGTGAGGGCCGCGAGCGGGACGGCGAGCACCTCGCCCCCTGTCGAGCTGACCGGGACGCGGATGCGCACGTTCTGGCCCTGCAGGGCGGTGACCTGCTCGGGCGTGAGGGCGTCGGGCGTCAGCGTGACCGTGTAGCGACCTGCCCCGCCCTCCTTCTCCTCGCCCTCGCCGTCCTTCGCGGCCGACGCGGGCTCGACCGCCGTCACGGTCGCCGTCGCCTCGGAGTCGTCCGGCAGCGTGAGCGTCGCGGCGGCACCTACCTCCAGCAGCTCGGCGTCGGACGCCGCCGCGGACGCCTCGAGCACGAGCGTCGCCCCGGACACGGACATGACCGGCCCCTCGATCGTGCTGCCCCGCTCGACCTGCACCTCGTCCACGCGGCGAGGCAGGCCGGCGAGGAAGAGGACCTCGCTCGCCGGCAGCGCCGTGAGGGTCTGCGTCCGCGCGTCCTCGAGGGCCTCCTGCGCGTCGGCGAGCTGACGCCGCGCCGACTCGACGCCGGCGCTCTCCGCCGCGGTCTGGCGCGGCCGGTCGAGCTCGGCCCGCTGCGCCTGGGCGAGCCGGAGATCGTCCTGCGCGCCCGCGACGTCGCCACCCTCGGCCTGGGCCGCGGCCACCGCGCGCTCCGCCGCGCGCACGGCGTTGTCGGCCTGCAGCTTCTCCACGTCGGTCGCCCCGGTCTGCGCCGCAGACAGGGCGGCGCGCGCCCCGTCGAGCGCGTCCTCGGCCCCTCGCACACCCTCGCGCGCGCTCGTCACCGCGAGCGCGGCCTCCTCCGCGGCCGACGGCGCCGGATAGCCGACCTGCGCGTAGAGCTTCTCGACGGCGGTGGCCGTCGCGGCGTCGTACAGGTCGCTGTCGGTGCGCCCGGGATCGATGCCCACGGCGCCCAGCGCCGCCTTGAGCTGGAGCACGTCGGGACCGGACACCCCCACGCGCAGCGACCGGTACGCCGGGAGCTCGCCCGGGAGCACGATCACGGGGCGCCCCGCGATCTCCAGGGCGACGCCCGCCGCGCCCAGCTCGGCGCCGACCTCGGGGACCTGTCCCGTGACGACCGCGGGGCCGCCCAGGTCGCCGGTCTCGATCTTGACCGACACCGCGTCGTCGTAGGTCGCGTCCGCGCGCAGCGTCACGTCGTTGGCGAGCGTCCGCCGCTCCACGGGGACGGTGATGAGGCCGGCCTCGGGGGGCTCGGCGTCGGCAGCCGCCTGCGCGGGGGAGACGACGAGCCGGCTGAGCACGATGCCGGCCACCAGGCTGAGGACGGCGACGCCCGCGACGAACCACACCAGGCGGTGCCCCGTCAGCGAGAGCCGGCGGCGCTCGCGGCCGTCCGCCCCGCCGTCCTCTCCGCCGCCCTCTCCGCCGAGCGGCTCCGTCCCCGGCTCCGGGGCGTGGAGGGCCGTATCCTCCGCGGTCACTTCTGGGCCTCCGTCATGAGGTCACGGACGACCTCCATCTCCTCGCGGTGCTCCTCGACGAACGCGGCCTCGAGGTCGTGCTGCACCTCGAGCCGGACCTCCTCGTAGTCGACCTCCTGCTTGCACGTGAAGTCCGCCACCGCGGTGTCGCGCTCGAGGTCCTGGGCCTCCTGGAGGACCTCCTCGCTCGGACCCTCGGCGCCGGCGTCCTCCCAGAGCGCGTTCGAGCGCTCCATCATGTCGTCCATGGCCTCCTGCGGGGTGGTGTACCCGGCGAAGCCGGCGTCGGCCATGCACCCTGACCACGCGGTGTCGGTCTCCTGGAGGCGCGGGTCCGCGGCGACGTCCTCGTAGAGCTGCGTGGTCGCCTCGTTGAACGCGACCATCTCCGCGCTCTCGTAGAGCGCGTTCTGATCGCCGTAGACCTCCTGCTGCGCCGCGCCCTGGCATCCGGCCGTCGTCGGGTCGTACTCCGGCATCTCGGCGTCCTCGTCGTACTCCATGCTCGCCATGTCGCCGTAGAGCGCCTCGTAGTAGGCGGTCTGCTCCGACTCGGACATGGCCTCGACGTACTCCTGGTTCGGGTCGACCCAGGCGTCCATGGCCGCCTGCTCCTCCTCCGAGGGCTCGATCTGGACGGAGAAGCCGTACCCGTTCTCGGCCGCGAACTTCTCCGTGTCCTGATCCTCCGAGGAGGTGGTGAAGGACATCGCGGACTGGTCGACGGGCTGGTACTCGAAGCCCTGCTCCACCATGCAGCGGGCGACGGCCTCCTCGATCTCCATCTGCTCGGCCTGTGCCTCCTCCTCGTCCCAGTCCCCGTAGACGTCGGCGAAGAACTCGGTGAGCGGGCCCTCGGTGGCGGACTCCGCCGCAGGTCCGTCGCCGCCGCACGCGGCGAGAGCGAGCGTGCTGACGAGCAGCAGCGCGGTCGAGGTGGTGCGGAGGGCGGTGACTCGTCGTGCCATGGCGTGCATCCCCTGTTCGTGGCAGTCGTGGTCGTGCTGTCGGTATGCAGTTGTGGGTCGGTGGGTGGTGGGTCGGGGTCGCGACGGCGGTGGGCCGGCGAGCCGGTCTCAGTAGCGGATGGCGTCGATCACCTTGACGCGGACGGCGACGAGCGCCGGGAGGAGGCCCGCGAGCGCGCCGATCCCGACGGCGGCGAGCATCCCGGTCACCGCGGCGGAGAACGGGAATCCGGGAGCGTCCTGGACGGCCGAGCCCATGAGCACGTCGAGCGGGAGGTTGTGCAGCGCGACGACCGCGACGGTCACGCCCAGCACGCCCGCGACGGTGGTCGCGACGACGCTCTCCATCATCACGGAGAAGAAGACGCGGCCCGAGCTCGCCCCGAAGCTCCGGCGGATCCCGATCTCGCGGATCCGGTACCGGACGGTGACGAGCGCGATGTTGACCAGCCCGAGCCCGCCGAGCAGGAGCGCGATCACGCTGACGCCGAGCACGACCCAGCGGATCGCGCCGTCGACGACGCCGTAGCTCGCCGAGTCCGACCGGTAGACCTCGGCCTGCGTGCCGCTGATCGCACCGGAGACGTCGCGCTGGATCGCCTCGACGAGCCCGTCGGCCAGCTCGTCGGGGACCCACAGCTCGAGCCGCGGCGGGCCGGTCGTCGCCAGCGACTCCGGGGTGACCCAGGCCGTCTGGGCGTCGACGAGGACGTAGGCCTGCGGCTCGGCCTGCGGCCAGTCGTCCGGGAACGCCCCGACGACGGTCGCGACCACCGGGTTGTCGCCCCCGATCGTGACGGTCGGGTGCTCCGCGACGGTCACGCCGCCGAGCGCGTCGAGGAACGCCTGGTTGACGACGAGCGCGGGCGCGAGGCGGTCGGCGTCCGCGTCGGTGAACCACCGTCCCGACGTCACCTCGAAGCGGTGCATCGTGGCCCAGTCGGCCTCGACACCGGTCGTGTAGACCTCGCGCGTGCCGTCGGGGAAGCGGACGGGCGCGGGCGCGTCGCGCAGCATCGACGAGTAGCCGATCGCGTAGCGCTCGACGACCTCGTCGAACACCCGCTCGTACTCCTCGGGCCCGGGCATGACGCTCCCGCCCTCGCCCGTCGGCCAGGCCGTCACCTGGAGGGTGGCGGCGCGACCGCCCCAGCGGTCGTTCTGCTCGGCGGAGACCTGGCGGAGCATCTCCCCGGCGGCGGAGATGGCCGTGATCGCGCAGACCGCGACCGCGACGCCGACGAGCGCGAGGAGGACGCGGACCTTGTGGACCCGCAGCTCGTCCCACGCCTCGAGGACGGCGCCGACGATCCCGGTCACGCGGCGTCCCCCGTCCGCGGGGACGCACCGTGCGAGGCGACCAGCGGGCGGGCGACGTGTTCCGCCTGGTCGTCGCCGGCCTCCAGCGCGGGCGCGGCGGCACCGAGCGCCCCGGGCCCGTAGGGCCCCGCGGCGTCCTGGGCCCCGGGTTGCGCGCCCGGGGCGTCGAGCGACGCGAGCGACCCGGCGCTGCGCGCGCTGATGGCGATCGGGGTGAGCACGCCGTCGGCGAGCCGGAACTGCCGGGCCGCGCGCGACGCCACCGCGAGGTCGTGCGTGATGGCGATGAGGGCCGACCCGTTCTCGCGCGCGATGGTGTCGAGCAGGTCCATGACCTCGCTGCCCGTGTCGACGTCGAGCGCGCCCGTCGGCTCGTCGGCGAGGATCACGCGGGGCACGCGCACGAGCGCGCGGGCGATGGCGACGCGCTGCTGCTCGCCGCCCGAGAGCTTCTCCGGGCGGGTGTCGAGGCGGTCGCCGAGGCCCACGCGGTCGAGCATCTCGGCGGCCAGCGTCCGGCGCTGCCAGAACTGCCGCCCGCGCGCGTACAGCAGCGGCGCGACGACGTTCTCGAGCGCCGTGCGGCCCTGGAGGAGGTTGAACTGCTGGAACACGAACCCGAAGTCCGTGCCGCGGCGCCGCGCCCGGGCGCGGCCGGAGAGCCGGCCGATGGCGACGCCGTCGAGCAGGTACTCGCCGCCCGTCGGGGTGTCGAGGAGCCCGAGGATGTTGAGCAGGGTGGACTTGCCGGTCCCCGACCGCCCGACGATCGAGACGTGCTCCCCGGCGGCGACGGTGAGGTCGATGCCGCGCAGGATCTCGAGCTCGCGGTCGTCGGGGAGGAGGACGGAGCGGGCGACCCCGCTCAGCTCCAGGAGGCTCATCCCCCGATCACCTCGCCGGTCATGGGGTCGACGACCGGCACGACGTCCTGGCCGGGCACGAACTCGAGGACCTCGTCGCCCTCGGCGAGACCCTCGGTCACCTGGACGACGCTGCCGTCGGTGAGGCCGAGCGTGACGGCACGCTCCTCGGGCTCGCCGTCGGCGCCGACGACCCACACCTTGCCCTGCTCGACCCGGCCGAGCACCGCGGTCACGGGGACGACGAGGGCGCCCTCGACGGCGCCGGCGGTGATCTCGAGCTCGGCCGCGAGCCCGGCGAAGACGGTGACGTCGCCCGGGACGGCGCACGTGACGCTCGCCGAGGACGCGCCCGCGGCGGGGTCGGTCGCGCCCTCCTCGGGCGTCCCGGCGGGAGCCGCGGCCGCGCCCATGCGCAGGTTGGTGCACGTGAACGGCGCCGGGCCCCCGGTGACGGTGACCGTCGCCTCGGTCGGGATCTGGAGCAGGCGGAACTGCTGCTCGGCGACCATGCTGCCCGTGACGGACAGCGTGCCGGGGGAGACCGACGCGAAGTCCTCCCCGACCGCGACCTCCTGGTCCTTCAGGGCGGTGAACGTGGCGACCGTGCCGGCGGTCGTGGCCTTCACGGTCTCCTTCGTCACCTTGGGCCGGCGCTCCGTGACCGTGACCTCGCCGGTCTCGGGGTCGGTCTTCGTCAGCGGCTCCTGCGGCTCGGTGAGGGTCACCTCGAGCAGCGGCGCTCCGGCCTCGACGACGTCGCCGGGCTTGGCGTGCACCGCCGTGACGACGCCGCGCTGCGTGACCTTCTGCGGCGCCGCCGGGTCGGCGACGATCTGCCCGGTCAGGGTCACGGTGTTGGTGACGTCGCCCGTGGTCACGGCCACGCGCGGCTCGACGAGCTCGGCGGAGGGGGCCGCCGGGTCGGCGGGCGCCTCGGGCGCCGAGCGGAACGCGATCACGGCGAGCGCGGCGGCGATGACCCCCCAGACGACGATGCGGAGGGCGGGGAAGACGATCCGGCGGGTGATACCCACGTGCGGGCTCCTGAGCGACGGTGACGGGACGACGGTGGCGGACGGCGAGCGAGCGCTGCTGGCTGCGGGCGGGTGGACGCCCGGCCCGAGGCTAGGGGGCGAGGCGAGGGGGCGTCGTCATCCCTGGGGAGGAGTTCTGTCGAGATCTCTCCACCGTGGGGTCACCGACCGGTAACGGGTGGAGCAGGCTCCGGCGGGACGCGGGGGAGGCGATGAACCCCGCGAGGGCACGGTGGAGCGGCGGCGACGCCACGGCACGATCCCCCTCACCGGCCCGACGGCCGTCCCCCTGACGAGATGCGGGCGAGACTATACCGTGGCACGGAGAAAAGACAGGGGTCCTGCGAGACACCGCCGCACGCCGCACCGCCGCGGCGCGTGCGACCCGGCGTGACCGGGCGTCAGACGACCGTGACCCCGAGCGATCGCCCTGCGAGGCCGCGCGGTCGGCGCGAGAGCCCGAGCGCGACGTCGCGCAGCGCCACGGCCGCGGCGGAACCCGGGTCGGCGAGGACCACGGGGGTACCGCCGTCGCCCGCCTCGCGCAGCGACACGTCGAGCGGGACCTGGCCGAGGAGCGGGACGTCGGTCCCCGTGGCGCGGGACAGGTTCGCGGCGACGCGCTCGCCCCCACCGGACCCGAAGACCTCCAGGCGCGACCCGTCGGGCTGCTCGAGCCACGACATGTTCTCGACGACGCCGACCACGCCCTGCTGCGTCTGCGTGGCGACGGAGCCCGCGCGCTCCGCGACCTCGGCGGCCGCGACCTGCGGCGTCGTGACGACGACGATCTCGCTGCCCGGCAGGAGCTGCGCCACGGAGATCGCGATGTCGCCCGTCCCGGGCGGCAGGTCGAGGAGCAGCACGTCGAGGTCGCCCCAGAAGACGTCCGCGAGGAACTGCTGGAGGGCGCGGTGCAGCATCGGTCCGCGCCACACGACCGGCTGGCCGGGCGGGACGAACATGCCGATCGAGACGACCTTCACGCCGTGCGCGATCGGCGGCAGGAGCATGTTGTCGACGCGCGTGGGCTGCCGGTCGACGCCGAGCATGCGCGGGATGGAGAACCCGTAGATGTCCGCGTCGACGACGCCGACCTCGAGACCCTGGGCCGCGAGCGCGACCGCGAGGTTCGCCGTGACGGACGACTTGCCCACCCCGCCCTTGCCGGACGCGATCGCGTAGACCTTGGTCAGCGAACCCGGCTTCGCGAAGGGGATCTCGGGCTCGCCCACGCCGCCGCGCAGCATCGTGCGCAGCTCCGCGCGCTGCTCCGCGCTCATGACGCCCAGGTCCACGCGCACGTCCGCCACGCCGTCGACCGCGCGCACGGCGGCGTCGACGTCGCGCGTGAGGGTGTCGCGCATCGGGCACGTCGCGACCGTGAGGTCCACGCCCACCGTGACGACCGCGCCCGGCGCACCGGGTGCGACCGCGACCGAGCGGATCATGCCGAGGTCCGTGACGGGGCGGCGGATCTCCGGGTCGAGGACCGCGGTGAGGGCCTGCCGGACGGCGTGCTCGAGCGGGTCTGCAACAGGGTCGGGCATGGACCCATCGTAGGCGCGCCCGCGGCACCGTCCGCCGGGCCCTAGGTCCCGGGACGGACGTGAGCCGCATCGCACGACGTGGTGCGCCGAACGGGTCTACCGTGCACGGATGGACGCCCTGGCCTCCCTCGCGCGGGACAGCGAGCTGTTCGGCGACGCCGTGCGCAGCGCGCCCCCGGACGCGCGCGTGCCGTCGTGCCCCGAGTGGACCGGCGCGGACCTGCTCTACCACCTCGCGGAGGTGCAGGACTTCTGGGCGCGCGTCGTCGGGCCGTCCCCCGGGCACGGTCTCGACGGCGACGACGTCGCCCCGCTCGCGCGGCCCTCGTCGGACGCGGAGCTGCCCGCGCTGCTCCAGCGCTCGACGAGCCGGCTCGTCGCCGCCCTCACGGGTCGGGACCCCGGGGAGCCGTGCTGGTCGTGGCACGACGACGGCCGGCACGTCGGCTGGGTCGTGCGCCGGCAGGCGCACGAGGCGCTGATCCACCGTGCCGACGCCGAGCTCACGGCCGGACGGGACGTGACCCCCGCCGACCCGGACGTCGCGGTGGACGGCGTCGACGAGGTGCTGTCGGTCATGGTCGACGGCGTGCCCGGCTGGGGCGTGTTCACGCCCGACGGCGCGACGGTGTCGGTCGTCGTGGACGGGTTCGGGGAGCGGCCCCGGAGCTGGGACCTCGCGTTCGGGCGCTTCACCGGGACGGGCCCGGAGTCGGGTACCGCGTACGACCTCGACGTCGCGCAGCTCGTCGACCTGCCCGGCTCGACCACGACGCAGGTCTCGGGCCCCGCGTGGGCGCTCGACCTGTGGCTGTGGGGCCGTGGCCCGGCCGACGGCCTGGCCGTCGAGGGCGACCCGGCGCTCGTCGAGCGCCTGCGCCGCGTGGCGGCCGAGGGCACGCAGTAGCGGGTCGCGGTACCTACCTCGGGGTCAGCGGTCGGCGGCCTCGTCGTCGGCCGGGCGGGCCGACTTCTCCTCCAGCTCCTCGAGCAGGTTGCGGATCTCCGAGCGGACGAAGTCGCGCGTGGCCACCTCGCTCAGCGCGATGCGCAGGGCGGCCATCTCGCGCGCGAGGTACTCGGTGTCCGCGAGGTTGCGCTCGGCGCGCTGGCGGTCCTGCTCGGCGGTGACGCGGTCGCGGTCGTCCTGACGGTTCTGCGCGAGCAGGATGAGCGGCGCGGCGTACGACGCCTGGAGCGAGAGCATGAGCGTGAGCGCGGTGAACCCGAACTCCGCGGAGTCGAACCGCAGGCCCTCCGGACCCCACGAGTTCCAGATGATCCACACCGCGCAGAACACGGTGAGGTAGACGAGGAACCGGGGCGTGCCCAGGAACCGGGCGATGCCCTCGGTCGCGCGGCCGACCGCGTCCTGGTCGACCTTGACCCGCGGGATGAGGGAGCGCCGCGCGCTCTTCGGCGTGTCGAGACGGTCAGCCACGGGTCACCTCCGTCGCGCCGCCGCGACCGGCCGGACGCGACGGCAGCGACCCGGGCGCGAGCGTGGCGCGCGCGTAGTCCGTGTCGACGTCGTCGTCGGTCTCGCGCCAGTCGTCGGGCAGCATGTGGTCGAGCACGTCGTCCACGCTGATCGCGCCGAGGAGGCGCTTCTCGGCGTCGAGCACGGGGACGCACAGGAGGTCGTAGGTCGCGAGGATGCGCGTGACTCGGCCCAGCGGGGCGTCGGGCGCGACGCCCTCGACGTCGGAGTCGAGCACCGAGCCGACGGCGGCGTGCGGGGGCTCGCGCAGCAGCCGCTGGAAGTGCGCGACCCCGAGGAACCGGCCCGTCGGCGTCTCGAGCGGGGGGCGCGCGACGAACACCATCGACGCGAGCGCGGGGGCGAGGTCCTTGCGCCGGATCTGCGCGAGCGCGGTGGCGATGGTCGTCTCGGGGCCGAGCACGACCGGCTCGGAGGTCATGAGGCCGCCCGCGGTGTCCTCCGCGTACGCGAGCAGGCGGCGCACGTCGCGCGCCTCCTCCGGCTCCATGAGCTCGAGGAGCTGGGCGGCCTGCGCCTCGGGGAGCTCGTGCAGCAGGTCCGCGGCGTCGTCGGGCTGCATCGCCTCGAGGACGTCCGCGGCGCGGTCGGTGTCGAGGCCGGAGAGGATCGCGACCTGGTCGTCCTCCGGCAGCTCCTCCAGGACGTCGGCGAGGCGCTCGTTGTCGAGCGCGCCCGCGACCTCGAGACGGCGCGTGTCGCCCAGGTCGTGGATGACGTCGGCGAGGTCGGCGGGCTTGAGGTCGTCGTAGGCGGCGAGGAGCATGGCGGCGCCCTGCGCCTCGGTGCCGCCCGCGAGGCCGGTGACCGCGCCCACGTCCACGACGATCGCGTCGCCCCGCCGACGCAGCCCGAGCGTCCCCTTGTGCTGGGACCTGCGCCGCACGTACAGCTTGGTGACGAGCCAGTCGCCCGTGCGCTGGCGCTCGATCGCGAGGTCCTCGATCGTCGCCGAGCCCGACCCGTCGACGAGCTCGACCGTGCGCTCCAGCAGCTCGCTCACCGCGAGCGTCTCCATCGCCCGCTGCTCGAACCGCCGCATGTTCACCAGGCCCGTGGAGATGACCTGGCCCGCGTCGATGCTCGTGACGCGCGTGAGCGGGAGGAAGACCCGGCGCCGCCCGGGCACCTCGACGACGAGGCCCACGGCGCGGGGCGCGCCCTTGGGCCGGATGAGCACGACGACGTCCCGCACCCGGCCGACCTGGTCGCCGATGGGGTCGAACACGCTGGTCCCGGCCAGGCGCGCGACGAAGACGGTGGTGGCTGCGCTCACGCGGCCAGCCTACGCACGCGCCCCGGTCGCCGCGCGTTCCTCCGCCGGGTGGCGCCGTCGGGCGGCACGGAACGGCGGACGCGCGGGCACGCGGCCCTCGCGCGGTCCGCACGAGTAGGACAGACTGGGCGAATGAGCATGTCACGCCCGGGTGCCGTCCCCCGTGTCCCCACCCCGCCCCGTGGTGAGGAGATCGCGTCGTACGCGACCTATCTCGAGGCGCAGAAGGCGGTCGACTTCCTCTCGGACAACAAGTTCGCGGTCGAGCTCGTGACGATCGTCGGCACGGACCTCAAGATGGTCGAGCGCGTCACGGGTCGGCTGACGTACGGGCGCGTCGCGATCGCCGGCGCGGCCTCCGGCGCCTGGTTCGGCCTCTTCGTCGGCCTGCTGCTCTTCATGTTCTCCGGTCAGGGCGGGTTCGTGCTCACCGCCATCGGGATCGGCGCCGGGTTCGGCCTGCTCTTCTCGGTGCTCTCGTACGCGCTCACGCGGGGCAGGCGCGACTTCACCTCGCAGAGCCAGATCGTCGCGTCGTCGTACGGGATCCTCTGCGCGCCCGAGCGCGCGGGCGACGCGCGCCAGCTCCTCTCGCGGATGCCCCAGGGTGCGGGCGGGGTCCGCGCGCCGGCCGCCCCGGCGAACCCGACGTGGGGCACGCCCGGAGCGACCACTCCTCCGGCGACCCCCGCACCGACCGCCCCGGCGCCCGAGCCGCCGTCGGGGGCCACCGCGCCCACGCCCCCGGTGGCGCCGCCGGCGCGGACACCCGACCCGCGCTGGACCACGCCGACGGGGGAGCCGCGCTACGGCGCCATGCGCCCGACGTCGGACCAGCCGGCCGACGCGCAGCCCGACACCCGGCCCGACGCGCAGCCCGCCCCCGGCGCACAGCAACCCGACCAGCCCGAGCGCCCTGCCTGACGGAACGACGACGAGGGCCGGCCGCCGGACGTCGTCGTCCGTCGGCCGGCCCCTCGCCGGAAGCGCTCGCTAGCGCTTCCGCGACTTCACGGCGGTCTCGGCAGCCCTCTCGCGCTTCTGGGCGCGCTTTTCCTTGAGGGTCGACGATGCTTCCTTCTTGGTGCTCTTCGCCACGTGAGTTCACCTCCCCTCGCCGGTGGATGAACGGGCCACCATAGCCCAGTTCGTCCGCCGGCGAGCGGGGCCGTGCCTCAGCCGCGCAGGCGTGCCATCCAGGCCTCGACGTCCTGCGCGCGGCGGGGGAGGGCGGCCGAGAGGTTCTCGTTGCCGTCCGCCGTCACGAGCACGTCGTCCTCGATGCGGACGCCGATCCCGCGATACTCCTCCGGGACCGTCAGGTCGTCCGCCTTGAAGTACAGGCCCGGCTCGATCGTGAAGACCATGCCCGGCTCCAGCACGCCGTCGAGGTAGAGCTCGCGGCGCGCCTGCGCGCAGTCGTGCACGTCCAGGCCGAGGTGGTGGCTCGTGCCGTGCACCATCCAGCGGCGGTGCTGCTGACCCTCGGGCGAGAGCGACTCCGCCGCGCTCACGGGGAGCAGCCCCCACTCCTCCAGGCGTGCCGCCACGACCTCCATCGCCGCGGCGTGGACGTCGCGGAAGCGCGCGCCCGGGACGGCGACCGCGAACGCGGCGTCCGCCGCGTCGAGCACCGCCTGGTAGACGCGGCGCTGCACCTCGGTGTACTCGCCGTCGACGGGCAGCGTGCGCGTGACGTCCGCGGTGTAGAGCGAGTCGACCTCGACGCCCGCGTCGAGCAGCACGAGCTCGCCCGTGCGCACGACTCCGTCGTTGCGGATCCAGTGCAGCGTCGTGGCGTGCTCACCGGCCGCGGCGATCGTCTCGTAGCCGACCGTGTTGCCCTCGAGGCGCGCGTGCGCGTCGAACGTCGTCTCGATGACGCGCTCGCCGCGCCGGTGCTCGACGGCGCGCGCGAGGTTCCGCACGACCTCCTCGAAGCCCGCGATCGTCGCGGCGACGGCCTCGCGCATCTGCCCGACCTCGTGGGCGTCCTTGACGAGCCGCAGCTCGGAGACGGCCTCGACGAGCGCGGCGTCCGTGCGGCGGTACGCGGCCTCGGCGCGCGCGAGCCACTCGGCCTCGGTGAGCCGCTCGTCCTGGGCCGCCTCGACGTCGTCCAGCCCGGCCTCGGCGCGGATCGCCTCGACGAGCGCCTCGACGGCCTCGTCGGCGCCCGCGACGACGAGCAGGGCCACCCCGCCCGGGCCGACGTCCTTCGCGAGCGCGTCGCGCAGCTCGTCCACGTGGCGGGCCTCGACACCGGTGGCGGTCGTGACGTCGTCGAGCGACGGCCGCGCGCCCACCCAGAACTCGCCGTAGCGCGAGTCGGCGTAGAACTCCTCGGTGTCGCGCGCGGCGAGCGGGCGCACGTAGAGCACCGCGTGATGGTCGGAGCCGCCGTCGCCGGTGCCGGGCTCGACCGGGTGCAGGACGAGGACGGCGTCGGGCTCCTGGTCGGTGCCGTAGCCGGTCAGGTGCGCGAACGCCGAGTGGGGGCGGAACCGGTAGTCGGTGTCGTTCGAGCGCGTCTTCAGCGGACCGGCCGGCACCACGAGGCGCACGCCCGGGAACCGGGCGGACAGCGCGGCGCGGCGAGCGACGGTGAAGGGAGCGGCGGGCAGGGGCTCGACGTCGAGCTCCGCGCGCGGCGCCCAGCCGCTCGTGATGAAGGCCTTGAACGCGTCGGAGTCGGGGCGCTGGGAGCGGTTGCTCCCGCGCGCGGCCAGGTCCTGGCCGTCCCCGGCGTTCTCGGGGGCCTGGTCGGGCGTCTCGGACGTGGGCTCGGGCGTGACGGGGGTGGCGTCGGTCATGCCCCCAGTCTCGCACCGCGCACGCGGCCGAAGTCCGCGAGCGCGCGCCCCAGCACGCGGTTGAAGGCCTCGGGGGCCTCGCTGTTGACGTCGTGACCGGCGCGCGGCACGACGACGAGCGCGGCGTCCGCGGCGGCGGCGAGGTAGCGCTGCTCGTCGAGGCGCATGTGGTCGCGGGCGCCGTTGACGAGCCAGACGGGCACGTCGACGTCGCGCACGTGGGCGAGCCACGAGCGGCCCGCGAGCTGGGTGAGGGCGTCGGTGACGACGTGCCAGCCGGGCGCGGCCGGGGCCCGCGTGCCCGCGTCGGCCGGGCCGGAGAGCGCGTACGACGACGCCGCACCGCCCGGGAGCGAGCGCCCGCCCCGGGCGATCGCGTCCCATGCGGCCGCGCTCGTGCGCGCCGCCCAGCGGGCTCCGCGCCCGACGGCGCCCCCGCCCGCCACCACGAGGCGCGCGACGTCGCGGTACAGCGCGACGGGCTTGCCCTTGGGGTCGGACGTGCACGCCGCGGCGACCACGCCCGCGAGGTTCGCCGGGCGGCGGGCCGCCCAGGCGAGCGACGTGTAGCCACCGAGCGAGAGCCCGACGAGGACGACCCGGCGGTCCGGGCCGAAGGAGGCGGCGGCCTCGTCGATCACGTCGAAGGACCGGTCGAGCGTGAAGCGCTCGTGGGCGCGGGCGCCGTGGGCGGGCAGGTCGACCGCGACGGCGTCGTGGCCCAGCGACCGCACGTGCTCGACCTGGTGGTCCCAGATCGCGCCGGACGTGCGCATGCCGTGCACGAAGACGACGGCGGGCGGGCGCTCCGAGCCGTCGGCGGACGCGTCGGTGCGGTGGGCGGGCGGGGCGAGGGCGGGGGCGTGCGTCGAGGGGGTCATCGCTCCCGACTGTGGCACCCCAGCCTGGGACGGCCGTGGGGAGGGGTGGCGCCCCGTGTGCACATCGTGTGCGGGTCCCGTGCCGCCGACCGGGTGTCCCGTCACTATCCTGGGACCCGTGCGCATCGACCTCCACACCCACTCGACCGCGTCGGACGGCACGGACGCGCCGGGAGAGGTCGTCGAGGCCGCGGCCGCGGCCGGGCTCGACGTCGTCGCGCTCACGGACCACGACACGACCGCCGGCTGGGCGCAGGCGACGGACGCCGCGCTGCGCCACGGCGTCGCGCTCGTGCGCGGCGCGGAGATCTCGGCCCGCTCGGGCGGCATCAGCGTGCACCTGCTCTCCTACCTGCACGACCCGGCGCACGCGGCGCTCCTCGCAGAGCTCGACCGCACGCGCGACGCGCGCACGAGCCGGGCCCGGCGGATGGTCGACCTGATCGCCGAGGACTATCCGATCACGTGGGATGATGTGCTCGCGCAGACCGTCGAGGGCACGACGATCGGGCGGCCGCACATCGCGGACGCGCTCGTCGCCGCAGGGCTCTCGCCCGACCGCTCGGCGGCGTTCGCGACGATCCTCGCCACCGACACCCCGTACTACGTGCCCCACTACGCGCCCGACGCCGTCGCGGCGGTGCGGGGTGTCCGTGCCGCGGGGGGCGTGCCCGTCCTCGCCCACCCGGGCGCGGACGGCCGAGGGCGCGTCGTGTCCGACGCGGTGATCGAGGAGATGGCCGCGGCGGGGCTCGCGGGGCTCGAGGTGTTCCACCGCGACCACGACGAGCGTCAGCGCGTACGGCTCGAGGACCTGGCCCGCACCCTGGGCCTGTTCGTCACCGGGTCGAGCGACTACCACGGGGCCGGCAAACCGAACCGGCTCGGGGAGAACACGACAGCACCGACCGTGCTGGAGCAGATCGAGGAGCTGGGACAGTTGGACGTGATCCGATGATCGGACGATGAACGAGCTCTTCGACGTCCGGCTCTTCACGGAGGTCTTCGTCACCCTGTTCGTCATCATGGACCCGCCCGGCACCGTGCCGGTGTTCCTGGGCCTGACGAGCGCGATGGGTGCCAAGCAGCGCAACCAGGCGGCACGCACCGCGATCCTCGTCGCCTTCGGCGTGATCGTGGCGTTCGCGGCGTTCGGCCAGCAGATCCTCAGCTACATGCACATCTCGCTGCCCGCGCTCCAGACCGCGGGCGGCCTGCTGCTGCTCCTCGTCGCGATGGAGCTGCTCACGGGCAAGATGGAGGAGCCGCAGCCGTCGGGCAACAAGGGCGTCAACGTCGCGCTGGTGCCCCTCGGCACGCCGCTCCTCGCCGGCCCCGGCGCGATCGTCGCGACCATGGTCTTCGTCCAGCGCGCGGGGGAGCGCGGGGGTGGCGTCGCGGAGTGGGTCGCGATCGTCGCGGGCGTCGTCGCGGTGCACGTGTGCCTCTGGCTCTCCATGCGCTTCGCGAACGTCATCAACCGCGTGCTCGGCGACTCCGGGACGATCCTCGTGACGCGCATCGCCGGTCTGCTGCTCGCCGCCATCGCGGTCCAGCTCGTGGCCGACGCCGTCACGCAGTTCGTCCAGGCCGCCTAGCTCCCGGCCGCCGGAGCGTCGGGCGTCACGACCTCCCACCGGCCGAAGAGGGTCAGCCCTGCCGCCGCCGCGAGCGCGACGGACGCCGTGTTGTCCGGCTGGCACCGGTACTGGGGCTCGTGCCCGGCGTGGAGCGCGTGCCGGGCGAGGGCGCGCACGACGGCCCTGCCGTGCCCCCGACCCCGCGCGTCGGGCAGCGTGAGGACGCCGACGTCCGCGAGGGCGGAGCCACCCCAGGGGTAGGCGCTCGCGGCGGCGACGAGACGGCCGTCGTCGACGGCGCCGAAGACGGCCCAGTGGTCGAGCTCCACGTACGCGTCGTCGAGGTCCTGCTCCGGGGCCGCGGACTCGAAGTCGGCGAACAGCGCGGCGTCCTCGGTGGTGAGACGACGCACTCCCGGCGCACCCGCCTCGCCGAGCAGTGCCGCGCGCGCTCCGTCGTCGAGGTGGTGGACGAGATCGGGGTCGTGCAGCACGAGGTCCGCGCGGACGAGCGCGGCGCGCAGGTCGTCCTCGGAGAGCCCCCTGGCGGCCAGGTCGACGAGCCCGAGGGCGTCGGCGACGTCCGGGGTCACGGCGACGGACGTGCGCCCGTCGGCGGCGGTCCGCAGCACGGTGACGCGCTCGCTCGCGTCGAGGTCCGCGTTCGTCACCAACGTCAGGCGCTCGTCCCGGAAGAGGACGTCGCCGCCGACGCGGCGCTCCCAGTGGGCTGCCACGACGGGCGAGAACGAGGGCACGGTGTCTCCTGAGGGTGGGCGGGTCGCGGGGCGCCCGGACGGGCGGTGCCGGTCGGCACGCTAGCGCCCCCGGGACCCGGGTGCAGCGTCTTTTCCCGCGCGCACCCTGCCCCGGCGCTCGGGCCGGACGCGGCACCGGAGCCGTGCGGAGCCCCTCGCGGACGCGCCCGGGCAGCGCTAGGGTCGGGCCGACGCGGACGACGGCCGTCCGCGCGACGAGTTCGGCAGGGGTCCTCATGAACGCAGCCCGACGCTCGGCACGACGCGCGCTCGGCGCGCTCACCGTGGCCGCGGTGGGCGGCGTCGCCGTCCTCGCCGGCTGCACCTCCCCGTCCGCCACGACGGCCACCGTCCAGGACCTCGGGCTCGTCCCCCTCCCGGCGTCGGTCGAGGTCTCGGGCGCCGCGCCCTACGTGCTCGACGACGAGACCCGGGTCGTCGTCGACGCGGCGGCGGGCAGCGCCGTCGGGCAGGAGGGCGCGGTCCACGTGGGCGAGCTGCTCGCCGCGGAGCTGCGCACGCCCACGGCGCTCGACCTCCCGGTCGAGACAGGCCCCGAGGCCGACGGCGGCGCGGTGGTCCTGCGGCTGGAGCCCGGCGGCGAGTCGTGGGACCCCGACGGCCTGCTCGACGACCCCGCCGCCGAGGCGTACACGCTGGAGGCCGGGGAGGACGGCGTCGTGCTCGCCAGCGCGACGCCCGCCGGCCTGTACCGCGGCACGCGCACCCTGCTCCAGCTCCTCCCGCCCGAGGTCGAGACGCCGGCGCGCGTCGACGACGTCGCGTGGGAGGTGCCGGCGGTCACGATCACCGACGAGCCCCGGTACGCCTACCGCGGCGCGATGCTCGACGTCGCGCGGCGCTTCGCCCCCGTCGAGGACGTCCAGCGGTTCGTCGACCACCTCGCGGACTACCGGCTCAACGTGCTGCACCTGCACCTGTCCGACGACCAGGGCTGGCGGCTCACGGTCGACGGCCTGCCGGAGCTCGCCGAGGTGGGCGGCCGGACGCAGGAGGGCTGGCCGCCGGGGACCGGCGGTCCGTGGTTCTACACGCCCGAGGAGTACGCGCAGATCGTCGAGTACGCGGCCGAGCGCTACGTGACCGTCGTGCCCGAGATCGACGGGCCGGGGCACACGCTCGCGGCGCAGTCCGTCCTCGGGTCGCTGCGGTGCGACGGGACGCCCGGCGAGCCGTACTGGGGCCCGGAGGTGAACAACCCCATGATCTGCTCGAGCGACGAGAACATGCCGGCGGTCCAGGAGTACCTCGACACCGTCCTCGCCGCCGTCGTCGCGCAGAACCCCGGTCCGTACGTGCACCTGGGCGGGGACGAGGCCCCCAGCCCCGCGGAGGGCTGGTACGAGAACTACACCGCGGCGGCGAACCAGATCGTCGCGGGGCACGGGCGCACGGTCGTGGGCTGGCACCAGTGGGCGCAGGGCACGACCCTGCCCGAGGGCAGCCTGATCCAGTACTGGGGCGTGGGCGAGCGCAACCGGGGCCTCATCGGGACCGCGCGGGAGACCGCGGACGTCCAGGAGGTGCGCGCGGCGCTCGCCGCGGGCGCCGACCTGATCATGTCGCCCGCGGACCGCACGTACCTCGACATGAAGTACGACGACCTCACCCCGTACGGGCTCGAGTGGGCCGCGCGGATCGACCTCGAGCGCGCGTACTCGTGGGACCCCGAGACCGAGCTGACGTCGACCCTCGACCCGGAGCGGAAGGTCGACGTCGCGGGCCGCGTCGCCGGGGTCGAGGCGCCCCTGTGGTCGGACCGCTCGTACCCGGACAGCCTCACCCACCTGCCGACGAGCACCGACGAGTTCGTCGACGTCGACGTCTACGTGGACCACATGACCTTCCCCCGCCTGCCCGCGCTCGCCGAGGTGGCCTGGACCGCCCAGGCCGACCGCGACGTCGAGGACTTCGAGGCGCGCATCGTGCGGCAGGCCCCCCGCTGGGACGCCGCCGGCATCGGCTGGAACCGCGTGCACGACGTGCGCTGGGAGGGCTGAGACGACGGCCGGCGTCCGGGGTCGCGCCCCGGACGCCGGCCGGGTCAGGACCGGCCGGTCGTCAGGGCCAGTAGGAGTCGAAGTTCCGGGAGAACTCCCAGCCGTTGTAGCGGTCCCAGTTGATCGACCAGGTCATGAGGCCGCGCAGCCCGGGCCATCGTCCGTGGGTCTGGTACGACCCGCAGCCCGTGCCCTTCGTGAGGCAGTCCAGAGCCTGGTTGACCTGGGCGGGCGCGGTGTGGCCGTTGCCCGCCTGCGTGCTCGCCGGCAGACCGATCGCGACCTGGTCGGGGCGGAGCGCCGGGAACATCTTCGTCGTGTCCCGCGCGACGGGGAAGCCGGTGAGCAGCATGTCGGTCATCGCGATGTGGAAGTCCGCGCCGCCCATGGTGTGGTACTGGTCGTCGAGGCCCATGATCGGGCCCGAGTTGTAGTCCTGGACGTGGAGCAGCGTCAGGTCGTCGCGCAGCGCGTAGATCACCGGCAGGTAGGCGCCGCACCGCGGGTCCTGACCGCCCCACGGCCCGGAGCCGTAGAACTGGTAGCCGTTCTGGACGAAGAAGGTCTCCGGCGCCATCGTCAGCACGAAGTCGTCGCCGTAGCGGGCCGTCAGCGTCTTGAGCGCGGAGATGAGGTTCACGATCACCGGCGTGGTCGGGTTCCGGAAGTCCGTGTCGCCCGTGTTCAGCGACAGCGAGTGCCCTTCGAAGTCGATGTCGACCCCGTCCAGCCCGTAGGTGTCGATGATCGAGCTCACCGACGCGACGAACGCGTCGCGCGCGGCGGTCGTCGTGAGCTGCACCTGGCCGTTCTGCCCGCCGATCGACAGGAGCACCTTCTTGCCCGCCGCGCGCTTGGCGGCGACGGCGGCCTTGAACTCGGCGACCGACTCGACGTTCGGGCACTCGGTCTGCGGGCACAGGCTGAAGCGGATGTCCCCGGACGTGACGGTCGTCGGCTCGCCGAACGCGAGGTTGATGACGTCCCACGAGTCCGGGACGTCCGCCATGCGGGTGTGGCCCGAGCCGTTGGCGAACGAGGCGTGCAGGTAGCCGATGAGCGCGTGCGGCGGGAGACCGCCGCCGGTGCCGCCGCCGTCGGTCGTCGTGGCGGTGACGGCGGTGGAGCGGGCGGACTCGCCGGCGCTGTTGGTGGCGGTGACCTGGAAGGAGTAGGCGGTGGAGGCGGCGAGCCCGGTGACGGTCGTGGACGGGGTCGTGGTGGTGGCGACCCTGGTCCCGTCGCGGTAGACGGCGTACCCGGTGGCGTTGGTCACCGCGCCCCAGGTGAGGGGGACGCTGCTGGCGGTGGGCGTGCCGGCGGCGAGGCCGGTGGGGGTGGCGGGCGGCTGCGTCGTGCCGCCGGTCGTGGTGGCGGTGACGGCGGTGGAGCGGGCGGACTCGCCGGCGCTGTTGGTGGCGGTGACCTGGAAGGAGTAGGCGGTGGCGGCGGCGAGCCCGGTGACGGTCGTGGACGGGGTCGTGGTGGTCGCGACCTTCGTGCCGTCGCGGTAGACGGCGTAGCCGGTCGCCCCGGCCACGGCCCCCCAGGTGAGGGGGACGCTGCTGGCGGTGGGGGTGCCGGCCGTGAGGCCGGTGGGGGTGGCGGGTGGCTGCGTCGTGCCGCCGCCCGGGCCCACGAGGCTCACGTCGTCGACGACGTAGGCCGGCTGGCCGTACCAGCCGTGCAGGAACACCGTCGCCGTCGTGGCCGTCGCCGACGTGGTGAACGTGACGCTGAGGCGCTGCCAGGTCGAGGCCGACGGCGTCCACGTGGAGACGTCCTGCGCGGTCGCGCCGCTTGCCCCGAGGTACACGTACGCGCCCTGGACCCACGCGCTGAGCGTGTACGTCGACGACGGCCGTACCGCCACGGACTGCGAGCAGCGCGCGTTGTCGGCCCCCGCGGGCGTGGCCCGCAGGGCCCCGCTGCCGGTGCGGACCGGGCTCGCGGTCGCCTGGCCCGTCGAGCCGGAGCAGGTCCACCCCGACAGCCCCGACTCGAACCCGCCGTTGACGGCGAGCTCGGTGTCCGCGGCGGTGGCGGTGGTGGTCCCGGAGAGCAGCGTCCCGACGAGCGTCGCCGAGGCGACGAGCGCGAGCAGCCTGCTCAGCCGTCGGCGTCGTGGGGTGGTGGGGGACATGGTGGGTCTCGCTTTCGTCATCGAGGAGCGGTCCCGCGCAAGGTCCTCCCGGCGGCGCGTGCTGGTCAATCCCCGTACGAGAGACCCCGTACGGCCTCCTCTCGTCGCCGAGGCCAAACAGGGGATGTTAGGTTCTTTCGGTGAACCAGCCGATCGTCCCGCCCCGCAAGGTGTCCGAGCTCGTCGTCGAACGGCTCAGCGAACGCATCGCTCGGGGAGAGTGGCCGGTGGGCTCCCGGATCCCGCCGGAGCCCGAGCTCGTGGCCGAGCTGGGCGTGGGCCGCAACACCGTGCGCGAGGCGGTGCGCGCGCTCGAGCACGCGGGCGTCCTGGAGCCCCGGCGCGGCGACGGCACCTACGTCCGCGCGGCCGACGGCCTCGACGCCGCCCTGGCCCGCCGCGCACGGACCACCGACGCCTTCCACGTGCTCGACGTGCGCGGCATCCTCGAGCGCGGAGCGGCGCGGGCGGCGGCGGGACGGCACGACGCGGGCGCGCTCGCCCGGCTCGATGCCGCGCTCGCGGCGCAGGCCGCAGCCCGCGACGCCGACGAGGACACGTTCCAGGCCGCCGACGTCGCGTTCCACGCCGAGGTGGTGCGCGCGGCCGGCAACCCGCTGCTCGCCGACCTCTACGACGGCCTCGACCACGCGCTCGTCCGGACCTTCCCCTCGGGGGAGCAGCGCCGGCACCACCGGGACGTCCCCGGGCACGAGGAGGTCGTGGCCGCGATCCGGGCCGGCGACGCCGACGCCGCCGAGAGCGCGGTGGCCGCGACGATCGACGCCGTGCGCGCGCACCTGGTGGCGGCCGCCACGGAGCAGGCCGGGACCACGGAGGCCGACGCGTGAGCGGGCTGCGCCGACCGCTGGGCGTGGGGGCGGTCGTCGCGATCGTCCTCGCGTCGCTCAACCTGCGTCCGGCCGTCGTCGCGATCTCGCCCCTGCTCGGCGAGATCCGGGCGGACCTGGGGCTCAGCGCGACGGCGGCGGGCGTGCTCACGACGCTGCCCGTCCTGTGCTTCGGGCTCCTCGCGCCGCTCGCGCCCGTGCTCGCGCGGCGCTGGGGGCTCGAGCGTGCGCTCTTCGTCAGCCTCGTCGTGCTGTGCGTCGGCTTCGCCCTCCGGCTCGTCCCCGAGACGTGGGGGCTCTTCGCCGGGACCGTGGTCGCCGGGTGCGCGATCGGCCTCGGGAACGTCCTGCTGCCCGCGCTCATCAAGCGCGACTTCGCCGACCGCATCGGCCTCATGACGGGGCTGTACTCGATGGCGCTGTCGGGCGGTGCCGCGCTCGCCGCAGGGCTGACGCTCCCGGTCGCGACCGCGGCCGGTCTCGACTGGCGCGGGGCGCTCGCGACGTGGGGCGTGCTCGCCGTCCTCGGCGTGCTCGTGTGGGTGCCGCGTGCGCTGCGGCCTGACCCGGCCGGGTCGACGGCGTTCGGCGCGGGCGCGGGCGCCGGGGTCGCCCGTTCCGCGGTGTGGCGCAGCCCGCTCGCCTGGGCGGTCACCGTCGTCATGGGCATGCAGTCGCTGTCGTTCTACGCCGTCAACGCATGGCTCCCGGAGATCATGGTCGCGCTCGGGAGGACGCCGGAGGCGGGCGGCTGGCTGCTCGCGCTGTGCAACCTCGCCGGCATCCTCGGGTCGTTCGTGACGCCGATCCTCGCCGGGCGCATGCGCCGCCAGCGGGGCGTCGGGGTCGTGCTCGTCGTGCTCGTGGGGACAGGCCTGCTCGGGCTGGCGCTCGCCCCCGGCGCCGCCGCGCTCTGGGTCGTGCTCGTGGGCCTCGGTCAGGGCGGCGGCATCAGCCTCGCGCTCACCCTCATGGCCCTGCGGGCCCGCGACGCCGCCCACACGTCCGAGCTCTCCGGCATGGCGCAGAGCGCCGGATACCTGCTCGCGGCGACCGGGCCGCTCGGCCTCGGGCTCGCGCACGACGCCACGGGCGCGTGGACGCTGCCGCTCTTCCTGCTCGTCGCGGCGGCCACCGTGCAGGGCGTCGCGGTGTGGTTCGCGGGCCGGGATGCGCACGTGCACTGAGCGGCGCCGACCTGCACCGACCTCGACGCGACGAACCCCGGGTCGCTCCCCACGGCGTGGTGACCGTGGAGAGCGACCCGGGGTTCGTCGTCGGGCTCGGGGACGAGGCCCCGCCGCGCGGGCTACTCCGCGGGCTGGGTCGCCTCGGCGCCGCCCTGCTGCTCGACGGGGCGGCCGCCGCGCGTGCGGCGACGGTTGCGGGACCGACGGCGGCGCTCGCCGCCCTCCGAGGGCGCGTTCTCGGACGGCGTGCCCGCGGCGTCGGTCTGCTCGCCCTCGGGACGACCGCCCGCGCGCTCGCCCTCCGCGCGACGCCCGCCGGAACGGCCCTGGCCGCCCGACCGTCCGCGGTCACCCTGCTCGCCCCGGCTGCGACCGCCGTCGGACCGGCCGCCCTGGCGACCGCGCGAACCCCCGGCCGGCGTGTGCCGCTTGCCGGTCTCGCCGAGGTCCTCGATCTCCTCCGCGTCGAGCCCGGCGAGCGTGCGCCGGTCCTTGGGGAGGCGGCCCTTGGTGCCCTCCGGGATGTGCAGGTCCGTGTACAGGTGCGGCGAGCTCGAGTACGTCTCGACCGGCTCCGGGATGTCGAGGCCGAGCGCCTTGTCGATGAGCGACCAGCGGGGCATGTCGTCCCAGTCCACGAACGTGACCGCGGTGCCCTTGTTGCCCGCGCGGCCCGTGCGGCCCGTGCGGTGCAGGTACGTCTTCTCGTCCTCGGGGCACTGGTAGTTCACGACGTGCGTGACGTCCTCGACGTCGATGCCGCGCGCCGCGACGTCGGTCGCGACGAGCACGTCGATCTTGCCGTTGCGGAACGCGCGCAGGGCCTGCTCGCGCGCGCCCTGGCCGAGGTCGCCGTGGATGGATCCGGCGGCGAAGCCGCGGTCGACGAGCTCGTCCGCGACCTTCGCCGCGGTGCGCTTGGTGCGGGCGAACACGATCGTGCGACCGCGGCCCTCGGCCTGGAGGATGCGCCCGAGCATCTCGACCTTGTCCAGGGCGTGCGCGCGGTAGACGACCTGCTCGATGTTCTTGACCGTCTGGCCGCCGTCGTCGGGGTCGTTCGCGCGGATGTGCGTCGGCTGCTTCATGTAGCGGCGCGCCATCGAGACGACGGCGCCCGGCATGGTCGCCGAGAAGAGCATCGTGTGCCGCTGCGCGGGCGTGCGGGCGAGGATCTTCTCCACGTCGGGCAGGAACCCGAGGTCGAGCATCTCGTCCGCCTCGTCGAGCACCACGGTCGCGGCACGCGTGAGGTTGAGGTGGCCCTGGTTCATGAGGTCGATCATGCGGCCGGGGGTGCCGACGACGACCTCGACGCCGCGCGTCAGCGCCTCGACCTGCGGCTCGTACGCACGGCCGCCGTAGAGCTGGATGATCCGCACCGAGCGGCGCTTGGAAGCCGTGGCGAGGTCGTTCGCGACCTGGACGGCGAGCTCGCGCGTGGGGACGACGACGAGCGCCTGCGGCTTGCCGGGGGAGGGCAGCTCGTCGAAGCCGGGCTCGCCCGGGGCGACGACGCGGTGCAGGAGCGGCACGCCGAAGCCGAGGGTCTTGCCCGTCCCGGTCTTGGCCTGGCCGATGATGTCGTGTCCCGACATCGCGACCGGGAGCGTCATCGCCTGGATGGGGAAGGGGTGGGTGATCCCGGCGTCGGCGAGCGCGTCGACGATCTCGGGGCGCACGCCGAAGTCGGCGAAGGACGTGTTCTCGGCGTGCACGCTCGCGGCGACCGCGGTCGCGTCGGCGCTCACGTCCGGCGTCGCGTCGGTGCTGGTGGCGTCTGTGGTGGTCACTGGTGCCTCTGTCTCGTTCGGGCACGCGCGACCGTCGGCGGGCCCGACGGGGCCCGGTCCCGGGAGGTTCCCGGTCGCGGTCGTACGCACCTCGTGGCCGGCAGCCGATCGTGAATGTCGTGGCCCGGCCCGCGTCGCGGACCGTGCCGTGCCGTCGTCGTTCGCGTGACGAGCGTGAGGTCTGGACGACCGGGCAACCGATGTACGTCCGCCATGATATCGGAGAACTATCCTGGCCCGATGAGCGACGCCGAGCACGCGAGCCCCCTGACCCTGCCCCCGGCGGACCACGCGGACGCGGTGGAGCTGCTCGGCCTCGTCGCCTACACCGAGCTCGCGAGCTTCGGACGTCTCGCGGGCGACGCCGCGCACGCGCCCACGCTGCGCCAGCGCCAGGCGCTCTCGCGCCTCGCGGCAGCCATGCTGGACCGGCAGGAGCGCGTGCTCGTGCGCGTGGACGAGCTGGGCGGCGACCCCGCCGACTGCATGACCGCGTTCGACGGACTGTTCGACGACTTCGACGCCCGCACCCGCCCGAGCACCTGGTGGGAGGGGATCCTCAAGGGATACGTGGGCCAGGGCGTCGCGGACGACTTCTGCCTGCTCGCCGCCCAGGGGCTCGACGAGCGCTCGCGCGCCGTCGTCGTGGACGCGCTCACGCAGGACACGCCGTCCCAGCGCTACGCCCCCGTCATCGCGGACGCCGCCGCCGCGGACCCGGTGCTCGCGTCCCGCCTCGCGCTGTGGGGCCGGCGCCTCGTCGGCGAGGCGCTGGGCGTCGTGGGCGTCGTCCTCGCTCAGCGGCCCGCGCTCGCGCGCCTGGTCGCGGCGGGGGTCGACGCGACGGCCGACGCCGCGTCGAGCGGCCCGGCGCCCGCGACCCAGTCGTGGGTCTTCTCGCGCCTCACGGCGGAGCACTCCCGGCGCATGGACCGCCTGGGTCTGGCGGCATGACGACGCCGCCGCCGCGCACGGGGGCGCGACGGCGGCGTCGTCGACGGTCTGGTCGTGGCGGTCAGAGCGAGCCGAAACCGACCTTGCGCTGCTCCTCGGTGCCGATCTCGACGTAGCCGAGCGACGCCGTCGGGATGATCACGCGGCGGCCGCGCGAGTCGGTGAGCTCGAGGGCGGGGGCGCCGCCGAGGGCGTCGGCGACGGCGGTCGCCACGGCGTCGGCGGACAGGTCCGTGTCGACGACGAGCTCACGGGCCAGGTTCTGCACACCGATCGTGACTTCCACAGCATCTCCTCACAGCGGCTGCGCCAGGCGCAGCGACGACGGGTCTCGGGCCGCCCGTGGGCGTCCCACCGGCGACAACGCGTTCGATAGTAGTCAGATTCCCGCGGTCGACCCGTCGAGCGCCGCGTCCGCGTCCGGTTCGGGGGCGACGCCGCTCATCGAGGTCCCCGCGGCGTCCGGCGCCCCGGCCCGCGGACGGCGGAGCATCCCGTGCACGCCGCGCCAGACGAGGCGCGGGACGAGCCGGGTGACGTCGTCGGCCGACGCGGTCCCGTCCGGCCGCACGGCCTCGGTCGCGGCCGCCCGGCCCACGGCCGTGCACGTCCGCGAGACGACGAGCGCCTCGTCCGCGTCGAGGTCGGTGATCCGGACGAGCACGTCGGCGAACGCCCCCGCGATGCGGGCGTCGGGGGCGAGCACGCGCGCCCGCACCACCGGGTCGCGCATGACGTCGGACTCGAAGAGCAGCGCCGCGGACCTGCCGGCCGTGCGCGCGTAGGCGACGTACGCCCGGACGATGCCCTCGATGACGGCGAGCCCGTCGACCGCGAGCGCGTCGAGGTCGCTCGCGGAGATCCCGGGGGCCGGCTCGCGGAACGGGTCGAGCGTGACGTGGACGGCGCGGACGAGGCGGTCGCCCTGGTCGTCGATGAGCGCGAGGTAGAGGTCGAGCTTCGACGGGAAGTGCCGGTAGAGCACGGGCTTGCCGACCCCGGCGCGGTCCGCGATGTCGTCCATCGAGATGTGGTGGTAGCCGTGGGAGGCGAAGAGCTCCTCGGCGATCGTCAGGAGCTGCGTGCGCCGCTCGTCCCGGGGCATCCGGGTGCGCGCGGCGACGGGCGGCCCGGCCGTGCCGCGCGCGCGTCCCTCGCTGGCTCCGGTCATGGGGGGAGGATACGGAAACGGTGGCCGGTGTCGACCGGGCGTCGCGAGGAGTGGGACGATGGGCGGGTGCCCGACAGACATACCCCCCCGAACCGCCCGTCGACAGCTCGTGCGAAGCGCTCCTCGCGGGGTCTGCGGCACGGTGCGGCGGTCGCGGCCTGCCTCGTCGTCGGCTTCGGCGGCGGCGCCGCGACGGCGGAGGTCTGGGACGTCCCGGGCGCGCCCGCGCCGGTCTCGGCGGACCGCGAGGACCCGCCCGCCCCGGTCCGTGCCGAGCCCGACGCTGCGAGCAGGTCCGGGGCGGAGCGCGCGGGCGACGTCGCGCAGGGGCCGGACCTGCGCGAGCTCGTCGCGCCGCGCCCGGACGTGGTCGTGCCGCTCGCTCCTGCGGCCCCACCGACGGCGCCGGCCGCGGACCCGGTGCCGGAGCCCACGCCGACGACGCCCGCGGCCCCGGTCGCCGAACCCGGCTCCGGGCTCGTGGGCGACGTCGTCGTCGCGCCGGACCTCGGGGGCGCGCTCGTCGTCGTCCCGGGGGAGGCCCCCGCGCCCGGGGCGGGCACCGTGCGCTCCGTGCGGGTCGAGGTCGAGCAGGGTCTGCCGGTGGACGGCGAGGTCCTCGCGACGGCGGTGCTCGCCACGCTCAACGACCCGCGCGGGTGGTCCGGCCCCGACGGCGTGACGTTCTCCCGGACGGCTGCCGACGACGCGTCGATCCGCGTCGTGCTCGCGAGCCCCGCGACGACCGACCGGATGTGCGCCCCGCTCGCGACCGAGGGGAAGTACTCGTGCGGCAACTCCGTGTCCGGCGTCGCGGTGCTCAACTTCGAGCGCTGGGTGCTCGGCGCCCCCGACTTCGGTGACGACGTCGCGACGTACCGCCAGTACCTGGTGAACCACGAGGTGGGTCACGTGCTCGGGCACGGCCACGAGGACTGCCCGGCCCCGGGCGCTGTCGCGCCGGTGATGGTGCAGCAGTCGATCTCGGCCCAGGGGTGCCTGACCAACGGGTGGCCCGTGCCGTAGCGGCGTCCTCGCCGCGCCGTCGGCGATGCCGGCGGTGTGGGTGGCACGTGATGGGATCGGGTCCGTGCCCCGGACGACCGCCCCTCGCCTCGTCGCGCGGCCTCGCGACCACGAGGCCGACGTCGCGCTCGACGACTCCCAGCGCGCGGCGCTCGCTGCGGCGGCCGGGCCCGGTGCGACGCTCGTCGTCGGGGCGCCGGGCACCGGGAAGACCCTCGTCGCGCAGGAGGTCGTGCTCGCGGCGCTCGCCGACGGCCTCGCCCCCGAGCGCGTCCTGCTCCTCGCCTCGTCCCGGCGTGCTGCCGCGTCGCTCCGCGACCGCCTGTCGGCCCGCGCCCGCCGCACCGTCGGGGCGCCGATGGTCCGCACCGCGGCGTCGGCCGCCTTCGCCGTGCTGCGCGAGCGTGCGGCCGCGCTGGGGGAGCCCGTCCCGACGCTCATCTCCGGACCGGAGCAGGACCTCGTGCTCTCCGAGCTGCTGGAGGGCCACCTGGAGGGCGACCTCGCGCACCTGGGCTCGCCCCTGGTCCTGCCGCCCGGCCTGCCCGAGGAGGCGCTCGGGCTCCGGGGCCTGCGCCAGGAGCTCCGCGACCTCCTCATGCGCGCGGCCGAGCGCGGTCTGACACCCGCCGACCTCGCCGCGCTGGGCGACCGCTACGAGCGGCCGGAGTGGTCGCTGGGCGCCCAGCTCTTCGCGGAGTACCTCGACGTGACCGCGCTGCGCTCGGGGACGCCGGACGCGGGCGCCCGGTTCGACCCGGCGATCGTGGTCGACGAGGCGGCCGAGGCCCTGCTCGCGTGGGACGACGAGGTGCCCGACGCCGCCCGGCCGCGCTGGGACCTCGTCGTCGTGGACGACTACCAGGAGGCGACGGTCGCGACCGCGCGGCTGCTGCACGTGCTGCACGACGACGGCGCCCGGCTCGTGCTGCTCGGCGACCCCGACTCCGCGGTGCAGACCTTCCGTGGCGCGAGCCCGGGCCTCGTCGGCCGCGCCTCGGCGCCCGCCCGCCGGGACGGTGCCCGGCGCGGCGAGCTCGGGGCGCGCGTGGCCGTGCTCGGCACCGCGTGGCGGCAGGACGCCGCGCTGCGGGACGTGACGCGCCGGGTCGCGGCGCAGGTCGGCACCGTCGCCGGAGCCGTGCACCGCGGTGCCGCGCCCCGGCACGCGCACGTCGCCGAGGTGGCGGTCGGCGACGCGGCGGCGGACGGCGCGCCTCGCCAGGTCGACGCGCCGCAGGGAGCGGGCTCGGGCGGTGACGCTGGTGCAGCCACGCCACCCGTCCAGGTCGCCGTGCTGTCCGCCGTCGCGCAGGAGGCCGCGTTCGTGGCGCGCGAGCTGCGGGCCGAGCACCTGCTGCACGGCACCCCGTGGCACCGGATGGCGGTCGTCGCCCGCACCGGGACCCGCCTCGCGGCGCTGCGCCGCGAGCTCGTCGCCGCCTCGGTGCCGGTGACGCTGCTCGGCTCGGACGTCCCGCTGCGCGACGAGCCGGCCGTCGCGCCGCTGCTCGCCGCGGTCCGCGTGTGCGTCGCGGACCCGGACGACGCCGAGGCGCTGGACCCGTTCACCGCGGCGGCCCTGCTCACGTCGCCCGTCGGCGCGCTCGACGTCGTCGCGCTCCGCCGGCTGCGGCGGGCGCTGCGGGCCGAGGAGCTCGAGGGCGGGGGCGGGCGCTCGTCGGACGCGCTGCTCGTCGAGCTGCTGCAGGACCCGGCACGCGCGGCGACGTTGCCCCCGACCGTGCGCCGCGGGCCGGTCGCCGTCGCGCGGGCGCTCGCGGCGGGGCGGACGGCAGCGGCCGAGCCCGGCGCGACGGCGCAGACCGTGCTCTGGGCGGTGTGGGCGGCGACCGGTCTCGCGGAGCGGTGGCGGTCGGCGGCGCTCGACGGCGGCCCGGCCGGGGCGCGCGCGGACCGCGACCTCGACGCGGTGCTCGCCCTGTTCCGCGCGGCGGAGACGTTCGTCGACCGCATGCCCGGTGCGCCCGCCGAGGCGTTCGTCGAGTACCTCGCGTCGCAGGACCTGCCGGCCGACTCGCTCGCGGCGAGCGCGAGCGGCGCCGACGCCGTGGCCGCCCTGACGCCCGCGGGTGCCGCGGGGCGCGAGTGGGACGTCGTCGTGGTCGCGGGCGTGCAGGACGGCGTCTGGCCCGACCTGCGCCTGCGCGACTCGCTGCTCGGGTCGCAGGCGCTCGTCGAGCTCCTCGCGGGCCGCGCGCACGACGCGCACGGCGTGGGGTCCCAGGCGCGGGCCCAGGTGCTCGCGGACGAGCTGCGCGCGTTCGTCGTCGCGACGTCGCGCGCGACCCGGCGGCTCGTGGTGACGGCCGTCCAGGACGCGGAGGAGGCGCCGTCGGTGTTCTGCGACCTCGTCGTCCCGCCCGCCGCTCCCGAGGGGCCGGACGCGGGCCCGGACGGGCCCGACGACGGGTCCCCGCAGCCGGCGGCGGGGGGTGGGACGAGCGCCGCCCCGGCACCCGGCGCGGACCCGGACGCGCGCCGTCACGTGCGCGTCGGTGCCCCGCTCGATCTGCGGGGGCTCGTCGCCGCCGCGCGCGGCGTGCTCGTCGAGGCGGCGGCGCGCGAGGCCCGCGCGTCCACCGGCGCCTCGGGGGAGAGCTCCGATCGCGTGGCGCCCGGTGCCGACCGCGGCAATGCTCGCGCCGACGACGGCGTACGGGACGCGCGCGCGGTCGCCGCGGCCACGCTCCTGGCCGACCTGGGCGAGCTCGGCGTCGCGGAGGCGCGGCCCGAGACCTGGTACGGGGTCGCCGGCGTGTCGAGCACCGCGTCGCTGCGGGGTGCGGAGGAGATGGTGACGGTGTCGCCGTCGAAGGTCGAGACCGTCTCGACCTGCCCGCTGCGGTGGTCGCTCGAGGCCGCGGGCGGCACCGCGCCGGACGCGACGCACCAGAGCCTCGGCACGCTCGTGCACTCGATCGCGGAGTCCCACCCGTCGGGGTCTCTCGCCGAGCTGCGCGCGGAGCTCGACCGGCGCTGGGCCGAGCTCGCACTGCCGGAGGGATGGCCGACGCGCCAGCTCCGCCGTCGGGCGGACCGCATGATCGAGAAGCTCGCGGCCTACGTCGCGCAGGCGGGCGAGCCGCTCCTCGTCGAGCCGACGTTCGACGTCACCGTCGGGCGTGCGCGCCTGCGCGGGACGATCGACCGGGTCGAGGACGCGGGCGAGGGCAAGGTCCGGGTCGTCGACCTCAAGACAGGGCGACGCACCGCGACCAAGGCGGAGGGCGCCGAGCACCCGCAGCTCGGCGCGTACCAGCTCGCGGTCGAGGCGGGCGCGCTCGACGTGCCCGAGGGGACGCGGAGCGCGGGAGCGCAGCTCGTCTACGTGGGCAGCACGCACGTCGGCCCTGCCGTCGTCCCGCAGCCCGCGCTCGACCCGGCGCCCGACGGCTCGAGCTGGGCCCGCGACCTCGTCGAGGAGGCTGCCGGCACGATGTCGGCGGCGACGTTCACGGCCCGCCAGAACGGGCTGTGCGAGATGTGCCCGGTGCGTCGCGCGTGCCCGGTGCAGCCCGAGGGCAGGAGGGTCGTGGCGTGAGCAGCGAGCTGTTCGAGCTCCCGGAACCGGACGCGACGCGTCCGTCGGTCCGGCTGGCAGCGTCCGACGGGGTCGCGGTCGAGGAAGCGGGCGGTGCCGTCGAGCCGCCCCGCCCGACGCTGTCCGCGACCCGCATCGCCGACCTGCTGGGCCGGCCCCGCCCGACCCCGGAGCAGGTCGAGGTGATCGAGGCGCCGCTCGAGCCGACGCTCGTCGTCGCCGGCGCCGGCTCGGGCAAGACGGAGACCATGGCGGCGCGCGTCGTCTGGCTCATCGCGAACGAGCTCGTCGCGCCGGACGCGGTGCTCGGCCTGACCTTCACGCGCAAGGCGGCGGGCGAGCTGTCCGAGCGCGTCCAGGTGCGGCTCGCGCAGCTCGCGCGCGCCCGCGGCGGCGCGTCGTCCGCCCTGTCGCTGCTCGACCGGCCGACGGTCGCCACGTACAACGCCTACGCCGCGTCGCTCGTGGGCGACCACGGTCTGCGCGTGGGCGTCGAGCCCGGGGCGCGGCTGCTGGGCGAGGCGCAGCAGTGGCAGCTCGCGTCCGAGGTCGTGGAGGGGTGGGACGACGACCTCGGCACCGACCGCGCGCTCAGCACGGTCGTCGCGGCCGTCCTCGGCCTCTCCGGCGCGCTCGGCGAGCACCTCCTCGATCCGGGCGAGGCCCGGGACCGTCTCGCCGACATCGTCGAGCAGCTCGACGCGCTGCCGCTCGGTCCGCGGCAGAAGGCCCGGACCAAGGAGGTCGAGAAGCTCGTCGGCGACGTCGCCGAGCGCGTCCGGCTGCTCGACGTCGTCGCCGAGTACCGGCGCCGCAAGCGCGCCACGGACTCCCTCGACTTCGGCGACCAGGTGGCGCTCGCGGCCCGGCTCGCGCGCGAGGTGCCGGTCGTGGGGGAGACGGAACGCGCCCGGTTCCGGGTCGTCCTGCTCGACGAGTACCAGGACACGTCGCACGCGCAGGTCGAGCTCCTCGCGGGCCTGTTCGGCGGCGGGCACCCGGTGACGGCCGTCGGCGACCCGCACCAGTCGATCTACGGGTGGCGCGGCGCGAGCGCGGGCGGCCTCGCGCGGTTCCCCGACCGGTTCCCGCGGTCGACGGGCGACCGGTCGGCGGTGCGCTTCCTGTCGACGTCGTGGCGCAACGACGCCGCGGTGCTGGCCGCGGCGAACGTCACCGCGGGCCCGCTGCGGGCGGCGGGGGCGGGTGGCCGCGACCGGGTCGAGGTGCCCGCGCTCGCGCTGCGCCCGGGCGCGGGGGCGGGCACGGTCTCCGCGCACGTCGCGGCCACCGCCGAGGAGGAGGCAGGTGCCGTCGCGGAGCTCGTCGCCGCGCGCTGGCGACCGGCGAGCGCCCCCGGCGGGCGCGTCACGGCCGCGGTCTTGTGCCGCAAGCGCAGCCAGTTCGCCGCGGTCGAGGTGGCGCTGCGGCGCCGCGGCCTGCCGGTGGAGGTCGTGGGCCTCGGCGGCCTCCTGACGACGCCGGAGGTCGTCGACGTCGTCGCGCTCCTCGAGGCCGTGCACGACCCCTCGCGCGGCGACGCGCTCGTCCGGCTCCTCACGGGTCCCCGGCTCAACCTCGGGTCGGCGGACCTGCACGCCCTGGGCAGCCGCGCGGCGGACCTCGCGCGGCACGAGGGCGCGCTCGGGTCGCGCCGTCGCACGGCGGGATCGGCCGACGGCGCCGAGCTCGTGGTCGTGGAGGGCGACGTGGCCGACCACCGCTCGATCGTCGACGCCCTCGACGACCTGCCAGACCCGGGCGAGCCCGCCGCCGACGGCCGCACGCTCACGCCGCAGGGGCACGCCCGCCTGTCGGCACTCGCCCGGACCCTGCGCGCGCTGCGCGGGCTCACGTACCTGTCGCTGCCGGAGCTCGTCGTCGAGGCGGAGCGTGCGCTCGGTCTCGACGTCGAGGCCGTGACGAACGAGGCGCTGCTCGCGTCGCGCCGCCTCGTGGACCCCGAGGCCGTGAGCGACCGCGCGCGCGAGCACCTCGACGCGTTCCGCGACGTGGCCGCGACGTTCACCCAGACGGCGGACGTCGTGACCCTGGGTGCGTTCCTCGCGTGGCTCGGGGTCGCGTCGACGCGTGAGAACGGGCTGGACCTGCCGGTGCGCGAGCCGGACCCGGACGCCGTGCAGGTGATCACCGCGCACGCGGCGAAGGGGCTCGAGTGGGACGTCGTCGTCGTCCCCGGGCTCGTCGACGGCGTGTTCCCGACGACGGCGCAGTCGTCCGCGGGCGTGCGCGCGGACAGCGGGTGGCTCACCGACGTGAGCCAGCTCCCGTACCCGTTGCGCGGCGACGCCGCCGACCTGCCGGAGTTCCGCTTCGACCTCGCGTCCGACACCAAGGAGCTCGTGGCGCGACGCGACGAGTTCCGGGCGGCGAGCGGCGAGCACCAGCTCGCGGAGGAGCGCCGGCTCGCCTACGTCGCGTTCACCCGGGCGCGCCGCGAGCTGTACCTCACGGCGGCGTGGTGGCAGACGGGCTCCCGCCCGCGCGTGCTCTCGCCGTTCCTCCTCGAGCTCGTGGAGTCCGGGGTCGTGGCGGCGGACGGCTGGTCGGCCCCGCCCGGGCCCGACGACACCAACCCGCTCGAGGACGTCGAGGTCACGGGGGAGTGGCCCGCCCCCGACGACGCGCCCGAGGGTTCGGCGCGCGCCGTCCTGCGCGGCACCGCGGCGGCGGTCGAGCGTGCGGCCCTCGTCCGCGCGGGCGGGAGCGGCCCCGCGGGTCTCACCGCGCCCACGGGCGTGCTCGTCGACGCCGAGGGGCGCGACCTCGTCGCGCTCGCCCGGGTCCTGCTCGCGGAGCGGGCCGAGCGCTCGGGCCGGGAGGTCGAGCTCCCGGCGCACGTCTCGGCGTCGAGCCTCGTGCGGCTCGCGGCCGACCGCGACGAGTACGCGCTGCACCTGCGCCGCCCGGTCCCGGTCGAGCCCACGGTGCACGCGCGCCGCGGCACGCGGTTCCACCTGTGGGCCGAGCGCTACTTCACGACGTCGTCGCTCCTGGACGTCGAGGACCTCCCCGGCGCGGACGACGACGACCTCGACCCGGACGCGGACCTCGAGACCCTGCAGCGGACGTTCGTCGCGTCCGAGTGGGCGACCAGGACCCCCGTCGCGGTCGAGGTCGACGTCGAGACCCCCGTCGGCGGCACGGTGCTGCGCTCGCGCATCGACGCGGTGTTCCCCGAGCGACCGGAGCACGCCGGAGGGGCGCGTGACGCCGTCGTGGTCGTCGACTGGAAGACGGGGCGGGCGCCGTCGGACCCTGCGGCGCGCAGCGTGCGCGAGGTGCAGCTCGCGGTCTACCGGCTCGCGTGGTCCCGGTGGACGGGGCTGCCGCTGGAGAAGGTGAACGCCGCGTTCTACTACGTCGCGTCCGACGAGACGGTGCGCCCGCGCCGGCTCCTCGGCGAGGCGGAGATCGAGGCGCTGCTGGCGGGCTGACCGGGGGGACCGGGCCGCGGACGCGGGTGGTCCGGCGGGGGTCTCCCGGCGCCGGCACGCCGCGTCGCGTCAGACGTCGGCGTCCTGCGTGGCGTCGTCGAGGTCGGCCAGCATGTCGAGCGCGTCGGCGACGACGTCGTCGAGCCCGTGCCGTACGCCGTGCAGGAGCCAGCGTGCGAGCGCGAGCTCGCCGACGAGGAGCGCGCGGTCCACGAGGTGCTTGTCGGTGAGCTCGGTGCGGCGCAGCTGGTACGCCTCCATGATCGAGTCGATCGCCTCGGGCGGCGCGGAGACGAGCAGCCACGCGAGGTCGTCCGCGGGGTCCGCGACGCGCGCGCTCGCCCAGTCCGTCACGGCGACGACGCGGCCGCGCGCGACGAGGACCTGCTCCGGGCCGAGGTCACCGTGCACGACGACTGGCTGGAACCGCCACAGCGACACGTCCTCGAGCGCGGCCTCCCAGCGTCGCAGGAGGGCCGTCGGCACCTTCCCGGTCGCCGCGGCCTCGTCGAGCTCCGCCATCCGCCGGGCGCGGTACTCCTCGACGTCGTACCCGGGCAGCCCAGCGTCGTCGACGATCGTGCGCGGCAGCTCGTGGATCGACGCGAGGACGCGGCCGAGGTCGGCGGCGAGCCCGGGCCCGGGGCGCAGCACGTCGACGTCGAGCGTCGTCCCGTCGAGCGCCGGGTGCACGATCGCGCGTCCGCCCTCGGGCAGGAGGGCGGTGCCGCTGATGCGGGGCACCGCGAACGACAGCACGCCCGTGTCGGCGTAGAGCTGGAGCGAGGTGAGCAGCTCCGCCTCGGCCTCGAGCGCCGCCCCGGCCTGGAGGCTGCGCGGGGCGCGCACGGTCCACCGCGCGCCGTCGGCGTCGGTGACGACGGCGGTGTCGTAGTCGCCCGGGTCCTCGACCGCCAGCGCGCTGCGGGCGTCGAGACCCGGCACTGCGGCGGTCGCGAGCGCGGCGAGGGTCAGCGGTGAGCGAGGCACCCGACCACGGTAGTCGCTCCCCGCCCGCCGCCCGGGGCACCCACGCCGGTCGCGTGCCCTACGGTCGGAGGGTGACCACCCCCGCCGCCCGACCGTCGTCGGGCACGCTCCCCAGGACCACCCTCCGCGACCTCCCGCTGCCGCTCGACGGGGCGGTCCTGGACCGCGCGGCCCACCGGCGCGGCGAGCCTGACCTCGTAGGGACGCTGCGCGGCGAGGCCTCGACGCGCGTCGTCCTCGTCCACCGCGGCCGGCTCGCGCTCGCCGGGGCGAGCCCGACGGACGGCGTCGCGCTGCTCGACCCGGCAGCCCTGTCCGACGTCGGTGCCGCCGCCGACGAGGACCAGGCGCGCTGGCTCTTCCTCGGGGAGGGGGACGGCACGACGTACCTGGCGCTCGTCCTGCCCGACGACGCGGACGCGGAGGAGGTCGACATCGAGGGCGTCGACGCGTCCGACCCGTTCGCCGTCCTCGCGCGCGAGCGGTCGTGGTCGGGGCTGCGCGAGCTCGTCGGCGGGCTCGAGGGGCCGCTGGCGGGGCTCGCGACCGAGGCCGTCGCGCTCGCGGCGTGGCACGCGAACCACACCCGGTGCCCGCGATGCGGCGGCCGGACGACGGTCGAGAACGGCGGCTGGACGCGGCGCTGCGTGGCGCAGGGCGTGGAGCTGTACCCGCGCACGGACCCGGCGGTCATCATGACGGTCGTGCACGGCGAGGGCGCCGACGAGCGGCTGCTGCTGGGGCACGCCGCGCACTGGCCCGAGCGGCGCTTCTCGACGCTCGCCGGGTACGTCGAGCCTGGCGAGTCGCTCGAGAGCGCGGTGCGGCGCGAGGTCGCGGAGGAGGCGGGCGTCGTCGTCGGCGAGGTCGCCTACCGCGGGAGCCAGCCGTGGCCGTTCCCGGCGTCGCTCATGCTCGGCTTCGCGGCGCGGGCGCTGACGACCGACGTGCACGTTGACGGCGTCGAGCTCACCGACGCGCGCTGGTTCACGCGCCCCGAGCTCGCCGCCGCCGTGCGCGCGCAGGAGGTGCTGCTCCCGGGCCGGGCGTCCATCGCGCGCTCGCTGGTCGAGGACTGGTTCGGCGACCGCCTCCCCGACGCCTGAGCGCCCCAGCCGTTGTGGGCATGAAATGGGCCCGGTTCGGACGTCCGGACCGGGCCCATTTCATGCCCACAACGGGGTGGGGTCAGGCGGCGAGGCGCTGCTTGACCTCCGCGAGCGACGGGTTGGTCGCGGCCGAGCCGTCGGGGAAGACGACGGTCGGGACCGTCTGGTTGCCGCCGTTCACCGACTCCACGAACTCCGCGGTACCGGGGGTCTCCTCGATGTTCACCTCGGTGTAGCCGATGCCCTCGGAGTCGAGCTGCGTCTTGAGGCGGCGGCAGTACCCGCACCAGCTCGTCGAGTACATGACGATCGAGCCGGGGTCGGGAAGGGTCGGGGCGGTGCTCATCGAGGGCTCTCCTGGTGCGGTTCCGGGCGGCGCGTGCCGCGGGCGATCGGTCGTGACGGTAACACCGGCGGTCTGCGCGCTGTTCCCGCCGTGAGCCCGCCCCGGGCGCCGACAGGCGTCCGACGGCGTCCGGCCGAGCCGACTCCCGCGTGTCACCGGCGCCTGCGAGAATCGCGGGTGATGTCCACGCCACCGGTCTCACGTCCGCCGTCCCTGCGCACCGCCGACGAGATCCTCGACGCGCTCGACCCCGACCAGCGCGACGTCGCGGTCGCGCTGCGCGGCCCGGTGTGCGTGCTCGCGGGTGCCGGGACGGGCAAGACGCGCGCCATCACGCACCGCATCGCCTACGGCGTCCGCACCGGCGTGTACGCGCCGACGAGCGTGCTGGCCGTGACGTTCACCGCGCGGGCCGCGGGGGAGATGCGCACGCGCCTGCGCGAGCTCGGTGCGACGGGCGTCCAGGCGCGGACGTTCCACGCCGCGGCGCTGCGTCAGCTCGGCTACTTCTGGCCCAAGGTCGTCGGCGGCGCGCCGCCGCGCATCCTCGAGCACAAGGCCCCGGTCATCGCCGAGTCGGCGCGCCGCCTCGGGGTCGGCGTCGACCGCGTCGCGGTGCGCGACCTGTCGTCCGAGGTCGAGTGGGCCAAGGTCTCGCTCGTCACCGCGGACGACTACGTCCGGGCGTGCGAGGCGATCGACCGCGAGCCTCCTGCCGGCTACGACCACCAGACGGTCGCGCGCCTCATCACGGCCTACGAGGACGTGAAGACCGAGAGGTCGGTCATCGACTTCGAGGACGTGCTCCTCATGCTGGGCGACATGCTCTCGACGCAGGGCGGGGTCGCGGACGAGGTCCGGCGCCAGTACCGGCACTTCGTGGTCGACGAGTACCAGGACGTCTCGCCGCTGCAGCAGTTCGTCCTCGACCAGTGGCTCGGGGGGCGCGAGGAGCTGTGCGTCGTCGGGGACCCGTCGCAGACGATCTACTCGTTCACGGGCGCGACGCCGCACCACCTCCTCACGTTCTCGCGCACGCACCCGGACGCCCAGGTCATCCGGCTCGTGCGCGACTACCGCTCGACGCCGCAGGTCGTGAACCTCGCCAACCAGCTCCTCGCGCGCGCCGGGCGCGCGGGCGGGGCGCACCAGGCGCTCGAGCTCGTCGCCCAGCGGCCCGCGGGACCGCCGGTCGCGTTCACCGCGTACGACGACGACGAGGCGGAGGCCACGGGCATCGCCCAGCGGATCGCGCGGCTCCTCGCGGCGGGGACGCGCGCGAGCGAGATCGCGGTCCTGTACCGGACCAACGCGCAGTCGGAGGCGTTCGAGTCGGCGCTCGCCGACGCGGGCATCGGCTACCTCGTCCGGGGCGGCGAGCGCTTCTTCCAGCGCAAGGAGGTGCGCGACGCGATCGTGCTCCTGCGCGGCGCCGCCCGGTCTGCGGACTCGGAGGTCGCGATGCCCGAGACGGTGCGCGACGTGCTCGCCGCCGCCGGGTGGGCTCCGGCGCCTCCCGCCGCGCGGGGTGCGGCGCGTGAGCGGTGGGAGTCCACGCAGGCGCTCGTCGCGCTCGCCGACGACGTCGCGGCGCTCGCGCAGGAGGCTGACGGACCGGCCCCGACGGTCGCGACGTTCGTGGCCGAGCTCGACGAGCGCGCCGCCGCGCAGCACGCACCGACCGTGGAGGGCGTGACGCTCGCGTCGCTGCACGCGGCCAAGGGCCTCGAGTGGGACGCGGTGTTCCTCGCCGGCGTGAGCGAGGGCCTCATGCCGATCTCGCTCGCGGAGACGGACGAGGCGATCGCGGAGGAGCGGCGGCTGCTCTACGTGGGCATCACGCGCGCCCGCGAGCACCTCGAGCTGTCGTTCGCGCGGTCACGCAACCCGGGCGGTCGTGCGACACGGCGCCGGACCCGGTTCCTCGACGGGCTGTGGCCGGACGAGCCGGGCGCGCACGGGACGCGCCGTCCGCGTGCCGGGCAGGCGAAGCTGCGGCTCACGGGGGAGTACGACCGCGAGCTGTTCGAGAGCCTGCGCGAGTGGCGGCGCCAGGTCGCGCAGGAGACGGACAAGCCGGCGTTCACGGTGCTCGTGGACACGGCGCTCGCGGCGATCGCGGAGTCCCGACCCACCAGCACGGCCGCGCTGGCCCGCATCAACGGGCTCGGGCCCGCGAAGATCGAGCGGTACGGCGCCGCGATCCTGGAGATCGTGGGCCGCGCGGAGCGGTGACGACGAGCCGTTCCGGGGCCGCGAGGAGGGCCGGCGAAACTCGTCGAAGAAATTCTCGTAAATAAGTTGTGCGTCCTGCGACGCGCGACATATGGTCGACGAGTCCTGATGGAGAGGGGCGCGCCGGGAGGCGGGCCTCGAACGGAGAGAGGGGGTGGGAAAGCTGATGAAGAACCAGATCGCCATGGCGAACCTGCTGGATAACGCGTCCGTCTACACGGGCACGCCAGGAGGACTCCGTCCGCGTGCCATCGCGCACCGCGGCGGCACCTTCGTCACCCGCCCCGCTCCCGACTCCGCCTCCAGGACGCGTCTGGTCTGACCGACCAGAACCTTCCAGGCCGCGGAGTCCGTCTCGGACCCGTGGCCTTCGTGTTCTCCAGAGCACGTCTGCCGATGAGGATCACCGGTCTCTCCCGTCTTTCCTGAGACGGGGACCGCTGTCCTCGGGGTCCTGTGACGACGACGTTCACACCCACGACAGGACATCACTGGAGGACATCGTGCGGCTCACCGCGCTGCTCGACAACATCACTGCCCAGGGCGGATCCGGCCCCTGGGTCCCCCACCAACCGCTGGCCACACCCCTCGGCGAGAAGGACTCCGCGGAGTTCGACCGTCTCCTCGCGGGTCTGCTGCCCTGCCGCACCAACGACCCGGAGCTCTGGTTCGCCGAGCGGTCCGCCGAGGTCGAGGAGGCCAAGGCCCTGTGCCGGACGTGCCCCCTCGTCGAGGGCTGCCTCGCCGGCGCGATCGAGCGTCGCGAGCCCTGGGGCGTCTGGGGCGGCGAGGTCTTCGTGGACGGCGCCGTCGTCGCGCGCAAGCGCGGCCGCGGCCGTCCGAGCAAGGCCGAGGTGCTCGCCCGCGAGGCCGAGCGCCAGGCGCAGGAGGCGTCGCGCGCCGAGGCCGAGGCGTCAGTCGGCGCCTCGACGGCGGCCTGACATGGTGAGCGGCGCTCCGTCCGGGGGCGTGCGCGCCAGCTCGTCGCACCCGCAGCGCGGGTGGCGACCTGTCTCGCGCAGCCGCGGCACCGCATCGGGAGCAGGAATCTCGATGCAGGCCGTGGCTGCGCGGGGCACGAGCCCGTCCAGGGCTGCCAGGACCTGACCGAGCGCGACCGCGGCAGCCGACGCCGCGAGCGACGACTCCTCGCCTGCACGCACGCCACGTTCGCGCAGCTGCCGTGCGAGCTGGGGCCAGCACGGGTCGGCGTCCGCGTGGTGCAGGTCCACGCACGTCAGGCACGGGTCGAGGCCCGGCCGGACGAACGGTCCGACGACGACGTCGGCCTCGCGCACCACGACCGACAGGTGCGCCACCCCCTCTCCCACGAGCCTCGCGACCCGTTCCGGGTCCGCCGCGCCGTGCTCGACCACGACGACGACGTCCGGAGGCCGACCCGGCGCTCGCGTCGCCGCGGACGCGTCCGCCGGCGGGCGTGCGTCCCCACCCGCGGCGATGACGACCCCGGGCGCCACCTCCTCGACGAGCCGCCGCACCGCGGTCTCGCGGGACGCCCCGACGTCGCGCAGCCGGTACGCGCCCACCCCGACGTCGGTGGCGAGGACCGTGCCGTGGTCCTTCAGGGCGATCGTGCCCACGCCGGCTGTCGCGAGGTGCACGGCGAGCGCGGCCCCGACCCGGCCCAGCCCGACGACGGCGACGGTCGCCCGGGCGCGGGCCGCGAGGACACGGTGCCCGGCTCCGTCGGGCCGCAGGGCCGAGAGCACGCCCACGTCCGCCTCGCCGTTGCCCGGGGCGGGCGAGACGGGGCGTCGCCGGCGGGCGGGGACGAGCAGGTGCGCCTCCTCGAGGAGCCGGACGAGCGCGGCCCGGCGGGCGGGCGCCGCGGGTGTCGCGGCCTCGCACCCGTCACCCCGCCGCGCCGACGGCGAGGCGAGCGCGTGCAGCCACTGCTCCTCGCCGGGCTCGAGCCCGGCGAGCCGGACCGACCACCGCGGGTCGGTGCCGACCTGCACCTCGCCCGGAGCGCGCCGCAGCAGCGGGGCCTCGGGTCGCAGCACGCGTCGTCGCTGCACGTGTCCTCCGCGGGTCGTGGGGCGGGCGGCGCGTTCGGCCGACCGCGGTCAGCGTGGCACGGCGTCGACCTCCGGTCGGAGTTGTCCACAGGCAGACCTCGACGGCAGTTCGAGGGGGGTTCCTTGACCCGGAGCACAGCCTGTCCGGTCGTCCTCTCGACCGAACGTCGCGAGAAACCGCACCACGCGGCGTGGGCCCCTGCCTTTTCGTGGCGAGAACCACTACGGTCTGAGCGTGGTCCGGGAGACGATCGTGGAGGTTCGGCGCAGCCGCCGACGCAAGAGCACGGTGAGCGCCTACCGCGACGGCGAGCGCACGATCGTCGCGATCCCGGCGCGGTTCACCCGCGCGCAGGAGCGCGAGTGGGTCCAGCGCATGCTCGACCGTCTGGCCGACTCCGAGCGTCGACGGCGCCCCTCCGACGACGAGCTCGAGCGTCGTGCCGTCGAGCTGTCCGAGAAGTACCTCGACGGCCGCGCGCACCCGACGAGCGTGCGCTGGTCCGGGAACCAGGACCGGCGGTGGGGGTCGTGCACCCTCATCGACGGGACGATCCGCATCTCGACCCGCGTGCGGGGGATGCCCCCGTGGGTGCTGGACTACGTGCTGCTGCACGAGCTCGCGCACCTGCTCCACGCCGGCCACGGCCCGGGGTTCTGGAAGCTGCTCGAGTCGTACCCGCGGACGGACCGGGCACGCGGCTTCCTGGAGGGCTTCTCGTTCGCGCGGGACGCGGAGCTCGAGCCCGACGGCGACGAGCCCGGCGCCCCCGTTGAGGACGCCGGGCTCGCGGCAGAGCGGTCGACAGGCGCCCCCTGACGGGCGGCGCCGGAGGCTCAGCGCGTGGTGCCTCCGCCGTCGGTCGGCCCGTCGTCGGTCGCGTCGTCCGTCGTCGCGTCGTCCGCCGTCCCGGTCGAAGAGTCGGCGCCGCCCGTCCCGTCGGCGGCGCGGAAGATCTCCTCCAGCGCGCGGTCGACGTCGGCCTCCTCGATGCGGGTCACGGCCCGCCGGCTCTCGTAGCCCGCGGGGTCGTCGAGGTCCGTCGCGTCCGGGAGGAGGTCGGGGTGGTCCCAGACGCCGTCGCGTGCACTCGATCCGGACTGCGCGGCGATGAGCGCCCACAGCGCCGCCGCGTCGCGTGAGCGCCGGGGCCGCAGCTCCAGGCCGACGAGGGTCGCGAAGGTGTGCTCGGCGGGGCCGCCCGCCGCGCGCCGGCGCCGGAGCATCTCGCGGAGCGGGACGGCGTGCGGTAGGTGGGGGAGGGCGGCGGCTGCCGTCACCTCGTCCACCCAGCCCTCGACGAGCGCGAGCGTCGTCTCGAGCCGCAGGAGCGTCGCCTGCTGCTCGGGGGTGTTCTGGAGCCCGAAGACGCCGCCGGACAGGGCGCGCTGGAGCGCGTCCGTGTCGGTGAGGTCGACGTCGGAGAGCTGCGACTCGAGCGCCGACAGGTCGATGGTGATGCCGCGCGCGTACGCGTCGACCAGGCTGCGCAGGTGGCCGCGGAGCCACGAGACGTGCGTGAAGAGGCGCGCGTGGGCCGCCTCGCGGAGCGCGAGGAACAGGCGGACCTCGTCGGCGGGGGCGTCCAGCCCCTCGGCGAACGCCTCGACGTTCGTGGGCAGGAGGACCGTCCCGGGCTGGTCGAGCAGCGGCAGCCCGACGTCGGTGGCGCCGAAGACCTCGCGCGAGAGCGTGCCCGCCGCCTGGCCCACCTGCATGCCGAAGACGGCCGAGCCGAGACGCTGCATGAGCGCCGCGGGGTCGCCCGGCAGCCCGAGCGCCCCGGCGGGGAGCCCGGGCACCTGGCCCGGGAGGGTGAACCCGACCCCGGGCAGCGCCGACGGGTCGTCGCCGAGGCCCTCCGGGAGCTGGTCGCGCAGGACCGTCGCGAGCGCGTCGGCGACGGAGGCCGCGACGGGGGCGACGAGCTCGTTCCACGCCGGGAGCGTGTGCTCGACCCACTCGGAGCGGCTCCACGCCTGGGCGCGCCCGCCCGAGGGCGGGAGGTCGGTGACGGCGTCGAGCCACAGCTCGGCGACGGACAGCGACTCCGTCACGGCGCGCTGCTGCGCCGTCGTGACGGAGGGGTCGCCCTCGGCGACCGCGACCTGGCGCGCGACGTCGTGCGAGACGTCCGTGTTCACGGGGCCGTCGCTCGGCGTCGACAGCAGCCGCTGGACCTGCGCGAGGACGTGCTGGAAGAGCTGGGGGTCCGCCGCGCCCCCGGCGGCGAGCGCCTGGGGGTCGAGGCCGCGGGCACGGAGCTCGCGCAGCGCCTCGTCCGCGTCGGGTCCGAGCATCGAGCGGAGCAGCTCCTCGAACCGCGGGTCGAAGGGCGTGTCGTCGTCCGGTCCGGGCGTGCGGTCGGGGGGAAGGCTGCTCATGGCGACTCCTCACGGTAGCGTCGGTGATCACCGTAACCACGATCGACCGCCGAGAACGGGGGCTGGGGCATGTCCGAGGGCCGGGTTCGCTCACGGCGCAGCGACGCGGTCCCCGCCGGGGGCCGGCCCCCGGGCGTCCCGGGGGAGGCCCCCACGAGCGAGCCCGTCGTGCCGCCGGGCGACCCCGTCGTGGTCGTCGGCGTCGGCCAGGTCGCTGATGCGGTGCGTCACGGGCTGGCCGCCGCGGAAGCGTCGCCGGTGGACCCCGGCGGGTGGCCCGACGGCGCACGCCGGCTCGTCGTGGTCGCCCCGGCGGGGGAGTTCGGTGCGCCGCGGGCGAAGACCGACGCCGAGCAGCGCGCCCGGCTCGCGCTCCTCGGCCGCCGCGCGGGCGAGGCCGCGGTCGCAGCGGGGATCGAGCACGTCGTCGCGGTGACCTCTGCCGCGGTGCACGGGGCGACGCCGGGTCGCGCGGTGATCGACGACGACGACCCGGTCGCCGTCGACGACGGCCCCGGCTTCGCGGGGGACGTCGCCGCGTTCGAGGACGCGCTGCGCGAGGCGCTGGGCGGGGTGCCGCTCGGGCTCGTGCGGCCGACCGTCGTCGTCGGGCCGGGGATCGACACGCTCCTCACGCGGCACTTCGAGGCACCGCGCCTGCTCACGGTCCGCGGCGGGGAGCGCACGTGGCACCTCGTGCACGTCGAGGACGTGGTCGCGGCGGTGCGGGTCGCGCTCGACCAGGGCCTCGTCGGTGGTCTCACGGCCGGTCCGCTGCGTGGCGGGCTGCCCGACGTGCTCGACTCCGAGACGGTGGCCGCAGCAGCCGGCCTGCGCACGGTCCAGCTCCCGCCCGCGACCGCGTTCGGCGCCGCCGAGCGGCTGCACCGGGTCGGGGTGCTGCCGTCACCGGCGGGCGACCTCGCGTTCGTCGTGCACCCGTGGTCGGTCTCGGCCGGGCGCCTGCACGACGCCGGGTGGTCTCCGACCTGGTCGGGTGCGGCGGCGCTGGAGGTGCTCCTCGCGGAGGTGCGCGGCCGGGTGGGCGTCGCGGGGCTGCGGTTCGGCGGCCGCGACGCGGCCGCCCTCGGCGCCGCGGGTGCGGCGGTCGCGGTCCTGGGGACCGCGGCGGTCTGGCGGCAGGCGCGGTCCCGTCGCCCGTGACGTCCGACGCGGTGCGCCGGTCGCGGGCGACCGCGGCGCGCGGGCGCCGTCGGCAGGGAGATCCCAGCATCCTCGGGGATGATGTCCCGGTGAGCGACGCCCCCTCCTTCGACGCCCTCCTCACCGAGGACGAGCACGTCCCGCCGCCGGTGACGCGGCGGTCCCTGACGTTCGGCATCTCCCTGCTCGCGACGACGCTGCTCGTCGCGGGCCTCGCGATCCTGCCCGCGCCCTACGCGGTGCGGTCGCCGGGGCCGACGGAGGACACGCTCGGAGAGCAGGACGGCACGCCGCTCATCTCCATCACGGGCGCCGAGACCTTCGACTCGACGGGGGAGCTGCGTCTGACGACGGTCTCGGTCGCGGGCGGACCCGGCTACCCGGTGAACCTCGCCCAGGTCGTGCAGGGCTGGTTCGACCGGTCGCGCAGCGTGCGCCCCGTCGAGGAGGTCTTCCCGACCGGCCGCTCCAAGGAGGAGACGGAGCAGCAGGGCCAGGCCGAGATGATCTCCTCGCAGGAGAACGCGACGGTCGCGGCGCTCACCGAGCTCGGGTACGAGGTGCCGGCGACGCTCACGGTCGAGGCTGCGGTCCCGGACAGCGGGTCGGACGGCGTCGTCGAGCCGGGGGACGTCATCGTCGAGCTCGACGGAGCGCCGGTCCCGACGTACCAGGACCTCATCGACGGCCTGGCCGCCGTCGATCCCGGCGCCGACGTGACGCTCGGCGTCCTGCGCGACGGCGCGGAGACCGACCTCACGGTGACGACGACGGACGGCGGCGACACCGCGCTGCTCGGCGTGTTCATCGACCCGACGTTCGACTTCCCGGTCGACGTGACGATCCAGATCGAGGACATCGGCGGCCCGAGCGCCGGGACGATGTTCGCGCTCGGCATCGTCGACCAGCTCACGCCCGAGGACGAGGCGAACGGCGTCGTCATCGCGGGCACGGGAACGATGAGCGTCGAGGGCGACGTGGGCCCGATCGGCGGCATCCAGCAGAAGCTCTACGGCGCCCTGCGCGACGGCGCGACGTGGTTCCTCGCGCCGCAGGCCAACTGCCCGGAGGTCGTGGGCAACGTCCCGGACGGCCTGCACGTCGCGGCGGTCTCGACGCTGGCCGACGCCCGCGCGGCGATGGAGGCGATCGGGGCGGGCGAGGGGGACACGCTCGCGACGTGCGAGGCGCGCGGCTGACGACCCGCCGCGCGCGTCAGTCCTCGAGCGTCGCGCGCAGCGCGGTGACCAGGCCGGGGACGAGGTCGGGGCCGCCTGCGACGTCGGTGGCCGCGTCGTGCGCGCGCGACCGGACGGCGCACCAGGACGGGCCGTCCCGCAGCACGCCGACGGCGAGGCGCACGTCCTGCCGGTCGGGGTGCGACGTGAGGTAGTCGAGCGCGGCGTCCGGGTCGTCGGGCACGCCCTCCTCCGCGGCCGGGGGCAGGACGATCCGCTCGACGACGAGCGCGGCGCCGTCGACCGTCGCCGGCCAGGCGACGCGCGCGAGCCCGTCCTCGAGGTCGCCGTCCACGGCGAAGCCCTCCTGCTCGATGGAGAGCAGGTGGTGCGGGTCGGCAGAGGCCGCGGCGACGACGTCGGGCGGCAGGCGGTCCGCGAGCGTCGGGTCCGCCGCGAGCGCGCCGGCCGTGGCGACGAGCGCGAAGAGCCGCGGCGGCGCGTCCCAGCCGGCGTCGCCCGCGTGCACCTCGATCTCGTGGACGGCGAGAGCGAGGGCGTGCTGCGGCGTCGGGCCGCCGGGTGCGACGGGGTCGGGGGCGGGCGAGGACGCTGCGTCGTCAGGCTGGGGCATGCCCCCATCGTCCCCCATCGGGCGCCGACCGGCGGCGGCGGACGGCGACCGGCCGTGCCGTCCCCCACGGGGCCGCGGACCGTGGGAACCTTGGGGGAGGACCGGGCGTTGACCCCGGTGCACGCCCGAGCCACGACCGAAGAGGTATACCCACCGTGTCATTCGCCGCAGCGCCCCGCCGGCCGTCCTCCGGGGGACGGCCCGCCCGGCGCCGGAGCCCGATCGGGATCGCGATCGCCGTCGTCGGCGCCCTCGTCGTCCTGCTGCTCCTGCTCGCCCAGTTCTGGACCGAGGTGCTGTGGTTCCGGCAGCTCGACTTCGCGAACGTCCTGTGGACGCAGTGGGGCGCGCGCATCGCCCTCTTCGTCGGCGGGTTCCTCGTGATGGGCGGCCTCGTCTTCCTGTCGTTCTCGATCGCGTACCGGTCGCGGCCGATCTACGCGCCCTCGACGCCCGAGCAGGCGACGCTCGACCAGTACCGCGAGGCGATCGAGCCGCTGCGCAAGGTCGTCATGATCGTCGCGCCCGCGCTGGTGGGCTTCTTCGCCGGCGCGGCGGCGGCCTCGCAGTGGCAGACCGTGCTGCTGGCGCTGAACTCCGTGCCCTTCGGCACGACGGACCCGCAGTGGGGCATCGACCTGGCGTTCTACGTCTTCACGCTCCCCGCGCTCCGGTTCGTCGTGAGCTTCCTCATGGCGGTCGTCATCATCGCGGGCATCGCCGCGGTCGCGACGCACTACCTGTACGGCGGCCTGCGCATCGGTGGTGGCTCCGACGCGGGCCCGCGCACGACGAAGGCCGCGCGCGTCCAGCTCTCCGTGACCGCCGCGCTGCTGCTGGTCCTCATCGGGGCGAACTACTGGCTCGACCGGTACTCGATCCTCACCTCGGGCGGGGCCAAGTTCGACGGTGCGTCGTACGCCGACGTGCACGCCGTCATCCCCTCCAAGGCGATCCTCACGGTCGTCGCCCTCTTCGTCGCGGCGCTGTTCGTCGTGACGGCGGTGCGCGGCAACTGGCGTCTCCCGGCGATCGGCGTCGGTCTGATGGTCGTGTCGGCCATCGCGATCGGCGGCATCTACCCGAGCGTCGTCCAGCGCTTCCAGGTCACGCCGAACGCGCAGGACTTCGAGGAGGAGTACATCCAGCGCAACATCGACGCGACGAAGGCCGCCTACGGGATCGACGACGTCCAGACCGAGCCGTACAACGCGAAGACCGAGGCGGAGGCCGGCGCGCTGCGCGAGGACGCCGACACGACGGCGTCCATCCGCCTGCTCGACCCGGAGATCGTCAGCCCGTCGTTCAGCCAGCTCCAGCAGAACAAGCAGTACTACCAGTTCTCGCCGTCGCTGTCGGTCGACCGGTACACGATCGAGGACGAGAGCCGCGACACCGTCATCGCGGTGCGCGAGCTCAACCAGGACGGCCTGGGCGCCGACCAGCGCAACTGGGTCAACGACCACACGGTCTACACCCACGGCTTCGGCGTCGTCGCCGCGTACGGCAACCAGATCGGGCCCGACGGGCGCCCCGCCTTCTACGAGGGATCGATCCCGTCCACCGGCGCGTTCACCGACGCGGGCGGCTACGAGCCGCGTATCTACTTCTCGCCGGAGGCGCCGCAGTACTCGATCGTGGGCGCCCCTGAGGGCCGCGACGCGTGGGAGCTCGACTACCCCGTCGACGACGAGGGCGGCCAGGTCAACAACACCTTCCCGACGCAGGAGATCGAGGGCGGCCCGAGCGTCGGGTCGTTCATGAACAAGGTGCTGTACGCGCTGAAGTTCGGCTCCGAGCAGATCCTGTTCTCCGACCGCGTCACCGAGGAGTCGCAGATCCTCTACGACCGCAGCCCGCGCGACCGCGTCGCGAAGGTCGCGCCGTACCTGACGCTCGACGGGCGCGTGTACCCGGCGGTCGTGGACGGCCGCGTGAAGTGGATCGTGGACGGCTACACGACCTCGAACGCGTACCCGTACTCGACGTCCGAGTCGCTCGAGGACTCGACGCGCGACTCGCTCGTGGCGGCGAACTCGGTCGAGGCGCTCGCCCCGCAGCAGGTGAACTACATCCGCAACTCGGTCAAGGCGACCGTCGACGCCTACGACGGCTCCGTCGAGCTGTACGCGTGGGACGCCGAGGACCCGGTGCTCCAGGCCTGGTCCCAGGTGTTCCCGACGTCGCTCCAGCCGATCTCCGAGATCTCGGGCGACCTCATGAGCCACCTGCGCTACCCCGAGGACCTGTTCAAGGTGCAGCGCACGCTGCTCGCGAGCTACCACGTGGACGACGCGAACGAGTTCTTCTCGGGTCAGGACTTCTGGCGCAGCCCCGAGGACCCGACGGCGAGCGGGCAGGTCAAGCCGCTGCAGCCGCCGTACTACCTCACGCTGCAGATGCCGAGCCAGGAGGCGCCGACGTTCTCGCTCATGTCGACGTACATCCCGGGAGGCGGCTCGGACCGCAACATCCTCACGGGCTTCCTCGCCGTGGACGCCGAGCCGGGCAACGAGGCGGGCGTGCGCTCGGAGGACTACGGCACGCTGCGCCTTCTCGAGCTGCCACGCAACGCGACGGTGCCCGGGCCGGGTCAGGTGCAGAACAACTTCAACACCGACCCGACCGCGGCGGACGGCCTGCTGGCGCTGCGTCGTGGTGACTCGACGGTCATCAACGGCAACCTCCTCACGCTCCCCGTGGGCGGCGGTCTGCTGTACGTCCAGCCGGTCTACGTGCAGTCGACGGAGGGCACGCGGTTCCCGCTGCTGCGCAAGGTGCTCGTGTCCTTCGGTGACGAGATCGGGTTCGCCGACACGCTCGACGAGGCGCTGGACCAGGTGTTCGGCGGGGACTCCGGCGCGAACGCGGGTGACGCGGACGGTGGGGTCGAGACGGAGGTCCCGGACCAGCCGGCCGGCGGCGAGACCGACCCGGGGACGACCGACCCGGGCACGGAGCCTCCCGCCACCGAGGAGCCGGCACCGCCGGCCGACGGCGGGAGCGTGAACGGCGAGGCCCGCGCGCAGCTCGACCAGGCTCTGAGTGCCGCTCAGCAGGCGATCGAGGACGGCCAGGCCGCGCTCGCCGAGGGCGACTTCGCGGCGTACGGCGCGGCGCAGGAGCGGCTGCAGCAGGCGCTCGAGTCGGCGCTGGCGGCGGAGCAGCGGCTCGACACGGAGTCGTCCGGGGGCTGACGCGCCCCGCGCGGGACGACGCACGGCGAGGGCGGGCCGGGACACCTTCTGGGGTCCCGGCCCGCCCGTCGTCGTGCCGGAGTTGTCTTTTCGTCCGCCGGACGGAAAGATCGCTCCTCGTGACTTCTGCAACGGTTTGCAGCAACGCTTCCAGCGCGCGGAGCGAGACGGCCTCGACCGTCCCCGCGGTGCGCCTGCACCACCCGTCCGGGGCCGAGCTCGTCGTGGCGCTTCGCGGCGCGGCCGTGCTCGCCTGGCGTGCGCCGTGGCGCGGTGCGGACGGGACCGCGCGGATCGAGGAACTCGTGGACGGTTACGCCGACGAGACCGAGGTCGCCGCGCACGACGCCGCGCGGTCTGCCCTCATGGCTCCCTTCGTCAACCGACTCGCGGGCGGGGAGTACCGGTTCGACGGCGTGCGGCACCAGATGCCGCCGGTCCTGCCCTGGGAGCCCGTCACGATGCACGGGTTCGCCCGTACGCTCGACTGGGCGGTCGTCGAGCGCGTCGGTGGACCGGCGGAGGCTGCGGGCGAGGGCGACGCGCGCCCGGTGTCGGTCCGCCTGGCGGCGACCGTGGCCGCCGACGCGCACGCCGGGTACCCGTTCGCGCTCGCGCTCGAGGTCGAGTACGCGCTCGACGCGGGCTCGCTGGGCGTCACGATGCGGGCCCGCAACGTCGGGGGGACGGCCGCGCCCGTCGCCCTGGGCTGGCACCCGTACCTGCGCGTCCCGGGCCACGAGACGATCGACCGGCTCGAGCTCACCGTCCCGGCCGGGCGCGCCGTCGTGACGGACCCGGGGCTGCTCCCGCTCGCGGGGCCGGAGGCGTTCACCGCCGTCGACGGGCTCGGACCGCTGCCGCTCGCGGGCGTCCGCCTCGACCACGCGTTCGGCGCCTTGCGCGCCGACGTCGACGGTCGCGCCCGCACCCTCTTGCGGGACCCCGCCACGGGGCAGGGGCTCGCCGTCTGGCAGCGCCGCGGGCTCGTGCACGTCTACACGGGCGACGGCCTCGCGCGGCGCGAGCGCACCGCGGTCGCGGTCGAGCCCGTCGAGACGCTGACCGACGCGTTCAACCGCCCCGACTGCGCGGCGGACGTCCGGCTGGAGCCGGGAGCTGTGCGTGAGTTCGCGTTCGGGGTGGAGATCCTGACGTGACCCACGTCTCGTCCACCCGATTTGGCCTGGTCCGGAACCTCACGTAGAGTAGTGATCACCGACGCGGGGTGGAGCAGCTCGGTAGCTCGCTGGGCTCATAACCCAGAGGTCGCAGGTTCAAATCCTGCCCCCGCTACTCAGAAGACGAAGGCCCTCGATCTGATGATCGAGGGCCTTCGTCGTGTCCGGGAGCCGCCCGCCGCGGGCGCGTCGCCTCGCAACACCGGGGATCGCGCTGTGACGCGCCCCACCCGGCCGAGGTGCCGCCGGGGGAAGCCACGGCCCTCGGCCCGGCGTTATCGTCAGTGGCCGGCGCCCACCACTCCCGCGGGCGCCCGACACCCGGAAGGTCACCATGCGCCGTCTGCGTCCCCGTCCCGCCGTCCTCACCGCCGTCACGGCGGTCGCCGCGCTCGCGCTGACGGCCTGTTCCTCGGGAGGCTCCGACGGCGGCGACGCCGCGAGCCCGAGCGGCAGCGCCTCGGGCGACGCCGCGCAGTGCGAGCCTGGCGCGCTCGCGACGCTCACCGACGGCGTGCTGACCGTCGGTGCGGGCGAGGCGTACGCGCCGTGGTACATCGGCGAGCACGACTCGGGCGAGGGCTTCGAGTCGGCGCTGATCTACGCCGTCGCGGACCGCCTCGGCTACGCGGCCGACGACGTCGTCTGGGAGACCGTGACGTTCGAGCAGATCATCAGCCCGGCGGTGAAGCCGTTCGACGTCGCCGCGTACCAGACGTCGATCACCGACGAGCGCAAGCAGGCCGTCGACTTCTCCAGCCCGTACCTGACGACGCGCCAGGGCGTCATCGTCATGGAGGACGGCCCCTACGCGGGTGCGACGACGCTCGCCGAGCTCGACGGCGCGCGCATCGGCGTGACGGCCGCGCAGACGAGCCTCACGCTCGCGGAGGCCGCGTGGGGCGAGGACGCGGACATCTCGCCGTACAACGCGGCCGGCGACGGCATGCAGGCGCTGCAGTCCGGGACGATCGACGCGATGGTCATGGACGTGGACCAGGGCGTCGCCGCGTCGACCGAGTACTTCCCCGACTCCGTCGTCATCGGGACGCTGCCGGACCAGGGCGTCGTCGAGCAGTACGGGCTCGTGCTCGACCTGGGCTCCGACCTGACCGGCTGCGTGACGCAGGCGGTCGACGAGCTCGAGGCCGACGGCACGCTCGCCGAGCTGCGCACGACGTGGCTCAAGTCGGACGACATCCCCGTCCTCGAGTGACCCGGCCGTGACCGTGCCCGACGACGCGCGCCCGCCCGGGCGCAGCGAGGTGCCCCACGGGGCCCCGACCACCGCGTGGTCGCCGTCGCCCCTCGCGCTCGACCGCGCGGCGTTCCGCCGCGCGCAGCGCCGCCGCTCGCTCCTGGTCGCGCTCGTCAGCACGGTGCTCGTCGTGGCGGCGGTCGTCCTCGTCGTCGTCAACGCGCCCGGCTGGGAGCGCGCGCGGACCGCGTTCTTCGACCCGGCCATGGCGTGGGAGTCGCTGCCCGCGATCCTCGAGGGGCTGTGGCTCAACCTGCGCGTGTGGGTCGTGGCGGGCGTCGTCGGCACGCTGCTCGGTCTCGGCCTGGCGATCGCGCGCACGAGCCGGATCCCGGCGCTGTTCCCGCTGCGCGCGTTCGCGATCGGCTACGTCGACCTCTTCCGTGGGGTGCCGCTCCTGCTCGTCCTGCTGCTCGTCGGCTTCGGGCTGCCCGCGCTGCGGCTGGAGTGGCTGCCGACGTCGGGCGCGTTCCTCGGGGCGCTGGCGATCGTCCTCACGTACACCGCCTACCTGGCCGAGGTGTTCCGCGCCGGCATCGAGTCGGTGCACCCCTCGCAGGTCGCGGCGGCGCGCTCGCTCGGTCTGACGCGCGCGCAGACGACCCGCCGCGTCGTGCTGCCGCAGGCCGTGCGCAACGTCACCGCGCCGCTCGCGAACAACCTCGTCTCGCTCCAGAAGGACTCGGGCCTCATCTCCGTGCTCGGCGCGGTCGACGCGATCCGTGCCGCGCAGATCGCGACGACGGGCAGCTACAACTTCACGCCCTACGTCGTCGCGGGGATCCTGTTCTTCCTCGTGTCGTTCCCGCTGACGCGCGCGGTCGACGCGTACCAGGCGCGCCGCGGCTGGGGCCGGTCGCTCGCGACCGTGAGCGGGGCGGGGGACATCCGATGAGCGGGGTCGTCCTGCCCTCCGGCGCGACCCCGCAGGACGCGGGCGCTGACCACCTGCTCTCGCTGCGCGGCGTCCGCAAGACCTTCCCGGCACCCGGCGTCCCGGGCGGGCGGCGGGTCGTGCTCGACGGCATCGACCTCGACGTCGACGCGCACCGGTGCGTCGTGCTCGTCGGGTCGTCCGGCTCGGGCAAGTCGACGCTCCTGCGCGTGGTCAACCTCCTCGACGAGGTCGACGACGGGCAGATCCTGCTCGACGGTGAGGACGTCGCCGACCCGCGCCTCGACGCCAACCGGGTCCGCGCGCGCATGGGGATGGTCTTCCAGGCGTACAACCTCTTCCCGCACCTCACCGTGCTCGACAACGTGACGCTCGCGCCGCGCCTCGTGCACCGGCGGGCGCGTGCGGAGGCGGAGGCGGCGGCCGTCGAGATGCTGGGCCGGGTCGGCCTGGGGCACAAGGTGACCGCGTACCCCGATCAGCTCTCGGGCGGCGAGCAGCAGCGGGCCGCCATCGCGCGAGCCCTCGTCAACGGGCCCGAGCTGCTCCTGCTCGACGAGGTGACCTCGGCGCTCGACCCCGAGCTCGTCGGCGAGGTCCTCGACCTGCTCGCCGAGCTGCGGGCCGAGGGACGCACGATGCTCGTCGCGACGCACGAGATGGGCTTCGCCCGCCGCGTCGCCGACGAGGTCTGCTTCCTCCACGAGGGCCGCGTCCACGAGCGCGGCACCCCCGAGCAGGTGCTCGGCGACCCGCAGCGCGAGCGCACCCGCGCGTTCCTCCGCCGCCTCCACGCCTGACGGCCGCCCCCGCGCCGCGCCGAACACGACCTTGTTGTCGTTCTGACGCCCTCAACGACAGCAACCACGTGCTCGACGGCGCGTGGTGTCGTTCTCGGCCGCTCGCGCGCGGACGGCGGGGCGGTGCCGACGCCACGCGGTGGGCCGCGACCGGGTGCTAGGGTCGCGCGCAGCGTCGCGTGCTGGTGGCGGACCACGTCAGGCATGGAGGCGCCGAACCCGGAAGGGGGAGCCGTGCACGCACGGACCCTTTCCTCGTTCCTCACCGGTGAGTGAGGGCGAGAAGACCAGGCTCGTGGCCTGGTACGACGAGATGCGCGCGGTGCACGGCCGGCTGCGGCGCGCGCTGGCGCTGGTGCGTCAGGCGGCAGCCGAGGCGGACGAACCGCCCGGCTCCCAGCGACCTCCAGACCCGCCCCGTGCGGCACGACCTGGTGCCGGGACGAGGGTCGCGGCACACGACCGCCCGGCACGGGACCGCGTGGCGCGGAGGGCCGGCCCCGACACGGCGCCCCTCGCGGACCTGCTCGTGTGGTGCCGCGGGTTCTGCACCGCGCTGACCCGGCACCACACGGCCGAGGACGCGGTGCTCTTCCCCGAGCTGGAGCGTCGCCACCCGGACCTGGCCGACGTGCTGCGGCGCCTGCGCCAGGACCACGGCATGATCGCGTACCTCGTCGCCGACCTCGAGCACGCGCTCGACCGGGCGGCGGACCCCGAGGCGTCGCGTGACGCCGTCGGGCGCCACCTCGACGGGGTGGGCGCGATCATGGAGTCGCACTTCCGGTACGAGGAGCGGGCGCTCGGCGAGGTCCTCGCTGCGCTCGACCTCGGGGCGTCGCGCGACGACGTGCTCGGGCCGCTCTGAGCGCTGCTCAGCCGCGCAGGACGAGCACCACCGTGGTCACGACGGACGCGCACGCGACGAGCGTGTACGGCCACGTCCGCGTGCGCAGCCCGGCGACGCGCAGCACCACGGCCACCGCGAGCGCCGCCAGGGCGAGCACGGGACCGTCGACGAGCGGGGCCAGGTCGACCGAGACGCGGAGGGACTCCAGGAGCTGCGGCGGCAGGGGGACGAAGGGCTCGCTCTGCCGGGCCGCGCCGTCGGGCACGAGCCACAGCGTGCGCAGCACCGCCAGGACCGCGAGCAGGAGCGGCAGCGCGCGCAGGAGCACGCCCCCGACCCGGGACCGGTGCCCGGTCGACGACGCGGCGGAGCGCGACCGTGGCGCCGACGACGCCGTGGACGGGGACGCCGGCGCGGACGCCGGGGCTGCCCCCCGCGGCGGGGCCGCGGGGAACGTGGGAGCGTTCTGCTGCGCGATCGAGGGTTGCGGGGCCGGAGCGCTCGTGACGGCCGCACCCGTGATGCGCGGCCGGCCCGTCCGCGGCGTCGGCCCGAGGTGCTGGACGGGGCTCCGGCGTGGTGGGACCGACGGCGGGACGGGTCGCCCGACCTGGGTGGCGACGAGGTCGGGGGAGTCCAGGACCCGCGTGCGCACGACGGCCGCGGGCGTCGGGTCTGCCGCGGACGACGTCGCCGGCGGCCGGCCCAGCGTGGAGACCCGCCGGACGGGCACCGGCCAGGCGCGTCCGCCCGCGGCGCCGCGCGCGGGGAGAGCGTCGGGCTCGTCCGTGCGCAGCCGGGCGCCGTGGCCCTCGGGCTCGGGCCCGCCCGGCACCACGTGCGGCGGGCGACGGTACGCCCGCCACCCGCGCAGGGTGTCCGGGTGCCCGGCCGGAGGGGTGGCGGCCTGCCATTGCATCGCCTGCCAGAGCCAGTCCTTGAGCTCGGCGGGGGTCCGGCCGTCGGCGACGTGCGCGCCGATGCTCGCCACGTGGTCGGCGATGACCTCGGAGGCCGCGCCGTCGAACCCGTCGCCGTGCACCTCGGAGAGCACGCTCATGAGCGTGGCGTCGTAGACGAGCGCGTGCCACGGCTCCCGGGCGCGGGCGGCGTCCCGCCCGGACGCCGCGCCGGGGCCCGCGTCGAGGTCCGTGCCGACCGCGCCGACGTCGACCGGCCGCACACCCCGGACGGGTGCGCCGGTCGCGGCGCCCAGCCCGGCGACGGGACCGAGCGCGCGCTCCGCCGCGGTGGCGCCGTCCGCCACGATCCGCTGCGTGAGGAGCAGGGTGTCGTCGGCGGCCTCCCCGGCGAGCCGGGCGCGGAGCACCGCGACCACGCTCTCCAGCGCGGGGCGGTGGTTCGGCTGGTAGCGGGTCATCGACAGGATCAGGTCCTGCAGGTGCGCGTCGATCTCCGACAGGTCGGCCGAGGACGGGGCGACCTCCATCCCGTCCGGGACCCCGACGAGGTCGTCCGGCACCTCGCGGACGAGGTCCTCGGCCTCGAGGTCGCGACCGAGGAAGTTCAGGTCCGCCGGCACGACGCCCGTGCTCGCGAAGATCAGCAGCAGGCCGAGCGCGTACACGTCCGAGCGGGGGTGCACGCGGCGGGCGAACAGCTCCGGCGCCATGTACGCGAGCGTCCCGACCGGCTGGGTGGACGTCGCCGTGTCGAACAGCTTGGCGATGCCGAGGTCGATGAGGACCGCGCGGTCGCCGTCGACCATGATGTTGGCGGGCTTCAGGTCGCGGTGCACGCAGTGCTGCTCCTGGAGCACGAGCAGCGCCTCCGCGACGTGCGAGGCCAGCCGCAGCGCCTGGCGCCCGTCCAGCGGCCCCGTCGCGCGGACCTGCTCGCGCAGCGTGGTGCCCGGAACGAGCTCCATGGCGAACCACGGCTGGTCGTCGTCCAGGCCCGAGCGCACGAACGCGGGGAAGCCGCGCCCGCCCACGGCCTCCAACAGCCGCGCCTCCTGCGTGAAGCGCTCGCGGGAGCCCTCCTGCAGTCCCGTGAGCACCTTCACGGCGACCTCCGTGCCGTCCGCGTCCGTGGCGCGGTAGACGTGCGCGAACCCGCCGTGCCCGAGCACCTCGCCCAGGGTGAACGGGCCTCGGCGGTCACCGCTCGCGGGCACCTGACGGACGGGTCGCCGGGGCAGCGGCGCGGGCGACGGCGGGCTCGGGTGGGTGTCGTCGTCGGTCGCCGCCGCGAGGACGGACTGCTCGGGGCCGGGCATGGGCGCAACGTTACAAGCGCGCACGTGCTGGACGTAGCAGACAAACCCGTTCTGGACTCCGCTCGCCGGCGCGCCGCCACCTGGCAGGCTGGGACGCATGGTCAACCGCCTCGCCGACGCCGTGAGCCCGTACCTGCGTCAGCACGCCGACAACCCCGTCGACTGGTACCCGTGGGGCGCCGAGGCGTTCGACGAGGCACGCCGCCGCGACGTGCCCGTGATGGTGTCGGTCGGGTACGCGACGTGCCACTGGTGCCACGTCATGGCGCGCGAGAGCTTCTCCGACCCCGCGATCGGCGCGCTGCTCGCGCGCGGCTTCGTGGCCGTGAAGGTCGACCGCGAGGAGCACCCCGACGTCGACGCGAGCCTCCTCGCCGCCGCGAGCGCGTTCACGTCCGACCTGGGCTGGCCGCTCACCGTGTTCACGACGCCGGACGGCGCCCCGTTCTACGCGGGCACCTACTGGCCGCCGGTCCCCGTGGCGGGGCGGCCCGCGTTCCGGGACGTGCTCGACGCCGTCGCGCAGGCCTGGGAGCTGCGGCGCGACCAGGCCGTCGAGACGGGGGAGACCGTCCGTGCGGCGCTCCGGGACGCGGCCGCGGGGCGGCGCACGGGCGTCCCGCGCGCCGCGGCGACGACGGTCGCCGCCCCGGGGGAGGCCGGCGCACCCTCCGGGGCCGACGACGGTCCGGTCGGGCGGCTCGCCGACCACGCGCGGACGGTCGTCGACCGGCTGGAGGCCGCGGAGGACCGCGTGCACGGCGGGTTCGGCGGCGCGCCGAAGTTCCCCGTCGCGCCCACGCTCGAGCTCCTCCTCGACGTGGCGGCGTCGTCGGTCGTGGACCCCGAGGTCGCGCGGCGCGCGCTCGTCCTGGCCGGGCGCACGGTCGACGCGATGGCCGCGAGCCCGCTGCGCGACGTCGACGGCGGGTTCTTCCGGTACGCGACCCGGCCCGACTGGTCGGAGCCGCACTACGAGCGAATGCTCTACGACAACGCGCAGCTCCTCTCGGCCGCGACGACCCTCGCCGTGCTCCGCCGCACGGGGCCGGTGGACGGCCCGCTCCGCACGCCCGCTCCCGCCCCCGGCACCCCGGACCCGGGCGAGGGCGCCGCACGGGTCGCGGCCGACGTCGGGCGCTTCCTCCTGCGCGTGCTGCGCCTCGCGGACGGCGCGTTCGCGAGCGCGCAGGACTCCGAGTCGGTCGTCGACGGCGAGCGCGTCGAGGGCGGCTACTACCTGCTGCCGCCCGCCGGGCGCGCGCGCCACGAGCCGCCCCGGCTCGACACCAAGGTGCTCACCGGCTGGAACGGTCTCGCGATCGAGGCGCTCGCGCGCGCCGGCCACCACCTCGACCTGCCCGACCTCACCGACGCGGCGCGGGCCGCCGCCGACCGGCTCCTCGCGACGCACGTGCGGTCCGACGGGACGCTCGTGCGGGCCTCGGAGGGCGGCGTCGTGTCAGGCGCCGTCGCGACGCTCGAGGACCACGGCGCGCTCGCGACCGCGCTCCTCGTCCTCGGCGGCCTGACGGGAGAGGCCCGGTACGTGCGCGAGGCCGTGCGCCTCGTCGACGCGACCGTCGGCGCGGACGGCGAGCTCCGGCCCCCGCAGGGCACGGACCCCGTGCTCACCGACCTCGGGCTCGCGGCGGGCGCCGCCGCGGACGCGTCGGAGGGCGCCGTACCGTCCGGCACGACGGCCGCCGCGCGGGCCGCGCTGCTCGCCCACCTCGCGACCGGCGAGCCGCGCTACCGGGACGCCGCCCGCGCGCACGTCGCCGCGTCCCCGACGGCGAGCGAGCACCCGCTCGGCGCGGCCGGGGTGCTGCGGGTCGCCGTCGGGCTCGCCGAGCCACCCCACCAGCTCGTGCTCGTCGCAGACCCGGAGCAGCGCGAGGCGTTCCGGCAGGTCGCGCGGGACTGGTACCACCCGAACGGCCTGCTGCTCGCCGCGACGCCCGGCGACGCCGCGGCTCTCGCCGTCGACGGCGTCGGACTGCTCGCCGGTCGCGGACCCGGCGCGTACCTGTGCGCGGACTTCGTGTGCCACCTCCCAGCTCAGGACGCCGAGGCGCTCCGGCTCCAGCTCGGCGGGTAGCCGGACGGGCCCGGGGGTGCAGGGCGCCCGCGCCGGTCGCATGATGGAAGAGCGGTGCGGCACGAGGAGGAGCCATGAGGGCATCGGTCGGGGACAGGATCGTGACCGCCTCGGGGGTCGTCGGCGGAGCGGTGCGCGACGGGGTGGTGGTCGAGCTGCGGCACGAGGACGGGTCGCCCCCGTACCTCGTCGAGTGGACCGACACGGGGGAGCGCACGCTCGTCTACCCGGGGTCGGACAGCTACGTCGAGCACGTGCCCGGGGCGGAGACCGGGGGCGGGACCGGCACGACGAAGGTGTGGCGCGTACAGGTGAGCGTCGTCGAGTCGGAGGGTCGTACGACGGCGGAGGCCGTGCTGGTCGCGGAGGCGCCCGGCCACGTCCGGACGGTCGGGCGCGCACGCCGTGACCCGCACGACCTGGACGTCCCGCTCATCGGCGACGAGATCGCGGTCGGGCGCGCGCTGCGGCGGCTCGCGGACCGGCTGCTGGACGACGCCGAGTCGGACATCGAGTCGTCGACGGGCGTCCCGGCGCACGTGCACCTGTGACGGGGGCGCCCGACGCGCCGGTCGTCGTGCGCGCCGTCGTGCACGGTCGCGTGCAGGGCGTCGGGTTCCGCTGGGCGACGCGCGAGCGGCTCACCGTGCTGGGCCTCGACGGGGCGGCGACGAACCGTCCCGACGGCACGGTCGAGGTGGTCGCCACCGGGCCGCGGGACGCGGTCGACCGGCTCGTGGCGTGGCTGCGCGACGGCCCGACGCCGGGCCGCGTCACCCGGGTGGACGTCGACCCGGGCGGGGTCTGACGCCGGGACGGGCGGCGGTTCAGGAGTCCGCGCGGGCCAGGACCGACTCCCAGTGCCACGGCTCGGGCACGCGCCCGTCCGGCTCGGCGAAGTCGGGGTGCGTCCAGCCGAAGGCCTCGGCGTTCTGCTTGAGCCAGTCGTACTGGGGGGTGCCGAACGCCTGCACGCCGCCGCCCAGGTCGACGGCGAACCCCAGGCCGTGGTTCGAGCAGCCGGGCGGGGCGGCGATCGGCGACGACGGGTCGTAGAGGCCCGCCTGCTCCTCGTACGTGCGGTAGGAGGAGTTGATCGTCAGGTGCACGCCGAACCGCTCGACGTAGGCCGCGTCGAGGGCGACGAGGCCGTCGAGCACGTCGGCACGCACGCGGTCCGACGGCGACCACGGGATCGCGGCCAGGGCGGAGTCGGGCACGCGTCCGCCGTCGGGGTCCCACACCTGGTCCGGAGCGGGGCAGGAGACGGCGTCCTGCGCGGTGGACACCTCCTCCGTCGACGTGGCGACGGTCGCGAGGCCCGCCTCCAGGTCGAGCACGGCCTGCTCCAGCGCGGCGAGGTCGTCGGCGGCCGCGCCGCTCCCGGCCGTCCCCGACGTCGCCGCGGCCGCGTCGAGCGCCTCCCGCAGCCGGGCGCGCACCGCCTCGTCGGCGCCCAGGCCCTCCGTGGCGGCGTAGATCTTCTCGCCCTGCTCCTGGACGGGCGCGAGGCTCGTCCGGGCCGCCTCGACCTCGGCCCGCGCGTGGTCCAGCATCGAGGCGTGCACGGCCTGCGCCGCCTGCTCCAGCGACGCGGTCGCGCCCGTCGTGCCGGTCGTCATCCGGTCGAGGAAGGACGCCCCGAGGAGGGCGCGCGCGTCGTCGACCTCGGCGGCGAGGTCGTCCCGGACGGCGGGGTCGGCGACCTTCCCGTCGGACGTCGTGAGCAGCGCCTGCGCGGTGGTGGTCTGCGCGGCCAGGTCGTCGTACGTCGACCCCCGGTACCAGACCAGCCCGCCGCCGGCGGCGCCGAGGAGGAGCGCCAGCGTCACGACGACCGCGATCCACGCGCCGCGGTGCCGTCGCGTCCCCCGGGCGTGCCGCCGCTCCCGCCCGGTCGGGTAGCCCGAGGGGTCGGTGGAGGGTGGGGTGCTCGTGACGGTCACACCGCCAGAACCTACGCCACCCCGCAGGTGCCCCGAGACCGTTCGCCGGGTGAGCGTGGACACGCTCACCGAAGTATCACGATCCCCGCCGGACCCTCCCCAGATGGTGACCCCGGCGACGGTGCCGGGGCGAGGTGGGGAGGGGCCATGAAGCGGCTGGTGCTGTGCTGCGACGGCACGTGGAACTCGCCGGTGAACGCGAGCGTGTCGAACATCGAGAAGATCGCGCGCTCGGTCCGCACCGGCATCGGGCCGGACGGCGTGCAGCAGATGGTGTTCTCCGTCGAGGGCGTCGGGGCGCAGGGCTACCTCGTCGACCGCCTGCTCGGCGGGGCGTTCGGGTACGGGCTGACGCGCAACGTCGTCGCCGGGTACCGCCACCTCGCGCTCAACTACGAGCCCGGCGACGAGATCTACGTGTTCGGCTTCAGCCGCGGCGCGTACACGGCCCGCAGCATCGTCGGCATGGTCGCGACCGTCGCCCTGCTCACCCAGGACTCCCTCGCGCGCGACCACCTGTGCGACGCCGAGCGGATCTACCGCGTGCGCGACGCCGCCCAGCGGGCGGAGCAGGCGGCGGCCTTCCGCGCCGAGCACTGCCACGACCACGTCCCGGTCGCGTTCCTCGGGGTGTTCGACACCGTCGGCGCGCTCGGGGTCCCCGGGCTGTCGCGCCGCCGCAGCCGGTTCCACGACCTGCGCCTGTCGACCGACGTCGAGTGTGCACGGCAGGCCCTCGCGATCGACGACCGCCGCATCACGTTCGAGCCCTGCCTCTGGGACGTCCCCGTCGCCATGGCGGCCCGGGTCAAGCAGGTGTGGTTCCCCGGCGGGCACAGCGACGTCGGCGGCGGGGCCCGGGCGCGCGCTCTCTCCGACACCGCGCTGCTGTGGATGGTCGGCGAGGCGATCGCGCGCGGGCTCACGTTCGACGAGGACCGGCTGTTCGCCCAGCTCCACCACGAGGACGAGTTCGTGTGCCGGTTCCGTCCCGGCCTGCTGTTCGGCGCGCTCAACCTCCTCAAGCGCATGCACCCGCGCCCGCGCTTCCGCGGCGACCGGCGCGTCCTCGCGGGCGTCCCGACCCCGCCGGACACCGTCGACGCCGTGTACCTCGCCCAGACCGCGGCGTACCTCACGGCCGACCCGTCCTCCGAGTACGCGCGTCACGCCCGGAACGTCACGTGGTGGCGCGAGAGCGCCGGGCCCGGCCTGGAGCACCTCGTCGAGCCGATCCCGGGCGGCACCCGGGAGAACCGGCCGCTGGTCCTCGCGTAGGGAGCGAGCGGTCGCGCCCGGCCGACGACAGCCCGGCCGCGGACACCCTGCGAGGTCTGCACGGGTGCGGGGACGACGCCGTCCGCTCGCCGGGTGCGACGCGCCGACCCCGTGCCATGCTGGGCGACGTGAGCGAGCAGACCGCAGCCCCGATCCCGGCCGAGCAGCTCGTCCCCGCCGACGCGCACGTGCTCGGCAACCCGGACGCGCCCGTGACGATCGTCGAGTTCGGCGACCTCGAGTGCCCGTACTGCGCGGCCGCCGCACCCGTGCTGCGGCAGGTCGTCGAGTCGTCGGGCGGTCAGGTGCGCCTCGTGTTCCGGCACTTCCCGCTCTTCGAGATCCACCCCCACGCGCTCTCCGCGGCGCTCGCGGTCGAGGCAGCGGCGGTGCAGGGGCGGTTCTGGGAGATGCAGGCCGCGCTGTTCGAGCACCAGGACCAGCTCGGCGAGGCCGGCCTCGCCGACCGCGCCGAGGAGCTCGGCCTCGACGGCGCGTCCGTCGTGGGGGACGCCGCGCAGCAGCACGCCGCGCCCGTGCAGCGCGACTACGCGGACGCCCTCGCCGCGGGCGTCCAGGGCACCCCGACGCTCTTCGTCAACGGCGTCCGCTACCGCGGCCGCGTCACCGCCGACGGCCTCCGCGCCGCGATCGACGCCGCCACCGCGCCGAGATAGAACCCTGGTCACCCGAGGTAGAACCGTGGTTCATGACCGGGTCGGCCCGACGCTCGGACCCAGTCTCGGGCGATCCGGCCGCTGGCGGCGGCCGAACATCTCGGGCGGTGACCCGGACGCGTGAGACCGGCGAGCCCGCCCGGCGGGGCTGCGCCTACGCTGACGCTCGTGACCTCTGCCGCGCCGCTCACCCCCGGAACTGCCGCGACGTCCGCCGAGAGGCCTGCTCGCCGTCGTCCACGCCTCGCGATCGTCGGGTCGGGGGCTGGCAGCACCGCAGCGGCGATCCTCGCCGCCGTCCGCGCGGGGGACCTGCCCGTCGACGTGGGCGTCGTCGTCGGGAACAACAGCGGTGCGGGCGTCTTCGAGGTGGCCCGCGCGCACGGTGTTCCGACCGCGCACCTCAGCCGGGTCACGCACCCCGACCCGGACGCGCTGGACGCAGCGTTCCTCGCGACGCTGTCCGAGCATGGGGCCGACCTCGTCGTGCTCGCCGGCTACATGCGCCGACTCGGCCCGCGCGTGCTCGCGGCGTACACGGGCCGGGTGCTCAACACGCATCCCGCGCTGCTGCCGGCGTACGGCGGTCACGGGATGTACGGCGACCGCGTGCACGCGGCCGTACTGGCCGACGGCGTCGCCACCACGGGCGCGAGCGTCCACCTGGTCACGGCGGACTACGACGAGGGGCCCGTCGTCGCGCAGGTGTCGGTCCCGATCGAGCCGGGGGACGACGTCGACTCCTTGCGTGACCGGGTCCAGGCCGCGGAGAAGCAGCTGCTCGTGGACCACCTGCGCGAGGCGTGCAGTGCGACAGATCGCGAGCGCTCGCCGTCCTGATCGCGGTTCTCAGCGGGACGGGGTTCTACCTCGCGCAACCCGCGGGTCTACTTCGGCGTACCACGGCTCGACCTCGGGGGACCGGGGTTTTGCCTCGGCGGCCTCAGGGCGCTCACGTCGTCGCCGGTGCGCGCCAGGGGAGGGGCGGGAGCTCGGGCGGGGGGCCGTCGGCGCCGGGGGAGCACAGGGGCCAGCGCTCGCCGACGAACCGGAGGGCGAGGGAGCCGAGCACGGCGGCGACGAGCGAGCCGGCGAGGATGCCGATCTTGGCCTGCTCGATGAGCACCTCGTCGTCGAACGCGAGCTCGGCGATGAAGAGCGAGATGGTGAAGCCGATGCCGGCGAGGATCGCGCCGCCGAGCAGGTGGGAGTAGCGCACCCTGCCCGGGAGGTCGCCGAGCCCGAGGCGCAGGGCGAGCGTCGCGGCGCCGAAGATGCCGACGGCGTTGCCCACGACGAGCGCGACGGCGACGCCGATGGTCACGGGCGACGTCGCGGCCACCCGCAGCGACTCCGCGTCGAGGCGCACCCCGGCGTTCGCCAGCCCGAAGACCGGCACGACGACGTACGCGCTCCACGGGTGCAGGACGCGCTGGAGGCGCTCGCTCGTGGGCACGGCCGCGCGCGCGGCGAGCTCGGTGAGGTGCTCGCGTTCCGCCGTCGTCTCCTGGGCGAGGCGTTTGGCGTACTTCGGCACGACGGCGACGTCCACGGGCCGCGACGAGCGGGACGGGACGAGCAGCCCCACGAGGACGCCGGCGAGCGTCGCGTGGACGCCGGACGCGTAGACCGCGCCCCACAGCGCGATCCCGACCAGGACGTACGGCGCCAGACGCCACACGCCGAGCCACCGCAGCGCGAGGATGACGACGACGAGCACGGCGGCGACGAGGAGCCCCGGGAGCCACAGGTCGTCGGTGTAGAAGAGCGCCATGACGGTGATGGCGCCGATGTCGTCCACGACGGCGAGCGTGAGGAGGAAGAGCCGGAGCTGGTCCGGGCAGCGCGGGCCGAACAGGGCGAGGATCCCCACGAGGAACGCCGTGTCGGTCGACATGACGATGCCCCACCCGTGCTGCGCGGGCGACCCGGCGTTGAACGCGACGTAGATGAGCGCCGGCACGGCGAGCCCGCCGAGCGCGCCGAGCGCGGGCACCGCGACGGTCCGGCGGTTGCGGAGCTCGCCGCTCGTCACCTCGCGGTTGATCTCGAGCCCGATGACGAGGAAGAACACGGCCATCGCGGCGTCGTTGACCCAGTGGTGCAGGTCCATCTCGAACGACCACGGCCCGACGTGCCAGCCGGCCGTCGCGGACCACAGGTCGTCGTAGGCGCCCGACCAGGCGGAGTTGGCCCACACGAGCGCGACGACCGTCGCGGCGAGCAGCAGCACCGCGCCGCCGGCCTCGGTGGCGAGGAACGAGCGCAGGGAGGGGGCGACGGGGCGGAGCTGGAAGCGCAGCGGGGGGCCGGGGCGCGCGGGGACGCGGACGACCGGGAACGACGACGGCGGAGCGGGCTCGGTCACGGGGCCTCCGGGTGGTCGGGAACGGGGCGACGCCCCCGGCGTCGGACCTTCGGGTGGGACCAACGGAGCGACGCTGCGTCGGACCTGCGCTGGGACAACTCTTGCGGGCGGGAGTTCCTTCCGCAACGGCCCGCGGACACCGGGATCTCCACCACCCTGTCCACACTATGGAAAAGTTCTTCCGAAACTCTGGTGGCCCCCGTCACGCGCTGCTAGCGTCGTGCGTGCCAACGGCGGGCCCGGGCCGAGCGAACGCTCGGTGGTCGACGCGATCGATCCGACACCGGCAGCTACCAACCAGGCGGAAGTGACAACTCGCCTGCAGCGGCCCGCCGGCCGCCTCCTCCCGGCTCACCGACGAGCCGGAAAGCCGGAGGCGGAGCACCCGGCGTCGCTGCCCGAACCGTGGAGACTCACCATGGACACTCTTGTCGTGGACGCAGCACACCTGGACCGAGCCGTCGCCCTCGCGGTCGACAGCGTCGCGAACGCCGGAGGACCCTTCGGCGCCGTCGTCGTCACCGCCGACGGGCAGGTGTTCGAGGGCAACAACCGGGTCACGCAGGACAACGACCCCACCGCGCACGCCGAGGTCACCGCGATCCGGCGCGCGTGCGCCGCGCTCGGGACGTTCGACCTCACCGGCGCGACCCTCTACTCGAGCTGCGAGCCCTGCCCCATGTGCCTCGCGTCCGCCCTCTGGGCGCGCGTGCAGGCCGTGTACTTCGCGGCCGACCGCCACGACGCCGCGAGCGCCGGGTTCGACGACGCCGAGTTCTACGACTTCTTCGCCGCGGACCCGGCCGACCGGAGCATGCAGGTCGTGCACGAGCGCACGGCGACCGCGACCGCGCCGTTCGACGCCTGGCGCGTCCTCGAGTCCCGGATCGAGTACTGAGCGGCCGCGCGGCCGATCGGTACCTCAGGAACGGGCACAAGGACGTGACTCTCCTCGGCATGCGGCGGGAGACCGCCGAGAACGACGACGCACGCGGCACCGGCACGGCTCCCGGCCGGCTCGACCGCTTCTTCAAGATCACCGAGCGCGGCTCGACCACGGGGCGCGAGCTCCGGGGCGGCCTGGTGACCTTCTTCGCGATGGCGTACATCGTCATCCTCAACCCCCTCATCCTCGGCGGGACGAGCGCCGAGAACGCGCCCGTCGACGTCGCGGGCGGGTGGCTCCAGACGGCGCAGGTCGGCGCGATGACCGGCCTCGCCGCCGGAGGCCTGACCATCCTGTTCGGGCTCGTCGCGAACCTCCCGTTCGCGCTCGCGGCCGGGCTGGGCATCAACTCGTTCCTCGCCGTCGCCGTCATCGGCGACGTCACGTGGCCCGAGGCGATGGGGCTCGTGCTCGTCAACGGCCTGCTCATCGTGCTGCTCGCCGTGACGGGCGCGCGGTCGGCAATCTTCAACGCCGTCCCGCGCCAGCTCAAGGCCGCGATCACGGTCGGCATCGGCCTGTTCATCGCGTTCATCGGGTTCGTCGACGCGGGGTTCGTCACGCGCACCCCCGGAGGTCCGCCGGTCCAGCTCGGCGACGGCGGGTCGATCACCTCGGTCCCGACCCTCGTGTTCGTGGTCGGGCTGCTGACCATGGGCATCCTCGTGGCGCGCAAGGTCAAGGGCGGGCTGCTCATCGGGCTCGTCGCGACGACCGTCGTCGCGATCGTGGCCGAGTCCGTCCTGCACCTGGGGCCCGCGTCGGAGACCAATCCCGGCGGCTGGCACCTCACCGTGCCGACGCTGCCGAGCTCCCTCGTCTCGGTCCCCGACCTCAGCCTGTTCGGGCAGTTCTCGTTCGGCGCGTTCGACCGGATCGGGGCGCTCGCGGCCACGATGCTCGTGTTCACGCTGTTCTTCACGAACTTCTTCGACGCGATGGGCACGATGACGGGCCTCGCCAAGCAGGGCGGTCTCGCCGACGCGGACGGCAACTTCCCGCGCATCAAGTCGGCGCTCGTCGTCGAGGGCGTGGGCGCCGTCGTGGGCGGCGCGACGTCGTCGTCGTCGAACACGGTGTTCGTCGACTCGGCCGCGGGCGTGGGCGAGGGCGCCCGGACGGGCCTCGCCTCGGTCGTCACCGGCGGTCTGTTCCTCGTCGCGATGTTCCTCACGCCGCTCACGGCGGTCGTGCCGATCGAGGTCGCGAGCGCGGTGCTCGTGGTCGTGGGCGCGATGATGATGGGCCAGATCAAGGAGATCGACCTGACCGACTTCACGGTCACGCTCCCGGTCTTCCTCACGATCGTGACCATGCCGCTCACGTACTCGATCGCCAACGGCATCGGGATCGGGTTCGTCACGTGGGTCCTGCTGCGGTTCGCGTGCGGCAAGGCGCGCGACGTCCACCCGCTGCTGTGGGTGGTGGCGGCCGGGTTCGTCGTGTACTTCGTGCGCGGTCCCCTGACCGCGGTCGTGGGAGGCTGAGCCTCGACATCGATCGCACGGCCGACGGGTCGCCCGCTCCTCCGGGTGGCCCGTCGGCGTGCACGGGAACGTGGGAGGGCAGGCATGGCCGGGACCGGACGCGTGAGCGTCGACCAGCACCGCGCGGACGTCGCGGCGCTCCTCGCGCCTCTCGTCGAGGCGGCCCGACGGCGCACGCGCACCGAGGACGTCGTCCTCGCCGACGCGCTCGGCCGGGTCCTCGCGGCCGACCTCGTCGCGCCGGTGGCCGTCCCGCTGTTCCGCAACTCCCAGATGGACGGCTACGCCGTCCGGGCCTCGGACGTCGCCGGGGCGCGCGCGGACGCGCCCGTCCGGCTCGTCGTCGCCGCCGAGATCCCCGCGGCCCCCGGCGTCCCCGCACCGTTGGTACCCGGCACGGCCGCCCGGATCATGACGGGCGCGCCCGTGCCCGACGGCGCAGACGCCGTCGTCCCCGTCGAGGACACCGTCGCGGGGACGTTCGCCAGCGCGCCACGACCCGACGCCGCAGGCCCGGCGGGCGACGACCCTGCCGGTCCCGGTGCGAGCCACGCCGTCGAGGTCCGTGTCCCGCGGTCGGCGGGAGACTTCGTCCGGGAGGCGGGCTCCGACGTCCGGCCCGGCGACGTGCTCCTGCCGGACGGCACCGTCCTCGCACCGCACCACCTGGCCGCCGCCGCGGCGTGCGGGGTGGGGAGCGTGCGGGTGGTCGCCCGGCCGCGCGTCGCCGTCCTGTCGACCGGGTCGGAGCTCGTCGGCCCCGGGGAGACGCCGGGGCACGGGCAGGTCTTCGACGCCAACGCCGACGCGCTCGGCGCCGCCGTGCGGCGCGCGGGCGGGGACGTCGTGCGCACGGCCCGCTGCGGCGACGACGCCGCGCGGTTCGCCGCCGTGCTGGCCGAGGCGACCGCGGTCGCGGACCTCGTCGTCACGTCGGGCGGCGTGTCGCAGGGCGCGTACGAGGTGGTCAAGGACGTGCTCGGAGGACCCGGTGCGGTCGCCGGTCAGGACGCCGGTCAGGAGGACGTCCGGGCGACGTCGCCGGGCGTCACGTTCCGCTCGGTCGCGATGCAGCCGGGCGGACCGCAGGGGTTCGGCACCGTGCACGGGACGCCCGTGCTCACGTTCCCCGGCAACCCGGTGAGCGCCCAGGTGTCGTTCGCGATGTTCCTGCGCGAGCCGCTCGAGCGGGCGGCGGGTCTTCCCGGGGTCGAGCGCGTGCGCACGGCGGTCCTCGCCGAGCCGCTGACCTCGCCCGCGGGGAAGCGACAGCTGCTGCGCGGCGCGACCGGCCCCGACGGCACGGTCCGCGTCGTGGGGGGAGCGGGGTCGCACCTCGTCGCGTCGATGGCGCGGGCGGACGTGCTCGTGGACGTCCCCGCCGACGTGACACAGTGGGACGCCGGGACCGAGGTGGAGGTACGAGAGCTGTGAGCGAGACGCAGGGCGAGTCCCGAGGCGCTGGCCAGGGTGGCGCGTCCGACGACGTGAGCCGCGTGACGACGGACGTGCTCGACGACGCCGTGTCGCGCGCCGTCGAGGACGCGGTCGCGAGCCCGGAGTGCGGCGCCGTCGTGACGTTCCGCGGGGTCGTGCGCGACGTCGACGGCGGCCGCGGCGTGAGCCGGCTCGACTACGAGGCGCACCCCGACGCGACCGCGGTGATCCGGCGGTGCGTGGCCGGCGTGGCGGTCGAGACAGGGCTGCGCGTCGCCGCCGTCCACCGGTACGGGACCCTGGGGATCGGCGACGTCGCTCTCGTGGCGGCGGCGGCCGCGGGTCACCGCCGCGAGGCGTTCGAGGCGTGCTCGCTGCTCGTCGAGCGCATCAAGGCCGAGGTGCCGATCTGGAAGCGGCAGCACTTCGACGACGGCGTCTCGGAGTGGGTCGGGCTGTAGCGGCACGCTGGACGGCTGCGCCGGCCAACGACGAGAGGCGAGAAGTGGCCCCCGGCAACGGCCGGGGAGGGGCCACTTCTCGCCTCTCGTGCGTCGGGCTGCGGGATCCGCCGTGCGACGACGATGTCGGGCGGGACGCTCCCGGTCGCGCGCTCGTCGCGCGGGGCCGGGTTGGGCCGGTCGGGTCAGCGCGCGGCGGGGCGGTTGTCGAGCAGCATGCCGATGCCGAGACCGACGGCGGTGCCGAGGACCAGGCCGAACCAGCTCAGCACGACGGTCCCGACGACGGCGCCGATCGTCGCGCCCAGGACGCTCTTGGTACCTGCCTTCCAGCTCCCGGACCGGTCGTCGGTGCGGTAGATCGGCAACGCGGAGGTGCTGTTGTCCGGCGTCGTGGTCGCGTCGGAGGAGGAAGCCGCGGGGTGGTTCGTGGGTGCAGGGGAGATCGTCGTCACGGCATCCATGGTAGGAACGTCCGTCGCGCGTGACCTGGGCAGACGCGTCGAGGTGACCGGCTTCACCCTATGATCTGCGCCACCGCGGACGATGTACGGTGGTGCGCGGGGTGCTCGGGGTGCCCGGGTTGCGCGCCGCGAGGTCAGGTGAGGAGGTGCCGTGGGAAGTGCGCAGGAGCCGTCTCCTGAGCTTGCGGCACTCGCCGCCCGAAAAGGTGTCGGGACGCCCGGGCCGGACGACGACGAGCACTGGCGCTGGTGGGTGTACTCGAGCGCGGTTGAGGACCCGACGACGTGGCCTGTCCTCCTTCGGCTGGTCTCCCAGGAGCCGGACCCTCACCTGGCTGCGTCCGTCGTCCTCCTGATGATCGAACGTGTCGACGCGAGGTCGGCGATGGAGTGGGTCGACCTTCTGCCAACGGACTTCCAGAGCTTTCCGCGGGCGCGTCTGCGTGACGTCATGGTTCGCGATGGAGTTCTTGCAGGGCGACAGGTCGCCGTCGACGACGTGTCGGGTTGGACGCGTTGGCTCCAGCGTGAGGTCGCGGGGTCCTCGGAGTCTCTGGAGGTGCTGTCGGTGCTGGAGGCGTCGGGGGCGACGAGGCGGATCCGCGGACTGGCACGCGAGCGGATGATCGCGCTACGCCTCCGCGACCGAGGGCACTGAGAGCCTCAGGATCAGCCGCCGATCGCGCCCATGCTGCGCGACGTCGGCGCGAACGCGTCGGCGGCGAGCGTGGGGGCGTCGCTGCCGTGCGCGAGCGGCTTGTGCCACATGGCACCCTGCCACGCGCGGGCGAGGGCGTCGTCGCGCTCGTCCTCGGTGAGGTCCGCGGAGCGGAGGATCGCGCGCAGGTCCGTCTCGTCGTCGCCGAACAGGCACGAGCGGACGGTGCCCTCGGCGGTGAGGCGCGTGCGGTCGCACGCGCCGCAGAACGAGCGCGTGACGGACGCGATGACGCCGACGGTCTGGGGTCCGCCGTCGACGAGCCACTCCTCGGCGGGCGCGGACGGGTCGTCGCGGCCGACCGCGAGCAGGTCGAAGCGGCTCCCGAGCACGGCGAGGAGATCCGTGGCGGAGACGAGGTCGTCGCGCGTCCAGTGCCCGTCGGCGTCGAGCGGCATCTGCTCGATGAAGCGCAGGTGGCAGCCGTGGTCGACGGCGAACGCCAGCAGGTCCGCGGCGCCGGCCAGCGTCTCGGGCATGAGGACCGCGTTGAGCTTGACCGGCGCGAGCCCGGCGGCGAGCGCGGCCCGGATCCCGGCGAGCACGTCGGGCAGCCGGTCGCGGCGCGTGAGCCGTGCGAAGTGGGCCCGGTCGACGGAGTCGAGCGAGATGTTCACGCGGTCGAGGCCGGCGGCGACGAGCTCGTGGACGCGCTTGTCGAGCCCGATCGCGTTGGTCGTCAGCGAGAGCGACACGTCGGGCGCGGCCGCGCGCGCGGCGCGCAGGATGTCGGCGAGGTCACGGCGTATGAGCGGCTCCCCGCCCGTGAACCGGACGTCGGTAATGCCGAGCCGCCCCACGGCGACGCGCACGACCCGGCCGATCTCGTCGGGCGTGAGGAGGTCCTCCCGGGGGATCGCGGGGAGGCCCTCGGCGGGCATGCAGTAGGTGCATCGCAGCGAGCACTTCTCGGTGATCGAGATCCGCAGGTCGCGCGCGACGCGGCCGTAGCGGTCGACGAGCGCGTCGGTCGCGGGGCGGTCCGGATCGCGGTCCGGCGAGCCGACGCCGGGCGCGGCCGACCGCAGCCTGGGCATCCCGAGCGAGACCGCGGTCATGGGCCGATCGTAGACGTTCCCGGCCCGGGACCCGTGACCAGGGCGACGCTGCGTGTTAGCGTGGAGTCCGTCGAATGGAAGTCAACTTCCATTCAGCGGAACTGCTTCCTCTCCTGCGAGGAGCAGTCCAAGGGCGGATTCAAGCCCTGTGTTTCCGGCGCGTCACAGCCGACGCGTCCCCGGACACGCAGGGGACTCACCGCAAGGGTTCACTGGAAGGACGCCGGTTCGCCGGCACCCTGGCGGAAGCGAGGCCCACGATGCTCCAGATCGTCGACCAGCTCGCCCCGTGGCTCGGCCCGGGGCAGCCCCCGTTCGCCGTCGCGACGGTGGTCGCGGCGTCCGGCTCCGTGCCGCGACCGGTCGGCACCGCGATGGCCGTGCGCGCCGACGGTGCCGTCCTCGGCAGCCTGTCCGGCGGGTGCGTCGAGGGCGCGGTGCACGCCGCCGCGCTCGACGCGATCGCCACCGGCGCGAGCCACCGCGAGACGTTCGGTTACAGCGACGACGACGCGTTCGCCGTCGGGCTGAGCTGCGGCGGCACGCTCGACGTGCACGTGCAACCGGTCTTCCCGGGGGACGACGTCGCCCGCGTGCTCGTCGCTCTGACGGCACCGCCCGCCGGCGGAGCGCGCGCGGGCTCGGACGTCCAGCCGCGTCCTGGCACGGATTCGTCCGACGGCGACGCCGAGGCCGCCGGGCGCGGGCCCGCGGCGCTCGTGCGCCGGATCGACGGGGCGCAGCGCACCGCGGTCCTCGTCGACGACCCCGGCGCCGCGGACGAGCGGAGCGTCGCCCGTGCACTGCGGGAACTGGTGGGACCGGCTGCGCTCGACGCCGCGGCGGCCCAGGTGGTCGCCGTGCTGCGCGCGGGCGGCACGGCGACGGTCCACGCGGCGCACGGAGCGCCGCGGGGCTCGGCGCGCGGTGCGGCGCTCGACCCGGAGACCGGCGCGGCGCCGCACGACGGCGGCGCCGCGTGCGACGAGACCGAGCCCGTCACGCTGCTCGTCGAGACGCGTCTGCCCGCGCCGCGGTTCCTCGTGTGCGGGGCCAACGACTTCGCCGGAGCGCTCGTGCGGCACGTGCGCCTGCTCGGCTATCGCGTGACGCTGGTCGACGCGCGCGAGGTGTTCGCCGACGCGCGCCGGTTCCCCGAGGCGGAGGTCGTCGTCGAGTGGCCGGACCGGTACCTCGCCGCCGAGGCCGCCGCCGGTCGCGTCGACCCGCGGACCGCCGTCGCGGTCCTCACGCACGACGCCAAGTTCGACGTGCCGCTCCTGCACCTCGCGCTCGACCTGCCGCTCGCGTACGTCGGCGCGATGGGCTCGCGCCGCTCGCACGCGCAGCGTGTCGCGGCCCTGCGCGCGGAGGGCGTCACCGAGGCGGCGCTCGCGCGCCTGCGCTCACCCATCGGCCTGGACCTCGGGGCGGTGACGCCTGAGGAGGTCGCGGTCTCGATCACCGCGGAGCTCGTCGCGACCCGGCACGGTCGGGCCGCCGTCGTCCCGCTCAGCGGCACCGACGGGCCGATCCACGCCGACCCCCCGCCCGCCCGTCTCCCCGCGGCCGTCGCCGCGACGGAACCCGAGGAGGCCCCCCGATGGACCTGAGCACCGTCACCGACCTCGTCCCGACCGTCGACCCCGGCGACTGGCGCGAGGGCGACGCCTGGCTCGCGGGCGGCACCGTCCTGTTCTCGTACGGCAGCCAGACGCTGCGGCGCCTGCTCGACGTGACGAGCGCCGGCTGGCCCGCGCTCAGCGTGACCGGCGACGGTCTCGAGATCGCCGCGACCTGCACGGTCGCCGAGCTGTGGGCCTTCGAGGAGAGCGCGCAGGCCGCGCCGGTGCGCGAGCGGTGGCGAGCGCTGGACCTCGTGCGCCCGTGCTGCGACAGCTTCGTCGCGTCCTTCAAGATCTGGAACACGTCGACCGTTGGCGGCAACGTCTGCACGTCCCTGCCGGCGGGGCCGATGATCTCCCTCACCGCCGCGCTCGACGGCGTCGCGGAGGTCTGGGGACCGGGCGGCACCCGCCGGGAGCAGCCGGTCGCCGAGCTCGTCACCGGAGAGCTGGCCAACACGCTCGCGCCCGGCGAGCTCCTGCGCGCGATCCGCGTGCCCGACCACGCGCTGCGCGCGCGCACCGCGTTCCGGCGCCTGTCGCTGTCCAACCTCGGGCGCTCGGGGGTGCTGCTGATCGGCCGGGTCGACCCGCCCGACGCCGGAGGGGGCCTCGTCCTCACGGTGACCGCCTCGACGCGTCGGCCCGTGCAGCTCCGGTTCGCCGCGGACGCGCTCCCGACGGCGGTCGAGCTCGCCGCCGCGCTCGACGTCGCGATCCCCGTCGACCTCTACCACGACGACATCCACGGGCTGCCCGCGTGGCGCCGGGACATGACCTACCGCCTCGGCGAGGAGATCCGCTCCGAGCTCCTCTCCGGGCTCGCGGACGGCACGGACGGAGACCCCCGATGACCGCGATCGACCCCCGCCCGATCCCGCCCGTCTCGATCGACGGTCGCACCGCCCAGGCCGTGCCGCGCGCGGGCCAGTGCCTGCGCACGTACCTGCGCGAGCAGGGTGCGCTCGGAGTCAAGAAGGGCTGCGACGGAGGCGACTGCGGCGCGTGCACGGTCCACGTCGACGGCGTCCCCGTGCACTCGTGCGTCTACCCGGCGCGGCGCGCGGCGGGCCACGAGGTGACGACCGTCCAGGGCCTCGCCGCGACGGCGTGCCACGGCAGCGGTGCCGGGGACGAGGAGACCGCGGCGTGCGACCACGACCCGCACGGTCCCCAGGAGACGCTGCACCCCGTGCAGCAGCAGTTCCTGGACGCGCAGGGCTTCCAGTGCGGGTTCTGCACGGCGGGGATGATCATGACCGCCGCGACGTTCGACGACGCGCAGCGCGCGAACCTGCCGCGCAACCTCAAGGGGAACCTGTGCCGCTGCACCGGCTACCGCGCGATCGAGGACGCCGTCCTCGGCCGGGGCGACACGACGGGCACCGCCCCGGGCACGGGGGAGCGCGCGTCGTCGGGCGGCGACCACGCCTCTACCTGGGGTGACCACGCCTCTACCTCGGCGGACCAGGGCTCTACCTCGCGTGACCAGGGCTCTACCTCGGCGGGCCGGGGTTCTCCCTCGGCGGTCGGGCGGGACGTGCCCGCGCCGGCCGGGCGCGGGGTCGTCACCGGGACGGTGCGGTACACGCTCGACGTCGACCCCGCCGACTACCCGGGGCTGCTCCACCTCAAGCTCGTCCGGTCGCCGCACGCGCACGCGCGGGTCGTCGCGATCGACGCGTCCGCGGCGCTCGCCGTGCCGGGCGTGCACGCCGTGCTCACGCACGAGGACGCGCCGGCGACGCGGTTCTCGACCGCGCAGCACGAGCTGTTCACCGACGACCCCGACGACACGCGCGTCCTCGACGACGTCGTGCGGCACGTCGGGCAGCGCGTCGCGGCCGTCGTCGCGGACACGGTCGCGGCGGCCGAGGAGGGCGTGCGGCAGGTGCGCGTCGAGTACGAGGTGCTGCCCGCCGTCGTCGACCCGGAGGAGGCGATGGCGCCCGGCGCGCCGCTCGTCCACCCCGGGCTCGACCCTGCCGAGGCGCGCGTCTCGCGGCCCGAGGCGAACGTCGTCGCCGAGGTGCACAGCGAGCTCGGCGACGTCGAGCGCGGTCTGGCGGAGGCCGACGTCGTGCACGAGGCCACGTACCGCACGCACCGCGTGCAGCACGCCGCGCTGGAGACCCACTGCGCCATCGCGTCGCTCGACGACGACGGCCGGCTCGTTGTGCGGTCGTCGACGCAGGTGCCGTTCCTCGCGCGGCGCCACCTCGCGCGCGTGCTCGACCTCGACCCGGAGCGCGTGCGCGTGCACTGCGAGCGCGTGGGCGGCGGGTTCGGCGGCAAGCAGGAGGTGCTCACCGAGGACGTCGCGGCGCTCGCGACGCTGCGGCTCGGGCGCCCGGTCCAGCTCGAGCTCACGCGCACCGAGCAGTTCGTGGGCACGACGACGCGCCACCCCTTCCGCATCCGGGTGCGCGCGGGCGCGCGTCGCGACGGGACGCTCACCGCGCTGCACCTGGACGTGCTCAGCAACACCGGCGCGTACGGCAACCACGGCCCCGGGGTCATGTTCCACGGGTGCGGCGAGTCGCTCGCGGTGTACCGGTGCGAGAACAAGAAGGTCGACGCGCACTGCGTCTACACGAACACCGTGCCCGCGGGCGCGTTCCGCGGCTACGGGCTGTCGCAGATGATCTTCGCCGTCGAGTCGGCGGTCGACGAGCTCGCGCAGCAGCTCGGGATGGACCCGCTCGAGCTGCGGCGGCGCAACGTCGTGCTCGACGGCGACCCCATGCTCTCCACGCACCCGACGCCGGAGGAGGACGTGCTCTACGGCAGCTACGGACTCGACCAGTGCCTCGATCTCGCCGCCGACGCGCTCGCGCGCGGGCGGGCTCGCGACGTCGCCGCGTACGGGGCGGGCGTCGGGTCGGGCGCTGACGCCCTGCCGGACCTCGGTCCGGAGTGGGGCGTCGGCGAGGGCACCGCGCTCTCCATGATCGACACCGTGCCGCCGCGGGGCCACTACTCCCACGCACGCGTGCGGCTGCGGGCCGACGGCGTGGTCGAGGCCGAGGTCGGGACCGCCGAGTTCGGCAACGGCACGACGACGGTCCACGCCCAGCTCGTCGCGAGCGCGCTCGCGCAGGACGCCGGGGACGTCGTCGTGCGGCAGTCGGACACCGACCTGCTCGAGCACGACACCGGCGCGTTCGGGTCCACGGGCACCGTCGTCGCGGGCAAGGCGTCGCTCGCCGCCGCGCAGGATCTCGCGGAGGCGGTGCTCAAGGTCGCGGCCGGGATGGCCGGCGCGGCGCCGGGGGACTGCCGGCTCGTGCCCGGGGGCGTCGACTGCACGGGAAGTGATCGAGCGACGACCGTCCTGCCGCTGGCCGACGTCGCGCGCGCCGCCACCGACGCCGGGATCGAGCTCGTCGCCGAGGGGCGCTGGGGCGGCACCCCGCGCTCCGTCGCGTTCAACGTGCACGGGTTCCGCGTCGCGGTCCACCACGGCACGGGAGAGATCCGCATCCTGCAGTCCGTCCAGGCCGCCGACGCCGGCGAGGTCGTCAACCCCCGGCAGTGCCGCGGCCAGGTCGAGGGTGGCATCGCGCAGGCTCTCGGCGCGGCGCTCTACGAGAACGTGATCGTCGACGACACCGGTCGCGTCACGACCGACATCTTCCGCCAGTACCACCTGCCGACCTTCGCGGACACCCCGCGCAGCGAGGTCTACTTCGCGCGGACGTCGGACACGGTCGGGCCCCTGGGGGCGAAGTCGATGAGCGAGAGCCCGTTCAACCCGGTGGCCCCCGCACTCGCCAACGCGATCCGCGCCGCGACGGGCGTGCGGTTCACCGAGCTCCCGCTCGCCCGGGACCGGATCTACCTGGCCATCAAGGCCGCCGACGCCCGCTGAGTGCTGGGTTCTTGTCGTCCACCCGGCTGTCCGACGACACGTACCCAGCACTCAGCGGGGGCGGGGGCGGGGGGCGAGGAGGTCGAGGTCGGCTTCCGTGTCGAGGTCGCGGCCGTCGCCCGGGTGGTCGACGACGTCGATCAGGTCCGCGTGGGCGCGCAGGAAGTCGCGTGCGCCGTGGTCGCCGTGGGCGCTCGTGGCGGCCGGCTCGGCGAGCGCGGCGTCGAGGACGAGCGGGTGGGCCCAGCGCGCGGTCCGTTCGGCGCCGAACCCGACCTCAGGGTCGTTCTCCGCCTCAGGACGACCTGCAGGTCGTGCCCGACGCGCGGGGCTCGTCGTCCAGCGCGACGCCGTCACGCGGCCGGGGTGGTGGGCGGCGAGGAGGCGCGCGACGTCGTCGGGCACGACGCCGGGCTGGTCCACGTGGGCGACGACGACCCGGGCGGGAGCGAGGTCGAGCGCCGCGGCGACGCCGACCCGCAGCGACGACGCCATGCCGGTCGCCCAGCCGGGGTTGTCGACGACGCGCACCCGGGGGTCGTCGAGCCTCGACCCCGCTCGGACGCGCCCGGACTCGGCGCCGAGGACCACGACGACGGCGTCGCACCCGCCCGCGAGCAGCACCCGGGCCCCGTGCTCGACGAGCGTGCCGCCGCGGTGAGGGAGCAGCGCCTTGGGCCCGCGCCCGAGCCGGGTCCCGGCACCCGCGGCGAGCAGGACGGCGACGGTGGGCGTCGCGGGCGCGGTCGTCGGCGGGGTCGGCACCCGGCCAGGATAGGTCGCCGCCGAACCCGGGGTCGCTCCCCGGACGGCCGCGTCCGTGGGGAGCGACCCCGGGTTCGGCGGACCGGGCGCGAACCTGCGGCCACCAGTCGGTTTTACCAACCCTTGGGGGTTTCATCGGCGGGGCGGGATGCCGCTATGCTCGGCGCGCCAGGGCGGGCCGTGCACCCGCACGTGCGGGCGCCCGCGGCCGTCCCGCACGACGAGCGAAGGAGTCCGGATGAGCTTCATGGAGAAGCTGCGCGGCCAGCTGATCGACATCATCGAGTTCCTCGACGAGAGCCGGGACACGATCGTCTGGCGCTTCCCGCGCCAGGGCAACGAGATCAAGAACCAGGCGAAGCTCGTCGTGCGCGAGGGGCAGAGCGCCGTCTTCGTGAGCGAGGGCCGGCTCGCCGACGTGTTCGGGCCGGGCACGTACACGCTCGAGACCAAGAACCTGCCGATCCTGTCGACGATCCAGGGCTGGAAGTACGGGTTCAGCTCGCCGTTCAAGGCGGAGGTGTACTTCGTCGCGACGCGCCAGTTCACCGACCTCACCTGGGGCACGCAGAACCCGGTGATCCTGCGCGACCCCGAGCTCGGCGCGGTCCGCATCCGCGCGTTCGGGACGTACGCGCTGCAGGTCGTGGACCCGTCGGCGCTGCTCCGCCAGCTCGTAGGGACCGACCCGCAGTTCCGCACCGACGAGATCGGCGACTACTTCCGCCGCCTCGTGGTCGGCCAGCTCGGCCCGGCGCTCGCGGAGGCCGGCGTCGCGGCGATCGACCTCGCCGCGAACCAGCGCGAGATCGCGACGCGGCTCGCGGGCCAGCTCTCGGAGGACCTGTCCGAGTACGGCATCGCGGTCCCGCGCTTCGTCCTCGAGAACGTCTCCTTCCCGCCCGAGGTCGAGGCGGCGCTCGACAAGCGGACGCAGATGGCCGTCGTCGGGAACCTCGACCAGTACACGAAGTTCCAGGCGGCGAACGCGATCGAGACCGCCGCCGCCAACCCCGGAGGCGCGGGCGACGGGCTGGGGCTCGGCGCCGGCATGGGTCTCGGCGCCGCCATGGGGCAGCAGCTCGCGCACTCGCTCGGGACGACGGCGGCCCAGCCGACCCCGGCCCCGGCGCCGCCCGCGGGGCCGCCGCCCCTGCCCGCCGCGGAGTCGCCCTGGTACTGGGCGGTCGGCGGCACGCAGGCCGGGCCCGGCACGACGGCGGACCTCGCCGGCCGCGTCCGGTCCGGCGAGGTGACGCGCGCGTCGCTCGTGTGGCAGGAGGGCATGGCCGCGTGGACCGCCGCGGGCGAGGTGCCCGCGCTCGCGGCGCTGTTCGCGGCGACACCGCCGCCCTTGCCGCCGACGGGCGCCCCGACCGGAGACCCGACCGGTCCGGTGGCGGGCTGACGGTGAGCGACGCCCAGGGAGAGCTCGTCCGGACGCGCTGCGACGCGTGCGGGTCGCAGCTCGCGTACGCGCCGGGGACGCAGCACCTGCGGTGCGTGGCGTGCGGCGGGACGGTCGCGATCGTGCACGCGCCGGGCGACGCCGTCGACGAGCACTCGTTCGACGCGTGGGCCGCCGCGCAGGGCGGTGTGCGCGCCGGGATCCTCGACGCGCGGGTCCTCACGTGCGACGGGTGCGGCGCGACGACGCAGGGGACCGACCTGTCCGTCGCGTGCCGGTTCTGCGGCGGGCACCTCGTCGCGGCGGCCGAGACGGACGGCCTGGTGCAGCCGGAGGCGGTCGTGCCGTTCGGCGTCGAGCAGGCGCAGGCGCGCGACGCGTTCCGGCGCTGGGTGCGCTCGCGCTGGTTCGCGCCGGGCGAGCTGAAGAAGGTCGGGGACACGGAGTCCCTGCACGGCTCGTACGTGCCGCACTGGACGTTCGACGCGCGCACGTCGTCGGCGTACTCGGGCCAGCGCGGGGACGCCTACTACGTGACCGTCAAGAACGGGGACGAGGAGCGCCAGGAGCGGCGAGTCAGCTGGACGCCCGTCTCGGGGCACGTCGCGCGCGACTTCGACGACGTGCTCGTCCCCGCGTCGTCGCACGTCGCCGAGCGCGACCTGTCGAAGCTCGGCCCGTGGCCGCTGTCGCACGCGGTGCCGTTCCGCGCCGAGTACCTCGCGGGGTTCTCGGCGGCGCGCTACGACGTCGAGCCCCCGGTCGGCCTCGACCGCGCGAAGCAGAAGATGGCGCCGGTGATCAAGGACGACGTCGAGCGCGACATCGGCGGCGACGAGCAGCGGGTCGGCTCGATCCGCACCGCCTACGCGGACGTCATGTTCAAGCTCGTGCTGCTGCCGCTGTGGATCGCGACGTACGTGTACGCGGGCAGGCAGTGGCAGGTCATGGTCAACGCGAACACCGGCCAGGTGATCGGGCGGCGCCCCTACAGCGTCGGCAAGATCGTCCTCGCCGTGCTGGCGGGCCTGCTGGTCGTCGGCGCGCTCGTGTTCTGGTACGTGCGCTCGCAGACGTGAGCGTCAGGCGTCCCGGCGCGCGTCGTACGCGTGCTGGGACGCCGTCACCTCCGCGACCGAGCCCTCGAGGACGTCGAGCAGCCCCGTGAGGCTGTCGGCGACGCGCCGCCCGAGGTCGGTGAGGGAGTACTCGACGTGCGGCGGGATGGTTGCGCGCACCTCGCGCACGACGATGCCGTCGCGCTCGAGGGACTGGAGGGTCTGGGCGAGCATCTTCTCGCTGACACCGTCGATGCGGCGCCGCAGCGCGTTGAACCGCACCGCGCCGTCGCGCAGCCCGGCGACCGTGAGCACGCCCCAGCGCCCGGTGACGGTCTCGAGGACGTGCCGCGACGTGCAGCCGCGCTGGAAGACGTCGGCCACCATCGCGTCGGTGGGTCCGGTGTCCTCCACGGGACGGGCGTCGGTCGTCATCGCCCCAGGATACGGCGCGTGCGCGTCGGGCGGCACTGTGAGATAGACCGCACCTACTCCTAGTTGGCACTGTCGAAAAGTAAGTGCATGCTGGGACGGTGCGACCGCCCGGTCGTGTCCCCGCACCGAAGGAGCCCTCGTATGTCCATCGCCGTCACCGGAGCCAGCGGCCACCTCGGCCGCCTCGTCGTCGAGTCCCTCCTCGCCCGCGGCGCCGACCCGTCCCAGGTGGTCGCCGCCGCGCGGACCACCGCCAAGGTCGCCGACCTCGCCGACCGTGGTGTCCAGGTCCGCGAGGCGGACTACGCGCGACCCGAGACCCTCGCCACGGCGCTCGCGGGCGTCGACGTCCTCGTGCTCGTGTCGGGCTCAGAGGTCGGGCAGCGGGTCCCGCAGCACCGCAACGTGGTCGAGGCGGCCGTCGCGGCCGGTGTCTCCCGCGTGATCTACACGAGCGCGCCGCACGCCACGACCTCCGCCCTCATCCTCGCGCCCGAGCACAAGGCCACGGAGGAGCTCCTGGCGGCCTCGGGTCTGGCGACCACGATCCTGCGGAACAGCTGGTACACCGAGAACTACGTCGGCGACGTGCTGGGTGCCCGCGAGTCCGGCGAGCTCGTGTCGAGCGCCGGCGACGGCCGCGTCGCGAGCGCGAGCCGCGCCGACTACGCCGAGGCCGCGGCGGTCGTCGCGCTCGCCGCGCAAGGGGACGCCACTGCGCACGCGGGCGCGGTGTACGAGCTGGGCGGCGACGTCGCGTGGACGTTCGACGACCTCGCCGCGGCGGCGTCCGAGGTGCTCGGCCGCCCGGTCGCGTACCGGCGGCTCACGCCGGACGAGCACCGCGAGACGCTCGTCCGCGCGGGCCTCGACGAGGGCACGGCCGGGTTCGTCGTCGCGCTGGACGGCAACATCCGCGACGGGCTGCTCGCCGAGACGTCGGGCGAGCTCGCCCGGCTGATCGGCCGCCCGACGACGCCCCTCGTCGACGGGCTGCGCGCCGCCGTCGCGCAGGGCTGAGAGAAGTCGCGACGCGGCCGCCCGGGAGGCCGGGCGGCCGCGCGGCGGCACCCGTCAGGACGGTGTCAGTGGGACGCCTTGACGACGAGCACCGGGACGGGCGAGTCGAGGAGCACGCGCTGCGTCGTGCTGCCGAGCAGGAACTTGCCGACCGGCGAGCGCTTGCGCGCGCCCACGACGACGAGGTCGGGGCCGGTGCGCTCGGCCGCGTCGATGATCGCCTCGGCGGGGTCGAGGTTCTCCGAGCGGTAGGAGATCTCGGGGTGGGCGACCTCGGCGGGAAGCGTGTCGAGCAGGTGCGCGAGGGTCGCGGGGACGCCCGCGTCGGCGTCCTGCGGGGTGAGGACGAGGACCGCGAGGGCGGTCGAGCGGTGGACCGCCTCGGCGACGGCCGCCCGGAACGCGGTCTCGCCCTGCGGGGAGTCGTTGTACGCCACGAGGACGGTCATCGCGGGCCCTTCCGTCATTCCGTCGTGCTGCGGTTGAACTCTCTCACAGCCCCGCGGGCGTCGCCGGTCGACGCGCTCCGGTCGCGGCGGGGCCGTCGGGCTGACCGTGCCGGCCGTGCCGGCCGAGCCGGCCGAGGCGGCCGATCCGGCCGAGCACAGCGTCCGGCACGGTGAGCGTCGGCGGCAGCAGGGGCGGGACCACCTCGCGGAGGACGGCCTCGATCTCACGGCGTCGGCGCGCCCCGAGCCGCTCGGCCGGCGCGGTGACGCTCACCGCGGCGACGGACTGGCCGTCGCGCAGCACGGGCAGGGCGACGCAGCTGATGCCCGGCTCGTTCTCCTCCGTCTCCGTCGCGAAGCCGCTCGTCCGCGTGGCGTCGCACGTCGCGCGGAGCGTGGCGGCCGTGACCGGGTGCTCCTCGGGGGCGGCCGCGGCGTACCAGGCGAGCGCGGCGTCGTCGAGCGGCCGGTGGGCCAGCAGCGCGCGCCCGAGGGCCGTGGTGGCCGCGGGGCGGCGCCGGCCGACGGCCGACCAGACGCGCACGGCGCGCGCGGGCTCGACCTTGTCGAGGTACACGATCTCCGTCCCGGCGAGGGCGCCGAGGTGCACGAGCTCGTCCGTCGCGCGGCACACGGCGACGAGCACCGGGTGCAGGAGCGCGGGCAGGTTCTCCTCGCCGAGGTAGACCGTCGCGAGCGCGGTCGCCGCCGGGCCGAGGCGGTAGTCGCCCGTCGTGGCGTCCTGCTCGGCGTAGCCGCGATAGCGCAGTGCCGCGAGCGTGCGGTGCAGCGAGGCCTTGTGCAGCCCGAGCGAGCGCGCGAGGTCGCCGAGCGCGACCCCGGGCGGGCCTGCCGCGGCGAGCGCCTCGAGCACGGTCAGGGCCTTGTCGACGCTCCCGAGCGGGCTCCCGGTCTGGCCCTCCGGCGTGGGCTCGCTGCCCTCTCGCCTGCCCGACGGCGTGCTCCCGGCTTCCATCGTCGTGGCTCCTTCACCTAGAGTGCGTTCCGTAGTAAACAACAGGCGTTCACCATAGCGAAACGGAGCGAGGATGTCATCCCACGGACCCATCGAGACGGTCGCGCGTGCCCGCGTCGTGCCCGTCGTCGTCGTCGACGACGCGGAGCAGGGCGTGCTCGTCGCGACCGCGCTGCGCGACGGCGGGCTGCCCGTCGCCGAGGTCACCTTCCGCACCGCGGGTGCCCGCGCCGCGATCGAGGCGATCGCGCGCGAGGTGCCGGACGTGCTCGTCGGCGCGGGGACGGTCATCAACGTGTCCCAGGTCGACGAGGCCGTCGAGGCCGGGGCGCGGTTCCTCGTCTCGCCGGGGCTCTCGGCCGCCGTCGTGCGCCGCGCGCAGGAGCTCGGGGTGCCGGTCCTGCCCGGCGTCGCGACGCCGTCGGACGTCATCGCCGCGCTCGACCTGGGCCTCGACGCCGTGAAGCTCTTCCCGGCGAACGTCGTCGGCGGCCCCGCGGCGGTCAAGGCCTTCTCCGCGCCCTTCCCGGGCCTGCGCTTCGTCCCGACCGGCGGCGTGAGCGCCGCCAACCTGCTCGACTACCTCGCGCTGCCGTCGGTGCTCGCGGCCGGCGGCTCCTGGATGGTTGACGCCGCGCTCGTGCGCGCGGGCGACACCGCCGAGATCACGCGCCGCACGCGCGAGGCCGTCGCGCTCGCCGCCACGGCCCCCCACCCCGCCGAAGGAGCCTGACCCGTGGCCGACACGACCCAGAACCAGCCGCCGCTCGCTCTCCGGCCCGCGGACGAGTGCGCCTACGACGTCGTCGCCCTCGGCGAGGTCATGCTCCGCCTCGACCCGGGCGAGCGCCGCATCAAGACCGCCCGCAGCTTCGACGCCTGGGAGGGCGGCGGCGAGTACAACGTCGCGCGCGGGCTGCGCCGCGCCTTCGGCCTGCGCGGCGCGGTCGTCACCGCGCTCGCGGACAACGAGGTCGGCCGCCTGGTCGAGGACCTCATGCTCACCGGCGGGCTCGACACGCGCTGGGTGCAGTGGCGTGAGTACGACGGCATCGGGCGCACCGTGCGCAACGGGCTCAACTTCACCGAGCGCGGGTTCGGCGTGCGCGGCGCGGTCGGCGTGTCCGACCGCGGCAACACCGCGATCGCCCAGCTCCGCCCCGAGGACGTCGACTGGGACGACGTGTTCGGCCGCGGCGTGCGCTGGTTCCACACCGGCGGCATCTTCGCCGCGCTGTCCGAGTCGTCCGCCGACGTCGCGGAGGCCGCCATGGCCGCCGCGCGCCGCCACGGCACGATCGTGTCCTACGACCTCAACTACCGCCCCTCGCTCTGGAAGGGCATCGGCGGCGTCGAGCGCGCGCAGGAGGTCAACCGCCGTCTCGCCCGGTACGTCGACGTGATGATCGGGAACGAGGAGGACTTCACCGCCTCGCTCGGCTTCGAGGTGGAGGGTGTCGACGAGAACCTCACCGACCTCGACACCGGGGCGTTCCGCGCGATGATCGCGCGGGCCGCCGAGGAGTACCCCAACTTCCAGGTCGTCGCGACGACGCTGCGCGGCGTGAAGACGGCGACCGTGAACGACTGGGGCGCGATCGCGTGGTCGCGCGTGCAGGGCTTCGCCGAGGCGACGCACCGCCCCGGGCTGGAGATCCTCGACCGCGTGGGCGGCGGCGACTCCTTCGCGTCGGGCCTCGCGTACGGGCTCCTGGAGCTCGGCTCGATCCACGAGGCGGTCGAGTACGGCGCGGCGCACGGCGCCCTCGCCATGACGACGCCGGGCGACACGTCGACGGCGTCGCTCGCCGAGGTGCGCAAGCTCGCCTCGGGCGGCAGCGCGCGCGTGCAGCGCTGACCGGGCCGCCTCCCGTCTTCCCGCCGTGCCGGGCTGCACGACCAGGGTTAGTGTGGTCGGGCTGTCGGCGGGAGGCGGGAGGTGCGGCGTGGCTGGTGGGGCCTTCGTGCCCGGGCTGCCACGCCGCGGCGCCGAGGAACCACCGGACCTGGCTCGCGCTCTCGAGCACGCGCGCATCCTCCGCGCGGCCGGCGATCCCGGTGGAGCAGCCCAGGTCCTCGACCGCTCGTTCGCCGCGGAGGGCGTGCGGACCCGCAGCGTCCCCGAGCGCGTCCGGTTCCGCGCCCTGGTGCTCCGCGCCGACCTCGCGCTCGCCCTGCACGACGAGGCCGCGGCGGAACGCTTCCTCGAAGGGGCGGAGTGGTTCAGAGCCGGGGCCGACTTCCTCCCGCGGGTCGCCGAGGCGCTCGCCGCCCTCGACGACGAGGTGCACCGCGCCGACGAGCTGCGCGACCGGCTCGCGAGCGAGCGCTGCACCGGCTGATGCGGCCGGCCGGGAACCGCGCGTGCGGGAGCCGCGTTGGACTCCGCAGTACCCGTGCGGGCGCCGACCGTGCCCGGCCCATCACGCGAGGAGGCAGACGTGCTGTGCCCCACCGACCAGACCGTGCTCGTCATGACCGAGCGCAAGGGCGTGGAGATCGACTACTGCCCGACGTGCCGCGGCGTGTGGCTCGACCGCGGTGAGCTCGACAAGATCATCGACCGCTCGCTGGAGAGCGAGATCGCCGCCGAGGCCGTCGGCCCGGCCGCTGCCGCTGCCGCACGCACCGCTCCGGCCCCCGCGGCCCCGCCCGCCCCCGCGCCGACGTCGTACCCGCCGGCGCCCGCCGCGGACTACGGCACGCCCGGCTACGGCGAGCGGCGCGACGCCCGCCGCGATGACCGCCGCTATGACGACCGTGACCGCTACCGGGGTGACCAGTACGGCGACGACCGGTACCGGGACGACCGCGACCGCCGCTACGACGGGCGCGACGGCTACGACCCCCGCTACCGCAAGCGGAAGAAGAAGGAGTCGTGGCTCGAGGACCTCTTCGACTTCTGACACGCCTCGTGGTCGACTGTCCCGCGTGACCGTCCTCGACTCGTTCTCGCTCGCCGGCCGCACGGCCCTGCTCACCGGTGGGAGCCGCGGGATCGGGCGCGCCGTCGCCCGCGCGCTCGGCGAGGCCGGCGCTCGGGTCGCGCTCACGGCGACGACGGCGCCTGCCGCCGAGGACGCGGCCGCCGCGCTGCGGGAGGCCGGGATCGACGCCCGCGGGTACGCGCTCGACGTGACGGACCGTGCCCAGGTGGACGATGTCGTCGGGCGCGTGGCCGCGGACCTCGGGGCCGTCGACCTGCTCGTCAACAACGCGGGGATCTCGATCGGCGGGGCGGCGCTCGAGATCGAGGACGACGTGTGGCACCGCACGCTCGCGACCAACCTCGACGGCGTCTGGTACTGCTCGCGCGCGGTCGCGCGCGCCCTGGTCGCCGACGGTCGACCGGGCGCGATCGTCAACGTCGGGTCGATGTCGGCGTCGATCGTCAACCGGCCGCGCTGGCAGCCCGCGTACCTCGCGTCCAAGGCGGCGGTGCACCAGCTCACCAAGGGCCTCGCCGCGGAGTGGGCGCCGCACGGCATCCGCGTCAACGCCGTCGCGCCCGGCTACGTGCGCACCGAGGCGTCGCCCGTCGACCAGCCGGAGTACTACGACGACTGCGTCGCGCCCGCCGCGATGCGGCGCTGGGCCGAGCCCGAGGAGATCGGCCCTCCGGTCGTGTTCCTCGCGAGCGCGGCGTCGAGCTTCATGACCGGCGCGGTCGTCACGGTCGACGGCGGCTACACCCTCTTCTGATCGCGGGACGATTATTCACGAATCGCCTTTGCGGGTGCACTACCTCGAACTGCCGAGCAAGAGTGCGCGCGATCAGGAACGTGCCACCGGAGCGAGGTATCGGCCAAGAACTGGCTACACAGCGCCCTGGCGTCGCGCACGCCACATAGTGTGCTCGCGACTAAATGCCGCTTCGGCGTCATGGGCGCTCTGAGCCCACGTTGCCTCATCGGCGCTTTGGGGCAGGGTGTCCCTAACCAAGTTCACCTCGTGGCTGGTGACCCCATAGGACTCCGAAAGGGAGGCGTATTTCTTCGCCTGAGTCCAAGCAACGAATGCTGCGGCGATTGCGGCGACAGCACCGAGAAAGTCGACATCACCGCCGGATGCCACGCGCGCGACCCCTGCGAGAAGGGCGACGGCTTCAAGAGTGATGACTATAACGCCGTACATGAAAGATCGACGCTTGTTCCATCGAGCCTTGTTGGCGTACCACGTCACCTGTCCCGCAACCCGCTGATCGTAATAGATCCGCGATCGGTCTGCCTGCGGAAGTGCGCGAATCGTTCGCATCGACTCTGTCACTCCGGGCGCGTCGTTGGCGTTCGCGCCAATGTCGAGGTGCGGAACAGTTGCCAGCACATCGCGTAGGACGTGTCTAAAGGCGCGTTCTGCGTCTGGATCGTCCAGCCGGAAAGCCTCGCCGCCCACGGCGTACTGCCACGCTGCAGACCGTATGGACTCGGCCGCGGCGCGCGCGTCGTACCAAGTCTTCTCGGCAGTGGATGCGACGCGCGTCACTTGCATGGTCAGGGCGGCGATGAAGAGTAGGAGGGCGGCAATTGGGCCAGATTTCCCGAGGATGTCCCCGGGAATCAATGCAGCACAGGCGGCTCCAGCCAATGCGCCGAGTTCTAGACCCTTCCAAATGTAGAACGTACGCTGGCTTAGAGCGGCTTTACCGTCAGCGGACCTAAACAAGGCGGGCAGGTCTAGTTCGGGAACTTGCGGTGGCACGTTCATCACGGCCGCACCTTTGTCTTGAACGAGATCGGAGCGGTGCGCTTGTCGTAGGCGCGATCAATCCAGCCGTTCGGATCCGTTTCGAACTCGCTCCATGTCGTTAGCACGCAGTAGCGGTCCTCTTCTGACCACGCACATTTGCTGTTGGGGATGTAGTAATTGTAGTGGAACTCTGAAATTGCGGTTGAGTCGTTCACCATAACAATGTTGTGCAGTGAGCCGCAGGTCATGCACTCGCTCTCGCCGCGAAAAACCGTGTCTTCGACCTCGGGGAGTACAATACCGAGGATTCCGCTCTTGCGACTGCTTGCCGAGTTATACAACGACGCCTGCAACTCGCGTTTGATATACTGCTGCTCGAACCATCCAAGGGTCTCGGCGGATCGTGAGCCGATTAGGAAGATGGTAACGGTAGAGTCGTGCAGGTAATCCTCTCGAATTCTCCGCATGATGTAGTCAGGATCGGTGGAGTTGATCGGCAGATTTAGTGACTTGTCGACGTAATCCAGGTGGGGCATATCCTGGATCGCCTGCTTGTATGCGGCGTCTTCGGTCTTGAAGGAGATGTAGACCTTGTGTCCCACGCTGTGCACTCCGCGCTGGTAGAGGGATCGTTGCTGTCGGTAGGAGCGTCCCACAGGCCACTGACATCCATCGGGCGCCCGCTCGCTCTCCCATGCGACCGAACCGGTGTTTGATGGTTGATTGCTCCCCTGCGGGACTGTAGATCCCGGTTCGATTACCGTGCCGTTGCGTACGCCTGTCCCACCATCATCCGTCTGGATCGATGGGCGTGACGGCCAGGCGTCTGCTGGTGATGGATGAAGGGAGTTAGGCTCGGTCCCCGTGCGCGCAGTCCTGAGCCGGTGGGTCGACCCGTTCGTCGTGACCCTGCTCGTCGTGCTCGTGTTGGGGCTGGTCGTGCCGGTGGGGCCGGACGCGCAGCGCGTGGTCGACGCCGTGGCAGACGTCGCGGTCACGGTCCTCTTCCTCGTCTACGGCATGCGCCTGTCGACGCGCGAGGTGTGGGCGGGCCTGCGGAGCTGGCGCCTCCAGGGCGGCATCCTCGCGGCGACGTACGTCGTGTTCCCGGTGCTCGGGCTCGTCACGGCGTGGGCGATCGAGCCGCTCGTCGGGGCGCCGCTGGCCGCGGGCGTGCTCTACCTGTCCCTGCTCCCGTCGACGGTGCAGTCGTCCGTCGCGTTCACGTCGGTCGCGCGCGGCAACGTCGCCGGGGCGATCTGCGGCGCGACGGTGTCGAACGTCGCGGGCATGGTGATCACCCCGCTGCTCGTGCTGTGGCTCATGGCCGGAGCAGACGGGGGTGCCAACGGTTCCACGGGCGGGCTCGGTGGGCTCCGGACCGTGCTGCTCCAGCTCCTGCTGCCGTTCGTCGTCGGACAGCTCCTCCAGCCGTGGGTCGGCGACTGGGTCCGCGCGCGGCGCTGGCTCACTCTCGGCGTCGACCGCGGCACCATCCTCGTCGTCGTGTTCGGCGCCGTCGCGGCCGCGTCCTCGGCGGGCGTGTGGGCGAGCGTGTCCGGGTGGTCGATCGTCGCGCTGCTCGTCGTGAGCGCGCTCGTGCTCGCCGCGATGCTCGCGCTCACCTGGTGGGGCGGGGCGGCCCTGCGGCTGTCGACGGAGGACCGGATCGCGCTCCTCATGTGCGGGTCCAAGAAGTCGCTCGCCACGGGTCTGCCCATGGCGAGCGTGCTGTTCCCGGTCGCCGTCGCGGGCGTCGTCGCCGTCCCGGTGATCGTGTTCCACCAGCTCCAGCTCGTCGTCTGCGCGGTCCTCGCACGCCGCCTCGCGCTCCGCGACTGACGAGCCGCCGCCGGCGAGCCCGGGTCGCTGTCAGGAACGGCCGGCGACCTGCTCGCGCACCTGGCGCTTGGCGCGCGTGAGCATGCCGTTCATGCCGCCGATGCGCAGCGGGCTCACGGCCCGCGTGAGGCCGATCGACATGGGGAAGTCGTCCGGCACGTCGAGCACCTGCTGCACGGTCAGGCCGGAGAGCCCTTGCGCGAGGATCGACGCGAACCCGCGCGTCGTCGGCGCCTCGGCGGGCGCGGTCGCGAAGAAGTGCACGACACCGTCGTCGTCGACCTCCGCGAACGCGCGCACGGGCGACTGGCACTCCTCGATGCGCTCGAGCAGACCGGGTGCGCTCGCGTAGCGCTCCGGGAGGTCGGGCAGCTCGTTGGCGAACTCGAGCAGGAGCTGGAGGCGCTCACGCTCCGGCAGCGCGAGGAAGTCCTCGCGGATCTCCGCGAGGGCCGCGGGCAGTGACGAGGCGTCGGTCGGGGAGCTCATGGTGGCGATCCTTGCATCGGGGGGAGTGCGGCCGGGACCTGGTCCCACCGTGCGGAACGCCCGGCGCGCGCGGCGTATGCCCGCGGCGGACGCCGACGGCGCGCGGCGGGCCACCAGGGCCGGCCGCGCGCCGTCGGGCGTGAGGTGCGAGCGGTGCGTCAGTTGAGCGACGCGGGGGCCTCGCCGGCCTCCTCGCCCTTGACGATCGGGACGCGCACGGCGTTGCCCCACTCGGTCCACGAGCCGTCGTAGTTGCGGACCTTGTCGAACCCGAGCAGGTAGGTCAGCGCGAACCAGGTGTGGCTCGAGCGCTCGCCGATGCGGCAGTACGTGACGACCTCGTCGTCCGTCGCGAGGCCGAGGCCACCCTCCTGGTAGATCGCCTCGAGCTGCTCGCGCGACTTGTACGTGCCGTCCTCGGCGACCGCGGTCGCCCACGGGACGTTGCGCGCCGTCGGGATGTGGCCGCCGCGCAGCACGCCCTCCTCCGGGTAGTCCGGGATGTGCAGGCGCTCGCCCGTGTACTCCTGCGGGGAGCGGATGTCGACGAGCGGACCGTTGCCGATGTGCGCGAGGACGTCCTCCTTGAACGCACGGATCGTCACGTCGTCGCGCTCGACGACGGGGTACTCGACGGCCTCCGGCGCGGGGACGTCGGTCGTGACCTCGCGGCCCTCCGCGATCCACTTGCCGCGGCCGCCGTCGAGCAGACGCACGTCCTCGTGGCCGAACAGCGTGAAGACCCACGCGGCGTACGCGGCCCACCAGTTGTTCTTGTCGCCGTAGACCACGATCGTCGTGTCGCGGCCGATGCCCTTGCCGCCCAGGAGCTGGGCGAAGCCCTTGCCGTCGATGTAGTCGCGCGTGTCGGGGTCGTTGAGGTCGGTGTGCCAGTCGATCTTCACCGCGCCCGGGATGTGCCCGGTCTCGTACAGCAGCACGTCCTCGTCGGACTCGACGACGACGATGCCGGGCTGACCGAGGTGCTCGGCGAGCCAGTCCGTGCTCACGAGGCGGTCGGGGTGGGCGTACTGGGTGATCTTCTCGGTGGTGTCGAGCGGTGCGGGCATGGTGTCCTCCGTGCGGCGGGAGCCGGGGTGTCCGAGGTGGTGGTCCGTCCGAGCGTCAGGCTAGGTCGGCTGTCCGCATCACGGAAGGGCTGTCGCGCATGCTGAGACGGTGTAAACGCAGGCTGCCGAGGGTGCGGCGCGCGGCCGGAACGGGCGGGCCGTTCGAGGTCGTCCTCGCGGTGAACGTCAACGTCTTCTGGACCCGGACGGCGGACGTCGAGCCGAGCGCGCTCGCGGCCCTGCTCGTCCCGGGCGGCGCGCTCTGGCTCGTCGACGAGACACCGGGCGGGGACGACGGCCGCGTCGTCGAGGGCGTCCGCGCGTCGCTCGACGTCCCCGGGCTGGGCGCGCCGGTCGTCGTGCGCGACGGCGTGGTGGCCGTCGGCGCACGCCGGACGCCCGCCGGGAAGTGACGGGGCGCGGCTCAGCCGAGGAGCTCGCGCTCCGCCTCGCCGAGCGCGCGGTCGAGGAGGTCGAGCCCGAGGTCGAGCTCCTCCTCGCTCACGGTGAGCGGCGGCGCGATGCGGAACACACCGCCCATGCCCCGGAGCTGTACGACGTTCATGTGGAGCCCCAGGTCCAGCGACCGCCGGGTGACCAGGGAGCCGAGGGCGTCGGCGCCCTCCTTCGTCTCGCGGTCGAGCACGAGCTCGATGCCCTGGAGCAGACCCCGCCCGCGGACGTCGCCGATCGAGGCGTGGCGGTCCTGGAGGTCGAGCAGCCCGGCGCGCAGGCGGTCGCCGAGCACGCGCACCCGGGCGTCCATCTGCTCGGCCTCCAGCACGTCGAGCACGGTGTTGCCGACCGCCGCGACGAGCGGGTCCGAGACGTGCGTCGTGAAGAAGAGGAAACCGCGCTCGTGCGCGCGTTCCTCGATCTCGGCGCTCGTGACGACCGCGGCGAGGGGCAGGCCGGCACCGAGCGTCTTGGAGATCGTGAGGATGTCGGGGACCACGGGCTCCTCGCCGTCGCGGCCCTCGAACGCGTACCAGGACCCGGTCCGGCACAGCGCCGTCTGCGCCTCGTCGAGGATGAGGAGCATCCCGCGCTCGTGGCACTTGTCGCGCAGCGCCGCGAGGTAGCCGGGCGGCAGCTCGACGATCCCGCCCGAGCTGAGGATCGGCTCGACGATGCACGCCGCGAGGCTCCCCGTGGACTGCACGTCGACGAGGTCGAACGCGAGGTCGAGCTGGCGGCGCCAGTCGTGCGCGCCGTCGGGCGTGAGGTGGTCGGGACGGTACGCGTTCGGCACGGGGACGACGAGGTTGCCGGGCGCGGTCGGGCCGTACCCGCGGCGTCCGGTGCTGTACGTCGCGGCGGCCGCGGCGTGCGTCATGCCGTGCCACGACCCGGCGAGCGAGACGACCTCGTGCCGACCCGTGACGAGCTTGGCCATCCGGATCGCGGCCTCGTTGGACTCGGCGCCCGTCGTGAGGAGCAGGACCTTCTCGAGCGGGTCGGGCAGCGTGCCCGCGATCCGGCGCGCGAGGTCGACGACCGGGCGCGAGAGCATCCCGGAGAAGAGGTGGTCGAGCGTGCCGATCTGGCTCCGGACCGTCTCGACGATCGCCGGGTGGCTGTGCCCGAGGATCGCGCTCATTTGGCCCGACGTGAAGTCGAGGACCCGCCGCCCGTCGGCCGTCGTGACGAAGCTGCCCGACGCGCTCTCGACGATCTCCGGGGTGAACGGCCCGCCGTAGCGCACGAGGTGCCGGTCGGCGTCGGACCAGAACGTCGCGGCGTCCGGGGTCGTCGGGGCGAGGGCGGGGGACGGAAGGACGGCCATCCTCCGAGCGTAGGGACGCAGCTCTGTGCGCGTACAGCACGAGTTCTCGTACAGTCTGTGCGGAGAACCCGCACAAGCGGCCGCGACCACATGGAACGGAGGACCGCGTGCTCAACGCCGCCCGGCTCCAGATCCTCGCCCGGCTCGAGAACCTCGGGACCGTGCGCGCGGTGGGCGCGTCCCTGCACCTGAGCCCGTCCGCGGTGTCCGCGCAGCTCGCGGCGCTCGAGGCCGAGACCGGGTCGCGCCTCGTCGAGCGGACCGGGCGGAGGGTGCACCTCACGCCCGCGGGGCGCACCCTCGCGCGGCACGCCCGCGTCATCCTCGACCAGATGGCGCTCGCGGAGGCGGAGCTCGCCCACCCCGACGGTCAGCCCGCCGGGGTCGTGCGCGTCGCGGCGTTCTCGAGCGGCGTCCGGACCCTCGTGATCCCCCTCGCGCGGCGGCTGGTCGTCGAGCACCCGCGGGTGCAGGTCGAGGTCGTCGAGCTCGACCCCCGCGAGAGCTGGCCCGCGCTCCGCCGCGCGGACGTCGACGTCGCCGTGACCGCGGACCTGCTCGACGGCGCGCGGCTCGCCGGGCCCGACGTCGCGACCGTCCCGCTGCTCGAGGACCCGGTCGTCCTCGTCGCGCCGTCGGGTGCGCCGTCGCACTCGTCGGAGGGGACGGTGGCGGGGGAGGGGCCGGTCGACCTTGCCGGTCTCGCCGACGCGCGGTGGGCGGCGGACCTGCCCGGCCGGTACCTGTCGACCCTCGTCGAGAGCGCGTGCCGCGACGCCGGGTTCGAGCCCCGCGTCGTCGCGCGGCTGCCCAGCTACGAGCTGCTGCTCGCGCACGTCGAGGCGGGGCTGTCGGTCGCGCTGCTGCCGGGCCTCGCCGTCGACCCCCGGTACGACGTCGTCGCCCGCCCGCTGCGGGCGCCCCGGACGCGCCCGGTGTACGCCGCGGTGCGCCGCGGCGCCCCGCCCACCGCGGCGACGGGCGTCGTCCTCGCCGGGCTGCGCCGCGTCGCGGCGGACGCGAGGGTCGCGGGCGGGGCCGCGCCCGCCCCGCCGCCGCGGTAGCGGGCCGACGCGCGCGCCCTACACTGGGCCCAGCACCGCACGACGACGTGGGAGGTCCCGTGTCGCGCACCCTCGTACCGCCGCTGCGCTCGGACGCGCACCCGCGTCGACCCGACGCGCGCCGCGACGCCCGCTCGGTCCGCGCCGCCTACCGGTCGTTCCTCGTCGACGGCGTCCTCCCGCACGGCGTCCACCCGGTCGTCGCCGACTCGTGGCGCCGGTCCGTGCACAGCGGTGTCGACCCTGAGGGCCCGCGCACGGAGTCGGCGCTCGCCCGCGACGACCTCGTCGCCTACCGCGACGCCCACCCGCTCGCCAGGGTCATGCCCGTGGTGCGCGAGCTCGTCGTCGACGCCGCGGCGGACGACGGCCTCGCCGTCGCCGTGTCCGACGACGCGGGCCGGCTCCTGTGGGTCGAGGGCAGCCGCGCGCTGCGGGACGCGGTCGAGCGCGTCGGGTTCGTCGAGGGGTCGGTGTGGCGCGAGGAGCGCGTCGGGACCAACGCCCCCGGGACCGCGCTGGCCGCGCGTCGGGCCGTGCAGGTCCTCGGCGCGGAGCACTTCTCCCGGCCCGTCCAGGCGTTCAGCTGCACGGCGGTCCCCATCCACGAGCCCGGGACCGGGCGCGTCCTCGGTGTCCTCGACGTCACCGGCCGCCAGTCGGCGGCCTCGAGCGTCGTCCTCTCGCTCGTGCGGGCCACGGTCCTGAGCCTCGAGCGGGAGCTCGCCCAGCGCGCGTCCGCACCCGGGGCCGGCGGCTCCGGGACCGTCCCTGCCCCGCCGCGCGACGGCGCACCCGAGCTGTTCGTGCTCGGCATCACGCCCGTGCTCCGCGCGGCGGACGGCCTCGAGCACCGGTTGTCGCTGCGGCACGCCGAGATCCTCGCGCTCCTCGCCGCGCACCCGCGCGGCCTCTCCGCGGACGAGCTCGCCGTGCTCCTGCACCCCGGCGCGCTCTCGGACGTCACCGTGCGCGCGGAGGTCTCGCGCCTGCGCCGCGTCGCCGGCCCGCTCCTCGCCGGCTCCCGCCCGTACCGGCTCGCGCGACCCCTGCGGACGGACGCCGACGTCGTGCGCGACCGGCTCGCGGTCGGCGACGTCCGGGGAGCGGTCGCCGCCTACCGGGGGCCGCTCCTCCCGCGCTCCGGCGCGCCCGCCGTCGAGCACCTGCGCGCCGAGCTCGCGGCGGAGCTCCGCGCGGCCGTCGTGTCGGCGGGCGACGCCGACGTCCTCGACGCGTGGACCCGCACCGACGACGGCGCCGAGGACCACGCTGCGTGGACGCGTCTCCAGAGCGTCGCCCACCACGGCAGCCCGCTCTGGGTCCGCGCCCGCGCGCACCTCGACCTCCTCGACGACGAGCTCTCCTGACCGAGACCTGTCGGGCGCGCGCTGCAACGGTGCTGCAACCCTCGCGTGCCTAGCGTCGTGCCACGGCGCGACGAGGCGCCGTGCCGCGCACCGCCGTCGGGCACTCCCCGCCTGACGGCGAGCTCCCTGAGGGGCGCGGCGAGTCACCACTGCGAGGAGGCAGACGATGACGGTCTACGCAGCTCCCGGCACGGACGGGGCGATCGCCGAGTACAGGGTCCGGTACGACCACTGGATCGGCGGCGAGTACGTCGCGCCGGCGAGCGGGCAGTACTTCGAGAACCCCAGCCCGGTGACGGGCCGGACCTTCACCGAGGTCGCGCGCGGCAACGCCGACGACATCGAGCGCGCGCTCGACGCCGCGCACGGCGCCGCCCGGTCGTGGGGTCGCACGAGCGCGACCGAGCGCGCGAACATCCTCAACAAGATCGCCGACCGGATGGAGGAGAACCTCGAGCGGATCGCCGTCGCGGAGACGTGGGAGAACGGCAAGCCGGTCCGCGAGACGCTCGCGGCCGACATCCCGCTCGCGATCGACCACTTCCGCTACTTCGCGGGCGCGATCCGCGCGCAGGAGGGGTCGATCTCCGAGATCGACGAGGACACCATCGCGTACCACTTCCACGAGCCGCTCGGCGTCGTCGGGCAGATCATCCCCTGGAACTTCCCGATCCTCATGGCCGTGTGGAAGCTCGCCCCGGCGCTCGCGGCGGGCAACTGCGTCGTGCTCAAGCCGGCCGAGCAGACGCCCGCGTCGATCCTCTTCCTCATGGACGTCATCGGGGACCTGCTGCCGCCCGGGGTGGTGAACGTCGTCAACGGGTTCGGCGTTGAGGCCGGCAAGCCGCTCGCGTCCAGCCCGCGCATCCGCAAGATAGCGTTCACGGGCGAGACGACGACCGGCCGCCTGATCATGCAGTACGCGAGCCAGAACATCATCCCGGTCACGCTCGAGCTCGGCGGCAAGTCGCCGAACATCTTCTTCTCCGACGTGGCCGACGCGCGCGACGACTTCTACGACAAGGCCCTCGAGGGGTTCACCATGTTCGCCCTCAACCAGGGCGAGGTGTGCACGTGCCCGTCGCGGGCCCTCATCCAGTCGTCGATCTACGACACGTTCCTCGGCGACGCGGTCGCCCGGACCCAGGCCGTCCAGCAGGGCAACCCGCTCGACACCGCGACGATGATCGGCGCGCAGGCGTCCAACGACCAGCTCGAGAAGATCTTGTCGTACATCGAGATCGGCAAGGCCGAGGGCGCGAAGGTCCTCACGGGCGGGACGCGCGCCGAGCTCGGCGGCGACCTCGCGGGCGGGTACTACGTGACGCCCACGATCTTCGAGGGCAAGAACTCGATGCGGATCTTCCAGGAGGAGATCTTCGGGCCCGTCGTCGCCGTCACCGACTTCTCCGACTTCGACGACGCCATGACGATCGCCAACGACACCCTCTACGGGCTCGGCGCCGGCGTCTGGTCGCGGTCGGGGAGCACCGCCTACCGCGCGGGCCGCACCATCGAGGCCGGGCGCGTCTGGACCAACTGCTACCACGCGTACCCCGCCGCCGCCGCGTTCGGCGGGTACAAGGGCTCCGGCGTCGGACGCGAGAACCACAAGATGATGCTCGACCACTACCAGCAGACGAAGAACCTCCTCGTCTCCTACTCGGCCCAGAAGCTCGGCTTCTTCTAGAGCCGGGCCCCTGTCCGCCGAACACGGGGTTGGTGTCGTTCTCGCCTTCAGAACGACAACAACCCCGTGCTCGGCGGTGAGCAACCTCGCTCTCGCTCCCTGCCGCAGGAGGTTCCCGTGCCCGACGACGTCCGCTCGCCACGCACGACTGGCGCGCCACCCGCGCGGGTCGCCCTCACCGACGACGCCGCCATGCTGCTCGCGCGGCTGCGCCCGGTCCACGGCGACCTCATGTTCCACCAGTCCGGCGGGTGCTGCGACGGATCGTCGCCCATGTGTTACCCGCAGGGTGACTTCCTGCTCGGTGACGCCGACGTGCACCTCGGCGACCTGGTCGTCGTCCCGGACGACGGCGGACCGGGCCAGTCCGACGGCGCGCGAAAGTTCACCGTGCCCGTGTGGATGAGCCGCGCGCAGTTCGAGTACTGGAAGCACACGCACCTGACGATCGACGTCGTGCTCGGCCGCGGCGCCGGGTTCAGCGTCGAGGCACCCGAGGGCGTGCGGTTCATCATCCGCTCGCGCGTCCTCACCGACGACGAGTGGGCCGCGCTCGGCGCCCTCGCGGGGCCTTAGAAGGTCCAGGCGTCCTCGACAGTCGTGTAGACGACGTCGACGTGGTCCCAGTCGAGCGAGACGTTCATCGTGAGGTCGGCCGGGTCCGTGACGCCGAACCCCTGCTTCCAGGTGATCGACTGTCCCGGGAGGACCGGGGCCGTGGGTGCGCCGCCGTAGCCCTGGTCGGAGTCGAACACCTCGTCGCCGGCGACGCCCCCGCTCGTGACCTGCGTGTAGCCCGACGAGGACCAGGTGGTGGCGGTCCCGTTGGTCACCGTGAAGGTGAAGCTGAGGTAGGTGGAGAACTCGCCGACCGCTGCCCACTCGCTCGGCGTGAAGTATCCGTCGTTGGCGACGGTGAGGGTGAGCCCGTCCTCCCACTCCATGGGGGTTCCGAACGACGTCACGGGGTTCTTGTTCGCGGCCTCCGCCTCGCTTTTCCCCGTGGAGTACCCGGCCTCGTAGCCGTCGTTGAACTTCTCGGTCCGCTCGGCGAGGAAGTCGGCACCCGCGCGCGCGCCCGTCGTCGACCCGTGCTCGTACCCGAGGTCGTAGCCCTCCTGGTACGTGCCGGTCAGGGTGGGTTCGGCGCCGGTCGGCTCGGCCGAGGTCGACGACGCGGCCGGGGTCACCTCCGGGGCCACCGGCGCCGCGAGACCGCACGCAGTGAGCGACCCGACGAGCGCGAGGGCGGCGGCGACCGCGCGGGCGCCCCGCAGCGGGGGCACGGACAAGGGCTGGCTGTACGGGGACATGGTGCTCCTTCGGTTCGGCATGGCGTCGGTGGGTCGGGGCGCGCTCAGTGGCGGGGGAGGTGCAGGAGGTTGTCGGTCTCGCGTCCGTTCGCGACGGACGTGATGTAGCGGGTCCCGCGCGGGCTGACGCGGGCGACGACGTCGGCCTGGTTGTGCGTGCGCTCGTCGAACGTGCGGAAGCGCTCACCGCGGCGGATGGCGGCGTGCACGGCCTCGCGGGTCCCGGCGCGGAGCGGCCCGGTCGTGGTGGTCGAGTAGCGGACCTCGACGACGTGCTCGTTGGTGGTGCCCGGGTGCGCGACCCGGACGGAGCGGATGAACGGCATGGTGATCTCCTTCTCGTGTGGTGCGGGTGCGTCGTGACGGTGGGCGACGTAGCTCAGTCCTCGTCGGCGTCCGGCTCGGTCTCGGCCCGGTCGCCGGGTGGGGTGAGGGACACGCAGTGCGGGCACAGGCCGCGCCCCTCGTGGAGGGGGTACACGGAGCCGCACTGGCACCTCACGTGGCTGATCGGGGTCATGCGAGCTCCTTCGCCTGCGCCGGCCCTCGGTGTCCGGTCATGGAGGGAGCGTCCTCGAACGGGAGGTCGGCTGACCTCATTCCATGCGATAAGAGGGCTTATCGAATTGGAGGCCTACGGCGCACCTGATCGCGATAGGTTCAGGACCTCGACGACGAACACGACCAAGGAGGTGCCTGCCGTGACGATGTCTCCTGCGATCGCCGCGCCGCGGCCGCTGCTCGCGGACCTGCGCCTCACGCTCGCCGACGTTGCCGAGCTCGCCCACGTACGACGTCCGGTGGTGTCGGTCTGGCGCCGGCGTCACGCCTCCGGCCCCACGCCGTTCCCCGCGCCGGTACGGCGGGCGGTCGCCGTCGCGGGTCGAGCGGGCTCCGAGGCGCTGCTGTTCCGCGCGTCGGACGTGGCGGACTGGGTCGAGGCGAGCGGCCTCGGCAACAACCGCGCGTTCCGCGCGGACGTCGCGCTGCGGGCGGTGCTCGACGACGCGTCCGGCCCGGACCGCGACGTCGACTTCGCCGGGCTCACCGCGCTCCTGCGCCTCAAGGCCTACGTGTCCGAACCCCTCGCGTCCCTCGACGTGGACGACGTCCTCGACCTGGCGGACGAGCTCGACCCGGACGACGATGCCCTCTACGCGGAGGTAGAGGCGCTCGGGGAGCACCTCGACCGGTTCGCCGCGCTCGCGGATCTCGCGGCCGGTTCGGCGTACACGCCCGGTGCCGCCGTGGAGGCGCTGCTCGCCGACCGGTTTCGCACGGGCCGCGACGAGCTCTCCCGATCGGCGCTCGCGCCCGCAGCGCTCGCGCTCGTCGCGGACCTGGCGGGTGCCGTCGGGGGCGACCTCGCGGCGTCGGGTGTGACGGTCGAGCGTGCGGTCGCCGACCCGTACCCGGGTTGCGGGGACCTCTTGGCGGCCGTCCTCGGCCGCGGCGAGGTCGTCGAGTCCCCGACGGCCCACGTGCCGACGGGCGACGCCCACCGCCTGGTACGCCGCCGGCTCGGCGCGCACGGCTGGTCCGTGCGGCCACTGCAGGCCGAGCCCGTCGCCGGTGCTCCCGGGTCCCACGAGCTCCCGCTCGTGGTGACCCAGGTCCCTCCCGTCGGCTCCGGCGTGCTCGACGACGTCGCCGTCCTCGACCTCGTCGACAACCTTGTCCTCGGCCTCGCTGACCGTCAGTTCGCGCTCGTGATCGGGCCCGCGAGCGCGCTGATCGACGCGTCGTCGTCGCCCGAGGCGGAGTCGGTGCGCTCAGCCCTGCTGCGACCGAACCACCTGCGCGCGGCGGTGCTCCTCCCCGCCGGCCTCCTCGTGGAGCGCTCGCGTGAGCGCCTCGCGCTCTGGGTCCTCCGGGGCGGCGAACCCGACCCGGACCTCGACATCGCGGACCGCTGGACGACCGTGGCCGACCTCTCGGGGGTCTCGCCCGTGCACGGCGCGTTCCCGCCGGGGGTGGTCCAGGACCTCGTGACCGACGTCGTGGCGGCGCTCGGCACACGGGACGACGTGGCACGGCATGCTTTCCGGTTCTCCCGATTCGTGCACGTGCGCGAGCTGCTCGCCGCGCGGGGAAGCCTCGTCGAGGTCGTGCGACCGCTCGCACCGGTCGCACGCGACGACGGCGGTGCTGCCGTCGCGCGCGCCGTCGAGCTGGTGGACGCGCTCGACGACGTCTCGCGCCCGGCGCTCGACGTCCGGGTCGATCGCGGAGACGCCGCGCCGGTGCGGCGGGCGCGGTTGGGAAGCCTCGTCGACGGGGGTGTCGTGCGCCGCGTGCCGGGCAACCGGCTCGACGACGCCGACGTGCGTGCGCCCGGCGGCGACCCGGCGGGCGAGTCGCGGATCCTGGGCGTCCCCGAGCTGCTCGGCGACCTGGAGGTCGGGGCACGTGTCGTCGACCGCCTGGGGTTCGCCGCCCGGTATCCGGCGGGACGTCTTACCGAGCCGGGCGACGTCGTGTTCTGCACGACGCCGCGCCCCGCCGCGATCGTCGACACCGCGGGCTTCTCCGTGGTCGCCTTCCCGGCCCGGGTACTGCGCCTGCGGGCACGCGGTCCTGCCGAGCCGCGCGGTGCGGTCGGGGCCGACGCGCTGCTCGTGCCCGAGGTGCTCGCGCGCGACGTCGCGACGCAGGCCCGGGGGACCCGGTGGCGATCCTGGGACGTGCGGATCGTCCCAGCCGACCAGGCGGACGAGGTCGCGGAGGCGCTCGCGCGAGTGCGCGAGAGGCGGGCCGCGGCACGCGCCGAGCTGGCGCGGCTCGAGGAGCTGGAGCAGGTGCTGGTCGACGGCGTCACGAGCGGTGTCGTACGCATGCGCAAGGATGAGCCCGGCTCGTGAGCAAGGTTGTTCACGAGGACCATTCGAGGAAGCGAGCAGAAGTGCCCCCGAGGACGAAGCAGGCGGTGGCCACGCCGAGCACGGCGACCACCATGAAGGAGCTCAAGGACACGCTGTGGAAGGCCGCGGACAAGCTCCGCGGTTCCATGGACGCGAGCCAGTACAAGGACGTGGTCCTCGGGCTCGTGTTCCTCAAGTACGTGTCCGACGCGTTCGAGGAGCGGCGTGGCGCGATCCTCGCCGAGTGTGTCGCGGACGGGCTGACCGAGGAGGACGCGCAGCCGCTGCTGGAGGACCAGGACGAGTACCGCCGGGCGGGCGTGTTCTGGGTCCCGACGCGCTCGCGCTGGGGCTACCTCGCGCAGCACGCCAAGGGGCGGGCGGCCACGCCCGAGGAGCCGGGCGCGACGATCGGCGAGCTCGTCGACGACGCGATGGTGCACATCATGGGGTCGAACCCCGCCCTCGCCGCCACGCTCCCGACGATCTTCAACTCGAACAGCGTCGACCAGCGCCGACTCGGCGAGCTCGTCGACCTGTTCAGCTCGGCGCGGTTCACCGGCGTCGGTGCGATCCGCGCGCGCGACGTGCTCGGTGAGGTGTACGAGTACTTCCTCGCGAAGTTCGCCGCCGCCGAGGGCAAGCGTGGCGGCGAGTTCTACACGCCCCCCGGCGTGGTGCGCGTGCTCGTCGAGATGCTCGAGCCGTACGCGGGCCGCGTGTACGACCCGGCGTGCGGGTCCGGCGGCATGTTCGTCCAGGCCGAGAAGTTTCTCGAGCGCCACGGCGCCGACCCGCAGGCCATCTCCGTGTACGGGCAGGAGCTCAACGAGCGCACCTGGCGCATGGCCAAGATGAACCTCGCCGTGCACGGCCTCACCGGCCAGCTCGGCGCGCGCTGGGGCGACACGTTCGCGCGCGACCTGCACCCCGACGTGCAGATGGACTACGTCATGGCCAACCCGCCCTTCAACATCAAGGACTGGGCCCGCGCTACCGACGACGCCCGCTGGCGCTACGGCGTCCCGCCCGCCGGGAACGCCAACTACGGCTGGATCCAGCACATCCTGTCCAAGCTCGCGCCCGGCGGGTCCGCGGGTGTGGTCATGGCCAACGGGTCCATGTCGTCCAACTCCGGGGGAGAGGGCGAGATCCGCGCCCAGCTCGTCGAGGCCGACCTCGTGTCCTGCATGGTCGCACTGCCCACGCAGCTCTTCCGGTCGACCGGGATCCCTGTGTGCGTGTGGTTCTTCGCGAAGGACAAGACGGCGGGCTCGCGCGGGTCCGTCGACCGCACCGGGCAGGTGCTCTTCCTCGACGCCCGCAACCTCGGCCACATGGTCGACCGCGCCGAGCGCGCGCTGTCCGACGACGACATCGCGAAGATCGCCGGCACGTTCCACGCGTGGCGCGGGACGAAGTCGGCTGTTGACGCCGGACTGACCTACGAGGACATCCCGGGCTTCGCCTACTCCGCGACGCTCGCCGAGATCAAGGACGCCGGCTACGCGCTCACGCCCGGCCGGTACGTCGGCGCCGCCGAGGTCGAGGACGACGGCGAGCCCGTCGAGGAGAAGATCGCAAGACTCACCAAGGACCTCTTCGAGCAGTTCGAGGAGTCGAGCCATCTCGAGCAGGTAGTCCGCGAGCAGTTGGGCAGGCTCGACGCATGAGCATCCGTCTCGAAGAAGCGCTCGAAGTCCTCATTGATCATCGTGGCAAGACGCCACGGAAACTGGGCTCGGACTTCGTCTCGGAGGGGGTGCCGGTCGCATCCGCCATCCTCGTCCGCGACGGGGTGCTCGACCTCAGCGAAGCCCGCTTTGTGGATGAAGAGACGTACTCGCGATGGATGCCAGTCCCTGTCAAGCGTGGTGATGTCCTTCTCACCAGTGAGGCCCCGCTCGGCAGGGTCGCACGCGTACGCGACGACGCTCCACTGGTCCTGGGACAGCGGCTCTTCGGATTGCGCGGTAAGAACGGCGTTCTGGACGACGGCTTTCTGTACTACGCGCTTCAGACGGACCGGCTGCAGTCCGAACTCAGTGGTCGCGCCACGGGAACGACGGTCGTCGGGATCCGTCAGTCGGCACTCCGCGACGTGCGGATTTCGCTGCCGGAGTTCTCCACACAGCGAGCGATCGGCGACGTGCTCGGTGCGCTCGATGACAAGATCGCGGCCAACACCCGCCTCGTCACCACCGCGGGTCATCTCGCCGCTGCCACCGTGCGTCGAGCGCTCGATACTTCAGCTTCGAGCCGACTCGATGAGCTGGCCGTCATCAAGATGGGGTCGTCGCCGACGGGAGAGACGCTCAACGAGTCCGGTGATGGTCTGGTGTTCTACCAGGGAGTTCGGGACTTCGGGACGAGGTTTCCCTCCCGTCGCGTGTGGACGACGGCCCCGACGCGGACTGCGGATGAGGGAGACGTTCTTGTCAGCGTTCGAGCGCCTGTCGGCGAGGTGAACCTAGCGAACGAGCATCTCTGCATCGGTCGTGGGCTCGCGGCGGTTCGGTCGAGGAGCGCCCATCAGAGCACGCTCTTCCACCTCCTCAAGCACGTCCCCGAGGCGTGGGCGCCCTACGAGGCGGAGGGAACCGTCTTCGGATCGATCAACCGCGCGCAACTACACTCGCTCGAGTTGCCTCGGCTGGCTGATGGCATCGACCCCGAGGCGCTCGAGTCGGAGGTGCGAGCACTCGAGAGCCGGATCGCCAGCGCTCTGCGCGAGTCGAGCACCCTCACCGCTCTTCGAGACACGCTGCTGCCGCAGCTCATGTCGGGGAAGCTCCGGGTGCGTGAGGCGGCCGAGATGGCAGGGCTATGACGGTGCCGCACGTGTCGCCGGGGTCCAGCACGCTCGTGCCCGCGTCGTCCGCTCGTCGGGGGTGCCCGACGCGCGGTCGCACGCTCGCCGCGAACCCGGACGGGTCGTGGCCGCCGCACCTGGATGCGACCAGCACCGCCGTCTGCCCCGGCCCGCGCCGCACTGCGAGGCGAGGTCCCGCGCGGACGGGCGCTGCGCCGTCGGGCACGACTACCCGGAACGGGGCCGCCCCGAGCGGCGCGAGCCCGAGCGTGCCCGACCAGGACGCCCTGGCCGAGACCCCGCGTCGTCGCACCCGGGAAGGAGACGGGCGAGGACCGCCCGACCTCTCTCGCGCGTCGCGAGGCCCGGTTCCGCGAGCGGGCGATCCTCGACCTCGACGACGGTCCTGCCGGCGAAGACCTCGACGACACGCTCGACCGTGCCCGCGAGTCCCGCGGCAGCCTCCCGACGTTGGGGAGCCGCCGCCGGTAGCCCCGAAAGGTCTGTTGTTCTGCGAGGGGGAGGAACATGCTGGTCGAGATCGTGTGCCTGGCGCTCGGCATGGCGACGGTCGCCGGAGCCGTGGTCACGGTGGGGACGCTGGGCGGGCTGTACGGGGTACCGGAGAGCGGTGCGCGTCGGCAGGAGCTCCTCCGACTCTTTCTGGCGGAGCGCTTCCACTGGGAACCGGGCGACCCTGTCGACGAGGCCTGGGCCGCGTCGTTGAGTCGTGCGCTCCGCGAGCACGAGACCGTGCCGGATGCCGAGGAACGACGCAAGCAGCTGATCGCGCTCGGCTTGCGGCTGCAGGGAAAGGAGCCCACCCCGACCGCGATCGGCGAGGTGGCCTACCGCTCCGAGATGTTCGACGCCCGAGCGCGGAGGCGCTTGGCGGACGCGTCGATGACCGCGCCGAGCATCCCGGCGCTGCTCGTCGCGTGGCGCAGGCAGTGTGGGATCGAGGAAGTACGGTCGGTGGCGGTCAGCCTTCGCATCACGTTGTCGACGACGCTCCAGCGGGTCGGGATCCGAGCCGCGACGCTGATCGGGCTCGGGAGCGCCGCGGCGGTCGTGGGCGCCGTCATGGTGTGGGCACTCGTCGGGATCCGCACACCGCTGGTCGACCTCGCCGGTCAGTGGGTCGCTGTCGTGTCGGTCGTCATGGTGGGACTTCTGGTTGTTCTCGAAGTCCGGGATCACCTGCTCCCCGAGCTGGCGCGAGGTGGTCGTCTGGGAGGCTGGGTCCTCGTCGTCCCGCTGGTGCTCGGTCTCCCCACAGCCGTCGCTCTCGCTCAGCGTCGAGGATGGCTCGCGTCCGGGGCGCAGCTTCTCGACGACCGCATCGGCTCCTGGTTAGCCTCCCCCGTGGTGGGGGCCGTCGTCGTCTGCCTCCTGCTGTTGCTCCCTGTCGCTGGCGCGACGCAGCGGTCGTGGCGCTGGCGTACCCCGCCCGTGAACCGCTCCGCGCCCGGGCAGCGCTCTGATCGCGTCGAGGCGATCGCCACCGCCACGGGGTTCGCGTTGATGGCCGCTCTCGGGATCACCGCTGTGGCGGATGTCGAGGATCTGTACCTCCCGCTCGGTGTGGCGTTCTTCGGGATCGTTGTGCTCGGGTCTCTGGTCGTCGGCAGCCTCCGTTTCGCTGAGCACCGCGGGCGTACCAAGGACCTCAGGCAGGCCGGTGCCGACCCCGCCCGCGGCACCTTCCGCTGGTGGCTCGTCGGGCTCGCGATTCTTGCACCGACGCTGCTGGATCCTCTTGCTCTGCCGATCGGCTCGGTCGTCGAGCACTCAGTAGCTGCCCCAGGTGGCGTAGCGCGAGGGCTCGCTTTGGCGATGGTGTTCTCGGTGGCCGTGATCGTCGCGGCCTTCGCGGTTCCCGGGGTGCTCGTCTGGCAGGGCGTGGCTGCGCTGCGTCGATACCGGCGAGTGCTCCGCCGCCACCGAGAGTTGGTGTGGGAGATGCGCGTCCATGCACGGCGCGAACGATCGTACGTAGAAGCACAAGGGTGTAAGGAGAACGCATGAGCACGCAGGGGTATCGATGGAACTCACCACCGAGCTGGCCCGCGCCGCCGGAGGGGTGGGTGCCGCCCGACGGATGGACACCGCCGGGGGACTGGCCGCAGCCCCCGCCCGGCTGGCAGTTCTGGGTGCCGATCGCACCGGAGCCTGCACCGACCACTGCGCCCGCTCCGCCCAGCCCCGTTGCCGTGCCGCTCACCGCGCCGCCCGCCGTGCCGTCGAGCACCGCGACCGGGCAGCCCACGGGGGACCCGGGGATACCGCTGTTCGGCGCGAGGCGACGGGCGCGGGAGCTCGCGGCGTCGGCCGACGGGCTGCGTGCGGAGAACGAGCGCTTGCTCGCGGAACTGCACCGGGTCGGTGCCCTGGATGCGGTGACGATCGAGCGCGAGCGGGCGGACGCACGGCGCCGGTTCCAGGATGAGACGGCTGCGCTCGACGCCGAGCGCCAGGCGTCGCGCGAGCGGTTCGCAGCAGAGATCGCCGGCCTCACCTCGCGGCGGGAGGCGCTCGACTCGCGTGTCCGCGAGCTCGAGGCGACGGTCGTCCACCTCGAGGAGACGGAGATCCTCCAGGAGGTGGGGGTCTACGAGTATCAGCACCCTCTGGAGAACGTCGAGGCGTACAAGGAGCGCCTCGCCGCGCTGCGCGGTCACATCAAGGACATGGCGAAGGTGGATGGCGGAGCCATCGAGTCCGCCGCGGGATGGACGGTGAACGGATCCGAGGCGCAGGGGCGCAAGATGGTGTCGCAGATCTCCAAGCTCATGCTGCGTGCCTACAACGGAGAGGCGGACGCTCTCGTCCGTGGCCTCAAGCCGCACCGCCTGGCAGCCAGCGTCGACAAGCTCGAGAAGACGAAGGCGACTATCGCTCGGCTCGGCAGCATGATGTCGATCCACGTCTCGGATCGATACCACGACGCGCGAGTCTTCGAGCTCGGCCTCACCGCCGACTATCTCGCGAAGGTCGAGGAGGAAAAGGAAGCGAACCGCGCCGCACGCGAGGCCCTGCGCGAGCAGCGCAAGGTCGAGCAGGAGATCGCGCGAGCGCGCGAGAAGCTCGAGAAGGAGAAGAGCCACCTGGCGAACGTCCTCGAGACGCTCAAGGCGAAGGGCGATCTGGAGGCCGTCGCCCGGTACGAGGCCCAGCTGGCCGACGTCGATCGTGCGATCGAGGATGTCGACTACCGGGCAGCGAACCAGCGCGCGGGCTACGTGTACGTGATCTCGAACCTCGGGGCCTTCGGCGAGGGGATGATCAAGATCGGCATGACGCGTCGGCTCGAACCGATGGACCGGGTCCGAGAGCTCGGTGACGCGTCGGTGCCGTTCGGGTTCGACGTCCACGCGCTCTTCTTCTCCGACGACGCGGTCGGTATCGAGGCCGAGATGCATCGTCGTCTGGCGGAGAAGCGGGTCAATCGGGTGAACCTGCGGCGCGAGTTCTTCTACGCGACTCCCCACGACGCGCTCGTCCAGCTCCGGGACCTCGCGGGCGACGTGCTGCAGTTCACCGAGCTGCCCGAAGCGCTGGAGTACCGGCAGAGCCAGAATCTCCGGACGACTGGCTGAGAACGTCCCGGCGCCGTCAGGATGCGGCGCGTGCGGCAGTCGCTAATCGGGCGACCGCGGTCGCTCTCTCGGCCACGCGTTCCGGAACCTGAGCGTGTGGGACATCGGCCGGGACTGCATCGAGCCGTGCAGAACGGCGTCCGCCACCGAGGCGATGGTCTCCACCGCCGTCGCGCGACCCATTCCCCAGGACACCGCCTCCTCGACCAGGAGTGCACCCGTGACGAGGTCGAGCCGGTTCCGGCCCGCGACGGTGAGCCCGGAATGCCGGTACGCGGAGGAGACGAGGTAGGCCGGGGCGGCGTCGTACAGGGGTGCGACGCTGTACGACGCCTCGGCGTCGACGAGCAGCGAGTAGTTCTTCGCGTGCGCGTCGCCGTTGCCGACGATCGCGTTGAAGGTGACGAGCCGGAGCAGGTCGCGGCGGAGGGCCGCGGGGTCGATCGCCTCGGCCGAGGCTGTGCGTGCGACGCTGGCGAGTCGTCCCGGCGACCGTGCGGACGGCTCGTACTTGTCCTGCGCGGCAAGACCGAGCGCCTGGGCGAGGTCCTCCTGGTGCGACCGTCGCCCGCCGGTGCGGTCGTACCGCTCGACGACGATCACGTCCCGCCCGTCGACCGCGATCAGCTCGCTGCGGGCGGCCGGGACACCGCTTGCCTGGGCGAGCAGCAGCGTCCAGTGCTCGAGCCGTACCAGGCTCTCGATCCCCGTCCCGCCGAGTGGTTCAGGCTTGACGATGTGCGTGGAGAGCGCGCCGTTCGCGGGCCAGGCCCAGCCCGTCTCGGTGCGGTGCAGCAGCACCTTCGCCTGCACACCACCGAGCGACGCGGTCACGGTGAGGTCGTCCGGCGGATCGAGCGTCGGCAGCTCGGACACGAGCCGCGCGAACTCGGCGTCGTCCAGGGGTCGGAGGTACCCGTCGTCGAACGTGGCTCCCTCCGGTGTGAGCTGCACGGCTCCGGCGCACTCGGCCCCGACCCGGGCGAGGAGGCCGAACGTGTCCGAGGGGCCGACGTTGTGCTCCCGCTCGAGCGCAGCCCGCAGCCCGCAGCCCGCAGCTCGTCGCGATCAGCTCGGGTCGAGCGTCAGAGCATCCGCGAGCTCATCCTCGGTGACCTTCTCCGGGACGACGATCGCCTCGCGCAGGATCGTCTTCTGCTGCAGGAGTCGGTCGAGGTTGAGGTCGAACGATGTCATGTCCGGGTGCAGCGCCGCGGGCAGGTACACCGAGACCGGTCTCGTCTGGCCGATGCGATAGATCCGGTCGGTCGCCTGCGCCTCCTTCGCCGGGTTCCAGTGCCGCTCGAGATGGATCGCGTGGTTCGCGCCGACGACGGTCAGCCCGACCCCCACGGCCAGGGGCGACATGATGATGACGTTGAACCCCGGGCGCTGCTCGAACCTCTCGATGATGCGCTTGCGCGTCGGTGACGAGCCGGTGGACACCGCTGCCGTGTCGCCGTTCACGACCGACACCGGGAGGTCGTACCGGTCCTGGAGCCAGAGGGCGAGGCTGCGCTGGACCTTCTTGTTGATGACGAAGACGATCGCTTTCTCACCCTTGTCGCGGACCGCGTCGAGGACCCCGAGAGCCGCCGTCATCCGAGCTGAGAGCGCGAGCGAACCGGGATCGGTCCCGAGCTCACCGTCGCCGCGCGCCGCGGGGTGCAGGCTCACAGCACGCAGACCCTGGACCGCCTTCAGCGCAGCCCCTTGGGCGCCCGTGCTGCGCTGGTAGTCGCGCAGGACGTCGTCGTACACCTCGCGCTGTCCCGCCGGCATCGGGACGCCGAGCTCCGGCCGGGCGACGCGCGACGGGCCCTCCTCGGGGCCGTAGACGGTCTTCGGCGGGAGATCGGCGAGGTGGTCCTCCTTCACACGTCGCAGCATGAACGGCCCGACGAGCGCGCGGAGCTCCTCGCCGATACGCATCTTCTCCTGCGGGTCGGCGTCCTTCATCGGAGCGACCCACCGCGACCGGAAGTCGGACCACGAGCCGAGCAGCCCGGGCTGGGCCGTGTCCATGAGGCACCAGAAGTCCAGCATGGAGTTCTCGACGGGGGTCCCGGTCGCGAGCAGCTTGAACCGGGCCTTGAGCGCCTTCGCCGCTCGGGTCGCGAGCGTGTCAGGGTTCTTCACCGTCTGCGCCTCGTCGAAGACGACGGTGCCCCAGTCAACCTGTGCCAGGGAGAGCTGGTACGAGCGAAGGGTGTCGTACGTGGTGAGCACAAGGCGCCCCGGCATATCGAGCCGACGGTCCCCGTGGTCGGGGCCGACGCGCAGCGAGAAGCGGATGGCGTCGTCCCGCATCATCCCGCGCTCGTCCAGCGACGTGACGGTCGCCGTCGTCTCCCGGCCCGCACCCGCGAGCCGGAACCGCGGCAGGTCGCGACCGCCCTGGAGCACGACGACGTCGCCGAACGGCGACTCCGGAAAGGTCGCCGCGAGCTCCGCCTCCCAGTTCTCGATGAGCGCGACGGGCAGGACGGCGAGGGTCGGGTGTGGATCCTCGCCCAGCGCACGCTCCGCAGCCATGAGCTCGCGCAGCGCGACCAGCGTCATGTAGGTCTTGCCGAGACCCATGTCGTCCGCGAGGACCGCTCCCTGGACGCGGGTGGCCGAGGACTCGGGGGCGCGCGTCGAGGCGGCCATGAGCGCTGCCATCCACTCGACGCCGTCGCGCTGGTGCGGATAGGGCGACCGTGCCAGCGAGTCGTAGTCGACCGGCCGGATCGGCCGCGCTGCGACGGCTGTTCCGCGCAGGGCGTCGGCGACGTCCTGCGCGTCGGCGACGTGCACGCCCACCTGCACACGTCGGGCAGGTTCTTCGGGAGCAGGGGCGTCGGCGTCCGCGGAGGACGAGGCGTCCGACGATGCACGCGCCTCCTCCTCGAGGCGGTCCCGCGCCTCGTGCAGGGCGGCGGCGGTGGCCCGCTCGTCGCCGATGTCGACGACCTGGTCCCCGACCGCGACCGCAGAGCGCCCCGCCTCGCGGGCCGCCTCCACGTCGCGCTCGACCTGCTCGAGCCTCGGGAGGGAGTCGATGAGCCCGGCGAGCACGTCCGCGGGCCGCAGGGTCGGGTCGCCGCCGAACCACGAGATTCCGGACTCGCTCGCGTCCGTGAACGTCTGCGGGACGATGACCCCGATTCCGGCGACCCGCACGCCGAAGTGCAGGTCGACGTCCACCCGCGTGGGATCGTAGAAGTCCCCCGGGGCACGGTAGAAGTCCTGCTTCTCCTCGGCGGGGATGTGCGGGCGGCGCAGCACCTCGCGGACGCCCTCCGCCTGGTCCTCCTCGAGCATCACGAGCTGGTTGCCCACCCGGAGCACGCTCGGTCCCTCGTCCTCGACATGATGGCGTCGTGACGAGACCGCGCTCGGGTCGACCTCGGCACCCAGGTCGGGGCTGATCGCGAGGGACCCGTCGGGTTGCTCCTCGACGAGCAGGCTCACGGACGCGGGCGACACGGTGCTGAACTCGTCGAGGTGCCCGAGCGAGAAGGTGACGCCGTCGAGCTGCGCCGCATCTCGCTGAGCCGCCTGGATCTCTGCGACCAGTCGCACGTTGTCCGCCTCCGACCGACGGCCGGCTTCGAGGATCGCGTGCCGCTCGACGGCGAGCACCACCCGGAGCGCGCGCGGAGACAGTCTGTACCGGGTCTCGGACCCGATGGTGACGACCGGGCCCGTCCGCCGACAGGGCTCGTCGCCGTCCTCGAGCACGACACGCAGCGACACGTCGAAGTGCCGCGACGTCGTGTTGTGCCGGATCTTCGGCTCGAGCCTGCCCGGGAGCAGCGGGGGAAGCCCGAGGATCGCAGCCTCCTCCGGACCCATCGCCGCGATGTCCCGGGACCGGACCGCGTACCCGTTCGGCAGAGGCAGTGCGGCACCGGCCTCCTCCATCATCTCCAGGACCAGGAACTGCTCCTGCGTCGACCGCTGCCCCTCACCCTGCCGCAGCAGGTCCAGGTCCTCCGCCGTCGTGACGAAGTTGGCACCGTCGTCGTCGTACGAGACCTGGAACCGACGCATCGGCGCCGCCTCGTCGTCGGGCCGCATGCGCAGCCGGGAGAGCATGTCCTTCAAGCCCATGGGTTCACCTCATCACGGAACGGGCGCCGAGTACCGGTAGGCCGAACCGACGCTTGAGCTGGGAGTAGTCGTCAGCGGACATCAGGGTCCGCGGGTCGAGGTTCACGCCGAGCGCCTCGACGATGAAGCGGACCGCGTGGTGCTGCCACGTCGACTCGTGATGCGTGATCGACGTGTGGGCTCGTGCACCCCCCGGATGATTCCGCGCATGATCGTTCGGGACGGTGTACGTGAGCATCTCGGGCGTGAACGTCCTGCGGGAGCGGTCCGTGAGGATCCCGCGAGCCGGGCCGTCGAAGATCCAGAGCTTGAAGCTGTGCGACCCTTCGACGAGGTGGAAGGACCCGCAGTCCAGAACGACGATCGCCGTGTCGGTGCGCGCCGTCAGACTTGAGACGTCCGTCCGGAGCCGGCCGAGCTGGTGCTGCACCGACGCGCGGGCACGGTTACCGAGAACGACCCGCGACTCGCGGACGAGGCCCTGCTCGTAGAGTCCCCACAAGAACCGTTTGCGGGCGGGGAACATGCGGAGCATGTCCTCCTTGCCGTTGTCCCGGGCGTACGTGTCGACCGCCTCGAGGAAGAGGCGCAGGTCCTCGACGCTCATCCAGCGCACGGCCCGCTCGCGAGCGGATGGTGGGAGAGGCTCCCACCAACGGTTCCACTGCGCCGAGCGTTGCAGGCGAGGATCGCCCCCGATGTCCACGAGCGCTTCGAGCCACGCGTCGCACGGCGCACCGTTTCCTGTTCGCGTCGTCATGACCTCAAGGAGGTCGTGACCGAAGTAGCGGCCCGCGCTGCCGGGCGCGTCGACCACCGACCGCGCCGTGATCTCCGGCAGGAAGCCGAGACCGGTCGGGTCGGTGTGGTCCGCGCGAGCTAGGCGCTCCAGGTAGACGGCCTGCCGGACGAGCAGCCCGAACCGGCCGGACTCGTACCCCTGCAGCCCCCGGGCGCGGACCCAGTCGTCCAGGGGGCGGGGGATCCCGTCGGCGCCGGAAGCCACGAGCAGCCCCGCGACGCGCCGTGGCGCGTCGCGGACGAGCAGCTCCTCGGGGTGCTCGCGCGCGACGTCCGCGACATCGATGACGACCGGGGCGCGGCGGGGCAGCGGAGCGAGCCGTGCGGCGCGCCGTGCCGCCGCGGACGTGGCGTCGAAGAGTCCCGCCGTCCAGGAGTCGAGCAGGTCGAAGTGCCGGAGCACGAGGTCGACGAGCGCGCGGACGAGGAGCCGCGACGGATGGGGGTCCTGACGTTCGACGACCGCCCGGACGAGGTCCGGCGTCATCGAGACCCGAGCCCGCTCCACGTCGTGGCTCCACACCGAGACGAGTGCGCGTGCCACGCGACGTTCGTGGAGCCGCGTCACGATCGCGTCGATCTCCCCGTGGTCGATCGCGGCGCGGATCTCGTCCATCAGCACTCCGAACGCGCGTCCACCGCCGGCCTCACGCCGCTGCCGGGAGGCTCGCGCCACCAGGCCGGTCCACGAGCCGGTCATGCTCTCCGGCCAGTGCGGGAGATCGAAGGTCGCGGTGGGACGCACGATCAGCCTTCCTCGGCAGGAGCTTCGTCCAGGAGTCGGGAGAGATCCTCTGCGGTCGGGCGGATCACCGTGAACCGGATCTCGATGCGGCGGTTCGCGGCCCGCTCGGCATCAGTCGTCTGCTGCGAGGTCACCGGCCGGGTCTCTCCGTACCCGGACACGGAGAACAGGGGGCTCCCGTCCGAACGCTGGAGCGTCGCGAGTCGGTGGTCGGCGGGAAGCGCCGTCTCCCAGTAGCGCCACAGCGAGATCGCGCGGAAGGTCGACAGCCCCCAGTTGCCGGTTCCCTCGACGCCCTCGAACTGGTTGTTGTCGGTGTGCCCTTCCACGAACACGGTGTCGATGTAGCGGAAGCGGTCGTCCGTGCGGAGCGCCGCAGAGATCGCCTCGCCGATCTGCAGCGCGACCGCCTGGTGCTCGGGACGCAGTTCCCACTCGGAGCTCTCGAAGCCCAGCAGCTCCGTCGGGATGCTCAGCACCGAGTTGTCCTCGCTGACATGCACGGCGAGACCTTGGGACTGGAGCCCGTCGGCGATCTCGAGCAGCATCTGCGCCCTGACGTCCTCGGCGCGGCTCAGGTCGGCGATGTGGCTGCTGAACTCGTCACGCTCCTGCTCCGCGGCCTCCTGCTGCGCCGCGAGCGCCTGCTGCTCCTGGGTGACCTGGAGGACGAGCGCCACGACGGCGAGCATGAAGACCGCGAGCAGCGCGGTCATGAGGTCGGTGAAGGAGACCCAGTACGGGTTGTCGGCGTCCGAGGTGTCGCCGGGTCGGCGCCGTCCTCTACGCACGCGCCGACACCTTCGCCTTCGCGTCGATCTCGTCGACGACCTCCGCGAGGGCCTGGCTGGTCTGCAGCATGTGCGCGGCGAACTCGCGCGTGTGCGCGTCCCAGGTCTCGAGCCGGTCCCGGGTCTGGTGATGGACCTTGTCGCCGTACTCGTCGAGCCAGTCGCGCAGCACGGCGCTCTGGTTCTCGACCCGCTGCTGGAGGTCGTCGAGGAACTGGCGCTGCGACGCGCGCAGGGTGTCGAACGCCGTGTTCGCGGACTGCGCGGCGGTCAGGAGCTTCCCGGCCGTCGCCGCCGTGGTCTCGGTGAGCCGGTCGAGCTCCGTCGTGTGTCGGTCCAGCAACCGAGCCGCCTCCTGGTGCGCCTCGGCGGTCCCGGCGAGCGCGGTCGCGCCGGCGTCGAACGACTCCTCGAGCCGCCGGCTCGTCGTCTCGAACGCGCGGGACGTGGAGCCGAGCAGCTCCGAGGACCGCTGCAGCCCGGTCGTCGCGGCCCCGAGCTTGCCGGCGGCGGCGTCCATCCCGACGGCGAGGGCGCTGAGCGACCCGTCCAGGATCTTCGCCTGGCTCGTCACGAGCTCGGTCAGTGTCGACATCTCCGCCTCGAAGGCCTGCGTGCGTTCCGACATCTGGGAGCGGAACGACTCCTCCTGCTCCGCGATCTGGCGCTCCTGCGCCGCAGTCTGCGCGGTGGTTGCTGCCGCCTGGGCAGCCGCCGCCTCCTGCATGGAGGCCACCGCGGCACCGACCCGGTCCGAGACTCCCGTGAGCGCGCTGTCCAGCGTGGCCGACGCCGAGCCCAGCTCTGCCGCCTGCCGCTCGCCGATCCCGCGGAAGCTCTCGGTGAACTTGTCCACGAGGTCCTCGAAGACCTGGGCCGACTGGTTCGAGGTCCGCTCCGCCAGCGCGTTCATCGACGGCGCCACCGCGGTCTCGATCGCTCGCGTGAGGGCCGACTGCATCTCCTCGGACAGGCCGGTGACCGCTTCCTGGAGCTTGGTACCGATCTTCTCGTGCAGCTCTGCCAGGGCCGTCGCCGAGTCCTGGGTGAACTGCTCGATCCGGACGAGCGAGTGCTCCGGGGTCTGCAGGAGGAACACCTGGTCGATCTGGTCGCGGACCTCTGCGGAGTGCTTGGAGATCGACCGCGAGCAGATCTTCTCGAGGATGTTCACGACGAGGCTGCAGAGCACGCCCCACACGGACGCGATAAAGCCGAGACCTGCTCCCTTGACCAGGGCCTCGATACCCGTCCGCATCTCGTCGGCAGTCGCAGCCTGGCTGAGGTTCAGTCCGTTGAGCCCGACGGCGAGCCCGATGAACGTCCCGAGCAGTCCGAGCGCAGTGAGGATCGACGGTGCGGCCCCGAGCAGCCGGTTGCGCACGAGCTCGGGCGCGAAACGGTCGGGACTGAAGTAGTGCTCCGCCTCGACCGTGTTGCTGAGCCGGTCGTCATCCAGGACGACGAGGGTCTCGTCGAACTCGCGCCACAGCGCGTTCCCTCGGCCGGGTGCCATGGCGCGTCCACGCAGCTCCCGACGGACGGAAGACGCGTTCCCTGCGTCCAGCACGGAGATGAGGGTGCGGACCTGTGCGATGGCCTTGACGCCCAGCATGTAGGCACGCACGGTGTAGGCAACCGCCCAGAGGGCGACGAGGACGATCAGGGCGACGGCGACGCAGATGATGATCGCGTGACCATCACCTTCGAGCGCCTCGGAGATCAGGGTGACCGGGTTCACTCGTCGTGGCTGCCTCTCGTGCGTGGCCGTGCGTCGAACGACCGAAGCGGCCGAGCACGGACAAGGGTGGTGAGCACCGGACGGCTCGACAGTGCGGCGCGACCGGATCGTACGGCCTGGTCGGCGACGTCGAGAAGTCCGTCCAGGGTGAAGTTCGGGGGATCTTCCCGGCGCCGAACCGGCCTCGGTGCACAAGAGGCTCGCAGAACGATCGGTCGGGCACGGACGCGCTACGTGATAATCCCTTCTATCGGTGTGCAGCACGCTTTGCGACCTCGCCTACGACATCCTGGCGTCTGACGAACCAGCGCCCAGTAGTCTCACGACCAGCCGTCGACCGGGACGTGTGACCGAGACTGGCCAGGCACCGACGCCACGGAGGAACAGTGCGCAGCAACGAAGCCGAGTGGGAGCACCTCGCGCTCGACCATCTCGCCGGGATCGGCTGGCAGCACCTCGACGGGGCGGCGGTCGCACCCGGCGCGGCGTCCGCCGTCGGGCACCCCGGGTACGCGACGGGGGGCGAGCCGCTGCCGCAGCGAGAGTCCTGGGACGAGGTCGTGATCCCCTCACGTGTGCGCGCCGCGCTGCGACGCCTCAACCCGGACGTCCCGCGCGACTACCTCGAGCAGGCGCTCGTCGAGATCCTGCGCCCGACGTCGCAGGATGCGATCACGGAGAACAAGCGCGTCCACGACGTCCTCGTCGACGGGTACCGCGGCGTCACGTACGTCGAGGACGGGCGTCAGCAGACCCCGACGATCCGCCTCGTCTCCTCGCGCGAGGACGAGAACGAGTGGCTGGCGGTCAACCAGGTCCGCGTGGTCGACGGCGACGTCGAGCGCCGCTTCGACGTCGTGCTGTACCTCAACGGGCTGCCGGTCGTGGTCATGGAGCTCAAGGACGCAGGGAGCGCGAGGGCCGACGTCGCCGCCGCGCACGCGCAGCTCACGACGTACGTGCGCGAGCTGCCCATGGCGTTCCGCGCGTGCGTCCTCACGGTGATCAGCGACGGGATCGTCGCGAAGTACGGGACGCCGTTCACGCCGCTCAACCACTACTCGCCGTGGAACGTGGACGACGACGGGCGTGTCGTGGGCCCGACCGGCGCGCCCGTCCCCGCGGTCACCGATGCGGACCAGGCGGCGGACCGAGACGGGCGCGCCGTCGACGGCATCACGGACGACGTCGTGGAAGGTGAGGTGACCCTCTCGTCGCCGCTCGAGACGATGCTCGACGGGCTCTTCAACCCGCAGCGCTTCGTGCAGCTGCTGCGCGGGTTCGTCGCGTTCGACGAGGGCGACGACGGGCTCACCAAGCGCGTCGCCAAGCCGCACCAGTACTTCGGGGTGAGTCGAGCGCTCGAGGCGACGATCCGGGCCGTCGAGACCGACGGTCGCGCGGGCGTCGTCTGGCACACGCAGGGCTCCGGGAAGTCCATGGAGATGGAGCTCTACGCGGCCCACGTGGCGCGGCACCCGAAGCTGTCGAACCCGACCATCGTCGTCGTCACCGACCGCACCGAGCTCGACGGGCAGCTCTACGAGACGTTCGCTCGCTCGCAGCTGCTCACCGAGGCGCCACGGCAGATCCGGCGGAGGGCTGAGCTGCGCGACGAGCTCGCGTCGCGCAGGACCGGGGGCATCTACTTCACGACCCTGCAGAAGTTCGGCCTCACCGCGGAGGAGAAGCGCGCGGGTGCCAAGCACCCCGTGCTGTCCGACCGCCGCAACGTCGTGCTCGTCGTCGACGAGGCGCACCGCTCGCACTACGACGACCTCGACGGCTATGCGTGGCACCTGAAGAACGCGCTTCCGAACGCGACGCTCATCGCTTTCACCGGCACGCCGATCTCGACCGCCGACCGCAACACCGAGAAGGTCTTCGGCGACGTCATCGACGTGTACGACCTCACGCGCGCCGTCGAGGACGGCGCGACGGTGCCCGTCTACTTCGAGCCTCGGCTCGTCAAGGTCGCGTTCGCGGACGGTCTGGACGCGGAGACGATCGACGCCGCCGCGGACGAGGCGACCGCCGGTCTCGATGACGTCGAGCGCGACCGCATCGAGAAGTCGGTCGCCGTCGTCAACGCCGTGTACGGGGCGCCGGCGCGGCTGCGCGAGCTCGCGGCTGACCTCGTGCAGCACTGGGAGCGGCGGCGTGAGGCGATGGCCGAGCTCGTGCAGGGCACGTCAGTGCTCGACGGCGCGCGCCCGCCCCGCGCGGGCGACGTCGCCGGGGCAGAGCGTGCTCCGGGCAAGGGGCTGATCGTCGCGGCGACGCGCGACATCTGCGCGCGGCTGTACGACGAGATCGTCGCGCTCCGTCCCGACTGGCACTCCGACGACCTGCACGCGGGGAGGATCAAAGTCGTCTACTCCGGTACTGCGGCGGACCAGCCACCGATCGCCGATCACGTCCGTCGCGACTCCGAGAACGCCGTCGTCAAGAAGCGCCTGAAGGACCCCGACGACGAGCTCGAGCTCGTCATCGTCAAGGACATGATGCTCACCGGGTACGACTCGCCCCCGCTGCACACGCTCTACCTCGACCGACCCATGCGTGGAGCGCTGCTCATGCAGACGCTCGCCCGCGTCAACCGCACGTTCCGCGGCAAGAACGCCGGCCTGCTCGTGGCATCCGCACCGATCGCGGAGAACCTGCGCGCGGCGCTCGCGGAGTACACGGTGCGCGACCAGGGTGCGCGACCGGTCGGACGCACCGTCGACGACGCGGCCGAGGTGGTGGCCGACCTCGTCGCACGGCTGCGCGAGCTCGTCGATCCGTCGGGATGGCGGGGACGACTGACGAGCGCCCGCGCGGCGGGGTCGCGTCGTGGCTATCTCGACACGGTTCTCGCGACCGTCGCGTGGCTGCGCGACCCGCGCACGCCCGGCAACGTCGTCACGGCAGACGGCGAGGAGTCGCGCGGGGCCGAGTTCCGCCGTCGGGCCGCGGCGCTCGCGAGGGCCTGGGCCATCGCCGGTCGGTCCGACGCCGTCACGGATCTCGCGGACGACGCGCGGTTCTACGAGCAGGTCCGCGTGTGGATGGGCAAGCTCGACGCCGAGGAGCGCCAGGCTCGTGGCGAGCCCGTGCCCGACGACGTCCAGCGGCTCCTCAACCAGCTCATGGCGACGGCGGTGGTGTCCGGGGAGGTCGTCGACGTGTATTCCGCCGCCGGGCTCGAGCATCCACGGCTCGACCGCATCGATGACGACTTCCTCGCGACCGCGCAGGCGGCACCGAACCCCCAGCTGACCATCGAAGCGCTGCGCCGGCTCGTCACGGAGGAGTCGAGGCGGCTCACGCGCGGCAACCTCGTGCGGCAGCAGGTGTTCTCCGACCGCCTCCAGGCGATCATGTCGAAGTACGTGAACTCCAACCTCACGTCCGCCGAGGTCATCGCAGCGCTCGTGGAGATGGCACGGGAGGTGGCCGCGGAGGAGACGCGCGGGCAGCGGTTCGATCCCCCGCTCAACCGCGACGAGCTCGCCTTCTACGACGCCGTGTCCACGAACGAGTCGGCCGTCGACGTGCAGGGCGAGGACGTCCTCGCGCAGATCGCGCGGGACCTCGTCGCCGTGATGCGCCGCGACGTCAAGACCGACTGGACCGTCCGCGACGACGTCAAGGCCAAGCTCCGCTCGTCGATCAAGCGGCTGCTCATCAAGCACAAGTACCCGCCGGATCAGCAGTCCGGGGCGATTGTCCTCGTCATGCAGCAGATGGAGTCGATGGCGCCGCGCTACGCGGCGTGATGGAGGAAGAGATGATTGAGCTCGTCGCCGAGACCGTCTGGCGCTCACTCGAGCCGGCGCCGTTCGTGTCGCCGATCCGGGCAGCAGTCGCCTATCTGGGGACGGATGCACCGACGATCCTGCCGTTAGGGGTAGGGGACGTGCTGGTCGTGGACGGGTCGGACGCCGCGCTCGCCGCAGGCTCGACGAACCCGGCCGCCATCAGACGCTTTGTCGAGGCCGGGGCGGTCGTCGTGTCGCTGGCCGGCTTACACGCCAAGGTGGTGCTCGAGGGCGGTCCGGCGCCTCGATGTCTGGTCGGGTCCGCGAACGTCTCCGCGCACTCGCGCGACGACCTCCGCGAGGCCGCGATCCTCAGCGACGACCCGGCGCTCGTCGACCAGGTCGAGGCGCAGCTCGACCTGTGGGTCGGCGACCCGTCCGCCGTGGTGGTCGACGAGCGCTGGCTCGCCCGGGCAGACCGCGTGTACGCGGCGCCGCGCAGTCCGCGGGTCCGACGTGAGGCCGGGCGATCGGACACGGGCCGCCCGCTGTGGCTCGTTGTCGTCGAGGACGACGACCCGCCTCCTCAGGGCGTGCTCGACGCGTTCGACCATCTGCGTGCCCAGCATCGCGATGTCGACGCCACGTTCTACCGGACGACGGACGACGGACCCGTCGAGGGCGTGGGCGACTCCGTGTTGCTCTACCGGAGCACGCGGTCCGGTCGTCACCCGCACGGGAATGCGAGACCCCTCCCGCTGTCACGGGTGGCACGGATCGTGGAGAGCGAGAGCGGACGTTACTGCTTCGTCACGGTGGACACCAACGGCACGTCGCCGTCGTTCTCCGACGTGCGTCGCGCGCTGGCTGAGGTCGGCACGGCGATCGAGGACGTGGTGGACACGGTGCTCGAAGGCCAAGATCGAGAGGCTGTTCTGTCCCTTTTGGCGCCGTCCAGCGGTCAGGTGTGGGTCGCCCACGAGTGTCCGAGGTGCGCGGCGACCATGAGGCGCGTGGACTACGGGATGCTTCCCGGTCCGTTCGACTCGACGCGCTTCGAGGCCGGGGGGTGCGTGAGCGGCCCCAGGCGGCCGACCCACCGGTGCAGTGACTGCGGACACGAAGCATGGCGGCTCTCCTTTGAGTCGGAGGCGCACTTCGAGACGCTCGAGGACCTGCTCGAGGATCACGAGTCGTCGGATCTCGAGAGCCTTGCCGTGCGGGTCACGGACACCATCGACCACGATCCGGTGACGATCCAGGTGATGGCGGACTGGGAGGACGGCTCACCAGCCGTGATCGAGATCTTCATCGGCTCGCGGACGGCGGTCCTCCAGTTCCCGTTCACCAGGAGCGAGTTCTGGGCGGAGTGCGAGTTTCTCTACGACGTCATGATGATCGAGGCCGAGGAGGCCTTCGCGGACGACTGACAGGAGGGACCTGGTCACCGGCCCGCCGCGCGTGCGAAGGTGTCGGGTATGACCGATCTGCTCCCGTACCGCGACGACGCGGACGACGTCGAGGTCCCCCTGCTCGGTGGTGACGTGTCGGACGGGATCGTCCGGCGCGGCGACACCGTCCGCCGTCCGCGCGGCCCGCACAGCCCCGCCGTCGAGGCGTACCTGCTGCACCTGGAGCGCGCGGGCTTCGAGCGCGCGCCCCGGTTCCTCGGGATCGACGACGACGGCCGGGAGGTCGTGACGTTCCTGCCGGGCGAGATGGGCGGGCGCCCGCCGCACGCGTGGGCGACCGGCGAGGACGTGCTCGTCCAGCTCGGGGAGTGGCTGCGGGACCTCCACGCGGTGTCGCTCGACGTCGTGCTGCCGGACGGCGTCGCGTGGCCCGAGCGGGTGCAGTTCCCGGAGGTGCCGGACGTGTTCGACGTGCCGGACGTCGTCGGGCACAACGACCTCACGGTCGAGAACGCGCTGTTCGTCCCGGCCGGCGACGACCCGGAGGGTCCGCACCGGCTCGTCGGCGTGATCGACTTCGAACTCGCCGCGCCGACCACGCGCCTGCTCGACGTCGCGACGACGCTGCTCTACTGGGCGCCGGTCGCGCCGCCGGAGGCGCGGCCGGACGTGCTGCGGGACCTCGACGCACCGCGTCGCGCCCGGATCCTCACGGAGGCGTACGGGTTGGACCGGTCCCAGCGGCTCGCGCTGCTCGACGTGCTCGCGCAGCGGTTCGCGCGGAGCTGGTACGCGATGCGGCATGCCGCACGGGTGCGCGGCGGCGGCTGGCAGCGCATGTGGGACGACGGGGTGGGGGACCGGATCCACGAGAACGAGGCCTGGTTCGCCGCGCAGCGCGTGGACTTCGTGCACGCGCTGGGCTGAGCGCACGGGGGCGGGGCGCGCTCCGCCCCCTGCGGCGCGCTCAGAGCGCGGCGAACCGCACCCGAGCTCCGGGTGCCGGTCAGCTCGCGAGCGGGGCGTCCGCCGTGAGGTACCAGGGCTCGTAGCCCTCGAGCGAGAGCGTCCACAGCCCGGGCGCGCCCGTGGGGACCGCGAGGCAGACGTTGCCCGACACGGTGTCGTCGGTGCCGACGAGGCCCGTCCCGACGAGGGCGTCCGGCACGGCGCCGCACTGTCCGTCGACATGGACGCCGTCGTCGCCGACGAAGCCGACGTCGATCGCCCCCCACGCGCTCACCTGCGAGCTGGGGCCGTAGTACGTGGCGGTCACCGGGACGATCCAGTACTCCGTGCCCTCCGGCGGTGCGACGTTGACGTCGCTGTGCGCGAGGATCTCCGCGGTCGCCTCGTACGGCGGGTCGAGGAGGACCTCCCACTCCTCACCGGCGACGGTGTAGCCGTCGAAGAACCACGGGTCGGCCCGCGTCCCGGAGCCCTCCCACTCGCCCTCGGACCAGTCCTCGTCCGACCAGTCCTCGGACCACTCGTCCTCGACCGGCTCGGTGTACCAGTCGGCGAGACGCCCGCCGGCGTCGCTCGCGACACCGGCGGCGAAGCCGACGCCGCCGCCCACCGCGAGGCACGTGGCGCCGACGATCAGCCCGACGGCGGTGCGGGACAGACCGCGGCGCGCGGCGGGCGGGGGTGGGCCGGGGAGTCCGGCGACGGGGTACGGCGGCCCCGGCCGGAGCGGCCCTGGCGGGAGCGGCCCTGGCGGGACGGGACCGTGGCCGATCGGCGCCGGACCGGGCCCGATCGGCGACGGCGGCGAGGTGGACTGCGGGGGAGCGGGGTACCCGGACGTGGGGACCGGAGGCGAGGCCGCCGGGGGCGCTGTCGGGGCCGGGACAGAGGTAGTCGGCGCGGCGGGAGTTGCCGACGGTGCGGGGGACGCTCCCGAGGTCGACTGGCTCGGTGGCGCGAAGGGGTTGGTCATGGCTGCTCCGGGGTCGTGCGGGCGAGCGCCCGGACGACCGTGTCGCCGTGCGTGGCCGGATGCTCCCACATCTCGGCCTGCCAGCACCAGGAGGCGCCCAGGGCGCGGACCGCCGTCGAGCACGCACGACCTGCCGACCACGACACCACCCGCCCGCGAGCACGACATGGGGGTCGCTCTCCAGCGGATAACGACCCCCATGTCGTGCTCGCGGGCCCGGTTACGGCTGGTCGATCTCCGAGCCCACCAGGAACTGCGAGTAGGCCCCGATGGTGAGGAACGTCGGGAAGTCCTCGGCGAGCGCGACCGCGCGGAACACGTGCGCGGCGTCGTCGATCCGGTTGTCCGGGAGGCGCGGCAGGTCGTCGACGATCTCGGCAAGGAGTGCCTCGACGCGGTCGCGCGTGATGGGCACGCCGTTCTCGGTGCGCGTGCCCGACGCGATCCACTGCCAGACCTGCGAGCGCGAGATCTCGGCGGTCGCGGCATCCTCCATGAGGTGGTCGATCGCGGCGGCGCCGACGCCGCGCAGCCAGGACTCGAGGTACCGCACCCCGACGGAGACGTTGGAGCGCAGGCCCGCCGCGGTCACGGTCGCCCCGGCGCGGCGGGCCGAGCCGATGTCGAGCAGCTCGTGCTGGCCCACCTCGACGTCGTCGCGCAGGCGAGACACCTGGTGCGGGCGGTCGCCCAGCACCGCGTCGAACTCGCCGCGCGCGACCTCGATGAGGTCGGGGTGCGCGACCCACGTCCCGTCGAACCCGTCCGTCGCCTCGCGACGCTTGTCGGCCCGCACCTGCTCGAAGGCTCGCTCGGTGACGTCCGGCCGGCGCCGGTCGGGGATGAACGCGCTCATCCCGCCGATCGCGTGCGCGCCGCGCTTGTGGCACGTCGCGACGAGCAGCTCGGTGTACGCGCGCATGAACGGCGCGGTCATGGTGACCTGCGCGCGGTCGGGCAGCACGTAGGAGTCGCCGCGCGTGCGGAACGCCTTGATGACGGAGAACAGGTAGTCCCACCGCCCGGCGTTGAGCCCGGCGCAGTGGTCGCGCAGCTCGTGGAGGATCTCCTCCATCTCGAAGGCCGCGGGCAGGGTCTCGATCAGCACGGTCGCGCGGATCGTGCCCTGCGGTAGCCCCAGGTACTCCTGAGCGAGGACGAACACGTCGTTCCACAGCCGTGCCTCGCGGTAGCCCTCGAGCTTGGGCAGGTAGAAGTACGGCCCCCGGCCGCGCGCGACGAGCTCACGCGCGTTGTGGAACAGGTAGAGCCCGAAGTCCACGAGCGAGGCGGACGCCGACACGCTGACCCCCGCCCGGTCGACGTACCGCATGTGCTTCTCGATGAGGTGCCACCCGCGCGGGCGGAACACGATCGTCGGCAGGTCGGTGAGCGTCGTCGAGCGCAGGCGGTACTCCTTGCGGTGGTCGCCCGAGCCGGTCGTGTGGGTGAGCGTCCCGCGGATCGCGTCGTGCAGCGCGAGCTGGCCCTCGATCACGTTGCGCCACGTGGGGCTCGACGCGTCCTCGGCGTCCGCGAGCCAGACCTTGGCGCCGGAGTTGAGGGCGTTGATCGTCATCTTCGGGTCGGTCGGCCCGGTGATCTCGACGCGGCGGTCCTCGAGGCCCGGCGCGCCGGCCGAGCCGGCGACGCGCCACGAGGGGTCGTCGCGCACGGGCCGCGTCGCGGCCCGGAAGTCGGGGTCGATGCCGTCCGCGACGTCCTGCCGGCGCTGCTGCCGGTCCATGAGCAGCTCGTGGCGGCGGGCCACGAACCGGTCGTGCAGCAGGGTGAGGAAGTCGAGCGCCTCGGGCGTGAGGATCTCGCGGTAGCGCTCGCCCAGCGTGCCGATGACGCGCAGGGCGCCCGACGGCGCGGGCCGGGCCGGCCGCTCGGGGCGCGGGCCGCCGTCGGGCCCGGCCTGGGGCGTGCCCGAGGGAGAGGGGGGAGAGGTGGTCGTGGTCAGCGTGGTCATGGCGTGCTCCGAAGGTCGATGTCGCGAGGTAGAGCTCTGGTAGGCCGAGGTAGAGCTCTGGTCCCGCGAGGTAGAGGTTTGGTCGTGACCAGGCCTCTACCTCGCGGGACCGCTCCTCTACCTCGCGAGGGGGCTTAGTGGAACTGAGCGGTCTCGGTGGACCCCGCGAGCGCGAGGGTGGCGGCGTCGGGGTTGAGAGCCGTGGCGACCCGGTCGAAGTAGCCGGTGCCGACCTCCCGCTGGTGGCGGGTGGCGGTGTAGCCGTCGGCCTCGGAGGCGAACTCGGCCTCCTGGAGCTCGACGTAGGCGGTCATCGCGCGCTCGCCGTAGCCGCGCGCGAGCTCGAACATGGAGTGCGAGACGGCGTGGAAGCCGGCCAGCGTGATGAACTGGAACGCGTAGCCCATCGCGGCGAGCTCCTTCTGGAAGCTCGCGATCTGGGCGTCGTCGAGGTGCTTCTTCCAGTTGAACGACGGCGAGCAGTTGTAGGCGAGCTTCTTGTCCGGGTACTGCGCGTGGATCGTCTCGGCGAACGTGCGCGCGAGCTCGAGGTCGGGCTCGCCCGTCTCGACCCAGATGAGGTCGGAGTACGGCGCGTACGCGAGGCCGCGCGCGACGACCGCGTCGAGCCCCGGGCGCACCCGGTAGAAGCCCTCCGAGGTGCGCTCGCCCGTGAGGAACGGGCGGTCGCGCTCGTCGACGTCGGACGTCAGCAGGTCCGCGGCGAGCGAGTCCGTGCGGGCGATGATGACCGACGGCACGCCCGCGACGTCGGCCGCGAGGCGCGCGGCGTTGAGCGTGCGGATGTGCTGGCTCGTGGGCACGAGCACCTTGCCGCCGAGGTGGCCGCACTTCTTCTCCGACGCGAGCTGGTCCTCCCAGTGCACGCCCGCCGCGCCCGCGGCGATCATCGAGTGCATGAGCTCGTACGCGTTGAGCGGGCCGCCGAACCCGGCCTCGGCGTCGGCCACGATCGGGGCGAGCCAGTCACGGGCGGGCGCACCGGACTCCGCCGTCTCGATCTGGTCCGCGCGCAGCAGCGCGTTGTTGATGCGGCGCACCACGGCGGGCACGGAGTTGGCGGGGTAGAGCGACTGGTCGGGGTACGTCTGGCCGGACAGGTTGGCGTCGGCCGCGACCTGCCACCCGGAGAGGTAGATGGCCTTGAGACCCGCGCGCACCTGCTGCACGGCCTGGTTGCCGGTGAACGCGCCGAGCGCGGCGACCCACTCCTCGGTGTGGATCTGCTCCCACAGCTTCTCGGCGCCGCGGCGGGCGAGCGTGTGCTCCTCGCGCACCGAGCCGCGCAGCGCGACGACGTCCTCAGCGGTGTAGTCGCGGTCGAGCCCGGCCCAGCGCGGGTCGGTCGCCCACTGCTCGGTGAGCTCCGCGGCCGTCTGGGTCTGGTCGCCAGGTCGGGGACCGTCGCTCCCAGGGCGACCCGGGGTGCGGCCCGCGACGTCCGCCGTCGTCGCGACGGCGCCGAGCGGACGGGCGCCGCCCGCGTACTCGGACGGGGAGCGGCGGCTGACGATGGTGGGCCTGTTCACGGGTGCCTCCTGGTGGTGCGCCGGTCCGCGCTGCGCGGACCGGACGGGCCGGTCGGTGGACCTCGGCGAGGTCCGTGCTTCGACCTTCCTCCCGCTGACGACCCCGTCTCAAGCCAGATCGGGCGAAAGAATCGCACTTCTTCTCTTGTGCGGAAGGAGTGGCGCGTGTCACTCTCAGTCATGGCTATCCCGACGACGCGACCGGCCGGAATCGCGGAACATGCGGAAATCCCGCTCGAGAGCGAGCCCGACGCCCTGACGATCGGCCGCAGGATCCGGCACCTGCGCGCCGCGCGGGGCATGACGCTCGACGAGCTCGGCGCCGCCATCGGCCGGGCGCCGTCCCAGGTGTCCCTCCTGGAGAACGGCAAGCGCGAGCCCAAGTTCGCCCAGCTCCAGGCCGTGGCGCGGGCGCTCGGTGCGAGCCTCGACGACCTCCTGTCGCCCGAGGCGCCGTCGCGCCGGGACGCGCTCGAGATCGAGCTGGAGCGCGCCCAGCGCGGCCCGCTCTTCGACGCGCTCGGGCTGCGTCCGGTGCGGGTCGGCAAGTCGCTGCCGACCGACGCGCTCGAGACGATCGTCGCCCTGGAGCGGGAGCTCCAGCGGCTTCACACCGAGCGTGCCGCGACGCCCGAGGAGGCGCGCCGCGCCAACGCGGAGCTCCGCGCGACCATGCGCGCGCAGGACAACTACTTCCCCGAGCTCGAGGACGCGGCGGCCGAGCTGCTCGACGGCGTCGGGCACGCGGGCGGCCCGCTGCCCCAGCGCGTCGCGGCGGACATCGCCGCCCACCTGGGCTTCACGCTGCACTACGTGGGCGACCTGCCGCACTCGACCCGCTCGGTGCTCGACCTGCGCCACCGCCGTGTCTACCTGCCGAGCGACGGGATGCGCGGGCGGTCCAACGCGACGTCGGCGCTGCTCCAGGCGCTCGCGCCGCACGTGCTCGGGCACGCGGAACCGCGCGACTACCGCGAGTTCCTGCGCCAGCGCGTCGAGGCCAACTACCTCGCGGCGGCGCTCCTGCTGCCGGAGCGCCACGCGGTCAAGGCGCTGCGGGCGGCGAAGGAGGCGCGCGAGATCTCGATCGAGGACCTGCGCGACGCGTTCGCCGTGTCGTACGAGACGGCGGCCCACCGGTTCACCAACCTCGCGACGAAGCACCTCGGCATCCCGGTGCACTTCATGAAGGTCCACGAGTCCGGGGTGATCCACAAGGCGTACGAGAACGACGGTGTCCGCTTCCCGGCCGACCCGCTCGGCGCCGTCGAGGGGCAGTACGTGTGCCGGAGCTGGACCGCGCGCACGGTGTTCGCGGTCGAGGACCGGCTCAGCCCGTTCAGCCAGTACACGGACACCCCGAGCGGCACCTACTGGTGCACGTCGCGCGTGCAGGCGTCGGCGGACGGCGAGTTCTCGGTGAGCGTCGGGGTGCCGTTCGCGCACGTGAAGTGGTTCCTCGGGCGCGACACGACCGAGCGTCTGGTCTCCCGCTGCCCTGACGGCGCGTGCTGCCGCCGCCCGCCGGACGCGCTCTCCGACCGCTGGGCCGGGCAGTCGTGGCCGAGCGCCCGCCCGCACGCGTCGATGCTCGCCGCGATGCCGACCGGGGCGTTCCCTGGCGTCGACACCACCGAGGTGTATGCGTTCCTCGACACCCACGCCCCGCGGTGAGTGCGGGGTGTCTGTCGTCCCTTCGGGGTCCCGACGACAGATGCCCCGCACCCGTCGGAGGCGGTCGTCAGCCGATCGAGCCGCCCTGGGTCGGAGCGTCCATCGCGTCCTTGAGGCGCGCGGTGTCGGCGGCCGACCAGCCCTCGGGAGCGTGCAGGGCGGCGAACCCGTCGGCGTACTCGAGCTTGTAGACGTGGCCGTGGCCCGGCGGGATGTCGGACGCGGCCGCGACGAACAGGTCGCCCGTGAGCTGCCAGAACGTGACGAACGGGTACCACCGGACGTCGCCCAGCACGTCGGGGCCGCGCGGCTCGCGCAGCCAGTCGGGCTCGGACCACAGCGTCTCCGGTCCCCACCACGTCACGCCGTCGGACGCGTGCTGCAGGTAGACGACGCGCGGCTCGTCCCACCGCGGGCCGGGGCCCCACAGGTCGGCCACCCCGGTCGCGACCGGGTCGCCCCACCGGACCTGCCGGCCGTCCTCGAGCACGGGCGCGTACTCGAGCGACCCGGGGTCGCGTGCGTCGGTGAGCTCGCGCCACATCGGGGTGAAGCCGGGCGTCCCGGTGAACATCGCGCCGTCGGAGCGCGCCTCGACGTCCTGCACACCGCTGAACGCGCCCTGCATGCCGAACGACCCGAGCGAGATGCCGAACGCGAGCAGGCGCGGGCGGTCGTCCTCGGGCAGGTCCGACCACCGCGAGTACACCGCCTCGAACAGCGCCTTGCCGGCCGCGGGCGGGGTCGTGCGGTCGCCGACGAAGCTGATCCAGCTCGGCAGGTACGAGTACTGCATGCTCGCGATCGCGGTGTCGCCGCCGTGCATGAGCTCGAGCGCCTCCACCATGCCCGGGTCGACCCAGCCGGTCCCGGTCGTGGTCGCGACGACGAGGACGGACCGGTCCCACGCGTCGGTGCGGTCGAGCTCGTCGACGACGCGCGCCGCCGTGGCGTCGAGGTCGCCGTCGGCGTCGAGGCCCGCATAGGCGTGGATCGGTTCGCGCACGTCCGCGGGGTCGACGACGTCGCCCGCCTGGGCGAACGCGGTCAGCTCGTCGAGGGTCGGACCGGACACGACGAACTTGCGGCCCTCGGCGCCGAGCGAGTCCCACGTCTCGGGGGACGCCGCCGACCCGGACCGCTCGGGCTGGGCCGGGGGAGACAGGCGGGGGTCGACGTCGGCGTTCGCCGCCGAGTAGATCGAGTTGAGCGCGCTCATCGCGCCCGACCAGACGACGCCGTTGAACACGAGCACCACGACGACCGCGACCGCCACGCCGCTCACGAACCGCGCGACCGGGGCAGGCACGACCCGGCCGACGAGCCGGGCGACCCAGCGCGCGACGCGGCGCAGCCCCCGCCCGGCCTGGAGCACGAGCAGCGCGACGGCGAGCGCGAGCACGAGCGTGGCCACCTCGCGCCCGGGGACGTCCTCGGACATGCCGAACAGGTGCCGCAGCTCGATCTGGCGGCGGGCGCCGAGGACCAGCGAGAGGGGCACGAGCACGACCGTCGCCCCGGCGAGCACCCACCACGCGACGCGGCTCGCGCGCGCCGTCCAGCGGACGCGCAGGCCGACCTTCACGGCGAACCACTCGACGAACGCCCCGACCCCGTACCCGCCGACCGCGCTCACGCCCGAGATCACGGCCTGGTAGTACCACGCCCGCGGGATGAGCGACGGCGTGAACGACAGGCAGAACCACAGCAGCGCGAGCACCAGCCCGGTCGCCGAGAACCGCCGCAGCCACCGTCCCCACGCACCGTGCCTCGCAGGCTTCTCGTCGACGGGCTCGGGGGGTCGGGTCTCCGTCACGGTGGGCTGCACATCGCGAGCGTAGGCGAGGTGCAGCCCACCGTCCCCTCGAAGCGTCCGCGCCCGCGTCGGGGAGCGGTCACGCCTCCAGGAGCAGCGCCTCGCCCTGGCCCCCGCCGCCGCACAGCCCGACGGCGACGCGCCCTCCGCCGCGGCGCGCGAGCTCGTGGGCCGCGTGGACGGCGAGCCGGGCACCGGACGCGCCGATGGGGTGGCCGAGCGAGATGCCGCCGCCGTGGACGTTGACGACGTCCGGCGAGACGCCGAGGACGCGCGTGGACACCGCGACGACCGTCGCGAAGGCCTCGTTGATCTCGACGAGGTCGAGCTCCTCGACGCTCCAGCCGGCGCGGTCGAGCGCCTGCCGGATCGCGCGCGCAGGCTGGGAGTGCAGCGACGTGTCGGGGCCGGCGACCTGACCCCACGCCCGCACCGTCGCGAGCACGGGCGCGCCCGCGGACTCGGCCCGGGCGCGCGTCGTGAGGACGAGCGCGGCGGCGCCGTCGGAGATCTGCGACGCGTTGCCCGCGGTGATCGTGCCCTCGGGGTCGAACGCGGGGCGCAGGCGCGCGAGGCCCTCGGCGGTGGTGTCGGGGCGCACGCCCTCGTCGTCGCGCACCTCGACCGGCTCGCCCCGGCGCTGCGGGACGCTCACGGGCGCGAGCTCGGCGTCGAACAGGCCGTCCTTCGCCGCGGCCGCGGCGCGCTGGTGCGAGGCCGCCGCGACGGCGTCCTGCTCCTCGCGCGACACGAACACGTCGCCCACGTTGGTGCGCTCGGTCGAGACGCCCATGGAGGCGCGGTCGAACGCGTCGGTGAGCCCGTCGCGCGCGACGGCGTCGACGAGCGTCGCGTCTCCGAACGCGAACCCGGCGCGCGAGCCGGGCAGCAGGTGCGGCGCGTTGGTCATGGACTCCTGACCGCCGACGAGCACGACCTCCGCCTCGCCGGAGCGGATCATCCGCGTCCCGTCGATCACGGCGGTGAGCCCGGAGAGGCACACCTTGTTCACCGTCACGGCGGGCACGTCCCAGCCCACCCCCGCGGCGGCGGCGGTCTGGCGCGCGGGGTTCTGCCCGGCCCCGGCCTGGAGCACCTGGCCGAGCACGACGGCGTCGACGGCGTCCGCGCCGAGCCCCGAGCGCTCGATCGCGGCGCGCGCGGCGACGGCGCCGAGCTCGACCGCGGTCAGCGCGGCGAGCGAGCCCTTGAGCCGCCCCTGGGGCGTGCGGGCGGCGGCGACGACCACTACGTCGTCAGGGGAGTGCGGGGTGGTGGTGCTCACGGCTGGACCTCCAGGGGTGCGGACGGCGGTGTCTGCGCGGGCGCCGGGGGTGTGGCGCCTGCTCGTGCGGCGGCGGTGTCGGCGACGGCGACGGCACCGTCGACCAGCCCGAGCAGGAGCCCGAGGAACACGTCCGGCTCCTCGAGGTGGGGACTGTGCCCGACGCCGGGCCGCACCTCTTCACGGTACCGCCCGCCCGCGGCCGCGTAGGCGTCGAGGACGGCGCGGGTCTGGGCGACCATCGGCTGGGGCGGGTGCGTGTCCGCGCCCGGCCATCCGGGCACCGCGCCGAGCGCGCCGAGGTGCGCGAGGTCGAACAGCGACGTGTCCGCGACGATCGCGTCGGCGTCGCCGCGCACCCACAGCACGGGCGCCGTCGCGCCGGACGTCGCGAAGCCGGACAGGTCGCAGTATCGCGCGCTGATCGCGTTGTTCATCCCGCGCGTCCCGGGCGCCACGCCGGGCCAGGTGTCGGACGCCGTCCGGTCGCCCGGGTAGTTGTCGTCGCCCGTGCGCGTGGAGAGCACGGAGTGGAGCAGGAGCTCCTCCAGCGCGCCGAGCGGCTCGCCGAGCGACGCCGGGTCGGCGACGTAGAAGCGGCGCAGCACGTCGCGCGGCGAACCGGCGTCCTCGCTGCGGTCGCCCGCGGCGAGCGCCGCCACGAACGCGGGGTTCGCCGTCCCGCCGCCCGAGCCCGCGAAGTCGGGGGAGAGCGGCGCGCCGTCGACGTCGCGCGTGCCGCCGAACCCGTAGGGCGACATGGGTGCCTCGAGGAGGATCGCGTCGAACAGGTCGGGCCGGTCGGTCGCGAGCTGCAGCACGACGCCCGCGCCCGCGGAGTGCGCGACGGCGACGAGCGGGCGCGCGAGGTCGAGCGCGTCGAGGACGGCCGCGACGTCGTCGGCGAGGTCCCGCACGCCGCGGGTCGCGTCGACGGGCCGGGGCTCGGCGTCGCCGTACCCGCGCAGGTCGACGGCGACGCCGCGCACGTCGGCGGGCAGCGCGCGCAGCAGCGGGTCGAAGAACGCCGACGACGAGCAGTTGCCGTGCACGAGCAGGACGGTCGCGCGCGCGTCGCGCTCGGTGGCGACCTCGCGCACGTGCTCGCGCCCGCGCGGGGTCGGGACGTCGCGGCGCAGCACCTCGCGGCGCAGCACGTCGCGCGTCACGACGGCGTCCCCGCGGCGTGCGTGGACGGTCCCGGACCGGCGTCGGCCACGTCGAGCGGGGCGTCGTCGAGCGCGACGGCGAGGTCGGGCTCGGTCGCGGCGCGCACGTCGTCGACGCTCACGCCCGGCGCGGTCTCGCGCAGCACGAGGCCGTCGGGCGTCACGTCGATCACCGCGAGGTCCGTGATGATCCGGTGCACGACGCCCCGCCCGGTGAGCGGCAGGGAGCACGAGCGCAGGATCTTGGGCGACCCGTCGCGCGCGACGTGCTCCATGAGCACGATGACGCGCCCGGCCCCGTGCACGAGGTCCATCGCGCCCCCGGGTCCCTTGACCATCTTGCCGGGGATCATCCAGTTGGCGAGGTCGCCCGTCTCGGAGACCTGCATGCCGCCGAGGATCGCGGCGTCGATCTTGCCGCCGCGGATCATGCCGAAGCTCAGCGCCGAGTCGAAGAACGCGGCGCCCGGCAGGACGGTGACGGTCTCCTTGCCGGCGTTGATGAGATCGGGGTCGACGGCGTCCTCGGTCGGGTACGGCCCGACGCCGAGGATCCCGTTCTCCGACTGGAGCACGAGGTGCTTGTCGTCGGGCACGTAGTTGGGCACGAGCGTCGGCAGGCCGATGCCGAGGTTGACGTACCAGCCGTCCTGGAGCTCGCGCGCGGCGCGCGCGGCCATCTCGTCGCGGGTGAGCGGCACGGCTCAGCCCTCCTTCACGGTGGTCGCGGTGCCCGACGGCGCGGGCTGGTCGGTCGCGGCGGCCGGGCGCACGGTGCGGCGCTCGATGCGCTTGGGGACGTCGGGGCCGACCTCGACGACGCGGTGCACGAACACGCCGGGCAGGTGCACCTCGTCGGGGTCGATCTCGCCGGGCTCGACGAGCTCCTCGACCTGCGCGACGCACACGCGGCCCGCCATCGCGGCGAGCGGGGAGAAGTTGCGGGCCGAGCGGTGGAACACGAGGTTGCCGTGCCGGTCGCCGCGCAGGGCGTGCACGAGCGCGAAGTCCGTGGCGATGGCGTCCTCGAGCACGAACTCGGCCTCGTCGGCGAACGCGCCGTCGCGGCCGCGCGGCCCGACGCCGAACGTGCGGACCTCCTTGGGCGCGCTCGCCTGCGCGACGCCGCCCGCGCCGTCGTACCGCTGGGGCAGGCCGCCCTCGGCGACCTGCGTGCCGACGCCGGTGCGGGTCCAGAACCCGGCGATGCCTGCGCCCCCGGCGCGCAGCTTCTCCGCGAGCGTGCCCTGCGGCGTGAGCTCCAGCTCGAGCTCGCCCGAGAGGAACTGCCGCTCGAACTCCTTGTTCTCCCCGACGTACGAGCTCGTCATCTTGCGGATGCGGCCCGCGCCGAGCAGGACGCCCAGGCCCCAGTCGTCGACGCCGCAGTTGTTGCTCACGACCCACAGGTCGCGCGTGCCCTGCGCGAGCAGCGCCTCGATGAGCGCGATCGGGTTGCCGCACAGGCCGAACCCGCCGACGGCGAGCGACGCGCCGTCGGGCACGTCCGCGACGGCCTCGGCCGCGGACGCGACCACCTTGTCCAGCCCGGTCCCTCGTGGGGACGCGATCGTGGGGCTCATGCCGTGACCTCCTCGTCACTCGCCGGCCCTGCTCCGCCGCTCGTGGCGGCGGCCAGGGCCCGCAGGGTCTCGCCCGCGACGGCCTCGACGCCGGGCGGGCTCATGATGATCGTGTAGTGATTGATACCCGCTACGTCGCGGGTGCGCAGCCCCGGCAGCCGCTCGCGCCACGCGGCGAGGTGCTCGGGGGAGTAGAGGGCCTCGGGCTCGTCGAGCAGGCCGCGCGGTGCGCGCAGGAGCACGACCGGGACGTCGAGCGGGCGGTCGCCGGTGAGCGCGTCCGCGAGCGGCCCGCCCTCGTAGAGCTCGAGCGAGTCGGCCGAGACCGCCGCGCCCGACGACGCCGGGCGCAGGTCCGGGGCCTCGCCCACGAGGTCGTAGTCGACGTAGCCCGCGACGACGTCGCCCCACGGCTCGTCCCACGCGCTCGCGAACGCCGGGTGCGCGCGCCAGAAGCCGCGGTACTCCTCGCGGTCGGCGAACGTGCGCTCGAGGCGCTCGACGGCCGGGCCGAGCAGGGCGCGCAGGACCTCGTCGTGCGTCGCGTCGGGCGCGAGCCCGGTGGGCGGCGGGAGCGGGATGCCGCCGTCGACGAGCACGAGCCGCGAGACGCGCCCGGGGTGGCGGTGCGCGAGCACCACCGACACGAACGCGCCCATCGAGTGTCCGAGCGCGACGACGCTCTCGACCCCCAGCGCGTCGAGCACGGCGGCGAGGTCGTCGGCGTGCGCGCCCATGCCGTACGGGCCGGGCAGCGTGTTGCTACGCCCACGGCCCCGCAGGTCGGGCGCGACGACGCGCACGCCCGGCAGCGCGGCGACGACCGCGGGCCACGCGCGGTGCGACGCGGTGATGCCGTGCACGGCGAGGACCGTCGGGACCGCCTGGCGCGCGCTGCCGTCCGTCCCGTCCTCCGCCGCGACCGAGCCGTCCGCGGCGACCGGGTCCCACACCCCGACGCGCAGCCGGCCGCCCGCGACGGGCACGTCGAGCGTCGCGTAGGTGTGGGTCTGCGCGGTGACGTCGTGCCGTGCGCGCGCGGGGTCCGTCGTCGGGCGGGCCGCCGTGCGCGCGGTCGCTCCCGCGGTCACCGGGCGCTCCAGCCGCCGTCGATCGTCCACGACGCCCCCGAGACCATCGACGCGTCGGGTCCGGTGAGCCAGCCGACGAGCGACGCGACCTCCTCCGGCTCGACGAGCCGCTTCACCGCGGACTCGGCGAGGAGCACGGTCGCGAGCACCTCGGACTCGGGGACGCCGTGCACGCGCGCCTGGTCCGCGACCTGCTTCTCCACGAGCGGCGTGCGGACGTACCCGGGATTGACGCACACGCTCGTCACGCCGTGCGGGCCGCCCTCGAGCGCCGTCACCTTGGACAGGCCCTCCAGCCCGTGCTTCGCGGACACGTACGCCGACTTGTACGGCGACGCGACGAGGCCGTGCACGGACGAGACGTTGACGACGCGCCCGAACCCGCGCGCGTACATCCCCGGGAGCGCAGCGCGGACCAGCAGGAACGGCGCCTCGAGCATGATCGCGTGGAGCAGGCGGAAGTCGTCGGGCCGGAAGTCCTCGATGGGGCTCACGCGCTGCACGCCCGCGTTGTTGACGAGCACGTCGACGTCGAGCGTGAGGTCGTCGAGCGCGCGCGTGTCGGCGAGGTCGACGACCCACGCCTCGCCCCCGAGCTCGTCGGCGAGCCGCTTCGCGCCGTCGGGGTCGACGTCCGCGACGGTCACGTGCGCGCCGCGCGCGGCGAGCTCGCGCGCGCACGCCGCGCCGATGCCGCTCGCGCCACCCGTGACGAGCGCGCGGCGCCCGGCGAGCGTGGGGGCGCCGGGTCCGGCGGGGTTGCCTGCGGGGACGGTGGCGGCGACGGTCATCGCGCGTCTCCTTCGGTGTCGGTCGTGGTCGCGGCTCCGTTCCCGGTCGAGGGAGCGGTCCGCGGCGCGGCGAGCGCGCGCTCGATGAACTGCATGGTCTGCTCGAAGACGTGCGGCGGGACCTCGGCGGCCGCGGTGTCGTACGACGGCGGCTCCGCGCCCTCGTCCCAGCGCCCGCCCCACAGGACCCAGCGCATCCCCACGATCTCGCCGATCCCCATGAGCGCCCAGGCGGCGACCTCCGGGTCGACGTCGTGGCCGACCTCGCCGTTCGCGCGCGCCTTGTCGAGGCCGGTCATGTAGCCCTCGACGATGCGCGAGTAGTGCCGACGCAGGGCCCCTGGCGAGACGAACTCGGCCTGCCGCACGATCCGGTAGAGCGCCGGGTGCTCGGCGGTGAAGCGGAAGAACGCCTCGAAGCCCGCGCGCTCGGCGGCCAGCCGCGAGCCCGCCTGCGAGCTCGCCTCGATCATCGCGTGCCGCACGCGGCGGTTGAGGTCGTCGACGAGCTCGTCGAACACGTCGATCTTCGACTCGAAGTACAGGTAGAACGTGCCCTGCCCGACGCCCGCCGCCTCCGTGATCTTCACGATCGACGCGTCGTGGTACCCGACCTCGGCGAACACCTGCTCGGCGGCGGCGAGGATCTTGGCCCGCGTGCGGTTGCCGCGGGCGGTGCGGGGCTGGGTGCTCATGAGTCCTCCGGGACGGTCACGCGCTCGGCGAGCGAGCGGCGCGACACCTTGTGCAGCGACGTGCGGGGCAGGGACGGGACGAGGTCGAAGCGACGCGGGACCTTGAAGTGCGCGAGCTCGCGGCGGCAGAACGCCTCCAGCTCCTCCGCGTCGGTGGGGTACCCCTGGCGCGGGACGACGAACGCCGCGCCGACCTCGCCCCACCGGTCGTCGGGCACGCCCACCACCGCGACGTCCGCGACGCCGGGGTGGCGTCGGAGCACGGCCTCCACCTCGGACGGCGTGACGTTCTCGCCCCCGACGATGAAGACGTCCTTGATCCGGTCGACCACGCGGTAGTACCCGTCGGCGTCGCGCTCGACGAGGTCCCCGGTGCGCAGCCAGCCGTCGTGCAGGACGGCGGCCGTCGCGGCCTCGTCGCGGAAGTACCCGGCGAACACCCCGGGTCCGCGGACCAGCAGCTCGCCGGACGCCGGTCCGTCGAGGTGCTGGCCGGTCACCGGGTCGGCGACGGCGACCTCGACGTGCGGGTACGGCGTCCCGGCCGACCCGAGGCGCTCGCGCGCCTGGTCGTCGGGCAGGCACAGCACGTTGGGCCCCGCCTCCGTGAGCCCGTACCCCTGCGAGAGCGCGACGCCGCGCCGGTGCCACGAGCGCAGCAGCGGCTCGGGCATCGGCGCGCCGCCGACGACGGCGTGCCGCACCGACGACAGGTCGGCGCCCGCGAAGCCGGGGTGCTCCGCGAGGAGCAGGTAGTTGGTCGGGACGCCCATCATCGTCGTGACGCGGCGCTCCGCGACGAGCTGCAGCACGCGCTCGGGCTCGAACGTCCGCTCCAGGACGACCGTCGCGCCGGTCCACCACGCGAGCAGCGGCTGGATGTTCCACCCGCCCGCGTGGAACTGCGGCAGGACGCTCAGCACGACGTCATGGCTCGTGAGCTCGACCGTGCGCGAGAGCGAGAGGTTGGTCCAGAAGCAGTTCGCGTGCGTGAGCAGCGCGCCCTTGGGCGTGCCCTGCGTCCCGGACGTGAAGACGAGCAGCAGCGGGTCGTCGTCGCGCACGGCCCGGCGCTCGGGGGCGGGCGCGACCGCGGCCCGCTCTGCGCCGCCCGTGCCACGCGCGCCGTCGGTCAACCGCGGGCGGCGCGACGGCGCGGGAACCCGCGCCTCGACGCCGCTGCGGCCGAGCTCGGTGCGCCGCGGCGGGAGGACGAGCCGGTCCAGGGCGGCGTCGGCCAGCGCGGAGAACTCCTGCTCGACGAGCACGAGCGCCGGGTCGGCCTGCTCGAGCTGAGCCGCGAGCTCGCCGGGCGACAGGCGCCACGACAGCGGCGCGAGCACCAGTCCCGCCTGCGCGCACGCGAAGAACAGCACGACCTGGTCGGCGCTGTTGCCCGTCACCGTGGCCACGCGGTCGCCGACGCCGTACCCCGCCTCGCGGAACGCCGCCGCCAGGGCGCTCGCGCGCTCGTGCAGGTCGCGGTAGCGCAGGGTGACACCCCGGTCGTCGACCGCGACGCGGTCCGGCGTCGCGAGGGCGCGGTCGCGCGTCCAGCGTCCGAGGGTGTGCAGGCCGTCCTGCGCGCCGGGCCGGTGCTGCGTCGTCGTCATGCCACCTCCTCGAGGCGCTCGCGGGCTCCCTCCCGATCCTCCCGCGGGCGGCGGCGCGCGGCGAGGCGCGACGCGGCGCCGGCGATGCCGCCGGGCAGGAACATCACGACGAGGATGAAGAGGGTCCCGAGGAGGAACAGCGGCTCGCTGAGCGGCACGCGCAGCACGGCCGGCAGGTCGGCGACCGTCGCGGAGCTCGCGAGCGTCCCGAGCCGCTGGTCGAGGATCGTGTAGAGCACGCCGCCGACGATCGCGCCCCACCGGGACCCGACGCCGCCGAGCACGACCATCACGAGCAGCGTGAGCGTGAAGTCGGCGGACGTCGCGCGCGGCACCGCGCCGGACTGGAGCAGCAGGTAGGCCATGCCGACGACCGTCGCGAGCGTCGCCGCGAGCACGAACACGAGGAGCTTGACGAGGTAGGGGCGCCCGCCGATGACGCGCACGCGCATCTCGTTCTCGCGCGTCGCCGCCGCGACGTGCCCGGCGCGCGACCGCTCGACCCACAGCACCACGAGGTAGACCACGACGAGCACGGCGAGCGCGAGCCAGTAGAGGTTGCGCGTGTTGAGCACGCCCACGAACGCGTCGGGGACGTTGCCGGTCGCGAGCGCGAGACCCTCCTCGCCGCCGGTGGCCCCACCAGGGTTGCGGCGCACGAGCACGTTGCCCGCCTGGGCGAACGCGAGGGTGACCATCGCGAAGGAGATGCCCGTGACGCGCAGCGAGATCGCGCCGACCACGTGCGCGAGGACGATCCCGCCGACGAGCACGAGCGCCGCGGCGGGCAGGAGCGGGATCTCGGTCGTGTCGAGCACGATCGCGAGCCCGTACACGCCGGCCGCGAAGTACAGCGCGTGGCCGAAGCTCAGCAGGCCGGCGACGCCGAACAGCAGGTGGTAGCTCAGGGCGAGCGCACCGATGAGCCAGCACAGCGCCATCATCTGCAGCGCGCCGGGCGTGTAGGTCGGACCAGGCAGCACGCCGGGCACGTGGATGGCGAGCAGCGGCAGGCACGCGAGCAGCGCGACGAGCGCGACACCCGCGAGCGTGCGGACCACGGTGCCCGACGGCGTCCGGCGCGCCGGACGCGCAGCGTCGCCAGGGTGCGGGGCGCCCGGCACGGACCCGGCGGGAGCGGAGGTGGGGTCGGCGGCCGCGCGCGTGCCGCCGTCGGGCCGGCTGCCAGGAGCGGTCTGGGTGGTCATGCGGCTGCCCTTCCGAGGAGGCCGGTGGGACGGACGAGGAGCACGAGCGCGAGCAGCAGCACGACGATGAGGTCGCCGTAGCCGAGGTAGTAGTTCGCGAACTGCTGGAGGACCGCGACGAGCACGGACGCGACCGCGGCCCCGGTCAGCGAGCCCAGCCCGCCGATGACGGTGACGATGAACGCGAAGATGAGCAGCGATCCGCCGAGGTGCGGCGAGACGTAGCCGAAGTACTGCGAGGCGAGGACGCCGCCGAGGCCCGCGGCGGCGCCGCCGAGGGCGAACACGAGCGTGAACGCCTTGCGCACGTCGATGCCGAGCGCCGTGACCATGGACCGGTTCTCGACGCCCGCGCGGATGATGAGCCCGTAGCGGGTGCGCTGGAGAAACAGCACGATCGCGCCGAGCACGAGCCCCGCCGCGGCGATCGCGACGAAGCGGTCGTTGGGGATCGGCGCGCCCGCGAGGTCGGTCGTGCCCTTGAGCCACGCCGGCCCGGAGATGAACTCGGGGTCCGAGCCCCACATGCCCTCGAACAGCGCGACGGACGCGAGCGAGAGCCCGACCGTGACGAGCACCTGCTCGATGTGCCGCTCGTAGAGCGGGCGGATGAGCAGCAGCTCGGTGAGCGCCGCGGCGCCCGCCCCGACGACCGCACCGGCGACCAGGGAGAGCGCGAAGACGCCCCACGAGTCCGCGCCGAGCGACCGGGCGACGAACCAGCCGCCGAACGCGCCGAGCGTGAGGAACGAGCCGTGCGCGAAGTTAAGGACGCCCATGAGCCCGTAGATGAGCGACAGGCCTGACGCGACGAGGAAGTACAGCGCCCCGAGGCCGAGCCCCGTGACGAGGAGGAGGACGATCGTGCTCACCGGGCCACCGCCCCTTCGGTTCCGTGGTGGTCGACCTCGGCGTGCACGCCGAGGAGCTGCTGGACGCGGTCGGGGTCGTCGAGGAGCTCACGTGCCGGGCCCGTGTGCACGACGCGGCCCGCGTCGATCACGACGACGCGCTCGGCGAGCCGCTCGATGACCTCGAGGTTCTGCTCGACGAGCAGGATCGGCACGGTGCGTGCCGCCTCCGCGAGCGCGTCGGCGACCTCGCCGACGATCCGCGGGGCGAGGCCCTTGGTCGGCTCGTCGACGAGGAGCAGGCGGTTGGCGTTGAGCAGGGCGCGCGCGAGCGACACCATCTGCTGCTGGCCGCCCGAGAGCGTCCCCGCGCGCTGCGCGGAGCGCTGCACGAGGTCGGGGAACAGCTCGGCGACGAGCTCGCGGCGCGGGTGCGCGTCGCGCTCGGCGAGGCGCAGGTTCTCCGCGACCGTGAGCCCGGCGAACACCTCGCGGTCCTCGGGCACGTACCCGACGCCGCGGCGCACGATGCGATCCGTGCGCTCGCCGTCGACGCGTTCGCCCGCGAGCCGCACCTCGCCCCGGCGCTCGATGAGGCCGAGCACCGCCTTGAGCGTCGACGTCTTGCCGACGCCGTTGCGCCCCAGCACCGCCGTGACTCCCGTCGACGGGACCGAGAACGTCACGTCCTCGACGACCTGCTGGCCCGCGATGCGCGCGGACAGCCCGCGCACCTCGAGCACGGGCACGTCGGTCGCTCCGGTGCGGTCGGTGTCGTTCCTGGCGGCGCTCATGCTGCCTCTCCTGCCGTGACGCCCAGGTAGGCGCTCTGCACCGTCGGGTCCGCCATGACGGCGTCGGGGGTGTCGCACGCGAGCAGCTCGCCGTGGTGCATGACGGCGACGCGGTCCACGAGCCCGAGCACGACGTCCATGTGGTGCTCGACCATGAGGACCGTGCAGCCGGTGGCGTGCAGGTCACGGATGACCTCGACGAGTCCCGGCACGTCGGCCGACGACACGCCGGCCATGGGCTCGTCGAGCAGCACGACCCGCGGCTCCGTCGCGAGGAGCACCGCGATCTCGAGCTTGCGCTTGTCGCCGTGCGACAGGTCCCCGGCCGCGACGTCGGCGCGGCGCGTGAGCCCCACGGTCTCGAGGTGCCGGTCCGCCTCCCGCGTCGCGGCGTCGCCGCGGCGCGGGAAGCGCAGCACGGACAGGGCGCCGCCGAGGCGCCCCTGCGCGGCGAGCCGCACGTTCTCCCGGACGCTCAGGCGCGGGAACAGGCTCGACGTCTGGAACGTGCGGCCCAGCCCGGCACGCGCGCGCGCCGCCACCGAGGTGGTCGTCACGTCCGTGCCCTCGAGGAGCACCGACCCGCTCGTCGGGCGGTGGATGCCCGAGACCAGGTTGAAGAGCGTCGTCTTGCCCGCGCCGTTCGGCCCGATCACCCCGAGCATCTCGCCCTGCCCGACGGCGAGGCTCACGCCCTGGAGGATGCGCGCCCCGCCGATCTGGAGACCGAGGTCGCGGACCTCGAGCGCGGGGAGGGCGTGCGGCTCGCCCACGTCAGCCCGCCTCGGCCGGAGCGACGTCCTCGCCCGGCACCTCGGTGACGAGCTCGGGCACCCAGGCGTCGCCGTCGGCCACGAGCTTCACCTGGTACATCGGCTGCACGAGCGCGTGGTCGGACGCGCGGACCGTCGTCGTGCCCTTGGGGCCGTCGAAGCTCCAGCCCTCGAGCGCGTCGACCATGGCGTCGACGTCGTCGCCGCCCTCCTCGATCGCGTGCACGATCATCTGCGCCGCGACGAACCCGTCGGGCGTGAAGAGGTCCGCCTGCTTGCCGGCCTCCTCGACGGACGCGAGCATCGCGGCCTCGACCTCCGTGCCCGCCGCGCCCGGGAAGTAGTGGTTGAGGAAGTCGACCTTGCTCGCCGCCGCGCCGTACGCGCCGTAGGTCGCGACGTCGCCGAGGCCGGTGACAACCGTCGTCGAGTCGAGCACGCCCTGCTGGTCGAGGCCCTGCCACATCGCGCCCGACGTCGCCCCGGCCCACGCGACGAACACGAGGTCGGGCGCGGCGTCGACGATCTGGTGCGCGAACGGGGTGAACTCCGTCGCGTCCTCCGGCACGAGCACGCTCGTCACCTCGGCGCCCTGCGCGCCGAGGACCGCCTCGACCGCGGCGAGGTTGCCCTGGCCGAACGCGTTGTCCTGCGCGAACACGACGACCTTCGCGCCGTCGGGGTCGACGAACGTGCCCGCCGTCGCGACGTCCTGGAGCGACTGGCGCCCCGAGCGGAACGTGTAGTCGTTGATGCCCGTGAGCGCGTCGACCGCGGCCGGGCCGGAGATGTACAGCACCTTGTTCTGCTCGGCCTGCTCCGCGAGCTTGAGCGCGACGCCGGACACGACCGTGCCGCCGAGGATCTGGTAGCCCTTGCCGATGAGGTCCTTCGCCTGGCCGACCGCCTTGTCGGGGTCGCCGCCGTCGTCGTGGAACGTCACGTTGACGGGCCGGCCGTCGACCTCGCCCGTGCCGTCGGTCGCGTAGTCGAGTCCGGCCTGGAAGCCCTCGTAGTAGGCCTCGCCGTAGGCCGCGAGCGGCCCGGTCTTGGAGTAGATGATGCCGACGTCGACCGGGTCGGCGCTCGCGCTGCTCTCGCCTCCGGTGGTGTCGCCGCCGGTCGCGTCGGTCGGCGCGCACGCGGCGAGCACGAGGCTCGCGGCCGCGAGCGCGGCGACGGCGAGTGCCGGCCGCTGGGACTTCTTCGTCCGCATGACTTCGCCCTTCGTTGGGTGGTCCTGGGGGGAGCGCCGCTCAAACATGAGAGGCGATTCAGGTTGCGGGAATCATGGATCCGCGAGCGGCGCGGTGTCAACCCGCGCCGGTCACGATCCGGCCACGCGCCCGACAGACGGATGTTGACAGGTGATTCAGGTCACACGTAACGTCCGGTCCGCCCGGGTCCGGCGCGCGACGGTTCGCGCCGCAGCGCGTCCGGCGCTGACGGCGACCCGACCTCGACGTGGAGGTTCAGATGGTCAGGCACTCCCTCAGGCGGCGCGGCCGCGCCCGCCGGTCCGCGGCCGCGCTCGCCCTCGGCACGGCGCTCGCCGTCGTGCTCGCGCCGCTCGTCACGACCCCCGCGTCCGCGGCGGGCTCCTGGTCCCAGCGCTCGGCGGGCGGCATGACGGTCGAGCTGTACCGGCCGACGACCGATCCCGCTCTCCCCGGCGGTCGGGCGCTCATGATCTCGCTGCACGGCTGCGTCCAGACCTCGCAGGTGCTCAAGAACGCGGGCAACTGGGCCGCGACCGCCGACGACCACGGCATGGTGGTCGCGGTCCCCGCCGCGCCGAACGGCGGCGTGCTGCTCGGCTGCTGGGACTACTACGACACGAACCACAGCCGCACCAACCCCGCGCGGCACGACGACAACCTGCTCGACCTCGTCGCGGCGCTGCTCGCCGACACCTCGCTCGGCATCGACCCGGACCAGGTCTACGTCAGCGGGCTGTCGTCCGGCGGCGGCCAGGCGATGGTCATGGGCTGCCTCGCACCCGACGTGTTCGCCGGCGTCGGGATCGCGGCCGGTCCGACGGTCGGGACGACGTCGGGCCAGATCGGGAGCGTCGCGACGACGCTCGCGCAGGCGCGCTCGACGTGCCGGTCGTTCGCCGGGACGCACGCGGCGGACTTCGGCTCGCAGGTGACGTCCGTCGTCTTCGGCAGCGCCGACACGACCGTCGCGACCGGGTACGGGACGCTCAACGCCCAGGTCATGGCCGACCTCTACGGCGCCGGGACCACGTCGTCGTTCTCGCTCGCCGGGCTCGCGGGGGCGAACACCGCGGGCTCCGGCTCGCTGTGGTCCGACGCCGACGGCCCGCGCGTCTCGCTGGTCCGGAACACCGGGCTCGCCCACGCGTGGCCAGCCGGCGCCGGGCCGGGCGGGTCGTACGTCGCGACGAACAGCGTCGACTACCCGGCGCACCTCACCGACTTCCTGTTCACGAACAACCGCCGGGTCGAGCGCGAGCCCGGCACGGGACCGGACCCGGACGTCGTCGCCCCGACGGTCGCGATCACGTCGCCGGCCGCGGGCTCGACCGTGACCGGGACCGTCCGGGTCGGGGTCGCGGCGTCGGACGACCGCGGCGTGGACCGCGTCGAGCTGAGCGTCGACGGCGCGGCGCTCGCGACGCTGCGCACGCCGCCCTACGCGCACGACTGGGACACGACGGCGCTCGGTGCGGGCGCGCACGTCGTCGCGGCACGGGCCGTCGACGCCGCGGGCAACGCGACCACGGCGCAGGTCACCGTCACGGTCCAGGCGCCGTCCGGCCCGTGGTGCGGGACGGCGACGAACGCCCAGCACCAGGCCGCCGGCCGCGCGATCTCCTACGGCGTGAACCCGTACAACCCGTACTACGCGGTGGGCTCGCTCGCGTACCTCGGCCAGGGCGACGCGACGGTCACGACGCTGCGCGAGGCCGCGCCCGGCCGCTACGAGGTCGCGACGACCTGCTGAGCGGGAACCTCCAGGTGCCGAACCCGGGGATACCGGCGGGCTGGGCCCTCACCTCGCCCGCAACCCCGGGTTCGGCGACGAGACAGGGGGCCGAGGCCTCGGGCCGGCGGGCGGCGGGGACGCGCGGGTCAGTGCTCCAGGCGGTCCTTCGCGTCACCGATGTGGTCGGTGACGTCGTCCGGCAGGTCGTCGAGGTTCATGTCGTTCGTGCGCGCGCGCCGGGCGTCCCAGCGCAGCGCGACCGCGGCGAGGGCGGCGGCGATCGTCGACGCGGCGAGGACGGCGATCTTCGCCGCGTCGGTGTGCGTCGAGTCCGGGAACGACAGCTCCGCGATGAGGAGCGAGACGGTGAAACCGATCCCGCCCAGCAGGCCGACCGGCAGCAGGTCGCGCACGCCGATGCCCGGCGCGAGGCGCAGCGGGGTGAACCGTGTGACGAGCGCCGTCACCCCGAGCACGCCCACGAGCTTGCCCAGTACCAGGCCGAGCACGATCGCGAGCACGACCGGCTGGCCGAGGACGTCGCCCCCGCCGCCGACGAACGTCACGCCCGCGGCGAAGAACGCGAACACCGGCAGGGCGATCCCCTGGGAGAACGGCCGCAGGGCGTGCTCGAACCGGTGCGTGCGCGACTCCGCCTCGCCGTGCAGCGCGAGCGCGGGGACGGTGAAGCCGAGCAGGACGCCCGCGATCGTCGCGTGCACGCCGGACTCGTGGACCAGCACCCACGCGACCACCGCGACGGGCAGCAGGAGCCACCAGCGCGTGCGCCGGGCGCGGACGAGCACGGCGAACAGCGCGACCGCGACGAGCGCGAGACCGAGGAGCCCGATGCGCAGGTCGGCCGTGTAGAAGACCGCGATGACGACGATCGCGAGCAGGTCGTCCACGACCGCGAGCGTCAGCAGGAAGGTGCGGATCGCGGTGGGCAGCCCGCGCCCGAAGACGGCGAGCACGCCGAGCGCGAACGCGATGTCCGTCGCCGTCGGGATCGCCCACCCGTGCAGCGCGGCGTCGTCGCCCGCGAGCAGCACGACCGCCGTGAAGATCACGGCCGGCACGGCCATGCCGCCGACCGCGGCGAGCATCGGCACCCCGGCCTGCCGCGGGCTCCGGAGGCTCCCCGCGACGAACTCCTGCTTGAGCTCGACGCCCACGACGAAGAAGAAGATCGCGAGCAGCCCGTCGGCGGCCCACGTCTCGAGGCTCAGGTCGAGGTGCAGGGGCAGCGGACCGATCGAGGCCGGCCCGACGACCGTCTCCGACAGCGCGGTGTACGCGTCCCGCCACGGGGAGTTCGCCCACAGCAGCGCGAGGAGCGCCGCGCCGATGAGCAGCGCGCCGCCCGTCGTCTCCCGGCTCACCCACCGTCGCAGCCGCACGCGAGGCGAGGGCCGGTCCGTCGGCGGGGCGGGGTGGGTGCCGGAGGGCGGGGTGGCGTGGGTCATCGTGCTCCCGGGGTCGCTGTCGTGTCGCACGGCCCGCGGACGCGAGACCGTGGCCGACCAGACTTCCCGGCACACCGCCCTCGATTCTACGGGGGATACCCCGCACGGCCGACGTGCGCGTCTCGCGATCATCCTCCCGGGCGACGTCCCGCGCGGCCAGCGCAGGCGAGGATCGGCGGGTGCCCGACGCCGCCCCTCGCCCTGCGCCCGACCTCGTCCCGGCCGACCTCACCGAGTCCGCCCCGGACCTGACACCTGCCCCGACGCCGTCCCCGACCCCGACGCCTGCCCCGATCCGGTCCCCGGACGGGACGGCGGCGCCGGACGGACCGACCGTTGTCGGACCGACGACGCTCGACCGCTGGCTCCTGTGGGGCGGGTCGCCGGTCCTCGGGGCGCTGCTCGCGTACGGGGCGCTCCACCTCGCCGGATGGATGGCGGGACTGCGGTGGGCGCCGTTCCAGGGTCTTGCGCGCGCCATCGACGAGCTCCTCGGCGAGCGGGGAACCCTCGGCGTCGCGATCTGCCTCGCCCTCGGCGTGGGTGCCGGGCTCGTGTTCGCCGCGCACGCGGTGCGGGACATCGCGGTCGTGACGGTCGACGCCGCGCACGCAGCCCTCGAGCGGCGCGGCGACCGCACCGCGCTGGACCGGGACCACGTCACCGCCGTGCTCGTCGACCGCAAGGACCTCGTCGTGCTCGGCCGTCGGACCCCGACCGCCACCGACCGGCCCACGTCGCCCGCGGCGCGCACCGCACCCGACGGCGCTGCCGTCGGCACCGTGGGCGGCGACGCTCACGACGCACCGGTCGTCGAGCTCCTGAACGTCCGCACCGAGCTCGCGACCCACCGCCTCGCCGACGCGTTCCGGTCGCACGGCTGGCCCTGGCACGACGGCGACCCGTGGGCAGAGGAGTTCCGGCGCTGGGTCCCCGGCGACCCGTCGCTCCCGCCGAGCGCCGACGCCGTCCTGCGCGCCCGCGCGGCGATGCTCCAGGCCGACAAGACGTCCGACGCCGCCGACCTGCGGCGCGAGCTCTCCCGCCTCGACGTCGTCGTCCGCGACGTCGACAAGGTCCAGCACTGGCGACCGGCCACCCCACCGAGGTAGAGCCGTGGTTCTTGTGTTCGACGGCGTGTGGCTGGCCTGGGTGGTCGGGGTGGGTGGTGGTGCCGCGTCTACCATCCGCCGCTCGTTCCTCGCGGCTCCCGCCAGGCCCGCCACGACGCGGCACCACCACCCACCCCGCCCGGCGTCGTCTCGCCCTGGTCTCCGCTCACCTGGGCGAACTGCCCGCGGTGTCGGTTCCCCGAGCATGTTCCCGCCGCCTTCGGTCGCCCCGGCTCCCGGCTCCCGGCTCCCGGCTCCCGGCGCCGCGGACCCGACCCCGCGGGCTTGAAACCCGACCACTGCTCTACCTCGCCGAACCACGGCTCTACCTCGCGTGACCGTGGCTCTCCCTCGGCGGGGCGGTCAGGCGGGGGTGTCCTCGGCGAGGGTGAGGAGGCGGGTCATGGTGTTCCAGTTGCGGCCGGTCACCGGGGTGCCGGCGGCCTTCGCGAGGACCGCCGTCGTGAGCTTCGAGCGGCCGACGCCGTCGGGGTAGGCGACGTAGAGGACGCCGTTCCCGACGGCGGCGCGCTCCGTCCCGCCGCGGTCGTCGATCGTGGCGGCGCCGTCCGGGTCGACCGGGGACTCGCCGACGAGGACGAGGAGCGCGGCGGGTCGCTCCTGAGCGTCGTCGGGGAGAGGGTTGCCGCGGACGATCTTGCGCAGCCGCTCGGTCGTGAGCACGGCCACGGCGGCGTCGACGCCGAAGCGTTCGGCGACGGCGTCGTGCAGGAGCCGCGCGACGTCGTCGGGACCGGACACGCCCGAGGTCCCGGGCGCGACGACGAGGTTGCCGCTGTTGACGACGGTGCGGGCGTGCGCGAACCCGAGCTCGCCGGCGAGCTCGCGCAGCGCGGTGGACGGAACCTTGCGCCCGCCCACGTTCACGGCGAACAGGAGGGCGACGTAGGCGGTCACGACGCGGTCCCCGGTCGTCGGTGGGACCAGGGCGCGGCCTCCTCGAGGCGGGCGGCGAGGGCGAGGAGGAGCGCGTCGTCGCCGTGGTCGGCGCCGAGCATGACACCCACGGGGACGGTCCGCTGCGCGTGGCCCGGGTCGGCGACCTGCGTCTCGCCGAGCGGGAGCGAGATCGCGGGGCGGCCGGTGAGGTTCCACACGCTGGTCCAGGGGGTGAACGCGGTCTGCGCGGCGAAGTCGGCGGCCGGGTCGTCGTCGATCCGTTGGCTGCCGACGAGCGCGGGCGGCTGCGCGAGCGTGGGGGAGAGCACGACGTCGACCCCGGCCCAGGCGGCGGCGACCTCGCGCGTGAGCTGCTGCACCCCGGCGAGGGCGGTGGCGTACGCGAGCCCGCTCACGCCGCGCCCGCGTTCGCGCAACCACCGCGTGAGCGGGACGAGCAGGTGCTCGCGGTCCGGCGGGACGGGCGCCTGGAGCGCGCCGACGGACCACAGGGCGGCGAACGCGTCCCAGCGCTCGGCGCCGAAGGGCGGGGGGATCTCGACGACGTCGTGCCCGAGCCCGGCGAGGAGCGCCGCGGTCGTGAGGGCGGCGTCCGCGCACGCGGGGTGCACGGGAGCGTCGGCGGCGATCACGGGGTCGAGCAGGAGCCCGACCCGGAGCCGCCGAGCGCTCGGCGCGGTCGCGAGGCGCGCCGTGAACGTGTCGCCCGGCCACGGGCGCGCGAGCACGTCGAGGAACGCCGCGGCGTCGCGGACCGACCGGGTGAGCACGCCGTGCGTGGCGAGCCCCGCGCCGTCGACCCCGTACGGCCCTGGGCTCACGAGCCCGCGCGACGGCTTCAGCCCGACCAGCCCGCACGCGCTGGCGGGGATCCGCAGCGAGCCGCCCCCGTCGCTCCCGTGCGCGACGGGGACGACGCGCGCCGCGACCGCGGCCGCGGCACCGCCGCTCGACCCGCCCGCGGAGCGTGCGAGGTCCCACGGCGTCCGGGCCGTAGGCCCGACGTCGGGCTCGGTGTAGCAGGGCAGGCCGAGCTCGGGGGTGGTCGTCTTGCCGACCATGACCGTGCCCGCGGCGCGCAGGAGCGTCACGACGCCGTCGTCGTAGGGAGCCGGGAACGGGTCGATCGCGGCGGACCCGGCGCGGATCGGCACGCCCTCGACCATCGAGAGGTCCTTGATCGGGCAGGGGACGCCGAGGAACGGCGGCAACGCACCCGGCTCTTCCGCGGAGGCGACGACGGGGGAGCCCGCGCGCCGCGCCGCGACGAGAGCAGCCTCCGCGGCGAGCGCCTGCGTGCGCGCGAGGTCGGCCGTGACGACCGTGAAGGCACCGACGTCCGAGCCGACGCCCGCGGCGGCGTCGAGCGTCGCGTCGAGCACCTCGGTGGGGGAGGCGTCGCCGGTCCGGAGCGCGTGGGCGAGGGCGGTCGCGTCGAGGTCGAGCAGGTCGGTGACGCTCATGGGTCGTGAACCTACGCGTCGTGCCACGACCGCGCGAACCGCCCGGGGTCGACACGCCGCTCGGCCGAGCGTATATTCCAAGCGGAATATTCCCCGCGGACCTCCTCGTCCGGGCCTCCCGCCCGCACCGTCCGCCCCTCCCGCCCGTGAGACCGTCCCGGAGACGACCGTGCCCGCACCGCGCCTCAGCCCCACGGCGACCCTCGTGCTCGCCGTGCTGCTCGACCAGCCCATGCACCCGTACGAGATGCTCGTGCGCCTGCGCAAGCGGCGCGACGACCGCCTCGTCCGGCTCAACCCGGGCGCCGTCTACCACGCCGTCGACCGGCTCGAGCGGGACGGCCTCGTCGAGCGTGCAGGCGTCGACCGCGACGGCAACCGGCCCGAGCGCACCGTCTACGCGATCACGGCGGCGGGCGTCGCCGCGCACGACGCCCGCACGCGCGACCTCGTCCGTGAGACGCCGGACGAGTACCCGGCCTTCCCGGTCGGGCTCGCACTCGTGCACGACCTCCCGCTCGACGACGCCCTCACCCTCCTGCGGGAGCGCCGGGCGGCGCTCGCGGCCGCGACGGACGGGGTGCGCGAGCACCTCGACGGCGTCGTGGCGCGCGGCCTGCCCCGGCGCTACCTGCTCGACGCGTCGTTCCAGCTCCACCAGACCGCAGCCGAGATCGCGTGGCTCGACGCGACGATCGCCGACCTCGCGTCGGGCGCGCTGAGCTGGACCGAGGAGCCCGCGGCCGCCTTCCGCTTCCCCCGCACTGACTCACCTCAGGAGACCTCGTGACCACTCCCACCCCGGGCAGCAGCCCGAGCACGGCCCCCGCCGACGCCGGCTCGCGCGTCGTGCCCCTCGTCGACCTCCACGGCCGCAGCGCCTGGAGCATCCTGCCGCCGCTCATCCTCGGCTTCTTCATGATCATGGTCGACACCACGATCGTGAACATCGCCGTCCCCACGCTCCAGACCGAGCTCGACGCGTCGCTCGTCGCGGTGGGCTGGGTGAACAGCGCCTACCTGCTCTCCTACGCCGTGCTGCTCCTGCTCGCCGGGCGCCTCGGCGACCGGTACGGCCCCAAGCCGGTGTTCGTCGTCGGCCTGCTGGTGTTCACGCTCGCGTCCGCCTGGTGCGGGTTCTCGGGCTCCATCGAGATGCTCATCGCGGCGCGCGTGGTCCAGGGCGTCGGCGCGGCGCTCATGACGCCGCAGACCATGGCGATGATCACGCGCGTCTTCCCGCCCCGGCAGCGCGGCGCGGCGATGGGCCTGTGGGGCGCCACGGCGGGTGTCGCGACGATCGCCGGACCGCTGCTCGGCGGCGTGTTCGTCGAGTCCTGGGGCTGGGAGTGGATCTTCTTCGTCAACGTGCCGGTCGGCGTCGTGGCGCTGTGGTTCGCGCTCACGCGCCTGCCGCGCCTCGCGACGAACAAGCGCTCGTTCGACGTCCTCGGCGTCGTGCTCTCCGTCGTCGGCCTGTTCGCCGTCGTCTTCGGACTCCAGGAGGGGGAGACGTACGACTGGGGCACCATCACCGGGCCGGTCACGGTCTGGGGCGTCATCGGCGCGGGGCTGCTCGTGCTCGTGGGCTTCGTCCTGTGGCAGCGCCACCTCGGCGACGGCGCGCTCCTGCCGCTGAAGCTCTTCCGCTCCCGGAACTTCTCGCTCGCCAACGTCGCCGGCATGTCGGTGTCGTTCGCGATGATCGGCATCTTCTTCCCCCTGACGATCTTCCTGCAGTCGATCCTCGGGCTGTCGCCGCTGCACGCCGCGCTCGTCAACCTGCCGGGGTCGCTCGTCTCCGGGATCGTCGCGCCCCTCGCGGGTCGCCTGTCCGACAAGGTGCCCGCCAAGTGGGTCGTGGCGACCGGGTTCGGCGTCCTCGCGGTCGCGATCGGCTGGCTCGCCGCGGTCGTGGGCCCCGGCGTGTCGGTCGTGACGATCGTGCTGCCCATGACGCTGTTCGGCATCGGCACGGGCTGCGTGTTCTCGCCGCTCGCCAACCTCGCGACGTCGGGCCTCGACCACCGCACCGCGGGCGCCGGGGCGGGCGCGTTCAACACCACGCGCCAGGTGGGCGGCGTCATCGGATCGGCGGCGATCGTCGCGACGCTCACCGCGCGCCTCGCGGTCACCCTCCCCGCCGCCGCGCAGGACGCGGCGGCCTCTCTCCCCGAGCAGTTCCGCCAGCAGTTCGTCGACGGGTTCGCGAACGCGGGCTCCCTGCAGGGCGGTGCGGGCGGCTCGTTCGACCTTCCGCCCGGGGTGCCCGACGACGTCGCGCGCCAGGTGACCGACGCCGCCACCACCGCGTTCCACCAGGGTTTTGCGACCGCCGTCGGGCAGACCCTCGCCGTCACGGCCGCGGTGCTGGTGGTGGGCTTCGTGTGCGCGATCGCGATGGCACCGAAGCACGTCGAGCACTGAATCGGGAGCACGCCTCCGGACCATCGCGTGAACGGACGGTTAAACCTCGTCCCGGAGGTGTGTCGGGGGTGGTGCGCGGAATCACACGGGCGTAGTTTCGAGGAGACGGACGGCACCACCGCCGTCCTCCGGGAGGCCAGCCGATGGGGTTCACGCTCCGCTCAGGAGGGCCGGCACCGGCGCTGCTGAGCCGTGGCACCCACGGCCCGACGGCCGGTCGCCCGCCTCGCCCAGAGAGAGAACGGCGCCCGCGCGCCGGAGGGGAGCCCTCGTGGTCCATTCCTCACCCACCCCCGGTACCTCACCCACCTTGCAGGACGACGCGCGAGACGACGCGCGCCGCACGTTCGTCGTCGACACCTCCGTCCTGCTGAGCGACCCTCGCGCGATCGGGCGGTTCGCCGAGCACGACGTCGTCCTCCCGGTCGTCGTCATCAGCGAGCTGGAGGCCAAGCGCCACCACGCCGAGCTCGGGTACTTCGCCCGCAGCGCGCTGCGCATGCTCGACGACCTGCGCGTGAAGCACGGCCGTCTCGACGCCCCGATCCCGGTCGGCGACGTCGGCGGGACCCTGCGCGTCGAGCTCAACCACACCGACCCGGACGTCCTGCCCGCCGGCTTCCGCCTCGGCGACAACGACACCCGGATCCTGTCCGTCGCCGCGAACCTCGCGGCGGAGGGGCACGACGTGACGGTCGTGTCCAAGGACCTGCCGATGCGGGTCAAGGCGTCGGCGGTCGGGCTGCGCGCGGAGGAGTACCGGCACGAGCTCGCCGTGGACTCGGGCTGGACGGGCATGGGGGAGATCTCCTTCACCGACGCCGAGGCCGCGGCGCTCTGGGAGCACGAGTCGGTCGAGCTGACGAGCCTCGACCCGGAGGTCGTCGAGGCCGCCGGGCCGCTGCACTGCCACACGGGCCTCGTCGTGCACTCGCCGCGCGGCTCGGCCCTCGGCCGGGTCACCGCGGACAAGCACGTCCAGCTCGTGCGCGGCGACCGCGAGCTGTTCGGGCTGCACGGCCGCTCGGCCGAGCAGCGCGTCGCGATCGACCTGCTCCTCGACGAGTCCGTGGGGATCGTGTCGCTCGGCGGCCGGGCGGGGACGGGCAAGTCGGCGCTCGCGCTGTGCGCGGGGCTCGAGGCGGTCATGGAGCGCCGGCAGCACCGCAAGGTCATGGTGTTCCGCCCGCTCTACGCGGTGGGCGGCCAGGAGCTCGGCTACCTCCCCGGCTCCGAGGCCGAGAAGATGAACCCGTGGGCGCAGGCCGTCTACGACACGCTCGGCGCGCTCGTCCCGCCTCAGGTGCTCGACGAGGTGATCGACCGCGAGATGCTCGAAGTGCTCCCCCTGACGCACATTCGCGGTCGCTCTCTGCACGACGCGTTCGTCATCGTCGACGAGGCGCAGTCGCTCGAGCGCAACGTGCTGCTCACCGTGCTCTCGCGCATCGGGCAGTCGTCGCGCGTGGTCCTCACGCACGACGTCGCGCAGCGCGACAACCTGCGCGTCGGGCGGCACGACGGCGTCGCCGCGGTCATCGAGGCGCTCAAGGGGCACCCGCTGTTCGCGCACGTGACGCTCACGCGCTCCGAGCGCTCGCCCGTCGCCGCGCTCGTCACGGAGATGCTGGAGTCGATCGAGGTCTGACCCGCCGCCGAGGGAGAGGCCTGGTCATGGCCAGGCCTCTACCTCGCGGTACCGGGCCACTCCCTCGGCGGGGCCGGGGTCTCGCTCGCGCGGGGGCGGGTGCGCGGGTGGACGAGGACCACCGCGAGGACGCCGACGAGGGCGCCCAGCACGGTGTCCAGCGCGCGGTCGAGCGCGAGCGCGGCCGGGTCGGCCGGATGGGCGAGCGACGTCATGAGGAGCGCCATGGGCGTGATGGTGAGCATCGCGAGCCCGTAGTGGCGGCCCACGATCGTCTCGGTCACGGTCTGCAGCACCACGACGACGGCGGCCGTCCCCCAGAAGCCGAGCGGCGCGGCGAGGAGCGGCCACGCGAGCAGCGCACCCGCGACGGTGCCGGCCCCGCGCTGGATGGCCCGCACGACGGCGTGGCGCGCCGACTCGCCCTGGAGGACGGCGGTCGAGCCCATGGTCGCCCAGGCGGCGTGCCCGAGGCCGGCGACCGCGGCGACCCCGCCGGCGACGAGCCCGGAGACCCCGACGCGCGCCGTCGCGAGCCGCCAGGGGCCGTGGGCACGGGACCGCGCCTGGGCGGTGAGCGAGGTACGGACGGGCGCGGCGGCGTCCTCGCGCGGGACGCCCAGGGCGTCGAGGGCCCGCTCGATCTCGTCGAGCTCGCGGGAGAGCGCCGGGACGGTGTCCCGGGGCAGGCGCCACGACGCGTCGTCGGCGAGCACCTCGCGCGCCCGGCCGACGGCGGCCCGGGCGGCGTGCCCACCGTGCAGGAACGCCACCGGGAGCGACGCGTCGGTCGGCGGGGTCCCGGGGGCGCCCGCACCGTGCGAGGCCTCCCGCGCGACGACCGCCGCGGCGTCGGCGGCGCGCCGGACGGCGAGGCGCGCGGGCGCCGTCGGGCGCACGAGCACGCCGGCCATGCAGACGAGCCACGCGAGGAGCGCTCCGGACGCGCCGGCGAGCACGCGGGGACCGAGGTCGCCGAGCGCCGGGGAGCCCGCGAGGCCCGCCCCGGCCGCGAAGACGACGATCGTCGCGCCCGGAGGCCCGGTCCGGACGAGGAGGCAGAACGCCGTCGCGCCCGCAGCGAGCAGGGCCACGGCGGTCGTCGTCGCGAGCGCCGGCGCCCCGGCGACGGCGAGCAGCGTGAACGCGGCGATCGTGCCCGTCATCAGCACCGCGACCGTCGCGAGGAGCGCGGCGCGCCGACGGTACGGGTCGTACCGGCCGTACAGCGAGGTGAGGGCGCCGAGCGCGGCGAAGGCGGCGAGGTCGGGTCGGCCGAGCAGTCCCGGCACCGCGATCGCCAGGGCGACGGCCGCGCCGCACCGCAGCGCCGCGGCGAGCGTCGCGTCGGCAGGGTTCACGCGGAGCGCGGCGCGCAGGTGGGCGGGGTCGAGGGCGTCCCGGGCGGCGGAGCGCACGGGCGCGAGCGCGGACGGCGCCGTGGAGGGGACGGGGGCTGGTGCGGGGGTGAGGAGAGGCATGACCGCCCCAGGCTACCGGTGATTCGATGATGTTTCACTAGTGAAATACTGTGATGCCCGCCCTATCCTGAGACCGTGGACTACGTGGACCGCGTGCGTGCGGAGTGGGCCGAGCAGCGGCCGGACCTCGACACCTCGACCTCCGCCGTCGGGGCGCGGCTCCGTCGCGTCGCCGGACTCCTGGAGGGTGCGCTCGAACGGTCGGCCGCCCGCCACGACGTCTCGCGCGCGGAGTTCGACGTGCTCGCCGCGCTCCGCCGCGCGGGCCGGCCGCTGCGCGCGGGTGAGGTCACGACGATGACCGGCGCCCCCGGTGCGTCGATCACCAAACGCCTCGACCGGCTCGAGCGCGCCGGGCTCGTCGAGCGGACCGTCGCGGAGCGGGACCGTCGCGGCGTCCTCGTCGCCCTCACGGTGGACGGCGTCGCGCTCGTCGACGAGGTGTTCCCGCAGCAGCTCGACCGGGAGCGCGCGGCGCTCGCGGACCTCGACGAGGACGAGCGCGCCGAGCTCGCGCGGCTGCTGGGCGTCGTCCTGCGCCGCCTGGACCCGGTCGACTACTGACCGTCCGCCGAGACGCCCGGCCGCCTGGACGCCGAGAGCCGGGCGGGGTGCGTGCGCACCCCGCCCGGCTCCCGGGCGGACCGGTCGTCCCGGCGGATCAGGCCTGCGGCGGACGCGTCATCGACAGCACGTCGAGCGCCTCGTCGAGCTGCGCCTCGGTGACCTCGCCGCGCTCGACGAAGCCGAGGTCGATCACGGCCTGGCGGACGGTGAGGCCCTCCTTGACGGAGTGCTTCGCGACCTTCGCCGCCGCCTCGTAGCCGATCACGCGGTTGAGCGGCGTGACGATCGACGGCGAGGACTCGGCGAGCGCGAGCGCCCGCTCGACGTTCGCGGTGATGCCCGCGACGGTCTTGTCGGCGAGCACGCGGGACGCGTTGGCGAGGAGGCGGATCGACTCGAGGACGCCCTGCGCGATGACCGGGATCTGGACGTTGAGCTCGAACGAGCCCGACGCGCCGGCCCAGGCCACGGTCGCGTCGTTGCCGATCACGCGCGCGGCGACCATGAGCACGGCCTCCGGGACCACCGGGTTGACCTTGCCCGGCATGATCGAGCTGCCCGGCTGCAGGTCGGGGATGAAGATCTCGCCCAGGCCCGTGTTGGGGCCGGAGCCCATCCAGCGCAGGTCGTTGCAGATCTTGGTGAGCGACACGGCGATGGTGCGCAGCGCGCCGGAGAGCTCGACGAGGCCGTCGCGCGACGACTGCGCCTCGAAGTGGTCGCGCGCCTCGGTGAGCGGCAGGCCCGTGTCCTCGACGAGCAGCGCGATGACGCGCTGCGGGAACCCGGCGGGCGTGTTGATGCCCGTGCCGACGGCGGTGCCGCCGAGCGGGACCTCCGCGGCGCGGGGGAGCGCCGACTCCAGCCGCTCGACGCCGTAGCGGATCGCGGCGGCGTAGCCGCCGAACTCCTGGCCGAGCGTCACGGGCGTGGCGTCCATGAGGTGCGTGCGACCCGACTTCACGACCGTGGCGAACTCGGCGGACTTCGCCTCGAGCGCCTCGGCGAGGTGGCCCAGTGCGGGCACGAGGTCGCGCACGACCCCGGCGGTGGCGGCGACGTGCACCGACGTGGGGAACACGTCGTTGGAGGACTGCGAGGCGTTGACGTGGTCGTTCGGGTGCACGTCGCGCCCGAGCGAGCGCGTGGCGAGCGTCGCGAGGACCTCGTTCGTGTTCATGTTCGACGACGTCCCGGACCCGGTCTGGTAGACGTCCACCGGGAAGTGCGCGTCGTGCGCCCCCGACGCGACCTCGTCGGCCGCGGCGACGATGGCGGCGGCGACGTCCTCGTCGAGCACGCCGAGCTCCGCGTTCGCGCGGGCAGCGGCCTTCTTCACGCGCGCGAGGGCCTCGATGTGGCCGCGCTCGAGCGGGGTGCCGGAGATCGGGAAGTTCTCCACGGCGCGCTGCGTCTGCGCGCGGTAGAGAGCCTGCGCGGGGACGCGCACCTCGCCCATGGTGTCGTGCTCGATGCGGTACTCGGTCGTCGGTGCGGCCTCGCCGGCGGCAGCGCCGGAAGCCTCGGGAGATGCAGTCATGGGGCCATCCTGCCGCACCGCGCGCGGGCACCCGCAACCCGCGTGACCGAGGTCACGCGGGCCGCGGGGCGGGCCGGTCGCGCGCCGGCGTCGCGGCCTCAGGCGTCGGCGAGGGGCGCCTCGCCGACGTCGCCCACGACGTCGACCAGGTGGGCACGGCCCTCGGCGAAGTCGTACTCGACGCCGACGATCGCGCAGCGCCCCTCCGCGACCGCGGCGGCGAGGCCGGCGGAGTACGAGTGGAGCATGTCGACCGTGTTGCGCACGTGCTCGCGGCGCAGCACGGCGGGGTCGAGGTTCTCGAGCGAGCCGTTCCCGGCGCCCGTGATCTTCGCGATCGACGGGATGACGCGGTCGACGACGGCCCGGACGAACCCGTTCGCCTGGGCACCGGTCGTGAGCGTCTCCACCGCCGCGCCCACGGCGCCGCACGAGTCGTGCCCGAGCACCACGACGAGCGGCGCGGAGAGGATGTCCACCCCGTACTCGATCGAGCCGAGCACCGTGGTGTCGACGACGTGGCCCGCGGTCCGCACGACGAACATGTCGCCGAGCCCCTGGTCGAAGATGATCTCCGCAGCGACGCGCGAGTCCGAGCACCCGAACAGCACCGTGTGCGGGTGCTGCGAGGCCGAGGTCTCGCGGCGGCGGTCCGCGCCCTGCGAGGGGTGCAGCGGGGCGTCGGCGACGAAGCGGTCGTTGCCGGCTCGCAGCGTCGCCCACGCCTCTGCTGGGTTGAGCGAACGGACCGGCTGTGCGGGGGCGGGAGAGGTCATGACCCCCATCATCGCGCAGGCGCGGGCGTGCCCGACGTGCCCGTTCGCATGGCGGGCCGGGCCGGGGGGCGGTATCCATGAAGGGTGACACCCCGGGGACGGGGAAGCCGCGACCGAGGGGAGCTGACGTGCGTCGACGCACCCGAGCGCTCGCCGTCCTGGTCGCCGTGGGTCTCGTGGCGCCGCTCGCCGCGTGCGGCCCGGGCGACGACGGGACGCCGGTGCTCACGTGGTACATCAACCCGGACAACGGCGGCCAGGCCGACATCGCCGCCTCCTGCACGGAGGCCGCCGGGGGCGCGTACCGGATCCAGACCGAGCTCCTGCCGCGCGACGCCGCGTCGCAGCGCGAGCAGCTCGCCCGTCGTCTCGCGGCGAAGGACTCGTCGATCGACATCATGAGCCTCGACCCGGTGTTCATCGCGGAGTTCGCGGAGGCCGACTTCCTGGCCCCCGTCCCGGACGACGTCGCCGACGCGACGACGCAGGACGTCGTGCAGGGCGCGATCGACGCGTCGACGTGGAAGGACGAGCTCGTCGCCATCCCGTTCTGGGCCAACACCCAGCTGCTCTGGTACCGCAAGTCGGTCGCCGAGGCCGCGGGGCTCGACATGTCGCAGCCCGTCACGTGGGACCAGATCATGCAGGCCGCGCAGGACCAGGACAAGCTCCTCGCGGTCCAGGGTGCCAAGGCCGAGTCGCTCACGGTGTGGATCAACGCGCTCGTCGAGGGCGCGGGCGGGCACATCCTCGAGAACCCGGAGGCACCGGCGGACGAGGTGCAGCTCGGCCTCGACACCGACGCCGGCAAGGCGGCCGCGACCATCATCGGCGACATCGGCACGTCGGGCGTCGGCGGACCGGGACTCCCGAGCGAGGACGAGCCCGCGTCCCTCACCAAGTTCCAGGGCGACCGTGGGTCGTTCATGGTCAACTGGCCGTTCGTCTGGTCCTCCACCCAGAGCGCGGTCGACGCGGGGTCGCTCGACCAGTCCCTGCTCGACGACATCGGCTGGGCCCTCTACCCGCAGACCACCGAGGGCGAGGACGCCCGCCCGCCCTACGGCGGCATCTCGCTCGGCATCGGCGCGTTCGGCAAGCACACCGACCTCGCGTACGAGGCGGCGCAGTGCATCGTCAGCCCGGAGAACCAGGCCGAGTACTTCGTGACCAACGGCAACCCCGCCGCGAGCATCAAGGCCTACGACGACCCCGACGTCCAGAAGGCGTTCCCCATGTACGACGTCATCCGCGACTCGCTCGACCAGGCCGCGCCGCGACCGCAGACGCCGTACTACAACGAGATCTCCACGGGCCTGCAGCAGACCTGGTACCCGCCGGCGTCCGTCGACCCCGACACGACCCCGCAGCAGTCCACCGAGTTCATCACCGCCGTCCTGCGAGGGGAGCGACTCCTGTGAACGCCGGACCTCCTGCCGAGCCCGCACCCCGCGGCCGGCACGCCTCCACGCCCTCGGCCACCGAGGACGCACCGACCCGTCGCGGCGCCGAGCCCCGTCGTGAGTCCCGGGACGACGCGCGCGGCACGCCCGACGCCGCCGCGAAGGCCGCGCGCAGCGACCGGGCCCGCGCCGAGGCGCGCCTCGGGTGGTACCTCGCCGGGCCGGCGTTCGTCGTCATGCTCGCCGTGACGCTGTACCCGATCCTCCAGGCCGTCTACGACTCGCTCTTCAACTACAAGCTCACGGCCCCGGACGACCGGGCTTTCGTCGGCATCGAGAACTACGTCGTGATCCTCACGGACCCGGTGTGGTGGAAGGCCCTCTGGGTCACCCTCCTCATCACCGTCATCACCGTCGCCATCGAGCTCGTCCTCGGCTTCGCGCTCGCGCTCGTCATGCACCGCGCGATCAAGCGTCTGCGCGGGCTCCTGCGCACGGCGATCCTCGTGCCGTACGGGATCATCACGGTCGTGTCGGCGTTCGCGTGGTTCTACGCGTTCGACATCACGTCCGGGTACGTCAACCACTGGTTCGACTGGGTGCCCGGGATCGGCCCCGACCTCAACTGGTTCGCGCAGCAGGGCACGAGCCTGTTCGTCATCATCATGTCCGAGGTCTGGAAGACGACGCCGTTCATCTCCCTCCTGCTGCTCGCCGGCCTCGCGCAGGTGCCGGGCGACCTCGAGGAGGCCGCGAAGGTCGACGGCGCGACCGCGTGGCAGCGGTTCACGCGCGTCATCGTGCCGAACATGAAGGCCGCGATCATGGTCGCCGTCCTGTTCCGCGCGCTCGACGCGTTCCGCATCTTCGACAACGTCTTCATCATGACGAACGGCGCGAACGGCACCGAGGTGCTGTCCCTGCTCGCGTACCGCACGTCGATCGGCCAGCTCCAGATCGGCATGGGTTCGGCGATCTCCGTGCTGCTGTTCCTGTGCGTCGTCCTCATCTGCTTCATCGCGATCAAGCTCTTCAAGGTGGATCTCGCCGGCGCGAGGGGGGAGAAGTGATGGGCAGCGTCCTCAGCACCCGGGCCAAGATCTGGTGGGCCGTCATCACGGTCGTCGTCCTCGTCGGGGCGCTGTTCCCCGTGCTGTCGATCTTCATGACGAGCTTCAAGGGGCCCAGCGACATCAACTCCGGGACGTTCCTGCCGCCGCAGTGGAGCACGGACAACTACGAGCAGATCCTCGCCTCGGGCGGCTCGGCGCAGGAGCTGTTCCTCTCCGCGCTGCGCAACTCGATCGGCATCTCGCTCATCGCGACCGTCATCGCCGTCGTGCTCGCGACGCTGTGCGCGTACGCGATCGCGCGCCTGAACTTCCCGGGCAAGCGCCTCATCCTCACGACGGCGCTCGGCGTCTCGATCTTCCCGGTCGTCTCGATCGTCACGCCGCTGTTCAACCTGTGGCGCAACATCGGCCTGTACGACACGTGGCTCGGCCTCATCATCCCGTACCTGTCGCTGACGCTCCCGATCTCCATCTGGACGCTCGCCGCCTTCTTCCGGCAGATCCCGTGGGAGCTGGAGCAGGCCGCGCAGGTCGACGGCGCGACTCCCTGGCAGGCGTTCCGCAAGGCCATCGTCCCACTCGCGGCACCCGGCGTCTTCACGACGGCGCTCATCGCCTTCTTCATCGCGTGGAACGACTTCGTCTACGGCATCTCGCTCACGTCGACGAGCGCCGCGCGTCCGGTCCCGGCGGCGCTGGCGTTCTTCACCGGCGCGTCGTACTTCGAGGAGCCGACCGGGGCGATCTCCGCGGCGGCCGTCGTCGTGACGATCCCGGTCGTGGTGCTGGTCGTGCTCTTCCAGCGTCAGATCGTCTCCGGTCTGACCCAGGGGGCGGTGAAGGGATGAGCACGACCGATCGCCGGGCGACCACCCGGCAGCCGACCCCGCAGCCCGCCGCGGCACCGCCGCCTCCCGCCCGCGCCGTCGGGCACCGTGCCGTACGCCGAACCCGAGGAGAGAGCTGATGGCGTCGATCACCCTCAAGGACATCGTCAAGCGCTACGGCGACGGGTTCCTCGCGGTGGACCGCGTGAACCTCGACATCGCCGACGGCGAGTTCGTCATCCTCGTCGGTCCGTCCGGCTCGGGGAAGTCGACGGTCCTGCGCATGATCGTCGGGCTCGAGGACATCACGTCCGGCGAGCTCGACATCGACGGCGCACGCGTCAACGAGAAGGCGCCGCGCGAGCGCGACCTCGCGATGGTGTTCCAGAACTACGCGCTCTACCCGCACCTCACGGTGGCCGAGAACATCGCCTTCCCGCTGCGCCTCGCCAAGGGCAAGCACAGCGAGGAGGAGATCCGCGAGAAGGTCGAGCGGGCGGCCGACATGCTCGACCTGCGCGAGCACCTGGACCGCAAGCCCGCGAACCTGTCGGGCGGGCAGCGCCAGCGCGTCGCGATGGGACGCGCGATCGTGCGCGACGCGAAGGCGTTCCTCTTCGACGAGCCGCTGTCGAACCTCGACGCGAAGCTGCGCGGGCAGACCCGCACCGAGATCGCGCGCCTCCAGCGGCGCCTCGGCACGACGACCGTCTACGTCACGCACGACCAGACCGAGGCCATGACGCTCGGCGACCGTGTCGCCGTGCTCCGGCGCGGTGTGCTCCAGCAGGTCGCGAGCCCGCGCGGGCTCTACGAGCAGCCGGTCAACCTCTTCGTCGCGGGGTTCATCGGCACGCCGCCCATGAACTTCCTGCCGGGCGAGGTGTCGGGCGGGCGGATCACGCTCCCGTTCGGCGAGTTCGACATGCCGGAGAACGTCGCGTCGGTCGTCGGCGACCGGGGCCTGGTGATCGTGGGGCTGCGTCCCGAGCACTTCGAGGACGCGCGGCTCGTCGACCCGTCCAAGAAGGACCGCGGCCACACGTTCGAGATCCAGATCGACGTCACCGAGTGGCTCGGGGCGGAGCTCTACGCGTACGTCCCGTTCGAGATGCACGAGTCCGTGAAGGGCCAGCTCGAGGAGCTGGACCGCGAGCTCGACGGCGAGGGGCTGCGCACGCAGTTCGTCGTCGCCCTGGACTCCGCGTCGCGCGTGCGCGACGGCGACACCACGGAGCTGTGGTTCGACCCGACGAAGATGATGATCTTCGACCCCGAGACGAGCGAGAACCTCACGCGCGACGACGCCGAGGCCGACCGGATCGAGGAGGAGAACGCCGAGGACCGCAAGCGGTCGCTCGAGCGGGCCCAGAAGCAGGACGCCCAGGTCTGACGGCCGGTAGGTCGTCCCGCACGTCCGCGGGCCTCCACCCGGTGGGGCACCGCGGACGTGCGGGAAGACCTCGGCGGCGGGTCAGGCGCGCGCGAGCTCCGCGCGGCGCGGCGGGTTGGCGCCCGCGCGCGAGACGGTGATCGCGGCGACGGCGACGCAGCGCTCGAGCAGACCGGCGAGCGTGCCGGCGTCGATCGCGCGCAAGGCCTCGCGGCGCTCCGCGCCGAGCAGGCCCGCGTCCCAGAGCCCGTCGACGAGCGCGCCCATGAACGAGTCGCCCGCCCCGACGGTGTCGACGACGCGCACGCGCGGCGCGGCGACGCGCTGCTCTCCGGCGGCGGTGACGGCGACCGCTCCCTCGCCGCCGAACGTCACGACGACGAGCGCGGGGCCGAGCGCGAGCCACCGGTGCGCGACGGCGACCGGGTCCGCACCCGGCACGAGCCACGCGACGTCCTCGTCGCTGACCTTGACGACGTCGGCCAGCGCGACGAGCGCCTCGATCCGGGCGAGCGCGTCGGCGGGGTCGCCCATGAGGGCGGGGCGGGCATTGGGGTCGTAGGTGATCGTCGCGGTCTCGCGCGCGGCCGCGGCGAGGGCGCGCACGTCGGCTGCGCCGGGCTCGAGCAGCGCGGCGATCGAGCCCGTGTGCACGGCGAGGGTGCCGGTGCCGGCCGCCGTGCCCACCGGGACGCGCCACTCGAGGTCGAACTCGTAGGTCGCCGCCCCCTGCTCGTCGAGGTGCGCCGTGGCGACGCTCGTCGCGGCGGCGCCCGTGCTGCCCGGGGCGAGGGTCACGGCGGAGTCGTCGAGCCAGGCGCGGACCACGTCGCCGCGGGCGTCCTGGCCGAGCCACGTGGCGAGCCGGGCGTCGCGGCCGAGCCGTCCCAGGGTCAGCGCGACGTTGGCGAGGCTCCCGCCGGGGTGCTCGTCGACGCTGCCGTCGGCGCGGTGCACCACGTCGATCAGCGCCTCGCCGACGACGAGCACGTGCTCGCCGTGCGCAGGGGTGTCGTCGGTCGCAGGGGCGGCGGGGGAGGTGCTCATCGGTCGTCTCCGGTGGTGTCGTCGGGGATGTCGTCGGACTCGTCGTGCGTGCGTCCCTCCGGGGAGCGCGCGGCGTCGAGCCGGGCCCGCGCGCCGTCGAGCCACTCCTGGCAGCGCGCGGCCAGCGCCTCGCCGCGCTCCCAGAGCGCGAGCGACGCCTCGAGCGGCTCTCCGCCGGCCTCGAGCCGCGCGACGACCTGCACGAGCTCGTCGCGCGCCTGCTCGTAGGAGAGCGTCGCGACGTCGGTCGTGACAGCGTTGTCAAAGGAAGTCACGGCAGTATTCAACCCCATCTGTGCGTCATGGTCGGACCGGGCGTCCGGGGACCGGGCGCCGCAGGGTGCGGGACGCGGCTCACGGCGCGCCCCGGGAGGTGTCGGGCGAGGGCTCGCCGTCGTGCGTGGCGGTCACCGCGGCGTCGAGCGCGCCGCGCGCGAGCCGCACGCGGACGACGTCGCCCGCCGCGACGTCGTCGGGGGAGCGGACCACGTGTCCGTCCGCACGCTGCACGACGGCGTACCCCCGCTCGAGCGTCGACGCCGGCGACAGCGCCCGGACCTGGCCCTCCAGCCGGCCCACCTCTCCCGAGGCGCGCACGAGCCGCGTGTCGAGGGCGCGCCGCGCGCGGTCGCGCAGCGCGACCACGCGCTCGGCGTGGTCGGCGAGCATCGTGCCGGGAGCGGCCAGCACCGGGCGGGAGCGGAGGCCGTCGAGCAGGGCCTGTTCGCGGGCCACGTGCCCGGCGACCGCGGTGCGCAGCCGGTGGAGGCCCTGGGCCGTCCGGGCCCGCTCCTCCGCGACGTCCGGGACGACGCGCCTCGCGGCGGCGGTCGGGGTCGAGGCGCGGTAGTCCGCCACGAGGTCGAGGAGCGGGCTGTCCGTCTCGTGCCCGATCGCACTCACGAGCGGCGTGCGGCACGCCGCCGCCACCCGGACGAGGGCCTCGTTCGAGAACGGCAGCAGGTCCTCCACCGCGCCGCCGCCGCGCGCGACGACGATCACCTCGACGTCCGGGTCGGCGTCGAGCGCGCGGATCGCGTCGCCGACCTGCTGGACGGCGTGCGCGCCCTGGACCGCGACCTCCCGGATCTCGAACCGGACCTGGGGCCAGCGGGCGCGCGCGTTGACCACCACGTCGTGCTCGGCCTTGGACTCCCGGCCGCACACCAGCCCGACGACCTTCGGCAGGAAGGGCAGCGGCCGCTTGCGGTCGGCGTCGAACAGGCCCTCGGCGGCGAGGACGCGCTTGAGGTGCTCGATGCGCGCGAGCAGGTCCCCGACGCCCACCGGACGGATCTCGCGCGCCTGGAGCTGGAGCGAGCCGCGCCGCGTCCAGAAGACCGGCTTGGCGTGCACGACGACGTGCGCGCCCTCCGTGAGGGGCGTGCCGTCCAGCACGCGCGTGGCCGCGGACACGGGCAGCGACATGTCCAGGTCCGTGTCGCGCAGCGTGAGGAAGGCGGTCGACGTCCCCGGCCTCCGGTTGAGCTGCACGACCTGGCCCTCGACCCACACGGGAGCCATCCGCTCCACGTACTGCTCGATCTTGCGGGCGAGGAGCCGCACCGGCCACGGGTGCTCCGGACTCGTCTCGAGTGCGCGCGCCGGGAGCGGGCCGCGGTCCCCGGGCCGGGAGCCCCGCGCGGACGAGGCGCCCGGCCGGGGGGCGTCGTCGGGCAGGGGGAGCGAGGCGGTCACGGGTCCAGCCTGCCGCACCCCACCCACGCCCACCCGGCGCGCCCGCCCGTCGGCACGTGCGCCGCCGGGTCCGCGAGGCCGCTCACGGGGCGAGCAGGTCGACCGTCACGAGCAGGTACCCCTGGGCACGCAGGTCGTCGATGATGCCGGGCACGGCGTCGACCGTCGTGGCGTGGATGTCGTGCATGAGGACGACGCTCCCCGGCCGGGCGCCCTCGACGGCGCGCCGTCGGGTCTCCGCTGCGTCCTTGGTCTTCCAGTCGAGCGTGTCCAGGTTCCAGAGGATCACCTGCAGCCCCGTGCGGGTCGCGACCGACCGGACCCGGTCGTCGACGTCGCCGTAGGGCGGGCGCAGGAACGTCGGCGTCGCGCCGGACGCCTGCGTGATCGCCTCCTGCGTGCGCTCGAGCTCGGCGCGCACCTCGTCGTCGTCGAGCGTCGTGAGCTGGGGGTGGTCCCACGTGTGGTTCGCGAGCAGGTGCCCCGCCGAGGCCGTGTCCCGGACCACGTCGGGGCGCTTCTCGACGTTGGTCCCGACGAGGAAGAACGTCGCGGTGACGTGCTTGTCCGCGAGCGTCTGCAGCAGTCGCTCGGTGTCCGCGCCCGGCCCGTCGTCGAACGTCAGGGCGACGCACCGGTCGACCGTGCAGTCCACGCCCTGCGCACGCCCCAGCTCGCGGCGCTGCTGCAGCGTCAGCGCCAGCCGGTCGGACCACACCGCCTCGGTGGCGGCGAGCACGGCGTCCCGCTGCGCCACCGTCTCCACGACGGGAGCACCGCCCACGCTCGCGTCGAGCGTGGTGCCCGCGGCGGCGAGCGCGGCGTCGAGCGCCGTGCGGTGCGTCTCGTCCGAGACGAGCCCCGCCGACTCTGCGAGCACCGGGCGCCCCTCCGCGACCGCGCCCTCGAGCCCGTCGTACGCCCACTGCTGCCACGCCGTCGCGACGTCCTGCGTCGCGGCGACGACCGCCGAGGCCGCGTCGTCGAGCGCCTCCGGCGACGGCGTGGACCCGGTGACGACCTCGAACCGCCGTTCCGGCAGGGTCCGCGGGAAGAACGGGTTCGGGCGCGACAGCGCGTCGACCGCGCGGACCTCGACCGGGTACTCGACGGGCGTCCCGACGAGCGACCCGGCCTCCGGCAGCGCCGCCGCCAGCGGGTCGCGCACGGCGGGGTCCTCGACCTGGCCCTCGCTGCCCGCCAGCACGGCACCACCGACCACCTCCGCCGCGGCGAGCGTCGCGAGGCGGGGCAGGTACGCCGCCACCGCCTCGGCGCGGGCGGTCTCGGCGTCGCGCTCGGCCTGCTCGACGTCGGCGCGGTGCTGGTCGACGGACGCGACCCACCGGTCGTGCTCCACGGTCGCCGCGAGGACCAGCACCCCCGCCACCACGACGGCGACGGCGGGCACGAGCCACCGCCACAGGCGGCGCCGAGGCCGCCCCGGCTCGGCAGCGACGGCGGGGGCGGCGGGGTCGGTGGTCCCCGCGGGCTCGCTCGGGTCGGTGGCGTCGGGGGGAGCGTCGGGGTCGGGCGGGTCGAGGTCGTCGGCCATCCCTCGATCCTCCGGGGAGCCCGGAGGTCCGGCGACCCGGAGGGCCGTCCCGCCCGGGTGAGATCCGTCTCCCGCCCTCCGGCGCCTCGCCCGGACGCTGGGGAGGGACGGTGGAGCACCGGCGTCGGTGCTGTGAGGAGGGTGGGACGAGCGCGGGCGCCGGTCGCCGGTGGCGGGCCGCACCGGGGTCGGCGCGCGGGCGCTCGCCTAGACTCGGTGGCGTGAGCGACCTCCCCGCCGGCTCGTCCGCGCACCCGTCCGACCGCCCCGCCGTCCCGTCGGAGGCGGCCCCGCAGGGCTCCGTGCCGCGCAAGCGCGTCCTGCTGGCCGCGCCACGCGGCTACTGCGCGGGCGTGGACCGGGCCGTCGTCGCGGTCGAGAAGGCGCTCGAGCACTACGGCGCGCCGGTGTACGTGCGCAAGGAGATCGTGCACAACAAGTTCGTCGTCGAGACGCTGAGCGAGCGCGGCGCGGTCTTCGTCGACGAGACCGACGAGGTGCCCGAGGGCGCCCGCGTCGTGTTCTCGGCGCACGGCGTCTCGCCCGCGGTCAAGGCCGCCGCCGCGGCGCGCAACCTCGACACGATCGACGCCACGTGCCCGCTCGTGACCAAGGTGCACAAGGAGGCCGTGCGCTTCGCCAAGGACGACTACGACATCCTCCTCATCGGCCACACGGGGCACGAGGAGGTCGAGGGCACGGCCGGGGAGGCGCCGGACCACGTCCAGGTCGTCGACTCGCCCGACCACGTCGACGACGTCGTGGTCCGCGACCCCGACAAGGTCGTGTGGATCTCGCAGACCACGCTCTCCGTCGACGAGACCATGGAGACCGTCCGCCGGCTGCGCGAGAAGTTCCCGACGCTCCAGGACCCGCCGAGCGACGACATCTGCTATGCCACGCAGAACCGCCAGGTCGCGGTGAAGAAGCTCGCACCCGACGCGGACGTCGTCATCGTCGTCGGCTCGGCGAACTCGTCGAACTCGGTGCGCCTCGTCGAGGTCGCGCTCCAGGCAGGTGCCGGGGCGTCGTACCGGGTCGACCGCGCGAAGGAGATCGACCCGGCCTGGCTCGACGGCGCGACGACCGTCGGGGTGACGTCCGGGGCGTCGGTGCCCGAGATCCTCGTGGACGACGTGATCGCCTACCTCGCGGAGCGCGGGTTCGGCGAGGTCGAGGAGGTGCGCACCGCGACGGAGGACCTCATGTTCTCGCTGCCGCGCGAGCTGCGCGCCGACCTCAAGTCGTCCGGGTCCGACGGCGGTCGTCCTGCCCGCGGGGGCCGCACCTCGCTCTCCGTCCAGCCCGTCTGACGGCGGGGTCGCCCGCAGCCGCCGGCTCCGGGCGGGCTGTCAGGCGCTCGCCCCGCCGGCCGACGGCTCCCGACGGGAGTCCTCACGGTCCTCGGGGCGCTCGTCGATCGCGACCACGGACTCGTTCACGGACGCCAGCAGCTCGGGCGCGCTCACGGCGCTGAGCCGCGGGTTCACCGTGGGGGGCGTCGTGAGGTCGTCGTCGACGACGTGCAGGTCCGCGAACCGGCGTGCGCTGACGAGCACGCGCGTCTCGAGCGAGCCGACCGTCCGGTTGTAGGAGTCCGCGGCGCTCTGGAGCTGGCGCCCGAGCTTGGCCAGGTGCGAGCCCATGACCGCGAGCCGCCCGTGCAGCTCCTTGCCGAGCGTGAGCACCTGCTGCGCGTTCGTGGCCAGCGCGTCCTGCCGCCACGCGTACGCGATCGTCCGGAGCATCGCGACCATCGTCATGGGCGTCGCGATGACGACGTTCTTGGCGACGGCGTGCTCCAGGAGCGACGGGTCCTGCTCGACGGCCGCCGAGAGGAACGACTCCGCGGGCACGAACATGACGACGAACTCCGGCGCGGGGCCGAACTGGTCCCAGTAGCGCTTGGCGCCGAGGTCGTCGACGTGCTTGCGCATGTGGCGCGCGTGCGCGGCGAGGCGGTCGGCGCGCACCGCCGGGTCGGTCGCGCCCTGCGCGTCGAGGTAGCCGAGGAACGCGACCTTGGCGTCGACGACGACCTGCTTGCCCCCGGCGAGCCGGACCACCATGTCGGGGCGCAGCGCGCCGTCGTCGGTCGCGACCTGGTCCTGCTCCACGAAGTCGACGTGCGGGAGCATGCCGGCCGCCTCGACCACGCGCCGGAGCTGGAGCTCGCCCCACGCCCCCCGCACCTGCGACGACCGCAGCGCGGTCACGAGCTGCGACGTCTCGACCCGCAGCAGCTCCGACGCGTCGCGGACCCCGCGCACCTGCTCGGCGAGGCTGCCGTGCGCCGCGAGCCGCGCGCGCTCGGCCTCGGCGACCTCGGCACGCACCTTCTCGAGCGCGCCCGCGAGCGGTTCCACGAGGTGGCGCACCGCCTCCTCGCGGCGCTCGAGCTCCGCCGCGCCCTGCTCCTGGCTGCGGCGCAGGCGCTCCTCCGCCTGGACGAGGAACTGCTCCGTGCCCGCGGCCAGCACCTTGCGCGAGAGCGCCTCGAACTGCCCCTCGAGCCGGCGGTGGTCGCCCTGGACCTCCTCGACGCGGCGCTCGGCCGCGGCCCGCAGCTCGGCGAGCTGCTGCTCGTGGGTCGCCCGCGCGAGGTCGAGACGCTCGTCGGCGCTGCGCTGCGCCGCGCCGAGCTGGCGCACGAAGCCCTCGCGCTCGGCCTCCAGCCGCTCGGCCAGCCCGGCGCCGCGCGCCGCCTCCTGCTGCGCCTGCCCCAGGAGCTGGGTGAGCCGACGGACCTCGGCCGCGGCGGCGTCGGGCGACGCGCGCCGCACGGTGAGGACGAGCGCGGCGCCGCCGACGAGCCCCAGCACGAGGCCGACCGCGAAGAGCAACCATCCCGACGTGTCCATGGCGGCACCCTCCCACGGGGGACCGACACGACGGTCTCCGACACGTCGCGCGCGCCCTGGCGGACAGGTCGTGACAAAAGGCACCGCACCAGGTCGGAGGGCTCCGCTACGTTGGGCCGCATGGTCGATCCCACCCCCGTTCCACCCGTCGCGCCGGCCGGCGCGCCCGCCCCCGCGCCGGGCCTGACGCCCGGCACCGTGCCAGGGCCCCTCGCCGGCACGCAGCCCGGCCTCCCGACGCCGCCCGACCCCGCCGCCGCGCTCTCGCTGCGCGGGCTGTGGAAGCGGTTCGGCGAGAAGATCGCCGTCGCGGGCATCGACCTGGACGTCCCGGCGGGCTCGTTCTACGGGCTCGTCGGGCCCAACGGCGCGGGCAAGACGACGACGCTCTCGATGGCGACCGGGCTCCTGCGTCCCGACGCGGGCTCCGCGCACGTGCACGGCACCGACCTCTGGGCCGACCCCGTCGCGGGCAAGCGGCAGCTCGGCGTGCTGCCCGACGGCGTCCGGCTGTTCGACCGGCTCACGGGCGCCCAGCTCGTCACGTACGCGGGCCTCCTGCGCGGCATGGACCGCGACACCGTGGCCCAGCGCACCGCCGAGCTCCTCGCAGCCCTGGACCTCGCCAAGGACGCGAACACGTTCGTCGTGGACTACTCGGCGGGCATGACCAAGAAGATCGCGCTCGCGACGGCGCTCATCCACGCGCCCCGCACCCTCGTGCTCGACGAGCCGTTCGAGGCCGTCGACCCGGTCTCGGCCGCGAACATCCGCGACATCCTCGCGGGATACGTCGCGAGCGGCGGGACCGTCGTCGTGTCGTCGCACGTCATGGACCTGGTGCAGCGCATGTGCGACCACGTCGCGGTCGTCGCGGGCGGGCACGTCCTCGCGGCCGGGACGGTCGACGCGGTGCGCGGCGACCAGAGCCTCGAGGACCGCTTCGTCGACCTCGTCGGCGGCCGGCAGAGCACGGAGGGCCTCGCGTGGTTGCGCAGTTCGTAAGGCTCAAGCTCACCCTGATGGGCAACACGTTCCGGCGGAGCGTGTGGCAGACCATCGGGTTCCTCGTCGGCGCGCTCTACGGCCTGTTCGTCGTCGGGATGCTCGTCGTCGGGATGGTGGTGCTCGGCACGGACGACCCCGTCCTCGCCGGGTCGATCATGATCCTCGTCGGGGCGCTCGCCGTCCTCGGGTGGTGGGTGATCCCGCTCTTCGCGTTCGGCGTCGACGCCACCCTGGACCCGCAGCGCTTCGTCCTGTTCGGCATCCCGCAGCGCCGGCTCCTCGCCGGGCTCGCCGTCGCGGGCGTCGTGTCGATCCCCGGGATCGTCACCGCCCTCGCCGCGCTCGGCGTCTCCTTCGCGTGGTGGCGCACGCCCCTCGCGGTGCTCGCCGCCCTCGTGGGCGCGGTCCTCGCGGTGGCGCTCTGCGTCGTCGGCTCGCGGGCCACGACGACGGCCCTCGCCCCGCTGCTCGAGTCGCGCCGCTACCGCGAGGTCGTGACGATCGCCGCGTTCGTGCCGCTCGTCCTCGTCGGTCCTGCCTTCGCCTGGGTCGGCTCGCAGCTCGGCGGGGGACCGGTCGACGGCGACGCGGTGCGGGGCATGGTGACGCGCCTCGCCGAGATCGCGGCCTGGACCCCGTTCGGCGCCCCGTGGGGCCTGGGCGCCGCGGTGCACGACGGCGCGTGGGGCCTCGCGCTCGCGCGCCTCGTCGTCGCGCTGGCCACCCTCGCGCTGGCGTGGGTCGTGTGGGACAAGGCGCTCGCCCGCGCGCTCGTGACGCCGCCCGCGGCGGGCTCCGGAGGCCGGGCCAAGGGGCTGGGCTTCTTCTCCCGGTTCCCCGCGACGCCGACCGGGGCCGTCGCGGCGCGCACCGCGACGTACTGGCTCCGCGACCCGCGGTACTCGGGGTCCATCGCGGTCGTCCCCCTCATCCCCGTCGTGCTGCTCGTGGTGGGCGGGGGGTCAGGGTCCGAGATCTTCCTCGCGCTCGCGCCGTTCACCGCGTGGATCCTCGGCTTCTCGATCTCGGCCGACATCGCGTACGACCACACGGCGTTCGCGCTGCACGTGTCGACGGGGGTCTCCGGGCGTGCGGACCGGTGGGGCCGGGCCCTCCCGGTGCTGGTCGCCGGGAGCGTCGTGACGCTCGTCTTCGCGGTGGCCTCCGTCGCCGTGGCCGGACGCTGGGACGCGCTGCCGGCGCTGCTCGGCCTGACGGTCGGCACGCTCCTGGTCGCGACCGGCGTCTCGAGCGCGACGTCGGCGCGGCTGCTGTACCCGGTGCCGAAGCCCGGCGACAGCCCGTTCAAGCAGCCGCAGGGCGCCGCGATGGCGACGCTCGTCGCGCAGTCGGTCGCGATGCTGCTCGTCCTCGCGCTGTCGCTCCCGTTCCTCGTGCCCGGGCTCGTCGCGATCCTGGCCGACCAGCCCGTCGTGGGCTGGGTGACGCTCGTCGTGGGGGCCGTCGTCGGGGTCGTCGTGCTGCTCCTCGGCGTCCGCTGGGGCGCCCGCGCGTACGACCGACGCGCACCCGAGCTGCTGCAGAAGGTGATGTCCGCGGCCTGATCTCCGGGCCGGGGTCCGTGCACCGCGGCCCCGGCCCGTAGACTCGGGCGACGTGGCACTCACTATCGGCATCGTCGGCCTGCCCAACGTCGGCAAGTCCACCCTGTTCAACGCCCTGACGCGCAACCAGGTCCTCGCCGCGAACTACCCGTTCGCGACGATCGACCCGAACGTCGGCGTCGTCTCGCTCCCCGACCCGCGGCTCGACAAGCTCGCCGAGATCTTCGGCAGCCAGCGCATCCTGCCCGCGACCGTGTCGTTCGTCGACATCGCCGGGATCGTCAAGGGCGCGAGCGAGGGGGAGGGGCTCGGCAACAAGTTCCTCGCGAACATCCGCGAGGCCGACGCGATCTGCCAGGTGACCCGCGCGTTCGCCGACCCGGACGTCGTCCGCGTCGAGGGCTCGACGGACGCCGAGGGCGACATCGAGACCATCAGCACCGAGCTGATCCTCGCCGACCTCCAGACGCTCGAGAAGACGGTTCCTCGCCTCGAGAAGGAGGTGAAGATCAAGAAGGGCGACGCCGCCCTCCTCGACGCCGCGCAGAAGGCGCAGGCGATCCTCGAGGCCGGCACGACGCTCTTCCAGGGCGCGGCCGCCGCCGGGCTCGACCTCGCCGACGTCGCGAGCCTCCAGCTCCTCACGGCCAAGCCGTTCATCTACGTCTTCAACACCGACGACGCCGGCCTCGCGGACGACGGCCTGCAGGACCGCCTGCGCGCGCTCGTCGCGCCCGCCCAGGCGATCTTCCTCGACGCGAAGTTCGAGTCCGAGCTCGTCGAGCTCGAGCCGGACGAGGCGAAGGAGATGCTCGCCGAGTCGGGGCAGGACGAGGCCGGGCTGGACCAGCTCGCGCGCGTCGGGTTCGACACCCTCGGGCTCCAGACCTACCTCACCGCGGGCCCCAAGGAGGCGCGCGCCTGGACCATCCGCAAGGGCTGGACCGCGCCGCAGGCCGCGGGGGTCATCCACACCGACTTCGAGCGCGGCTTCATCAAGGCCGAGGTCGTCTCGTTCGAGGACCTCGTCGCGACAGGGTCCGTCGCGGCCGCGCGCGCGGCGGGCAAGGCGCGCGTCGAGGGCAAGGACTACGTCATGGTCGACGGCGACGTCGTGGAGTTCCGCTTCAACGTCTGAGCCCCTGCTACGGCACCGAACGCCCGCCGCATCGTGAGATGCGGCGGGCGTCCCCGTCTCACGCCCGGGCAGGTTTCGCGCGTGTTTCTCTGCTGTCTCGGGGTGTACACGCGCCCGTACCGGCCAGTATCAACTCGATAACGATCGACCGCAGCAACCGGGCAAGGGGGAGAAGCCTCGCAACTTGCTGGGTAGCGTTGCCTCAAACCGTGGTGGGCATGCCCGTCCACGCGCACCGACACCAACCGGACGCGCGGGCGACGGGGCGGCCGGGGGGCGAACGAACGCTCGTCCGTCCGCGCCCACCATCCCTTGGAGGAGGAACATTGAAGATCAGGCGCACGAGTGCCGCCCTTGCGGTGACGGTCACCGGGGCACTGCTGTTCTCCGCGTGCAGCGGCACGTCGGGTGACGGCACGACCGAGACCGACGACTCCGGCATCAACACCGAGTCCGCCGTCACCGTCGCGTGGGAGGCGCCCCTCAACGAGCTCAACCTGAGCTCCGCGAACGGCAACGCGACGCAGAACGCGGTCATCAACTACATGCTCAACTCGGGCTTCAACTACTACGACGCCGACCTGAACCTCGTCCAGGACGAGTCGTTCGGCACGTACAAGAAGGTGTCCGACGACCCGCTGACGATCGAGTACACCGTCGGGGACGACACGAAGTGGTCCGACGGCACCCCGTTCGACGCGACCGACATCCTCCTCGAGTGGGCCGGTTCCGGGACCAACCTCAACACGGTCCAGGCGGAGACGGACGAAGAGGGCAACGTCACCAACCAGGACGCAGTGGACGCCGGTGTCTACTTCGACGGCAGCTCGCCGGGCGTGGCGCTCATCCAGGACACCCCGACGATCAGCGACGACGGCAAGACCATCACGACGGTCTACTCGAAGCCGTTCGGTGACTGGGAGCTGAACTTCACCAACCAGTTCGTCCCCGCGCACGTCGTCGGCCAGAAGGCCCTCGGCATCGAGGACGCCCAGGAGGCCAAGGACGCCGTCCGCGACGCCATCCTCAACAACGACACCGCCGCGCTGTCGAAGATCTCGGCGTTCTGGAACTCGGGCTTCGAGTTCGTCAAGATGCCGGACGACCCCGCGCTGACGGTCTCGACCGGCGCCTACACGCTCGACGCGTACGAGGAGAACCAGTTCCTCACGCTCAAGGCGAACCCCGACTTCGCGGGCCAGAACAAGGCCTCGATCGACACGGTCACGGTCCGCTACATCGACGACCCGATGGCCCAGGTCCAGGCGCTGCAGAACGGTGAGGTCGACCTCATCGGCCCGCAGGCGTCCGCCGACGTCCGCACCGCGCTCGAGGCGCTCGACGGCATCGAGACCCGCTCGGGCATCGAGGGCACGTACGAGCACGTCGACCTGGTCTTCCAGAACGGTGGTCCGTTCGACCCGAACTTCTACGGTGGCGACGCCGAGAAGGCCAAGCTCGTCCGCCAGGCGTTCCTGCTGACGATCCCGCGCCAGACGATCGTCGACAACCTCATCAAGCCGCTCAACCCGGACGCCGAGGTGCGCAACTCGAACATCCTCATCCCGGGCTCGCCGAACTACGACCAGATGGTCGCGGAGAACGGCTCGGCCGAGTACCCCGACGCCGGTGACGTCGAGAAGGCGAAGGAGCTCCTCGCCCAGGCGGGCGTCCAGACGCCGGTCACGGTGCGCTTCGCGTACAACAACGAGAACACGCGCCGCGTGAACGAGCTCGCGCTCATCCAGGACACGGCCACCCAGGCCGGGTTCACGATCGTCGACACGGGCCGCCCGGCCGCCGAGTGGGGCACGCTGCTCCAGTCCGGCCAGGACCAGTACGACGCCTCGCTCTTCGGCTGGCAGTCGACCTCGACCGCCGTGACCGAGTCGGACGCCAACTTCCGCTGGTCGCCGACGCCGGGCATCAACAACTACGGCCAGTACAACAACCCGGCCGTGGACGCCGCGCTGGACAAGCTCCAGGTCTCGACCGACCCCGAGGAGCAGTTCCAGCTCCAGCTCGAGGTCGAGAAGAACCTGTGGGCGGACGCCTTCGGTGTGACGATCTTCCAGTTCCCGGCCATCCAGGGCTGGAACGACGGCCTGAAGGGTGTCGAGCCGATCACGATCAGCCCGACCATCTTCCACGGCTTCTGGGACTGGTCGTTCGAGGGCTGACAGTCCTGACCGCCTGACGTGGCCCGTCGCCGTCCGCGAGGACGACGGCGGGCCCGTCCGGACGTGGGAGACCGGGGGTCTCGACGGCCCGCCCGTCGAGGCCCCCGGTCCTCGCGTGCTCCCGTCCCCGACGTCCTGATACCACGGCGTCCCGTGCCCCTCGGTTCACGATCACGCGAGACCCACGCGTAGAATCGACCGGCCCCAGACCCGGGGTCCCTACCGACCAGCGAGGTAAGACCTCCGATGTTCTCCTTCATCTCGCGGCGTGTGCTGGCAGGGTTGGCGACCCTCCTCGTGTCCACGTTCGCGATGTTCCTGCTCGTCAGCGCCGCGATCCGGCCGTACATCTTCATGGATCTCGAGGGGAGCACCAACCCCAACAAGGCGCAGCTGATCGAACAGCGCACGATCGACCTCGACCTTCACACGAACGTCGTCATCCGCTACTTCAAGTGGCTCGGCGACTTCGTGACCGGTGACCTCGGAGTCGCCTGGCGCAGCGGCCAGTCGGTCTCGGCCCTGCTCCAGGGCGCGGTCATCTCGACCATCCAGCTCGTCGCCGCGGCAACGGTGCTCGCGGTCGTCTTCGGCGTCATGGTCGGCATCGTCAGCGCGCTGCGTCAGTACAGCACCTTCGACTACCTGACGATCTTCGTCTCGTTCGTCCTGTACTCGCTCCCGGCCTTCTGGGTCGCCGTCCTGCTCAAGCAGTGGGGCGCGATCGGCTTCAACGACTTCCTCCGGGACCCCAACCTCTCGATCCTCGCGATCGCCGTGGTCGGCGTGATCATGGGTCTCCTGTGGTCGCTCGCGTTCGGCGGGACCGCACGACGACGTGCGACGGTGTTCGGCATGGGCTTCGCCGCGAGCGCGCTCGCGCTGCTCTACCTCCAGCTCTCGGGCTGGTGGGACGAGCCGAACCTCGGTCCCGTGATCATCGTCGTGACCGGCACCGCCCTCGCCTTCGCGATCACGGCCCTCGTCTCGGGCCTGCAGAACCGTCGTGCGCTCTACGCCGCGCTCACCACGGTCGTCGTCGGCGTCGTCGTCTACTTCCCGATCCAGTCCGTGCTCCGCCAGGTCGACGGCTGGTGGCTCGTGCTGGTCCTCGCCGTCGTCACCGTCGCCGTCGGCATCGGGATCGGGTTCGCGTGGGGCGGCCCGGACAAGGGCGTGTCGGCGCGAGCGGCGGCCATCACGGCGTTCCTCGTGGGGTCGATGATCTTCGTCGACAAGGTGATGTCCGTGTGGCCCGCCTACTTCGCCGCCCCGGCGATCAACGGCCGCCCCATCCCGACGATCGGCAACAGCACGCCGAACCTCGGCGGCAACTTCTGGGTGCAGGTCCTCGACCAGTACACCCACCTGCTGCTCCCGACGATCGCGCTGGTCCTCATCCAGTTCGCCGGGTACACCCGGTACTCGCGCGCGAGCATGCTCGAGGTGATGAGCCAGGACTACATCCGCACGGCGCGCGCCAAGGGCCTGCCCGAGCGGACCGTGGTCATGCGGCACGGGTTCCGCAACACGCTGATCCCGCTCGCGACGATCGTCCCGATCGACGTCATCACGCTCCTGGGCGGCGCGATCATCACCGAGAAGGTCTTCGGCCGGCCCGGCATGGGCCTGCTCTTCCTCAACTCGCTCCAACGAGGTGAGATCGACCCCGTGATGGCCTACCTCGTCATCGTCGCGGCCCTCGCCATCATCGCCAACATCGTGGCTGACCTCATCTACGCAGCCCTCGACCCGCGGATCCGGGTGAACGCATGAGCAACACACCGAACGACGCGTCGCAGAGCGGCGCGCTCGAGAACCAGATCGAGCTGCTCGAGGTGGAGGGCCTGTCGCAGGGCCAGATCGTCCGGCGACGCTTCTTCCACCACAAGGGTGCGGTCGTCGCGCTCGTCGTCCTCATCGGCATCGTGCTCCTCGCGGTGACGTCGATCGGCGTCGCGGGCTGGAACGGCTGGTACGCCTACAAGGCGACGGGCCAGGGCTCCACGTACCCGCTCGTCAACGGCGGCGCCCCGTCGGCCGAGCACATCTTCGGCCAGGACGAGGCGGGCCGCGACGTGTTCGCGCGCGTCATGCTGGGCACCCAGACGTCGCTCCTCGTGGTGCTCTCCGTCGGCGTCATCTCGACCGTCGCGGGCATCCTCTTCGGGGCGCTGTCCGGGTTCTTCCGCGGTCGCGTGGACTCGTGGCTCATGCGGTTCACCGACCTCATCATCACGATGCCGGTCATCGTCATCGGCGCGGTCCTCGCTCTGCTCTCCGGCGGGAGCAACCCGCTCATCCTGGGCGCGTTCCTCGGCCTCGTGCTGTGGCCGCCGCTCGCGCGTCTCGTGCGCGGCGAGTTCCTCTCCCTGCGCGAGCGCGAGTTCGTCGACGCGGCGCGCGTCGCGGGGGCGAGCAACAGCCGGATCATCTTCAAGCACATGCTGCCCAACGCCGTCGGCGTGATCATCGTCAACGTGACGCTGCTCATGAGCTCGGCGATCCTCCTGGAGACGGCGCTCAGCTACCTGGGCGTCGGTATCCAGAACCCGGCGACCTCGCTCGGCAAGCTCATCAGCGACTACCAGGAGGCGTTCGCGACGCGTCCGTGGCTGTTCTGGTGGCCGGGCCTGTTCATCGTCGCGATCGCGCTGTGCGTCAACTTCATCGGTGACGGCCTGCGCGACGCGTTCGACCCGCGCCAGAAGCGCATCCCGTCGGAGCGCAAGATGGCCCGTGCGCGGCGTGTCGCGCGTCCGACGGCCAGCGCCACGCCGGGCGCGACCGGTGAGGCCGGGGCGAGCTGATGACCGCCGTCGTCGCCGCCCGCCCGGGAGGTCGTGGACCTCTCGGGCGGCGCGGCGCGCCGCGGTCAGGCGGTGAGCGCCACGACCGTCCCCGCGACAAGCGCGCCCAGCACGGCGAGCTGCACGACGTGCCACGTCGTGCGCGCACCGGGAGCGCCCGGCATCGCGCGGTCGAGGTGACCGGCGGCCACGAGCAGGCCGCGCCGCTGCGTCACGGCCTCGGCGACGGTCTCGGCGTTCGCGCCGGTGACCACCCGCTCGCGGTCCACGGGGTGCCTTCGGGAGCTGCGCAGCCAGCGGGCCGACCCGCTCGACCGCGGCGCCGCCCAGGCGGTCACGCGTCCGCCGTCGTAGCGCACCTCGAGCGAGTAACGGGTCTCGACGCCCTCGTACGCGGTCCACGGCACGTGGACGGTGCGGGTCACGTTGCGGACCTCGACGCCGCCGTCGGACACCTCCACGGCGGGACGCCAGAACAGCATCCAGACGAGGTACGTCACGAGCGCGGCGGGCACCAGAGCCCCGACGACCGCGACGACGTCCCCCGTCATGGCCGTGACCACGACCAGCGCGACGGCGACGGCGCCCGTCGCCAGCGTGAGGACTCGGCCGTACGTCGAACGGAAGACCAGCGTGGGACCCATGCGCCCATGCTCGCAGAGTCGCGGCGCCACGAGCGCCGGCTCCAGCAGGAAGGACACTGATCAGCGTGGCCATCGAGACGTCTCCCGCGGCCCCGGCCGCGCGCCAGGGCAGCCCCGTGCTGACCGTGCGCAACCTCGGCGTGGACTTCTACGTCGACAAGGCCTGGTACCCCGCGGCCACGGACGTGAGCTACGACCTCCACTCCGGTGAGGTCCTCGCGATCGTCGGCGAGTCCGGCTCGGGCAAGTCCCAGTCGTCGCTCGCGCTGCTGGGCCTGCTCCCGCCGAACGGACGCGCGCGCGGCTCCGCGAAGCTCGGCGACCGCGAGCTCATCGGCATGTCGCACGGCTCGCTGCGGCACGTCCGCGGCAAGGAGATCTCCATGATCTTCCAGGAGCCGATGACGGCGCTGAACCCCGTGTACACGGTGGGCTTCCAGATCGTCGAGACCATCCGCACGCACTTCAACGTCGGCCCGGCCGACGCGAAGAAGCGCGCGATCGAGCTCCTGCGGCTGGTCGAGATCCCGGAGCCGGAGCGCCGCTTCGACGCGTACCCGCACCAGCTCTCCGGCGGTCAGCGCCAGCGCGCGATGATCGCCCAGGCCCTCGCGTGCGACCCCAAGCTGCTCGTCGCGGACGAGCCGACCACGGCGCTCGACGTCACGGTCCAGGCCGAGATCCTCAAGCTCCTGCGCGACCTGCGGTACCGGGTCGACGCGGCGATCATCCTCATCACGCACGACATGGGCGTGGTCGCGGACATGGCCGACTCGATCATGGTCATGAAGGACGGCCAGGTCGTCGAGCGCGGGACGTCGGCGGAGATCTTCGGCGCGCCTCAGCACCCGTACACGATCCGCCTCCTCGAGGCGGTGCCGCACCTCGGGTCCACGCGCGACGCAACCACGACGACCGACCGTGTCCCGGCCGCCACGACGCAGGACCGCGCCCTGGTCCTCGACGCGCAGGACATGGTCATCGAGTACCCGGGTCGACGCCGCCAGGCCGCGTTCCGCGCGGTCGACGAGGTGTCGATGCAGATCCGCCAGGGCGAGGTGCTCGGGCTCGTCGGCGAGTCGGGCTCGGGCAAGACGACGATCGGCCGCGCGGCCGTCGGCCTGCTGCCCGTCACGGGTGGTTCGCTCGATATCGTCGGCAGGAACATGGTGGGCGCCACGCCCAGGGACCTCAAGCCGCTGCGCACCGAGGTCGGCATCGTGTTCCAGGACCCGGGGTCGTCGCTCAACCCGCGCCTGCCGATCGGCGAGTCCATCGGCGAGCCGCTCATGCTGCACAAGGGCGTGAAGGGCAAGGAGCTCAGCCGCGAGGTCGAGCGCCTGCTCGACCAGGTCGAGCTGCCGCGCGCGATGCGCAACCGCTACCCGCACGAGCTCTCGGGCGGTCAGCGCCAGCGCGTCGGCATCGCGCGTGCGCTCTCGCTCGAGCCCAAGCTGCTCGTGGCGGACGAGCCGACGTCGGCTCTCGACGTGTCCGTGCAGGCCAAGGTGCTCGACCTGTTCACGGACCTGCAGCGCGAGCACGGCTTCGCGTGCCTCTTCATCTCGCACGACCTCGCGGTCGTCGAGATGCTGTCGGACCGCATCGCCGTCATGCACAAGGGCAAGCTCGTCGAGGTGGGCGAGACGTCCCAGATCGTGCACGCCCCGCGGCACCCGTACACGCAGCGGCTCCTCGCCGCGGTGCCGGTGCCGGACCCGGCCGCGCAGCGCGAGCGTCGTGCGGCGCGAGACGCGCTGCTCGAGGCGGCGGCGCGCGACATCGCGAACGACGAGCTGTCGTCGTTGGTGGACGAGGAGCGCTCGCTCGCCGAGTCTCGCGAGGACATCGACCACGAACGCAGCGCACCGCCCACGGCGGGCGCGGGGTTCTGAGCCCCGGGCGGTCTCACCGGGTCGAGCGCACGAGCTCGCCCGACCGATGACACCGACGCCCCGGCGTGGGCCACGATCGTGGCCCACGCCGGGGCGTTCCGGTTGCCGGGCGGGGTCCGCGCGGCAAGCCTGGGAGGCATGAGCCCAGCCGACGACGTCTCCGGGAAGCCCGGCGCGGACCAGCCCGCACCGGTCGACGCGGGAGGCCCGGCTCACGGGGCGACCGCGGCCGGTGATCTCGACGGCCCGCGCACGGGACGTCCCGACCCCCGGGTCTTCTACCCGGCGGCCGGGATCATCCTGCTCTTCGTGCTGGCGACCGTCTTCTTCACCGACACGGTGACGGCGCTCATGAACACGCTCCAGCGCGACGTCATCGGGGTCTTCGGCTGGTACTACGTGATCGTCGTGGCGGGGTTCGTCGTGTTCTCCCTGTGGATGGGCCTGAGCCGCTTCGGCGACATCGTGCTCGGCAAGGACGAGGACGAGCCGTTGTTCCGGCTGCCTGTCTGGTTCGCGATGCTCTTCGCGACGGGCATGGGGATCGGGCTCGTCTACTGGGGCGTGGCGGAGCCGCTGTCGCACTACGTGAGCCCCAAGCCGGGCGTCGAGGGGAGCGACCCGGCGCTCGCCCAGGCCGCCATGGGGCAGAGCTACCTCCACTGGGGGGTCCACGCGTGGGCGATCTACGTCGTGGCGGGTCTCGCCCTCGCGTACGCGATCCACCGCAAGGGTCGGCCGGTGTCGATCCGCTGGGCCCTCGAGCCGCTGTTCGGGGACCGGGTCCGGGGGCGGCTCGGGGACGTCATCGACGTCGTCGCGATCATCGGCACGGTCTTCGGCGTCGCGACCTCCCTCGGCTTCGGCGTCCTCCAGATCGCGGCGGGCCTCGGCTACCTCGACGTGGTGCAGCCCAGCACGGCGCTCGAGATCGGTCTCATCGCGGCGATCTCCGCCCTTGCGACGATCTCGGTCGTGTCGGGGCTGGGCAAGGGGATCAAGTGGCTGTCCAACGGCAACATGATCCTGGCGGGGGTCGTGCTGGTCCTCGTGCTGGCCCTGGGGCCGACCCTCTTCCTCCTGCGGGAGTGGGTCCAGTCGCTCGGGTACTACGTCCAGAACATCGTGCGGCTGTCCTTCGACACGACCGCGTTCCAGGGCGAGGCCGGGCTCGAGTGGCAGTCGTCCTGGACGATCTTCTACTGGGGCTGGTGGATCTCCTGGGCGCCCTTCGTGGGGGTCTTCATCGCCCGGATCTCGCGCGGGCGCACCGTGCGGGAGTTCGTCCTCGGCACGCTCCTCGTCCCGACGGTCGTCACGACCCTGTGGTTCTCGGTCTTCGGCGGGTCGGCGCTCTACCGTGAGCTGACCGAGCCGGGCAGCATGCTCGTCGACAGCGCGGTCGACACCGACACGACGCTGTTCCAGCTCTTCGACGGTCTGCCGCTCGGCAACGTCCTCTCGGTCGTGGGGATCCTGCTGATCGTCGTGTTCTTCGTGACGTCGTCGGACTCCGGCTCGCTCGTGGTGGACATGCTCGCGAGCGGGGGCAACCCGAACCCGCCCACGTGGAGCCGCATCTTCTGGGCCGGCGTCTCCGGCCTGCTGGCCATCGCGCTCCTGCTCGCGGGCGGGCTCCAGGCGCTCCAGACCGCGGCGATCCTCATCGCGCTGCCGTTCTCCGTCGTCATGATCGGGATGGCCGTCTCGACCGTCCGCGCCCTGCGTGCGGAGCACGCCGCGATCCTGCGCGCCGAGCGCCGGGCGGCGCGCACGGAGCTGACGGAGCACGTGACCACGCGGGTCTCGGAGAGCATCTCGGAGCAGTGGGAAGAGCTCTACCCCGACCGGCCGGACCGGTGGCGCGCGCTGGCCCGGCGCCCGCGCAAGGGCTCGCCGCGGTGACGTCGACGGGGCCGTCACGGGCCCTGGCACGGCGAGGGATGCGGGAGAGTGACGCGGGTCATGGTGGCGGGAACCGCGACCCGGTAGGATAGCCGTGCCCGGGTGACGGCCCGTGCTCCGTGATGCCGCGGCGGGCTGCTCCCGCGCCGTGCGCGCAGAGGTGGCCGGCCGTCGTCGCCCCTCGAACCCCACGAAATGAGAACCGTAGATGTCTGTGCGCTCCGACCTGCGCAACGTGGCGATCGTCGCCCACGTCGACCACGGCAAGACCACGCTCGTCGACGCGATGCTGCGCCAGTCCGGCGCCTTCTCCGCGCACCAGCACGTGGACGACCGCGTCATGGACTCCGGTGACCTCGAGCGCGAGAAGGGCATCACCATCCTCGCGAAGAACACCGCGGTCCGTTACGCGGGCCCGGCCGCCGCCGCGGTGGGGGAGCCCGACGGCATCACGATCAACGTGATCGACACGCCCGGGCACGCCGACTTCGGCGGCGAGGTCGAGCGCGGCCTCTCCATGGTCGACGGCGTCGTCCTCCTCGTCGACGCGAGCGAGGGCCCGCTCCCGCAGACCCGGTTCGTGCTGCGCAAGGCGCTCGCCGCGAAGCTCCCGGTCATCATCGTCGTCAACAAGGTCGACCGTCCGGACTCGCGCATCACCGAGGTCGTCGCCGAGGCGACCGACCTGCTGCTCGGCCTGGCGTCCGACCTCGCCGACGAGGTCCCCGACCTCGACCTCGACGCGATCCTCGACGTCCCGGTGGTCTACGCGTCGGCCAAGGCCGGGCGCGCGTCGCTCGACCAGCCGCTCGACGGCCAGCTCCCCTCGAACGAGGACCTCGAGCCGCTCTTCACGACCATCCTCGAGAAGATCCCCGCGCCGACGTACGACGAGGGCGCGCCGCTCCAGGCGCACGTCACGAACCTCGACGCGTCGCCGTTCCTCGGTCGCCTCGCGCTGCTGCGCATCTTCAACGGCGAGCTGCGCAAGGGCCAGGTCGTCGCGTGGGCCCGGCACGACGGCACGCTCCAGAACGTCAAGATCACCGAGCTCCTCGAGACCAAGGCGCTCGACCGCGTCCCCACGGAGTCGGCCGCGCCCGGCGACATCGTCGCCGTCGCGGGCATCGCGGACATCACGATCGGCGAGACCCTCACCGACCCCGAGGACCCGCGCCCGCTGCCGCTCATCACGGTCGACGACCCGGCGATCTCGATGACCATCGGGATCAACACCTCGCCGCTGGCGGGCAAGGGCGGCAAGGGCCACAAGGTCACGGCGCGCCAGGTCAAGGACCGCCTCGACACCGAGCTCGTCGGCAACGTGTCGCTGCGCGTGCTCCCGACCGAGCGTCCCGACGCGTGGGAGGTCCAGGGCCGCGGCGAGCTCGCGCTCGCGATCCTCGTCGAGCAGATGCGCCGCGAGGGCTTCGAGCTCACGGTCGGCAAGCCGCAGGTCGTCACGCGCACGATCGACGGCAAGACGCACGAGCCGATGGAGCGCATGACGATCGACGTCCCCGAGGAGTACCTCGGCAACGTCACCCAGCTCCTCGCGCAGCGCAAGGGCCGCATGGAGACCATGTCCAACCACGGCACCGGCTGGATCCGCATGGAGTTCATGGTCCCGGCGCGCGGGCTCATCGGCTTCCGCACGCGCTTCCTCACGGAGACCCGCGGCACCGGCATCGCGGCCTCGATCTCCGAGGGCTACGAGCCGTGGGCCGGGCACATCGAGACCCGCACGACGGGCTCGCTCGTGGCCGACCGCGCCGGCAAGGTGACGCCGTTCGCCATGATCAACCTCCAGGAGCGCGGCTCGTTCTTCGTCGACCCCACGCAGGAGGTCTACGAGGGCATGATCGTCGGCGAGAACTCGCGCAACGAGGACATGGACGTGAACATCACCAAGGAGAAGAAGCTCACGAACATGCGGTCCTCGACGGCCGACAACTTCGAGAACCTCATCCCGCCGCGTCACCTCACGCTCGAGGAGTCGCTCGAGTTCGCGCGCGAGGACGAGTGCGTCGAGGTCACGCCCGAGGTCGTGCGCATCCGCAAGGTGCTCCTCGACCAGACCGAGCGCGCCCGCGCCACGTCCCGCGCCAAGCGCGCCTGACGTCGCCGCGCGGGTGACCGTCCCGTCCTCCCAGCAGGCCGCCGTCGAGCCCGACGGCGGCCTGCTGGCCGTGCACGCCCACCCCGACGACGAGACGCTGGCCACGGGCGCGCTCCTCGCGACGTGGTCCCGCGCCGGGCAGCGCGTCACCGTGGTGACGTGCACGCGCGGCGAGCGGGGCGAGGTGATCGACACCGCGGCGCACCCGACCGGCGTCGGGTACCTCGAGGGTGACGGTCCCGCCCTCGCCGCGCACCGCGAGGGCGAGCTCGCGCGAGCGCTCGCCGCTCTGGGCGTCGCGGACCACGTCTTCCTCGACACGGCCGCGCTCCCCGCGGCGGGCGAGGTGCCCGACGGCGGTGCAGCGCCCCGGTTCGAGGACTCCGGGATGGCGTGGGTCGCGCCGGGGGTCGCGAGCTCGGTCGCGAGGGAGCAGCTCCCGCCCCGGGCGTTCGTCGGTGTCCCGCTCGACGAGGCGGCCGCCCGGCTGGCGGCGGTCGTGCGCGACCGCCGCCCCGCGGTCGTCGCGACGTACGAGCCCGGCGGCGGCTACGGGCATCCCGACCACGTGCGCGCGCACGACGTGACGGTCCGGGCGCTGGAGCTGCTCGACGCCGCCGGAGAGCCCGCACCGGCGCTCTGGCTCGCCGTCGCACCCGAGAGCGCGGTGCGCGCGGCGCGGCGGGCGCTCGCCGCGCACCCCGCGGTCTGCGCGCTCCTCGCCGCGGACGCGGACCTCACCCTGCCCGACCCGGACGAGGACCTGCCGCCCGTCGCGCGCCCCGACGCCTCGCTGCCCACGCTCGTGGGCGTCCCCGTGGCGCCCGTCCTCGGCGAGCTCCTCGCGGCGATGCGCGCGCACGCGACGCAGGTCCAGCACGTGACCGCCGCGGGGTCCATCGCGGGGGAGGAGCCCACGGATCTCCTGGGCTGGTACGCCCTCAGCAACGACGTGCTGGCGCCCGTCCCTTCACACGAGTTCTACGCTCCCTCCGGCGGCGCTCTCCCGGGCGACCAGGTCCGGCGCGGGCCCACGCGTTAACCTGGGGCCCGTGGAGACCGGCATGGGGCGGCACATCGGCCGCGGGGTGGCGTGCGCGCTCGTCGGCGCGCTCGTGGGGCTCGTCGGCACCGTCGCGCACCGGGCGCACCTGCTCGGCGTGGACCTCCCCGGGGGAGTCGGGCTGGGCATCGTGCTCGCCCTGCTGACCGTGCTCGCGGCCGGGACCCTCGCGCGCGCCTGGGGCGGTATGGCCGGTCTCCTCGGCTACGGCATCGGATGGGTCGTCGTGGTCCAGCTCCTCTCGCTCGAGGGGCCCGGCGGCGACGTCCTCGTGCCGAGCGAGCCCGTCGGGTACGTGTGGATCTACGGAGGTCTCCTCGTCGTCGCGGCGGTCGCGTTCCTGCCACGCTCGTGGTTCAGCGACCGCCCCGTCCGCCCGGCGCTCCACGGACGTCCCACCAGGCACGACGGACCCGAGGACCCCCTCGCGTCCCGCTAGGATTCGCGGTGCGGATCCCCGCACACCCCTCGTCGTCGCGCGCTCGACGCGCGCCTTTCGTCACGGAGACAGTGGATGGGTCAGCCGACCGACCGAGACGCCGAACTCGACTCCCCGCAGGACGCCGTGCCCGTGCCTGCTGGACAGCCCCAGGCGCCCGAGCCGGCGGCGGCTGACGGGACCGGCGACGAGGCGCCCACGACGGTCGACGAGGCCACGGCGCCCGAGGCCGACGCGGCCGCCGCCGACGAGAAGGCCGACGACGCCGCGGCACCCGAGCAGGGGGTGGTGCCCGCGGTGGCGGAGCAGGACGACGCGCCTGCGGAGCCCGCGGGACCGGTCGATCAGGTCGAGGACCCCGCCGAGCCGGCGACGGCAGCGGAGCGGGGCGAGGCGGTGGAGGACACCGCCGACCAGGTCGAGGAGCCGGGCACCGCGACGGTCGAGCCCCCCGGGGACGTCGCGGACGAGGCCGTGACGGAGCCCGTCGAACAGGCCGAGCCCGTCGAAGCGGCCGGGCCCGTCGAACCGGCCGGGCCCGTCGAACCGGCCGAGCCCGTCGCCGCCGCCGAGCCCGACGTCGCGGAGCGACCAGGCGCCGAGACGCCCGCGGCGGGCGAGGACGCCTCCGCGGACCCCGAGGGCGACCCGGTCGCCGGGGACGGCGCCGCTGACGTGACTGCGACGGCCGACGTGACCGCGACGGCCGACGTGGCGGCGACGGTCGAGGCTCAGGGCGACGCCCCCGCGCCGGAACCGGAGCCGGCGACGTCGGCCGGGGCGGGCGCCGCCGCGGCGCCCGCGGCGCAGGGCGACGACGAGGACGAGCCGTACGTGCCGCGGCTGTTCGCGTTCGACCCCAGCGTGCCGGCCGTGCTCGTCCCCCCGCCCGGGTCGGAGCCGGACCCGGCGGATCGGACCGCGGTGACGCCCGTGGTGGAGGAGCCTGACGCCGAGCAGACCGCCGTCGTGCCCGCGGTGCCGCCGGTGGCGCCCACCTCACCTGCCGCCGAGGCCGCACCCGGCACCCCGCCCCCGACCCCGACGGACGCCACGCAGGTGATCCCGCCCGTCGACCCGTGGTCGCGCCCGGCCCCGGTCGTCCGCACGTCGGTCCGACCGGCTGCTCCGACCGGGGCGGAGGCCGCCGCCCCGGCGGCGACCCCCGCGGTCACCCCGGCGGCGGGCCTGGGGAACGCCTTCGGCCCGGTCCCGCCCGACGAGTCGCGGGAGGCCTCGCCCTTCGAGGGCTTCGAGGAGGAGACCCCGCGGCGCGGCTGGGCGCGTGGCCTGATGTGGACGGGCATCGGTGTGCTCGTCCTCGGCGGCCTGTACACCGGCGCGCAGTGGTTCTTCTCGGACAAGGTCCCGAGCGGGACGAGCGTCGCCGGAGTCGACGTCGGTGGTCTGACCCGGACGGCGGCGCAGGACACGCTCGAGGCGGAGCTCGGGCCGCGCGCGGCCGAGCCGGTCACGCTCACCGCCGGCGAGGCGAGCACGACCCTCGACCCGGCGGCCGCGGGCCTGTCGTTCGACGCCGCGGCCACCGCGGAGGAGCTCACCGCCTTCTCGATGAGCCCGGCCCGGCTGTGGCAGCACCTCTTCGGCGGCGAGGACGAGGCCCCGGTGATCTCGGTCGACGAGGCGGCGCTCGACGCCCAGGTCGAGGCGCTGCGCGGGAGCCTCGAGATCGAGCCGGTCGACGGCACCGTGCAGTTCGTGGACGGCGCGCCGACGAGCACGGCGGCGGCCGACGGCTCGGCCCTCGTGACGGACGAGGTCCCGGCGGCCATCACCGGGAGCTGGCTCGTCCAGGACGGGGCGGTGACCCTGCCGACCGAACCCGTGGAGCCCGCGATCACGCAGGAGGAGACGGACGCCGCGCTCGCGCAGGCGCAGAAGGTCGTGTCGGCGCCGGTCGTCGTGTCCGTGGGCGGCCAGAACGCCGAGCTGCCGCCCGAGGCCCTCGCGGCCGCCGCGTCGTTCGCGGCGACCGACGGCGTGCTCACCCTGACCTTCGACGGGGCGACTCTCGTCGGGTCGGTGGTCGACCGGACGAACGACCTGCTCACCGCCGCGGACGACGCGCACTTCGTCTTCCAGGACGGCGCCCCGGTCATCGTGGGCGGGGAGCCGGGCACGACGATCGACCCCGCGGCCATCTCGGCCGCCGTCACGACGGCAGCCTCCGGCGACGAGCGGACCGCGACCGTCGAGCTCGTGGAGTCCGACCCGGCGCAGTCGGTCGCCGCGCTCGAGGCGCTCGGGATCAAGGAGAAGGTCTCGGAGTTCTCGACCCCGGTCCCCAACGTCCCGGTCCGCACCGCGAACCTGCGCCGCGGCGCCGAGAAGGTGACGGGGACGCTCGTCAAGCCGGGCGAGACGTTCTCGCTCGTGGACACGCTGTCGCCGATCACGCTCGAGGGCGGCTACTTCGCCGCGGGCATCGTCGAGAGCGGTCGGCACACCGAGGGCGTCGGCGGCGGTCTGTCGCAGATGGCGACGACCACGTACAACGCGGGCTTCTTCGCCGGCCTCGAGGACGTCGAGCACCGACCGCACAGCTACTGGTTCGAGCGGTACCCCGCGGGGCGCGAGGCGACGATCTTCGTCGGGTCGATCGACATGAAGTTCAAGAACGACACCCCGTACGGCGTCCTCATGCAGTCCTGGGTCGGCGGGGGCGAGCTGCACGTCGCGATCTGGAGCACCAAGTACTACGACGTGGAGACGTCGTCGAGCGGCAAGTCGAACGTCGTCCAGCCGACGTCGGTCACGCACTCGGGGGCCGACTGCGCCCCGACGCCCGCAGGCAGCCCGGGCTTCTCCATCACGAACTACCGCAAGGTCTACCACGAGGGCGAGCTCGTCAAGGACGAGTCCTACCGGTGGACGTACAAGCCGGACAACGCGGTCGTCTGCGAGTAGACGACCCGGTCCACCACACACACGGAGGTCCCATGCTCGGACGGAGCGAACGGGAGTCGGGCGCGCAGGCGCTGCTCGCGGCCACGGCGGCAGGCTGGGTCGCGGGCGACCCCGCCGAGGCGGACGCGCTGCTCGACCTCGGGTCGACGACCGCCACGCTGTCGACCGTCGCGAGCATCGACGGGCTCTCCGCCGTCGTGCACCTGGGGCACCCGGCCCAGCCCTCGCACGAGCTGGAGCGGGCGCTGCTCGCCGCGCCGCCCTCGCTCGTGCTCACGGGGGCGTCGGCCGTTCCGGCGCAGTGGGTCTGGGTCGGGCGCTCGGCGGCCGCGCGAGACCTGACGGGTCATGTCGTCGTGGACGAGGCGGGCATGCGCGACCGCCGTCACGTGCTGCGCACCATGGGCGTGAGCCCGTCCCTCGTCCCGACGCGGACGAGCCTGGAGGAGCGCATCGCGCTCGCCGGTCCCGACGGCAGCCTCGTCGTGGAGCGCTCCGTCGCCGCGGGGCCGCTCGCGGCGCTCGGGTACGCCGAGCTTACGGGGAGCGAGGTCCTCGGCGACGGCGCGCCCGTGTGGTACGGGCTCCTGGAGAGCCGGGACGCCGTGCCGCGGGCCGAGGGCGTCGCCCAGGTCTGGCTCGCGTTCGGGCCGCGGGACGACCACCGCGGCTCGCTCCAGGAGACGCTCGCGCTCGTCGCCCAGGCGGGCATCGACCTCCAGCACCTGCGCAGCCACCGCTCCCAGGCCGGGCCCCACATCTTCTTCTGCGCGTTCTCCTGCCCCGACGCGGGGACGCTCGACGGTCTCGTCGCGGGCTTCGCGGAGCGCGGCGTCGCCCACCGCCTGCTCGCCGTCCTGCCCGGGCAGGAGTTCGTGCCCGGGCCCGACGCGCTCGCGCCACGCTGGGCGTCGGCGGCGGACCCCGTGCGCGCGTGAGCGTCGTCGGCTACCTCGGCCCGGAGGGGTCGTTCACGCACCAAGCCGCCGCCGCGTGGCGCGGGGACGACCGCGGGGACGACCGGGCCGACCGGGCGGCCCGCCTCGCCGCGCGCACGACGGTGGCGGACGTTTTCGCCGACGTCGCCGCGGGAGACCTCGCGCGCGGGGTGGTCGCGATCGAGAACACGGTCGAGGGCTACGTGGTGCCGTCCCTCGACGCGATCGTCGGGAGCGCTACGGTCGTCGCGGTCGACGAGGTCGTGCTCGACATCTCGTTCGACGCGTTCGTGCGGCCCGGCCACGGCGAGCTGACGGAGGTCACCGCCCACCCGCACGGGCTCGCCCAGTGCCAGGAGTTCGTCCGCCGGACGGGCCTCGCGCCGCTCGCCGCGTCGTCGAACGCGGCGGCGTGCCGGGACGCAGGGCCGCACCAGGTGGCGCTCGGGCCCACGATCTGCGGCGAGCTCTACGGCCTCGAGACCCTCGAGCGCGCGGTCGAGGACTTCGCCGGTGCCCGGACCCGCTTCCTCGTCCTCGCGCCGCGGGCGGAGGCGTCGGCGACCCTGCGGGCCGCGCGCGCCCGGGGGGACGGTCCGTGGCGCACGATGCTCGCGGTGACTCCCGTCGTCACCGGACCGGGCGTGCTCGCGCGGATCACGCGGTCCTTCGGCGAGCGCGGCGTCAACCTGTCGAGCCTCATCACGCGCCCGCTCAAGGCGGTGGCCGGCACGTACGTGTTCGTCCTGACGGTCGACGGCGCCCCGTGGGACGCGCCGGTGCGGGCCGTGCTCGACGACCTCGTCCGCGCGGGCGACTCGCTCAAGACGCTCGGAGTCGTCCCGGCGCGTGGCGAGCTGGACGAGTCGGTGCACGCCGACGTCGACGTCGCGAACGTCCCCGTGGGCAGCGTGGACGCCTCGGCGGCGCCGGCGGACCTCGCGGCAGGCCTGCTGTGGTGACGGCCGACGTCGTCCCGTCGAGCGGGGCCGACGGGCTGCGGGTGGGGGTCGTCGGGCTCGGGCTCGTCGGCGGCTCGGTCGCGCGGCTCCTGCACGAGCAGGGTCTCGACGTGACCGCCCACGACGCGACGGCGACCACGCGCGCCGCGGCGCGCGCCGCGGGCCTCCGGGTCGTCGGCGACGTGGCCGACGTGTGCGCGGCGGAGCCCGACGTCCTCGTGCTCGCGGTCCCGCTGCGGGCCATGCGGTCGGTCGCGACCGAGGTCGCGCGGCACGTGCGCGGCGCGACCGTCGTCACCGACGTCGGGAGCGTCAAGGGCGCGGTGCGCGACGCCGTCCGGTCGGCCGGCCTCGGGTCGCGCTACGTCGGGGCGCACCCCATGGCGGGCACCGAGCACTCGGGTTTCGAGGCGTCCGACCCGGCGATGCTCGACGGCGCACGCTGGGCCGTCACGGTCGACGGGACGACGCGGCGCGAGGCGCTCGTGACGGTGCTGCGGCTCGTGACCGGACCGCTCGGCGGGACCGTCCACGTCCTCACGGACGAGGTCCACGACGAGTCGACGGCGCTCATCAGCCACGTCCCGCACGTCCTCGCCACCGAGCTCCTGGGCGTCGTCGCGGACGCGCCCGTGCGGGACGTCGCGCTCGGGCTCGCCGCGGGCAGCTTCCGGGACGCGACGCGGGTGGGGCGTACCGACCCGCGGCGCACCGAGGCGATGGTCACCGACAACGCCGCCTGGGTGGCGTCCGCGCTGCGGGTGGTCGTGCGCGACCTCGAGCAGCTCGTCGCGGCGCTGGAGTCGAACGCGCCGGTGGGGGAGTTCTTCGACCGGCCCGAGCCGGTCCGCGGTCCGGTCCGCGCGCCCGGCAGCGGGGAGCGGCTGCGGGTCGACCTCGACGAGGCGGGGGACTGGCGCACGGCGCTGAGCGACGCCGGCGCCCGGGGCGCGGTCGTCGTGAGCGTCGAGGACGGCACGGTCGTCCTCGGTTGACGCCGCTATCTCGGTGACGCGGGTCGCCGCGGGGGGCGCGGCGGTACCGGCTTGCCCGCCACGATCGCGTCGAGCGGGACCACCACGAGGGGCGGGACGTCGTCGTGCACGCCGTGACCGCGGTGCGGCGGGGCGGCGCTCCCGCCCGCGTCCTCGCGCAGGACCAGCTCCGTCGGGGTGGTCCGGACGACCACGCCGATCACGTCCGTGAGCGGCGTGCCCGCCGCGGTGGCCTCGTCCGGAGCGAGGCGACGGCGCACCACCACCCGCGTGCCGGGGGCCCACGTCGTCCAGGGCGCGTCGGGCACGGCAGCGCTCCTCGGGTCTGTGACGTTCGTCCACGGGCTGGTCAGGGAGGGTCGGGCACGGCCCGACCTGAGCGATACTAGTCCTGCGTCTCCCTGTCGTGACCTCGCCCCTCGCCGGGTCGGGGTCCGGACGAATCCAGAAAGGTACTCGGTCGTGACTTACGTGATCGCTCAGCCGTGCGTGGACGTCAAGGACAAGGCGTGCATCGAGGAGTGTCCTGTCGACTGCATCTACGAGGGCAAGCGGTCGCTGTACATCCACCCCGACGAGTGCGTGGACTGCGGCGCCTGCGAGCCGGTCTGCCCGGTCGAGGCGATCTACTACGAGGACGACGTGCCGACGGAGTGGAGCGACTACTACCGCGCCAACGTCGAGTTCTTCGACGACCTCGGCTCGCCCGGCGGCGCCGCGAAGATGGGTCTCATCGAGAAGGACGACCCGATGATCGCCGCCCTGCCGCCGCAGGCCTGAGCGCTCCGCGGCACGTGGGCCTCGCCGACCTCTCCGGTCTCGCCTATCCCTGGGACACGCTGACCCCGTACGCGGAGCGCGCCCGCGCGCACCCGCGGGGCGTCGTGGACCTCTCCATCGGGACGCCCGTCGACCCGACGCCGGCCGTCGTGCGCGACGCGCTCGCCGCGGCCTCGGACGCGCACGGCTACCCGACGACGCACGGGACCCCCGCGCTGCGCGACGCGGTCGCCTCCTGGTTCGCGCGCCGGCGCGCCGTGCCCGGGCTCGACCCCGACGCGGTGCTGCCCACGGTCGGCAGCAAGGAGCTCGTCGGGCTCCTGCCCGCGCTCCTGCGCCTCGGGCCGGGGGACGTCGTCGTGCACCCGCGCACGGCCTACCCCACGTACGACGTGGGCGCGCGCCTCGCCGGCGCGACGCCGCTCGCGACCGACGACGTCGACGAGTGGGCGGGCAGGGCGGACGTGCGCCTCGTCTGGGTCAACTCCCCGAGCAACCCGACCGGGCAGGTGCTCGACGCCGCCCACCTCGCGCGCGTCGTCGCGGCGGCCCGCGAGATCGGCGCGCTCGTCGCGAGCGACGAGTGCTACGCCGAGCTGGCCTGGGCCGAGCCGTACGCGTCGCAGGGCGTGCCGAGCCTGCTCGACCCGGCCGTCTCCGGCGGGTCCCACGAGGGGCTGCTCGTCACCTACTCGCTCTCGAAGCAGTCGAGCATGGCCGGCTACCGCGCCGCGTTCGTCGCCGGCGACCCGGCCCTCGTCGCGGACCTGCTCGCGACGCGCAAGCACCTCGGCATGATCGTGCCCGCGCCCGTGCAGGCGGCGATGGTCGCCGCCCTCTCCGACGACGAGCACGTCGCCGCGCAGCGCGCCGTGTACGCGCGCCGCCGTGAGGTGCTCGTCGCGGCCCTCGGCGACGCGGGGCTGCAGGTCGACCACTCCGAGGCGGGCCTCTACCTGTGGTCGAGGCCGGCAGGGGACCACGGCGGCGACTGCTGGCGGACCGTGTCCGACCTCGCCGACCTCGGCATACTGGTGGGGCCCGGGGCGTTCTACGGACCGGAGGGGGCGGGGCACGTGAGGGTCGCGCTCACCGCGACCGACGAGCGCGTCCACGAGGCCGCCGCTCGACTCTCCGGAGCCTCATCGCTGACGTGACCTGCCTCACAGAGGTGTGGTGTTCTCGTGACGGTTCAGGATTGGTCACGTGCGGGTGAAGCGGGGTACGGTCGACCGCGCGGCAACGGCGCGAGCAGCAGCAGGAAGGGAACCATGACCACCACTCAGCAGGCGAAGGTCCGCCTCCTCGTCGACGACCAGGCGCAGGACCTGCCCGTGGTCGCGGCGACCGACGGCAACGACGGCATCGTCGTGTCCTCCTTGCTCAAGTCGACCGGCCTCGTGACCGTCGACCCGGGCTTCATGAACACCGCGTCGTGCGAGTCGAGCATCACCTACATCGACGGTGACGCCGGCATCCTGCGGTACCGCGGGTACCCCATCGAGCAGCTCGCCGAGCAGTCGAGCTTCCTCGAGGTCGCGTACCTGCTCATCCACGGCGAGCTTCCCGACACCCCGACGCTCGAGGCGTTCGTCGAGCGCGTGAACCGGCACACGCTGGTGCACGAGGACTTCCGCACCTTCATGGGGACGTTCCCGCGCAACGCCCACCCGATGGCCGTGCTCTCCTCCGCGATCAACGCGCTGTCGACGTTCTACCCCGAGTCGCTCGACCCGTTCGACGACGAGACCGTCGAGCTCGCGACGGTCCTGCTCCTCGCGAAGACGCGCACCATCACGTCCTACCTGCACCGCCGCCGCGTCGGTGAGCCGCTGCTCTACCCCGACTACTCGCGCGGCTACGTCGACGACTTCCTGCGCATGACGTTCGCGACGCCGTACCAGCAGTACGAGGCCGACCCGGTCGTCGTCGACGCGCTCGACAAGCTGCTCATCCTGCACGCCGACCACGAGCAGAACTGCTCGACGTCGACCGTCCGCGTCGTCGGCTCGTCGCACGCCAACCTCTACGCCTCCGTCGCGGCGGGCGTCAACGCGCTCTCCGGACCGCTGCACGGCGGCGCCAACGAGTCCGTCCTCACGATGCTCGACAAGATCGCGGGGGCGGAGTACGACGTCGACACCTTCATGAAGAAGGTGAAGAACAAGGAGGACGGCGTCCGCCTCATGGGCTTCGGCCACCGGGTCTACAAGAACTACGACCCGCGCGCCGCCATCGTGAAGAAGTCCGCCGACGCCGTGCTCTCGACCCTCGGCAAGAAGGACCAGCTGCTCGACATCGCCATGGGCCTCGAGGAGATCGCGCTCAACGACGACTACTTCATCGAGCGCAAGCTCTACCCGAACGTCGACTTCTACACGGGCCTCATCTACAAGGCGATGGGCTTCTCGCCCGCGATGTTCACGCCGCTCTTCGCGCTCGGCCGCATGCCCGGCTGGATCGCGCAGTGGCGCGAGATGATGAAGGACCCGCAGACCAAGATCGGCCGCCCGCGCCAGGTCTACGTCGGCGAGACCGAGCGCGACTACGTCCCGGTCTCCGACCGCTGACACCCGCTCCTCCGGACGCCGCGTCGCTCACCCTCGGTGAGCGCCGCGGCGTCCGTCGTCTCCGGTAGCCGCCGGTCAGGCCTCGTCGGGGACGGCGACGTGGACGCGGACGAGGCCCGCGTCGAGCGGGGCGAGCTCGTCGGGGTCGAGCGGGCTCCACGTCGAGTCCTCGCGGGACCAGCGGCGGTCCCCGACCTCGACGGCGACGACGTTCGTCGCGTCCGCGGTGGCGACCGCCCACTGCGCGACGGCCCAGGCCGCACGGTCGAGGCCGCCGTCCTCGCCCGCGGTGGGCAGCCCGGAGGCGTCGACCTGGAGGGTGCTCCCGTCGCCGCCGTCGAAGGGCTCGACGCGGGCGCCGTCGCCGAGGTCGCGGGCGAGGCGGTCCTGGAACGGCTGCGTGGCGGCGCCGTCGGTGGGGACCTCGGCCGCCGCGACGGGGGCGAGGTCGCACGTGAGCGAGGCGGGCGACCAGCCCGTGAGCGCGGACGCCCAGGCGCGCGACCGGGGCTCGTGCTGCGCGTACGCGTCGGGGAACGCGGACCGCTGGACGGTCTGCGCGGCGACGGTGACCTCCATCGCCTCGTAGCCCTCGACCGTCTCGAGCACGTCGTAGAACGCGTTGGCCGAGTAGACGGGGTCCATGATCTGCTCGACGCTGCCCCAGCCCTGGGACGGGCGCTGCTGGAACAGGCCGACGGAGTCGCGGTCGCCGTAGTCGATGTTGACGAGGCGGGACTCCTGGAGCGCGGTCGCGAGGCCGATCGTCGCGGCGCGGGCGGGGAGGCCGCGGCGCACGGCCGTGCCCGCGACGAGCGCGGCGTTGTCCGCCTGCGTGACGGAGAGGTACCAGGTCCGGCCGTCGGCCGTGGCCGCGCACCGCTCGGCGACAGGCGTCTCGTCGTCGAGCCGGTTGAGGGCGACGACGACCCCGCCCACCCCCACCGCGGCCACCGTGACGAGGGTGACCGCGGCGCGGAGCGGGCGGCGCCGGGGGCGCGCACGACCGACGTCCGGCAGGTCCCGGGGGCGGGGTGCTCGGCTGGTGGTCATGCGGGACGCCGTCGTGCTCGTCGGGGGTGCGTCAGTTGGCGTGCAGGGCGGCGTTGAGCTCGACGCCGGCACCCGTGCGGGACACGGCCTCGACGCCACCGGTCAGCGAGTTGCGGCGGAACAGGATGCCCGAGCGGCCCGAGAGCTCGCGCGCCTTGACGACGAGCGGCCCGCCCGCGGCGTCGGTCTGCCCGACGACGGTCACCTTGGTCCCCGCCGTGACGTACAGGCCGGACTCGACGACGCAGTCGTCGCCCAGGGGGATGCCCAGGCCGGCGTTGGCGCCGAGGAGCGAGCGCTGCCCGACGGAGATGACCTCGCGGCCGCCCCCCGACAGGGTGCCCATGATCGAGGCGCCGCCCCCGACGTCGGAGCCGTCGCCGACGACGACGCCCGCGGAGATGCGGCCCTCGACCATCGAGGTGCCGAGCGTGCCGGCGTTGAAGTTGACGAAGCCCTCGTGCATGACGGTGGTGCCGGGCGCGAGGTGCGCGCCGAGCCGTACGCGGTCGGCGTCGGCGATGCGGACACCGGCGGGGACGACGTAGTCGACCATGCGGGGGAACTTGTCGACCCCGTGCACGGTGACCTGCTGGCCCGTGGCGCGCAGGCGCAGCCGCGTCTCCTCGAAGCCGTCGACGGAGCACGCCCCGTGGTCGGTCCAGACGACGTTCGTCAGGACGCCGAAGAGGCCGTCGAGGTTCTGCCCGTGCGGGGCGACCAGGCGGTGGGAGAGCAGGTGGAGGCGCAGGTACGCGTCGGCGGTGTCGGCCGGGGCGGCGTCGAGCTCGATCTCGGTCCGGACCACGACGACGTCCACGCCGCGGACGTCGTCGCGCTCGGCGAGCGCGGCGAGCGAGGCGGGGACGGTCGTGTCCGCCGGGGCGCTGCCGAGCGCCGGGGAGGGGTACCAGACGTCGAGGGTCGTGCCGTCGTCGGTGACGGTCGCCAGGCCGTAGCCCCACGCCGTACGCGGCTCGGACGCGGCCGCCGAGGGGGCGGTCGCGGGGGTCGCAGAAGTCATGCGCCCCACCCTATCCGGCGCCGGTAGGGTGCTGGCGTGACCTCTCCCACCACCGGCACCACGCCCGTCCTCGACCTGCGTGGCGATCTCGTCGCGCTCTTCCGCGCCGTGTGCGACACGCCGTCGGTGAGCGGGGACGAGCAGGCGCTCGCCGACGCGGTCGAGACGGCGCTGCGGGCGTACCCGCACCTGGACGTCGTGCGCGACGGCGACACGGTCGTCGCGCGCACGTCGCTCGGCCGGGAGCGGCGCGTCGTGGTCGCGGGCCACCTGGACACGGTGCCGCTCACGGACCCGCCGAACCTGCCGACGCGCGTCGTGGGGGAGGGGGCGCACGCCGAGGTCTGGGGCCGGGGGACGGTCGACATGAAGGGCGGGGTCGCCGTCGCGCTGGCGCTCGCGGCCGAGCTCGACGCCCCGGCGCAGGACGTGACCTGGGTCTTCTACGACAACGAGGAGGTCGCGTCCGACCTCAACGGGCTCGGGCGCCTCGCGCGGAACCGCCCCGACCTGCTCGCGGCCGACTTCGCGGTCCTCGGAGAGCCGACGTCCGCCGGTCTCGAGGGCGGGTGCAACGGCACGCTGCGCGTCGACGTGCGTGTCCCGGGCGTGACGGCCCACTCCGCGCGTGCCTGGACGGGCTCGAACGCGATCCACGCTGCGCACGAGGTGCTCGACCGGCTGGCGGCGTACGTCCCGCAGGAGATCGAGGTCGACGGCCTCGTGTACCGGGAGGGCATGAACGCGGTGGGGATCCGCGGGGGGATCGCGGGCAACGTGATCCCGGACGAGTGCGTGGTCACGGTGAACTTCCGGTTCGCGCCCTCGCGCACGGTCGCCGAGGCGGAGCAGCACGTGCGCGAGCTGCTCGCCGGCTTCGAGGTCGTGCTCACCGACGCCGCCCCGGGCGCGCGCCCGGGGCTGGACGACCCGCTCGCCGCGGACTTCGCCGCCGCGGTGCTGGGCGTCACGGGCGGTGCGCCCGCGCCGAAGTACGGGTGGACCGACGTCGCGCGCTTCGCCGAGCTGGGCGTCCCGGCGGTGAACTTCGGTCCCGGTGACCCCCTGCTCGCGCACAAGGACGACGAGCGCTGCCCCGTCGGGGAGCTCGCGCTGTGCCGCGACGCGCTGCGTGCGTGGCTCACGGCGGCCCCCGCGGCATAGGCTCGTGACCATGAGCGACACGGTGCGTGACCAGGGTTCCGACGACGGCCTGCCGCAGGCCGGGACGGGGTACCGCAAGGGGCCGGTGCTGCTGCGCGGGGACCAGATCCCGCGCCAGACGACCGACCAGCGGCTCCTCGACACCGGGGGGAGCGCGGACTGGGTCCACTCGGACCCGTGGCGCGTCATGCGCATCCAGAGCGAGTTCGTCGAGGGATTCGGCGCGCTGGCGGAGGTCGGCCCGGCCGTGTCGGTGTTCGGGTCGGCGCGGACCAAGCCGGAGCACCCGGACTACGCGCTCGCCGAGGACATCGGCCGCCGCCTCGTCGACGAGGGATTCGCGGTCATCACGGGCGGGGGCCCGGGCATCATGGAGGCGGCCAACAAGGGCGCGTCCGAGGCGGGCGGGCTGTCGATCGGTCTCGGCATAGAGCTCCCGTTCGAGCAGGGCATGAACCGGTACGTGAACCTCGGCGTGAACTTCCGCTACTTCTTCGCCCGCAAGACGATGTTCGTCAAGTACGCCCAGGGCTTCGTCGTCCTCCCGGGCGGGTTCGGGACGTTCGACGAGCTGTTCGAGGCGCTCACCCTGGTCCAGACGCACAAGATCACCGAGTTCCCGGTGGCGCTCGTCGGCACGGACTACTGGAGCGGCCTGCTCGAGTGGGCCCGCACGGCGGTCGCGGGACGCGGCATGATCAGCGCGCACGACCTCGACCTCGTCCACCTGTGCGACGATCCCGCCGAGGCCGTCGAGTACGTGTGCGACCGCGGCGCCGAGCTGCGCGCCGAGGAGCTCGAGGCGACCGAGGAGCTCGCGCGGGCGCAGGCCGGCGACGCGAGCTGAGGGTCGCGGCGCGATGACCTCACCCGGCCCCGCCGCGCCCGGGGAACCGTCGGGCGGGCACCCCGACGCCCCACCCGAACCGCTGCCTCCCCTCGGGGTCCCACCTCGCGGCACGTCGCTCGTGCTGCGCGGGCGGGTCCTCGAGCGGCCCGCGGTGATGGCGATCGTCAACCGCACCGACGACTCGTTCTACGCGGGCGCGCGCCAGCTCGACGACCGGGAGGCTCTCGCCGCGGTCGAGCGTGCGGTCGTCCAGGGCGCCGAGATCCTCGACGTGGGGGGAGTGCGGGCCGGCGTCGGTCCGGTGGTGACCCCCGACGAGGAGGTCCGTCGCGTCGTGCCGTTCGTGGCGCGGGTGCGCGCGGAGTTCCCCGACCTGCTCGTGAGCGTCGACACGTGGCGGGCGGAGGTGGCGCACGAGGCGGCGCTCGCGGGCGCCGACCTCATCAACGACACGTGGGCCGGCCACGACCCGCGGCTGGTCGAGGTCGCGGGCGAGCACGGCGTGGGGGTCGTGTGCTCGCACACGGGCGGCGCGACGCCCCGTACCGACCCGTTCCGCGTCGACTACCCGGCCCGGCCGGGTGCGGCCGACCCGCGCGACGGCGTCGTCCAGGACGTCGTGACGACCCTCCGCGCGGCGGCGGAGCGGGCCGTCGCGTGCGGGGTCCCGCGGGCGTCGGTCCTCGTCGACCCCACGCACGACTTCGGCAAGAACACCTGGCACTCCCTGCACCTCCTGCGTCGGACCGAGGTCGTCGCGGGCCTCGGGTTCCCGCTCCTCATGGCGCTGTCCCGCAAGGACTTCGTGGGCGAGACGCTCGACCTGCCCGCCGACGAGCGGCTGGAGGGCACCCTCGCCGCGACGGCTGTCGCCGCGTGGCTCGGCGCGCGCGTCTTTCGCGCGCACGACGTCGCGGCGACCCGGCGCGTCCTGGACCTGGTCGCCGCGGTGCGCGACGAGGTGCCTCCGGCGGCCGCCCTGCGGGGCCTCGCGTGACGACGCCGCGCGCCGCGGCCGGTCCGGGCGAGCGTCCGCGGCTGCTGCGCCCGACCTCCTGGCCGTGGTGGGCGCAGGTGCTCGCGGTGTACGGCCTCGCGCGCGCGGTGAGCGCGGTGATCCTCCTCGTCGTCGCGAGGTCGCAGGAGGCGAACCCCTGGACGGACGCCGCGCCGTCGTACGCGCCGTACGTCGCGCGCATGTGGGACGCGAGCTGGTACGAGCAGATCTACGCGTCCGGCTATCCCGACACGCTCCCCGTGGGTCCTGACGGCGTCGTCGAGCAGAACGTCTGGGCGTTCTTCCCGCTCTTCCCGGCGCTGGTCCGTGCCCTCGACGCCGTCACCGGCCTGGGATGGGACGCGCTCGCACCCACGGTCGCGCTCGCGTGCGGCGCCGGCGCCGTCCTCGTGATCCACCGGCTCGTCGCGACGGCGGGCGCCGCGGCGGTCGAGCGCAGGCCCGGCCTGCCGCTGGCGACCGTCCTGCTCGTGAGCATCTTCCCGTCCAGCCCCGTCCTCCAGGTCGCGTACACGGAGTCCCTGGCCCTCCTCCTCGTGGCGTCCGCGCTCCTGCTGCTGGCAAGGCGTCGCTACGGGTGGGCGGCGCTCGTGATCGTCCTCCTCGGCTTCACCCGCGCCGTCGCGCTGCCCATGGCGGCGGTCGTCCTGTGGCACGGGCTCGTCCGGTGGCGCCGGGGGGACCTGCGCGTGCCCGACGCCGCGCGCCTGGGCGGTCTCCTCGTGGTCGCCCTGGCCAGCGGGCTCGTGTGGCCGTGGGCGTGCAGCGTCGTCACGGGCGTGCACCAGGGGTACTTCCGCACGCAGGAGGCGTGGCGCGGGGGCGCGGAGATCGTGCCGTTCGTCCCGTGGGTCGACGTGTCGCGGTGGCTGACGGGCGACGCCGGCCCATGGGTTCTCGCGCTCGTGCTGCTCGCGACGGCCGCGCTCGTGCTCAACCCGGTCGCCGCCCGGCTCGGCCCGGAGATGCACGCGTGGTCCGGCGCGTACCTCGCCTACCTGGTCGCGGCGATCCAGCCGGGCACCTCGATCGTGCGGTTCCTGCTGCTGGCCTTCCCGCTCGCGGCGGTGACCGTCGGGTGGACGCGGTCACGGCTGTGGCTCGCCGCCGTGACCGTCGCCGGCGTCGCGGGCCAGGTGTGGTGGGTGTGGTCGTTGTGGCGGCTCGTCCCGCCGTCCGGCTGGCCGCCGTGACCGGGACGCCCGGGATGTCGGCACGCGTGAACTAGACTGTCCCCGGGCGTCGTCCGAGGTCGGACGCCCCTCCTCGCGCGTGCGGGGTGGACTCGGGACAACGGAAATGGAGTGCCATCGATGGCTGCGATGAAGCCGCGGACGGGTGACGGGCCGCTGGAGGTCACCAAGGAAGGGCGAGGCATCGTCATGCGGGTCCCGCTCGAGGGTGGCGGACGCCTGGTGGTCGAGCTCAACGCGACCGAGGCCAGCGAGCTGGGTGAGGCGCTCCAGGCCGTGGTGGGCTGATTGCCCGCACGTGAGCGCCGGGCCTCCGGTCTCCCCGGGCTGCCGCGCACGCTGCCCGAGGTGGTCGGCGCCCGGGGCGCTCTGAGCGGAACGGCACTCCTCGACGACGCGCAGGTCGACGCCGTCGTCGTGGCTGTCGCGCCCCCGCGCGAGGCCGAGGACGGGTTGCAGCCGCGTGCCGGGACCGTCGACGCCACGGTGCGGTACGGCGTCGACCTCGCGGAGCTCGCCGAGCGCGCGGGCGGGCGCAGCTTCCGCGGCGCGTCCGGCGAGGTCGTGCGCGTCGACCTGCCTCGTGCCCACGGTGGGTCCGCGACGCGGCTCCCGTGGGCCGGCCTGCCGCCGCGGATCCTGCTGCTCGGCCTGGGTGCCGGGACGGTGTCGGACCTCCGGCGTGCCGGTGCGGCCCTCGCCCGTGCGTCGCGCGGCCTGGAGCGCGTCGTCAGCGCCGCGACCGCCGACTCGGGTCCCGACGAGGTGCGCGCGTTCGTCGAGGGCTACCTGCTCGCCGCGTACGACCAGCCCCGGCAGAGCGGGTCCGCGCGGCCCGCGGCCGACACGGCCGCCGAGCAGCTCGTGCTGCTCGCGCCCGAGGACCGGCCCGACGTCACGATGCCGATCGAGGCCGCGCACCGCGCGGCGGACGCGACCTGGCTGGTCCGCGACCTCGCCAACGTCCCGTCCGACGTCAAGGACCCGGCGTGGTTCGCCGACCGCGCCGTCGAGCTGGCCGACGCCCTCGGGCTCGACGTGACGGTCCGCGGTCCCGCCGAGCTCGGCGCGGAGGGCTTCGGTGCGATCCTGGCCGTGGGTGCGGGCTCGGCACGACCGCCGCGCCTCGTGACGGTCACCTACGACCCGGCCGACCACGGCGTCGTCCCGGCGGAGGCGGGCGCCGACGTCCGGCACGTCGTCGTCGTCGGCAAGGGCATCACGTACGACACCGGCGGGCTCTCCATCAAGCCGCGCGAGGCGATGGTGCCGATGAAGACCGACATGGCCGGCGCCGCCGTCGCCCTCGCGGTGGTGCTCGGCGCCGCCCGCGCACGGTCCGACCGCCGGGTGACCGCGGTGCTCCCGCTGGCGGAGAACCACGTCGGCGCCGCCTCGTACCGCCCCGGGGACGTGCTGCGCACCTGGTCGGGCCGGACGGTCGAGGTCGCGAACACGGACGCGGAGGGCCGCCTGGTCCTCGCCGACGCGATCGCGTACGCCGTGGCCGAGCTCGCGCCCGACGTGCTGGTCGACGTCGCGACCCTCACCGGTGCGGCGAGCCTCGGCCTGGGCCGCGGGCACGGCGCGCTGTTCGCCACGGACGACGCCGTCGCCGGGGCGCTGGAGGAGGCCGCGACCGCCACGGGTGAGCGCGTGTGGCGCCTGCCGCTCGTCGAGGACTACGCGAGCGCGCTGCGCTCCGACGTCGCCGACCTCCGCCACGTGCCCGTCGAGAGCCCGGGCGGCGGGTCGATCACGGCCGCGCTGTTCCTGCGCGAGTTCGTCGGGGACGTGCCGTGGGCGCACCTCGACGTCGCCGGTCCGGCGCGGGCGACGGCCGACCGGCACGAGGTCGTCGCCGGCGCCACGGGGTACGGCGCGCGGCTCCTGCTCGAGGCGCTCGACCGGCTCTGACCGTCGGGCGCGTCAGCGGCGCACGGCGAGGAGGAGGCCGTCGCCGCTCGGGAGCAGCGCGGGCAGGACGCGCTCGTCCGACCGCAGCGACCGGCCCACCTCGCGGACGATCGTCGTCACCTCGTCCCGCCGCGCGGGGTCGGCGACCCGGTCGTGCGACAGTGCGCCGTCGACCGCGAGCACGCCGCCCGGTCGCAGCAGCCGCAGGCCCTGCTCGACGTACTCGGGGTAGCTGTGCTTGTCCGCCCCCACGAGCACGAGGTCGTAGGCGCCGTCGGTGAGCCGGGGGAGGACCTCGCTCGCGCGGCCCGGGATGGTGCGGGTCCGCGCCGAGGGCACGCCCTCCTCCGCGAAGGCCTCCTTGGCCGCGCGCTGGTGCTCGACCTCGACGTCGATCGTCGTGAGCACGCCGTCCGCCGGCATGCCGCGCAGCAGCCAGAGGGACGCCACGCCGGTGCCGGTGCCGATCTCGACCACCGCGCGGGCGGCCAGCGACGCCGCGAGCACCTGCAGGACCGCCCCCACGCCGGGGAGCACCGTCGGACAGCCGAGCTCGGCGGCGCGGTCGCGCGCACGCAGGAGGACCTCGTCCTCGGGGACGAACTCCTCGCTGTACACCCAGCTCGCCGCCTTGGCGCTGCGGTGGGTGCCGACGTCGCTGGTGATCGGGTGCCTCCTGGTGGCTCGTCGTCCGCGCGCGGCCCGGGACGGGTCGTCCCTGGCCGGTGCGCTGTCTCGGATCGTACCCGCCCCCTCCCACGGCGGCCCGTTCCCGCGCCGCGCGTGTGTGCACGGGCCGTGGACGTCGCGCGCACGTCCCGCGCGAGAGGGGGAACACGGGGAGGGTGCCGGACGTTCTTCTGGGACGATGGACGACGTGGACGACGCACGACCAGGGACGAGCACGCACGGGACGCAGGACGGGAGCGCGTGGGTGCCGCCGTCGTGGGACGAGATCGTCCGGGAGCACTCGGCGCGCGTGTACCGCCTCGCGTACCGCCTGACCGGGAACCGGCACGACGCCGAGGACCTCACGCAGGAGACGTTCGTCCGGGTGTTCCGCTCGCTGTCGAGCTACACCCCGGGCACGTTCGAGGGCTGGCTGCACCGGATCACGACGAACCTCTTCCTCGACCAGGTCCGGCGCAAGCAGCGCATCCGCATGGAGGCCATGGGCGACGACGACGGGCAGTACCCGGCTCGCGCCGAGGCCCAGCCGGAACGCGGGTTCGAGCACGCCAACCTCGACCACGACGTCCAGCGCGCGCTCGACGCGCTCTCGCCCGAGTACCGGGCCGCCGTCGTGCTGTGCGACATCGAGGGCCTGTCCTACGAGGAGATCGCCGTGACGCTGGGGATCAAGCTCGGCACGGTCCGCTCCCGCATCCACCGCGCGCGCTCCCAGCTCCGCGCCGCGCTGCCGCACCGCGACCCCGCGGACCGCCCGGCGTCGGACGACGTGCCGACGCCCGTGGCCGCCCGGGGGGCGGCGTGACGCACCTCGGCTCCCGGCTCTCCGCGCTCGTCGACGGGCAGCTCACGCCCGCCGAGGCGGAGCGTGCCCTCGAGCACGTGGCGTGCTGCCCGCGGTGCGCCGCCGAGCTGTCGGCGGCGCGCGCCGCGCGCCGGGCGCTGAGCTCCGCCGGGCCGGTCGAACCCGCTCCCGACCTCGCCGCCCGCCTGCTCGCCCTGTCGGCCCAGATCCCCTCCACCGACGGCGACCCGCTGCGCTCCGCGCCCGTCGCGGGCGACCCCTGGGCACAGCCCGTCCCGCTCCCGCGCGGTGCATGGAGCGGGGAGGTGCGGCGGGGGGCGGTGCGCCGACGGGTCGTCGGACTGGTCGTCGGTGGTGTCGGCGTCGCGGCGGTCGGCCTCTTCGCGCTGGGGGAGAGCCCGGTCGTCACTCCCGACCTGCATCGCAGCGACCCGCTCAGCGTGCTGGCGCAGGCGGCGCCCCGGGCCACCGGGGCGCTCGTCGTGGGAGGGGTGCGCACCGCGGACCAGGCCGAGGTCGACGGTGTCGCTCCCGGCGGCGACGGGGCCGCCGCGCTCGCGGCGCTCGACGCCCAGGGCTGGACCTGCCCCACGGCGCTCCCGGAGGGTTTCAGCGTGGTCGACGTCCGGGACGACGCCGCGCGCGGCGTCGTCGAGATCGACCTCGAGGCGCCCGGCGGCGAGGCCGTGGTGCGCGAGCAGTCCGGTCTTCTGGACACGGCCGCGCTCGGCGGCGGGGAGACGTGGGACGTCGGCGGTCGCCAGGTGCACGTGCTCTCCGTGGCGCCGTGGCACGTGGTCTGGCAGTCCGGCGACACGGTGATCGACGTCGTCGCGGACACGGAGCAGGAGACGGTTGCCGCCCTCGTGGCGGCCTTCCCGGCACGTGACTACGATGCCGGGGTCCCGGCGCGCATCTCCCGGGGCTGGACGACCATGACAGGAGCGCTCGGCACCTCATGACCGACCCCCAGACCGGCCCGGAGCAGCCCGGGGCGCCCGACGCCGCGCGCAATCCGTTCGCGCCGCCGTCCGCCTACCGCAGCGTGCCGCCCGTCCCGCCGTCGGCCGGCCCTGGCCCGGTCCCGCCCCCGCCGGGGGCGGTCGCCCCGCCCCCGGGCGTGCCACCGCAGCCGTCACCGGTCCCCGCCCCGGGTGCCACGGCAGGTCCCTCTGACCCGTGGCAGACCCTGCGCTCGTTCGGCGAGCCCGAGCCGCCCTCGGCGCCGACGCGACCCGGCGGGTCGGTCGACCCGACGCTCGTCGGCGTCCCGCGAGGCGCTGCCGGCCCGCCGACCCGACGCGGGCTGCGTCCCGCCGTGGTGGCGGGCGTCGCGGCGCTCGCGCTCGTCGCCGGCGCGCTCGGCGGCGTCGTCGCCGACCGGTTCCTCGGGCAGGACACGCCCGGCCCGTACACCTCGGCCCTGCCGCCGGCGAGCGTCGAGCCGGGCGCGGACCGCCCTGCGGGCTCGGTGGCGGACATCGCCGCCACGGTGCTGCCGAGCGTCGTCTCGCTCCAGGTCCGCGGGACCGACGGCGTCGCCACGGGGTCCGGCTTCGTCCTCCGCGAGGACGGGTACATCCTCACGAACAACCACGTGGTCGCGGGGGCCGCCGACGGCGGGGACGTCGTCGTGCTGTTCTCCGACGGGCACGAGAGCCCGGCCGAGCTGGTCGGTCGGACCGTCGACTACGACCTGGCCGTCGTGAAGGTCGACGACTCGGGGCTCACGCCGCTCGCGCTCGGCGACTCCGACGCGGTCGTCGTCGGGGACCCCGTGGTCGCCGTCGGGGCCCCGCTGGGCCTCAACGGGACCGTCACCACGGGCATCATCAGCGCACTGAACCGTCCGGTCCAGGCCGGTGCCGCGGCCGAGACGGCGTTCATCAACGCGATCCAGACCGACGCGGCGATCAACCCGGGCAACTCCGGGGGCCCGCTCGTCAACGGGCGCGGCGAGGTCGTGGGCATCAACTCCGCCATCGCCCAGCCGCCGGGCAGCCAGTCGGCGACCGGGAGCATCGGGCTCGGCTTCGCCATCCCGTCCAACCAGGCGCGCCGGACCGCGGAGCAGCTCATCGCCGACGGCGTCGCGACGTACCCGGTGATCGGCGTGCTGCTCGACCAGCGGTACCAGGGCGAGGGCGTCCAGGTGTCGACCGACTCGCAGTCCGGGACGCCCGCCGTCACGCCCGACGGCCCGGCCGACGCCGCCGGGATCCGGCCCGGGGACGTGATCCTCACCATCGACGGTCGGCCCGTCACGGAGTCGGACGAACTCATCGTCGCCATCCGGGCGAAGGCCCCGGGGGACGCCGTGACCCTGCGGGTCCGGACGGGCGACCAGGAGCGCGACGTCCGCGTCGTCCTCGACGAGGCCACGAGCGAGTAGTCTGTCGGCGTGTTCGGGATCAACGGAGCCGAGTTCATCGTGCTCCTCGTCGTGGCGGTCGTCGTCATCGGTCCTGAGCGCCTGCCGCGCTACGCGGAGCAGCTCGGGTCGTTCGTCCGCTCGGCCCGGGGGTACCTGCGGGAGGCCAAGGCCCGCGTGGACGCCGAGATCGGGGACGAGATCTCGGACGTCGACTGGTCGAAGCTCGACCCCCGCCAGTACGACCCGCGTCGTATCGTGCGCGAGGCGCTCCTCGACGACGAGCCCGTGCGCGAACGGGTCGCCCCGCCCCCGCCGCCGGCGCCCTCTCCCGTGCCGCCGGGCAGCCCGGCGCCGTTCGACGACGAGGCCACCTGACGTCGTCGCCGACCGTCCGCACGACGGGAGGCGATTCGTTCCGGCGCGGCACCACCTGTCAGAATGGGGCAATGTCCATCGAGGCGACGCACACCGGTCCGGCACCGGTCCCGGAGACCGCGCAGGCGGACGGGCACCCGACGAGCACCAAGCCACGGATCCTCTCCGGCATGCAGCCCACGGAGGACTCGCTGCAGCTCGGGAACTACATCGGCGCCCTGCGCCAGTGGGTCGCGCTCCAGGACTCGTACGACGCGCTGTACTGCGTCGTCGACCTCCACGCCCTGACGGTCAACCCGGACCCGGAGCGCCTGCGCGAGCGGACGCGTCGCACGGCGGCGCAGTACCTCGCCGGCGGCGTCGACCCGGAGCGGTCCGCCCTGTTCGTGCAGTCGCACGTGCCGCAGCACGCGGAGCTCTCCTGGGTGCTGTCCTGCCAGACGGGCTTCGGCGAGGCCGGTCGCATGACCCAGTTCAAGGACAAGTCCGCGAAGCAGGGCGCCGACGGCACGACCGTGGGCCTGTTCACCTACCCCGTCCTCATGGCGGCGGACATCCTGCTCTACGACGCGGCCCTCGTGCCGGTCGGAGAGGACCAGCGCCAGCACCTCGAGCTCACCCGTGACCTCGCGGAGCGGCTCAACGCCCGCTTCGGCGACGGGACCGCCGTCGTGCCCGAGGCGCACATCGTCCGCTCGGTCGCGAAGATCTACGACCTGCAGGAGCCGACGGCGAAGATGAGCAAGTCGTCGTCGAACGGCAAGGGCGTCATCTGGCTCCTGGAGGACCCGAAGACCGCCGCGAAGCGGATCCGGTCCGCCGCGACGGACTCGGGCACCGAGATCCGGTACGACCCGGTCGCCAAGCCCGGCGTGTCGAACCTGCTCACCATCTACTCCGCGCTGACCGGTCGCGACGTCGAGGCGATCGCCGCGGAGTACGACGGCCAGGGGTACGGGCGGCTCAAGGTCGACCTCGCGGACGTCGTGGTCGACTTCCTCGTACCGTTCCAGGAGCGCGCCAACACCTACCTCGCGGACCCGGCGGAGCTCGACGCCGTGCTCGCGCGGGGCGCCCAGAAGGCGCGCGACATCGCCGCCGGGACGCTCGCGCGCATCTACGACCGCGTCGGCCTCCTGCCCGTCGGAGGGCCGACCGCGTGAACCTCCCGGAGCGTGGGCCGGACCAGGTGCGGATCGGCATCGCGATCGAGGTGCCCGAACCCTTCGCGACGCAGCTCCAGGACGCGCGCGCACGGTTCGGCGACCCGCTCGCACGGTCCATCCCGCCGCACGTCACGCTCCTCGGGCCCACGGTGCTCGACCCGGTCGGGCTCGACGCGGCGCGGACGCACCTCACCGCCGTCGCCGCCACCGCGGCACCGTTCCAGGTCCACCTGCGCGGCAGTGCCACGTTCCGGCCGATCTCGCCCGTGGTGTTCATCCAGGTGGTCGAGGGCATCGCCGAGTGCGAGCATCTCGAGCGCACGCTCCGCACCGGTCCGCTCGCCCAGGATCTCCGGTTCAACTACCACCCGCACGTGACCGTCGCGCACGAGGTGCCGGACGCCGCGCTCGACGCGGCCTTCGACGAGATGGCCACCTACGAGGCGCGGTTCGAGGTCGCCGGCTTCTCCCTCTACGAGCACGGCGACGACGGCGTGTGGCGCCCGGAGCAGGTCTTCCCGCTCACCGCGGATGCCGGGACCGCGACCGCCTCGTAGGGTTCGGGTCGTGACGTCGCCCCCGCCTGCCGCCCCCAGCGCCGTCAGGCGCACGAGGGAGCGCGTGGAGGTGCTCGTCGAGTGGTGGAAGGACAGCCGCCCGGGGCGCGCGACCTACCGCTACCTGTACGCACGCGGCGCGCTGCTGTGCGGCGGTATCGCCTACTCGGCGCTGTTCTCCCTCTTCGCCGCGCTGACCATCGGCTACACCGTCTTCATGCGGGTCCTCGGTGGCAGCCAGGAGCTCATGGACGCCGTGTTCGGCGAGATCAACGAGCTCGTCCCCGGCCTCATCGCGGTTGACGGCGAGAACGGCGTGATCGACCCCGACCTCCTGCTGCTCAAGCCCGGGCTCAGCGTCACGAGCATCGTCGCCGGGGTCGTGCTGCTCTTCTCGGTCGTCTCCTTCATGTACCACCTGCGCGGCGCCGTCCGGACCATGTTCGGCGTCAGCGACGTCGGTCAGAGCCCCGTGCTCGCCCGGGCCCGCGCCCTCCTCGGCTTCTTCCTCCTGGCGCTGAGCATGCTCGTCTCCGCCGTCGCGAGCATCGCCGTCTCCTCGATCGGCTACCAGCTCCTGGAGGCGCTCGGGCTCTCCGGCGGACCCGCGATCCTCGTCACCGGAGCCGGCCTGGTGGTGAGCATCCTGCTCGACGCCCTGGTCGTCGTCGTGGTGGTCACGCTGCTGGCGGGCGTCCACGTACGCCGCCGCGACCTGCTCGTCGGGTCGCTCACCGCAGCCGTCGCGTTCGGCGTGCTCCGCTACCTCGGGTCGTCGTTCGTCGCCGGCAGCGCCAGCAGGAACGCGCTCCTCGCCTCCTTCGCCGTCCTCGTCACGCTGCTCATCCTCGTCAACTTCACGGCGCGCATCCTCCTCGCGGTGTGCGCCTGGATGGCGAACCCGCCGCGCCCGCCCGACCCCGAGCCCGACGGCCCCCGGCACGCCCGCGACGGCCGCCCCGAGCTCCCCGTGGTCGACGGCACCCCCACGACCGACGCCCGGCACGCGCGCGTCGCCCGCCACGCCGCGACCGAGGGCGCCGCGGGCTCCGTCGTCGTGGCCGCGTCGACGGAGGAACGCCTCCGCGCCGGGCAAGGGTCCGGCAGGCCCTGGAGCCCGATCGTCCGCGGCGTGCGCCGCGCACGCCTCCCACGCGGCGCGTAGCGCTCGACGTCTGCGTCGGGTTCGCGGTCGGGGTTTGGGTTTCGTGCCCGTTGGGTCGGGTCCGCGGTGGGGTCCGGGTTTCGTGCCCGTTGGGTGGGTCCGCCCGTGGATCCCGGTCTACTGCCCGCTGGGTCGGGTCCGCGGTGGGGTCGGACCGTGTGCTTGGACTGGCGCACCGTCACCCTGGTCTTTCGGGCGGGGGTTCTAGGAGTGCGCCTCTGACGTCCTGCGCACACGGTCCGACCCCACCGCTCGTCCTGCCCGTCACCGCACGACCCGCGGCCTGGGTTCGGCGGACATGCTCGGCGAGGGCGCGCGGTCGAGCCACCGGTGGTGGGGCGGTTCCTGGCCGAGATGCGAGAAGTGGCCCCTGCGGGCCTCGTCCCCGGGGCCACTTCTCGCTACTCGTCACCACGCGCGGGCCTCTGGTGGTGGCGAGCTCGGCCGTGAGGCAGAGCCCCAGGGGTCTGGGGGCTGGTGGAGTTCTGACCGGTGCGGGCTACCGGGAGCTGTCAGCGCTGGAAGGGGGCCGGGTCCGTGGGGCGCTGACGGCTTCGTCGGGGTGGGGAGCAACCCACGGGCGTGGCGCGTCGACCGGGTGACGGACGTGACCATGCAGGCAGCCCGACGCGGTCACGGCACGATCACGTGGACCGCGAAGACCCCGTACGCACGACGCAGGGCGCCGACCGTGACGGTCGGCGCCCTGCGTGCAGGACGTGCGAGGGATCAGAAGGCGCGCGTGATCATCGCGCGCTTGACCTCCTGGATCGCCTTGGTGACCTCGATGCCGCGGGGGCAGGCCTCGGTGCAGTTGAAGGTCGTGCGGCAGCGCCACACGCCCTCCTTGTCGTTGAGGATCTCGAGGCGCTGCGTGGCGCCCTCGTCGCGGCTGTCGAAGATGAACCGGTGCGCGTTGACGATCGCGGCGGGGCCGAAGTACTGGCCGTCGGTCCAGAACACCGGGCACGACGAGGTGCACGCCGCGCACAGGATGCACTTGGTGGTGTCGTCGAAGCGCTCGCGCTGCTCGGCGGACTGGAGGCGCTCCTTGCTGGGCTCGTTCCCGGACGTGATGAGGAACGGCATGATCTCGCGGTAGGACGCGAAGAACGGCTCCATGTCCACGACGAGGTCCTTGACCACGGGCAGGCCCTTGATGGGCTCGACCGTGATGGGCTTGTCGGGGTTGACGTCCTTGAGCAGCGTCTTGCACGCGAGACGGTTGCGGCCGTTGATGCGCATCGCGTCGGAGCCGCACACGCCGTGCGCGCACGAACGACGGAACGTGAGCGAGCCGTCGTTCTCCCACTTGATCTTGTGGAGGGCGTCGAGCACGCGGTCGGTGCCGTGGGCCAGGACGGTGAACTCGTCCCAGTACGCGTCCTCGCCGTGCTCCGACTCGGGGAGGTAGCGCCGGATGCGGAGCGTGACCTCGAACGAGGGGATCTCGCCGGCCTTGGCCTCGGGGGCGGGGCTCTCGAGTGTGGCAGTCATCAGTACTTCCGCTCCATGGGCTCGTACCGGGTCTGGGTGACGGGCTTGGAGCCCAGGGCGACCTTGTAGCCGTCGAACGCCTCGACGTGGTCGAAGTAGCCGGCGACGTGACCGTCGGCGACGTCGCTGGCCGACGTGGGGCGGCGGTACGCCATCGTGTGCAGCATGTAGTTGGCGTCGTCGCGGTTCGGGAAGTCCTCGCGGTAGTGGCCGCCGCGCGACTCCTTGCGGTTGATGGCCGCGACGACGGTGACCTCGGCGATGTCGAGCAGGAAGCCGAGCTCGATGGCCTCGAGCAGGTCGGTGTTGAACATCCGGCCCTTGTCCTGGACCGAGACGTTCTTGTACCGCTTCTGCAGGTCGCGGATGTCCGCGAGGGCCTGGTTGAGCGACTCGCCGGTGCGGAACACCTGGGCGTTGGCGTCCATGGTCTCCTGCAGGGCCTTGCGCACGTCGGCGACGCGCTCGCCGTCGGGGCGGTTGCGCATCTCCTCGAGCTGCGCGATCACCGCCGCGGCGGGGTTCTCCGGGAGCTCGGTGTACGACGCCGTCGCGGCGTACGCGGCGGCCGTGCGGCCGGCACGCTTGCCGAAGACGTTGATGTCGAGCAGCGAGTTGGTGCCGAGGCGGTTGGAGCCGTGGACGCTGACGCACGCGACCTCGCCGGCGGCGTACAGGCCCTTGACGACGTTGTGGCTGTCGCGCAGGACCTCGGCCTCGACGTTGGTCGGGATGCCGCCCATCGCGTAGTGCGCGGTGGGGTACACGGGCACGGGCTCGGTGTACGGCTCGATGCCCAGGTAGGTCCGGGCGAACTCGGTGATGTCCGGGAGCTTCGCGTCGATGTGCGCGGGCTCGAGGTGCGTGAGGTCGAGCAGGACGTAGTCCTTGTTCGGCCCGGCGCCTCGACCCTCGCGGACCTCGTTCGCCATCGAGCGGGCGACGATGTCGCGCGGCGCGAGGTCCTTGATCGTGGGGGCGTAGCGCTCCATGAACCGCTCGCCGTCGGCGTTGCGGAGGATGCCGCCCTCGCCGCGCGCGGCCTCCGACAGGAGGATGCCGAGACCGGCGAGGCCCGTCGGGTGGAACTGGAAGAACTCCATGTCCTCCAGCGGCAGGCCGCGGCGGTACGCGAGGGCCATGCCGTCGCCCGTGAGCGTGTGCGCGTTCGACGTCGTCTTGAAGATCTTGCCCGCGCCGCCGGTGGCGAAGATGATCGCCTTCGCCTGGAAGACGTGGATCTCGCCGGTCGCCAGGTCGTACGCGACGACGCCGGTCGCGGTGACCGTCTCGCGGTCGGGGATCTCGCCCGTGGACAGGTCGTGGTCCGTGATGAGGTCGAGCACGTAGAACTCGTTGAAGAACTCGACGTCCTGCTTCACGCACTGCTGGTAGAGCGTCTGGAGGATCATGTGGCCGGTGCGGTCCGCGGCGTAGCAGGAGCGGCGCACCGCGGCCTCGCCGTGGTTGCGGGTGTGCCCGCCGAACCGGCGCTGGTCGATGCGACCCTCGGGCGTGCGGTTGAAGGGCAGGCCCATGCGCTCGAGGTCGAGGACCGCGTCGATGGCCTCCTTGGCCATGATCTCCGCGGCGTCCTGGTCGACGAGGTAGTCGCCGCCCTTGACCGTGTCGAACGTGTGCCACTCCCAGTTGTCCTCCTCCACGTTCGCGAGCGCGGCGCACATGCCGCCCTGCGCGGCGCCCGTGTGGGAGCGCGTGGGGTACAGCTTGGAGATGACGGCCGTGCGGACCTTGCCGGACGACTCCAGCGCCGCGCGCATCCCGGCGCCGCCTGCGCCGACGATGACGACGTCGTACTGATGGGTTTGCATCGGGGTCGATGCCTCCTGGGAGAGAGCCGGGTGGAGCGAGAAGACGGGGGCGAGTTGCGGGGGTGCTAGGCCGTGCAGAACGACGCGAGCAGCTCGGCCGGCGCGTTCGCGGGGCACGGGTCGAACGTGAAGATCACGAGCGTGCCGAGGACCGTGACGATCGTGAAGGCGAGGTACAGCGCGAGCTTGAGGACGAGGCGAGTGCCGTCACGCTCGGCGTAGTCGTTGATGATCGTGCGCACGCCGTTGGTGCCGTGGAACATGGCCAGCCACAGCATGAGCAGGTCCCAGATCTGCCAGAACGGCGAGGCCCACTTGCCGGCGACGAAGCCGAAGTCGATCGCGTGCACGCCCTCGCCGACCATGAGGTTGACGAAGAGGTGCCCGAAGATGAGGACGATCAGCACGACGCCGGAGGCGCGCATGAAGATCCAGCTGTACAGCTCGTAGTTGCTGCGCGTGGCCTTGCGGCGCTTGTACGGGTCGCGCGGGCTCGCGACCGCCGAGGCCGTGGTCGTGGTCGACATCAGTGCCCCCCTCCGAAGACGTTCATGAGGTGACGGGGCAGGAAGCCCGCCATCGTCACGACGAACAGGCCGACGACGATCCACAGCATGGTGCGCTGGTACCGCGGGCCCTTGGCCCAGAAGTCGATGAGGATGATGCGGATGCCGTTGAAGGCGTGGAAGACGATGGCCGCGACCAGTCCCGCCTCGCCCAGGCCCATGATCGGCGTCTGGTACGTCCCGATGACGGCGTTGTAGGCCTCGGGCGAGACCCGGACGAGCGCCGTGTCGAGCACGTGGACGAGCAGGAAGAAGAAGATGAGCACGCCGGTCACGCGATGCGCGACCCACGACCACATGCCTTCACGGCCGCGGTAGAGCGTGCCAGCTGGTGCACTGGGCACTTTGGGGGCCTCCTGTGGCGAGATCAGGGGGGAGATGTCACGTCCGGCCGTGGACCGGAACTCCCTCAGTCCGGACCGCGGGACCGTCGTCGGCATCGGTCTCTGGGCTTCCACCATAGTGACATCGGCGTCATGATGCGGACCGTCGGAGGTGGCGGAACGCCCCTGCGCGGGGGGTTTGTGACTGATCCCACAGCCCGCGGGAGAACTGCGCGCCTCACTATGCTGCCCCCATGGCCTCTTCGCCTCAGCCCTCCTCCGCCGCGCCCGCGGCGCCGATCCCCGGTTTCCACGCCGTCGTCCCGGCGGGAGGGGCGGGCACGCGGTTGTGGCCGCTGTCGCGCGCGGGATCGCCCAAGTTCCTGCTCGACCTCACGGGGTCGGGTCGCTCCCTCCTGCAGGCGACGGTCGACCGCCTGGTGCCGCTCGCGGGCGCGCAGGGCGTCGTCCTCGTCACGGGTGACCGGCACGTCGCCGCGGCGCGCACCCAGCTCCCGGGGCTGCCGGCCGAGAACGTGCTGGCGGAGCCGTCGCCGCGCGACTCGATGGCGGCGATCGGGCTCGCCGCCGCGGTCCTCGAGCAGCGGCACGGGGACGTCGTCGTCGGCTCGTTCGCCGCGGACCAGGTCATCACGGGCCGGGACGCGTTCGAGTCGTCGGTCCGGGAGGCGGTGGAGGCGGCCCGCGCGGGCTACGTCGTGACGATCGGCATCGCGGCGTCACGACCGTCGACGGCGTTCGGGTACGTCCACAGCGGCGCGCCGCTCGGCGTCGCGGGGGCGCCGAGCGCGCAGCACGTGCGCGGCTTCACGGAGAAGCCGGACGCCGCGACCGCGCAGCGCTACCTCGCGTCCGGCGAGTACCGGTGGAACGCCGGCATCTTCATCGTGCGGTCCTCCGTGCTGCTGGGGCACCTCGCCGACCAGCGTCCCGAGCTGCACGACGGCCTGCGCGCGATCGCCGCCGTCTGGGACGGCCCGGACCGCGACCGCGTGCTCGCCGAGCGCTGGCCGGCGCTCGAGCGGATCGCGATCGACCACGCCGTCGCCGAGCCGGTCGCCGCGGTGGGCGGCGTGGCGGTGGTGCCCGGCACGTTCGGCTGGGACGACGTGGGCGACTTCAACTCGCTCGCCGCGCTGCTGCCCTCCGTCGACGGCGCGGGCTCGAAGGTCCTCGGCGACACGGGTCGGGTCGTGCGCCGGGAGAGCGCCGGGTCGGTGGTCGTGCCGGCGAGCGACCGGGTCGTCACGGTGCTGGGCCTCGACGACGTCGTCGTCGTGGACACCCCGGACGCCCTGCTCGTCACGACGCGGGCCCGCGCCCAGCAGGTGAAGTCGATGGTCGACACGGTGCGCGAGCTCGGGATGGACGAGCTCCTGTGACCGCCGACGTGACCCTCGCCGCCCGGATCGGCGCCGCCGTCGCGCGCCACGTGGACGAGGTCGTCGCGATCCGTCGCGACATCCACGCCCACCCGGAGGTCTCGCGCGCCGAGACCCGGACGACGGCGCTGCTCGCCGACCGGCTGCGCGCCGCGGGGCTCGAGCCGCGGCTCCTGCCCGGGACGGGCCTCGTGTGCGACGTCGGCCCGCAGCCCGGGGACGCGGCCGCGCCGTCGTCCGACGGCGCGTCGTCGGACGCCCCGGGCCGTGTCGCCCTGCGCGCCGACATCGACGCGCTGCCGCTGCAGGACAGGTGCGACCTCCCGTGGGCCTCGACGGTCCCGGGCGTGGCGCACGCGTGCGGGCACGACGTGCACACGGCGGCGGTGCTCGGCGCCGGGCTGGTCCTCGCGGACCTGCACGCGCAGGGCGAGCTGAGCCGCGGTGTGCGGCTCGTGTTCCAGCCGGCCGAGGAGGTCCAGCCGGGCGGGTCGCTCGACGTGCTCGCCGCCGGTGCCATGGACGGCGTCGACGAGATCTACGCCGTGCACTGCGACCCGAAGGTCGACGTGGGCCGCATCGGGACGCGCATCGGTCCCATCACGTCCGCCTCCGACGAGGTCTCCGTGACCATCGCGTCCCCCGGCGGGCACACGTCCCGCCCGCACCTCACGGGCGACGTGGTGTACGCGCTGGGCCAGGTCATCACGCAGGTCCCCGCGGTGCTGGGCCGGAGGCTCGACCCTCGGTCGGGCGTGAACCTCACGTGGGGTGCCGTGCACGCGGGGTCCGCGCACAACGCGATCCCGAGCACGGGGACCGTGCGGGGCACCCTGCGCTGCCTGGACGTGCGCGCGTGGGAGTTCGCGGGGCAGGTGCTGCACGACGCCGTCGAGCAGGTCGTCGCGCCGTACGAGGTGGAGGTGACCGTGCACCACACGCGCGGCGTGCCGCCCGTCGAGAACGACGAGCGGTGCACGGGGCTGCTCGAGGCGGCCGCGCGCGACGTCCTCGGCCCGGACTCCGTGCTCCTCACCGAGCAGTCGCTCGGGGGAGAGGACTTCGCCTGGTACCTGACGAAGGTCCCCGGCGCGATGGCGCGGCTCGGCACGCGGACGCCGGGCGGGCGCAGCTACGACATCCATCAGGGCGACCTCCAGGTCGACGAGCGCGCCGTCGACGCGGGGATGCGGCTCCTGGCCCGCGTCGCCGCCGGTCAGGGTGGGTGAAGCGGTCCCGAACCGTGGACAGGGGTGTGTCACGCCTCAGACGCAAAGTGACGCTTGCATAACGAAGCAGCCGCGTTACCGGCAAGTAACGTGCAGGACCCCTCCGGCTGATTAGTGTTCGGTCCTATAGAGGCCGACGGACCGGTCCTCCCGTGCAACGACGCTCGGGAGGACCCAGGGGTCCTTCCCTGCGCGGCCCTGCTACGAGAACGACAGGAGCTATCAGGTGAAGAGAGCGACTCAGGTCACCGCGCTCGCGGCCGTCGCCGCGCTCGCGCTGGCCGCGTGCGGCGCCGCGCCCGAGGACGACGAGACCACCGGCGGCGGCGAGAACACCGCGGGCGGCAACTCCGACTTCTCCGCGTGCATGGTGTCCGACGCCGGCGGGTTCGACGACCAGTCCTTCAACCAGTCCGGCTACGAGGGCCTCATGCAGGCCAAGGACGAGCTCGGCATCACGACCCACGAGGTCGAGTCGCAGGCGGACACGGACTACGCACCCAACATCGACAGCCTCGTGCAGCAGGGCTGCAACCTCATCATCGGCGTCGGCTTCCTCCTCGAGGACCCGATCCAGACCGCTGCCGAGGCCAACCCCGACACGCACTTCGCGCTGATCGACTCCGCGTTCTCCGACGCGGACTTCAACCCGGTCGAGATCGACAACGCCAAGCCGATCCTCTTCAACACCGCCGAGGCGGCGTTCCTCGCCGGCTACCTCGCGGCGGGCATGACCGAGTCGGGCACGGTCGCGACCTTCGGCGGCATCCAGATCCCGTCGGTCGCCATCTTCATGGACGGCTACGTCGACGGCGTCGCGAAGTACAACGAGGACAACGGCACCGACGTCAAGGTCCTCGGCTGGGACAAGGCGGCCCAGACGGGCACCTTCACCGGTGACTTCGACAACCAGGCCAACGGCCAGAACGTCACGCAGGGCTTCATCGACCAGGGTGCGGACATCATCATGCCCGTCGCCGGTCCGGTGGGCCTGGGCGCGGCGGCGGCGGCCGAGGGCGCCGGCGCCAAGATCATCTGGGTCGACTCGGACGGCTTCCTCACGACGGACTACGGGAGCCTCATCCTCACGTCGGTCATGAAGCAGATCGGCCCGGCCGTGTTCGACACCGTGAAGGAGTCGGCGGACGGCAACTTCACCAACGAGCCGTACGTCGGGACGCTCGAGAACGAGGGCGTCGGCCTCGCGCCGTTCCACGACTTCGAGGACGCGGTCCCGGCCGAGCTGCAGGACCAGCTCGCGCAGTACCAGGAGCAGATCATCGCGGGCGACCTCGTCGTCGAGTCGCCGAACTCGCCGTGACGCGACGCTGAACCCGCCGGCCGCCTCCGGGCGGCCGGCACCGGTGGCCCGGGCACCACGCCCGGGCCACCGTCATGACGACGACGGGGTCGTCGGGCCTGCGACGACGTCCACGGGGCCACGACGCGCCGCGCTCCCGCGAGTGCGGTTCGATGGAGTACCGCGGCGTGTGCGGGGCCGGGCACCGCGACGAACACTGCGAAGCACGAGGAGAGGCAGACCGGTGAAGCTGGAGCTGCGCGGGATCACGAAGGTCTTCGGGTCCCTGGTCGCCAACGACCACATCGACCTGGTCATCGAGCCCGGCGAGATCCACGCCCTGCTCGGGGAGAACGGCGCGGGCAAGAGCACGCTCATGAACGTGCTGTACGGGCTGTACGACCCGGACGACGGGCAGATCCTCGTCGACGACGCCCCGGTGCAGTTCACCGGCCCCGGGGACGCGATGGCCGCCGGCATCGGCATGGTGCACCAGCACTTCATGCTGGTGCCCGTGTTCTCGGTCGCGGAGAACGTCGCGCTCGGGCACGAGCCCGTCAAGGGCGCGGGCCTCATCGACGCCCGGCGCGCACGGCGGCTGGTCCAGGAGATCTCCGACCGCTTCGGGTTCGAGGTGAACCCGGACGCGATGGTCGAGGACATCCCGGTCGGCGTGCAGCAGCGCGTCGAGATCATCAAGGCGCTCTCGCGCGACGCGCGCGTGCTCATCCTGGACGAGCCGACCGCCGTCCTCACCCCGCAGGAGACGGACGAGCTCATCGCGATCATGCGTCAGCTCAAGGCGGCGGGGACCTCGATCGTCTTCATCACCCACAAGCTGCGCGAGGTGCGCGCGGTCGCGGACCGCATCACCGTCATCCGTCGCGGGAAGGTCGTCGGCACGGCCGACCCCAGCGCGAGCGAGACCGAGCTCGCGTCCCTCATGGTCGGCCGCTCCGTCTCGCTCGGCGTCGACAAGGCACCGGCGGACGCGGGAGAGGCGACGTTCCGCGTGGACGACCTCACCGTCATGGACGACGCGGGCACCGCTGTGGTCGACCGGGTGAGCCTCGACGTCGCGCGCGGCGAGATCCTCGTGGTCGCGGGGGTCCAGGGCAACGGTCAGACCGAGCTCACGGAGACGATCGTGGGCCTGCGCAAGCCGGTCGCGGGCTCGATCCGCCTCGACGACAGGGAGCTGGTGGGCCGCACCGTCTCCCAGGTGCTCGAGGCCGGGGTCGGGTACGTCCCCGAGGACCGCAGCACCGACGGGATCATCGGGACGTTCTCCGTCGAGGAGAACCTCGTCCTGGACCTCGTGACGTCGCCGCCGTTCTCCCGGGGCGGGGCACTGGCGCGCGGCACCATCCGCGACAACGCGGAGCAGCGCATCGTCGAGTTCGACGTGCGCACGCAGTCCGTCGAGGCTCCCGCGGGGACGCTGTCGGGCGGCAACCAGCAGAAGGTGGTCCTGGCGCGCGAGATGTCGCGCCCGCTGCGCCTGCTCATCGCGTCGCAGCCCACGCGCGGTCTCGACGTGGGCTCGATCGAGTTCGTGCACCAGCGCATCGTCTCCGAACGGGACAACGGGACGCCCGTGATCATCGTGTCGACCGAGCTCGACGAGGTGCTCGCGCTCGCCGACCGGATCGCCGTCATGTACCGCGGTCGCGTCGTCGGGGTCGTCCCGGGCGACACGGACCGCGACGTCCTCGGCCTCATGATGGCCGGGGTCCCGCTCGAGGAGGCCGTCGTCCAGGCCGCCGAGCACCACACGACCCTCGGCGAGGCCGACATCGTCGCGGAGGACGCGCCGTCCGGCACGGGCGCCGACCACGACACGGACGCGGCCGCCGCCCGCGAGGAGGAGATCCAGTGACCCAGCAGGCAACGCCCGACGACGCCGGGGCGCTCCCGCCGACGCCGGCGCCTCCCAGCGACACCCCGAAGACGGAGCCGCCCGCGGGCCAGAGCATCCTGCGCGAGATGCTCGAGAGCAGCTGGCTGGTCTCGCTGCTCGCGATCGTGGCCGCGCTGATCCTCGGCGGCGTCCTCATCGCGGCGGCCGACCCGGCGGTCCAGGAGGCGGCGACGTACTTCTTCGCGCGCCCCTCGGACTTCTTCGCCGCGGTGTGGAACGCCGTGTTCGGCGCGTACAGCGCCCTGTTCCAGGGCGCCGTCATCAACTTCCAGGCGCCCGACCTCGCCCGCGCGCTGCGACCGCTCACCGAGACGATGACGGTGGCGACGCCGCTCATCCTGGCCGGCCTGGGCCTGGGCATCGGCTTCCGTGCGGGCCTTTTCAACATCGGTGCGCAGGGTCAGATCATCCTCGGTGGCATCTTCGCCGGGTTCATCGGCTTCACGTTCGCGCTGCCGCCCGGCCTGCACCTGCTGCTCGCCGTGCTCGGCGCGGCGCTCGGCGGGGCGATCTGGGCGAGCATCGCGGGTGTGCTCAAGGCTCGGACCGGTGCGCACGAGGTGATCGTCACGATCATGCTCAACAACATCGCGATCTACCTCGTCGCGTACCTGCTCACCACCCCGGCGTTCCAGCGCCCGGGGAGCAGCAACCCGATCAGCCCGCCGATCCCCGGCAGCGCGACGTTCCCGCTGCTGCTCGGCGAGGGCTTCCGCCTCCACCTCGGCTTCGTCCTCGCGCTCCTCGTGGCGGTGGGCGTCTGGTGGCTCATGGAGCGCTCGACGCTCGGCTTCCGGTTCCGCGCGGTCGGCGAGAACCCGAACGCCGCGCGCACCGCGGGCATGTCGGTGCCGTGGACCACGGTCTGGGTCATGGCGATCGCCGGTGCGCTCGCCGGCCTCGCCGGCAGCGCCCAGGTGCTCGGCACGGAGAAGGTGCTCACCGCGGGCGTCGCGGCGAGCTTCGGCTTCGACGCGATCACGGTGGCCCTCCTCGGCCGGTCCCGCCCGCTGGGGACGGTCCTCGCGGGTCTCCTCTTCGGCGCGCTGCGCGCCGGCGGCTTCGCGATGCAGGCGCGGACCGGGACGCCGATCGACATCGTGCTCGTCGTCCAGTCCCTCATCGTGCTCTTCATCGCCGCCCCGCCCCTCGTACGGGCGATCTTCCGGCTGCCCACGCCGGGCGGGCCGACGCGGGCCGAGCGCCACGCCGCGAGGCAGCGCGCGAAGGCGGCCACGACCACCACGACGACGCAGGAGGCCGGAGCATGAGCACCGCGACCACCACCCCGGCCCCCGCGACCGCATCGGGGCGCGCCGCCAAGCCGCTGCCCCCGATCAGCTGGAAGGCCCCGATCGCCTACGCGGTCATCGGGCTGCTCTCGCTCGTCTTCTTCGCGCTCCTGCCGGCCGGTGGGACGCAGACGACGTTCCGCCTCTCCACCGCGAGCGACTTCTTCCAGATCGAGCCGATCTCCGTCAGCTCGACCGGAGCCGCGCTGTTCCTGTCGATCCTCGCTCTCCTCCTCGCGGGCCTGTCCTTCTGGGCCGCGCGCGACCGCCGCAAGGTCGGCATCTGGCTGCCCATCGTCTTCGGCGTCGCCGTCGTCTTCGCGTTCCTGTGCTGGGCGGGGGCGGGCAAGTCCGCGATCCCGCTCACGGGTCTGCTGCAGGGCTCGCTCTTCCTCGCGGTCCCGCTGGTGTTCGGCGCGCTCTCCGGCGTGCTCTGCGAGCGGGTCGGCATCATCAACATCGCGATCGAGGGCCAGCTCCTCGCGGGGGCGTTCCTCGCCGCGGTCGTCGCCTCGCTCACGTCGTCGGCGTACGCGGGTCTCATCGCGGCCCCGATCGCGGGCGCCCTCGTGGGCGTGCTGCTCGTCCTCTTCTCGGTGAAGTACTGGGTGAACCAGATCATCGTCGGCGTCGTGCTCAACGTGCTCGTGGTCGGTGTGACGAGCTACCTGTACTCGACGATCCTCACCGAGGACTCCGCGACCTGGAACTCGCGCAACCCGCTGCCGGTCATCGAGATCCCGGTCCTGTCGCAGATCCCTGTCGTCGGGCCCGTGCTGTTCCGCCAGACCCTGCTCGTCTACATCATGTACGTCGTCGTGATCCTGCTCCAGGTCTTCCTCTTCCGGAGCCGTTGGGGCCTGCGCCTGCGCGCGGTCGGCGAGCACCCCAAGGCGGCCGACACCGTCGGCATCAAGGTCAACGCGACACGCGTGCGCAACACGATCCTCGGCGGCGCGGTCGCAGGCCTCGGCGGCGCCTTCTTCACGGTCGCGTCGGGGCTCGCGTTCGGCAAGGAGATGACGGGCGGCAAGGGCTTCATCGCCCTCGCGGCCATGATCCTCGGGCGCTGGAACCCGGTGGGCGCGCTCGTCGCGGCGCTCCTGTTCGGGTTCTCGGACAACCTCCAGACGGTGCTCGGCATCGTGGGCACGCCGATCCCGAGCCAGATCATGCTCATGACGCCGTACGTCGTGACGATCTTCGCCGTCGCGGGTCTCGTCGGGCGCGTGCGCCCGCCGGCCGCCGAGGGCATCCCCTACGTGAAGTGAGGCCGCGGTGCCGATGACGGACGTCGACTGGGACGCGCTGCGCGACGCCGCGCGCGAGATCATGACCCGCGCGTACGCCCCCTACTCGGGCTTCCCGGTGGGGGCGGCGGCGCTCGTGGACGACGGCCGCGTCGTCGTCGGGTGCAACGTCGAGAACGCCGCGTACGGCGTGACGCTGTGCGCCGAGTGCTCGCTCGTGAGCTCGCTCGTCGGGACGGGCGGGGGCCGCCTCGTGGCGTTCGCGTGCGTGGACCGGCACGGGGCGACCCTCATGCCGTGCGGTCGCTGCCGGCAGCTCCTGTGGGAGCACGGGGGCCCCGACCTGCTGGTCGACACCGTGCGTGGTATCAAGACGATGAAGGACGTGCTGCCCGACGCCTTCGGGCCCGAGGATCTGGAGGAACGCTCGTGACCAGCGACGACGTGACCCCGCAGGGTGGCGGGACCGAGGACCAGGAGGCTACGGCCGAGGGACCGGCGCCCGAGCCGTTCGACGCGGTCGACGTCATCCGGACGAAGCGTGACGGCGCGCGGCTCGACCCGGCGCAGATCGACTGGGTGATCGACGCCTACACGCGTGGCGTCGTCGCCGAGGAGCAGATGGCCGCCCTCGCGATGGCGATCTACCTCAACGGCATGGACCGCACCGAGATCGGCCGCTGGACGCAGGCGATGATCGCCTCGGGCGAGCGGATGGACTTCTCGGGGCTCTCGCGCCCGACGGCGGACAAGCACTCGACGGGGGGCGTGGGGGACAAGATCACGCTGCCGCTGGCCCCGCTCGTCGCGGTGTACGGCGTCGCGGTGCCGCAGCTCTCGGGGCGCGGCCTGGGGCACACGGGCGGCACGCTCGACAAGCTCGAGGCCATCCCGGGGTGGCGCGCCGCGCTGTCCAACGAGCAGATGATGAACGCGCTCGAGCACGTGGGCGCCGTGATCTGCCAGGCGGGCTCGGGGCTCGCGCCGGCGGACCGGCTGCTCTACGCGCTGCGCGACGTGACCGGGACGGTCGAGTCGATCCCGCTCATCGCGAGCTCGATCATGAGCAAGAAGATCGCGGAGGGCACGGGGGCGCTCGTCCTCGACGTCAAGGTGGGTTCCGGGGCCTTCATGAAGGAGCTGGGCTCGGCGCGCGAGCTCGCGCGGACGATGGTCGACCTCGGGACCGACGCCGGCGTGCGCACCGTCGCGCTGCTCACCGACATGTCGACGCCGCTCGGGCTCACCGCGGGCAACGCGCTCGAGGTGCGCGAGTCCGTCGAGGTGATGAAGGGTGCCGGGCCGCAGGACGTCGTCGACCTCACGGTCGCGCTCGCGCTCGAGATGCTCGCCGGGGCGGGTCACCCGCAGGACGAGGACGACGTGCGGCACGCGCTCGTGGGCGGGCGCGCGCTGGACAAGTGGCGCGAGATGATCGCCGAGCAGGGCGGCGACTCGCGTGCCCCGCTGCCGGTCGCGCGCGAGCGGGAGCACGTCGTCGCCGACCGCGACGGCGTCCTCGAGCGGCTCGACGCGTACGCCGTCGGGGTCGCCGCGTGGCGGCTCGGGGCGGGACGCGCGCGCAAGGAGGACCCGGTGCAGGCGGGCGCGGGCGTCGAGCTGTTCGCCAAGCCGGGGGACCCGGTGCGCAAGGGTCAGCACCTCATGACGCTGCACACCGACACGCCCGAGCGCTTCGAGCGGGCCGTCCAGGCGCTCGAGGGGGCGTGGGCGATCGCGGACCCGGGCACCGTCGTCGAGCGCCGGCCCGTCGTCCTGGACCGCGTCGACTGAGCGTGGCACCCGACGAGCCGGTCGCCGGCGAGCCGGCGGACACGCGGCGGCCGCGCTCCGTGTACGGGGTCGGGACCGAGCCCGACGCGCGGTTCAGCCTCGCCAACGAGCGCACCGCGCTCGCGTGGGTGCGGACCGGGCTCGGCCTCGTCGCGGGCGGCGTCGCGCTGACGTCCTTCGCGACGTTCGCCGACATGCCGGGCGTCCTCGACGTCGTCGCCGGCGTCGCGTGCCTCGTGGGCGCCGGGTTCGCGGGCTACGCGCTCGTCTCCTGGCGCCGCAACGAGCGTGCGCTGCGGCTGCGCCGGCGGCTGCCCGCCCCGAGCGGGCTGCCCGTGCTCGTGGCGGGGGTGGTGGTCCTCGCGCTGCTGCTCGCGGGCTACGCCGTGGGTTCGGCGAGCGGGCCGTGAGCACGCCGCCGGGAGAGGTGCCCTCGCCGCCGGTCCGGGACGAGGGCATGCAGCCGGAGCGCACGGCGCTCGCGTGGCAGCGGACGGTGCTCGGCGTCGTCGTGGGCGCGCTCCTGCTGGCCGGCGCGGGGCTCCGCTCGGGGTCGACGGTCACGGTCTGCGCGGCGGTCGCCGTCGGGGTGCTGGCGCTCGTCCCCGCCGTCCTGCGGCCCCCGACCGGCGGGCTGCCCGGCGACGGGCGGCTGTACTCGTGGTCCTTCCTGGTGCGCGTCGCGAGCCTCGTCGTCGTGCTGGCCGTCGTGGGCGCCGTCTGGGCGCTCGGCCGGGCGCTGGGGGCGGCATGAACCTCCGCGGCGGGCTCGGTGCGCTCCGCGTCACCGACCTCGTGCGGCTCGTGCCCGCGCGCGCGGTGCCGCAGCCGCCTCCCGGCGGCGTCTACCGGCCCGACGGCGGGACGGACCGGGCGCTCGACCTCGCCCGCCGCGCGGGCCACCCCGAGGGCCGGGTGCGCGCGCTCGCCGGCACGCTCGGTGCGCTCGATCCCAGGGCCCGGCACGCCGTCGTCGACCCGTTGGGCCGCGCGGCCCCCGGGCCGAGCGGCCCACGCGACCGCCGGGTCCGGCTGCTCGAGCTCGGCGGGGAGCCGGCGCGCCAGACCGACGCGACGACGTGCGGCTCGGCCGTGCTCGGGCTGCTCGCCGCGGCCGGCGACCCGGTGCTCGCGCTGTGGCTCGCCACGGGCCTGCGGCCGGGCGACGACCCCGGGCCGGGCGGCCGCTCCTGGCCGGGCGGTGCCGCGCGGTTCGCGGAGCTGCAGCGGGTGGTGAAGCGCCGCACCAACCACGCCGCCCTCGGCCCGTTGCCGTGGCCCGCGTCCCTCGGGACCCCGCCGTGGGGCGCCGCGCGGGCAGCGCGGCACGCGGACGTGCGGTACGTCGAGCGCGTCGTCGCCGGAGAGCGGGACGACCCCGTGGTCCGGGCAGCCCTCGCCGCGGCCGAGCGCGGTGCGCCCGTGCCGCTCTTCACCGGCGGCGACCTCGCCCTCGGCGTCGCGACCGCCGTGCCGCGCCACGTCGTGCTGCTCACCGACGTCGACGCCGACGACGGCACCGTGTCCGGCGCTCGGGCGCGGCGCTGCCGGGTCTACGAGCCGTCGTCGGGCACGGTGCACGACCTGGACGCGGCGTCGCTGCTCGACGGCGCCCGGCGGCCCGCGGTGCGGAGCGCGCTCGGGGGCTGGCCGCACGTCTGCTGGGCGCTCCTGCCCGTCGTCGGCCGGGCTGGCGAGGCCCCGCACCCGGCGAGAGGATGAAGAGAGCCGCCACGGCCGTGGTGCGCCGAGTCGTCAGGTGAGGAGTCGCGATGAGCACCGTGCCCGGGAACGACGCGTGGCGGGACGCCGGCCTGGTCGAGCAGGACGACGAGGTCGTGAGCCTGGTCGAGGAGTCGGAGGACGACGGCCCCGGCGTCGACGACGCCGAGCACGAGAGCGACGAGTACCGTCCGCGCACCGCGCGCCCCGACCTCGAGGGCGAGGCGAACGAGGCCGACGTCGTCGAGCAGGCGTCGGCCGTGCCGGGCGAGGAGGACGACTACGCCTGACCGGCCCGGGGAGCCCGGCCGTTCGGCGCGAGCGCAGGCGTACCGGCCGGTACCGTGAGCGCATGACCACCGAGAACGCCCCCCTGACGGTCGACGTCATCCGCTCGCTGCCCAAGGTCGTGCTGCACGACCACCTCGACGGGGGACTGCGCCCCGCCACGATCCTCGAGCTCGCCGCCGACGTTGGGCACCAGCTCCCGGCGGGCGACGCCGAGTCACTCGGCGCCTGGTTCGCCGAGTCGGCCGACTCCGGCTCGCTCGTGCGCTACCTCGAGACGTTCGACCACACGATCGCCGTGATGCAGACGCGTGACGCGCTCGCGCGCGTGGCGCGCGAGGCGGTGCTCGACCTCGCACGGGACGGCGTCGTGTACGCCGAGCAGCGGTGGGCGCCCGAGCAGCACCTCCAGCGCGGGCTGACGCTCCAGGAGACCGTCGACGCCGTGCAGTCCGGCATCGAGCAGGGCGTCGCCGAGGCTGCCGCCGAGGGGCGGACCATCCGCGTGGGGCAGCTCGTCACCGCCATGCGCCACGCCGACCGCTGGCAGGAGATCGCCGAGCTCGCCGTCGCGAACCGCGCGAACGGCGTCGTCGGGTTCGACATCGCGGGTGCCGAGGACGGGTTCCCGCCCTCGCGCCACGCGGAGATCTGGCGCTACCTCGCCGACGAGAACTTCCCCGTGACGATCCACGCGGGCGAGGCCGCCGGTCCGGCGTCGATCGCCGAGGCCGTGCACCTGGGGCAGGCGAGCCGCATCGGCCACGGCGTGCGCATCGTCGAGGACATCACGTTCGACGCTGAGCACCCTCACCGGTTCCCGCACAGCGCCGAAGGCGAGTCCGGGACGGCCGCGCTCGGCCTCCTCGCGCACTGGGTGCGCGACCACCAGATCCCGCTCGAGCTGTGCCCGTCGTCGAACGTGCAGACCGGGGCCGCGACGTCGGTCGCGGCGCACCCGATCACGCGGCTCAAGGAGCTCGACTTCGCCGTCACGCTCAACACCGACAACCGCCTCATGTCGCGCACGACGATGACGCAGGAGATGGCGCTGCTCGTCGAGCACGCCGGGTGGACGATCGACGACCTCGCCGACGTGACGATGACCGCCGCGTGGAGCGCGTTCGTCCACCACGACGAGCGCCGCGCGCTCGTCGACGACGTGATCCTCCCGGGCTACCAGGAGGTCCAGGGCGCGCAGCTCTGACGGAACCTGCAGACCCTCCCGCGGGTTGCTGACACGACCGTGGTGCCGTGATCGTCGATCACGGCACCACGGTCGTGTCGGGGGTCAGGCGCCCTTGGGGTGCCAGACCGTCTTGGTCTCGGTGAACGCGAGGATGCGCTGGGGGCGCGGGGCCTCGGTCCAGTCCGGCTCGGCGTCGTCTCCGCGGCGCCCGACGGCGGGGCGCAGGACGCGCTTGACGGAGTCGGCCGCGGCGGCCTCGAGCTCGCCCCACGCGACGCCCTCGGCGCCGACGGCGCCGGCGAGGTCGATCGCGTTGACGTCGAGGTGCGACGCGAGCGGGGGAGCGAGCTCCTTCGTGAAGCCGGTGAGGACGTTCACGACGCCGCCCGGGACGTCCGACGTCGCGAGCACCTCGGACAGCGTGACGGCCGGGATCGGGCGCCGCTCGCTCGCGACGACGATCACGGCGTTGCCCGTGACGAGCGGCGGGGCGATCGTCGAGACGAGGCCGAGCAGCGACGAGCGCTGCGGCGCGAGGACCACGACGACACCCGTCGGCTCGGGGGACGACAGGTTGAAGTAGGGACCGGCGACCGGGTTGGCGGAGCCGGAGATCTGCGCGATCTTGTCCGTCCAGCCCGCGTACCAGACCCAGCGGTCGATCGCCTCGGAGACGGCGAGCTCGGCCTGCCGGGCCGTCAGGCCCTCGCCCGACTGGACCTCGGCGACGAACTGCTCGCGGCGGCCCTCGAGCATCTCCGCGACGCGGTAGAGCACCTGCCCGCGGTTGTACGCCGTCGCGCCGGCCCACGTCGCCTGCGCGGCGCGCGCGGCGACGACCGCCTCGCGCGCGTCCTTGCGCGAGGCCTGGGCGACGTTCGCGAGGAACCGTCCCTTGGCGTCCGTCACCTCGTACGTGCGGCCCGACTCGCTGCGGGGGAACTTCCCGCCGACGTAGAGCTTGTACGTCTTGCGCACCCCGAGGCGCTCGGGCGCCGTGCGGGTCGCGGTGGGCGCCTTCGTCGTGCGGGCCATCAGTAGGTGCTCCCCTCGATCAGGTAGGGCGCCAGGCCGTGCCGGCCGCCCTCGCGTCCGTAGCCCGACTCCTTGTAGCCGCCGAACGGGCTGGTCGGGTCGAACCGGTTGAAGGTGTTGGACCACACGACGCCCGCGCGGAGCTGGTCGGCCATCCAGAGGATGCGCGACCCCTTCTCGGTCCAGATCCCCGCCGACAGGCCGTACGGGGTGTTGTTCGCCTTGGCCACGGCCTCGGACGGCGTGCGGAACGTCAGGACGCTGAGCACGGGGCCGAAGATCTCCTCGCGCGCGATGCGGTGCGCGGCGGAGACGCCGGTGAAGAGCGTCGGGGCGAACCAGTAGCCCGACGACGGCAGCTCGCAGTCCGGGCTCCAGCGCGTCGCGCCCTCGGCCGTGCCCGCGTCGGTGAGCTCGGTGATGCGCGCGAGCTGCTGCGGCGAGTTGATCGCGCCGACGTCGGTGTTCTTGTCCATCGGGTCGCCGACACGCAGCGTGCCGAGGCGGGCCTTGAGCCGGTCCACGAGTTCCTCGGCGATCGACTCCTGGACGAGCAGGCGCGACCCGGCGCAGCACACCTGGCCCTGGTTGAAGAAGATGCCGTTGACGATGCCCTCGATCGCCTGGTCGATCGGGGCGTCGTCGAACACGATGTTCGCGGCCTTGCCGCCGAGCTCGAGCGTCGCGTGCTTGCGCGTGCCCGCGATCTCCTGGGCGATGCGCTTGCCGACCGGGGTCGAGCCGGTGAACGCGATCTTGTCGACGTCCGGGTGGTTGACCAGCGCGGAGCCCGTGGCGCGCGCGCCGGTGACGATGTTCACGACGCCGGGCGGCAGCTCGGCCTGGCGCAGCAGGTCCGCGAAGAGGAGCGCCGTGAGCGGCGTCGTCTCGGCGGGCTTGAGGACGACCGTGTTGCCCGTCGCGAGCGCGGGGGCGATCTTCCACGCGAGCATGAGCAGCGGGAAGTTCCACGGGATGACCTGTGCGGCGACGCCGTGCGGGCGCGGGTCGGGGCCGTAGCCCGCGTGCTCGAGCTTGTCGGCCCAGCCCGCGTAGTAGAAGAAGTGCGCGGCCGCCGTCGGGACGTCGACGTCGCGCGACTCGCGGATCGGCTTGCCGTTGTCGAGCGTCTCGAGGACCGCGAACTCGCGCGAGCGCTCGGCGAGCAGGCGCGCGATGCGGAACAGGTACTTGGCGCGCTCGCGGCCCGGCATGGGGCCCCACACCTTCTCCTGCGCGCGGCGCGCCGCGCGGACGGCGCGGTCGACGTCCTCCTCGGTCGCCTCCGCGACCTCAGCGAGGACCTCCTCGGTGGCGGGGTTGACGGTCTTGAACGAGCCCGAGTCCGACGCGGGCGTGAACTCGCCGTCGATGAACAGGCCGTACGACGACGCGATGTCGACGACGGCGCGCGACTCGGGGGCCGGCGCGTACTCGAACGGCGAGCCGGCCGTGCTGGCTGTGGTGGTCATGGTGTCCTTCAGTCCGGCTCAGTCGACGGTCACGTAGTCGGGGCCCCAGTAGGCACCCGTGGCGAGCTTGTTGCGCTGCATCAGCACGTCGTTGAGCAGCGACGACGCCCCGAACCGGAACCAGTCCGGGTCGAGCCAGTCGCCGCCCGCGGTCTCGTTGACCGCGACGAGGTACTTGATCGCGTCCTTCGACGTGCGGATGCCGCCGGCGGGCTTGACCCCGATCGGGACGCCCGTGAGCGCCCGGAAGTCGCGCACGGCCTCGAGCATGACGATCGTCACCGGGAGCGTCGCGGCGGGGGAGATCTTGCCGGTGCTCGTCTTGATGAAGTCGGCGCCCGCGAGCATCGCGAGCCACGACGCGCGGCGCACGTTGTCGTACGTGGCGAGCTCGCCGGTCTCGAGGATGACCTTGAGGTGCGCGTGGTGCCCGTTCGCGCGGCACTCCTCGCGCACGGCGACGATGTCCTCGTAGACCTGGGAGTACCGGCCGGACAGGAACGCGCCGCGGTCGATGACCATGTCGATCTCGTCCGCGCCGGCCTCGACGGCGTCACGCGTGTCCGCGAGGCGCACCGCGCGGCTCGCGCGCCCCGACGGGAACGCGGTCGAGACGGCGGCGACCTTGACGCCCGTCCCGGCGAGCGCCTCGACGGCGACGGGCACGAGGTCGTTGTACACGCACACGGCCGCGGCGGACGGGCACGTCGGGTCCGCCGGCTCGGGGCGCACGGCCTTCGCGGCGAGCGCGCGCACCTTGCCGGGCGTGTCCGCGCCCTCGAGCGTCGTGAGGTCGACCATGCGGATGATCGTGTCGAGCGCCCAGGCCTTGGACGTGGTCTTGATCGAGCGGGTGCCCAGGGCGGCCGCGCGGCCGTCGGCGCCCACCTTGTCCACCCCCGGCAGCCCGTGCAGGTAGCGGCGCCAGGCGGTGTCGTCGAGGAGGGCGGAACCCGTCACGGAGCGCGCGAGATCGGCGATCTCCGCGGCGGACCGGTCGGCCGATCCCGGGGTCGCCGGGGCCGTTCCGGCACCCGCCCGGCCGGTCTCGGCGACCGACGTCGGTGTCGTTGTGCTCATCGCCCCAGGTTACCCGTCGGTACGGCTCGCGTCGGGTCCGGTGGGTACCCGGTGCGAGCCGTACCGGGGGTCACAGACCGAGGGCGCGCTGCATGTCGGCCGTGACGCGGTCGAGGCGGTCGCGCGCGGCGGCTCGGGCCGCCGTGAGGTCGGCGTGCGAGGCGTCGGGGTCGACGGGCAGCACGACCTCGAGGTAGCACTTCACCTTGGGCTCGGTGCCGCTCGGCCGGACGATGACCCGCGTGCCGTCGGCGGTGAGGATGCGCACGCCGTCGGTGGGCGGCAGGCCGTCGAGACCGGCCGACAGGTCGGCGACGTCCGAGACGCCGGCGCCGGCGAGCGTGCGCGGGGGAGCGGCGCGCAGGTGCGTCATCGTCTCGCCGATGCGGTCGAGGTCGGTGAACCGCGCGGAGAGCTGGTCGCTCACGTGGAGGCCGTGCTGGCGTGCCAGGTCGTCGAGCGCGTCGACGAGCGACCGGCCCTCGGCCTTGAGCCGGTTCGCGAGCTGCGCGACGAGCAGCGCGGCGCTGATCCCGTCCTTGTCGCGCACGTGCGCGGGGTCGACGCAGTAGCCGAGCGCCTCCTCGTACCCGAAGACGAGCCCGTCGACGCGCGAGATCCACTTGAAGCCCGTGAGCGTCGTCGCGAAGCCGAGGCCGTGCGCGGCGGCGATCTTCCCCAGCAGGCGGGAGGACACGACCGAGCACGCGAGCACGCCTCCGGCCGCACCGGACGCCGCGACGCGCCGCGCGACGTCGTCGCCGAGCAGCGCGCCGACCTCGTCGCCGTGCAGCATGCGCCACCCGTTGGAGCGGGCGGTCTCCGCGCCCTGGTACGTCCCGACGCGCGGGTCGAACACCGCGACCGCGCAGCGGTCGGCGTCGGGGTCGTTGGCGAGCACGACGTCGGCGCTCGCGTCCTGCGCGACGGCGAGCGCGAGGTCCATCGCGCCCGGCTCCTCGGGGTTGGGGAACGCGACGGACGGGAAGTCGGGGTTCGGGTCGAGCTGCTCCTCGACCGGCACGACGGTCGTGAAGCCCGCGTCGCGCAGGACGTGCGCCACCGTCTCGCCGCCCACGCCGTGCAGCGCCGTGGTGACGACCTTGAGCCGGCGGGGGGCGCCGTCGGACAGCGCGAGGACCGAGCGGACGTACGCGCCGACGACCTCCCGGTCCAGGACGGTCCAGCCCCCGCTCGCACGCGGGACCGACCGCGCCGGTCCGACGGCCGCGATCGCGGCGGCGATCCGGGCGTCGTACGGCGGGACGATCTGGGCGCCCTGGCCGGAGTCCGTGACGACGCGCCCGCCGAGGTAGACCTTGTACCCGTTGTCCGCCGGCGGGTTGTGGCTCGCGGTCACCATGACTCCCGCGTCCGCGCCGAGGTGGCGCACCGCGAACGCGAGGACCGGCGTGGGCAGCGCCGAGGGCAGGACCAGGACGTCCAGCCCGGCCGCCGTGAGCACGGCCGCGCTGTCGACCGCGAACGTGCGCGAGCGGTGCCGCGCGTCGAACCCGACGACGACGCGCGGCCGGGCCGCGCCGCCGGCGCCCGCGGGGCCGAGCGCGCCCCGCAGGTACGCCCCGAGCCCCGCCGCCGCGCGGATCACGACCGCGCGGTTCATGCGGTGCGGACCGGCGGCCATGCGCCCGCGGAGCCCGGCGGTCCCGAACTCGAGCGGCCCGGAGAACCGGTCCTGTAGCTCGGCGAGGGCGGCGGCGCGGACGTCGTGCTGGCGCGGGTCGGGCGAGTCGGCCAGGTCGAGCAGGTGCCGGAGCTCGTCCTGGTCGCCCGTGTCGACGTCGTCGTCGATCCACGCGGCCACGCGCTCGAGGAACGCGCCGCGGTCGGTCCCGGGGTCGAACGCCGGGTCGTCGGCGGCGTCCGCCGCACCCCGGTAGGCAGCAGTGCGGTCGGTCATGTCACACCAGCTTCGCGATGTCGGCCAGGAGTGCGCTGATCCGCGGTCCCGCGGCCTGGCCGGCCTCGATGACCTCGGCGTGGGAGAGCGGCGTCGGGCTGATCCCGGCGGCGAGGTTCGTCACGAGCGAGACGCCGAGCACATCCAGGCCGCAGTGGCGGGCCGCGATGGCCTCGAGCGTGGTCGACATGCCGACCAGGTCGGCGCCGAGGACCCCCGCCATCCGCACCTCGGCCGGGGTCTCGTAGTGCGGCCCGGGGAACTGCGCGTACACGCCCTCCGGGAGGCTCGGGTCGACGCGGTGCGCGAGCTCGCGCAGGCGCGGCGAGTAGACGTCCGTGAGGTCGACGAACGTCGGGCCCTCCAGCGGGCTGCGGGCCGTGAGGTTGATGTGGTCCGAGAGCAGCACGGGCGTGCCCGCGCCCCAGTCCCGGTTGAGGCCGCCGCACCCGTTGGTGAGGATCAGCGTCTCGGCGCCCGTGGCGGCGGCCGTGCGCACGCCGTGCACGACGGCGCGCACGCCCTTGCCCTCGTACAGGTGCGTGCGCGAGCCGAGCACCAGCGCGTGCCGGACCGAGCCGTCGGCGCGCTCGACCCGGATCGACCGGGTCACCGACAGGTGCCCCGAGACCGCGGGCGCGGAGAAGCCGGGGATCTCGTGCGTCGGGATCTCCGCGACGACGTCGCCCAGGAGCTCCGCGGCGCCGCCCCACCCCGAGCCCAGCACGAGCGCCAGGTCGTGCCCGTCGACCCCCGTCGCCTGCGCGATGTGGTCGGCGGCGGCCCTCGCCACGAGGAACGGGTCGGTCGCGGGGTCGTCGAGCGGGGGTGTGCTCGCAGGCGTCGTCGTCATGGTCGCAAGGCTAGTCCGTCCCCGGACGCCCGACCCGACGAGCGGGGACGTCGCCGCCCGGCCCTGACCGGCCCCGGCGTCTCGCATGCTGACACCGCGGGACGCGACGGCCTGACAGAATGTCCGGCGTGACGCACGCGAGCATCGACCATCAGGCCACCCGCATCGTCGTCCTCGGAGGTGGGCCCGGCGGCTACGAGGCCGCCCTCGTCGCCCGCCGGCTCGGGGCGGACGTGACCGTCGTCGAGCGCCAGGGCCTGGGCGGCGCGGCCGTGCTCACGGACGTCGTCCCCTCCAAGACGCTCATCGCGACCGCGGACTGGATGACCATCGCCGAGCGCGCCGCCGAGCTCGGCATCCGCCTGCCCGTCGACACCGCGAAGGCGCAGCACCCCGCGATGCGACGCCACATCGTCGACCTCGAGGCCGTGAACACGCGTGTCATGGCGCTCGCGGCCGCGCAGTCCGCGGACATCCACGCGCGCCTCGAGCGCGAGGGCGTGCGCGTCGTCATCGGCGCGGGCCGCCTCGACGGCCCGGAGCGCGTCGTCGTCGACTCGCCGGACGGCGCGGACGGGCCCCTCGTGCTCGACGCCGACGTGATCCTCCTCGCGGTCGGCGCGACGCCGCGCGTCCTGCCGACGGCGCAGCCCGACGGCGAGCGCATCCTCACGTGGACGCAGCTCTACAACCTGTCCGAGCTCCCGGAACGGCTGATCGTCGTCGGGTCGGGCGTCACCGGTGCCGAGTTCGCGGGCGCGTACAACGCGCTGGGGTCCGACGTCGTCCTCGTGTCGAGCCGCGACCGCGTGCTCCCGGGGGAGGACGCCGACGCGGCCGAGCTGCTCGAGGGCGTGTTCCGCTCGCGCGGCATGACCGTCATGTCGCGGTCCCGCGCCGAGTCCGCCGAGCGCACCGAGGACGGCGTGCGCGTCACCCTGTCAGATGGCCGGGTCGTCGAGGGCTCGCACGTCCTCATCGCCGTCGGCGCGGTCCCCTCGACGAGCGGCCTGGGCCTCGAGGAGGCCGGGGTCCGGCTCACGCCGAGCGGGCACGTCGAGGTCGACAAGGTGTCACGCACGTCCGTGCGCGGCATCTACGCGGCCGGCGACTGCACCGGCGTGCTGCCGCTCGCGTCCGTCGCCGCGATGCAGGGCCGCGTCGCCATGTCGCACGCGCTCGGCGACGCCGTCGTGCCGATCAAGCTGCGGACCGTCGCGGCGAACATCTTCACCGCACCCGAGATCGCGACCGTCGGGTACAGCGAGGAGCAGCTCAAGGCGCAGAGCAGCAAGTACGTCACGACCGTGCTGCCGCTCGCGCGCAACCCGCGCGCCAAGATGCTCGGCATGCGCGACGGCTTCGTCAAGCTCTTCGCGCACCCCGAGGCGGGGGTCGTCCTCGGCGGGGTCGTCGTCGCGCCGCGCGCGAGCGAGCTCGTGTTCCCCATCACGCTCGCCGTGTCGCACCGGCTCACGGTCGACGACGTCGCGTCGGCCTTCACCGTCTACCCGTCGCTCTCGGGGTCCATCGCCGAGGTCGCGCGCATGCTGCACCACCGCGAGGACTGAGCGCGGCGGCTCTCGGCCGGGCTCCTCAGCCGAGCACGTCGACGAGCCGCCGGGCGCTCGCGGCCGGGTCGTCCGCGCCCGTGAGGAACGTCCGGTGCGCCAGACCGCGCGTCCCGGCGTCGTCGAACCACTCGGCGAGGAAGTCGTGGCCGTCACGGACCCAGTCCGTGCCCTTCGCCGCGACCGACCGCGCCCGCAGCACCGCCAGGGCGTGCTCGCGGTCGGCGCCGGGCAGGACGAGGACGACGTGCGGCACGGGCGCGAGCGCCGCGCGGACGCGGTCCAGGCACGCCGGGTCCGTGTACGACGCGTGCCCGGCACCCAGCGCGAGCACCGCGCCGGGATGGTCGGCGACCGCACGCTCGACGGCGTGCGCCCGCGCAGGCTCCCACTCCCGCTCGGCGGCGACCCGGCCGACCACCGCGATGCGCTCGACGAGCCGGTCGACGCTCCACCCGACGTCCGGGTAGTAGCGGTCGGCGACGGCGTCGAGGTCGACGAACGCGACCCCGAGCAGCCCGGCGACGAGCCCGCCGAGCGTGGACTTGCCGGTGGCCGCAGGGCCGAGCAGGACGAGGACCGGCGCGACGGCCCGGCCGTCGACCTGGTGCTGCGACACGTCAGAGCCGACCGTCCAGGCGCAGCGTCCCGTCCGCGAACGCCAGCTCGGTGAGCTGGAACCCGGGGAAGGTGTGCTCGAGCACCCCGCCGAGCAGCGCCTGCACGTCGACCGCGACCCGCGCCTCGGGCAGCACACGCACGGCCTCGGGCGGCAGGTCCTTCGAGCGCAGCGCGCTCTGGAGGGGTGCTTCGACGAAGCCGAGCAGCTTGTGCGCGGGCAGCCCGGCGGCATGGGCCTCGACCGCGAGCACCGCGGTGCCCGCCACGACCGACTCGACGTGCAGCGTCGCCCGGACCACGGGGACCAGCCGCGCGGCGAGCTTGAGCGCCGACGGCGGGTCCGGCACCTCGCGCAGGTCGACGACCACCCGCACGTCGTCGCCCTCGCTCGTCACCGAGCGCACGTACGGCGGCAGCCCGCCCGTCGCGCGCGCTATCTCGACGGCCTCGGTCACGGTCAGCTCGATACGCACCCGCCGACCCTAACGCGGCCAGGTGAGAACCGAGTCGCACGGGGTAGAGCCGTGGTCGCGCGGGGTAGAACCCTGGTTGCGCGGGGACAGGGCCGTGGTCGCGCGGCCACGGGTCTGTCAGACCGCGGGCCGCGGACGCGGCCGTCAGCCGCGCGCGCGGAGCTCGGCGAGCAGGGGGCGGTGGTCGGAGGCGGTGACGTCGAGGACCTCGAAGGAGCGGAACGTCACGGCGTCGGACCCGAAGACCCAGTCGATACGGTGCGCCGGGGCGACCGCGGGTGACGTGAGCGCGTCGGGGTCGCCGGCGACGTCCTGACCGCTCTCGAGGCCGTGCTCCTCGAGGAGCGTGATCTCGTCCCAGCCGGGCTCGGCGTTGAGGTCGCCCGCGAGGACGTACGCGCCGTCCACGGGCTCGTCGGCCAGGAGCGTACCGAGCTGGTCGAGCCGGGTCGGGGTGTTCTCCTCGCGGTGCTGCAGGTGCACGGACGTCACCCGGACCGGGACGCCCGCGGCGTCGAGCGTCGCGGAGACCGCGGAGCGCTCCTGCGGCCCGGCACCGTAGGGCAGGGCGTGGCGCGCGACGTCGGCGAGGTCGCCGCGCAGGGGGTCCCAGAGGATCGCGTTGCCGAACTGCCGGTCCGCCGCGGGGACGAAGACGACGCGCATCCCGGTCTGGCGGGCGAGGTACGTCGCCATGTCGGCGCCGCCGCCGAGCACCCAGCCGCGGGACACCTCCTGGAGCGTGACGACGTCTGCCCCGGAGTCGTCGATCGTCGCGACCATCTCGTCGAGCCGGACCGACGGGTCGGCGCTCACGCCGTAGTGCAGGTTCCAGTCGAGCAGCCGGAGGTCGCCCGCCGGGTAGTCGGCGACGGACGGGGTCGTGGCCGGCACGTGGACCTGCGTCACGCCGACGAGCGCGAGCACCGCGACCGCCCCGCCGACGGCGAGCACCGGGACCTCGGCGCGACCGGCGGCGGGCGTCGTGCCCGACGCCGCGGGGTCGCCCGCGGAGGCCGTGGCGCCCCGGGAGCGGAGTCCGGCGACGACGGCGGGCACGGCGAGCGCGAGCGCCGCGGCGACAGGGACGAGCGTGTGCGGGAACGGGAGCGGGACGTCGTACTCGAGCTGGTACCCGAGCAGGGGGACCGCCACCCCGAGCCCGGCGACGCTCGCGGCGCCGGCGAGGCGCAGCCAGGTGAGCGGGCGCGCGGTGCGCGTCAGGGCGAGAGCGAGCGTGCGGGCCGCGACGGGGACGAGGAGCACGAGCAGGACGAGGAGCGCCCAGCCCCCGACGGCCCCCGGCCCGTCCAGGCGCGGCACGGCGAGGAACACGACGGCGACGCCCACGACGAGCAGGGCGGGGGACACCCACGGCGATCCCGGCGGGGTCGAGCGGCCCGCCCAGGGGACGAACCACGCGGCGAGCACGGCGGCGACGGCGAGCGCGGCGACGGCGAACGGCAGGGCGACGCCCGTCTGGGACGCGGCGAACGCGGGGTTGGCGAGCGCCTGCACCACGAGCGCGACGAACGGGCCGAGCACCCACAGCCCGCGTGACCCCGGCCAGGCGGCGCGCCCCCGGAGCGCCCACGCGCACGCGACGGCACCGGCGGCGACCACGACCGTCACGACCCATCCCGCGACGTCGGCGCGCCAGTACGCGTCCCAGGTGCCGAGGACCGCGCTCAGCGCCCCGGCGAGCAGCGCGCCGAGCACGATGCCGACGGCGACGAGCGACCCGCGCGCGAGCGGCGGGGCCGCGGTGCGGACCGGAGTCGGCCCCGGCGCGGCGTCGATCCCGGGCGCCGGGTCCGCACCACCTGCCGGTCCGCCCGTCCCGCTCGCGAACGCGGCCACGAGCACGAGCACGCCGATCCCGAGCGCGACCGTCGCGAGCCCGACGCCGTAGCGCACGAGCCCGAGGTCGACGCCCCCGGCGATGGCGGCGCCGAGGCCTTGGAGAGCGAGGCGCGCGACGGCGAGCGACGCCACGGCGAGCAGCACGACCTTGCCCGTGAGCTCGAGCCGCGCCGCGATCATCACGACGAGGACGCCGGGCGCGGCGTACGTCGCGAGCGCCGTGAGCGCCACGGTGACGACGCCCGCGGAGAACGCGTGGTCGTGCAGCGGGCCGCTGGACCGCACGAGCTCGACGACGATCGCCGTGACCGTCACGACGAGCAGGAGCGGGACGAGGTTCGCCCGGTCGGGCCGGGCGGCGGACCGTGGCACGGGCCGCGGGGACGGGGGCTGCGCTGCGCTCACGAGGCACGACGCTACCGGGCGGGCGATGTGATCCGCACCACACGATCGGGTCTTCCGTGCCAGACTGAGGGATCGGCTGCGACGGCGCGCCACCACCTCGGCGCGCGAGGAGGCGAGGACGTGGAGACGACCGCGGGGATCTCTCCGGTCGCGGAGGGCGCCACGAGCGCCCCGACCGCGACGGACGACGGGCAGGGGCGTGCCGGGGAGGCGCGCATCGGGCACTGGGTCGCGGGCCGTGCGCGGTCCGACGCGGAGCGGTACGGACCGGTCCACGACCCGGCGACGGGCGCGGTCACGGGGCGGGTCGCGCTCGCGTCCGCGGAGGACGTCGACGCCGCGGTCGCGGCGGCGCGGGACACCTTCCCTGCGTGGCGCGCGACGAGCGTGTCACGTCGTGTCGAGATCCTCTTCGCGTTCCACCAGCTCCTCGTGGAGCACCGCGACGAGATCGCGGCGGTCGTGAGCGCCGAGCACGGCAAGGTGCTCTCCGACGCGGCGGGCGAGGTCGCCCGCGCGCTCGAGTGCGTCGAGTTCGCGTGCGGGATCGGCCAGCTCCTCAAGGGCGGGTACACCGAGCAGGCGTCGTCGGGCGTGGACGTGCACGAGGTCAAGCAGGCCCTCGGCGTCGTCGCCTGCATCACGCCGTTCAACTTCCCGGCCATGGTGCCGCTGTGGATGATCCCGAACGCGATCGCGTGCGGGAACACGGTCGTGCTCAAGCCGAGCGAGCGCGACCCGTCGGCGTCGCTCGTCGTCGCGCGGCTGCTCCAGGAGGCCGGGCTGCCCGACGGCGTCGTGAACGTCGTGCAGGGCGACCGGGTCGCGGTGGAGCGCCTGCTGGAGCACCCCGACGTGGAGGCCGTGAGCTTCGTCGGCTCGACGCCCGTCGCCCGCCACGTGTACGAGACGGGGACGCGGCACGGCAAGCGGGTCCAGGCCCTCGGCGGCGCGAAGAACCACATGGTGGTCCTGCCCGACGCCGACGTGGACGTCGCGGCGGACGCGGCAGTCTCCGCGGCGTACGGGTCGGCGGGCGAGCGGTGCATGGCGGTCTCCGTGCTCGTCGCCGTGGGCGCGGTGGCCGACCCGCTCGTCGCGGCGATCCGCGAGCGCGTGGCGCGCCTCGTCGTCGGGCCGGGCTCCGACCCCGCGTCCCAGATGGGGCCGCTCATCACGGCCGAGCACCGCGACCGGGTCGCGGCGCGCGTCGGCACGGCGGCCGAGGAGGGCGCGACGCTCGTCGTCGACGGCCGCCAGGCGCCCGCGGGCGCAGGGGATCTGGGGGAGGGGTTCTTCCTGCACCCCACGCTCGTCGACCACGTGCGTCCCGAGCACACGGTGTACCGCGAAGAGATCTTCGGGCCGGTCCTGTCCGTCGTGCGCGCGGAGTCCTACGAGGAGGCCGTCGGGCTCGTGAACGACAACCCGTACGGCAACGGCGCGGCGATCTTCACGCGCGACGGCGGCGCGGCGCGCGCGTTCGAGATCGACGCCCGGGCGGGCATGATCGGCGTCAACGTCCCCATCCCCGTGCCGGTCGGCTACTACTCGTTCGGCGGCTGGAAGAGCTCGCTGTTCGGCGACCTGCACGTCTACGGACCGGAGAGCGTGCAGTTCTACACGCGCACCAAGGTCGTCACGACGCGCTGGCCCGACCCGTCGACGGCGGGCGTCGACCTCGGCTTCCCCCGGACCCGGTGAGCGACCGATGACGACGGAGGAGCTCGCCCGGCGCACGTCGCGCACGCGTGCCGACGACCGGTACGTCTTCCACTCCTGGTCCGCGCAGGGCGCGATCGACCCGCTACCCGTCGCGGGCGGCGAGGGCGCGTGGTTCTGGGACGAGGACGGCAACCGCTACCTCGACTTCGCGTCGCAGCTCGTCAACCTCAACCTGGGCCACCAGCACCCGCGGCTCGTCGCGGCGATCCAGGCCCAGGCGGGGCGGCTCGCGACCGTGGGACCGACGTTCGCGAACGACGTGCGGGGCGAGCTCGCGCGGCTCATCACGGAGCGCGCGCCGGGCGCGCGAACCCGCGGTCCGGCGGGAGGGACGGGCGACGAGCGGCGGTGGCGCGTCTTCTTCACCAACGGCGGCGCGGACGCCGTCGAGAACGCGGTGCGCCTCGCGCGCCTGCACACGGGGCGCGCCAAGGTGCTCTCCGCGTACCGGTCGTACCACGGCAACACCACGACGGCGATCTCGCTCACGGGCGACCCGCGGCGCTGGCCCAACGAGGTCGCGCCCGACCCGCACGTGCGCCACTTCCTCGGGCCCTACACGTACCGGTCGTCGTTCGGGGCGCGCGACGACGCGGAGGAGGGGGTCCGTACGCTCGCCCACCTGCGGGAGGTCGTGCAGCTCGAGGGGCCCGGGACGATCGCGGCGATCCTGCTCGAGACGATCGTCGGGACCAACGGCGTGCTGATCCCGCCCGACGGCTACCTCGCGGGCGTGCGCGCGCTGTGCGACGAGCACGGGATCCTCCTGGTGACCGACGAGGTGATGGTCGGGTTCGGCCGCGTGGGCGAGTGGTTCGCGGTGGACCGGTGGGGCGTCGTGCCCGACCTCGTGACCTTCGCCAAGGGCGTGAACTCGGGCTACGTCCCGCTCGGGGGCGTGGTCGTCGGCGAGCACGTCGCGCGAACGTTCGACGACCGCGTGTTCCCCGGCGGCCTCACCTACTCCGGCCACCCGCTCGCGTGCGCGGTCGGGGTCGAGACGGTCCGCACGTTCGAGGACGAGGGGATCCTGGAGCGGGTGCGCGCGCTCGGCGCCGACGTGATCGGGCCGCGACTGCGCGACATGGCCGCCCGGCACCCGAGCGTCGGTGAGGTCCGCGGGCTCGGGTTCTTCTGGGCGGTCGAGCTCGTGCGCGACCGCGAGACGCGCGAGCCGCTCGTCCCGTTCAACGCGAGCGGGCCGGCCGCCGCGCCGATGGGCGCGGTCGTCGCCGCGGTCAAGGAGCGCGGCGTGTGGCCGTTCGTGCACTTCAACCGCCTGCACGTCGCGCCGCCGCTCGTCACGTCCGCCGACGACCTCGAGCACGGCCTCGCCGCGATCGACGCGGCCCTCGACGTCGCCGACGAGCAGGCCGAGGCGGTGCGGGCATGAAAAGGGTCCGGTTCGCGCCCCCAGACCAGGCCCATTCCATGCCCACAACTGAGGAGGGGTCATGACCACCGTACGTGCCGCGCTCACCCAGGTCCGCTGGACGGGCGACAAGGAGTCGATGATCGACGTCCACGAGAAGCACCTGCGTGACGCCGCCGACCAGGGTGCGAAGCTCGTGTGCTTCCAGGAGCTGTTCTACGGGCCGTACTTCTGCCAGGTGCAGGACGCCGCGTACTACGCGTACGCCGAGTCGGTCCCCGGCCCCACGGTCGAGCGGTTCTCGGCGCTCGCGGCCGAGCTGGGGACCGTCGTCGTGCTGCCCGTCTACGAGGAGGAGCAGCCGGGCGTGCTCTACAACACCGCGGCGGTGATCGACGCCGACGGGCGCTACCTCGGCAAGTACCGCAAGACGCACATCCCGCACGTGCGCGGGTTCTGGGAGAAGTTCTACTTCCGCCCCGGCAACCTGGGCTACCCGGTGTTCGACACCGCCGTCGGGCGCGTGGGCGTCTACATCTGCTACGACCGGCACTTCCCCGAGGGCTGGCGCGCGCTCGGGCTCAACGGGGCGGAGATCGTGCTCAACCCCAGCGCGACGAGCCGCGGGCTGTCGAACTACCTGTGGAGGCTCGAGCAGCCGGCGGCGGCGGTCGCGAACGAGTACTACGTCGGTGCGATCAACCGCGTGGGCGTCGAGGACCTGGGCGACGACGACTTCTACGGCACGTCGTACTTCGTCGACCCCGAGGGCGCGTTCGTCGGGGAGCCCGCCGACGACCACGAGGAGGAGCTCGTCGTGCGCGACCTCGACCTGGACCTGCTGCGCGTCGTGCGCGACCGGTGGCAGTTCTACCGCGACCGCCGGCCCGACGCCTACGACGACCTCACCCGGCCGTGACCGGCGACCCCCCGCACACCACCCGACCGAGACGGGAGAGCACGCGATGCCGCACACGCTGATCCGGGGAGGGACCGTCGTCGGACCCACGGGCTCGACGCTCGCCGACGTGCTGGTCGACGGCGAGCAGGTCGCCGCGCTGCTGCGGCCCGGGGACACGAGCCTCGGGGCCGACCTGGCCGCGAACGCCGAGCGCGTGATCGACGCGACGGGCAAGTACGTCATCCCCGGCGCGGTCGACTGCCACACGCACATGGAGCTGCCGTTCGGCGGGACGAACGCGTCGGACACGTTCGAGACCGGCACGCGGGCCGCGGCCTGGGGCGGGACGACGACGATCGTCGACTTCGCGGTCCAGCGCACCGGGGAGCGGGTCCAGGACGGGCTCGCCGCGTGGCACGCCAAGGCGGACGGGCGGTGCGCGATCGACTACGGGTTCCACCAGATCCTCGGCGGCGTCGACGACGACTCGCTCAAGGCCATGGACGAGCTCGTCACCGAGGGCATCACGAGCTTCAAGCTCTTCATGGCCTACCCGGGCGTGTTCTACAGCGACGATGGGCAGATCCTGCGCGCGATGCAGAAGGCGCGCGACAACGGGTCGGTGATCATGATGCACGCCGAGAACGGCATCGCGATCGACGTGCTCGTGCGCGAGGCGCTCGACCGCGGCGACACCGCCCCGTACTTCCACGGCACGAGCCGCCCGTGGGAGACCGAGGAGGAGGCGACGCACCGCGCGATCATGCTCGCGCGCCTGACCGGGGCGCCGCTGTACGTCGTGCACATGTCGGCCAAGCAGGCGGTGGCGACGCTCGCGCGGGCCCGCGACGAGGGGCACAACGTGTTCGGCGAGACGTGCCCGCAGTACCTCTACCTGTCGCTGGAGGAGCAGCTCGGCGCGCGCAGCGAGGAGTGGGGCGACTTCGAGGGCGCCAAGTGGGTCTGCTCGACGCCGCTGCGGTCGCGCGCCGAGGGGCACCAGGACGAGCTGTGGCGGTACCTGCGCACGGGCGACCTGTCCGTCGTGAGCACCGACCACTGCCCGTTCTGCATGAAGGAGCAGAAGGAGCTCGGCCTCGGCGACTTCTCGAAGATCCCCAACGGGATCGGCGGCGTCGAGCACCGCCTCGACCTGCTCTACCAGGGCGTCGTCGACGGGCGGATCACGCGCGAGCGGTGGGTCGAGCTGTGCTGCACGACGCCGGCCCGCATGTTCGGGCTCGACGGCCGCAAGGGCGTGCTCGCCCCGGGCGCGGACGCCGACGTCGTCGTCTACGACCCCGCGGGGCGCACGTCGATCGGGTACGGGAAGACGCACCACATGAACATGGACCACTCCGCGTGGGAGGGGTTCGAGGTCGCCGGGCACGTGGACGTCGTGATGTCGCGCGGGCGCGTGGTCGTCGAGGACGGCACGTACCACGGGAGCCCCGGGCACGGGCGGTTCCTGCGCCGCGGGCTGTCGGCGTACCTGCGCTGAGCGCGGGCCTGGATCGGAGGCGGGCATGGACCTCGGCGTGGTGCTGCAGAACGACCCGCCCGCGTGGCGGGTCGTGGACCTCGCGCGGCAGGCGGAGACGTACGGCTTCTCGCACGTGTGGACGTTCGACTCGCACCTGCTGTGGGAGGAGCCGTTCGTCGTCTACTCCCAGATCCTCGCCGCCACGCACCGGGTGACGGTGGGCCCGATGGTCACCAACCCCGCCACGCGCGACGTCACGGTCACCGCCTCGCTCTTCGCGACGCTCAACGAGATGTTCGGCAACCGGACGATCTGCGGGATCGGTCGCGGCGACTCCGCCGTGCGCGTGATCAACGGGAGGCCCGTGACGCTCGCCGAGCTGCGCGAGGCGATCGGCGTGATCCGTGGCCTCGCGTCGGGCGAGGCGGTGGAGTACCGCGGCTCGACGCTGCGGCTGCCGTGGAACCCTGACTCCCGGCTCCCGGTGTGGGTGGCCGCGTACGGGCCCAAGGCGCTCGCGCTCACCGGCGAGGTGGGCGACGGGTTCATCCTCCAGCTCGCCGACCCCGACGTCGTCGCCTGGTCCGTCGCGGCCGTGCGCGCCGCCGCCGAGCGGGCGGGACGCGACCCCGACGCGGTGCGCATCTGCGTCGCCGCGCCTGCCTACGTGACGGGCACCGCGCCGTCGAACGGGGAGGCCGGACGGCGCGCGCTCGCGCACGCCTACGACCAGTGCCGGTGGTTCGGCGGGATGGTGGGCAACCACGTCGCCGAGATCGTCGCGCGCTACGGCCCGGGCGGGTCGGAAGAGGGCGCGGGCGTGACGATCCCGCACGCGCTCACCGACTTCGTGGCCGGGCGCGAGGGGTACGACTACAACGAGCACGGGCGCGCGGGCAACACGCACACGGCGTTCGTCACCGACGAGATCGTCGACCGGTTCTGCCTCGTCGGACCGGCGGAACGGCACGTGGAGCGGCTGCGCGAGCTCGCCGCGCTCGGCGTCGACCAGTTCGCCGTCTACCTCCAGCACGACGCCAAGGACGAGACCCTGCGCGCGTACGGCGAGACGATCGGCCCGGCCGTCCACCGGCTCGCGCCGACCCGGGGGTGAGCCAGGCTCAGCCCCGGCTCCGCCAGCGGAGCACGGCCGCTGTCGCGGCCAGCAGCGCCACCACGACCCCGTAGGCGGACGTCGTCGCGAGGAGCCCGGCGGACGGTGTCACCAGGCCCGCCACGACGGCAGGGACGCCGAACGCCAGGTACGACACGACGTAGACGACGGCGAAGGCCTCGGCTCGCTCGTCGGGCCGCAGCAGCGGGACGACCGAGCGGAGGATGCCGGCAAACGCCGTCCCGAAGCCCGTCCCCGTCACCACGACGGCAGCGAGGTAGGCGGGTTCCGAGCCGACGGCGAGCCCCGCCAGCGTCAGGAGGGTGCCGACCGAGAGCGCGGCCGTGCCGTAGATCGTCACCGCGCGGGCGCCGTACCGGTTCGAGACGAGGACCGCGAGCGCGCCGGCCCCGGCGAGCAGAGCGACCGTCAGCCCCTGCACGAGATGACCTGCGCCGTCGAACCGGGTCCGGACGACGGCCGCGCCGAGCGACAGGAACAGGCCGCCGGTCGCCCACCCGGCGACGATCGCCGGAGCGCTGCGGGCGAGCAGGCCGCGGATCGGGGGTGGGATCGCGACCCGCGGGCGCAGCGAGGCCAGCAGCCCGGCGCGCCGTGGCGCGGTCTCGGGGACCAGCCGCACTCCGACGGCGAGCAGCAGCGCGAGCGCGGTGAGACCGCCGAAGACGTCACGCAGGGCGGCGCCTGTGAGGTCGAGCACGGCGCCCGCGACGAGCGCACCGACGGCGAGCCCGGCCATCGGTGCGACCCCGTTGGCCAGCGCGGCGAGCCCCGGGCGGTTCGGCGGTTCGAGGTCGGTCACGACGGTCGACAGGGTCGAGAGCAGCAGGCCGCTCGCGACGCCCTGGAGGACACGGGCCGCGACGAGGAGGTTCACGGCGTCGGCGTGCCAGAACAGCGCGAAGCTCCCGGCGAGGAGCAGGAACCCGATCGTCACGACGGGGCGTCGCCCGACGTGGTCGGACACGGACCCGAAGACGAGCAGGGTCACGAGGAGCGCGAGGGCGTAGACCGCGAACACCGTCGTCATGACCCAGGGCGCGAGCCCGAGGGACGTCTGGAGACCCGGGTAGAAGGGCGACGGCGCGCTGGCGCCGGCCATCATCACGACCGTCGCGGCGACGGCGACGGCGAACCCGGCGTGAACCCGCCGCGGGGTCGGGCCGGCAGCTCGGGTCACGATCCGGTCCACGCCCGCTCGGACGTCGCTCAGGGGGGTCACTCCTGCTCCCATGGTTCGAATCGTTTGGAACCGTCGGAGCGTAGCCCGGCGTCGCTCGATCGTGCAACAATTGTCGAACCATGGTCTCCTCCACCGAGCTGCCGCACCCCGAGCGCGCCCAGATCACCCTCGGCGGCGTGCTCTTCGCGCTCAGCGACACCGATCGGCTCGCGATCGCCCGCCAGCTCGCCGACGGCCCCCTCGACATGGCCGCCTGCCACCTCAGCGACCCGTCGATGCCGAAGTCCACGAAGTCCCACCTGATGAAGGTGCTGCGCACGGCCGGCGTCATCCGCAACGAGCCGAACGGGCGTGGCCGTCGCCTCACGCTCCGACGAGACGACCTCGACGCGCTCTTCCCGGGGCTGCTCGACGCCGTCCTCAGCGCCGCGGACCGCTGAGCACGGTCGGACGCGTACCGGGGTGACCGAGCCCACGCCGGGCTGACGATCGCGGGGACCTTCGGCCCTGTCCGGGCGTACCGCCGGATTCCTACGGTCGGGACCGTGGAAAACCCTCGGGGCGTGACGAGCCGGACGCCGTTCCGCGGGCTCCTCGTGCTGCCGGCCGGGGTCGCGCTGCTCACGGGGCTCGCGACCGGGCTCGCCCTGCTCGGGCTCCCGTCGCCGGTCCCCGCCGCGCGGGTCCAGGACGCGCACGGCCTCCTCATGGTGCTCGGGTTCGTCGGCACGCTCGTCACGCTCGAGCGCGCCGTCGCGGTGCGGCGACCGGTCGCCTACCTCGCGCCCGCCGCGCTCGGCGTCGGAGCGCTCGCGCTCCTCGCGCCCCTGCCCCGCGGGGTCGGCCAAGGGCTCCTCGTCGCGGGGACGCTCGGGCTCCTCGTGATCTACGCCGTCGTGTGGCGGCGGCAGCCCTCCGTCGCGACGGCGATCCAGGCCGCAGGGGCCGTGCTCGCCGTCGGGGGTGCCTCGCTCTGGGCCGCGGGCCTCGCAGTGCCCGACCTGCTGCCGTGGCTCGTCGGTTTCGTCGCCTGGACCGTGCTCGGCGAGCGTGTCGAGCTCGCGCGGCTCGAGATCGACGCCCGCACCGAGCGCGCGGTCCTCGCCGGGGCGCTGGTCTACGTCGGCGCCGCGTGCCTCGCCCTGCTCGCGCCCGCACCCGGCTACGCCGTCGCCGGGGCGGCGCTCGCGGCGTCGGCCGTCACGCTGCTGCGGCACGACGTCGCGCGCCGCACCGTCCGCGGCCGCGGGCTCCCGCGCTTCGCCGCGGCGGGAATGCTCGCGGGCTACGCGTGGCTCGTGCTCGCGGGCGCGGCCTGGGTGTTCCTCGCGGCCGGCGCGGGGCCCGCCGGGCTCGGCCCCGCGGTGACGCTGCGCTCCGGGACGACGTACGACGCCGTCGTGCACGCGGTGTTCCTCGGGTTCGGGCTGTCGATGATCATGGCGCACGCGCCCCTCATCCTCCCCGCCGTGCTGCGCCGTCCGCTCCCGTACCGCGCCGCGATGTGGGCGCCGCTCGCGCTGCTGCACGTGTCGCTCGCCGTCCGGGTCGGCGGCGACCTCGCGGGCGACGGCCCCGCCGCGGTCGCGGCCGTGCGCGTCGGCGGGGCGGGGAACGTCGTCGCCGTCCTCGGGTTCGTCGGGGTCGCGGTCTGGTCGGCGCTGCGCGCCGACCGGGTCTCTGCCTCACGCGACCAGGCCTCTACCTCGGCTGACCAGGCCTCTACCTCGCGCGACCTGGGCTCTCCCTCGGCCCCGTCCGCTGCGCTCCCGATCGTCTCCGGAAGGTGACCGTGCCCACCACGCCCGAGCGACCCTCGCTCCTGACCGCCCGGCCCGCCGGGCCGCTCCCGGGTACGCCGAAGGTCGGGGGCACCGCGCGCAACCTGTGGTTGCACGCGCTCGTCCTCGCCTGGTTCGTCGCGGAGGCGGTGCTGGTCGTCGTGCACCGGTTCGTGCCCGACGCGCTGTGGCTCATGGTCCACGTGCTCATGCTCGGCGCGGTGAGCACGGCGATCCTCGTGTGGAGCCAGCACTTCGCCGACACGATGCTGCGCCGCCAGGCGCCGGGCGGGCGCCCGCTGCACGTCGCGCGGCTCGCCGCGCACACGGTCGGTGCGCTGCTCGTCGTCGCGGGACTGCTGAGCGACGTCTGGTCCCTCGTGGTCGCGGGCGGGGTGCTCGTGGGCGCGGGCGCGGTGACGCACGCGGCGGTGCTCGTGCTCCAGGGCCGGGGCGCTCTGCCGTCGCGCTTCGGCCGGCTCGTCCGCTACTACGTCGTCGCCGCGGCGTGCCTCCCGGTCGGCGTCACGCTCGGCGTCCTCATGGCCCGCGGCGGCGCGGGGACGGAGGCGTACGGCCGCCTCTACGTGGCGCACGTGACGCTCAACGTCCTCGGGTGGGTGGGGCTCACCGTGCTCGGCACGCTCGTGCTCCTGTGGCCGACCGTGCTGCGCACCCGCATCGAGCCCGACGCCGACGTCGCGGCCCGCCGCGCGCTCCCGGTGCTCACCGCGGGGATCCTGCTCGTCGTCGCGGCGTGCGCGGTCGGCTGGCGACCCCTCGTCGCGGCCGGGGCTGCCGTCGTGCTGGGCGGCACGGTGATGGTCGGGCGGCACCTCGCGGCACAGGGTCGCGCCGCGCAGCGCGGTGCGTGGGGGTTCGCCGCGTGGAGCCTCGCCGCGTCGGTCGGGTGGTTGGCCGGGAGCGTGGCCGCGTTCGGGGTCCGGGTCGCGACGGCGCCGTCGTGGGCCGCCGCGCAGGACGCGATCGGCGGGCTGCTGCTCCCGTTCGTCGTCGGGTTCGCCGCGCAGGTGCTCCTCGGCGCGCTCACGTACCTCGTCCCCGTCGTGCTCGGCGGCGGCCCCGCACGACGGCGGCGCACCGAGGCCGTCGTCGGCGCCGGCGGGGCGTACCGCGTGCTCGTGGCGAACGGCGGGCTCGCGCTGTACCTCCTGCCGCTGCCGTCCTGGGTGCGCGTCGGGCTGTCGCTCGTCGTCTTCGCGACCTTTCTGGCGTTCCTCGTGCTCGCACTCCGCGCCGTCGTGGTCTCGCGTGCCGAGGCCGTCTCGCGGGGTGACACGGTCTCGCGGGGCGACACGGTCTCGCGGGGCGACACGGTCGCGCGCGAGGACGCGTCGCAGCAGACGGCGGCCCCGCCCGAGGCTGGGGCGCCCGTCCCAGGCGCGGCGAACCTCACGACGGCGGCGCCGCCGTCGGGCACGGGCCGCGGCGACGCCGCCCGTGCTGTCGCTGCCCGCCGGGACGCGCAGGTGCGCAGGCCGCTCGCGGGCGCGGTGACCGCCGCCGTCGCGACGCTGGCGCTCGCGGTCGTGGGCGGCGTCGCGGCCGACCCGGTCGCGGCTGGCGTCGGGTCGGGCGTGGTGGGCGGCGGTGCCGTCGCCGGGACCGGAGGGGCCGGCGTGCCGGTCGCGGCGACCGGCCTCACGACGACCGTGCAGGTCGACGCCGTCGACATGCGCTTCGTCCCGGACGTCATCAGCGTGCCCGCGGGCGACCGGCTCGTCATCGAGCTGACGAACACCGACGACGACGTGCACGACCTGGTCCTCGCCGACGGCGCGACGACCGGTCGCGTCGCACCGGGCGCGACCGCGACCCTCGACGCGGGCGTCGTGAGCGGCGACCTCGACGGGTGGTGCTCCGTGGCCGGGCACCGGCTCATGGGCATGACACTCACGATCGACGTCGAGGGCACCGGCGGCTCGGACGGCTCCGGCGGGACGCTCGCGGCGGACGACGGCGGCCGGGACGTGCATGATGCGCACGGCGGGCACGCGAGCACGGGCTCGGGCGGGGCGGACTCGCTGGCCGCGTCCGACGTCGACCTCATGACGCACCCGGGCGACGGGTTCACGGCGCGCGACGCGACCCTCGCACCGGCCGAGATCGACCCCGCGGGCGAGCCCGTCGTGCACCGGCGCACCCTCACCGTGACGGAGACGGTGCAGGAGGTGGCGCCCGGCGTCGAGCAGACCGTGTGGACGTTCGGCGGGATCGCGCCCGGGCCCGTGCTGCGGGGGAAGGTCGGCGACGTCTTCGAGATCACCCTCGTCAACGACGGGACGATCGGGCACTCGATCGACTTCCACGCGGGCGCGCTCGCGCCCGACGAGCCGATGCGGACCATCGCGCCCGGGGAGTCGCTCACCTACCGCTTCACGGCGACCCGGGCGGGGATCTGGATGTACCACTGCTCCACCATGCCCATGTCGCTGCACATCGCGAACGGCATGTTCGGCGCGGTGATCATCGACCCGCCGGACCTCGCACCCGTGGACCGCGAGTACGTCGTCGTGCAGTCCGAGCTCTACCTCGGCGCGCAGGGCGCGTCGGCGGACGACGCGAAGGTCGCCGCCTCCGAGCCCGACCTCCTCGCGTTCAACGGGTACGCGAACCAGTACCGCGACGACCCGCTCTCGGCGCGGGTCGGCGAGCGCGTGCGCGTCTGGGTGCTCGACGCCGGACCGAACCGCCCGAGCGCGTTCCACGTCGTCGGCGGCCAGTTCGACACCGTCTATCACGAGGGCGCCTACGCGCTGCCGTCGGGGACCCCCGGCGGCAGCCAGGTGCTCGGCCTCCTGCCCGCGCAGGGCGGGTTCGTCGAGCTCGCGTTCCCCGAGCCCGGGACCTACCCGTTCGTCACGCACGCCATGTCCGACGCCGAACGCGGCGCGTCCGGGGCGTTCGCCGTGACGCCCTGACCGGCTCGCCCGCCGACGTTGCGTTCGAGCCGGCAGCCCCGCAGACCCAGCACCCCACCCGGCGCTCGCGCCACGACCAGGAGGACCACCATGGCAGCAGAACCGATCGAGATCACGGAGCCCCCGCAGCACGCGGCCGTGCACGGGGAAGGGCCCGAGGAGGGGCACACCTGCGGGTGCGCGCACGACGAGGCCGAGATCGTCCTCGACGTCCGCACGATCCCGCACGCCGTGCGCCACGGCGTCGTCTTCGGGGCGCTCGAGGCGCTCGCTCCCGGGGACGGGCTCGTCCTCGTCGCGCCGCACGACCCGCTCCCGCTGCTCGCGCAGCTCGAGGGACGCGAGCCCGGCGCGTTCGACCGCGAGTACCTGTCGCGCGAGGCGACCGAGGTGAGCATCCGCCTGACGCGCCGTCCTGTGCCCGCACAGGACTGAGGAGCCCGGGCCGGCCCGACCGGCCCGGCACGCGAGGACGCCCGGCGGCACGGGGATGGCCGCCGGGCGTCGTCGCGCGCTCCCCGGATCGAGCGATGCGTCGGCGCCCGAGTGATGCGTGTCGGGACGCATCGCTCGGGCGCGGACGCATCGTTCGACGAGCGCGGTCCCCGCTACGGGGTCGTCGGGGGCTCCCAGCCGCGGCGCGGGGCGCGCGACGTCGTCGTGGCCGCGCGGCGCCGGTAGACGAGGTACGGCCGCGTGAGGTAGCCGAGCGGCGCGGAGAACACGTGCACGAGGCGCGTGAACGGCCACAGGGCGAACAGCGCCAGGCCGCACAGGACGTGGAGCTGGAACGTGAGCGGGACGTCGGCCATGAGCGACGGGTCCGGCTGGAACGTGAGCAGCGAGCGGAACCACGGCGAGATCGAGCCGCGGTAGTCGTACCCGCCGCCGAAGATCTGGTGCTGCACCGTCGCGAGCGTGCCGAACCCGATCGCGGCGCCGAGCACGACGTACATGAGCTTGTCCGTGCGCGTGGTCACGCGGAACACCGCGCCCGACAGGCGGCGGCGCAGCACGAGGATGACCAGGCCTACCACGGTGAGGACCGCCGCGAAGGTGCCGGCGACGGTCGCCACCAGGTGGTAGGCGTGCTCGTCCACGCCGACGGCCTCGAGCCACGGGCGCGGCACGAGGATGCCGACGACGTGCCCGCCGATCACCATGAGGATGCCGACGTGGAACAGCGGCGAGCCGAGGCGCAGCCAGCGGTTCTCGTAGAGCTGCGAGGAGCGCGTGGTCCAGCCGAACTGGTCGTAGCGGTACCGCCACACGTGCCCGACGACGAACACCGCCGCCACCGCGTACGGGACGGCGACCCACAGCAGGACGTCGAGCGGGCTCATCGTCGGGTCTCCTCGGTCAGGCTCGGGATCGTGGCGAACGGCGTGAGGTGGGACAGGTCGCTCAGGCCGACGAGCTCGGTGGGCGGTCCCGCGGCGACCAGGTCGCGGAAGCGCGCCGCCGTCTCCGACTGCATCGCGGGCAGCGTCGCGACGAGCGCCGCCACGACGTGCGCGTACGGGCTGCGCAGCGTCTCGAGCGCGGCGCGCAGGACCTCGATGCCGTCGCGGTGCGCGTCGAGCACCATGCCTGCGATCTCGCCGTCCGTGCGCGCGGAGAGCTCGAGCACCGTGGGCAGGTGGTCGGGCAGCTCGGAGCCGTCCGTCTCCCAGCCCGCCGCGCGGAACGCCTCCACGAACGTGACGAGCGCGGCGCCGCGCTTTCGGGTGTCCCCGGCCGCGTAGTACGACAGGTACAGCGAGCACCGGCGCTTGAGGTCGAACGTCGCGACGTAGGCGGCCTGCCGCTCCCCGAGCGAGAGGGACGCCGTGGCGTCGAGGAACGCGCGCAGGGGCCGCCGCACGTCGGACGGCAGCCCGGCGACGACGTCCTCGACGTCCGTGCGGTGCGCGATGGCCTCCGCGGTGGGGTAGTCGAGCAGGAGCGAGATCACCGTGTGCGCGGCGCGGCGCTGGTCGTCCGGCAGGGGACCGGGCGACGCCGCGCTCGTCGAGGACGCCGACCGGGACCGGGTCGCGCGTCTCATGCCGCACCCCCTGAGGGCTCGGGCCCGCCCGCCGGTCGCGACGGAGGAAAGAGCCCGCCCGGGGTCCCGTCACCGTCCCAGTTGAGCAGGTTGACCCGACCCGTGGTGGAGGGGGTGTACGGGCTGGTGGCCCGTTCCTTCTCGCCGACCGCGTGGAACGACTCGCCCGTCGTCGGTCCCGCGCTCCCCATCCCCGGGCCGCCGTCGTAGTCGAGGGAACATGACATTTCGTCACGGCGGCCGAGCTCGTCGAGCTCGCGGGCGATCTCGGTGTGGGCGGTGGGGATGACGTACCGGTCTTCGTACTTCGCGATGGCCAGGAGGCGGTACATGTCTTGGACCTGGGTGCCGGTCATGCCGACGGCGGCGGCGGTGCGTTCGTCGGGGTCGCGGCCGAGGTTGATGTCGCGCATGTAGGAGCGCATGGCTGCGAGGCGGCGTAGGACGCGTTCGACGGGGGCGGTGTCGCCGGCGGTGAAGAGTCCGGCGAGGTATTCCAGGGGGATGCGCAGCTGGGAGATGGCGGCGAACAGGGTGCGTCCGTCTTCGCCGTCGTTGCCCGACGCGGTGATGACGTCGACGACGGGGGACAGGGGTGGGATGTACCAGACCATGGGCAGGGTGCGGTATTCGGGGTGCAGGGGCAGGGCGACCTCGTAGCGGGTGATGAGGTCCCAGATGGGGGAGCGTTGGGCGGCGGTGATCCAGTCCTCGGGGATGCCCTCGGCACGCGCGGCGGCGATGACCTGGGGGTCGTTCGGGTCGAGGAACACGGCGCGCTGGGAGGCCAGGAGCTCGTGCTCGTCCTCCACCGACGCGGCCTCGGTGATCTTGTCGGCGTCGTAGAGGACGAGGCCGAGGTAGCGCAGGCGTCCGACGCAGGTCTCGGAGCACACGGTGGGTAGGCCGACCTCGATGCGGGGGTAGCACAGGGTGCACTTCTCGGCCTTGCCGGTCTTGTGGTTGAAGTAGACCTTCTTGTAGGGGCAGCCGGTGACGCACATGCGCCAACCCCGGCACTGGTCCTGGTCCACGAGCACGATGCCGTCCTCGGCGCGTTTGTACATGGCGCCCGAGGGGCAGGACGCGACGCAGGCGGGGTTGAGGCAGTGTTCGCAGATGCGGGGCAGGTAGAACATGAACGTCTTGTCGAGCTCGGTCGCGACGTGCTCGGACATGTGCGCCAGGATCGGGTCGTCGGCCATGGTGGTGGTGGACCCGGCGAGGTCGTCGTCCCAGTTCGCCGACCAGGAGATGTTCATGTCCTTGCCCGTGAGCAGCGACTTGGGGCGCGCGACGGGGGTGTGGGCGCCTTGGGGGGCCGAGAGCAGCATGTCGTACTCGTAGGTCCACGGTTCGTAGTAGTCGTGGATCGAGGGCAGGACGGGGTTGGAGAAGATCGTGGCGAGCTTCTTCAGGCGCCCGCCGGCGCGCAGTTTGAGCTTGCCCTTCTTGGTGCGGACCCACCCGCCCTGCCAGCGGTCCTGGTCCTGGTAGGTGCGGGGGTAGCCCAGTCCGGGGCGGGTCTCGACGTTGTTGAACCAGACGTACTCGACCCCGGTCCGGTTGGTCCAGGCCTGCTTGCACGTGACCGAGCACGTGTGACACCCGATGCACTTGTCCAGGTTCATCACCATCGACATCTGCGCCATCACCTTCACCGAACGTCACGCTCCACTCCGATACCCAGGTCACGCTCCGCTGCGGACTCGTTCCTCGCCCTTCGCGTCGCCGTTCCGCACTCGTCCATGCCGATGCGCGTCGCCGTTCCAGACATCAGTAGGTCACCTCCTGAGAACGACGACGGATCACCGTGACCTCGTCACGCTGGTTGCCCGTCGGGCCGATGTAGTTGAAGCCGTACGAGAGCTGCGCGTAGCCGCCGATGAGGTGGGTGGGCTTGAGCAGCACGCGGGTCAGCGAGTTGTGGATCCCGCCCCGCAGCCCGGACGTCTCCGACCGCGGCACGTCCACGGTCCGGTCCTTCGCGTGGTACATGAAGACCGTGCCCTCCGGCATGCGGTGCGAGACGACGGCTCGGGCGACCACGACGCCGTTGCGGTTGTAGGACTCGATCCACTCGTTGTCCGCGACGCCGACCTTCTCCGCGTCCTGCGGGCTCATCCAGATCGTGGGGCCGCCGCGCGAGAGCGAGAGCATGAAGAGGTTGTCCTGGTACTCCGAGTGGATCGACCACTTCGAGTGCGGGGTCAGGTACCGCACCGCGACCTCGGCGTAACCCTCCGACCCCTGCGCCCCCGTGGGGGACGTGTCGCCGACGCGCGAGTCGCCGAACAGGCGGTGCATGTCGAGCGGCGGCCGGTAGACCGGGAGCTGCTCGCCGAGCTCCGTCATCCAGTCGTGGTCGAGGAAGAAGTGCTGGCGACCCGTGAGCGTGTGCCAGGGCTTGAGCCGCTCCACGTTGATGACGAAGGCGCTGTAGCGCCGCCCGCCGTGCTCCGAGCCGGACCACTCGGGAGAGGTGATGACCGCCGTCGGACGGGACTGCACGTCCGGGAAGGTGATCCTCTTGCCCTGCTCGTCCCGCGCGAGGTCGGCCAGACGCTGCCCGGTGCGACGCTCCAGGTCCTCGAACCCCTGCACCGCGAGCCGCCCGTTCGTCGTCCCCGACAGCGCGAGGATCATCTCGCAGACATGGGTGTCCCGGTCCAGGCGCGGGCGCCCCGCCGTCGGGCCCTCGGCGACGACGCCGTTCGCGACGGCGAGCCGCTCGACCTCCGGCGTCGGGTCGAACGCGACGCCCTTGGTGACCATGCCGACCTGCTGGGTGAGCGGGCCGAGGGCCGCGAGCCGCGCCGCGAGCGCGGGGTAGTCGCGCTCGACGACGACGAGCCTGGACATGGTCACCCCGGGCACGAGCTCGTCCTGCGGCAGGACCTCGCCGTGCGGCGTCGCCATGGCGTCCGGCGTGTCGTGCGCGAGGGGGACGGCCACGACGTCCTTGCGCACGCCCAGGTGCGTCACCGACAGCTCGGAGATGTGCCGGGCGATCGTGTGGAAGATGTCGAAGTCGGTGCGCGTCTGCCACGGCGGGCTGATCGCCGGGTTGAACGAGTGCACGAACGGGTGCATGTCCGTGGAGGACAGGTCGTGCTTCTCGTACCACGTCGCCGCCGGCAGCACGACGTCCGAGAACAGCGTCGTCGACGTCATGCGGAAGTCGGCCGTGACGAGCAGGTCGAGCTTCCCCTGCGGCGCCTCGTCGTGCCACGCGATGTCCCTCGGCCGCCGGCCCGGCCCCGACTCCGGTGCGCGCACCGCGGCGTCGGTCCCGAGGAGGTGCTTGAGGAAGTACTCGTTGCCCTTGCCCGACGACCCCAGCAGGTTCGCGCGCCAGACGGTGAGCACGCGCGGGAAGTTCGCCGGGTCGTCGGGGTCCGCGCACGCGTAGTCCAGCCCGCCCGAGGAGAGCTGGTCGACGACGTGGCGCACCGGGTCCTTGCCCGCCGCCTCGGCCTCGTCCACGAGGTCGAGCGGGTTGCGGTCGAACGTCGGGTAGCTGGGCGTCCAGCCGCGACGGACGGACTCCACCAGCGTGTCCGCCGTCGTGCGGCCCGCGAGCTTCCCGGTGGCGAGCGGGGACGCGAGCGCGTCCGCGGGCAGACCGTCGTAGCGCCACTGGTCCGTCGCGAGGTACCAGAAGGCCGTGCTGATCATGAGGCGCGGGGGCCGGACCCAGTCCGCCGCGTTCGCATACTGCTGGAACCCCGTGATCGGGCGGACCTTCTCCTGCCCCACGTAGTGCGCCCAGCCGCCGCCGTTCACGCCCTGGCATCCCGTCATGGTCACGAGCGCGAGGAACGTGCGGTAGATCGTGTCGGAGTGGAACCAGTGGTTCGTCCCCGCGCCCATGATGATCATCGAGCGGCCGCCGGAGTCGAGCGCGTTCTGCGCGAACTCGCGCCCGATGCGCGCCGCGGCAGCCGCGGGCACGCCGGTGATCTCCTCCTGCCACGCCGGGGTGCCCGGGGTCGACGGGTCGTCGTACCCCGTCGGCCACGTGCCCGGGAGGTCGAGGTCGGGGCGGTCCACGCCGTACTGCGCGAGCAGCAGGTCGTAGACCGTCGTCACCAGGTGCCTGCCCACGCGGTGCGTCGGCACGCCGCGCCGGACGGCGCCCGCACCACCCTGGTGCTCCGCGCCCTCCTCGGGAGCGAGGTCGAAGCGCGGGAGGTCGACGGCGACCGGCTCGCCCGACGCGCCGCCCGACAGGTCCGCGACCGACAGCGCGGGCTCGACGCCCTCGAGGTCGAGGTTCCAGCGACCGGGGTCGCCGTAGCGGTGCCCGAGCGACCCGTTGGGGACGACGACGGCGCCTTCGCGAGACAGGATCACCGTCTTGGACGCGGCGTTCGCGGCGCCGGCCTGGTCAGCGGCGGGCGTGCCCGCGAGCCGGTCCGCCGTGAGGAACCGTCCCGGCACGTACGCGTCCCCGCGCTCCTCCAGCGTGACGAGGTACGGGGAGTCCGTGAACCGGGCCATGTAGTCGAGGAACCGCGGCGCGCGGTCGCGCACGTGGAACTCGGTGAGGATGACGTGGCCCATCGCCTGGGCGAGGGCACCGTCCGTCCCCGGGTGCGGGGCGAGCCACTCGTCGGCGAACTTGGCGTTGTCGGCGTAGTCCGGCGACACGGTCACGACCTTCTGGCCGCGGTACCGCGCCTCCGCCATGAAGTGCGCGTCGGGGGTGCGGGTCACCGGGACGTTGGAGCCCCACATGATGCAGTAGGTGGAGTTCCACCAGTCGGCGGACTCGGGGACGTCGGTCTGGTCGCCGAACACCTGCGGGGACGCGACCGGGAGGTCGGCGTACCAGTCGTAGAACGACAGCATGCTCCCGCCCAGGAGCTGCACGAACCGCGAACCCACCCCGTGCGACACCATCGACATCGCCGGGATGGGCGAGAACCCGGCGACGCGGTCGGGGCCGTAGGTCTTGATGGTGTGCACGTGGGCGGCGGCGACGATCTCGGCGGCCTCGTCCCAGGTGGCGCGCACGAGCCCGCCCTTGCCGCGCGCCGACTTGTAAGCGCGGGCCGACCCCGGGTCGGACGTGACCTTCGCCCACGCGAGCACGGGGTCGCCGCCCACCTCGTCCTTCGCGCGCCGGTACAGGTCGAGCAGGGTGCCGCGGACGTAGGGGTAGCGCACGCGGGTGGGGGAGTAGGTGTACCAGGAGAACGCGGCGCCGCGGGGGCAGCCGCGGGGTTCGTACTCGGGGGAGTCGGGGCCGACGGAGGGGTAGTCGGTCTGCTGGGTCTCCCAGGTGATGATGCCGTCCTTGACGTAGACCTTCCAGGAGCAGGACCCGGTGCAGTTCACGCCGTGGGTGGAGCGCACGACCTTGTCGTGGGACCAGCGGTCGCGGTAGAACACGTCGCCCTGGCGCCCGCCGGTCAGGAACACCTGCCGCAGGTCGTCCGACACCTTCCCGCGCCGCAGGCGGCTGCCCAGGCGCAGCAGGGTGTCGGCCGGGTCACGGGGGGTGCGCTCGTCGAGTAGGGGCACGACAGCTCCTCGGGTTCTCTGGGGCGGGACGGCGGACGCGTGGCCGGACGTTCCCGGTCGGGGTCAGGAGGGGTTCGGGGCGCCCGGACGGGCGTAGTAGTGCCACGTGAGCCACGTGCAGAGCGCGAAGAACACGGCGCAGCCGACGAAGAACGACCGCGCGGGGACGAGCGAGAGGCCGATGCCCACGAGGAACGGGCCGAACGCGGCGATCGAGGCGGTCCAGCCGATCACCCCGCCCGCCTGCCGGCGCGGGAAGATCATCGGCATCTGCTTGAACGTCCCCGCGTTGCCGATCCCGGCGAACGTGAACACCGCGAGCATCCCTGCGAGGAACCAGCCGAACTGCCCGACGTCGTGCGGGTCGAGGAAGAAGAGCGAGAACACGGTCGAGACGGTCATGCCGATCCCGGCGACGAGGGTCCAGATCGCGCCGCCGAACCGGTCGCACAGCGGCCCGAACCCGGCGCGGGCGGCCGACCCGAGCAGCGGGCCGAGGAAGGCGTAGCGTAGCGGGTCGGGTGCGTTCGCGAACCCGCCGTACTGCGCGACGATGAGCAGCCCGAGCTGCGCGGCGAACCCGCTGAACGCCCCGAAGGTCATGAGGTAGATCGCCGTCATGATCCACGTGTGCTTGTTGCCGAAGATGTCGAGCTGCTCGCGGAAGTTCGCGCTCACCGGGACCCGGCGCAGGTAGAGGCCCGCGAGCACCGCGCCGAGCACGGTCCACGGCACGAGCACGAGGCCCGCGTTGTGCAGCCACAGGTGGCTGCCCGACGCCGTCTGCTGCGGCGTGAGGACCGCCGTGCCGAGGAGGCCGAAGCCGACGACCCACGGCGTGAGGAACTGGATGAGGCTCACGCCGAAGTTGCCGATCCCGGCCTGCAGCCCCAGCGCCGTCCCCGCCATGCGCTTGGGGAAGAAGTAGCTCGTCGAGGGCATGAACCCCGAGAACGCGCCGCCCCCGATCCCCGCCGCGACCGCGAGCAGCATGAGCATCGAGTACGGCGTGCTCGCGTCGCGGACCGCGAACGCCCAGCCGAGCATCGGCAGGAGCACGAGCGTCGCCGTCCCGCCGACGAGTGTGCGGGTGCCGACGACGGGCGGCAGGAACATGTAGACCATGCGGAACAGGCCGCCGGCCAGACCCGGGACGGCCGTGAGCCAGTAGAGCTGCGCCGTCGTGAGGTCGAAGCCGACGTCGTTGAGCCGGGGCGCGACCGCGCTCACGAGGTACCACGCGCAGAACGCGAGCGTGAGGTTGTAGGTCGTGATCCACAGCGTGCGCCACGCGAACCGGCGGTCCCAGCGGGACTCGTCCTCGGGGTCCCACGTCGACAGGTCCACGCTCGACGGCGTGCGCACCGCCCGCAGCAGCGAGGGGGGCCTGGTGGTGGCAGGGGCGGTCATGTCGTCCTCCCGTCGTCGCAGGTCACGACCACCGTCGTCGTGACGCCGGGTCCGTACCCGGTGCGCGGTCAGCATGACCCGACGGGACGGGACCGCGGCGGGCCGCGGACCGTGAAAAATCAGCCCGCGCGCGCGAGCTGCAGCACGCAGTGGTGCGGCTCGACGAAGGGCAGCAACGCCTCCGCCCGGACGGGCCCGCCGACCCCCGCGAGCACACCCTGGACGAGGCCGAGGTGGACGGCGCAGACCACGTCCTCGCGCTCGGCGGCGAGCGCGAGGAACGGGCACCGGTAGAGGTGGAACCGCAGCCGGTCCTCCTCGAGCTCGGGGTCGAGCCCGAGCTGGTGCAGGTGGTCGTCGAGCGCGGCGAGCTGGTTCTCCGGTGTGGGCTCGGGCGCGTCCCGGCCCGAGGAGCGGAGCACGTCGACGAGCCGTCGCCCCGCGGCGCGCGCGGTCCCGGTGAGGTCGTCGCCCGCCCCGGGGGCGGCGTCGCGCGCGGCGTCCTGAGCGGCGTCGTCGTGCCCGAGCACCGCGCGGGTCAGCGCGGCCCGGACCAGCGACTCGCCGAGGCGCCGCGCCGCGCCGTCGTCCGGCGGCGGGTCCTCGCCCGCGATGGCCTCGTAGAGGATGCGCGGGCGACCGCGCGTCGTGCGCACCTCGGGGGCGCTGCGCACGAACCCCGCGTCCGCGAGGCGCTGGAGGTGCTCGCGCGTCGCGCTCGGGCACAGTGCGGCCTCGCGCGACAGGTCGGCGACCGTCATCGGGCCGCGCTCCTGGAGGGCGTGGAGCAGCGTCAGCCGGCTCGACGACGCGAGCGCGCGGTACGTGGTCGACGTGTCCTCGGGCACGACGCCATCGTGCCCCGGTCCGGCGCCGTCGGACCGGTCCCGGGGCGCGTCCGCCGCCGATCGGTGACGAAGGTCCCGTGGGCGCGGGCCGTCAGGCCTCGGGGGTGCCCTGGTCGAGCGTCGCGCGCAGGCCAGGCCAGGCGTCCGCGAAGGCGGGCAACAGGTCGAGCGTCGCGACGTCGTCCACCGGGACCCAGCGCACCTCGACGCTCTCCGCGTCGGTCGCGCGCGGGTCGACCGCCGCGCCGTCCGCGAGCTCCGCGAGGACCGTCGTGTAGCGCCACGGACCGTGGTCGAGCACGCGCTCGCCCACGACGCGCACGTGCGCCGGCTCGATCCCCGCCTCCTCCTGCGCCTCGCGCAGCGCGCCCTGGGCGGGCGTCTCGTGCGGCCCGACGGCGCCACCCGGCACCCCCCACGTCCCGCCCTGGTCGGACCACGGCGCGCGGTGCTGGAGCACGACGTCGGTCAGCCGGCCCGCGCCGTCGCGCCGCCCGAGCAGGAGCCCGGCAGCCCCGAACAGACCCCAGTGCCGACGGCCGCACTCGCACTCCACCCAGCCGTCGCCCGGCTGGAGGTGGCGGGGGAGCCGTGGGGCCGGCTCGCCAGGGTCGCGGGGCGCGGTCGGGATGGTCACGGGGCCATGCTGCCAGGCCGTGGCCACGCCCGGCACCGCACCTCACGCAGGCGTCCGGAAAAGGTTGCCCGGGCAGACGGCGTGGCGGCGTACGCTTCTCCGCTTGTGAGCAGGATCGGGGAGGTCGTCGCGCCGCGACGCATGGGCACCAGCTTCCGCTGGCTGCTGTCGTCGTCGTGGACGAGCAACGTCGGGGACGGCATCGCCCTGGCCGCGGGGCCCCTGCTCGTCGCGTCCCAGACCGACTCCGCGTTCCTCGTCGCGCTCGCCGCCCTGCTGCAGCGGCTGCCCTGGCTGCTGTTCGGGCTGTGGGCCGGGGCGCTGGCCGACCGCCTCGACCGGCGCGTCGTCGTCATGGTCGCGAACGCGCTGCGGGCGGTCGTCGTCCTGGCTCTCTGCGTCCTCGTCGCGACCGGGCACGTGAGCATCGGCGTCGTGCTCGCCGTGATGTTCCTGTACGGCGTCGCGGAGGTGTTCGCGGACTCGGCGTCCCAGACCCTGCTCCCGATGCTCGTCGAGCCGCGCGACCTCGGCACGGGCAACGCGCGGCTCCAGGCCGGGTTCCTCACCGCCAACCAGCTGCTCGGGCCGCCGGTGGGAGCGTTCCTCTTCGCGCTCGGGATGGTCTGGCCGTTCGTCGCCCAGGTCGTCTGCGTCGCGCTCGCCGTCGTGCTGGTGGGACGGATCGCGACCACGCCGGGCGGCGTGCGCGAGACGCAGACGCACGTGCGCCAGGACATCGCCGAGGGCGTGCGGTGGATCCTCGGGAATGCCCCGGTGCGGACGCTCGCGCTCGTCATCCTCGCCTTCAACGTGACCTGGGCCGCGCCGTGGGGCGTCCTCGTCAAGTACGCGCTCGACCACCTCGACATGGGCGAGGTCGGCTTCGGGCTGCTCACGACGGCGTCGGCCGTCGGCGGCGTCGTGGGCATCGCGTCGTTCGGGTGGCTCGAGCGGCACGTGCGCCTGTCGACCCTCATGCGCGTGTGCCTCTCGCTCGAGGTCCTCATGCACCTCGCGCTCGCGCTCACCACGACGGGCTGGGTCGCGCTCGCGATCATGGTCGTCTTCGGCGCGTACGCGTTCGTGTGGGGCACCGTGTCCAACACGATCCGGCAGCGCGCCGTCCCGACGGAGTTCCAGGGCCGCGTCGGCTCGGTCTACATGGTCTGCGTGTTCGGCGGCAGCGTCGTCGGGCAGGCGCTGGGCGGCGTCCTCGCCCAGGCGTGGGGGATCACCGCGCCGTTCTGGTTCGCGTTCGTCGGCGCGGGCATCACGCTCGCGCTCGTGTGGCGCCAGCTCGGGCACATCGCCCACGTCGGCGAGGTCGCGGCGGACGGCTGACCGTCCGCCGTCGGCGAATTCCGTGGACCGTGTGGGTGGCGGCCGTCAGGATGTGCGGGTGAGCCATACGCCGTACGAGAACACCGACGCCCCCACCGCCGACGTCTCCGACGGCGCGGGGACCGACGCCCCCGTCGACGACACGCTCGCCCTCCCGCGCTGGCGTCGGGACACCGCGATCTTCCTCTCCGGACAGACGGTCTCCCTGTTCGGGTCGATGCTCGTGCAGTACGCCGTCATGTGGCACCTGACGATCGAGACGAAGTCCGGGGCCGTGCTCGCGCTGAGCACCCTCTTCGGGTTCCTGCCGCAGGCCATCGTCTCGATCTTCGGCGGCGTGTGGGCCGACCGCGTGAACCGCAAGGCGCTCGTCATCGCCGCCGACGGCACGATCGCCGTGACGACCCTCGCGCTCGCGCTGCTCATGCTCGGCGGCGCCGACGACCTCTGGCTCATCTACGCCGCGCTCGCGATCCGCTCCACGGGCGCCGGCGTCCAGACCCCCGCCGTCGCGGCGCTGCTCCCGCAGATCGTCCCCACCAGCAAGCTGCTGCGCGTCAACGGGATCAACCAGTCCATCCAGTCGGCGATGATGCTGCTCGCCCCGGCCGTCGCCGCGGCGGTCTACGCGAGCACGTCCATCGTCTCCGTCTTCTTCATCGACGTCGTCACCGCCGCGATCGGGATCGGGCTCCTCCTCCTCGTCCCCGTCCCGACGCTCGCGCACGCCGCCGCGGGGGAGCGGGCCGGATACTTCGACGACCTCGTCGAGGGCTTCCGCTACCTCGGTTCCCACCCGTTCGTGCGCTGGGTCCTCGGCCTCTACGCCGTCGTGTTCCTGCTCATCGTCGCGCCGTCGTACCTCACCCCGCTCATGGTCGCGCGGACCTTCGGCGAGGAGGTCTGGAAGCTCACCGTGAACGAGGTCGCGTTCTCCGTCGGCATGCTGCTCGGCGGCGTGCTCCTCGCGACCTGGGGCGGGCTCAAGAACCGCATCGCCATGATCGTCGGCTCGACGTTCGTCTTCGGCGTGCTGTCCGTCGCCATGGGTCTCTCCACGAACATGTGGGTCTTCTTCGCCTTCATGTTCCTGCTCGGCCTGTCCGTCCCGCCGTTCTCGACGACGTCCATGACCGTCCTCCAGGAGACCGTCGAGCCCGAGCGCCAGGGCCGCGTCTTCGGCTTCGTCGGCATCGTCATGGCCGTCTCGATGCCGCTCGGCATGGTCGTGTTCGGCCCGCTCGCCGACCGCTTCACCGTGGAGTCGCTCCTCGTCGTCTCCGGGATCCTCATGTTCCTCGTCATCACCGTCGCCGTCGCCGTGCCGTCGGGCCGCCGCGCGATCCGCGCCGCGGCCCAGCACGGCTAGCACCCGCGCCTCCGCACCGGCTCGGGCGGGTTCACGGCCCGCATGGTCGGGTCCGTTGGTCGGCTCGGGTCTCGTGCTCGCTGGGTCGGGTCCGCGGTGGGGTCGGACCGTGTGCTTGGACTGGCGCACCGTCACCCTGGTCTTTCGGGCGGGGGTTCGAGGAGTGCGCCTCTGACGTCCTGCGCGCACGGTCCGACCCCACCGCTCGTCCTGGCCGTCACCGCACGACCCGCAGCCCCGGTCCGGCGGTCGTGCCGCTCGGCGGCGGGAGGGTCCGGTCGAGATGCGAGAAGTGGCCCCTGCGGGCCTCGTCCCGTGGGCCATTTCTCGCTTCTCGTCACCACGCGCGGGGCTCTTGGTGGTGGCGACGTCGGCCGAGGGGTCGCCGCCCACCGGACTGCGGCGAGCGGCCCGACGGCGGCGCGGAGGGTCAGTCGACGATCTCGCAGATGGCGGTGCCGGAACTGACGCTCGCGCCGGCGGTGGCGGAGAGCGAGCGGACCGTGCCGGCGCGGTGGGCGAGGAGCGGCTGCTCCATCTTCATGGCCTCGAGCACGACGACGAGGTCGCCCTCGGCGACCTGGGTGCCGTCGGTGACGGCGACCTTGACGATCGTGCCCTGCATGGGAGAGGCGAGCGTCGTGCCGGAGGCGCCGCCGTTGGCCTTCGCGGCGCTGCGCCGCGCGGGCCGACGGGCGGCGTTGGCGGTGCGGGCGCGGCCCGCGGCCATGCCGAGGCCTGCCGGGAGGACGACCTCCAGGCGCTTGCCGCCCACCTCGACGACGACGCGCTCGGTCGCGAGGGGCTCGTCGTCCTCGTCGGCGGGGGCGGTCGGGGCGGGGGCGAGCGCGGCGAGCTGGTCGGCGAACTCGGTCTCGATCCAGCGGGTGTGCACGCGGAACGGCTCGTCGTCCGTGGGGACGAACGCCTCGGCGTCGAGCACGGCGCGGTGGAACGGCACGACGGTCGGGATGCCCTCGACCTCGAGCTCGCGCAGCGCGCGGCGGGCCCGCTGGACGGCCTGCTCGCGCGTGGCGCCGGTGACGATGACCTTGGCGATCATGGAGTCGAACGCGCCGGAGATCGTGTCGCCCTCGACGACGCCGGAGTCGACGCGGACGCCGGGTCCGGACGGGAAGCGCAGGCGCGTGATGCGGCCGGGGGCGGGGAGGAAGTTCGCGGCCGGGTCCTCGCCGTTGATGCGGAACTCGATCGAGTGGCCGCGCACCTGCGTCGACGTGTAGCCGAGAGGCTCGCCCGCGGCGATGCGGAGCTGCTCGCGGACGAGGTCGATGCCGGTGACCTCCTCGGACACCGGGTGCTCGACCTGGAGGCGCGTGTTGACCTCGAGGAAGGAGATGGTGCCGTCGGCGCCGACGAGGAACTCGCACGTGCCCGCGCCGACGTAGCCGGCCTCCCGCAGGATCGCCTCGGACGCCTTGTAGAGCTCGGCCTCCTGGGCGGGGCTGAGGTACGGCGCCGGCGCCTCCTCGACGAGCTTCTGGTGGCGGCGCTGCAGGGAGCAGTCGCGCGTCGAGACGACGACGACGGTGCCGTGCTCGTCCGCGAGGCACTGGGTCTCGACGTGGCGGGGCGTGTCGAGGTAGCGCTCCACGAAGCACTCGCCGCGACCGAACGCGGCGGTGGCCTCGCGCACCGCGGACTCGTAGAGCTCGTCGATCTCGTCAGCGGTGCGCGCGACCTTGAGGCCGCGCCCGCCGCCGCCGAAGGCCGCCTTGATCGCGATGGGCAGGCCGTGCTCGGCGGCGAAGGCGTGCACCTCGCTCGCGTCGGCGACGGGGTCGGGGGTGCCGGGCACGAGGGGGGCGCCCGCACGGTGCGCGATGTGGCGCGCGCTCACCTTGTCGCCGAGCGCGTCGATCGCGGCGGGCGGGGGCCCGATCCAGACGAGGCCGGCGTCGAGCACGGCCTGCGCGAACTCGGCGTTCTCCGCGAGGAAGCCGTACCCGGGGTGCACGGCGTCGGCGCCGGAGCGGCGCGCGACGTCGAGGAGCTTCGCGATGTCGAGGTAGGTCTCGGCCGCCCGGGCGCCACCGAGCGCGAACGCCTCGTCGGCGAGGTGCACGTGCAGGGCCTGGCGGTCGGGGTCGGCGTAGACCGCGACGGACGTGATGCCGGCGTCGGCGCAGGCACGGACGATCCGGACGGCGATCTCGCCACGGTTGGCGACGAGGACCTTGCTCAGAGGGCGGGTGGGGTTCGCGGGCACGGCTCACGGTAACGCGTGCGCGGGGCGCCGTTCACGCTCCCGGGCCGGGTGCCGGACAAGATTGGAGAACAAACCAAGGCGAGCGGAGGGCGGTTGGAGGAAACCTCCATAGCGGCGCACCCCTGGGCGTCGCCCGGCGCGTGGGGTTGTCCGGCACCCACAAGGAGCGCCGACGGCGGGCGGCGGCCGCGTCGGGTCAGGACCGCAGCTCGTGCCAGGCGACCCCGGCGTCGCGCAGCAGCGAGCGCAGCAGCGGGAGGCTGATCCCGACGACGCCGTGATGGTCGCCCTCGATGCGCTCGACGTAGGGCCCGCCGAGGCCGTCGACGGTGAACGCGCCCGCGACGTGCAGCGGCTCGCCGGTCGCGACGTACGCGTCGATCTCGGCGTCGGTGAGGTCGGCGAAGTGCACGGTCGTCGAGCTCGTCGCGCCCGCCGTCGTCCCGGTCCCGCCGGCGCCGGCGGGGCGGAGGTCGACGAGCCAGTGCCCGGTGTGCAGGACGCCGGCCCGGCCGCGCATCGCCCGCCAGCGCGCGCGGGCGTCGTCGGCGTCGGCGGGCTTGCCGAGCACCTCGCCGTCGAGCTCGAGCATCGAGTCGCACCCGACGAGGAGCGCGGGGTCGTCGATCGCCGCGCCGGTCGCGTCGTCGGCGAGCGTGCGCACGATCTCCTCGGCCTTGGCGCGGGCGAGGACGAGCACCGCGTCCACGGGGGCGAGCCCGCCGCGCTCCGCGGCGGCGGTCTGCAGGACCGCGTCCTCGTCGACCCCCGAGACGCGCACGAGGGGTTCGACGCCGGCCGCGCGGAGCGTCGCGAGGCGGGCGGGGGAGCGGGAGGCGAGCACGAGTCGGAGCACCCGCGCAGACTACCTGTCGAGGACCGGCGCGACCGGGCCCGCCAGGAAGCGCGCGGCGCGGCGGCCCTACGCGACGAGGAGCGCCGCGACGAGCAGCACGACGGGCGAGCCGAGCGTCGTGACGAGGATCGTGTCGCGCGCGAGGATCTCGCCCCGCCCGAACCGCGCCGCGTAGTTGTAGACGTTCTGCGCCGTGGGCAGCGCGGCGAGCGTGACGGCCGACGCGACGGCCGCGTCGTCGAGGCCGAGCACGAACCGGGCGACGACGAACGCGACGACGGGCATGACGACCAGCTTCGCGACGCTCGCCACCCCGACGGCCGCGCGCGGCTCGCCGCGCCGCAGCGGCCTGGTGCCGTGCAGCGACATGCCGAACGCGAGCAGGATCATGGGGATGGCGGCCCCGCCGAGGATCTCGAGCGGCGCCATGACCGCCACGGGCGGGGTCCAGCCGGTCAACGAGACGACGGCGCCCGCGAAGGACCCGAGGATGATCGGGTTGCGCACGGGCTGCGCGAGGACGAACCGCCAGGACAGACGCCCGCTCGTCGTCGCGTCGAGGACGAGCAGCGCGACGGGTGCGAGGACGAGGAGCTGGAGCAGGATCACCGGCACGACGGCGGTCGCGTCGCCCAGCACGTACACGGCGACCGGCAGGCCGATGTTGTTCGCGTTCACGTACCCGGAGCCGACGGCGCCGATGGTCGCCTCGGGCGCGGGGAGCCGGAGCCACAGCCGGTCGACGAGCACGAACACGCACGCCGTCAGGACGGCCGCCGCCGCCGCGACCGCGAGCGGCGCCTGGACGAGCGCGGCGACGTCGGCCCGCGCGAGCACGGTGAACAGCAGCGCGGGGCTCGCGACGAAGAACCCGATGCGGTTGAGCGCCGTCCTGGCGTCGGGGCCGCCGATGCCGAGGCGCGCGGTGACGTAGCCGGCTGCGACGACCACGGCGATGATGGCGAAACCGGTGAGGACGGCGCCCACGGGTCAGGTCCCCGGGGTGGGACCGACGCCGGTCGGCCCGGGCCGGCGCGAGGCCGACCCGGGCCGTGCCGACGACCGGGTCACGACGAGAGCGCGTCGCGCAGCACGTCCAGGCCGACCGAGCCGAGGTTCAGCGCGCGCGCGTGGAACGCCTTGGCGTCGAACGACTCGCCGCGCGCCGTGGCCGCGGCGCGCGCGTCGTCGCGCGTGGCCTCCCACAGGCGCTGCCCGACCTTGTACGACGGTGCCTGGCCCGGCCACCCGAGGTAGCGGTCGAGCTCGAAGCGCACGAACGAGTCGGGCATGTTGACGTTGGCGCGGAGGAACGTGAGCGCCTTGTCGGCATCCCATCGGGGGTCCGCAGCGCCGCCGCGCCATTCCTCGGGGGCCGGCAGGCCGAGGTGCACGCCGATGTCGAGCACGACGCGCGCCGCGCGCATGCGCTGCGCGTCGAGCATGCCGAGGCGGTCGCCGTCGTCGTCGAGGAACCCGAGGTCCGCCATGAGGCGCTCCGCGTACAGCGCCCAGCCCTCGCCGTGGCCCGAGACCCAGCACGCGAGCCGGCGCCACGTGTTGAGCGTCGCGCGCGCGTACACGGCCTGGCCGCACTGCAGGTGGTGGCCCGGGACGCCCTCGTGGTAGACCGTCGTCTTCTCGCGCCACGTGTTGAACTCCGTGACGTCCGACGGCACCGACCACCACATGCGGCCAGGACGGGAGAAGTCGTCGCTCGGCGGCGTGTAGTAGATCCCGCCCGTCTGGGTCGGCGCGATCATGCACTCGAGGTCGAGCACCGGCGTCGGGACGTCGAAGTGGACGCCGTTCAGCGCGGTGATCGCGGCGTCCGACGTCTCCTGCATCCACGACTTCAGGGCGTCGGTCCCGTGCAGCGTGCGGGCCGGGTCGGCGTCGAGCGCGGCGACGGCGTCCTCGACGCTCGCGCCCGGACCGGCGATGCGGCGCGCGATCTCCTCCTGCTCGGCGACGACGCGCGCGAGCTCCTCGAGCCCCCACGCGTACGTCTCGTCGAGGTCGACCTGCGCCCCGAGGAACGTGCGCGAGAAGAGCCCGTAGCGCTCGCGGCCCACGGCGTCCTGCTCCCGGGCCTGCGGGGCGAGCGTCGTCTCGAGGAAGTCCGCGAGGCGGCCGTAGGCCTCGCGCGCAGCGGCGGCGCCGTGCTCGAGCTCCTTGCGCACGAGCGAGCACGCCGAGGAGTCGTCGAGCACGGCGTTGGCCTCGGGACCGGCGACGAACGTCGTGAAGAACGAGCCCTTCGCGTCCGCGAGCTCGCGCGACTGCTGCACACCGATCCGCACCTGGCGGATCGCGGCGACGTTGCCGCGCGAGGCCGCCTCCGTGAGCGACGCCATGTACCCGTCGATCGCGGTGGGCAGGGAGTTGAGGCGCGAGGCGATGTTCTCCCACGCCTCGACCGTGCCGGTGGGCATGATGTCGAAGACGTCGCGCAGCTCCTGCACCGGCGACGCGATGTTGTTGAGGCTCGCGAGCGGCTCGCCCGCCTCGTGCAGCTCGAGCTGGAGGCCGACGCGCTCGCGCATCGCTGCCAGGGTGACGCGGTCGACGTCGTCGACCGGCTCCAGGCCCTCGAGCTCGCGCAGCACCGCGCGGTCGGCGTCGGCCCGCGCGTCGTGCCCGGCGGGCGAGAGGTCGGAGACGAGGTGGTCGTAGCCGGACAGGCCCATCGCGGTCGCGGCGATCGGGTCGAGCTCGGCGATCCGCGTGACGTAGGCCTCGGCGACGGCGTCGATCGGCGTGGGTGTGCGGTCGGGGGTCCCGGCGGATGCGCCGGCGGGTGTGGTGGTGGTGTCGCTCACCCGGTCGAGACTACTCGGCGCCCGGTCGCGGGTCTGCCGGATTCCCGGGCGTCTCGCCCCGGTCGTCCCCGGTCGGGTCCGTGGCCGTGTCCTCGGGGCGAGCCTCGTCGGCCCGAGCCCGCAGCGCGGCCCCGAGGTCGTCCGCCCAGGCGCGGTGGTAGCGCACCAGGACCACCCCCGTGGCGTCCGTGTCGTCCGCGGCGTGCCAGACGGCGACCGGGTCACCCGGGCGGGGACCGACCGCACCGTCGGGCACGACGACGCGCGCCGGGCGTGCGGTCCTCGCACCGGAGGCGGTGGTCACGACCAGCGTCGCCCGCAGGACCGCGGGCCGGGTCGCCCGGGCGCTCGCCGCCGTGTCGTCCGCGGCGCCCGTCGCCGTGCCCGTCGCCGAGTCCTCGGCACCGACGCCCGGGAGCAGGAGCGTCCCGGTCGCCCGGACCGGCGCCGCGAGCAGCGCGTCCCGCCCGCGCGCGAGGCCCGCCACGACGCGATCGTCCAGGTAGCGCACGAGCGCGAGCAGCGCAGTGACGAGCAGCCCGACGGTCCCCACGACCACGACGGCGTCCGGCACGGCCCAGCCGCGCCCGGTGGCGAGGCGCTGGTACACGAGCAGCGCGACGGTCGGCACGAACGCCACGGCCCAGCCCCACCGCCGCCAGCCCGGGACCGGCTCCACCGCCGGGAGGCCCGTGGGGCCCGCCTCGACCTCGTCCGCGGAGGCGGACAGCTCGACGAGCACGGCCTGCTCGGGCAGGCGGCGCACGCGCGGCGCCGCGCTCGGCGCGGTCACGACCGCAGGCTCCAGCGCCACGAGTCGGCGTTGTGCCGGCCGGCGCGGCCGCCGAAGCTCTTCGCGGTCGCGCCGTCCCCGGTCCCGCGCAGCCCGCGCGCCCGGTTGGTCCACTCGTCGACGGGCGCGACGTCGTCCGGCAGCCCGCCCGCGGCGGCGGCCGCGGCGAGACCGGCGACGAGCGCGGCGACCTCCAGCTCGTCCGGCGCCCCGCGCACGACGCGGACGCTCGGGGCGTCGGGGCGCGGCGAGCTCACTCGTCGTCCTCGTCGTGGTCGTGGTCGTCGTCCGCCCCGCGCCCCACGCCCCACTCGGGGACGGCGTAGCCCGCCTCGACGAGCCGCTCGCGCGCCTCGTGGCCCCACCGGTCCAGGAGCCCGACGACGTCGTCGAGGTCCGGCCCGCCGGGGTGCGTCATGACGACGTAGTCGAGGGTGAAGGTGTCGTCCTGCACGTCCGCCGGGGAGGCGTCCTCGTCGACCTCCTCGTCGGCGCCCGGGTCCCACACCGACGTCGTGAGGTCGGCGTGGATGCCGAGCGTGCCGTGCAGCTCGTCGAACAGCCGGGCGTTGAGCGCGCCGATACGGCCCTCGAGCGCGAGGACGCGCGGGTCCTCGTCCGCCTCGGACGCCCCGAACTCGGCCCGTACCCCGACGGCCGTCTCGACGTACTCGTGCAGCGCCGCCGTGAGCGCGTCGACCGCGGCGTGCAGCGGCGCCGGGTCCACCGACCCGAGCGGGACGGGTCCGTGCGTGGCGTCGTCGTGGCTCATTCCTGGTTCTCCCTCGCGAGGTTCGTCGGGTGCTCGTGCTCGCTCGTGGTCACAGCGGGATGTTGCCGTGCTTCTTGGGCGGCAGGGTCGCGCGCTTGGTGCGCAGCGCGCGCAGCGCGCGCACGACCTGCACGCGTGTCTCGGACGGACGGATGACCGCGTCCACGTACCCGCGCTCGGCGGCGTCCCACGGGTTGACGATCGCGTCCTCGTACTCGGCGACGAGCCGGGCGCGCTCCGCCTCGACGTCGTCGCCCGCGTCGGCCGCGCGCTTGAGCGCCGCCCGCTGGAGGATGTTCACCGCGCCGCCCGCGCCCATGACGGCGACCTGCGCCGTCGGCCACGCGAGGTTGACGTCGGCGCCGAGCTGCTTGGACCCCATGACGATGTACGCCCCGCCGTACGCCTTGCGCGTGATGACGGTGACGAGCGGGACCGTGGCCTCGGCGTAGGCGTAGATGAGCTTCGCGCCGCGCCGGATGATGCCCTGGTGCTCCTGGTCGACGCCCGGGAGGAAGCCGGGGACGTCCACGAGCGTGAGCACGGGGATGTTGAAGGCGTCGCACGTGCGCACGAACCGGGCGGCCTTCTCCGCGGCGTCGATGTCGAGCGTGCCCGCCATCGCGAGCGGCTGGTTCGCGACGACGCCGACCGACTGGCCCTCGACGTGCCCGAACCCGACGAGCACGTTCTTCGCGAACAGCGGCTGCACCTCGAGGAACGCGCCCTCGTCGAGCACGTGCTCGATCACGGTGCGCATGTCGTACGGCTGCGAGTCCGAGTCGGGCACGAGCGCGTCGAGCTCGAGGTCCTCCTCCGTGACGTCGAGCTCGACGTCGTCGGGCGGGAACGACGGCGCGTCCGAGAGGTTGTTCTGCGGCAGGTAGGACACGAGGTGGCGCACGTAGTCGATCGCGTCGTCCTCGTCCGCGCCGAGGTAGTGCGCGACGCCGGACTTCTCGTTGTGCGTCAGGCCGCCGCCGAGCTCCTCGAAGCCCACGTCCTCACCCGTCACCGCGCGGATCACGTCCGGTCCGGTGATGAACATGTTCGACGTCTTGTCGGCCATGACGATGAAGTCGGTCAGGGCGGGGGAGTACACCGCGCCACCGGCGCTCGGGCCGAGGATGAGAGAGATCTGCGGGATCACGCCCGACGACGCGACGTTGCGGCGGAAGATCTCCGCGAACTGCGTGAGCGCCGCGACGCCCTCCTGGATGCGGGCGCCGCCGCCGTCGGAGATGCCGATGAGCGGCACGCCCGTGCGCAGCGCGAGGTCCTGCACCTTGGTGATCTTCTGGCCGTGGACCTCGCCGAGGCTCCCGCCGAACACCGTGAAGTCCTGGGAGTACACGCACACCTGGCGGCCGTCGATCGTGCCGTGCCCGACGACGACGCCGTCCCCCGCCAGGCGCTTCTTCTCGAGCCCGAAGTTGTGCGAGCGGTGCTTCGCGAACGCGTCGAGCTCGACGAAGCTGCCCTCGTCGAGCAGCGCCTCGACGCGCTCGCGCGCCGTCTTCTTGCCGCGCGCGTGCTGCTTGGTCCGCGCCGCCTCCTCGGGCAGCTCGGTCGCCTCGGCGCGGCGACGGTCGAGGTCGGCGAGCTTGGCCGCGGTGCCCACGAGGTGGGGCGCGTCGGGCGATGTCGGGGGTGCCTCGGGCGTCGCGGGCGAGGTGGTCGCAGAGTCCGTCACGGACCCGAGCCTAGTTGGCGGGTGGCGCCAACTCGATGCGGGCGACGCCAGCACGCCGGGGGCGGGTCTTGGTGGGTGTCGACAAACCCGCCGCGGGCACCCGGGGGCGCGCCCACGGGTGCCCGCGCGCCCGCCCACCCTCGTGCCGGGTCGTCCCCGTGCGGGAGGATGGCGGGCATGGCGAGCGCGCGCGACGACGAGACCCGGCCCGACGGCGACGAGCGGCCCCCGCTGCGGGCGGAGTTCCTGCGGGAGCTGCTCGTGGCGCCCGCGGGGCCCCTCGCCCGGCTCGAGGTCGTGGCCGAGTCCGCCTCGACCAACGCCGAGCTCGCGCGCGCCGTCGCCGACGACCCGGGGGCGTGGCCCGCGCCCGCGCTCCTCGTCGCCGAGCACCAGCCCGGCGGGCGCGGCCGGCTGGGCCGCTCGTGGACGACGCCGCCGCGCGCCGCGCTCCTCGGCTCGCTCCTCCTGCGCCCCGATGTGCCGCGCGAGGCGCTGAGCTGGCTCCCGCTCCTCGCCGGGCTCGCGACCGCCCGCGCGCTGCGCGCGACCGCCGGGGTCGACGCCGTCGTCAAGTGGCCGAACGACGTCCTCGTGCCAGACCCGGGCGCCGCGCCGGGGTCGCTGGGCGTCGCGTCGCCGGGGGCCGGCGACCAGGCGTCGTTGCGCAAGGTCGCCGGCATCCTCGCGGAGGTGCTGCCCGACGGCGGCGTCGTCGTCGGCGTCGGGCTCAACGTCTCGCAGGAGCGCGACGAGCTGCCCGTCCCGACGGCCACGTCGCTCGCCCTCGCGGGCGCCGCGACGACCGATCGCGAGGTCGTGCTCGTCGCCCTCCACGAGGCGTTCGGCGAGGTCCTCGTGCGCTGGCAGGACGCCGGGGGCGACGCGCGCGCGGCCGGGCTCGACACGGACTGCGCGCAGGTCAGCGCCACGCTCGGCACGCGCGTGCGCGTCGAGCGCGTCGCGGGCGGCGACGTCGTCGGGCTCGCGACCGGGCTCGCGCCCGACGGCGGCCTCGTGGTGCGCGAGGACGACGGGACGACGAGCGTCCACCACAGCGGCGACGTCCACCACCTGCGCCCGCACGGCTGACGTCCTGCGTCCGAGATCGGCAGTCCGGGACGCGGTCGGCGGTCACGACCGCCGATCTCGCGCGCGTCCGCCGATCTCGCCGACCTGGGCCGAGGAATAGGATCGCCGGGTGCCCGTGGACCCTGAGCAGAACGAGCCCGTCCCCACCACCCTGACCCCGAACGGCGGGGAGGGCGGCGAGCCGGCCCCGGACACCGAGGCGACCGAGGCGGTGCTCGACGAGGCGCTGCTCGGCGGCCCTCGCACCCTCACCGTCGAGCGGCTCGCCGAGCGCGCCGGCGTCGGCGAGGACCGGGTGCGCGCCTACTGGCAGGCGCTGGGCCTGCCCCTCACCGAGGGCGAGGAGCACGCGTTCACCGAGAAGGACGCGCAGGCGCTCGCGGACGTGTTCGCGTTCGCCGCGACCGAGCGTCTCGACGAGCGCGCCCTGACGACCCTGATCCGGTCCACCGGGCACACCACCGAGCGGCTCGTGCTCTGGCAGGTGGAGGCGCTCGTCGAGCACATGACGCGCCGGTTCGACCTCGACGACACGAGCGCGCGCCTCCTCGTCCTCGACCGGCTGCCCGAGCTCGCGCCGGTCCTCGAGGAGCAGCTCCTGCACGCGTGGCGCCGCCAGCTCGCCGCGGTCGCCGGACGGTTCGCGGTCGAGTTCTCCGACGCGCGGGCCACGGCGGTCGACGAGCACGAGCTCCCGCTGCCGCGGGCCGTCGGGTTCGCGGACATCGTCTCCTTCACGCAGCGCACGCGCGGGCTCGGGTCGAGCGAGCTCGCCGAGTTCGTCCAGCTCTTCGAGACGAGCGCGCGCGACGTCATCACCGCCGCGGGCGGGCGGGTCGTCAAGACGATCGGCGACGCGGTGCTCTACGTCGCCGACGACGTCGCCACCGGTGCCCGCGTCGCGCTCGGCCTCGCAGAGGCCGGCGGGCGCGAGGAGGACGTCGACGTCCCGCCCGTGCGCGTGAGCCTCGTGTGGGGCCGGGTGCTCTCGCGGTTCGGCGACGTGTTCGGGCCGAGCGTCAACCTCGCCGCCCGCCTCGTGGACATCGCCGAGCCGACGACGGTCCTCGTCGACCGGGAGACCGCGGGCCTGCTCGCGGGCGACCAGCGCTTCGCGCTCACGGCACAGCCCGAGACCGAGGTGCAGGGGCTCGGCACGATCGAGCCCGTGCGACTCCAGTGGGCCTACCGGGGCTGACGGCCTGCCGGCCGTGCGACCGGGTCAGACGGCCTCGAGCAGGCCGGGACCGTCGTTCGTCACGGAGTTGACCAGGGTCGAGATCTCGCGCGCGACCATCGGGACGTCGTCGTGCGGGCCGCCGAGCCCCAACAGGTCGGCCGCGCCGCGGGCGTCGACCGCCGGGTCGAGCCACGCGTCCCACGCGTCGGAGGGCAGGGCGAGCGGCATGCGGTCGTGGATCTCGGCGAGGTAGGGCGCCGCGTCCGTCGTGATGATCGTCGTCGAGACGAGCCAGCGGTCGGGGTCGTCGTCGGCCTTGGACCGGTCGCGCCAGAACTCGTAGAGCCCGGCGAACGCGGCGCTCTCGCCGTCGCCCGGCGCGATCCAGTACGGCTGCTTGGGGGCCTTGCCCTTGCGCGCGGGCGCACCCGCGGACCCTGCCGGCGACGCGGCGTCGGGCAGGACGCGCCACTCGTAGTACCCGTCCGCGGGGACGAGGCAGCGGCGGACGCCGAACGGCTTGGCGAACGCCGGCTTGTCGAGGATCGACTCCGCGCGCGCGTTGATCATGCGCGCGCCGCCCTTCGGGTCCTTGGACCACGACGGCACGAGTCCCCAGCGTGCCAGGCGCAGCGACCGGCGGACCTCGCCCGTGTCCTTCGCCGCGCGCTCGACGACGATCCGCACCGGGTCGGTGGGCGCGAGGTTCCACGACGGCGGCAGCAGCCGCGCGTCGTCGGCGACGTCCGCGATCGCGAACTCGTCCGCCAGGTCCTGCGCGTCCCGGAAGGAGGCATAGCGTCCGCACATGCCCCCAGCCTGCCGCACGCCACCCACACGCGGGGAGCTGGAGGGGTGGGGTCCGCGGTGCCGTGGGCGGGCTGCGGCAGGAGAGGAGACTCACTCCCGCGCGGGCGGGTGCGACTCGATCGAATCGATACGATGGACGCCATGCCCTCTTCCTCGGTCGACCCCGCCGTGCCCCGACCGAGATCGAACGCCCGCTGGGTGCTGCTCCTCGGCGCGCTCGCCACGCTCCCCGCGCTCACGGTCGACATGTACCTCCCGCTGCTGCCCGAGGTGGGCGCCGAGCTCGGCGCTCCCGACTCGCTCGCGCAGCTCACGCTGTCCGGGATGCTGCTCGGCGGCGCGGTCGGCCAGCTCGTCATCGGCCCGCTGTCGGACCGCTACGGCCGGCGCCTGCCCGTCCTCGTCGGGCTCTCGCTGCACGTCGTCACGTCGCTCCTCTGCGCGCTCGCGCCCAACATCGGCATCCTCATCGGGCTGCGGGTGCTGCAGGGGTTCTTCAACGCATCCGCCTCCGTCGTCGCGATCGCCGCGATCCGCGACCGCTTCACCGGGTCGGACGCCGCCCGCATCCTGTCGCGCCTCATGCTCGTCATCGGGCTCGCCCCGCTCCTGGCGCCGTCGATCGGGTCGTTCATCGGGGCCCACGCCTCGTGGCGCGCGGTGTTCTGGGTCCTGGCGCTCGGCGGCATCGCGCTCGGCGCGATCGTGCTGTTCTGGATGCCGGAGTCCCTGCCCGTCGAGCGCCGGCGCCCCGCCGGTGCGCGCACCGTCCTGCGCGGCTACGCGAGCCTCCTGCGCGACCGCCACTTCGTCGCCCTCGCCGTCCTGCCCGGCCTCGGGCAGGCCGTCCTCATGAGCTACGTCGTCGGGTCGCCGTTCGTCCTCCAGGAGGGCTACGGCCTCAGCCACGGGCAGTTCGCGCTCCTCTTCGCCGTCAACGGCATCGGCCTCGTCCTGTCCGCGCAGGCCAACGCCGCGCTCGTGCGCCGCGTCGCGCCCGTGCGCCTGCTCCGGACCGCGCTCGTCGTGCAGGGCGTGTTCGCCGTCGGGCTGCTGGTCGTCGCCGTGACCGGCGCGGGCGGGATCGTCGGCATCGTCGCCGCCCTGTTCCTCGTCCTGTCGATGCAGGGCATGATCCCGGCGAACGCCTCCGCGCTCGCCCTCACCCGGCACGGCGAGATCGCGGGCACCGCCGCAGCAGTCATCGGGGCGTTCCAGTCCGGCGTCGCCGGGCTCGTGAGCCCGCTCGTCGGCGTGCTCGGGGGCGACGCCGTCGCGATGGCCACCGTCATGCTCGGTGCGGTCGTCGCGTCGCTGCTGGTGCTCGCCCTCGCCACGCCCGCGTTCCGTCGCGGCGGCTGGCACACGCCGGTCTGACGGGCCACGGCGACGGCGCGGCACGCGCTCGTCGACGACTCGTCGGCCGCCGGACGACCCCTCCCGTCGCCGGGCGTGCGCTGCGAGCCTCCGAGGCGGGTCTTCGCCGCCCTTTCACACGTCCTCCTGCTGGTTCGGCGCACGCATCCACGCCGCACCCTCTACCCTCAGACCGTGCCAACGACCGCCCCCGCCTCGTCGTCCCCGCGCTCGCGGCCCCGCGCGACACCGACGACACACTCTCGCAAGAGTGGCGAGGACAAGCCCTCCGGCGGCCCGCACCACGCGCGTGCGCTGCGCTCGCACCGCGTCGCACGGGCCGTCGGGCTCGTCCTCACCGGGGCGCTCGTCTTCGTCGCGGTAGGCGCGGGCGCCGTCTATCTCGACCTCAAGTCGAAGATCACCGTGAGCGACGTGTCGGGCCTCGTCGTCGGCGGGCCGACGGTCGAGCCGCCGAAGGACCCCTCCGACCCGTTCGCCGGCAAGGCGCTCAACATCCTCGTCATGGGCACGGACTACCGCGACGCCGAGAACGCCGCGATCGCCGGCGAGGAGGACGGCATGCGGTCGGACACGACGTTCATCGTCCACGTGTCCGGGGACCGCACGCGCATGGAGGTCGTCTCCATCCCGCGCGACTCGCTCGTCGACCTGCCTGCGTGCAACCTCCCCGACGGGTCGATGTCGGGCCCGCGGCGCAACACGATGTTCAACGAGGCGTTCCAGATCGGCTCGGGCGGCGTCGACGACATGACGTACGCCGCCGCATGCACGATCACCGCGGTGCAGGAGCTCACCGGCGTCCCGATCACCAACCACGTCGTCGTCAAGATGACCGGGGTCATCGGCGTGGTCGACGCGATCAACGGCGTCACCATGTGCTTTCCGGAGCCCGTCAAGGAGAGCCCGCGGTACGGCACCCTCGACCTGCCCGCAGGGGAGTACACGCTCAACGGGCACGAGGCGATCAGCTTCCTCCGGGCACGCCACGGCACCGGCATGGGCCTCGAGATGGGGTCCGACCTCACGCGCATCGCGCGCCAGCAGGCGTTCATCGACTCCGCCGTGCGCGAGCTGCTCTCCCAGAACGTCATCACCAACTCGCCCCAGCTCTACGGGGTCATCGAGGCCGTCCTCAGCTCGATCAGCGCGGACCCCACGATCGCGGACCCGACGGCGCTCGCGGGCCTCGCGTTCAGCCTCCGGGCCATCCAGCCCTCCGAGGTCGTCTTCACCCAGGTCCCCGTCGTCGAGGCGGCGAGCGACCGCAACCGCGTCGAGTGGACCTCGGAGGCGGACGCGATCTGGCAGCGCCTCGTCGACGACGCACCCCCTCCGGGCCACGAGCCCGTCACCGACCCCCGCGACGACGCGACGGCGCCCGCGGACGGCACGACCGACCCGGCGACCGGGACGGACCCCGGCACGACCGACCCGGGAGCGGGTACGACCGACCCTGGGACCACCGACCCGGGCATGACCCCCGAGACCCCGGTCCAGGAGCTGCAGCCCGGCGTCTGCGGCTGAGCCGGCCCGTGGCCGTGCCGACCACCGTTCGGAGACTCGGGCGGTCGTCGCGTGCTCGGTATTTCGTGGCGCCCGTGTTTCAGGGGAGACGCCGATGCGTCGTGGTGCGATGAATTCTCTGGGCAGGGTTGACCAGTAATCAGAGTGCCGTTAACCTCTGTTCCGCAGGGCCGCTTCCATAATCCCGGAGTGAGTCGAGGGCCTCGAATGCTCTCGGTCGTACGGCGCTGTCGTCATATTCGCACGCTCGAAGGTGAGATCTCCATGACTGTGACAATGCCTGAACTCGTCGGCGCTTCTGCGGAGACGTGGGACGACGCCATCGACGCTCTGCTCGATGGCGTGCTCGACTCGGAGCTCGAGATCACGTCGTGCGGCGGCGCCATCACGGTGAGCACCTGGAAGACCTGCCGAACCGTGTGATCCAGCAGTTCCCAGGATGCGGCCGTGCTGAGGGATCCTGGTGGGCGTGACCACGCCGGAGACGCGCGACCCGGCGAGCCGGCGTGCTGCAGGATCCCGTGCTGCGGGCCGTGGTGCGTGCGCGAGAGGTCGCGTCGCCCCGGGGTCAGGAATCATTGCAGCCCGAACGCAGGGTATTCGTGGTCGAGTAGAGCTCTCGGGGTCCCGTCGGTAGAGCCGACCGGTGTGTTTCGGCCTGTGGAAGCGGAGTCGCTCATCGCGGGCGCTCACTTCCACGGGTCGGACCACACATTCCTGAAATCCCCTCCGGTTATTGTTTCGTCCGCGAGGTGAACACAGGGTTTACGGATCCGGTGAAGATCGCCGCCATGAGCGAGATGAGGGTTGTTGGCCTTGTGCGACATGCGGACGGACAGGTCGTACGAGAACCTTCAAGCACCGTCTCCCACCGTCGCGGTGCGGTGCGCGACGCTTCCGGTCACCCGCTACCCGGTCGGGTCGGAGAACCTGTCCCCCCTCGAGCACCTCCGGCTCCTGTGGAGCTCGAGTCCCCTGCGGGAGTCCGTCGCCGTGTCGAGCCCGGACCTCGCGACGCGCATCGAGGACGTCCTCTCCGGTCGCAGTGAGCCGAGCGAGCGTCGACTCGAGCGGCTCCGGGCGGGGCTGCTCCGGTTCGCGTTGCGCGCCGTGACGCGGGCGACCCCCTTCGGGACCTTTGCCGGCGTGGCCGACACGGACCGCAGTGCTGGACCGCTGCGGCTCGGGAGCGGCCATCGTCGCCACGTGCGGGTCGACCCGGCCGTGGCGCATGACCTGGCTCAGGGCGAGGACGTGCCGCTCGTGCCGCACCCGGGGCTGGTGGTCCGGGGAGACCGCCTCGTCGTGCCTGTGCGGTGGGGGCGGCGGTCGGGACGGGCCACGGCGTCGTCGGTCCGGACCAGCGCGCTGGTCACGCAGGTGATGGAGCTGTGCCGGGACGGTCTGACCCGGTCCGAGCTGGTCGCGCGAGTCGTCGAGAGCGGCGTGCCGGAAGCGGCCGCGGGCCGGCTCGTGGCACGCCTGGTGGACTTCGAGGTGCTCGTGCCCTCGGCCGGCCGTTCGATGTTCGAGGGACTGCGCCAGCCCGGTGTCCCCGACGACGTCGTGCGAGCGCTGGAGGGGTACGCGACCGCCCCCTGGGGCGACGGTGCCGCCGAGCTCGCCGAGGCCCAGGCGGCGCTCCGCGCGGCGCACGGTGCTGCAGGGACGTCGACGGGTTCGCCTCATCGTGGCGCGTTCGTGCACGTCGACACCTACCTCGACGTGCGGGGAGCCGTGCCGGAGGACCTCGTGAAGGCCGCTGCGGCCGTGGCCCCCGTGCTCGCGCGAGTCTCTCCCGTCCCGGCTCCTCGCCCGGGGGTCGTACGTTGGGCAGAGAGGTTCCGCGAGCGGTACGGGTCGGCACTGGTGCCGGTCCTCCGTGCCGCCGATCCTGAGCGAGGACTCGGCCTCCCGGAGAAGTGGGACGAACCAGATCCCAGCGACGAGGCTGACCCCGAACGCAGGCGGCTCCTGTCGGTGCGGGCGTCGCTGCTCGACCGGGCACGACGCACGGGAACCGGGAGCGTCACCCTGCTCGACGAGGATCTCCGGTCGTTGCCGCACAACGGTGGCTGGCCGTCGTCGTACGACCTCTTCGTCGGGCTCTCGCAGCGCGACGGACGAACGGTCCTGACGGTCACGCCGGTCGGCGCGCGTTCGCCCGGGGGTCGGGGCATCGGAAGGTTCACCCTGGGGAACGCCGATCTCGCGGAACGTGCGCGCACGTGGGCCGGATACGACAGGGCGGTCCACGCGGAGGCCGTCGTGGCCGAGCTCGACTGTGGCACCGACGACGGCGCCCTCAACGTCGTCGGCATGACGGTCGCGCTCCACGCCGCGACGCTCGCGCTGACGGGTTCCGCCGGCTCCCGTGAGGACGACCGGAGGATCCGCCTGGACGAGCTGTTCCTCGGGACCGTGGACGAAGGATCGCTCGGGCTCTTCCTGGGTGACGGAACACCCGTGGAGCTTCGACAGCTGACGATGCTCAACACCGACCAGTATGCAGAGATCGTGCGGTTGCTCCTCGAAGTCGGGCAGAGCGGCGGGGTCGCGCCGCGCTGGTCCTGGGGTCCGGTCGGAGGGCTCGTGGACTACGTCCCGGAGGTGGTCTACCGGGGCGTGGTCCTCTCGGAGCAGGCGTGGCGCTGGACGGGCGGCAGGGGCTCGCGGGACGCGGTGAGCGGCTGGCTCCGCGAGGCAGGGTTGCCGCGCTACGTCACCGTCGGTGACGGTGACAACCGGTTGCACCTCGATACCGAGGACCCGGTGCACGTGGACCTGCTCGCCGGCGAGCTGGGTGAACGCCCGGCGTGGGTCCATGAGGCCCCGCCCCCCGAGCGACTGGGAACGATCCCGGGGCCCGACGGCGACCACGCGGCCGAGCTCGTCGTCACGCTCCCCACGCCGGACGAGCACCGGGCGCGAGCGCGTCGCTGGTCGCCGCGCTCCGTCGTGCGCGAGGCGGACGACGAGGCGCGACGCCTCGACATCGGGAAGGGCTGGACCTATCTGACCTTGAAGGCGCGGCGAGACCGGTTCGACGGGCTGGTGAGGACGCTGGCGGCCGCTGCCGGCGCACGGCCGTGGTACTTCGTGCGATACGACGAGCAGGGGCACGGGCAGCTCCGGCTGCGAGTCAACGCGGATCTCGCCGCGCTCGGTGACCTCTTCGACGTGGTGGCGCGCCTCCGCGCCGACGGCACGGTCGGCGAGGTGGCGGTCCGGACGTTCGAGCTCGAGCTCGAACGCTACGGCGGCGCCGTGTCGTTTGGCATCTGGCAGGACGCGTTCTGCGTCGAGTCCCAGGCGCTCGTCGCCGGCGCTGCACTGCGCGTGCGGAGCAGCGACGACGAGCCCGACTACGCCTTCGCGGCGGGGCTGGTGGAGGCGTGGCTCTCGGTGGCGGCGCCCGACCCGGAGACGGCGGACCGGGTGCTGGAGCTGGTCGACGAAGGGTACGCCGCCGAGCTCGGCCCGGACGTCCACGTGCTGCGTGCGACGGCGCGCCAGCACGAGGCGCGCGCGTCGGACGCGGCCGCGGCGCTCGGGGAGGCGCTGCGCGAGCACTGGACGGCGCCCTCCGCCGTCGACGCGGTACGTGACGCCACAGTGGTGCAGTCCGCCCTGCACCTCTTCTGCAACCGTCTGGGGCTCGATCGTCGCGAGGAGTTCGTGGTGTTGCGCATCGCCGACAGGGCGCGCCGCAAGGAGCGAGCACGAGCCGGGTCACGCGCCGGCTAGCCCGGACCGTCCCGTCGGTCGTCCCTCGCCGGGGCGGCGGTGCGAGGAGTCAGGAGCACCACCAGCGGGAGGGCGAGGGCCACAGCCGACTGTCAGGAGCAGCCGGTCGCCGCCGCCCTCGCCCCATGGGTACCGCCGCCCGACACGTGGGGCGAGGGGTGAGAGAGGACGCCGTCAGGCGTCGTGGACCGAGGAGAGGGGAGTTCACGTGGAGGGCCTCAGCATGACGTTCCTCTCCCGCGGGCACGGCTTCGGTCATGCCGCGCGCGACGAGCGGATCATCGAGGAGCTGTACGCGCTCGAGCCGGGACTGCGGCTCACGCTGGCCAGCTCGGGCAGCGGGGCGACGTTCTTCGCCCAGCGCGGCCGGGACTTCGTCGACCTCGGGTTCCCGGACTCGGAGGACCACGGCACGGACGCGGTCTGGGCGGTGTGGCGGCTCCTGCACGAAGCGCGGGACACGGACGTCGTCGTCTCGGACGAGTTCTTCCACGCCGCTCCGTTCGCGCGGCGCGTCCTGGGCCGACCCGTCGTCGTGCTCACGGACTGGTTCGGTGCGGAGTTCGGGGCGCCGGACGCGGACGAGCCGCTGCGGGACGCGTCCGAGGTGATCGTGACCGACTTCCCCGAGGTGCACCCGGTTCTTCCGTACCTCGACGTGCCGGTCACGGTCTCCGGACCGATCGTGCGGCGGTTCGGCTCCACCGGCCGCGACCTGCCCGGACTGGGCGGTCGGCCCGGACTGCTGGGCGTGGTCAGCATGGGCGGTCGCCCCGACCGCCGGCGTGGTCTGGAGATGCTGCGCGCCGTGCTGCGGGCCTGGGGCCGGCGCCCGCGTGACGGGCGCCTGGTGATCCTCTGCGACCCGCCGGTCCGTGCGGTCGTCGAGGACCCGAGCGTCGTGTGGGTCGGCCGGGTGCATGACCCCGAGGCGTACTACGCGGCCGCGGACTTCGTCGTCTGCGACGGCACGGGCTTCACGGTCTGCGACCTCGCGCACAACGACGTGCCGTCCGTGGCGCTCCTGCCGGTGGGTCTCGACGGGAACGAGCGGACGCAGGTGTCCGCACGGCTGCGGGCCGTCAGCGCCCTCGGCCCGGTCGGGGTGGTCGACGCGCGTGAGCCGGAGCGGTTCTGGGGGGTGCTGGAAAGGGTCCTCGACCGCCCGCGCACGGCGGAGGCCGAACTGGCCGGTGCGGCGTGGGGTCAGGCGCGTGCGGTGGCCACCCGGATCCTGGCGCACGCGCGTCCGTCGGCGGTCGTCGGCGGTGTGCGGTGACAGCGGCGTTCGGCGCCGCCCGCGAGACCAGCGCGCGCGAGACGATCCGTAGGGTCGCCGGGTACTACCGCCCGTACCGGGTCGCGTTCATCGTCTCGATCCTGATCGTGCTCGCCGACGCGACGACGGCGGTCCTGTCGCCGCTCGTGGTGCGGGTGATGGTGGACGAGGGTCTGCTCGGCGAGGACCGGCGCGCGCTCATGCTGGGGTGCCTCGCGTTCGTCGTCATCGGGGCGCTCACGGCGGGGTTGTGGATCGCGCAGCACCGGCTGACCAATCGGGCGGGCCTTGCGGTGGTGCGTCGCATCCGCGGCGAGATCTTCGAACGGCTGCAGCGGCTGCCCGTCACGTTCTTCACCGGTGCCTCGGGTGCGGAGGTGCAGACCCGCGTGACCAGCGACCTGGGCAACGTGAGCGACACCATCGCGTTCACGGCTCAGCGCGCCGTGGGCGCGGGCTCGCTCGTGCTCGGCTACGGCGTCGCGATGTTCCTCCTCGACTGGCGTCTGGCGACCGGCATGGTCCTGGGGGTGCTGGTGCTGGCGTGGGTGAACCACCGTTCCGCCGAGCGTCAGCGCAGGCATGCGGACACGGTGCAGGCCGCGACGTCGGCGATGATGCACGAGGCGTTCGAGAGCCTGTCCTTCGGCGGAGTGGTCCTCGGTCGCACGCTCAAGGTGTGGGGGGAACAGCGCCGCAGGTTCGAGCTGGTGTCAGCGGTCGTGGCGGAGGAGGAGACACGGCAGCGCAACCGTCTGATCCGGATGCGGGCGTTGATGCAGTTCGCGTTCTCCCTCCTGATCCCGCTGATCTACTGGTACGGCGGCGTCGGCGGTTCCGGCTTTACCGTAGGTACCGCGATCAGCTTCGTCATCCTCGCGACGTCGCTGTCCTACCCGGTCGGGGAGATCCTCGGGCTGGGAACGGAAGGCAGGGTGGCGCTGGCGAGCTTCGACCGCGTGTGGCAGATCCTCGACCTCGAGCCCCTGGTCAGCCTTCCGGAAGCCCATGACCACCACGCCGGAGGACCTGTCGGGGTCGTCGCGCGCAGCGTGTCGTTCGTCCACGACGGCGCGAGCGCGGCGGCGCTCGTGGACGTCGACGTGGACATCGCCCCTGGCGAGCGCGTCTTCGTCGTCGGGGCGACCGGCAGCGGCAAGTCGACGCTCGGGCAGGTGCTCGCTGGACTGCTCGAACCGACCTCCGGCCGAGTCGAGTTCCGCGCCGGCCTGCGCGCGGTGGACGTCGCGACACTCGTGCCGCAGGAGCCCGTTCTCCTCAACGCGTCGATCCGCGTCAACCTCGCCGTCTCCCGCTCGTCCGTCACGGAGGAAGAGATGTGCGATGTGCTCGCGATGCTCTCGCTGACCCACCTGGTCGACCGCTCGTCGGAGGGCCTCGACGCGACGGTGGGTGAGGGTGGGAAGCAGCTGTCCGGTGGCGAACGTCAGCGCCTCGCGCTGGCACGGGCGTTTCTCGCCGAGGCGCCGGTCATCGTCCTGGACGAGGTCACCTCCGCGCTCGACTGGCGGACGACCAAGCAGGTGAGCGCCGCGCTGGACGCGTTGCACGGGTCGCGGACCCTGGTCCTGATCACCCACCGGCTCGCCGGCATCAGGAACGACGACGTCGTGCTCGTCATGGACGAGGGACGGGTGGCCGAACAGGGCACTCGGGCGGACCTGGTCCGCCGCGACGGCCACTTCGCCGCTCTGGTTCGGGCGAGCACCGTGAGCGGCGAGCGAACGGAGAACGAGCATGTCGACGCGCTCGCGTGAGTCGGACGACGGCGTCGACCTGGCGCTGGCCGTCATGGCCCACCCGACTCGGCTGGACCGCGCACACGCGCTCGCACGCCGGTTCGACACGCTGAACGCGTACGTCGTGGTCGACGACGCACCGCCCGGCCAGGGTTCCGCCGCCCGCACCGCCCAGCGGGTATGGGCTTCCCGGCCCGTCGACGCCTCACACCTGGTGGTGCTCCAGGACGACGCCGAGCCGTGCACAGGCCTTGCCGAGCGAGTCCGGGAGATCGCGACGACCTGTCGTGAACAGCCCGTCTGCCTCATGTCGGAATGGGCGTCCGCGTCCTCGAACCTCGTCCGCTTCGCAGCCTGGACCGGACAACGCTTCGTGGAGAATCCCGATGCCTGGGTGTCCCAGGTGGGGATCGTGCTTCCGGCCGTCGTCGCGGACGCCGCCGCCGTCGCCTCGCTCGACGTGCCGCAAGACGACGTCGTCCTGGCGCGGGTCGTGCGCGAGCTCGGCGTCACCCCGCTGATCGCCGTGCCCAACCTGGTCGAGCACGCCTCTCTCCCGAGCCTGGTCGGCAACACCTTCCAGGGCTCACGGCGGTCCGCCCTCTTCGGCCCGGCTCCGGCGTCGTTCGGCGATGCGGGTCCGGCCCGGTTCGACCGCGTACCGGTCATGTCACGCACGGCCGGAGTCCCCTTCTACCTGACTCGTGGCTCCGACGGAGGCCTGCGTCCCTGCACGATCCGCGAAGCGTTCGCAGAGCGACCCCGCATCCTGGCGCAGCTCGCCGAGACCGCACGCACTCAGGGCCGGACTCTCCACCGGACCCGCGATCTCCCAGTGACCACCGCTGCCCATGCCCTGTTGCTCGCGACGCTCAGCGGGTTCGAGGTCGGCCAGACGGCGGACCGCGACACCGGGACTTCCGGAGGGGGGATCCCGGGAGGGGCGAACGGCGAGGTGGCGCTGGAGACGCTCGCCGCCGGCGTCGTCGAGGGTCATCGGCCCACCGGTCCACGGGCGGCGCCCGACGAGCTCGTCGTCCCGGTACGGGACGCCTTTCTCGAGGGCCTCGACCTCGGTCGGGCGATCGGGCCCCCCGAGGGTGGCGCTCGAACGGGCTGAGTCGGCTCGGGCTGCTTCATGTCGGGTTCCCCGTGGTCGGAAGGTGTAGCCGGGATGCCGGACGCGCCGCGCAGAAGGCCCGCGCGACCCCGGCCGGGCGCCGACAGGGGCGGCGAGGCGCTCTCGGGGCAGGCAGGCCCGGTTCGCGCTCCCATGACCCGGTGCCTCAACGACCGGCAGGGCTCCCCGGCACCGCTCCGCGGGCTGTTCGCGGGTGCGGTGTCGTGCCGAGGCGAGCAAGACGCGCCACCGCCTCGCGGAGCACGTCCTCGCGCTTGACGAAGGTGAACCGCACGCGAGGGGCCAGCGCGCGGGCCGTCGTCGACCCCGGCGTGCAGAACGCGCTCACGGGGACCGCGACGACGCCCGCGAGGGCGGGCAGGTCGCGGCACAGGGCGGTGCCGTCCTCGAAGCCGAGCGGGGCGCCGTCGGCGACGACGAAGTACGTGCCCTGCGGCACGACGACGTCGAACCCGGCGCGGACGAGCCCCGCACACAGCAGGTCCCGACGCGCGGCGAGGGAGTCGGCGAGCGCGCGCGGCGTCTCGTCGTCGGACAGGGCGTCGGCGATCGCGGGCTGGAACGGCGCGCCCGACGTGTAGGTGAGGAACTGCTTGACCGTGCGCACCGCGGTGACGAGCTGCTCCGGCCCGTGCAGCCAGCCGATCTTCCAGCCGGTGAACGAGAACGTCTTGCCGGCCGAGGAGATCGTGATCGTGCGCTGCCGCATCCCGGGCAGTGTCGCGATCGGCACGTGCCGGGCGTCGTCGAACGTGAGGTGCTCGTAGACCTCGTCCGTGACGACGACCGCGTCGTGACGGCGCGCGACGGCGGCGATCGCGTCGAGCTCGTCGAGGTCGAGGACCGTGCCCGTGGGGTTGTGGGGCGAGTTCACGAGGATCAGCCGCGTGCGGTCCGTGACCGCGGCGCGCAGGGCGTCGAGGTCGAGCCGGAAGCGGTCCGGGCCCGCCACGAGCGGGACGGTGACGTGGTTCGCGCCCGCGAGCGCGATGCACGCCGCATGCGCGTCGTAGAACGGCTCGAGCGTCACGACGTCGTCGCCCGGGCCGGCCAGCGCGAGGATCGTCGCGGCGAGGGCCTCCGTCGCGCCCGTCGTCACGAGGACCTCGGTCTCCGGGTCGGGGTCCAGCCCGTAGTGCCGGTACTGGTGGCTCGCGACGGCGTTGCGCAGCTCGAGGATGCCCGGACCCGGCGGGTACTGGTTGTGGCCCTCCTCGATCGCCCGGATCGCGGAGTGCTTGACCGTCGCCGGGCCGTCGACGTCCGGGAATCCCTGCCCCAGGTTGATCGCGCCCGTACGGTGCGCGAGCGCCGTCATCTCGGCGAAGATCGTCGCCGCGACCGCGCCGTCCGCGCCGAGGAGGCCGGTGGCACGGGCGGCGGCCTGCCAGCGGCCGGGCGGGAGGTCGGTCATGGCCCGACCCTAGCCGTGTCCGCGCCCACGATGTGGGACGCCGCGGCCGGGTTCCCGGCGGGCGCGCGCCGTCATCCCGAGGCTCCCGGGTCCGCTGTCCACAGGGCACTCCCGCGGGGCCCGTCGATGCCCTACTCTCTCGGTCAGGTCTTTCCGGTCCGGCGGGGCAGCCGGCCAGCAGAGCAGGGGGAATGCTCGACATGTCTACGGACACGCACGCCGTCGGCGTGCTCGAGGGCGAGGTGCGCGAGCTCGTCCGGCGGCGCGGGGTGGACCCCGTGCGCGACCGCGCGGCGGTCGACGAGCTCGTCCGCGAGGCGGTCGCCGACTACGAGACGCGGAGCGCGCTCGGGGCCGTCGCGCCGCTCGCCGACCCGACGGCCGCCGGTCGCGCGGTGGTCGACTCCGTGGCGGGCCTCGGACCGCTCCAGCCCTACCTCGACGACCCGGAGATCGAGGAGGTCTGGATCAACGCGCCCTCCCAGGTCTTCGTCGCGCGGGGCGGCCGGTCCGAGCTCACGACGACGATCCTCACCGCGGAGCAGGTGCGGGACCTCGTCGAGCAGATGCTGCGCTCGTCCGGCCGCCGGCTGGACCTGTCGAGCCCTTTCGTCGACGCCTCGCTGCCCGGCGGCGAGCGGCTCCACGTGGTCATCCCTGACGTCACGCGAAACAGCTGGGCGGTCAACATCCGCAAGCACGTCGTCCGCGCGTCGCACCTCGACGACCTCGTCCGGCTCGGCTCGCTCACCCCGCAGGCGGCGTCGTTCCTCGACGCCTCGGTCCGTGCCGGGCTGAACATCCTCGTCGCGGGCGCCACGCAGGCGGGCAAGACGACGATGCTCAACGCCCTCGCGGGCTCGGTCCCGCCCACGCAGCGCGTCGTCACGTGCGAGGAGGTGTTCGAGCTCCGGTTCGCCGTACGGGACGTGGTCTCCATGCAGTGTCGGCAGCCGAGCCTCGAGGGGACCGGCGAGATCCCGCTGCGCCGCCTGGTCAAGGAGGCGCTGCGCATGCGCCCCGACCGGATCGTCATCGGGGAGGTCCGCGAGGCGGAGAGCTTCGACCTCCTCGTGGCCCTCAACGCCGGCATCCCCGGGATGTGCACGCTGCACGCCAACTCGGCCCGCGAGGCGATCACCAAGATGTGCACGCTGCCGCTGCTCGCCGGCGAGAACGTCTCGGACCGCTTCGTGGTCCCCACCGTCGCGTCCTCGATCGACCTGGTCGTCCATCTCGGCGTCGACGTCGACGGGCGGCGCGTCGTGCGCGAGGTCCTGGGGGTCACGGGGCGGGTCGAGCAGGGCGTGGTGGAGGCGGCGGAGATCTTCGTCCGGACCGGGGACCGGCTGGTGCGGGCCGACGGGTTCCCACCGGGCGCGGACCGGTTCGCGCGTGCGGGGATCGACCTGGCGGCCGTGATGCACCCCGAGCGCTCACGCGTCCCGGCCGCCCCGGCGGGTGCTTCGGCGAGCACGACGTGGTCGGGGGCGAGCTGACGTGGGCGTCGTCGTGGGGTTCCTGCTCGGCGCGGGCCTGTTCTGCGTGTGGTGGTCGTTCTGGGCGCCGGGCCCGCGCCAGGAGCGCCGTGCGGACGGCTGGACGGCACGCACCCAGGACCTCCTCGTGCAAGCGGGTGCACCGTCCGTGACGCCGGGCGCGCTGGTGGCGACGAGCGTGGGCGTGGGGCTCGTGGTCCTCCTCGTCGCGACGGTCCTCGCCGGGTCGGTCACGATCGCCACCTGCTTCGGTGCGATCGCCGCGTCGCTGCCGGTGCTCCTCGTGCGCTCCCGCGCCCGACGCCGCAGGGCCCGGTTGCGCGACGTGTGGCCGGAGGTGCTGGACCACCTCGCCTCCGGCGTCCGCGCGGGCCTGTCGCTCCCCGAGGCCGTCGGTCAGCTGGGCGAGCGTGGCCCGGCGGAGCTGCGGGAGCCGTTCACCCGGTTCGCGGTGGACTACCGCGCGTCAGGGCGCTTCGGAGACTGTCTGGACCGTCTCAAGGAACGGCTCGCGGACCCGGTGGCCGACCGCATCGTGGAGGCGCTCCGACTGACGCGCGACGTCGGCGGCACGGACCTGGGGCGGCTCCTGCGCACCCTCTCGACGTTCCTGCGCGAGGACGCGAGGACGCGCGGCGAGCTCGAGGCGCGCCAGTCCTGGACGGTCAACGGCGCGCGGCTCGCCGTCGCGGGCCCCTGGGTGGTGCTCGGCTTCCTGGCGACCCGGCCCGAGACCGCGGCGGCGTACAACTCGCTCGCGGGGGCGCTCGTCCTCGGCGTCGGCGCGGCCTGCTCCGCCGCGGCGTACCAGCTCATGCTGCGGATCGGGCGACTGCCCGAGGAGGAGAGGGTGCTCCGATGAACGCGCTCGACGTGTCGTTGACGGGAGCCGCGATCGGCGGGCTCGGTGCGGTGGGGCTGCTGCTCGTCGTCGCGGGCGTCCGCGGCCGCGCGATCCGGCTCGACGAGCGCCTTGCGCCCTACCTGCGGACGCACGACCGCACGTCGGTGCTCCTCCGCGACCAGCCGACCCGGACGCCGTTCCCGACGGTCGAGCGCCTGGTCGCCCCGGTGCTCGCCGACGCCGGCCGGGCGCTCGAGCGGCTCGGCTCCACGTCCGCCGACGTCCGCCGCCGGCTCGATCGCGCGGGCCGACGCCAGAGCGTGGAGCAGTTCCGTGCCCGCCAGCTCGTGTGGGGCGTCGTCGGGCTCGCGCTGGGCACGTTCGTCGCTGTGGTCCTCGCCGCGACGCGAGGCTCGTCCGTCGTGCTGCTCGTGCTGCTCGCGCTGCTGTGCGGGGTGGGAGGCATCCTCGCCTGCGACCACGCCCTGACGCGCGCCGTGCGACGCCGCGAGGAACGCATGCTCGCGGAGTTCCCGACCGTCGCGGAACTGCTCGCCCTCGCGGTCAACGCCGGCGAGGGCCCGGTGGCGGCGCTCGAACGGGTCGCGTCGACGGCCCGCGGAGAGCTCTCGGACGAGCTGCGCACGACCCTCGCGTCCGTGCGGTCGGGCACGCCGCTCGCCCGGGCGCTCGAGCAGCTCGCCGACCGGACGGGTCTGCCGAGCCTGACCCGCTTCGCGGAGGGGGTTGCCGTCGCCGTTGAGCGCGGGACGCCGCTCGCCGACGTCCTGCGCGCCCAGGCGCAGGACGTGCGCGAGTCCGGGCGCCGCGCGCTCATGGAGGCGGGCGGCAAGAAGGAGGTGGCGATGATGATCCCGGTCGTCTTCCTCATCCTCCCGGTGACGGTGGTCTTCGCCGTCTATCCGTCCCTGGCCACGCTGCGGCTCGGGTTCTGAACGGCGGCTCCCCCCGGGCGTGCCCGGGACCCGCACGGCTCACAGACGACACGACAGACGACGGACGAACGAGGGGGAACCATGCAGGGGTGGGGTCTTAGGACGCAGGGTGCACGGCGAGCGGCGCGCGAGGCGCTGGGACGCCTGGTGCGAGGAGACGCGGAACGGGGCGACGTCCCGGGGTGGGTCCTCATCACCCTGATGACGGCGGGTCTGGTCATCGCACTGTGGGCCGTCGCCGGGCCGGCGCTGACCCAGGCCTTCAGCAACGCGATCTCGAGCGTGGGGGCGCCCTGAGGTGGCGCACGGAGACGGTCTCGGCCCGGCGTCGGAAGATCGTGAGCGCGGGTCCGCGGTGGTCGACTTCACCCTCGTGTCCGTCCTGGTGCTCGTGCTGTTCCTCGGTGTCGTCCAGGTGGCGCTCGCGGTCCACGTGCGGGCGACGCTGGTGGACTGCGCCGCGGAGGGCGCTCGGGTCGCCGGGCGCGCCGACCGCGGCCCGCAGGACGGGGCTGCCCGGACGCGCGACCTGATCACGGCCGCGCTCTCGTCCCGCTATGCCCAGGACGTCGTGGCACGGCAGGCGGTCGTCGACGGTCTCCCCGTCGTCGAGGTGACGGTCTCGGCGCCGCTCCCCGTGGTGGGCCTGCTCGGTCCTGCGGGCGTGGTGACCGTCGACGGGCACGCGCTCGAGGAGGCACCGTGACCCGCAGGGTGCGGACGGTGCTCGCTCGCCTCACCGGGGGTGGGCAGCGGGCGGAGCGGGGGAGCGCCGTCGTGGAGTTCCTGGGCGTCGCGTTCGTGCTGCTGCTGCCGGTGCTGTACCTCGTGCTGACGGTCGGGCGGCTGCAAGCGGCCACGTTCGCGGTCGAGGGTGCCTCGCGCGAGGCGGCGCGGGCGTTCGTGACCGCGCAGACCGCGGACGACGGCGGGCGGCTCGCCGCGGCCGCGGTCAGGCTCGCGCTCGACGACCAGGGCTTTCGGCCCGGGACCGACGTGCTGACGATCTCCTGCTCCGCCACACCCTGCCTCGAGCCCGGGGGCGAGGTGGTCGCGCGGGTGAAGTTCGAGGTGCCCCTGCCGCTCGTCCCGTCGTTCGTCCGGGCGGCCGTGCCCCTCGCGGTCCCGGTCGAGGCGCAGCACGTCGCGTCGGTCGACGAGTACGCCGCGAGGCGGCCGTGATGCGTGCGAGGCTCGACCCGTGGCGCCGTAGCGAGCCCGTCGACGGGCCCGAGGACGGTCGCATCATGCTCCTCACGACGGCGTTCGTCGCCTTCGCGCTGCTGCTGGTCACCGTGGTGGTGAGCGCGACGCAGGTGCATCTCGAGCGCAAGCGGCTGTACGAGCTCGCGGACGCGCTCGCCCTCACGGCGGCGGACTCGATGGCGCCGGAGTCGTTCTACACGGGTGCCGCCACCGCACCGGTCGAGAGCGGTGTCCTGACGCTCACGGATTCCTCGATCCGGTCGGACGTCCAGGACTACCTGACCCGGAATCCGGGGGCGCTCGACGGTCTGCACGACGTCGTCGTGACCGAGGCGTCGACCGCCGACGGGCGCACCGCGACGGTCGGTCTCGCCGCGCGGGCACGACCCGCGATGATCGGCTGGGTGACCCAGGCGTGGAGTGATGGCATCATCGTGCGTGCAGAGTCACGTGCCAGAGCGTGGTGAGCACCTGTTGCTGTTCGACGACGAGCATCCAGGAAAGGGCAGTTCGCAAGGACGCGTGAGCATGCTCCCGCGCCTTTGTTTACTTTCTTAACTTTGGATGGCCACTTCTGGTTCGACTCTGTCAAAACCCCAGGTTCGCCGCTATGGTGATCCGGTCCGACAACAACTCCAACGATGGAGAGCTACAACATGAACGCACGAGCAACGAAGAAGCTCGTCGCCGGGGGTGCCCTCGGCGCGATGCTCATCGGCACGGTCGCCCTCGCGTCCGCTGCCACCGCAGACCAGGTGGGCGACGACTCGAACGTCGACGTCTCGGTCGAGATCGAGTCGACCGTGGAGCCGGGCAACCTCGCCTTCAGCGTGGCCTCCAGCTCCACGACGCTCAGCGAGGTCGACTCGACCGTCGCCGAGACCCGCGAGTTCACCGGCACGCTGCCGTCGGTCACGGTCACCGACACGCGTGCTGCCGACCAGATCGCGGCGGGCTCCTACTGGTACGTCCTGGGCTCGGCCTCGGACTTCACCGGTGACGCCGGCACGATCGGTGCGGAGAACCTCGGCTGGGCGCCGGCTCTCGTCGGTGGCAGCGCGAGCGGCCTCGTCGAGGCCGGCGAGGGTGTCGACCCGGTCCTCGAGGACGGTGTCGGCCTCGTCGACCAGGACCTCCTCGTCTCGACCTTCGACTCCACCGAGGTCAACCCCGAGGGCTCGTGGACGGCGAACGCCGGCCTCACGCTCCGTACGGCCGAGGACGTCGCCGCCGGCGCCTACTCCTCGACGGTCACGCTGTCCCTCTTCGAGGACATCGGCTGATCAGCCCCTCGTGACCCGACGGCCGGTCTCGGCCGGCCGTCGAACCGAGCAGACCACGGCGGGCCGCTCCGCCCCGTCCGACCGAGCGTCGGGTGGGACGGGCGGCCCGTCGTCGTACGGAGAGAGCACCTGCGTGAACCCTGCATCACACCTGAACGCCCGAACGACCCCGGCACGACCTCGTGCCGCGCGCTGGCTCCTGGCCGCCGGCGCAGCGCTCGTCGCCGCGCTCGCGCCGGTCCTGCCGGCGGCGGCCACGGCGAGCGTGGCGCCGGGCGGCCTCGCGTTCGACACCGAGGACACCATCACCTGGAGCGTCACTCCCGCGGACGCCGACGGCGCTGACGGGCGGCGCTGGGTCGACTTCACCGCGGACCCGGGGCAGACGGTCGAGGACCATCTGGCGGTCACGAACTTCGGCAAGGTGCCCGCCACCTTCGCGCTGAAGTCCGCCGACGGGTACCTCACCGCGAACGGCCGGTTCAACATGCTGCCGTCGGACCAGGAGTCCACGGACGCGGGGACGTGGTTCACCGTCCAGGACACGGTCGAGGTCGGTCCGGACGAGACGGTCGTGGTGCCGTACACGATCACGGTCCCGGAGAACGCGACCCCCGGTGACCACCCGGCGGGCATCGCGGCGTCGATCACGAGCACGGGGACCGACGCGGGAGGCACCAGCCTGGGGGTCGAGTCCCGCGTCGGCTTCCGGGTCACGACGCGCGTCACCGGCGAGGTCGAGCCCGTCCTGGTGGTCGAGAACGTCAAGGCCTCCTACGCGCCGTCGTGGAACCCGTTCGCGGCGGGTGACCTGACGGTCTCCTACGACGTCGCGAACGACGGCAACGTGCGCCTCGGTGCCGAGGGGGACGTCGCGACGTCCGCGCTCTTCGGTGCGGTGAGCGCGGACGGTGCGGCGGAGCCGATCAACGAGGTCCTCCCCGGCGGGTCGCTCCGCAGCCGCGTCGACTTCGACGACGTGTGGCCTCTCGGCCCGGTCCGCACGACGATCACCGTCACGCCGACGACCGTCGCGGACGACCAGGTCGACGCGCCGCTCGAGCCCGTCACGGTCACCGTGACGACCTGGGCCGTCCCGTGGCCGCAGCTCCTCCTGATCGCGATCGTCGTGGTCCTGATCGTGGGCGTGCGCGACGACCGCCGTCGTCGCCGCCAGCGCCTGGAGGCGATGCTCGCGAAGGCCCGCGACGAGGGCCGCCAGCAGGCCGCCGGGAGCGAGCCCGCGCCGTCGGGCACGGCCTCGCCCGCCGCGAAGGGCGAGCCGAAGGCCTGAGCCACGGCCGCGCCGTCGGGCAGGGGAGACCCGCCCGACGGCGCGGAGCGCGCAGGACGTCGCGTAACCTTGAACCTCGTGGCCACCATCGACTTTCCGACCGAGATCAAGGCGCTGCGCAGCACGCTCGAGTCCATCGAGAGCGTGAGCGACCCGGAGGTGCTGCGCGCGAAGATCGCGGACCTCTCGGAGAAGGCGTCGGCCCCCGACCTGTGGGACGACCCGGACGCCGCGCAGAAGGTGACGTCGGCGCTCTCCGCGGTGCAGTCCGAGCTGGACCGGGTGAAGAAGCTCGGGCAGCGCATCGACGACGTCGAGACCCTGGTCGAGATGGGCCAGGAGATGGAGGACGAGGACACCCTCGTCGAGGCGGAGGCCGAGGTCGGCGCGATCCGCAAGGACCTCGACCAGCTCGAGGTCCGCACGCTCCTCGCGGGCGAGTACGACGCCCGTGAGGCCGTCGTGACGATCCGCGCGGGCGCGGGCGGCGTGGACGCGGCCGACTTCGCGGAGATGCTCCTGCGCATGTATCTGCGCTGGGCGGAGCGTCACGGCTACTCGACCACCGTGCTCGACACGTCCTACGCCGAGGAGGCGGGGCTCAAGTCGGCCACGTTCGAGGTGAAGGCGCCGTACGCGTTCGGCCACCTGTCGGTCGAGGCGGGCACGCACCGCCTCGTGCGCATCTCGCCGTTCGACAACCAGGGACGTCGGCAGACGTCGTTCGCGGCCGTCGAGGTCATCCCGCTCATCGAGCAGACGGACTCCGTCGAGATCCCCGAGTCGGAGATCAAGGTGGACGTGTTCCGCTCGTCCGGCCCGGGCGGGCAGTCCGTCAACACGACGGACTCCGCGGTGCGCATGACGCACATCCCGACCGGCATCGTCGTGTCGATGCAGAACGAGAAGTCGCAGATCCAGAACCGTGCGGCCGCGCTGCGCGTCCTCCAGTCCCGCCTGCTGCTCGTGCGCCAGGAGGAGGAGAACGCGAAGAAGAAGGAGCTCGCGGGCGACATCAAGGCGAGCTGGGGGGACCAGATGCGCTCCTACGTGCTGCAGCCCTACCAGATGGTCAAGGACCTGCGCACGGAGCACGAGGTCGGCAACCCGTCGGCGGTGTTCGACGGCGACATCGACGACTTCATCGAGGCCGGGATCCGCTGGCGCCGCGGGGCGCAGCAGGAGTCCTGACCCGGCGCGGGCCCGCCCCGGGCGGTTGATCCGAGCAACAGGTCGATGCGCCCGGGCGCGGCGTGTCCGCCCCGCCCGGCCGGGCGCGCGTGCCTACCCTCGGGATCGTGCGACGAACCTCGTTCGTCCACGGATCGACCCCCGACCCGAGGAACGTGCCGCTGTGATCCGCTTCGAGAACGTCACCAAGGTCTACGCGCGCGGCGCGAGGCCGGCCGTCGACGACGTGTCGATGGAGGTCCGCCGCGGCGAGTTCGTCTTCCTCGTCGGCGCGTCGGGCTCCGGCAAGTCGACGTGCCTGCACCTCGTCCTGCGCGAGGAGCGCCCGACCCGGGGGAAGGTCTTCGTCGCCGGGCGGGACCTCGGGTCGTTGTCGAGCTGGAACGTGCCCAAGCTGCGGCGCCAGATCGGGGTCGTCTTCCAGGACTTCCGCCTGCTGCCGAACAAGACCGTGTTCGAGAACGTGGCGTTCGCCCTCCAGGTCATCGGCAAGCCGCGGCACACGATCGCGATCACCGTCCCCGAGACGCTCGAGATGGTGGGCCTCGCGGGCAAGGAGAAGCGTCGCCCGCACGAGCTCTCCGGCGGTGAGCAGCAGCGCGTCGCCATCGCGCGCGCCATGGTGAACCGGCCGCCCATCCTGCTCGCCGACGAGCCGACCGGGAACCTCGACCCCACCACGTCGCTCGGGATTATGCGCCTGCTCGACCGCATCAACCGGACCGGGACCACCGTCGTCATGGCGACGCACGACGAGGAGATCGTCAACCAGATGCGGCGCCGGGTCATCGAGCTCGAGACCGGCACGCTCGTGCGCGACCAGGCGCACGGCGCCTACGGGGCGCGGGGGCAGGTCATCCCGGACCCTGACCGGCACGCCCCCGGCGCCCAGCCGGCGCCGGACGGGACGCCGGAGTCCGCGCCGACGACGATCGTCCCGCGCGCGCACCACGACCCGGTCCGCGGGGCGCAGGCCGTCGACGAGGAGCCGGCCGAGCCGCCGTCGCGACGCTCGGTGCGTCGCCACGTCGAGGCAGCGGCGGGGGAGTGATCGGCGTGCGACTCCAGTTCATCCTCGCGGAGCTCGGCCAGGGCCTGCGCCGCAACGTCTCGATGACGGTCTCGGTCATCCTCGTCACGTTCGTCTCGTTGACGTTCGTCGGGGCGTCCATGCTGCTGCAGGCGCAGATCGGCAAGCTCAAGGACGACTGGTACGACAAGGTCGAGGTCTCCGTCTTCCTGTGCCCGACCGGCTCGCCGTCGCCGACGTGTGCCGCGGGCGAGGCGACCCCGGACCAGATCGCGGCTCTCGAGGACGTCTTCGAGAACGAGCTCGCCGACGAGATCCAGACGGTCTACTTCGAGTCCAAGGACGACGCGTTCGCGGCGTTCCAGGAGCGGTACCCGGACGGCTACCTCGGCACGCAGCTCACCGTGGACGACATGCAGGCGTCCTTCCGCCTCAAGCTCACGAACCCGGAGAACTACGAGGTCGTCAACGACGTCGTCACCGGACGCCCGGGCGTCGAGGTCGTGGAGGACCAGCGCCGCATCTTCGACTCGCTGTTCCTCGCGCTCAACCGCGCGTCGCTCCTCGCCGCCGGCCTCGCAGCGGTCATGCTCCTCGCCGCGGTGCTGCTCATCACGACGACGATCCGGCTGTCCGCGCTGAGCCGGCGCCGGGAGACCGGCATCATGCGCCTCGTCGGTGCGTCGAACCTGTTCATCCAGCTCCCGTTCCTCCTCGAGGGGGCGATCGCGGCCGTGCTCGGCGCGCTCCTCGCGGTCGGCGGGCTCTGGGTGGGGGTGAAGTACCTCGTCACCGACTGGTTGTCGCAGTCCGTGACGTGGGTGGCCTACGTCGACGAGTCGGACGTGCTGCGCATCGCGCCGGTCCTCGTCGGCATCGCGTTCCTGCTGGCGGCCGTCTCCTCGGTCGTCACGCTCAACCGGCACACGAGGGTGTGAGATGACCCGGGACCTCCGCCGCGCGACCGCGGCCCTGATCGCCACGACGATGCTCCTCGTGGGGAGCGTCGCGTCGGCGTCCGCCGACGACATCGACGACCGGCGCGCCGCCGCGGAACGCCGTCAGTCCGAGATCCTCGGCGGCCGCGAGCAGCTCCAGTCCGAGCTCGAGGACACCGACGCCGAGCTCGCGCAGGCGGTCGTCGACCTCCAGGCGATCGAGGCGCGCCTGCCGGTCGCGCAGGCCGAGCTGGACGCCGCGGAGGCCGAGGTGGAGCGGACCCAGCGTGAGGCGGAGCTGCTCGCGCAACGGCTCGAGGACGCGCTCGGGCAGGAGGCCGCGATCAGCGCCGAGATCGAGCGCGGCGCGACCGACGTCGCCGACGCGAAGTCCAGCATCGCGGAGATGGCGCGCCAGGCGTACCGCGGCCAGGGTGACGTCTCGAGCCTGGGCATCGTCACGGGTGCGCAGAGCACCGAGGAGTTCATCGAGGAGTACGCGGTCTCGTCGACGGCGGCACGCAGCCAGTCCCGGTCCCTCCAGGACCTCCTCGAGGCCGAGTCCGTGGCCCGCAACCGCGAGGCGCGCCTGCAGGCGGTGCGGGAGACGGTCGCCGACCTGAAGAAGCAGGCGGACGAGAACGTCGTCGCCGCCGAGGCCGCGCGCAAGGCGGCGGCGGACCGCAAGGCCGAGGTCGAGCAGCTCATCGTCGACCAGCAGGCGAAGAAGGCGACGATCGAGGAGCGCAAGGCCGCGGCCGAGGCGAAGGTCGCCGAGAACGAGGCCGCCCAGCAGTCGCTGCAGCAGGAGATCAAGGGGATCATCGCCGAGCAGGCGGAACGCGACCGGAAGGCCGCGGAGGAGGAGGCGCGGCGCCAGCAGCAGCAGCCGTCCGGCGGCGGTGGTGGGTCGTCCGGCGGTGGCGGTGGCGGCGGGTCCTCGTCGGGGGGCGACCGCGGGAGCATCTCGAGCTTCCTGTCGTTCCCGACCGCCGTGCCGTACGTGACGTCGAGCTACGGGATGCGGCTGCACCCGATCCTCGGGTACTACCGCCTGCACGCCGGGACCGACCTGCGCGCCTACTGCGGGACCCCGATCATGGCCGCGGGGCCGGGGACGGTCGTCCACGCGCAGTGGCGCAACGGGTTCGGCAACCAGGTCCTGATCAACCACGGGACCGTCGGCGGGTCGAACCTCATGACGAGCTACAACCACCTCACGCGCTTCGCGGTGTCCTCCGGCCAGTCGGTCAACAAGGGGGACGTCATCGGCTACTCGGGCAACACCGGGCTGTCGGGGGCGTGCCACCTCCACTTCGAGGTGTACGTCAACGGTTCCACCATCGACCCGATGTCGGTCCTGCGCTGACCCACGTCCCCGAGCGCGGGCGGGTCGCGCACCGCGGCCTGGCCCGCGCCGTCCCGCCGCGGGGGATAATCGGTACCGGGCGTCGTCGGGCACCCGTACGCTGGTGCGCCGGCGACGACACGACAGCGAAGGACGGTAGGACACGGATGGCGAAGGACACCGGCCGCAAGGTCGTCGCCAGCAACCGCAAGGCACGCCACGACTACGTGATCGAGGACGTGTACGAGGCGGGGATCGTCCTGTCGGGCACCGAGGTCAAGGCGCTGCGGATGGGGCGGGCCTCGCTCGTCGACGGTTACGTCGCCGTGGACCGCGGCGAGGCGTGGCTCGAGAACGTCCACATCCCCGAGTACACCGAGGGGACGTGGAACAACCACGCCCCGCGGCGCAAGCGCAAGCTGCTCCTGCACAAGGAGGAGATCCTGCGCCTCGAGTCCAAGACGCGCGAGAAGGGCCACACGATCGTGCCCCTCGCCCTGTACTTCCTCGACGGTCGGGCCAAGGTCGAGATCGCCCTGGCGCGCGGCAAGAAGGAGTACGACAAGCGGCAGGCCCTGCGCGAGAAGCAGGACAACCGCGAGGCGCAGCGCGCGATGCGGCAGCGCGAGCTGCGCTGACCCTGGCAGGTCGGGGCCGACGGCGGTCCCACCCGCTGGTGGCGGCGTCGCCCTCGACGTACGGTCGAGGGCGAGACGTCCACCACGAACCAGGAGGCCCCATGGTCAAGCTCCGCCAGTACATCCCGCGCCTCGCGGCGGGCGCGTACATCCTCAACTCCGGACTGAACAAGCGCGGCGCGGACGAGGCGACCGCGCAGGGGATCCACGGCATGGCGGCGGGGACGTACTCGTTCCTCGGGGACGTCGAGCCGAAGCAGTTCACGAAGGCGCTCTCGACCACGGAGATCGCGCTCGGCGCGGCCCTGGTCGTGCCGTTCGTCCCGACCGGGCTCGTGGCCGTGGGCCTGGGCGTCTTCTCGGCCGGGCTCGTGGGCATGTACCTGAAGACCCCCGGCATGACGCGCGAGGACGGCGTGCGGCCGACCGAGCAGGGCACCGGGCTCGCGAAGGACGTGTTCCTCCTCGGGATCGCGGGCGGTCTGCTGGTGGACGCGCTGAGCCGCAAGAAGTAGGCGCGCGTCCGGCGGCGTCCGGCCGCGCGGAAATATCGGTGCAGCGGCCGGCGTTCATCCCGTAGGCTTGTCCTGCTGAGCGAGGACCGGGTCCGCCCGGGAGCCGCGCAGTGATTGACAACTCCACAGGGGGTGATCGGTTTCGACGGTGGTCGTGCTTCGAGGAGAAGCGGGCCGAGGATGCAGGCTTATCTCGTTAACGATGTCTGCAAACCACAGGTGCCGATAACAAGCGCACCGACTTCGCCCTCGCCGCCTGAGCGAGCCCCGAAGTCCGTCAGCCCGAGCTAGCTCTCGACTCGGATCCTGACGTCATCTAGAGAGCCACTGCTCGTAGTCCTCGTCATCGGGGCTGCGGGGACTTTCAGGTGACTGAGCCCGTCCGCATCTTGTCTGCGTGAGTGCGGGGGCCGAGAAAAACGACAGCAGACTGCGCCCGGAGAAGTCCTCGATCGGCGTCACCGGACCGGGGTTCGATTCCCCGCACCTCCACCCCTGCGGCAACGGCCCGCACCCCTCGAGGGTGCGGGCCGTCGTCGTCCCGGCAGGTGGTGCGGTCGGTCGTGGGCGCCCGTCACCACCCGTGCTGCGCCCAGGCGTCGGCCGCCTCCGCGCCGTCGAGCCACTCGACCCGCAGCCGCCGCCCCCGCACGACGAGGTCGTCGCCGTCCTCGCGGGGGAGCGGCGGTGCCTCGGGGTCGTCGCTGTACAGGTCCTCGGCCAGGGCCGGGTCGGCGTCGTCGAGGTGGGCGCGCCACTGCACGCGCGGCTCGGGGTTCACGTGCCGCGGGAAGGCTTGCGGGCCGACCGTGTCCCAGTGCGTGCACACGCGCGTCACGAGGTGCCCGACCGGTCGCGGCTCTCCGTCGTCCGTGTCGAGCCAGAGGCGTGCGACCCGCCCGGTCGGCGGGGTCTCGGTGTGCGTCGACTCAGTCATGGGTGGACGCACCGACGAGCGGCCCGCGGCTCGCGGCCGGGGCGTCGGGGTCGTCGTCCGGACCCGGGCGGTCGGTCTCCCCCGGAGGGGTGCCTCCGTCCTGGGCTCGCCGTCGGAACCGGCGCAGGACCCAACGCACGACGAGCAGCACGACCCCGGCGACCACGAGCCACGGCAGCAGGGCGCCGAGGACGACGACGAGCCCGTTGAGCGTGGCGAGCAGGGCGTTCCAGCCGTTCTGCAGACCCCCGAGGAAGCCGCCGGGCGCGAGCTGCTCGGTCGGCACGACCTGCACGACCGTGACGTGCAGGGTCGACATCGAGACCTGGTCCGTGAGCGCGGCGCGCTGCGCCTGCAGCGACTCCAGCTCGGCCTGGCGGCTCGTCAGCTCCTGCTCCGCGGCGAGCAGGTCGGCGGTCGTGGCGGCGTCGCCCATGAGCGTGCGCAGCCGTTCGACCGAGGTCGTCAGGGCGTCGACGCGGGCATCGAGGTCGCGCGCGGTCCCCGTGACGTCGACGGCCTCGATCGACAGGTCGCGCACCTCGCCCACCTGGTCGAGGGCGTCGACGGTGGCGGTCGTCTGTGCCGCCGGCACCCGGATCGTCAGCTCGGCGGACGCCAGCGTGTCGCCCTCGGGCTCCGACTGCCGCCGGCTCTCGACCCGCCCGCCCGCGCTCTCCGCGAGGTCGGCGACCGCGTCGGCTGCGGCCGACGGGTCGTCGGCCACGACCGTGACCGACCCGGTGGTGACGATCTCCCGCTCCGCCGCGGCGACGGCGTCCTCGTCTCCCGGGGCGATCCCCGAGGCCACGTCCTCGGGGGCGTCCGCCGCGCCGCCGCCCGCGACCTCCGAGCCCGCGCCGCCGTCGTCCACGGAGAGGGCCGCCATGTCGCCCGAGGAGGCGGAGCAGCCCGCGAGGAGAGCGCCGCCGAGCAGGAGCGCCGCGACGACGGCGAAGGGGCGAGTGGTCCGCATGCTGCGAGGGTAGGGGGCCAAGCGTGCGAACCGGACACCGGGCGCGACATCGTGACCGTCTTGTGAACTGGTCGTGATCCAACCGCAGCGCGACACCTCGGACCGTGGACGGCGGCGCGGTCCCGGGACGTGGCACGGCAGGATGGTCGCGTGCTCGTGTGCTGCGGTCTCGTGACCCTCGACGTCGTCCAGGTCGTCGACGCGCTGCCCCGTCCCGACGAGAAGGTCGTCGCACGGTCCGTCTCGGCCACCTTCGGGGGGCCAGCCGCCAACGCCGCGGCGACCGCCGCCGTGCTGGGCGTGCCCACGCGGTTCGTCACCGCGGTCGGGGACGGGCCGCTCGCGGAGGTCGTGCGTCGCGAGCTCGCGGACTGCGGGGTCGGTCTCGTCGATGCCGCGGCCGGGACGAGCGGCGGACGCCTCGCCGTCTCGACCGTGCTCGTCACGCGGGCCACCGGTGAACGAGCCGTCGTGAGCACCAACGCGTCCGGGTTCGGCGACCTCGCGGCCCGCGCGGTGGCGGGCGGCTCCGGGCTCCTCGACGGCGTCGGGCCGGGCGACGTCCTGCTGCTGGACGGGCACCTGCCGGGCCTCGCGCTCACGCTCGCGCGCGGGGCGCGCGAGCGAGGCGCGCGCGTCGTGCTCGACGGCGGGTCCTGGAAGCCCGACGCCGTCGAGATGATCGGGCTGTGCGACGCGGTCGTCGTGTCGGCGGACTTCCGGCCGCCGGGACTCGGGGCGGGTGACGTGCTCGCCGCGGTCGCCGCGCTCGGACCGCGGTTCGTCGCTCGCACGCGCGGTCCGCGTCCCGTCGAGGTGCTCGACGCGGGGGAGCGGTACGACGTCGCGGTTCCCGAGCCGGAGCGCGTCGTCGACACCCTCGGGGCGGGGGACGTGGTCCACGGGGCGTTCGCGGCGGGGGTGGCGCGCGGGGCGTCGTGGCGGTCCGCGCTCGAGCAGGCGGTCGTCGTCGCATCACGATCGGTGGAGCACCCCGGTGCGCGGGGCTGGGCAGGCGGGGCGGCGGTCTGAGGGGCGCTGGCGGGCCCACGGGCCGTCTGTGGCCAGGACCCAGGTCCCGCGGCGAGGGCCGATCGGCAACATTTCGGTCACGAAGCCGCGAGGAAGTTGACAGCCACTTAGTAAAGGCAGTCTACTAACAAACATGACAACGGCAGTCACCGGGACCGGAGCACCGAGGAGGCGTCTGAGCACAGGGCTCAGGCCGACCTCGAAGGTGCTGCCCGAGCACGCTCGGGCCCACAACCGGTCCCTCGTGCTGCAGCACCTGTTCCACGAGGGACCCACCTCGCGCGCCGACCTGGCGCGCGCCACGTCCCTCACCCGCGTGACCATCTCCGACCTCGTCTCCGTGCTCATCGCGGAGGGCCTGGTCGAGGAGCTCGGCGTCCGCCCGGGCCAGCGCGTCGGCAAGCCCGCGATCCTCGTCGGGATGCGCACGAGCGCCTACCAGATCGTCTCCGTGGACCTCACCGACGACGAGGTCCTGCGCGGCGCCGTCCTCACGCTCACCGGCGACTTCGTCGTCCGGCAGAGCCTGGCGGTCGACGGACGCACCGGGACCGAGCTGGTCGACCTCCTCACGCGCTTCTGCCGCGGCCTCATCGCGTCCGCCACCCAGCCGGTCATCGGCGTGGGGATCGGGTCGCCCGGCGTCGTCGACGCCGAGGGCCGCGTCATCGAGGCGCCCAACCGGCGCTGGTACGACGTCCCGCTCGCCGCGCAGCTCACCGAGCGGCTCGGTCTCGCGGTCCACGTGGCCAACGACGCGAACATCGCCGCGCTCGGCGAGTTCACGTTCGGCGGCGCGGCCGGCGACGGGCTCCTCGTCCTCACCGTGGGCGAGGGCGTGGGCGCCGGGATCATGGTCGACGGCGCACGGGTGCGCGGGCACGCGGACGCGGCCGGCGAGCTGGGTCACGTGACCGTCGTCGACGACGGCGAGCCGTGCGCCTGCGGGCGCCGCGGCTGCCTGGAGACCGTCCTGTCCGTGCCGGCGTTGCGCCGCGCGGTGGACGGGCTCGACACCGAGGCTTCCGACGCCGTCCTGGCGTCGGTGGGCAGGACGCTGGGCATCGCTCTGGCACCTGTCGTCAGTGCGCTCAACCTCGCGGAGGTGCTCGTCAGCGGTCCTGCGGACCTGCTCGACGGGCCCCTGCGCGAGGCGGCGTTCGAGACCATCCGCTCCCGCACGATGCCGGTCATCGGCAGCGGGCTCCAGGTGCGGATGGCCACGCTCGACGAAGACGTCGTCCTTGCTGGGGCGGCCGTCCTCGTCCTGTCCGGACAGCTGGGGGTCTCCTGAGCCGACGACGCTCGGACTGACCTCCACCGCCCGACCGGGGCCGGGTCCCGACCCTGCCCCTCAGACCTCCTGGGAACCCCAGAGCAGCATCCCCAGGAACGCAGTACCCCTGCACGTGCTCGATTACGCAGGACTCCTGCCACACCTCCGGTGGCGTCACCGACGCCGCCACCAAGAAACACCGAGAGGAAGCACCCAGTGAAGAGGAACCGTCTCGTCGTCGCCTCCGTGGCGTCGACGATCACCCTGGCGCTCGCGCTGACCGCCTGCAGCTCCGGCGGCGGGAGCGACGACAACGGCTCCGGCGAGACCGAGGCCACGACCGGCGACATCCGCGTCTGGCTCAACGGCTCGGACACGCCCGACGCCGCGCGCGAGTACCTCAAGACGACGTTCGAGGAGGAGAACCCGGGCAGCACCCTCACGATCGAGGAGCAGTCCTGGACCGGCCTCGTCGACAAGCTCACCACGTCGCTCTCCGGGTCGGACAGCCCGGACGTCGTCGAGGTCGGCAACACGCAGTCCCCGGCGTTCACGTCCGCGGGCTTCTTCCGTGAGATCACGGCGGAGGAGTTCGAGTCGCTCGGCGGCGACGACCTGCTCCCCGGCTTCGTCGAGGCCGGCGACTGGGACGAGAAGCACTACGCCCTGCCGTACTACGCGGGCTCGCGTGCGGTGTTCTACACGCCGCAGGTCACCGGGGCCACGGCCGTCCCGACGACGCTCGACGAGTACGTCGCCAACGCGAAGGCGATGTACACGGACACGGTGTCGGGTGTGTACTGGCCCGGCCAGGACTGGTACAACGCTCTCCCGTTCGTCTGGGAGAACGGTGGCTTCATCGCCGAGCAGAACGACGCGGGCGAGTGGGAGGCGGGCTTCTCGAGCGAGGGCGGCCTCGCCGGCCTCGCGCAGGTCCAGGACCTCATGACCAACGCGTCGCACGCTCCGAAGGACGGTCAGGAGACCGACCTCCAGGTGCCGTTCTGCGAGGGCACCGTCGCGTACGTGTCGGCCCCGACCTGGATCGCCGGGACCATCAAGACCTCGCAGACCCCTGAGGACCCCGCGCAGACCCCGGGCTGCCTCGAGACCTACGGCTCGGACCTCGCGGCGTTCCCGCTGCCGGGCAAGACCGCGGGTGAGCCGGCTGCCGTGTTCGCCGGTGGCTCGAACATCGCCGTGGCGCAGAAGTCGAACAACCCGGAGCTCGCGTACAAGGCGTTCGAGATCATGATGAGCGACGAGTACCAGACGATCCTCGCCCAGGCGAACATGATCCCGGCGAAGAAGTCGCTCGCGAGCGAGGTGCCGCAGGAGGACCCGATCGCCCAGGCGGGCGTCGCGGCCGCGCAGAACGCGCGCCTGACCCCGGCGTCCCCGAAGTGGGCCGACGTCGAGGCGCAGAACGTGCTCCAGAGCGCCTTCACCAAGATCGCGAACGGTGACGACGTCGAGACCGTCGCCAAGGAGCTCGACGCGAAGATCGAGGAGATCCTCAACAGCTGAGCCCGTCCGGTGATGCCCGGCGCAGGCCGGGCATCACCGGAGGCTCGAGCCGTCAGGGGTGGGGTCTCCTTCCTGAGGAGTCCCCACCCCTTCCCATGACGGGCCGTCGGCACGTCGCCTGCGCACCACCGCGCACCTCTGACGGAGTGAGGAAATGAGCTCAACCACCCTCGAACCACGCACCGAGCGTCCCGGCGCGCCGGTGCGACCCCCCAAGAAGCGGCGTCCGCCGATCCTGCCCTGGACGCTGCTCGTCCCCAGCCTCGTCGTGCTCGGCGTCCTCGTGGGATACCCGCTCGTGCGGCTCGTCATCATGTCGTTCCAGAAGTACGAGCGGGCGCAGCTCATGGGCCAGCCCGCCGAGTGGGTCGGCTTCGACAACTACGTCCAGGTCCTCACCGACGTGGACGGCTTCTGGACCGTGCTGCTGCGCAGCTTCCTCTTCATGGTCGCCTGTGTCGTCCTGACCATGGTGCTCGGCACGCTCATCGCCCTGCTCATGATGCGCCTCGGCAAGGGCTTCCGTCTGCTGGTCTCGGTCGGGCTGCTGCTCGCGTGGGCCATGCCGGCGCTCGCCGCGACCATCGTCTGGGGCTGGATCTTCGACACCCAGTACGGCGTGATCAACAACCTCCTGACGACGATCACGGGGGACAACTGGATGGGCCACTCGTGGCTCCTCAACCCGCTCCAGTTCTTCCTCATCGCCACGCTCATCATCGTCTGGGGCGCCGTCCCCTTCGTCGCGTTCACCATGTACGCGGGACTGACGCAGATCCCCGGCGAGGTGCTCGAGGCCGCGCAGCTCGACGGAGCGGGTCCGGTCCAGCGCTTCCGGCTCATCATGATCCCGTACGTGCGCAGCATCATCACGGTGCTCATCGTGCTGTCGATCATCTGGGACCTGCGCGTCTTCACGCAGATCTACGCCCTGCAGGGCGTGGGGGGTGACCGCGACAAGACGAACACCATCGGCGTGTACATCTACCAGATGGGCATGGCCCAGGGGCACTACGGTCTCGCGGGCGCCATCTCGGTGATCTTCGTGTTCATCATGCTCGGCATCTCGTTCTACTACGTGCGCCAGACGGTCCGGGAGGAAGAACTGTGAGCACCATCCAGACCACACCACGGACCACTGTCCGACACGCCTCCGCCGCGGGCGGCTCCGCGCCTCGCGTGAGCCGTGAGAAGCAGCGCAAGAAGGCCGCCAACGTCGGCTACGCCATCCTGGCGATCATCGTCTTCGTCTCGTCGGTCTTCCCGGTCTACTGGATGATCAACACCTCGTTCCTGCCGTCGAGCCTCGTGCGGGGTACGGACCTCAAGTTCTTCCCGACACCGGACGTCTTCACGCTGAACAACTACGTGACGGCGGTCACCGACGACTCGCGAGCGCCGTTCGTCCCCGCGATGGGCAACTCGCTCACGGTGACGTTCTTCACGCTGGTCATCGCGATGGTGCTCGGGTTCCTCGCCTCGCTCGCGGTGACCAGGTTCCGCTTCAAGGGGCGTCGCACGTTCATCCTCGCGATCCTCGTGGTCCAGATGATCCCGGGCGAGGCCATGATGATCTCGATCTTCCGGATCATCGACAACTGGCAGATGCTCAACACGATCGTCGGCCTGGGCATCGTGTACGTGTCCGGCGTCCTGCCCTTCACGATCTGGACGCTGCGAGGATTCGTCAACGGCGTCCCCGCCGACCTCGAGGAGGCGGCCATGATCGACGGCTGCTCGCGCGGCAAGGCGTTCTGGAAGATCACCTTCCCGCTCCTCGCTCCGGGCCTCGTCGCCACCGGCGTCTTCGCGTTCATCCAGGCCTGGAACGAGTTCGTCATGGCGCTCATCATCATGCAGCGCCCCGAGTCGATGACTCTGCCGGTGTGGCTGCGGACGTTCCAGCAGGCCACTCAGGCGACCAACTGGGGTGCTCTCATGGCGGGGTCGGTGCTCATCGCGATCCCGGCGGTGGTGTTCTTCCTCATCGTCCAGGGTCGGATGACCGGTGGCCTCGTCTCGGGTGCGGTGAAGGGCTGACGTGAGCGACCTGAGCACGGCTGCCTCGCTGAACGGCGAGGCAGCCGCAGCCCTGGCCGGACGCCCCGGTCCCGCTGGCGCGCCGCGGTGCGACTCCCCGGGTGCCGGGACCGCGGTCGGTCTCGACATCGGCGGGACCAAGGTGCTCGCCGCGTTCCTCGGGCCTGACGGCGTCGCGCGGGAGACCCTGCGCCTGCCGACGGTGCGCGGGCCGCAGGGCGTCGTGTCCAGCGCGGCCCGAGCCGTCCGCGAGGTGGTGCGACGCGCGGGTGCGGAGCTCGCGGAGGTGGACGGTGTCGGCGTCGGCGTGCCGGGGCTGGTGGACCCGGAGGACGGCTCGGTCATGCACGCCGTCAACCTCGGCATCGAGGGCGGGCGCTTCGCGCTCGCCGAGGCGCTGTCGGCGGAGCTCGGCGGTCTCCCGGTCCAGGTCGACAACGACCTCAACGTCGCCGCGCTCGGTGCCTCGCACCTGCGCGGAGACGACGGGTCGGACCTCGCGTTCCTCGCGCTGGGCACCGGCCTCGCCGCCGGGATCGTGCTCGGTGGCGAGCTGCGCCGGGGTGTGAGCGGTGCGGCAGGGGAGATCGGTCACATCCCGATCGACCCGCACGGTCCCGAGTGCGCGTGCGGCCAGCGCGGGTGCGTCGAGGTCTACGCCTCCGGCTCCGCGGTGTCCGCCCGGTGGCCGTCGCGCCACGGCCGGCCCGCTCCCGCGGAGCTGTTCGAGGCGGCCGCCGCGGGCGACCCGGAGGCGATCCGGATCAAGGACGAGTTCGCGTCCGCCGTCGCCTCCGCGGTGCGGATCCTGGAGCTCACGGTCGACGTCCGGCACGTCGTCCTCGGCGGCGGTGTGTCCGCCCTGGGGCAGCCGCTCCTCGACGCCGTGCGCGCCGCGCTCGACGCGCAGTCGAGCACGTCCCCGTTCCTGTCCTCGTTGCGTCTCGCCGAGCGGGTCTCGCTCGCTCCGGCGGACGTACCCGTCGCCGCGGTGGGCGCTGCCCTCGTCGGCCGTCGAAAGGTGAAGTGATGGAGGTCGTGATCGCTCCTGCGGAGCGGTTGGCGGTGCTGGCTGCGGACGCGATCGAGGAGGTGGTGCGGTCGCGGCCGGAGGCGGTGCTGGGGCTGGCGACGGGTTCCTCGCCGCTGAAGGTGTACGACGAGCTGGCGCGCCGTCACCGTGAGGACGGGTTGTCGTTCGCGGGCGTGCGGGCGTTCATGCTCGACGAGTACGTGGGCCTGCCCGCGGAGCACCCCGAGCGGTACCGGAACGTGATCGAGACGGAGATCGCCTCGCGGGTGGACTTCGCCCCGGGCGCGGTGCAGGGCCCGGACGGGAACGCCGAGGACCTGGTCGCGGCGTGCGCGGCGTACGAGGAGTCGATCGCGGGGGCCGGGGGTGTGGACCTGCAGATCCTGGGGATCGGGACGGACGGGCACATCGCGTTCAACGAGCCGGGGTCGAGCCTGGCGTCGCGCACGCGGATCAAGACGTTGACGGCGCAGACGCGTGAGGACAACGCGCGGTTCTTCGGCGACGACGTGGACCGGGTGCCGCGGCACTGCCTGACGCAGGGGCTCGCGACGATCATGTCGGCGCGGCACCTGGTGCTGCTGGCGACGGGCAAGGGCAAGGCGGAGGCGGTGCACCAGCTCGTGGAGGGCCCGATCTCGGCGCTGTGGCCCGCGACGATCATGCAGATGCACCCGCACGCGACGGTGCTGGTCGACGACGCGGCGGCCTCGCGCCTGCAGCTCGGGGACTACTACCGCCAGACGTACGCGTCCAAGCCGGACTGGCAGGGCCTGTAGCCGATCTGCCGATGAACTCTCGCGGGCCGTCGCCCGCGAGGCACAACCGCCCGCCGGCGCGCGGTCCACGCCCCTGGACCGCCGCGCCGGCGGGCTCTCGTCGTCGTCGGGTCGAGGCGGGGGAGGCACCCGCGGACGGCGCCGCGCCGCACGGGTGTCGGCGCACCGACGTAGACTTCCCCCCATGATCGAACTCCGTGCGAGCACGCCCCCCGGGGGTCCTGAGGACCCGTTCCGGAACCCCGCGACCGAGCCGACGACCGGCACGTCGACCGGGGTGCTCGAGCGCGAGGAGACGCGCGAGCAGACCGAGCCGGGCGACCACGAACGCTTCGCGCACTACGTGCGCAAGGAGAAGATCATGGAGTCCGCGCTCTCCGGCAAGCCGGTGATCGCGCTGTGCGGCAAGGTGTGGGTGCCCGGCCGCGACCCGAAGAAGTTCCCCGTGTGCCCCACGTGCAAGGAGATCTACGACGGTCTGCGCGACCCGCAGGACGGCGAGGGTGACTCCGGCAAGTGAGCGGGGAGCACCAGACGACGTCCACCGGTCACTCCGTCCCCGACACCCGTAGCAGGACCACACCGCCCGCGCCGCAGAGCCCGTCGTCGGCAGCGGCGTCGCACCTCTCGCCCGCGTTCCCGCGCCGTGCCCCGTGGGGCTCGGCGTCGAAGCTGCGCGCCTGGCAGGCGGAGGCCCTCGAGCTCTACCGCACGCGCGCGCCGCGCGACTTCCTCGCCGTCGCGACCCCCGGCGCGGGCAAGACGACGTTCGCGCTGCGCGTCGCGACGGAGCTCCTGGAGCAGGGCGTGGTGCGGCGGGTGACCGTCGTCGCACCGACCGAGCACCTCAAGCACCAGTGGGCCGACGCCGCCGCGCGCGTCGGCATCCGCATCGACCCGAACTTCCGCAACAGCCAGGGGCGGCACGGCGCCCACTACGACGGTGTCGCGCTGACCTACGCGCAGATCGCCGCCAAGCCCGCCCTGCACGCGGCCCGCACGACCGCCGACCGCACGCTCGTCATCCTCGACGAGGTGCACCACGGCGGCGACGCGCTGTCGTGGGGCGACGCGGTGCGCGAGGCGTTCGAGGACGCGACGCGCCGCCTCGCCCTCACGGGGACGCCGTTCCGCTCCGACACCGCGGCGATCCCGTTCGTCGAGTACGAGCGCGGCCCCGACGGCATCCGCCGGTCGCGTGCGGACTACACGTACGGCTACGGCGACGCGCTGCGCGACCACGTCGTGCGCCCCGTGCTCTTCCTGTCGTACTCCGGCAACATGCGCTGGCGCACGAAGGCCGGCGACGAGGTGAGCGCACGCCTCGGCGAGGCGCTCACCAAGGACATGACCGGCCAGGCGTGGCGCACCGCGCTCGACCCGAACGGCGAGTGGATCCCGTCGGTCCTCGCGGCCGCGGACAAGCGCCTCACCGAGGTACGGCGCGCGATCCCGGACGCCGGTGGCCTGGTCATCGCGACCGACCAGACCGACGCGCGCGCCTACGCGGGACACCTCGCCCGGATCACCGGGAGATCGCCGACGGTCGTCCTCTCCGACGACGACGGGGCGAGCAGCCGCATCGAGGAGTTCTCCGACGGCGACGGCCGGTGGATGGTCGCCGTGCGCATGGTGTCGGAGGGCGTGGACGTCCCGCGCCTCGCCGTCGGCGTGTACGCGACCTCGACGGCGACCCCGCTGTTCTTCGCGCAGGCGGTCGGGCGGTTCGTGCGGGCGCGCAAGCGGGGCGAGACGGCGTCGGTGTTCCTGCCGAGCGTCCCGCACCTGCTGGAGCTCGCGAACGGGCTCGAGATCGAGCGTGACCACGCGCTCGACCGCCCGCTCACGGCGGAGGAGCAGGGCGAGGGCTTCAGCCCCGAGGACGCGCTGCTGGCGGAGGCGAACCGGGAGGACAAGGCGTCGGGCGAGCTCGTCCAGGGCTCGTTCGAGGCGCTCGAGGCGCAGGCGTCGTTCGACCGCGTGCTGTTCGACGGCGGCGAGTTCGGGACGGGCGCGGACGTCGGGTCGGACGAGGAGCTCGACTTCCTCGGGCTCCCCGGACTCCTCGACGCCGACCAGGTCACCACGCTGCTGCGTCAGCGCCAGGCCGACCAGCTGAGCGCCCGCTCGAAGACCACGCAGTCGGCGGAGCGGGAGCGGTCCGAGCTGGACCACCGTCGAGCGGCCGAGCTCCGCAAGGAGCTCCAGCAGCTCGTGTCCGCCTGGTCGCGCCGCAGCGGGCAGCCGCACGGCTCGGTGCACACCGAGCTGCGCCGCCGCTGCGGCGGACCCGAGGTCCCGCTCGCGACGGTCGAGCAGCTCGACGCCCGCGTCGCGACCGTGCGCGGCTGGTTCGTCGGCAAGCGGTAGCCGACGCCGGGCCCGTGCGTCAGGAGAGCGTGTGCACGACCGTCGGGATCGCGGGGTCGCCGGCGGAGAGGCGGCGCGCGCCGCGGGGCAGCTCGGCGCGGGCCTCGCGGTGGCGGTGCGCGGCGTTCTGGACCCCGTAGGAACCGACCCAGCGCGAGTCGACCGCGCCGTCGACGACGAGGGGGACCTGGAGCGGCCGCAGGTCGCCGTCGTCGGGCTCCCACTCCTGGACGGGGAGGTCGGCGCCGGTGACGACGACCTCCTCGATCGCGCGCCCGTCGACGTCGTAGCGGCGCGCCGCGACCTTGCGCCCCCCGGTGCTGGTCTTGGCCGTGGACGCCTTGGCGACGGGCTGGAGCACGCCGGAGGAGTCGGCGCGGGCGACGAGCTTGTAGACCATGCCGCACGTCGGCGCGCCGGAGCCGGTGACGAGCGACGTGCCGACGCCGTACGAGTCGACCGGTGCGGCGGCGAGCGACGCGATGGCGTACTCGTCGAGGTCGGACGTCACGGTGATCTTCGTGTCGTGCGCGCCGAGCGAGTCGAGCTGGCGGCGCACCTCGACGGCGAGGACTCCGAGGTCGCCGGAGTCGAGGCGGACGGCGCCGAGCCGGCCGCCGGCGGCGCGGACCGCGTTCTGGACGCCCTTGCGTACGTCGTAGGTGTCGACGAGCAGGGTCGTGCCGGCCCCGAGGGAGGCGACCTGCGACGCGAAGGCGGACTCCTCGTCGTCGTGCAGGAGCGTGAAGGCGTGCGCGGCCGTGCCGATGGTCGCGAGCCCGTACCGGCGTCCCGCCTCGAGGTTCGACGTCCCGGCGAACCCGCCGACGACGGCGGCGCGCGCCGCGGCGACGGCGGCCTGCTCGTGCGCGCGCCGCGCGCCCATCTCGAGGCACGGGCGCTCGACGGCGGCGCTCGTCATGCGCGACGCGGCCGACGCGACGGCGGAGTCGTAGTTGAGGATCGACAGCACGAGCGTCTCGAGCAGGACGGCCTCGGCGAACGTGCCCTCGACGGTCATCACGGGGGACTGCGGGAAGAAGACCTCGCCCTCGGCGTACCCCGTGATCGTCCCGGTGAACCGGTAGCCGGCGAGGAACTCGAGCGTGCGGTCGTCGACGACGGCCTGCGCGTGCAGCCAGTCGAGCTCCTCGGCCCCGAAGCGGAACGACGAGAGCGCCTCGAGGACGCGTCCGGTCCCCGCGAGGACCCCGTAGCGCCGCCCGGGGGGAAGGCGCCGCGTGAAGACCTCGAAGAGGCAGTGCCGGTCGGCGGTGCCGTCCGCGAGCGCGGCCTGGAGCATCGTCAGCTCGTAGCGGTCGGTGAGGAGCGCGGTCGACGCGACCGGCTGGTACGGCGGGCGCTCCGGCGCCGGGCCGGCGTGCTGTCCTGGCGAGGCAGCGCTGTCGGTGGGGGAGAGGGCGACGCTGCCCGGATCGGCGAGGCTCATGCGGAATACGGTAGGGCAGCGACGGGTACGACGGGCGTCGACAGGCCCACGAATACAGTGGTGGCGTGAGCCCCCAGCCGATCTTCACCCGCGCCGTCGGCGCGCGGGCGTCCGTGACCGTGCCCGAGGAGGCGACGCGGGTCGACGAGACCGTCCTCCCCGACAGCCCGTGGGTCACCCTCGTGTGGAACGACCCGGTCAACCTCATGAGCTACGTCGCGTACGTGTTCGAGTCCTACTTCGGGTACGCCGCGGAGCGCGCCCAGGAGCTCATGCTGCAGGTGCACCAGGAGGGTCGCGCCGTCGTGTCGACGGGCGACCGCGAGCGCATGGAGGTCGACGTGCAGGCGATGCACTCGTTCGGGCTGTGGGCGACCCTCCAGAAGGACGGTGAGCAGTGAGGCCGTTCCGCGCCGAGGCGCAGGGGTACGTCGCGGAGCTCGAGCCGTCGGAGCGGATCGTGCTGGCCCAGCTCGCGGGCGACGTCGCGCAGATGCTCCAGGAGGGCGTGCCGGGGCGGGCGCCGGGGGAGCCCGGACCGTCCGGGCCCGACGACGCGTGGTCGCCTCCCGGCTGGACGGGGCCGGTCCCCGGGGGGAGCGTCTCGGACGCGACGCCGCCGCCGGACCCGGCCGTGCGGCGTCTGCTCCCGGACGCGTCGGACGACGTCGAGGTGGCCGCCGAGTTCCGGCGGTTCACCCAGGACGACCTGGCGGCGCGCAAGGTCGGGCGGCTGGTGCGGCTGGCGCGCCTGCTCGTGGACGCAGAGCCCGCGGAGGTGGCGCCGTTCGCCGTCGCCCGCGACGATGCCGAGGACGTCGCGGGGGCGCTGACGGACGTCCGCCTCGTGCTCGCCGAGCGCCTCGGCCTGCGGACCGACGAGCAGGTCGAGGGCCTCTACGACGAGCTGGACCGCGAGGGCGACGACGGCCCGGACGACGGCGAGGTGGGTGGCGCACCGCGCCGCTTCCTCGTGAGCGTCTTCCTGCTCACGGGCCTGCTCCAGGAGTCGCTCGTCGACGGCATGCTCGCCGACCTGCGGGCGGGGCGCGACGGCCGGTCCTGAGGGTCGTCCCGCGCGTCGGGCCGCCGCGGCGACCGCCCTGTGGGCGCTGCCACAGGCGGGAGCCGCGGTTCGGTGCGCCCCGCGCGCGGGCGCGCCAGTAGGCTCGGGCGGGTGAACGACGCTCCCATCGGGATCTTCGACTCGGGCGTGGGTGGCCTGACCGTCGCGCGCTCGATCCTGGACCAGCTCCCGAACGAGTCCCTCCTCTACATCGGGGACACCGCGAACGGTCCCTACGGGCCCAAGCCGCTCGCGGCGGTCCGGGCGATGGCGCTGGCGATCATGGACCAGCTCGTCGACGACGGCGTGAAGATGCTCGTCATCGCGTGCAACTCGGCCTCCTCGGCTGTCCTGCGCGACGCCCGTGAGCGGTACACGCAGCGCCACGGCCTGCCGGTCGTCGAGGTGATCCTCCCGGCGGCGCGCCGCGCGGTCGCGGCGACGCGCTCGGGGCGGATCGGGGTCATCGGGACGCGCGCCACCATCACGTCGCGGTCCTACGAGGACGCGTTCGCCGTCACGCCGGGACTGCACCTCACGACCCAGGCGTGCCCGGACTTCGTGTCCCTCGTCGAGCAGGGCGTGACGTCGGGGCCCGAGGTGCTGGAGGTCGCGCACCGCTACCTCGACCCGGTCAAGGCGGCGGGCGTCGACACGCTCGTGCTCGGGTGCACGCACTACCCGCTCCTGACGGGCGCGATCTCCTACGTCATGGGCGAGGAGGTCACGCTCGTGTCGAGCGCGGAGGAGACCGCCAAGGACGTCTACCGCACGCTCGTCGCGCACGACCTCGAACGCTCGCGCGACGCGGGGACGCCGCGGCACCGCTTCCTCGCGACGGGGAGCGCGGAACCGTTCGAGCACCTGGCGCGCCGCTTCCTCGGCCCCGAGGTGCTCAGCGTGGAGGCCGCCTGATGCGCCTCGTCACGGTCGGGTGCTCGGGGTCGTTCGCCGGGCCGGACTCGCCCGCGTCGTCGTACCTCGTCCAGGTCCCGGCCGCCGAGGCCGCGGCCGCGGGCTTCGCGGCGCGCGACTGGAACGTCGTGCTCGACCTGGGCAACGGGGCGCTGGGCGCGCTCCAGCGGTTCGTCGACCCGCTCGACCTCGACGCCGTCGCGCTGTCGCACCTGCACCCCGACCACTTCGTCGACGTCTGCGGGCTGTACGTCTACCTGCGCTACCACCCCGAGCGCGGCTCGACCCGGACCGGGGTGCCGAGCCGGCTGACGGTGCTCGGTCCGTCGGGCACGGCCGGGCGCATCGAGGCGGCGTACGGCGCCGAGCCGGGCGACGGGATGAGCGAGGAGCTGGACGTGCGGGTCTGGGAGCCGGGCGTGCCCGTGAGGGTCGGGCCGCTCACGCTCGAGCCGCACCGCGTGTTCCACCCCGTCGAGGCGTACGGCGTGCGCGTCACGGGGCCGTCGTCGCTGCGGCCGGGCGAGCGGGCCGTGCTCGCGTACACGGGCGACACCGACGCGTGCGACGGCGTCGTCGAGCTCGCGCGGGACGCCGACCTGCTGCTGTCGGAGGCCGCGTTCCACGAGGGCCGCGACGACGGCGTCGAGCGCGGCATCCACCTCACGGGGCGCCGGGCGGGCGAGGTCGCGACGGCGGCCGGCGCGCACCGGCTGGTCCTGACGCACCTCCCCGCGTGGAACGACCCCGAGCGGTCGCGCGCGGAGGCCCGCGAGTCGTACGCGGGCAAGGTCGACGTCGCGACCACCGGCGCGGTCTTCGACCTCTAGCCGCTGAGTGCGGGGGACGTGTCGCCCGCACGGCGTCGTGACGGCAGATACCCCGCACTCAGCGGGTGCCGGGCGGTCGGTAGGGTGGCGGCATGACCATCCCCGCATCGTCCTCGGACACGGGCGCGCCCCTGCGCGCCGACGGCCGCACGCCCGACCAGCTCCGCCCCGTGACCATCACCCGCCACTGGCTCGACCAGGCCGAGGGGAGCGTGCTCGTCGAGTTCGGTCGCACGCGCGTGCTGTGCGCGGCGTCGTTCACGGAGGGCGTGCCGCGCTGGCGCAAGGGGTCGGGCGAGGGCTGGGTCACGGCCGAGTACGCGATGCTCCCGCGCGCGACGAACGAGCGGAGCCAGCGCGAGTCGGTCAAGGGCAAGATCGGCGGGCGCACGCACGAGATCTCGCGCCTCATCGGCCGGTCCCTGCGCGCGATCATCGACGTCTCGGCGCTCGGCGAGAACACGATCGTCCTGGACTGCGACGTCCTCCAGGCCGACGGCGGCACGCGCACCGCCGCGATCACGGGAGCCTACGTGGCGCTCGCCGACGCGGTCGCGTGGGGCCAGCGGCACGGGCACATCAAGGGCGGCAAGCCGGTCCTGACGGACTCCGTCGCGGCCGTGAGCGTCGGGATCATCGACGGCACGCCCATGCTCGACCTCCCGTACGTCGAGGACGTGCGGGCCGAGACGGACATGAACGTCGTCGTCACGGGCTCGGGCACGTTCGTCGAGGTGCAGGGCACCGCCGAGCACGCCCCGTTCGACCGCGCCGAGCTCGACGCGCTGCTCGACCTCGCGGTCGCGGGCACCGCCGACCTCACCGCGATCCAGCGCGCGGCGCTCGCGGCGGACGCACGGTGAGCGGCGCGCCCGAGGCGACGGGCGTCGTCGTGCCCGACGGCGCCCGCCTCGTGCTCGCGACGCACAACCCGGGCAAGATCGCCGAGCTGCGCGCCATCCTGGCCGCGGAGCTCGACGCGCACCCGGGCCTCGCGCTCGCGCACGAGGCGATCGTCGGTGCCGGTGACGTCGGCGCGCCCGAGCCGGTCGAGGACGGCGTGACGTTCGCGGAGAACGCGCTCATCAAGGCGCGCGCGCTCGTGGCGGCGACGGGCCTGCCGGCGGTCGCCGACGACTCGGGCCTCGCCGTCGACGTGCTCGGCGGCGCCCCGGGGATCTTCTCGGCGCGCTGGGCCGGGCGCCACGGCGACGACGTCGCGAACCTCGAGCTCCTGCTCGCCCAGCTCGGCGACGTGCCTGCCGAGCACCGGGCCGCGGGCTTCGTGTGCGCGGCGGCGCTCGTCACGCCGGACGGCACCGAGGTGGTGCGCACCGGCGAGATGCGCGGGACCCTGCTCACCGCGCCGCGCGGCGAGAACGGGTTCGGGTACGACCCGATCCTCCTGCCGGACGAGCAGCCGGACGCCGGCGCGCCCGCCCGCTCCGCGGCCGAGCTGAGCCCGGCGGAGAAGAACGCCGTGAGCCACCGGGGCAAGGCGTTCCGCGCGCTCGCCCCCGAGATCGTGACCGTGCTCTCGTCGAGGTAGAGGCCCGGTCCCGCGAGGTAGAGGCCTGGTCGGCGACCACGCCTCTACCTCGGGTGACCACGCCTCTACCGCGGGGTGCGGGCGGCGCGGAGGCGCGCGACGAGCGAGGCGACGAGACGCCAGCCGACGAGCGTCGCGAGCAGGAACAGCGCGGAGACGACGAGGAACGGGACGGCGAGGCCCTCGCCCGTCGCGGCCCGCAGCGCCATGCCGACGGCCCAGGTCAGCGCCCACGCACCGACGCCGACGGGCCAGGGCACGAGCGGGCGTCGCCACGCGCGCAGCACGACCCACGCGACCGCGAGGCCGGCGAGGAACGGCCACGCGATGCCCGCGACGGCGGTGAGGGGGCTGTCCGCGGCGTGGCTCGCGCGCCCGCCCGCGGCGAAGGCGAGGACGCTCACGACGTCGAGCACGACGGCGAGCGTCACGACCCGGGCCGCGGTCCGGCCCGTGGAGGGCTCCGGCGTCGTCCCGGGGGCGGCGGCAGGGGAGGAGGGGGCGCTCGGCTGGGCCGGTCCGGAGGGCACGGTGCTCATGCGCCCGACCGTACCCCGCGCGCGAGATCGACCCGTACGGTCGAGATCGACCCTCGGGAGGTCGATCTCGCGCCGCGGGGGTCGATCCCGCGGCACCTAAGGTAGTCCCCGTGCATCTCGCCGCCGACGACCTCGCCTTCGCCTACCCCGGACGACCCGTCCTCGACGGCGTCGGGGTGCGCGTCGCGGCGGGGACCCGGCTCGGCGTCGTGGGGGAGAACGGCACGGGCAAGTCGACCCTGCTGCACGTGCTCTCGGGCGACCTGACACCCGGCCGCGGCGAGGTCCGCCGCGCGGGCTCGCTCGCGCTCGTCGAGCAGGAGCTCGCGATCGAGCCGGGCCAGACGGTCGGCACGCTCGTCGCCGCGACGCTCAGCGGGTTGCGGGCCGTCGCCGCGGAGCTCGAGGCGGCGGCGCGGGACTTCGACCACGAGGCCGGTGACCTCGCCGAGCTCACGGAGATCCTCGCGCGGGCCGAGCACCTCGCGGTGTGGGACGCGGACCGCCGCGTCGACGTCGCGCTGTCCCGCCTCGGCGCGTGCCGGGACCGCGACCGCGAGCTCGCGACGCTGTCCGTCGGCGAGCGCTACCGGGTGCGGCTCGCGTGCCGACTGGCGGAGCGCGCCGACCTGCTGCTCCTCGACGAGCCCACCAACCACCTCGACGCGGGCGGGATCGACTTCCTCACCGGCGAGCTCGTCGCGTGGCGCGGGGGCGCGGTCATGGTCACGCACGACCGCCAGCTCCTCGACGACGTCGCGACCGAGATCCTCGACCTCGACCCCGCCATGGACGGGAAGCCGGTGCTCTACGGGCAGCCGGGCTACCTGTCCTACCGGTTCGCCAAGAACCAGGCGTTGCACCGGTGGCGCCAGCGGTTCCGCGCCGAGCAGAAGCGCGCGGAGAAGCTTGCCGCGGTGCTCGACGCCTCGTACGAGGGACTGTCCGACGAGTGGCGCCCGCCCAAGGGCAGCCAGAAGCACCGTCGCGCGACGCGCGCCCGCATCCACGTCAAGGCCGCGGACCGGCGCCTCCAGCAGCTCGAGGCGGAGGCCGTCGAGGTCCCGGTGCCGCCGCTCCAGCTCGTGTTCCCCGAGCTCCCCGCGATGTCCCCCGGCTGGGAACCGGGCGACCCGGTGCTCGAGCTGCGCAGCCCGCGCGTCGGGCCCGACGGCGGCGCGCGCCTCGACCTGCCCGGGACCCGGGTGGCGCTCCCGCCCAGCGGGCGGCTCCTGGTGACCGGGCCGAACGGGAGCGGGAAGTCGACGTTCCTCGCGGCGCTTGCCGGGCTGGTCGCGCTCGACCGGGGTGCGCGGTCGGTCGTGGACGGCGCGCGGCTCGGGGTCGTGGCGCAGGAGGGCCCGGCGCTGCCCCCGGAGGCCGAGGACCGCACCGGGTTCGACGAGTACGCACGTGAGGCCCTCGAGCTCCTCGACACGAACCGGCTGGACCCGGACCACCTCGTCCCGGTGGCGTTCCTCGGCCTGCTCGCCGAGGAGGACCTGGACAGGCCCCTGCGCGAGCTGTCCGCGGGGCAGCGGCGCAGGTTCGACCTCGCCCGCGCGCTCCTGGCCGCGCCGCACGTGCTGATCCTCGACGAGCCGACCAACCACCTCTCGATCGACCTCGTCGACGAGCTGACACAGGCGCTGCGGGTCACGCCCGCGGCCGTCGTCGTCGCGACGCACGACCGGCGCATGCGCGAGGACCTCGCGGACTGGCCGCAGCTCGAGCTCGGGCGCTGACCCGGCCGCGCGACCGGCACCGACCCGCGACGGCACCGACCCGCGGTCCGCCCCGCCCGCCGGGCGGTCCCTCAGCGGCCCTCGGCCGGGCTCGCCGCGGGCACCAGCACCTTGCCCAGCGCGCGGCCCCACGCCCGCGCGCGGTCCAGCTCGCCGTCGTCGAGCGGCCCCTCGACGTCCCCGACGTAGAACGACGCCGGCGGAGTGACCAGGCGGAAGCCGGCTCGGCGCAGCACCTTGGCCGCGCCGCGCGCGGCGGAGCCGGGCAGGGACTTGACCTTGGTGACGCGCGTGTCGAACGTCGCGGCCAGGCGCGTCTCGTCCTGGCGCGGGACGGACTCGACCCACTCGCGCAGTCCCGTCGCGCGGTCGGACACGTCGCCGCTCGCGCGCTGCACGGCCTCAGCACGTGTCGTGGGCCGGGTCATGCCGAACGCGTGGGTCGGACCTCCGGCGACCACGAGGCCCATGTGCCGGAGCGCGTCGGGGCTCGCGGCGGGGTCGGACACGTCGACCACCATCACGCGGACCGTCTCGCTCAGCCCCTCGGCGACGGCCTGTGCGACCCGCTCGCTGTTCCCGTACATCGACTCGTAGACCACTGCGGCATCCATGGCGCGCCCCTTCGTCGAACGCCCGTCCGGACCGGACGGGTCCCCTCCCTCCAGCGTCCGGCCGGGGGCGCGCCCGGCCCAGGGTCGAGCGGACGGAGCGTGGGGGCCGTTGGTCCCGCGCTCGCCGCCGCCGGTGGGCGCGGCGTCAGGGTGCCGGGCGCAGCCGCGCGTCGACGAGGCGCACGAGCCACGCCAGCGCGAGGAAGACGACCGCGACGACCGCCGTGTTGACCAGCGCCCGGCCCAGGCCGAGCGTGCCCACGTCGAGGAACGGGTACGGGTACCAGCCGACGGCCGCGCCCCGGACGAACGTGTACGCGATCCAGGCGAGGGGGTAGACGACGGACCACCACACCGTCGCGGCGTCGACCCGGGGACGCGGACCGACGAGGAGCCACGCGGCGACGGCGAGCACGGGCGCGATCAGGTGCAGGAGCAGGTTCGAGACCTGGCCGGCGGCGCTCAGCTCGGCGAGACCACGCAGGACGGTGTTGTAGACGAGGCCGGTCACGGCGATGCAGAGCAGCGCGTCGAGGTGCGCGACCCGGAGCACCGGGCCGTCCCGCTCGGGCCGCACCGCGAGGAGGACCGAGACGACACCGACGAGCAGGTTCGACTGGATCGTGAAGTAGGAGAACAGGCGCACGAGACGCTCCGCCTGGCTCGGGGCCGTGCCGGGCCCGTCGACGAGCGCGATGACGAGCTCCATGGCGACGCCCGTGAGCGCGGCGAGCGCCACGAGCGCGTGGAGCGCCCGCGCGACGGCGATCCTTCGTCCGGCCGCCGGGACGCGCGGCGCGCCGGTCACGGCAGGCGGCCGACGTACGCCATCGCCTGGCGCAGCAGCACCCCCTGGCCGCCGCGCATCTCGAGCTGCACCTCGTCGCTGCACGCCTGCTCGGGCGTGAGCCACGCGAGCTCGAGCGCGTTCTGCTGGGGTCGGCAGTCGCCCGTCACCGGCACGACGTACGCGAGCGACACCGCGTGCTGGCGGGGGTCGTGGTAGGAGGTGATGCCCGGCGTCGGGAAGTACTCGGCCACCGTGAACGGCTGCGGCGACGCGGGGACCTGCGGGAGCGCGACCGGGCCGAGGTCCTTCTCGATGTGCCGCAGCAGGGCGTCGCGGATGCGCTCGTGGAACATCACGCGGCCGGAGACGAGGGCGCGCGTCATCATGCCCTCCGGCGTGACGCGCAGCAGGAGCCCGACGGCGACGACGTCGCCCGAGTCGTCGACCCGCACCGGGACGGCGTCGACGTAGACGAGCGGGAGCTGTGCGCGCGCGACCGCGATCTCCTCCGGGCTGAGCCAGCCCGCGGGCTGCGGGTTCTCGTGGGAGAAGTCGTCGGGCACGAAGTCGGCGGTGTCGGTCACGCGACTGTTCTACCCCGTGCGGTGCGCCGGGGCGAGTCCGCTCACGGCGTACCGGGACCGGCGGGTGGCTCGGCGACCCGTGCGACGATCTCGACCAGCGCGCGTTCCGCCGCCTCCGCGGGCAGCACCTCCATGACGGCCATGAGCGGCGCGAGCCGGTCGGGCAGGACGGAGCGGGACGCTCCGCGAGGCTCGCCTCCGTCGGCGGCGAGGGCCGCGAGCAGCGCCTCCCAGACGGCGTCGGCGGTGGGCTCGGTCGGGGCGGCTCCGGGCGCGGGAGCAAACGCTCCGGAGAGCGCGCCGAGCACGGCGCTCACGTCGGGACGCGGCTCGCCGCGCACCGCGTCCGCGCCCTGGGCGAGCGCCGCGACGAGGCCGTCGAGTCCCGCCTCCGTCACGGGGGTGACCGTGAGGTGGGTCGTGTGCGGCAGGTGCGTCCCGTCGTCCTGCGCGAGGCCCGGCTGGGGCTGGAGGACCCAGCCGAGCGACCGGACGGCGTCGGCCCACAGGTGCGGGTCGACCTGCCGCGCGGGCGGCACCGTCTCGTCGCACGCCACGGCGATCAGGGGACCGGTGGGGCGGCCGACGACGCGCAGCCCGTCGATCCCGCCGATCGCCTCGTGCAGGGCCCGGGTCGCGCGCACGCACCGCGCGGTGAGGGCCGTGTACCCGGCCGTGCCGAGGGCCTGGCTCACGGCCCACGCCGCCGCGAGCGGGGCCGCGGAGCGTGAGCCCGACGTCGTCGGGTTGACCACCGGGTAGCCGGGCCAGCCCGTGGTCGCGAAGAACTGGCGGCGCTGGCGGTCGCGGCCGCGCACGAGCAGGACCGACGTGCCCTTGGGCGCGTAGCCGTACTTGTGCACGTCCGCGGAGATGCTCGTCACGCCCGGCAGGGAGAAGTCGAACGCGGGCACCGGGTCGCCGCCCGCGTCCTCCCAGAACGGCAGGACCCACCCGCCGACGCACGCGTCCACGTGCACCGGCACGCCGCGCGCAGCGGCCGCGGCGGCGACCTCGGCCACCGGGTCGACGACGCCGTGCGGGTACGACGGCGCGGACACGACGACGAGCGCGACGTCGTCGCCGTCGGGCGCGCCGTCGAGCTCAGCGACGAGGTCGGCGGCCGCGAGGGTCCCGGTCGCGGGGTCGACCGGCACGAGCGTGAGGTCGACGTCGAGGTACTGCGCGGCCTTGCGGAAGGCGGCGTGCACGCTCACCGGGGCGACGACGCGCGGGCGCACGCCGGGCCGGGCCGCGCGGGCTGCGTCGCGGGCGATCTTCACCGCGAGGAGGCAGCTCTCGGTCCCGCCGGAGGTCACCGAGCCCACGACCGCGTCCGGCCCGGTGTCGGGCCCGCGGAGCATCGCGCGGGCGAAGGCGACGAGCTCGGACTCCATGACGGCGACCGAGGTGAACGTCGTCGGGTCGAGGCCGTTGACGGGCTGGACCGCGCGGGCCGCCGCGGCGGCGAGCTCGTCGAGCTCGGCGAGGCCCGGGTCGTAGACGTAGGACAGGACGCGGCCCCCGTGCGTCGGGGCGTCGGCCGCCCGGAGCGCGGCGAGCCGGTCGAGGATCCCGTCCGTGCGCAGCGGGACGTCGCCCGCCGTGGCCCCGGAGTGCTCCGTGGAGGGGTCAGTCGTGCGCTCGGTCGGTGGAGGCGTGGTCACGCGGCAGCTCCGGTGCTGTGTCGTCGATGTCCCCCTTGCGCAGACCGTACCGTACGAGCGGAACGAGGCTTGCCAGCACGAGGACCGCGGGGACGACCGAGAACGCCAGGGCGATGCCGTCGACCGCCGCGTCCGGCTGCGTCACGGTCTCCCCGGCGCGCGTCGACACGTAGCCCGTGACCCCGAGGACGAGCGAGAGCACCGCGGCGCCGAGCGCCATGCCCGTGGTCTCGCCCGCCGTCCAGACGCCGCTGAACGCCCCGCCGCGGCCCTCGCCGTGCGTGCGCGCGTCGTGGGCGATGACGTCCGGGAGCATCGCGAGCGGGAGCGCCTGCATGCCCGCGTACGCGATCCCGGCGAGCGCCGTCGGGGCGTACACCCAGGCACCGGGCGCCCACAGCAGCGGGATCATCCCGAGCGCGGCGACCGCGAAGAGCACCGTGGCGACGACGAACCCGCGTTCCTTGCCGTCGCGGCGCGCGAGGCGGGTCCACAAGGGCATGCAGAGCAGGGCGGGGGCGATGAGGGCCGCGAAGAGGTAGCTCACCGCGGCCTCGTCGTGCAGCACGTACCGGGCGACGTACGCTGCGCCCGCGAGCATGAGGCCGGTGGCGACCGCCTGGAGGAAGAACGCGGCGAGCAGCGTGCGGAAGGGGCGCGAGCGACGCAGCGCGTCGAACGCCTCGCGGACCGCGAGGGTCCACGCGCGCGAGGCCGACGTCGACGCGGCGGGGGCGAGCGACGTCGTCGTCGCGGCGTGCGGGCCGGCGTCCCGGGAGCCCGGGGCGCGCGGGGCGACGCGGGTCGCGACGAGCATCCCGACGCCGATGACGAGGCCGGACACGACGCCCATGACGAGGTAGCCCGAGGTCGAGTCGCTGCCACCGCGCAGCGCGGGCCCGCCCGCGCCGAACAGCAGGATCGCGAACGCGAGCGCCGCGACGCGCCACGCGAGCAGCCGCGTGCGGCCGTCGTAGGTGGGGTCGAGCTCGGCCGGCAGGGCGATGTACGGGACCTGGAAGAGCGAGAACGACGTCGCGGCGAGGAGGAACGCGACGAGCACCCAGATCGCCGCGGCGGTCGGTCCTGCCGCGGCCGGGACGGCGAACGTCAGCGCGAAGAAGACGGGCAGCGTGAGGGCGCCGATCGTCATGAAGCGCCGGCGCGACCCGGTGCGGGCGAGGTCGCGGTCGGAGCCGTACCCGATGAACGGGTCGATGACGACGTCCCAGACCTTCGCCCCGGTGACGATGAGCCCCGCGACCGCGGCGGGCACGGCGAGCGCGTCGGTCAGGTACACGAGCAGTACGAGGCCGGGCAGGGTGCCGAAGCCCCCGGTGCCCACGGAGCCGGCGGCGTAGCCGGCGATCGTGGCGCGCGAGAGCCGAGGGGAGGCGGTGGCGTTCGTCACAGGGGCAGCGTAGAGGCTGGTCGGGCGCGGGGCGGGCCGGGGCGCGCGCGTGCCCGGGGAGCGAGGGGAATACGTGGGGGAGGATCGTTGCTCTACGAGGCAGACACCCCCACCGTCCCAGGAGGATCATCCATGGCCACGCAGACGCTCACCGAGTCCACCTTCGAGCAGACGATCACGGAGAACGACATCGTCCTCGTCGACTTCTGGGCCGACTGGTGCGGACCCTGCAAGATGTTCGCCCCGGTGTTCGAGGCGTCGTCGGAGGAGAACCCGGACGTCGTGCACGGCAAGATCGACACCGAGGCCGAGCGCGGCCTGGCCGCGGCGGCGAACATCACGTCGATCCCGACGCTCATGGCCTTCCGCGAGGGCATCCTCGTGTTCTCCCAGCCGGGCGCGCTCCCCGCTCCCGCGCTCAAGCAGGTCGTGGACGCCGTCAAGGGCCTCGACATGGAGGACGTCCGTCGCCAGATCGCCGCGGCGAACGACGGGACCCCGGCGCAGGACGCCTGACCCGCACCCTCGCACACGAACGGCCCGGCACCTCGAGGGTGCCGGGCCGTTCGCGTCTCGGTCAGAGGCCGTCGTGCGCGCGCAGGACGCGCCTCGACGGAAGAAGCCGGTGCCCGCACCGGCAGGGGGCAATGGTGCGGACACCGGCTCTGACGTCAGGCTAGCCGTCCAACTGGACGGGCGTCCAGTTGATGGGCGGGTGAAAGCCGGGGCGTCGCTCCAGGGTGCGCGAGGCGGGACTCGAACCCGCACGTCCGAGGACACCAGGACCTAAACCTGGCGCGGCTGCCAGTTACGCCACTCGCGCGCGGTGGTCAGTCTACGGCGCGAGCGCTGCGTCCCTGGTCGGGCGCTGCGTCCCGGGACGCAGCGTTCGCGCGTGGCCGCAGCGCTCGGCCGCGAGGACTACTTCGGGTCGATGCCCAGGTCGCGGCGCAGCTTGGCGACGTGGCCCGTCGCCTTGACGTTGTACTGCGCGAGCTCGACCTTGCCGTCCGGATCGACGACGACCGTCGAGCGGATGACGCCCACGACCGTCTTGCCGTAGAGCTTCTTCTCGCCCCACGCGCCGTAGGCCTCGAGGACCGTCCTGTCGACGTCGGAGACGAGCGGGAACGTGAGGTGCTCGGCCTCGACGAACGCCGCGATCTTGTCCACGGGGTCGGGGGAGACGCCGACGACCGAGTACCCCGCGCCCTGGAGCGAGGCGAGGCTGTCGCGGAAGTCGCACGCCTCGGTCGTGCAGCCAGGGGTGCCGGCGGCCGGGTAGAAGTAGACGACGACGTGCTTGCCGCGCAGGTCGGAGAGCGTGACGGTGCTGCCGTCGGCGGCGGGCAGGGTGAAGTCGGGAGCGGTGTCGCCGACGGTGAGGCGCGTGGACATGGATCTCCTTCGGTCCGGCCAGGGTGTGGGTTCGAGCGTAGGTGAGGCGTCGCGGCACCGGTAGCGTTGTGGCTGTGAGCAAGACGACGTCCGCCCCCTCCGCGTCCTCCACCCGCACGTCCTCGGTCCGCCCGGCGGCCCGTGACCTGCCGATCCGGATGCTCCACGACCGGCTCCTCGTCGACCCGGAGATCGACGCGAGCGAGCGGCAGAGCTCGGCGGGCCTCGTCATCCCCGCGACGGCGGTCGGCCCCAAGCGCCTGGCGTGGGCCGTCGTCGTCGCCGCTGGTGAGCACGTGCGCCAGGTGGCGGTGGGTGACCGCGTCCTCTTCGACCCGGACGACCGCGCGGAGGTCGAGCTCGGGGGCCGGGACCTCGTGCTGCTGCGCGAGCGCGACGTGCACGCCGTCTCCCAGGAGATCGAGGAGGACGGCCCGACGGGCCTGTACCTCTGAACCGGCCGTGGGCCCCGCCGCGCGGGCGGGGCGTCGGGCGCTGTCGCCGACGTCACACGGGAGCGGGCGGAACGGATTTTCCCGGCGCGCCCGCGGCTGCTAGTGTTTTCTCTCGCGCGCCATTAGCTCAATTGGCAGAGCAGCTGACTCTTAATCAGCGGGTTCGGGGTTCGAGTCCCTGATGGCGCACCACCACCGATCGGGCCGTCCGCACGCGGGCGGCCTGAGCCGTGCCGGTCGAGGGACCGGGGCGGCGGCGGGAGCGGGACTCCTCCACGAGGAGGACCCGCGGCCGCTGGTAGTGTTCCCTCTCGCGCGCCATTAGCTCAATTGGCAGAGCAGCTGACTCTTAATCAGCGGGTTCGGGGTTCGAGTCCCTGATGGCGCACCCTTCCTGACCAGGCCGTCCACCCTCCGGGGTGGGCGGCCTGCGTCGTTCCCGGACCCGCCGCGCCCGTGCCGCCGGTGCGTGCCGCCCCTGTCGTGCGCTCTGTCGTCCACCCGTCCGGGCACCGGACCGTCTCCCGGCGTTCGGATCGCGTTCGTCCCGTCTCGTCCGAGAGTTCACCCGTGCCCGGAATGGTCCGGTACGGGTGCGGTCGCCGCGGACGTCGGACCGGTCGTGCCCAGGCCTGTCGACGACGAAAGGACACACCGATGCGCACGCCCGTGCACACGCCCCGCACCCGGAGAAGACGCCGAGGGCTCGCCGCCGTGGTCGGAGCGAGCCTCGCGGTGGGGACCGCGCTCCCCGTGACCGCGGCCGTGGCCACCGACCGCGCGCCCACGCAACGCGTGGCCGCGGCGGCCGAGGAGCCGAGCGGGACGCCGACGCTCCACCCCACCTCCGGGACGTACCTGGACGGCACGGTGACCGTCACGGCGCAGCCCGTGCTGGCCGGCGACCCGGTCCGCGAGCTGGCCGTCGACGGCGAGCCGCTCGCGGGCGCCGTGGCGACCCCTGCCACGTCGCGCCTCCTGTTCGACGTGGGCAGCAACTCGATCGAGAAGCGCTACGGCAGCTACGTGCTCGTCAACGGCGCGCGCCTCGAGCTCGACCGCGACATGGTGTCCGAGCGCGTGGCGCTCGACGTGCCGAACGACCTGCTGGTCCCGGGGGAGAACGCGGTGCGGTTCGTCGTGGGCGCCGTCCCCACGTCGTGCGGCTCGAACTACGACGACTTCGACCTCACCGAGGTCTCGCTCGAGCTGCTCGGCGAGGTCGCCGACGGCTCCGGCAACCGTTTCACCTACCAGTTCGGCGACGGCTCGTGCGGGACGAACACGTCCCGCGTCCTGACGGCAGACCTGACGTTCACGGTCGCCCAGGACCCGGCCGCGACGACCGGACTCGCGGCGGAGCTCGACACGACGGCGCTCGAGAACGGCGCGCACACCCTCACGGCCACGACCGCGTCGGGCCAGACCGCGACGAGCGGCGTGACCGTGAACAACTCCGCTCCCGGCGCGCCGGCCCTGACCCCGGCGGACGGCGAGCTCCTCCACGGCACGCGGACCGTCCTCGCGACCCCGCCCGCCGGCGGCGACGCCCCGACGGGCATCGAGGTCGACGGCGCGCCCCTCGCCACGACCGCGACCCTGGGCGCCGGCTCGTCGCAGTTCGTCTTCACCGTGGGCTCGAACTCGATCGAGGCCCGCTACACGAACCACCTCCTCGTCAACGGCCAGCGCATCGACCTGGTCGACCGGGACTACGTGAGCGAGACGGTGCGCCTCGACGTGCCGAACGCCTACCTGTCGGCCGGGCGCAACACCGTCCGGTTCGTCACGGGCACCTACCCGACGTCGTGCGGCGACAACCGGGACGACTTCGCGATCTCGGGCATCGGCCTCGTGCCGAGCCACGGCACCGCGACCCCGGTCGACGTCGCGTCGTCGTACTCGCTCGGCGACGGCGACTGCGGCTCGAGCGCGACCAAGCCACGCGAGGCCGTCCTCACGTTCGACGTGACGCCGTCGGCCGACGCACCGGCTGCCGGGCTGCGCGCCGACCTCGACACGACGACGCTCGCCGACGGCGAGCACGCGCTGACCTCCTCGACCGCGGCGGGCGCCACGGCCCGGCGCGCGGTCGTCACGGACAACACGGGTCCGGCGGTCGCGTCGAGCACCCCCGCCGCCGGTGCCGAGCTCGCGACGGCGACCAGCCTCGCCGTCGAGCTCACGGACGCCTCGGGCGTGCTCGAGGGCCCGGCGGTCACGCTCGACGGCGAGGTCGTCGAGCCGGGCGCGCTCGTCGGTCCGGGCCTCGAACCCGGCGCGCACACGCTCGTCGTCACCGCGACGGACGTGCTCGGGAACGCGAGCACGCACGAGATCGGCTTCACGAGCCTCGGGATCCCCGACGTCCCGACCGACCTCACGCCCGTGACCGGGACGACCGGGGTCGAGGGCTCCGTCGAGCTCGGGGCGCGGGTGACCGCACCCGGCGCCGGCGACGTGACGGCGACGTTCGCGCGCGCCGAGGTCCGCTCGCCGGCCGTCGCGGCCCAGGGCGAGACGGCCGAGGTCCCCACCGACGTCCTGCACGTCGAGGGCGAGGTCCCGGCCGACGTCGACGCGCTCGTCCCGGGCGACGGCGCGACGCTCGACGCGGCACCCGCCGCCGACATCGCGTTCCAGCGCTTCGAGATCCCGGCCGAGGGTGACGTGGCGGGGCAGACCGTCCGCTGGGACGGCGTGATCGACCCGCAGCGCCTCGCGACCCTCCACGTGTGGGACGGCGCGGCGTGGGAGCCGCTCACCTCGGCACGGGGCGCCGTCGAGGGGCCGACGAGCCTGACCGCGACGCTGTCCGCGCGGCACGCCACGCAGGGGACGGTGCACGTCCTCGTCACCGGCACCGACCCGTTCGCCGACGACATCGACGACGGCGTCGGCACCGAGGAGCCGACGTCGTTCGCGGACCGCGACGCCTACGACTTCTCGATGGTCCACTTCACGGACACGCAGTACCTGTCCGAGGGGGCCGTCGAGCAGGAGACCGCCGAGGAGCGTGCGGTCTGGGCGAAGACCTACACCGACCTCGTGCAGTGGGTCGTCGACAACGCCGACGAGCGCGGCATCGAGTACGTCGCGCACACGGGCGACATCGTCGAGAACTACACGCGCACGCCGTCGGACGACGCGATGGCGGCCCAGGTCCGCGGGGAGTACGAGTTCTCGTCGTCCGCCCAGCGTCTGCTCGACGACGCGGGCATCCCCAACGGCGTCCTCGCGGGCAACCACGACAACCTCACCGGTGCGGACAACGGTCCCGGTGCCCTCTACAACGCCTACTACGGGCCCGAGCGGTACGAGGCGCTCTCGGCCGGGTGGCAGGACGCGTCCTACGGCGGCCCGTGGCGCGAGGGCGACAACCAGAACCACTACGACCTGTTCACGGCCGGCGGCCTGGACTTCGTCGCCGTGTACCTGTCGTACGGCGTGACCTACGAGGAGGCCGCCTGGGCCGACGGCGTGCTGGAGCAGTTCGCCGACCGCAACGCGATCCTGCTCGCGCACGACTACCTCGCGCCGAGCACGAACCCCGACGGCCGCGGGGCCCCGTTCTCCACCCCGGACGGGCGCCTGCTGTACTCGAAGGTCGTCGAGCCGAACCCGAACGTCTTCCTCGTGCTCTCGGGCCACGAGCACGGCGTCGGGATCAACGTGAAGCGCGACGTCGGCACGCCGGGCAACGGTGTCGTCGAGCTCCTCGCGGACTACCAGTTCTACGAGGTCACCGCGGAGGAGGCCGGTCTCACCGAGATCGGCGGGTACGCACCCGACCAGGGCCTGCGGCTCGGGTCGAGCTACCTGCGCCTGCTCCAGTTCGACGTCGACCGCTCCGAGCTGGTCGTCGACACGTACTCGCCGTGGCTCGAGAACTTCGGGGCCACGGAGTACGACGACCGCCAGCGCTACAACGGGCTCGAGGACGACTTCACGGTGCCGGTGGACCTGACGACCCGCACGACCACGCTCGTGACCGACGCCGTGGCGCTCTACGCCCCGGCGGAGGAGATCGGGAGCGTGACCGTCCCGTCGGGCGACGTCGCGCGCGTGACCTGGGACGGTCTCGACGCCGGGGCCCTGCACGCGTGGGTCGTCACGGCGACGAGCGCGGGCGGCGGCACGGCGGTCTCGCCCGTCACCACGTTCACCACGGCCCCGGCGCCGGACGGGCTCGTCGTCTCGACGACGGCGCGCAGCCAGTGCATGGCAGGCAAGGCGTACGTCGCGGTCCGGGCGACCAACGCCGACACCGTGCCGGTCGACGTCACGCTGAGCACGCCGTACGGCGAGCGCACGGTCGCGGCCGTGCAGCCCGGCGCGTCGGCGTACCAGGCGTTCGCCGTGCGCTCGACGCAGGTCGCCGCGGGCAGCGCCCACGTGGCCGCGACCGGCGACGGCCGCACGTTCGCGGGCGACGTCGCGTTCGACGCCCTCTCGTGCGGCTGACCCGTGCTCCGCGCGGGTGACCGGGGTGACCCGGTGACGCGCCGCGCCGAGAGGTGAGACGTGGCCCCCGAGCACTCGTGCTCGGGGGCCACGTCTCCGTCCTCGGCCCGGTGGCCGCCGTGGTCAGACGGCGGCCCACCCGCCGTCGCTGTGCAGGACGGCGCCGGACACGTTCGCCGAGTCGTCCGAGAGCAGCCACGTGATCGCCGCGGCGAGCTCGTCGGCGCTCGCGGCGGGCGGGACGGTGGTCGCCATGATCGGCCCGAGCCGCTCGCCGGCGTGCTGCGAGCGGAACGGCGCCTCGATGCTCGTCGCGACGGCGCCCGGCGCGACGACGTTCGCCCGCACGCCCTGCGGGGTGTAGAAGAACGCCGTGCTCTTCGTGAAGCCGACGACCGCGTGCTTCGACGTCGCGTACGCGGTGCCCGAGGCCGACGCGCGCGACCCCGCCTCGGACCCGACGTTGACGATCGACCCCTTCCCGGCGTCGAGCATGAGGGGCAGCACCGCGCGCGTGAGGCGCATGACGGCCGTGACGTTGACGGTCATGACGAGGTCCCAGGTCGAGTCGTCGACCTCGGCGCTCGGCAGGAAGCCGTCCATGATGCCCGCGACGTTGGCGAGCGCGTCCACCCGGCCGCCCGCGGCGGCGACCACCGCGTCGACCGTGGTCTGCGCGCTCACGTCGCCCGCGACCGTCACGAGGGCGTCGGACCCGACGTCCGCGACGAGCTTGTCCAGCCGGTCCTCCCGGACGTCCGTCGCGACGACGCGCGCGCCCTCCGCGAGCAGCCGCTCGACGGTGGCGCGCCCGATCCCGGCGCCCGCGCCGGTGACGATCGCGGTGCGGCCCTCGAACCGGCCGGGAACGTGGTTGCTGACCATGACGGCTCCTTCCGTCCGCGCCGGCACTGCCGTCGTCCGGCGTCCTGGTCCCATCCCACCGCCTGGGCCCTGGCGCGCGCGAGAGCCGATCGTCCCTGTGCCGGTGCCGGTGGTCCCTGCCGGTGTCCCGACAGCGCGCGTCGGGGTAGGGTCGGCGTCGTGACGCACCCGTCCGTGACCCCCTGGTGGCCGGCCGCCTGACGGCCGGTGACCTCATCCGGCCGTGCCCCGACGACGTGGGCGGCCTCGGCGGACCCCGGTGCACGCGTCGTCGGCCCAGCGGCCTCTACCTCCCGAGTACCCCTCCGAGTACCCCTGAGCTGGAGCCCCCAGAATGACGACACAGCAGTCTCCCGTCCCCGTCCGGTCCCTCGAGCCGACCGGCGCCGAGGTGCCCTCGACCGTCCCGACGCACTGGTACAACCTCGCCGCGGACCTGCCCGAGCCCGTGCCGCCGCACCTGCACCCGGGCACGCGCGAGCCGCTCACGCCCGACGACCTCGCGCCGCTGTTCCCGCTCGCGCTCGTCCAGCAGGAGGTGACGACGGAGCGCTACGTCGAGATCCCGCAGACGATCCGCGAGATCTACGCCCTGTGGCGGCCGTCGCCGCTCGTGCGCGCGCGACGCCTCGAGCGGGCCCTGGGCACCCCGGCCCGCATCTACTACAAGTACGAGGGCGTGAGCCCGGTCGGGTCGCACAAGCCGAACACCGCGGTCGCGCAGGCGTACTACAACGCGCTCGAGGGCACGACGAAGCTCACGACCGAGACCGGCGCGGGCCAGTGGGGGGCGTCGCTGTCGTTCGCGGGCGCGCTGCTCGGGCTCGACGTCGAGGTGTGGCAGGTGCGCGCGTCGTACGACTCGAAGCCGTACCGCCGCGCGCAGATGGAGGTCTACGGCGGGATCTGCCACCCGTCGCCGTCGGACCTCACGGAGGCCGGGCGCGCGATGCTCGCCGCCGACCCGGGGACGACCGGCTCGCTCGGCATGGCGATCAGCGAGGCCGTGGAGACCGCGGCGAAGGACCCCGCGGCGCACTACGCGCTGGGCAGCGTGCTCAACCACGTCATGCTGCACCAGAGCGTCATCGGCCAGGAGGCCCTCGTCCAGCTCGACGAGGCGGGCGAGGGGGCGCCCGACGTCGTGTTCGGGTGCGCGGGCGGCGGGTCGAACCTCGCGGGCCTGACGTTCCCGTTCCTGGGGCGCAACCTGCGCGAGGGCACGACGACGCGGCTCGTCGCGTGCGAGCCGGCCGCGTGCCCGTCGCTGACCCAGGGGGAGTACCGCTACGACTTCGGCGACGTCGCGGGCCTCACGCCGCTGCTCAAGATGCACACGCTCGGCAAGGACTTCGTCCCGCCCGCGATCCACGCGGGCGGCCTGCGGTACCACGGCATGTCGCCGATGGTGTCGCACGCGGTGAACCTCGGGCTCATGGACGCGGTCGCCGTCGAGCAGGACGAGGCGTTCGTCGCGGGCACGCTCTTCGCGCGCAGCGAGGGCATCATCCCGGCGCCCGAGTCGACGCACGCCGTGGCGGCCGCGATCGCGCACGCGCGCGCCGCGACCGAGCCCGAGGTGATCGTGCTCGGCCTGTCGGGCAACGGCGTCCTCGACCTGCCGGCGTACGCGGCGTACGTCTGACGGGCGCCTCCGGGCGCCCCGCGCGGTAGGACCTCGCGCGGGGCGCCCGTACCCTGGTGCGATGCCCGACCCGACCCCCGACATCCTCGACGACCGCCCGCGCTACCGGACGCAGCCGGTGTCGTTCGTGCGGCGCAGCGGGCGCCTCGCGCCGCGCCAGCAGCGGGCGTGGGACGCCCACCGGGACCGCTACGTCGTCGACGTGCCGCGCGACGTCGCGCGAACGTCGGTCGACCCGGCGTACGTCCTGGACGTCGCGGGCACGTTCGGGCGCGACGCGCGTCTCGTCGTCGAGATCGGCTCGGGCCAGGGCGAGGCCGTGGTGGCCGCGGCCGAGCGCGAGCCGGGCACCGACTTCCTCGCCGTCGAGGTGTACACGCCGGGCCTCGCGCAGACCGTGCTGCGCGCGTCCCAGCGCGACCTGACGAACGTGCGCCTGGTCCAGGCGAACGCGGCCGAGCTGCTGGCCACGACGCTGCCCGCGGGGAGCGTCGACGAGCTGTGGATCTTCTTCCCCGACCCGTGGCACAAGTCCCGCCACCACAAGCGGCGCCTCGTGGCGCCGTCGTTCGCGGCGCTCGCCGAGCGGGTGCTGCGTGCCCCGGGCGAGGGAGACGACGGCCGGCCGGGCGGCACGCTGCGGCTCGCCACGGACTGGGCCGAGTACGCCGACCAGATGCTCGACGTGCTCGACGCCGCGCCGGGGCTGCGGAACGTCCACGGCCCGCGCGGGGTGGCGCCGCGCTTCGAGGGGCGCGTGCTGACGGGGTTCGAGCGCAAGGGCGAGACGGCGGGCCGCGTCATCACCGACCTGGAGTACGTGCGCGTCTGACGCGTGGTGACCGGCGGCCCGACCGGCCGCGTCAGGTTCTTGCGGACAGAAGTGATCTACGGCACATTGTGCCGGGGGAGAACGTCGCCCCGGGCACGCAGTGTCGCGTGCGGTCGCGTCGACAGGTGGCCGTCTGCGGGGTGCGGGCTCTCTGTCAGTCAACGGAATGAGCCAACGGAGGCGTCATGACCGACGTGACGGCCGTCCCCGGACCGGGGCCCGCCGAAGAGACCGACTACCAGCGCGTGCAACGCTCGCCCGAGTTCCAGGACCTGCGCAGACGGTTCCGGAACTTCGTGTTCCCGATGACCGCGCTCTTCCTCGTGTGGTACTTCGTCTACGTCCTGCTCGCGAACTACGCCCACGACTTCATGAGCACCAAGGTTTGGGGGAACATCACCGTCGGGCTGCTCTTCGGCCTGGGGCAGTTCGTGTCCACGTTCGCGATCACCATGATCTACGCGCGCTGGGCCAACAGGCGGTTCGACGCCGCGGCCGACGAGCTGCGCCGCGAGATCGAGGAGGACGAGCTGTGAGCGCGCCGGTGCTGGCCGCGGAGGCCACGGACGTCGGCAACCCTGTCGTCAACATCGCGATCTTCGGCGTGTTCGTCGCGGTGACGCTCGTGATCGTGCTGCGCGCGTCCCGGCAGAACAAGTCGGCGGCCGACTACTACGCGGGCGGGCGCTCGTTCACCGGGCCGCAGAACGGCACGGCCATCGCGGGCGACTACCTCTCCGCCGCGAGCTTCCTCGGGATCTGCGGCGCCATCGCGATCAACGGGTACGACGGGTTCCTCTACTCGATCGGCTTCCTCGTGGCGTGGCTCGTCGCGCTCCTGCTCGTGGCCGAGCTGCTGCGCAACACGGGCAAGTTCACGATGGCCGACGTGCTGTCGTTCCGGCTCAAGCAGCGGCCCGTGCGGATGGCGGCGGCGCTCGCGACGCTGGCCGTCGTGTTCTTCTACCTGCTCGCCCAGATGGCCGGCGCGGGCGGGCTCGTGGCGCTGCTGCTCGGCATCGACACGACGGCGGGCCAGAGCGTCGTCGTCGCGGTCGTGGGCGCGCTGATGATCCTCTACGTGCTCGTCGGCGGGATGAAGGGCACCACGTGGGTGCAGATCATCAAGGCCGTGCTGCTCATCGCGGGTGCGGCCGTGATGACGGTGTGGGTGCTCGCCAAGTTCGGCTTCAACCTCTCCGACCTGCTCCAGGGCGCCATCGACGAGGCCGGCGTCGGCGGCGAGGCGCTCATCGAGCCGGGCAAGCAGTACGGCGCGACCGGCACGACCAAGCTCGACTTCCTCTCCCTCGCCCTGGCCCTCGTGCTCGGCACGGCCGGGCTGCCGCACGTGCTCATGCGCTTCTACACCGTGCCGTCGGCCAAGGAGGCCCGCCGCTCGGTCGTGTGGGCGATCTGGCTCATCGGCATCTTCTACCTGTTCACCCTCGTGCTGGGGTACGGCGCCGGGGCGCTCGTGGGACCGGAGACGATCAGCGCGGCCCCAGGGGGAGTGAACTCGGCGGCGCCGCTGCTCGCGTTCGCCCTCGGCGGGGAGATCCTGCTCGGGTTCATCTCCGCCGTCGCGTTCGCGACGATCCTCGCCGTCGTGGCGGGCCTGACGATCACCGCGGCGGCGAGCTTCGCGCACGACATCTACGCCAACGTCATCAAGCGGGGCGAGGTGAAGCCCGACGGGGAGGTCAAGGTCGCGCGCATCACCGTCGTCGTCATCGGGATCCTCGCGATCCTCGGCGGCATCTTCGCCCAGGGCCAGAACGTGGCGTTCCTCGTGGCGCTCGCGTTCGCCGTCGCGGCGAGCGCGAACCTGCCGACCATCCTCTACTCGCTGTTCTGGAAGCGGTTCAACACGTCCGGGGCGCTGTGGAGCATGTACGGCGGGCTCGTCTCGTGCGTCGTGCTCATCGCGTTCTCGCCCGTCGTGTCCGGCAAGGTCGACCCGGTGACGGGCGCGAGCCTGTCGATGATCAAGAACACGGACATCGACTTCGCGATCTTCCCGCTGAGCAACCCCGGCATCATCTCCATCCCGCTCGCGTTCCTGCTCGGGATCCTCGGGACGCTGCTCAGCAAGGAGAAGCCGCACCCGGAGAAGTTCGCCGAGATGGAGGTCCGCTCGCTCACCGGCGCGGGCGCCGAGAAGGCGGTCGTGCACTAGCGCGCGACGCCGTCTCGCTCACTTCGCGAGGAGGCCCCGGTCCGAGCGTCGGACCGGGGCCTCCTGCACGTCCCCGTCCCGGGAATCCCGTGGCCCGGGCGCTCGGCCGTGCCGTACCGTCCGGCCATGGCCTCCCCGTCCCAGCCCGACACCGTCGCCCCCGAGGCCGGCCCGGCACCCGTCCTCGTGGTCACCGGGGCGATGGCCTCGGGCAAGTCGACCGTCGCCGACGCGCTCGCCCGGACCTTTCCCCTCGCCGCGCACGTGCGCGGCGACATGTTCCGCCGGTTCGTCGTGAGCGGGCAGGCGTCGATGGCGCCGCCGCTGTCGGGCGCGGCCCGCGCCCAGCTCGACCTGCGGCAGGTGCTCGCGGCGCAGGTCGCGGACACCTACGCCGCGGCCGGCGTGGTCGCCGTCGTCCAGGACATCCTGCTCGGGCCCGACCTGGAGCGGTTCACGGCGCGCGTGCGCACCCGGCCGTGCTACGCCGTCGTGCTCACCCCGGACGGCGCGACGCTCGCCGCGCGCGACGCCGCCCGGCACAAGCAGGGGTACGGGGACTGGACGCCGGACGAGTTCGCCGCGGCGGCCCGGTCGACGCCGGGCGGACTGCACCTCGACACCACGGGGTGGTCCGTCGCCGAGACCGTCCGGCAGGTCCTCGACCGGCTCGACGAGGCGCGCGTCGCGTGAACCCGCCGACGAGCCCACCGACGTCCCGCTGAGCGACGAGCCCGACACCGCGTGAGGATGGGCCCATGACGAGCGACCCGCAGCAGGAGACCGCGCCCGACGACACCTACGACGTGATCGTGATCGGCGGAGGGCCCGTCGGGGAGAACGCCGCCGACCGCGCCGGACGCACGGGCCTGAGCGTCGCGCTCGTCGAGGCCGAGCTGGTCGGCGGCGAGTGCTCGTACTGGGCGTGCATCCCCTCGAAGACGCTCCTGCGGCCCGGGGCGGCGCGCGCCGAGGCGCGGGGCGTCCCCGGGGTGGGCGTCGACGACGCGCTCGACGTCCCCGCCGTTCTCGCGCGCCGCGACGCGATGGTCGCGGACTGGGACGACGGCGGCCAGGTCTCGTGGGTCGAGGGCGCGGGGATCGCGCTCGTGCGCGGGCTGGGCCGGATCGTCGCGCCGCGCCTCGTGGAGGTCGTCGCGGAGGAGCCCGACGCCGACCCGGACGACCTCCCGCGGACGCGGCGGCTCGCGGCGCGGCACGCGGTGATCGTGGCGACGGGGAGCGTCCCCGTGCTCCCCGACGTGCCCGGCCTCGCCGACGCGAACACCTGGACGAGCCGCGAGGCGACGGCGGTCGAGGACGTCCCCGAGTCGCTCGCGATCGTGGGCGGGGGAGTGGTCGCGACCGAGATGGCCGTCGCGTTCGCCGACCTCGGCGCGCGCGTCACGGTCCTCTCGCGCGGGGGGCTGCTCGGCCGGACCGAGCCGTGGGCGGGCGAGGCGGTCGCGGCGTCGCTGCGTGAGCTGGGCGTGGACGTGCGCCTCGGGGTCGCCACCGAGTCGGTCGAGGCGCTGCCCGACGGCGGGGCGCGGCTCACGCTCTCGGCCGTCGGGTCTCGGCAGGGCGAGGGCGGCGCCGACGGGGCGCCGGACCTGTCGCCCGTGACCGCGGAGCGGGTCCTCGTCGCGACCGGCCGCGTCCCGCGGACCCAGGACCTCGGCGTCGACGCGGTCGGGCTCGTACCGGGGCGCGCGCTCGACGTCGACGACACGATGCTCGTGCAGGGGTTGCCGCAGGACGCCGCCGAGGGGGCCGAGGGCGGCTGGCTGTACGCCGCGGGCGACGTCACCGGGCGGGTCGCGACGACGCACCAGGGCAAGTACCAGGGCCGGGTCGTGGGCGACGTCGTCGCGGCCCGCTTCGGCGACCCGGACGCCGACGGGGCGCCGACCGCCGGGGAGCGGGCACCCGCCGTCGGCACCGCGCCCGAGCCGTGGTCGCGGTTCGCGGCCACGGCCGACGGCGTGGCGTCCCCGCAGGTCGTGTTCACGCGTCCCGAGGTCGCGGCCGTCGGGCACACCGAGGCGTCCGCCCGGGAGGCCGGGATCGACGTGCGGGTCGTGCGGTACGACCTCGCCAACGTGTCCGGCGCCGCCGTGCGGGCCGAGGACTACGCCGGCAGCGCCCAGCTCGTCGTCGACGCCGCGCGCGAGGTCGTGGTCGGTGCCACCTTCGTCGGCCCCGACGCGGCGGAGATGCTGCACGCCGCGACGATCGCCGTCGTGGGCGAGGTCCCGCTGCGGCGCCTGTGGCACGCGGTGCCGTCGTACCCGACGGTGAGCGAGGTCTGGCTGCGCTTCCTCGAGGAGTACGGGCTGTAGGCGCACGCGGAGCCGCCGCAGGAGCCACGCCGCCCGGGCCGGGCACGTCACAGGGGTCGGGCGCCCGCGCGGCGGCCCCGTCCCCTAGGCTCGGGGGCGTGACGACCGAGACCTCAGCCCCCCGCGTCGCCCTCGCGACGTGCTCCGTCCTGCCGCACCTCGACCCTGACGACGCGCCGCTCGTGCGCGCGCTCGACGCGCGCGGCGTCGCCGCCCAGCCCGCCGTCTGGGACGACCCGGACGTCGACTGGGCCGCGTTCGACGCCGTCGTCGTCCGCTCGACGTGGGACTACTCGGCCCGGCGCGACGAGTTCGTCGCGTGGGCGGCACGCGTCCCGCGCATCCTCAACGCAGAGGCGGTGCTGCGCTGGAACACCGACAAGGGCTACCTGCGCGAGCTGGAGGGCGCGGGCATCCCCGTGATCCCGACGCTGTGGCTCGACCCGGCACGCAACCTGTCCTCGCGCGCGATCCACACGCGCCTGCCGGCTCAGGGCGACTTCGTCATCAAGCCGGTCGTCAGCGCGGGGGCCAAGGACACGGGCCGCTACCAGGCCGGCGAGGCGCACTCGCGCGGGCTCGCGATCCAGCACGCGAAGAACCTGCTGGTCTCGGGCCGCGAGGTCATGGTGCAGCCGTACGTCACGAGCGTCGACACCGCCGGCGAGACGGGACTCGTCTTCGTCGACGGCGAGTTCTCCCACGCCGTGCGCAAGAACGCGCTCCTCACCGGCCCGCACCGCCCGACCCGCGGCCTCTACCAGCAGGAGGAGATGAGCCCGTTCACCGCCACCGAGGAGCAGCTCGACGTCGCGCGCCGGGCGCTCGCGACGGCGGCCGACGCGGTCGGCGGCGGAGACGTGGCGAGCTTCCTCTACGCGCGCGTCGACGTCGTGACGGGCAACGACGGCGGCGTCGTGGTCATCGAGCTCGAGCTCACCGAGCCGTCGCTGTTCCTGGCCCTCGCCCCGGGGTCGCTCGACCGGTTCGCCGACGCGATCGCCGCGCGCGTCGGGCACTGACGCCGCTCGGCCGCACCGGCGCGGAGCCGTCGGCCGTGAGCCGTTCACATCGTCTCGTGCGGTGAGAAGGTCGCGGCTCGGGGGTGGCGTCGGGCCCGCCCGACCGTACGGTGTCGCCCCGTCCCGCGACACCGAGAGGCCGACCATGCTGCCGATCCGTACCGACGCGCCGACCGTGGCCGGCCCCGGCTCCGCGCGGGGTTTCACCACGCGCCAGGTCCACGCGGGCGACGCCGCGCGCGACACCGGCGGCGTGCGCCCGCGCGCGACGCCCGTCTACCTCACGGCGGGGTTCCGGTTCGACGACTTCGAGCAGGCGGGGGCGCACTTCGGCACCGGGGAGGGGTACGCGTACACCCGGCACGGCAACCCGACGACGGATGCCGCCGAACGCAAGGTGGCGGACCTCGAAGGGGGCGCGGAGGCGCTGCTCGTGGCGAGCGGGCAGGCGGCGGTCACGGTGGCGGTGCTCGCCCTCGTCGCCGCGGGGCAGCGCGTCCTGTCCGCGACGAGCGTCTACGAGGGGACGCGCGGGCTGTTCCTGGAGAACCTGCCGCGACTGGGGATCGAGACCGACTTCGTCGAGGACGCCAACGATCCCGACGAGTGGGCCCGGCGGATCACGCCCGACACGCGCGTGCTGTTCTGCGAGTCGGTCCCCAACCCCCTCAACGACCTGGTCGACCTCGCCGCCGTCGCGCGGGTCGCGCACGCGCACGGGCTGCCGCTGGTCGTCGACAACACGCTCGCCACCCCGTACCTGCTGCGCCCGATCGAGCACGGGGCGGACGTCGTCGTGCACTCGGCGAGCAAGTTCCTCGCCGGGCAGGGCGCGGTGCTCGGCGGCGTCGTGGTCGACGCGGGGACGTTCGACGCCGAACGGTCCGGCGCGCTGTTCCCGCACCTCGTGGAGCGGACTCGACTCGGCGGACCCGGCTACGCCGAGCGCTTCGGGGGGAGCGCCCGCAGCGCCTACGCGCGCGAGGTCGTGGCGCCGCGGCTCGGACCGACACCGTCGCCGTTCACGGCGTTCCTCGTCGCGCAGGGGGTCGAGACGCTCTCGTTGCGCGTGGCGCGGCAGAGCGCCGTCGCGCTCGAGGTGGCCGAGTGGCTCGCGGGACGTCCCGAGGTGCTCTCGGTCGACTACTCGGGACTCCCGTCGAGCCCGTCGCACGACCTCGCGCGGCGCTACCTGCCCGACGGCCAGGGGTCGGTCTTCTCCTTCACGCTGCGCGACGGGGAGCGTGCCGCGCGGCACGTGGTCGAGAGCGTGCGCCTCTTCACGCACATGACGCACCTGGGAGACGTGCGCTCGCTGGTCCTGCACCCCGCGAGCACGAGCCACGTGCTGCGCTCGCCGGAGGAGCAGGCGGCCGCGGGCATCTGGCCGGGCACGCTGCGCGTCTCGATCGGCATCGAGGACCCGCTCGACCTGGTCGCCGACCTCGAGCAGGCCCTGGCGACCGTCCCGGCCGCTCCGAGGAGGGCGTCATGAGCCGCCCGCAGCACCTGGGGTGGTTCCTCGCGCGCGGCTTCGGCCCCCACGGCTGGGGACATCCGTATCTCGACTGGGGCTACCGCTGGACGTCTCCCGACCTCTACCAGCAGTCCGCCCGCGAGCTCGACCAGGCCGGGCTCGACCTCCTGGTCATCGAGGACGCGCCGTCGCTGGGCTCGGCCGCGACGATCGACCTGCGCGTGCGGCACGCGTTCGGCGGGCCCAAGCTGGACCCGCTGCTGCTCGCGCCCTACCTCTTCCAGGTGACACGGCACCTCGGCGTCGTGCCGACCGTCAACCCCGCCGCGGTCGGCCCGTACACGGCGGCGCGCCAGCTCGCGACGCTGCAGCACCTCAGCGGCCACCGGCTCGGGCTCAACGTCGTGACCGACACGGGCTCCGCCCGGCACTTCGGGGACCGCGCACCCCTCGGTCACGACGCCGCGTACGACCGTGCGGAGGAGTGGCTCGACGGCGTGCGGTCGCTCTGGCGGAGCTGGGACGAGGGGGCGCTCGTCGCGGACCCGGCCAGCGGCCGGTACGCCGACGGGAGCCGGATGGACGCGGTCCGCCACCGTGGCGAGCACTACGCGTTCGACGGTCCCCTCAACTTCGTGCCCTTCACCGACGGTGAGCCGGTCGTCGTGTCGCCGGGCGGCTCGGGCCGGGGACTCGCCTTCGCGGGTGCGCGGTCCGACGTGCAGCTCGCGCTCGCGCCGCTCGACGTCGAGAGCGTGCGCGCGTACCGGGGACGGGTCCACGCGGCCGCGGTGGCCGCCGGGCGCTCGCCGTCCGACGTGAAGATCCTCTTCGCGGTCCAGCCGGTGCTGGTGTCGAGCCGGGAGGAGGCCGACCGGCTCGTCGCCGCGTCAGCCCACCCGGACGACGGCACCCTGCGCCGGGTCGCTGAGCGTCAGTCGAGCGATCTCGAGACCGACCTGACGGCGCTCGACCTCGACCGGCCGCTCGACCTCGGGGTCTTCGGCGACCACGTCTCGCACGGGAGCATCGCTCGTCTGGTCGGGACGCACGACGTCGCCACGACGCCGCTGCGCACGCTGCTCGGCGCCCAGGCGCGGCTCGGGCGGCTGTCGGACCGTTGCGGGTTCGTCGGCACGGCCGACGAGCTCGCCGACGTGTTCGAGGAGCTCGGTGACGACGCCGACAACGACGGGTTCCTGCTGTGGGGCGACCTGCACCCGGTCACCGTGCACCGCACGCTCGACGAGCTCGTCCCGGTCCTGCGCCGCCGCGGGATCCTCCGCACCGATCACGGGGCGTCGCTCCGGGAGAACCTCGCAGCGTTCTGACCCGCGGTCGTCACCGTCCACGAGCGCAGCCCGGGAGCCGACGAGACCGTCGCCCCCGGGCCGCGCACCGGAGAGACCGATCCTCGTCAGGACAGGCCGTTCTCCGACAGCCAGTCCGCCGCGATGTCCTCGGGCGAGCGCTGGTCCTCGGTGGACTCCACGTTCAGGGCGATCAGGCCCTCGGGCGTGAGCGCCGCGCTGACGGGGTTGATGACGTCCGCGATCTCGTCGGCGATGTCCGCGTTGACGAGCGGTACGACGTTCGAGGCGAGGAACAGGCCCTCGGGGTCCTCGAGCGTCACGAGCTTCTCGGTCTGGATGCGCGGGTCGGCGCTGAACACGTTCGCGACGTTCACCGTCCCGGCGACGAGGTCCTGCACCGTCGTGTCACCCGTCGCGACGAACGAGACGTCGACGCCGTACACGTCCTTGAGCCCCTGCGGACCGTAGGGACGCTGCTCGAGCTCCGCGGGACCGCCGAGCGTCAGCGGCACGTCGAGGCCCGCGAGGTCGGCGATGCTCGTCAGGTCGTGCTCCGTGGCGAACGCCTCGGTGACGTTGTACGAGTCCTGGTCGGTCGCGCTCGACTGGTCGAGGACGGTGAGCCCGTCGGGCAGCGCCTCCTGGAGCGCGGCGTACACGTCGTCGGGGGACGTCGCCGTGGTCTCCGGGTCGAAGAACTGCAGCAGGTTGCCCGTGTACTCCGGGAAGAGCTGGACCTCGCCGCTCTCGAGCGCCGGCATGTAGGCGTCGCGCTGGCCGATCGAGAAGTTGCGCTCGACGGTGAAGCCCTTCGCCTCGAGCGCCTGGGCGTAGATCTCGGCGATGATCTCGTTCGAGTAGTACGCCTGGGAGCCGACGACGATGGTGTCGGACGCCGCGCTCCCACCATCGGAGGCCCCGGTGTCGGCATCGAGCGGATCGGACCCGCCGCCGCAGGCGGTGAGCGTGAGGACGGCGGTCGCCGCGGCGGCGACGAGGGCGGCGGTGCGTCGGGTGGTGCGCATGTGTCTGCCTTTCTGAGAGCCGTCCCGGGGACCGGGAGGGACTGGGAGAGGTCGGTCGGGCGGCGGGCGGTGCGACGGGCGGTCGGGGCCCGCGCGTCAGGCGGTGGTCGGTGCGGGGACCCGGCGGCGCCGCCGCCGGGCAGGTTCGTCGTCCGAGGAGCGGCCCGCGGTCACGCCGCGCGGCACGACGACCCGCTGGAGGATCGCGAACAGCGCGTCGAGCACGACGGCCAGGACGACGATGACGAGGGCGGCGCCGAGGATCTGGGAGAAGTCGCGGATCTGGATGCCCTGCACGATGTAGAAGCCGAGGCCCCAGTTGCCGACGTACCCCGCGAGGGTCACCGTCGCGACGACCTGGAGCGTCGCGGAGCGCAGGCCGCCGATGAGCAGCGGGAGCCCGAGCGGCACCTCGGCCCGGAACAGCACCTGCCACCCCGTCATGCCGACGGACCGGGCGCCGTCGACGACGCGCCGCTCGACGGCCTCCACGCCCGCGTAGGCGCCGGCGAGGATGGGTGGGATCGCCAGCAGGACGAACGCCGTCGTGGACGCCGCGATCTTGTGGGTCACGCCGAGGACGAGGACGAGGAGGAGGACGAGCCCGAAGGACGGGACAGCACGGGCCGCGCCCGAGAGGGCGACCGCGAGCTCCCGCCCGCGTCCGGTGTGGCCGATGGCCCAGCCCGCCGGGATCGCGATCGCCGCGGCGATGAGCACCGAGACGAACGTGAACGCGAGGTGGGTCCAGATCGCCTCCGGGAGAGGGAGCGCGCCCGTGAGGCGGTCGGGGGAGAAGATCCAGGCGATCGCGTCGGAGAACAGGTTCATGCGCGCACCGTCCGGGACCAGGGCATGACCGCGCGCCCGGCGAGCACGAGCAGCAGGTCGACGAGCAGGGCGATGACGACGACCGCGACGACGCCCGAGAGGATCTCGGCGACGATCTGCCGCTGGTAGCCGTTGGTGAAGAGGTAGCCGAGGTTGTCGATCCCGATGAGGATGCCGACCGTCGCGAGCGAGATGGTCGACACGGCGGTGACGCGCAGCCCGGCGAGCACGACCGGTCCCGCGAGCGGGAGGTCGACCTGCCAGAAGCGCCGCCACGGCCCGTACCCGACCGCGAGGGCCGCCTGCCGCACCGTCGGGTCGACCGAGGCGAGGGCGTCCGCGACGAACCGGGTCATGATCGCGACGGCGTAGATCGTCAGCGCGACGACCAGGTTCAGCTCGGACAGGAAGCTGATGCCGAGGAGCGGCGGGAGCAGCGCGAACAGCGCGAGCGACGGGATCGTGTAGAGCAGGCCGACGAAGGTGAGCACGAGGCCCCGCGTGAGGCGGAACCGGAACGCGAGCCAGCCCAGCGGGATCGAGACGAGGAACCCGAGCACGATGGGCAGGACGCACTGGCTCAGGTGCTCGACCGTGAGGCGGCCGATGAGGTCGAGGTTGTCCAGGACCCAGGTCATGCGCTGCCCTCGACGTGGTCGTCGACCAGGACGCCCTGCGTGCGGCCGGTGCCGTCCACGAGCACGGTCCCGTGCGCCGTGCGCTTCGTGTGCAGCGCCCGGGCGCCACGCTCCGCCCCGATGAAGCTCGCGACGAACTCGCTCGCCGGGTTCTCGATGATCTCGCTGGGCGACCCGATCTGGGCCACCTGCGCCCCCTTCTCGAGGATGACGACCTGGTCGCCGAGCAGGAAGGCCTCGTCGATGTCGTGTGTGACGAAGACGACGGTCTTCTCCAGCTCGCGCTGCAGCCGGATGGTCTCCGTCTGGAGCTCGGCGCGCACGATCGGGTCGACCGCACCGAACGGCTCGTCCATGAGCAGGATGTTCGGGTCCGCGGCGAGCGCGCGCGCCACGCCGACGCGCTGCTGCTGGCCCCCCGAGAGCTGGCTCGGGTAGCGGTCCGCGAGCCCGCGGTCGAGGCCCACGGTGTCGAGCAGCTCGAGGGCACGGTCGCGCGCCTGCCGGCGCGGCGTGCCCTCGAGGCGCAGCACCGTGGTCACGTTGTCGACGACCTTGTGGTGGGGGAGGAGCCCGCCGTTCTGCAGGACGTACCCGATGCTGCGGCGCAGCTTCACGGGGTCCCGGTCGAGGATGGAGGCGCCGTCGATCTCGATCGTGCCCGACGTGGGCTCCACCATGCGGTTGATCATGCGCAGGAGCGTCGTCTTGCCGCTCCCGGACGACCCGACGAGCACCGTCGTGAGGTGGGGCGGGATCACCAGGTCGAAGTCTGCGACCGCCGCCGTGCCGTCCGGGTACGTCTTGGTGACCGATCGGAACTCGATCATGGGGCGCTGCCTCCCGACAGTCGGTGAACGGCCTCCACCCAACCACGACCGCGGTTCGGCCAGTCAAGCGCAATGCCTCGCGTCTCACAGACCGTACGTCGAACCACCGACACGTCGCACTCGCACCGGTACGTCGGCTTCGCGCCGTCGCGGGCGGTCGCGGGCTGGCGGACGCCACCAGGGCCCACCGCGGGCCCGGTGCGGGGTTCTCCCGTGACGTCCGTCACGCGGAGGCCTATCGTGACGCTGTGCCGCACCTCGACTCGCTCCTCGCCTTCTCGCTCGCCTCGCTGGTGCTCGTCGTGATCCCCGGGCCGAGCGTGCTCTTCGTCGTCGGCCGTTCGCTCGCGCTCGGTCACCGGGGCGGGGTGCTGAGCGTCCTCGGGAACGAGCTCGGCGCGCTGACGCTCGTCGCCGCGGTGGCGCTCGGGGTCGGCACGGTCGTCGCGACGTCCGTCGCGGTGTTCACGGTCGTCAAGCTCGTCGGCGCGGCCTACCTCGTCTACCTCGGCGTCCAGGCGATCCGGCACCGGCGGGAGGGGACGGTCGACGTCGCGGTCGCGCCGCTCCGGGAGCCCTGGTGGCGCGTCGTGCGGCAGGGCTACGTCGTCGGGGTGACGAACCCGAAGACCATCGTGTTCTTCGTCGCGGTCCTGCCGCAGTTCACGGACTTCCACGCGGGACGCGTACCGGCCCAGATGATGGTGCTCGGGCTGGTCTTCACGGTGATCGCGTTCGTGTGCGACAGCGCGTGGGCGCTCGCCGCCGGCGCGGCCCGGTCGTGGTTCGCCTCCTCGCCGAGGCGGCTGAGCGCGGTCCGCGCGACGGGCGGCGGCATGATGATCGGCCTCGGCGGCGTCCTCGCCGTCGCCTCGCACCGGACCGCCTGACACGGACACCGGGCGCCGGGAGACGCGACGAGGGCCGGTCTCCGTCTCGGAGACCGGCCCTCGCCGTCTGGGGTGAGTAACGGGACTTGAACCCGCGACCCCCTGGACCACAACCAGGTGCTCTACCAGCTGAGCTATACCCACCATGACCGGGGCGTGAAGCACCGGCCGTCGAAAAGTGTACCTGGTCCGGGAGGGCCTCCCGGACCGCTTTTCGAGGTCAGGAGTCGGCGGACCCTGTGACCGTGGCCACGGAGGTCCCCGTGTCGGCGTCCGCCGGTCGGGTCCGGCCGCGCGTGACGCTCGTCGCCACGACCTGCTCGGCGACCTTGCGCGCCGTCGCGGAGTCGGGGCCGGGCTGCGGGACGAACACGGCGGCGCGGTAGTAGCGCAGCTCGTCGATGCTCTCGAGGATGTCCGCGAGCGCGCGGTGACCGCCGTGCTTCTCCGGCGACGAGAAGTACGCCCGCGGGTACCAGCGGCGCGAGAGCTCCTTGACGGAGGACACGTCGATGATCCGGTAGTGCAGGTGGCTCATGAGCGCGGGCATGTCGCGGTCGAGGAAGCCCTTGTCGGTCCCGACGGAGTTGCCGGCCAGCGGTGCCTTGCCCGGTTCGGGGACCCACGCGCGGACGTAGTCGAGGACGCGCTGCTCGGCCTCGGCGAGCGTCAGGCCCCCGTCGAGCTCGTCGAGCAGCCCGGAGGTCGTGTGCATCTGGCGGACGAAGTCGCCCATCTGCTCGAGCGCCGCGGCCGGGGGCCGGACGAGGACGTCGACCCCGTCACCGAGCACGTTGAGCTCGGAGTCGGTGACCACGGCGGCGACCTCGACGAGGGCGTCGGCGCCCAGGTCCAGCCCGGTCATCTCGCAGTCGATCCAGACGATGCGTTCGTTCGCGTTCACAGGACTCACGGCCCACAGCCTAACCGGGGTGCGCACGACGAAGGCCCCGGCTGTCCGGTCCACCAGGGTCCGGACGGTCGGGGCCTTCGACGAGGTGCGCCGCCGCCTGTCGGGGAGGGTCCCCGGCCCGGCGAGCGGTCGGTGCGCGTCATGCGGTCCGGCGCGGCAGGCGGGCCTGCCGGGTGTTCGCCGGGACGCGGGTCGTGGTGCGGCGCAGCTGCGACCGGCGCAGGGTCTGCTCCTGCAGCTGCTCGCGACGGCTGAGGGCCGCCACGTCGTACGTGATCAAGGGATGCATGGTTCTGCTCTCGTGACGCTGGGTTCGTGGGTCTGGCCGGACCCTCCACCGCCCGGTACGGACCGGACGGACGTCACCGCGGTGTGGGTACATACGACCACGGTCGTCGTGGGCGGTGCATCCCTTTTTCGCCACGAGCGTCGGGTCGTGCCCCGGTGCCCGACGGCGGACGGTCGCGCTGCGTCGTCGGCCCGCCGTGCGTAGCCTCCGGGGATGAGCGCGGGGGAGAGGCGGGCGGGCGGGACGTCGGGCGGCACGTCCGTGCGCGAGGTCCTCGCGGCCGTGTGGCCGGGCGTGCTCCTGGTGCTCGCCGGGGTCGCGGGGTTCGTCCTCCTCCTCGACGCGGTCCGCGAGCAGGACGACCTGTGGCGGCTCGACGAGCCGCTGCTCGCGTGGATGGTCGCGCACCGCACCCCGGTCGTGACGGGTGTCCTCACGGTGGTCACGACCGTGTCCGGCCCGTTCGTGCTGCCCGTCCTCGTCGCGGTCGGCTGCGTGGTGTGGGCGCGGCGCACGGGGACGTGGTGGGAACCCGGTCTGCTCGCGGGGGCCATGCTGCTCGCGACGCTCGTCTCGACCGTGCTCAAGGCCGTGATCGCCCGGCCGAGGCCCCCCGACGTGTCGATGGTCGTCGCCGGGGTCGAGCGCTCGTTCTCGTTCCCGTCCGGTCACACGATCGGTGCGGCGACGCTCGTCCTCGTCGGCGGCTACCTCGTGTGGCACCGCCACCACGACGCGGGGGTCCTCGCGGTCTGGGCGACCGCTTCCGTGCTCGTGATCGGCGCCGTCGCGGTGAGCAGGCTCTACCTCGGGTACCACTTCCTCACCGACGTCCTGGCGGGGTTGTCGCTCGCCGTGGCCGTGCTCGGCGTCGTGGTCGTGGTGAGCCGTGCCCACGACCTCGTGGTCGCGCGCCGAGAGGTTCCGGGAGAGGCGACCGATCGTCGCTAAAGAACTATTGCGCAAGAAGTCTTTCGTGAAATAGGGTGGCGGCATGAGCACGCCAGCCGACCCTCCCGCCAGCTCGCCGGACGACCAGGCGGCGCCGGACGACCCGGCCGCGGCCGCGTCGTCGGGACCCCTCCCGCGCGGCCCGCGGCCCGAGCCCGGGCAGGTCGTCGCCCGCGACCCGGCGACCATCCGGGCGCTCGCCCACCCGCTCCGCCTGCGGATCCTCGCGCTGCTCGACGACGAGGGCGAGGTGACCGCGACGCGGTGCGCCGAGGTCACGGGCGAGTCCGTCGCGAGCTGCTCCTTCCACCTGCGGATGCTCGCCAAGTACGGGTACGTGGAGCCGGCGGGGCGGCGTGGCAAGGAGCGGCCCTGGCGCTCGGTCGGGCGGGGGCGCCAGACCACGTTCGACCCCGACGTCCCGGAGACGCTGCACGCGGCCGGCGCGGTCGCGAGCCTCATGATCGACCAGGAGGCCGCGCGCGTGCGGACGTGGCTCGCCGGCGCCGTCTCCGACGACCCGCAGTGGCTCCTCGCCTCCACCATGACCGGCGCGTCCTTCTACGCGACCCGCGAGGAGCTCGACGCCCTCGCCCGCGAGGTCGAGGCGCTCACCGACCGGTTCCGGGGGCGCTGGGACGACCCGTCGCTCCGTCCCGAGGGTGCGCGCCGTGCGCGCCTCTTCTCCGTCGTCAACGCCGATCTCCCGGAGGCACCCCGATGAGCGCGACCCCCGAGCCGAGCGCCGTCACCGCCCAGCCCGCCCCCGAGGACGCACCCGGGGCGGCGCCGGAGCCCGGCACCGAGACCGTTCCCGGCGCCGTCCGTGACGAGGCCCCGGACCCCCGCGCCGCGCTGCGGTCCCGCCCGTTCCGGCTCCTGTCGGTCGCGTGGGGGTTCACGAACTTCGCCGACTCGGTCCTCGCGATCATCCTCGCCGTGTGGGTGAAGGACCTCACCGGGTCGAACGGCGCCGCGGGGCTCGTGTTCGCGGCGCTCGGCCTGCCGGCGCTGGCGTCCCCGCTCCTCGGGCAGCTCGCCGACCGGGTGTCGCGGCGACGGATGCTCGTCGTCACGTACCTCGTCGGTGCCGTGAGCCTCCTCGCCCTCCTCGCCGTCCGTGGGCCGGAGCAGGTCTGGCTCGTGTTCGTCGTGACGGTGGTCTACTCGGGCGTCGGGTTCGCGACCGCGGCGGCCCAGGCGGGCCTCGTGCGGGACATGCTGCCGGACGAGGCGATCGCCCCCGCGAACGGCCGGCTCACGACGATCGACCAGGTCTTCCGCCTCCTCATGCCGGTCGTCGGCGCGGGCGCCTACGCGCTCGCGGGCGCCTGGCCGCTCGTGATCGCCGCCTCGGTCGCGTTCGCCGTCGCGGGCACGGTCATCGGCCGGATCCGGCTCGTCGAGACGCCCCCGACCCCGGCCGCCGAGCGCGAGCCCTACCTGGCGGAGCTGACGGCGGGCTTCCGCCACCTCGTGCGGACCGCGCCGCTCGGCGTGCTCACCCTGGCCATGCTCGTGGCGTTCGCCGGGGTCGGGCTGCTCAACGCGGTCAGCCTCGCGATCGTCGAGGACGGGCTCGGTCTGGCCCCGGAGCTGCTGGGTCCCATCTCCTCGGTCCAGGCGCTCACGGCGATCGTCGCGGGGCTCACGGCCGCCCGTCTCGTCGCCCGCTGGGGCGCGCAGCGGCTCGTCGCCCTCGGGCTGCTGGTGCTCGCGCTCGGCATCGTGCCCGCGACGGGGACGAACGTCGTGGCGATCGTGCTCGGGCTGGGCGCGGTCGGGCTCGGCGCGACGTGGTCCATCGTCGGCTTCGTCACCGAGCGGCAGCTCCGCACGCCCCCGGGTCTCCAGGGGCGCGTCGCCGCCGCCAGCCTGCTGCTGGTCAACGTCCCGCAGCTCGTGCTGACCGTGGTGGGCGCGGCCCTCGTGGGCGCCGTCGACTACCGCGCCCTGCTCGTCGTGACCGTGGTCGGCATCCTCGTCGCGGCGGTCGTCTCGCTCCGCGGCCGCCGCGCCACCGGCGAACCTGCGGCCCGATGAGAGCGCCCTCTCCGCGAGGGAGAGGCCTGGGATGGCGAGGCAGAGGTCCGGTCCTGACCACGGCGCTACCTCGCGAGAGCAGGGCTCTACCTCGGCACGACGGCGCGTGGACGTGTCAGTCGTCGAGGCCGCGGGCGCGCAGCGCGTCGCCGAGCGCGTCGGCCTGGCGCAGGGCGCCGACGACGAGCGGGACGGCGTAGGCGCGGACGTCGTGCTCGCGGCCCCGGGCGCGGCACGCGTCGCGCACGCGCTGCGCCAGCGCGGCGACGACGGGGACGCAGCGCACGGCGAGCGACAGGACGAGCGCCGCGCGGTCGACGTCGACGCCGAGGCGGCGCAGCGGTCGCAGCCCGCGCTCGATCGCGGCGAGGACGGCGGACGTCCGGGTCGTGAGCAGCACGAGCCCCGCGAGCGCGACGAGCGCGACGAGCCGGGTCGTGAGCACGACCGCCGGCACCGGCCCGAGGGCGAGCCACTGGACGGCGAGGAGCACCGGCACGACGAGGCGCAGGGGGCGCACCTGCTCCCACGCCGCCCGCCACCCCACGCCCGCGACCGCGTAGAGCGCGCCGACGACGAGGACCACCGCGCAGACCCCCGCCGGCGACGACACGAGGAGCACGACGGCCGACGCCGCCGCCAGCACCGCGAGCTTGGCCCCGGCCGGGGCGCGGTGCAGGACCGACGACCCCGGCCGGTAGGTGCCCGGGGTCACGACGCCCCGTCGACGAGGCGCAGGTAGTGCGCGACGGCGGGGCCCGGCTCGTCGTCCGCGACGACCCGGCCGCCCTCGACGACGAGCACGCGGTCCATCGCGTCCATGAGCGACAGGTCGTGCGAGACGAGCACGACCTGCTGGGGCAGCGCCGCGAGCTCGGCGGCGAACCGTCGCGTGTTGCGCAGGTCGAGGAGCGTCGTGGGCTCGTCGGCGACGACGAGCCGCGGACCGGCGGCGAGCACGGACGTGAGCGCGAGGAGCTGCTTCTGCCCGCCCGAGAGGAGGTGCGCGGGGTGGTCCGCGTGGTCCGCCAGGCCGCGCCGGGCGAGAGCCGCCCGCACGAGGGCGTCGCGCTCGGCCGTTGCGTGGCGACGCAGCGAGTACGCGACGTCCTCCGCGACGGTCGGCATGACGATCTGGGCGTCCGGGTCGGTGAACACGAACCCCACGCGCCGCCGGACCGCCGCGCCGTCGCGGCGGGTGTCGAGCCCGTCGACCAGGACGCGGCCGGACGTGGGCACGACGAGCCCGTCGAGCAGGCGCGCGAGCGTGCTCTTGCCCGAGCCGTTGGCCCCGACGATCCCCACGCGCCGCTCGCGCAGCTCGAGGTCGACCCCGCGCAGCACGTGCCGCTCGCCGAGGCGCACGTGCACGTCCTCGAGCCGGAGCGTGCAGCCGGACCCGGCGGCCTCCGGGTCGGGCGTGCCCGGGGCGCCGGTCGCGGGGGTCGTGGGCGTCTCCGCCGGTGCGGTCGGGGCACCCCCGACGGCGTCTCGTCGTCGCAGCCGGGCCCGGGCTCGCGCGATCACCGGACGACCTCCAGCACGGTCGCGACACCCAGCCCGCCGCCGACGGCGGCCGTCGCGAGGCCGAGCGTCCCGGCCGGCGCACCCGCGCGGACGAGCCGGGAGAACAGCCGCACGACCGACACCGCACCGCTCGCGCCCCACGGGTGCCCGAGCGCGAGCGCGCCGCCGTCGGCGCAGACCCGTGCGTCGTCGTCGGGGTCGCCGAGCGGGTCGAGGCCGAGCGCGTCGGTCACCGCGAGGACCTGCGCGGCGAACGCCTCGACGACCTCGACCGCCGCGACGTCGTCCAGCCGCGCGCCCGCGCGGTCGAGCGCGGCGCGCACCGCGGGGACAGGACCCCACCCGGGCAGCGCCGGGTCGCAGCCGACCGTCGCCGACGCGAGCACGCGCAGGCCAGGGACCCCGAGGCCGCGGCGGACGCGCTCGGGCACGACCGCGACGGCCGCCGCGCCGTCGCTCACGGGGCTCGCGGTCGCGGCCGTGACGGTGCCGCCGGGTGTGAAGGCCGGCGACAGCCTCACGAGCACCGCGGGGTCGAGGTGCCGTGCCCGCTCGTCGCGCGCGAGCGCCCGGCCCGGCGCGCCGACCCGGACGGTCTCGGCGCTGAACCGCCCGCCCGCGTGCGCGGCGAGGGCGCGCGCGTGGCTGCGCACCGCGTACGCCTCCTGGCGCTCGCGGGTCACGCCGCGGCGGCGCGCGAGCGCGTCGGCGGCCGCCCCCATGCCCGGGTCGGCCCACGGCGTCGGAGCGAACGCCGCGCGCGCGTACGGCACGTCGCCCCACGGCGTGCGGTGGGCGCGGGCCGGGGCGCGCGACGCGCTCTCCGTCCCGCCCGCGAGCACGAGACGGGCCTCGCCGGCCCGGACCTGCTGCGCGGCGAGGAGCACGGCCGCGAGACCGGAGCCGCACTGGCGGTCGACCGTGAGGCCGGGGACGGCGACGCCGAGGCCCGCGGCGAGCGCCGCGGTGCGGGCGACGTTCCCGCCCGGCCCGGTGCAGCACCCCAGCACGACGTCGGCGACGTCGGCCTCGAACCCGAGGGACCGCGCGTCGTCGAGGGTCGCGCCGAGCGCCCCGGCCGCGAGGTCGACCTCGGCCAGCGACCGGTGCCCGTGCCCGGCCGTCCCGACCCACGTGCGGCGCGCGGCCACGACCACGGGTGCGTCCGCCCACGCCCCGGGCGCGGTCATCGCAGCGGCTCCAGGCCCGACCGAGCGGGCTCGGTCCCGCGCAGCGCCTCGCTCACGGCACCGCGCGCGGGCTTGCCCGACGGGGTCCGGGGGAGGGCGCGCGTGCCGTACCAGCGCCGGGGCCGCTGCGCCGGGGCGAGGGCGGCGCGCGCGACGCGCTCCAGGTGGGCGCGCAGCCCCGGCCGGTCGTCGCACTCCACGACCGCGCTCACGACCGCCCCGAGGCGACGGTGCGCGGTCCCGAGCACGACGACGTCCCGGACCCCCGGCACGGCGCGCAGCACGACCTCGACGTCCTCGGGCACGACGGTCGACCCGCCGGTGAGGATCGCCCCGTCCCCGCGGCCGCGCAGCACGAGCCCGCCGGACGCCGACGAGGGACCGGCCGGAGCCGGGGGTTCGGGCACGGGGTCGGCGAGGTCGCCGACGGTGCTCCACGCGCCGTCGCGGCGCAGGGGGCCGGTGGCGCGCGCGAGGTAGCCCCGCGAGACCCAGGGCGAGCGGACCCAGACCTCGCCGACGCTCGCCGCGGGCAGGGGTCGCACGGCCAGGTCGACGCCGGGGAACGCGCGCAGCCCCGACCCGTCCGGGTCGTAGGCGACGAAGGACAGCTCGACGGCGCCGTAGTACGCGAGCACGTCGATGCCGAGCGCCGCCGCGCGCGACCGCGCTTCCGGGGCGAGCGACGCGCCGCCGACGACCGCGTGCCGCAGCCGGGACGGCGCTCCTGCGGCGACGGCGTCGAGCACGTCGTCGAGGACCTGCGGCACGAGGTGCACGACGTCGCTGCTCGCGAGCGCGGAGGTCGTGGCCGCCGGGGTGCGCGTGAGGTACGCGCACGCGCCGACCGCGAGCGTGTGCACGGCGGCGAAGCAGTAGAGCGAGGACGCGAGCGGCCCCGGGACGAGGACGGTGTCGGCGGGGCTCAGGCCGAGGAGCCGCGTGACGTCGTCGAACGACCCCGCCCACGACGCGCGCGTGCGCACGACGGCGCGCGGCCGGCCCGTGCTGCCCGACGAGAACCCCGCCCACGCGAGGTCGTCCGGGGCGGCCACGTGGCCCGTGCCGGGGCTCGCACCCCCCTGCGGGGCGAGCCCCGGCACGAGGTCGGGGAGGGCACCGGTCCCGCGCGGCAGCGGCACCTCGACGAACGTGCGCGGGGCGAGCGTGCGCAGCACCTCCGCGCGGTGCGCGCGCGGCCACGCCGGGTCGCACACCAGCGGTGTCGCGCCGGCGTGGTCGGCGGCGAGCACCGCGGTCAGCTGGTCCAGCGGGTCGGGCAGGGACACGGCGACGAGGTCGCCAGGGCGCGTGCCCGTCGCGCTGAGGTGGGTCGCGCCGGCGCGCACGTCCGCGGCGAGCGCGGCGTAGGTGCGCGACCGCTCAGGGGTGCGCAGGGCGGGACGGTCGCGCACCGCCGGGTCGGCGGCGTGCGTCAGGACCTGGTGGGCGACGGGCACGCGCACACTCTCGCAGGTGTCAGGAGGCGGTACGGTCGGCGACCGCGGGACGGCCCGTGGACCGGCCCGACCGGCGCGCGGCCGGGTAGGCCCGCACCACGCCGACGGTGATCGCCGCGGCGGCCAGCGCCTTGAGGACGTCGCCCGGGAGGAACGCGAGGGAGAGCTGTGCCGTCGTCGCGAGCGGCACCCCCGTGACGGCCGACTGGACGGGCACGCCGCACGCGTACACGACCGCGATCCCGCCCACGAGGCACGCGACGAGCACACCGACGAACGTCACCCGGCGCAGCCGGTCGACGAGCCAGCCCACGACCGCCGCCCCGACGAGGAAGCCGAGCAGGTAGCCGGCGGACGGGCCGACGAACGCTCCGAGGCCGCCGCGCCCGCCCGCGAGGACGGGGAGCCCCGCCGCCGCGAGCGCGAGGAACGTCGCGACGGCGAGGGCGCCGCGCCACGCACCGAGGATCGTGCCGGCGAGCATGACGCCGAGCGTCTGGAGGGTGATCGGGACGGCGTTCCCGAACAGCGCCACCGAACCGGGCATCCCGAGCGCGGCGATCAGCGCCGCGAAGGTCGCGACGCGCGCGGCGTCGCCCGCGTCGAGCGCGAACCCGCTCCGGTGGGCGGGTCCCGCGTCGGCGCTCGTGGTGCGGGCGGGCGTCGGGGTCGTGGTCACGGTGTCGTGCGGGGCGTCGGTCACGTGCGGCTCCTCGGTCGGGGTCGGGCTGCGGCGACCGGCTCCCCCTGCGGGTGACCTCCTGTCGCCGACCCCACTCTCCCGTCCCCGCCGCCCGCAGGGCGACGCGCGGCGCGACCACGCCGTCCGCGGATCGTTGCCGGTTCGCACAACCCGTTGGAGGTTCCGCACAACCCGCGGGACGCGCGACGACGCCCCGCCCGGAGGAAACCTCCAAGCGGGGCGTCGGTCGTGCGGGGGAGCGGGTCAGACCTCGCCCGGGAGCGCCTTGCGGACGACGAGGCGCGTCCACGCGCCGAGGTACACGCGGTCGCCGTCGGACAGCTCGCGTCGCTGCCCGGCGGGGATCGGGTCGGTGGGGAGCGGCTCGCCCGCGGGGCTCACGTACGTCCCGTTCGACGACTGCAGGTCCTCGACCCACCACCGCTGGCCGTCCGTGCTGAGCTGGCAGTGCCGGCGGGAGACGCCCGTGTCCGCGCCGCAGTCGACCTGCGGGTGGATGCCGCGGGAGACCGACGGGCGCCCGACCAGCACGCTGCGCTCGCGCAGCACGACGAGGCCGGGCAGGCCCGCCGAGGGCATCGGGTCCTCGGGCTGCTGCGCCGTGTACCAGTCGGGGTCGATCCAGATCTCCACGACCCACTGGTCCGGCCCGGGGACCGGTGGCGTCGGGAGGTGGGTGCCCGACGTCGTCGGCTCGCCCGGCCCGGCAGGCTCGCCCGCGGTGCCCGGGCCCGGGGCGGGCAGCGGGGGCGGGGTCGACGCCGACGGGGTCGACGCCGCAGGGGCTGCCGCAGAGGTCGGCAGCGGGGGCGGCGTGGACCCCGAGGGCGTGCCCGCCGCGGACGGCACGGACGGCGCAGACGTCACGGGCGCGGGCGGCGTCGGGCGCGACGGCGGGTCGAGCGAGAGCGCGGACGGCGGGTCGACCGGGTCGGGCAGCGCGCCCGTCGTGAAGTCGTAGCCGCAGTTCTCGCAGAACAGCGCCCCGCCGGGCGCCGGCGACCCGCAGTTCGGGCACTGGACCGGCTGCGCGGCGGCGGACGCCGGGGCCGCGCCGGGTGCGGGTGTCGCCCCGCTCGCCGTGGGCGCGGGCGGGGACGACGCCGCGCCGATCGGCTCGCCGCACACGTCGCAGTAGTCGGTCGACTCCGACGGGTGCCCGTTGGGGCAGACGACGGCGCTCACCGGCGGACCCGGGTCGTCTTCGTCGAGGCGGTGTCGAGGGCCATCTCGTCGAGGGTCGAGGTGTTCCGCTTGAGGCGCACCGTCCCCTGCTCCTCGTTGTCGATGTCGACGACCTTGCGCAGCCGCGACGTCGCCTCCTCGTTGCCCGTCTGCTGTGCGAGCTGCACGGCGCGTCCGAGCTTGACGGTCGCCGTCGCCTCGTCGCCCGAGGCCTTGGCCGCGAGGCCCTCCTGGATCGCCGCGGCGAGCTCGGTCTGACCCGTGTAGTGCGCGACCTCGGGGTTGATGCGCGTGGTGAGCGACTCGTCGTCGGACCACTTGGCCTTGACCAGGCCGGAGGAGACGACCTCGCCGTTCACCGCGAGCTGGACGCGCGCCGCGAGCTGTTCGGAGCCGACCGGCTTCGAGGCGACGCGCACGGCGACGTGGTAGTCGCGCGACTCGTCGCCCCACGAGCCGGTCGGGTAGGAGCCGGTGAGCGGGTTGACGTCGGCACGGCGGTGCGTGAGGTCCTCGACGGTCGGCGCGACCTGACGCACGAACAGCACCTGCGATCCCTGCGGGGCCCACACGCGCAGGTCGGCCGAGGCCACCCCGCGGGCCATGGACGCCTGCATGAGCGTCTCGAAGTCGGCCGCGATCTCGTCCGGGTCCGCGATGAGGCCGACCGAGCCGAGCAGCGCGGTCGAGATCTCGCGCAGCTCGTCGACCTGCCAGCGCGAGCCGACGCCGCGCGCGTCGCACTGGAAGTGCCCGGTGACGTCGCGGACGGCGGCGGAGAGGTTCGCGCGCGGCTCCGACTCGTTCTTGCCGTCCGTGAGGAGGATCGCGTGCCGCTGCGCCGCCTGCGGGACCGTCGCGAAGAGCTGGTCCGCGAGGCGCAGCCACGTGCTCATCGCCGTGCCGCCGCCGGGCGTGAGCATCGAGATCGCGCGCTTCGCCTCGGCGCGCGCGCCCGGCTCCATCTGGACCATCGCCATGCGCGCGTTCGGGTACGGGAAGACGCGGTTGGCGACGTGGCTGCCGCCGACGATCGCGAACCACGTGCCGTCGAGGATCTGGTCCACGGCCACCTGGGCGGCGTGCTTCGCGGCCTCCATGTTCCGGCCCGACATCGACCCTGACGTGTCGACCATGATGATCTCGGCGACCCCGCCCGCGCCGCCGACGCTCCCCGCGCTCCCGGCCCCCGTGCACGTGACGGTGACGATCGCGTGGACGTCCGTGGCGCCCTCGGACAGGAACTCGTTCTGGTAGACCTCGGCGGCGAACTCGGCCATGGGGGCTCCTTCGGTGGTGCGGGTGTTCGTGCAGGCTATCGGGTCGTGGGCGGGTCGTGCGTGGGTGGGGTCGCACCGCGGCGCGCGGCCCCCGTCAGGTCGTGGGGATCGTCGTCTCGAGGTCCGGGTCGAGCTCCGGGGACGCCGGGGCCGACGACCGGTCGAACCGCGCGAGCGTCGCCGTGATGTTGTCCCGGCCGCCCTGGGCGTTCGCCCAGTCCACGAGCGCGCCCGCCACCGTCTGCGGGTCGTGCCCGACCCGCTCCTGGGTGGAGTGGAGCAGCGCCGCGAGCTCGCCGGCGGGGGAGCAGTAGTTCCACAGCCCGTCTGAGCACACCAGCACCCAGCCGTCCCGGTCGGGGAAGGTCGCGGCGGTGCGGGCGACGGGGTCCGGGGCGTCGGGGCCGAGCCAGCGCGTGATCGCGTGGGCCTGCGGCGAGCTCTCGGCCTGGGCACGGGGGATGCCCTGCGCCATCATCTCCTGCGCCCAGGAGTCGTCGACGCTGAGCTGGTGCGCCTCGCCCGTGTCCGGGATCCAGTAGGCACGCGAGTCGCCCACCCAGCCCGTGACGACGAGCGGGCCGTCCACGACCGCCGCGACGAACGTGCACGACGGCGGGTTCTCCCGGTCGGCCATCGCGCCGACGGTCGTCAGGATCGCGTCCTGCGCGGCCCGCGACGCGTTCGCGACGAGCGCCGACCAGGCGGCGACCCGCGCCGTCGGCTCGCCGACGACGGGGGAGGTGCCCTCCGGGGCGCCCGCGGCGAGCAGGTCGCGCGCCGCCCGCGCGGCCGCGAGGCTCGCGACGTCGGAGTCGGGTGCGGAGGAGACCCCGTCGCACACGACGAGCGCGGCGAACGCGCGGTCCGCGGCCGCGGACGGGCTCGCGGCGAGCGCCATCGCGTCCTCGTTGCGGGAGTGCCGCACGCCGCGGTCGCACACGCCGGCGACCCACGTCGCGGGCCGCTCGGCCCAGTGGTCCCGCTCGGACGCGGCCGGCTCGCCGCACTCGGTGCAGTACCCGTCCTCGGCGACGCGGCCCCCGCACCGCACGCACGGCCGGGTACCGGGGTCGGTCGCGCCGTCGCCCGGAGCCGTCCCGCCGCTCACCGGGTCCGGGTGCGAGCCGTCCGTGGGTGCGGCCGGGCCGTCCGCCGGCGTGAGCCGAGCCGCCACGGGATCGACCGCCGCGCCGTCCGTCGCGTCGCCGGCCGGGGGGAGCGGGGCGAGCGGCGTGCCGCACGCCTCGCAGAACCGCGCCCCCTCGGGCGAGGGTTCGCCGCACGCGGGGCACGCGAGCACCCCGGCCGACGCCGGGAGCGCCTGGTCCGGGACGGCCTGGTCAGGCACGGGTGAGGGGGTGGGGGCGTCGCTCATCGGACCGTCCACCGCCGCACCTCGTTGGCGCGGTCGACGAGCGTGATGCGCTCGTCGCGCGAGTCCGAGAGCGCCGCGAGCTCGCGGTACGCACCCTCGAGCGCGTCGCGCAGCGCGGGCTCGTCGGCGGGGACCCCCGCGATCCGCGTCGTCGGCTCGGGCCCGGACCGCGTGACGGTCTCGAGCGCGGAGCGCAGCACGCCGACGGAGAGCTCGGCGCGCTCGCGCGGCGCGATCGACACCGCGGCGACGCTCGCCATCGCGTCGGCGAGCGCGGGCAGGCCGCGCCCCGACTCGGCGAGCAGGTGCGCGCGCAGGGTGCGGGACTCGACGTACGACCCGCGGGTCGGCCCGACGAGGTCGAGCGCGTGCAGGGCGCCGTCGAGGTCGCCCCGCGCCTCGCGGATCCGCATGAGGCCGAACGCGGCGGGCGCCGTGTAGTTGGCGTCCGTGCGTGCGCAGATCACGTAGAGCGACTCGGCGATGTCCGGCTCGGCGCTCAGCTCGCAGGCCGCGGCGAGCGCGAGCTTGGGCGCGAGCTCGCCGGGCACCTGGCCATAGACCGCGTTGAACGACGCGCGCGCGGCGACCGGGTCGCCCTGGGCGAGCTCGCCCAGGCCGCCGAGCCAGGCGGCTCGCCACTCCCACGGGTCGTCGGCCAGGATCGTGCCGATCGTGCCGCGCAGCACGTCGAAGCGGCCCGCCTCGATCGCCGCGCGGGCGCGCGCGAGGTGCACCTCGACCGTGTCCTCGGGCGCGTCGGCGAGCGCGGCGAGGCGCGCGTCCGGGTCGACGACGTTGACGCCGGCGAGCCAGCTCGCCATCGGGTCGTGGTCGTCGCGGCGCAGCGTGGGGAGCTCGTCCCACGCGAGCGGACGGGCCGCCACGTCGGCGACCGGGGCCTCGAACAGCACCGACGCCGCCGAGTGCAGCGCCGGGCTGCCCGGGCCCGCGTCGGCGGCGACGACCTCGCGCAGCACCCCGAGGAGCTGGGTGCGCATCTCGTCGGCCGTCGCGAAGCGGTCCGCCGGGTCGAGCGCGCACGCCTTGGCGAGCAGCCGGTAGAACGAGTCGTACCGCTGGAACACGGGAGTGTCCGCGACCGGGGGCAGCGACGCGACGTACGTCGTCGTGTTGCCGCGGAAGTCGAGGACGAGCGTCGCGAGCGTGCGGCCGATCGTGTAGATGTCGGAGGCGATCGACGGGCCGACCTCGGCGACCTCGGGCGCCTGGTACCCGACGGTCCCGAAGATCGCCGACGTGAGGTCGTCGCTGCGCCGCACGCCGCCGAGGTCGATGAGCTTGACCCCGTCGCCCTGCTGGATGACGTTCTCCGGCTTGAAGTCGCAGAACAGCAGGTTGTGGTCGTGCAGGTAGGCGAACGCGGGCAGGATCGCGAGCACGTAGGCGAGCGCCTGGTCCACCGGCATCGGGTCGATCGCGCCCTTGTTGGCGTCCCGGCGGTCCTGGAGGATCTCCTTGAGCGACTCGCCGCCGACGTACTCCATGACGGTGTAGCCGGCGCCGTCGTGCATGGCGAAGTTGTAGATCTCGACGATGAGCGGGTGCTCGACCTCCGCGAGGAACTGCCGCTCGGAGATCGCGGCCGCGTAGGCGTCCGGGTCGCCCGAGTTGAGCAGGCCCTTGAGCACGACCCACCGGCCCGACACGTTCTGGTCGCGGGCCAGGTAGATCCAACCGAGGCCGCCGTGCGCGAGGCAGCCGACCACCTCGTACTGCCCGCCGACCAGGTCGCCCGGGGAGAGCTGGGGCGTGAAGTCGAAGCGGTTGCCGCAGTGGGGGCAGAAGCCGGACGTGCGGCCGGGCTGCCCGTCGCGGCCGCGGCCGACCTTCTCGCCGCACGCGGGGCAGTAGCGCTTGCGCTCCGCGACCTCGGGCACCGCCATGACGGACTGCAGCGGGTCGCGCGCGGGGACGGACGGGACGGTCGTCAGCCCCGCGCCGAGGCCGCGACCGCGCAGGCGCGTCGACGACGTCCCGACGCGACGCGTGGCCTTCGAGCCGGTCGCGGCGGTGCGCGCCGAGCCGAGCGCGGCCGTCGCGAGACGGCTCGAGCTCGTGCGGCCCGTGCGCGTCGAGCGCTCGGCGTCGGGGTCCGGGCCCGCGGTCGCCCCGGTCCCGGGGCGGCCCTGGACGAACCCGGTTCCGAGCATCGCGGACGGCGACGCGGCGGCGGCGGTGCCCGGCGCCGGCGCGCCGGTGGTGCCGGTCGAGGTCCCCGTCGGCGTGCCGCCGGAGCCGCCCGCAGGCGTGCCGCAGACGTTGCAGTAGCCGTCCTCGATGCTGCCCGGGCAGCCGGGCTCCGAGCACGGGACGGTCGCGGTGGTGGTCACGACGACGCTCCTTCCGGGGTGGGCAGGTCGCGGGTGAGGAACTGGTACTGCTCGACGAGGAAGCGGGCGAGCGTCACGTCGCACGGGACGGCCTCGACGGCGTCGCGCGCCTCGGCGTGGCCGGAGCGCACGGTGGGTGACGCGGAACGCCCGTTGGCCTCGGCCTTCGCGGCCAGCCGCTCCAGGCTGTAGCGCAGCTCGGCGCGGGCGCGCAGGGGGCGGGTGTAGGCGTCCTCGACGGTCTCGACGGCGCGCGCGACGGTCGCCAGGCGCGCCGTGTACGCGTCGAGCTCGAAGCGGGAGTCGGGGACCGGGCCGAGGCGGGAGACGTCGGGGACCGCGAGCCGTGGCGGGTGCGCGATCTCGCGCCGGCACCGCGCGACGAGCTCGCGCAGCGCGGGCTCGCGCGCCTCCAGCGCGTCGCGCTGCTCCTCGGTGCGGGCACGGTCGCGGCGCAGCTCGCGGCGCTGCGCCGACGCGACGATGAGGTCGCGCTCGGCGCGCGCGACCTCGGTCTCGAGCTCCGCGAGCGGGCCCGAGACGTCGGCCCCGCGCGCGGCCTGCGCGACGAGGTGGTCGAGGCGTCCGCGCAGGGTCTCGACGCGCCCGCGCGCGTCCGCGTCCGCGCCGGCGAGGTCCTCGCAGCGCACGAGCTCGGCGCGCACGCCGCGCAGCCGCGCGACCTGGTCGGCCGTGTGCGGGTCGAACGACAGGCGCGTGCGCAGCTGCACGACGAGCGCGTCGCACAGCTTCACCGCCTCCACCAGCGAGACGAGGGCGGCGCCGGAGCCGGAGTCGAGCCGGCCCCAGACGAGCTGGGAGATCTTCTCGCGCGCGACGGCGTCGGCCCGGCCCGAGTCCCAGACGGGCCGGATCTCGTCCGCGCGCGAGCGGATCGCCTGCCAGAGGGACAGCGCGAGCACGAGGTCGGCCGTGTAGACGTCGGGCGTCGCCGCGGACTGCGCGGCGGCGTCGAGCCGGTCGAGCTCCGTGCGGCGCTCGTCGAGCCAGGTCTCGAGCGCGGCGAGGTACGCCAGGAGGTCGGCGGCGGGGATCGCCTCGCCGAGCCGTCCCGGCGCCTCGGGTGCGGTCGTGCGGGTCACGGCGTGCGGCCGTACACCGCGGTCGGCGGGGTCGGGGCCGGGCCGAGGCCGCCGAGCCACTCGCCGTAGATCGCGGCCCAGCGCCCGTCGGACTTCATCTGCTCCAGCACGCCGTTGACGAACCGCACCATGTCGACGTTCTGCGCGGGGACGCCGATGCCGTAGGGCTCGTCGCTGATCGCCTCGCCGACGACCTTCGCGTACGGGTCCTGGGCCGCGAAGCCCGCGAGGATCGTGTCGTCGCCGGTGATCGCGTCGACCTTGCCCTGCTGGAACAGCACGAGGCACTGCGTGTGCGTGGTCGCCGGGACGGGCTCGATGCCGGAGAACTGCTCGAGGCGCGTGAGCGTCGTGGTGCCCTCGGGCGCGCACACGCGCTGGCCCTCGAGGTCCGCGATCCCGTTCGCGGTCGAGTCGCGCGTGACGAGCACCTTCTGCCCCGCGTGGTAGTACTCCGCGGAGAACGCGATGGACTCCCAACGCTCGCAGTTGATGGTGAACGCGCGCGCGACGAGGTCGACCTCGCCGTTCTCGAGCACCTCCAGGCGCTGGCCCGAGGTGATGACGCGGAACTGGAGCCGGTCGGGGTCGCCGAAGATCGCGCGCGAGATCTCGTGCAGCACGTCGATGTCGAAGCCCTCGATCTGGCCCGACAGCGAGTTGCGCGCGCCCATGAGCAGCGTGTCGGCCGAGACCCCGACGACGAGGGAGCCGCGGTCGCGGATCGCGGCCATCGTGCTCCCGCCGGGCAGGGCGTCGGGACCGGGCAGAGCGCCCTCGGGCGCGTACGAGGCCAGGGGGTCCGCGCACTCCGCGGGCGCGGCAGGCGCTGCGGGCGCCTCCTCCGCGGACTCGTCCTGCGGCGCCTCCGTGAGCCGGAGGTCGTCCGCGCCGGACGGCCCCGAGCACGCGGCGAGCGCGAGCACCGCGGCGAGCGCGCCGGCGACGACGCCGGTGCGGCGCCGGTAGGCCCCGGCACGCCGGCTCCGGGCGGACCGGTCGGGGGTCGCGAGCGTCGTGGTCACCGGTACTCCTCCAGTCGTGCGGTCACGCCGCGCCACGCGAGCAGGGCGGCGACCAGGCCCGCGGCCAGCAGGAGCCAGCCCGCGACGGTCGCGGTCGTCGCCGCGCCGTCGAGCCGCTGGCTCGTCGCGGCCGCGTTCGTCTCGATGTCGTCGCGCGCGGACGCGGAGAACGCGTCGAACGCGGCGTTGGGGCTCTCGGGGTCCGTCGTCGTGGCGAGCGCCACGGCGTCGTCCCACTGGCCCGCGTCGTCCAGCGCGCGGATGTCCGCGTGCCGGGTCACCCACGCGTCGAGCGCCTGCGCCGTCGACCCGTCGAGGATCCCCTCCGACGCCGCGGTGTCGAGCCGCGCCGTGGCGTCGTCGGTCGCCGTGACGAACGCCTCCTCGTACGCCTGCCCGGACCCGCGCTTGATGAGCGTGAACGCCTCCATCGACTTCGCGTCGTTCGCGAGCGAGTAGGCCTGGGACGCGGCGAGCGTCGCGGCGTACGGGCCGGTGCGCACGTCCTGCGCACGCGAGCTCGCCTGGGCCAGCAGGACCGTCGACACGATGCCGACGACGAGCACGACGGCGGTGGCGACCGCGAGGCCGACGTTGAGCACGCGGTGCGTGCGGCGCGCGAGCCACACCTGGCTCACGACGAGCACCGCGAGCGCCACGAGCCCGCCCGCGAGCACCCACAGCGCGTTGCGGACGCCCGAGAAGTCGGCGGCGACGCGGTCCGCGTCGTCGAGCACGACCTCGTCGAGCGCCGGGAGCATCTGCTCGCGCAGGATCGTCGACGCCTGGTCGAGGTACGCCGATCCGACGGGGAAGCCCTGCCGGTTGTTCGCGCGCGCCTGCTCGACGAGCCCGGTGTAGACCGTGAGGTCGGCCGCGACCTGGCCGAGCAGCTCCGCGTCGCCCTCGTTGCTCCCGGAGAGCGTGGCGAGGCCGCTCGCGGCCTGGTCGACGAGGTCGTCGTACCGGGCGCGCTGGTCCGCCGGCTCCAGGCCGCCGACCAGGAACGCGCCGGTGGCCGTCGCGTCCGCGGCGACGAGCGCGTTGCGGACCTCCTGGACGCCGACGAGCTGCGCGGTGTCCTCGCTCGCGGCCTCGAGCGCCCGGGACTGGACGCTGCCCGCCTGGAAGCCGAGCACGCCGAGCGCGACGGCGGCGAGCACGCACAGCGCCATGACGAGCCGCAGCTTGCCGGGCGTGCGGCGCAGCGCGCCCCGGGCGCGGGACACGCCGGCGCTCGGGGCGCCGGCCGGGGCGCCGGCCGGGCCGGGCGCGCCGCCCGGCGCGGGGCCGCCCGCGGGGACGATCTGCTGGCCCGCAGGGCGGACCGGGGTGGTCGTCATGCGTTCTCCTCGGCGGTGGAGGGGGCGGTCTCGGGCGCGTCGTCGGACGCGACGTCGGGGGACGGCGCGTCGTCGGTGGGCGCGTCCGCGGTGGGGGCGTCGTCCGGGGCGTCGTCGGGATCGGGCGGGTCGAGGGTGGCGAGGAGCGCGGGGGCGCCCTCACCGTCGACGACGTCGACCGGCAGCAGGAGGCGGAGCTCGTCGATCGTCGGTGCCTCGGTGTCCTTGAGGCGCCACGCGTGGCGCGCGATCGCGCCGTCGAGCACGTTGCGGGCCCAGCGCGCGTTGCCGAAGCCCTCGGTGCGCGGCTGCGCCGCGGCGAGGCGGGCGAACACGTCGAGGGCCTCGGGCGTGGGCTCGAAGTCGGACCTCGCCGCCATGCCGGCGAAGATGTCGCGCAGCTCGGCGTCGGCGTAGTCCTCGAACGTGATGGTCGTGGAGAACCGCGACTCGAGGCCGGGGTTCGTCGCGAGGAAGTCGGCCATCGGCCCGGGGTAGCCCGCCACGATGACGACGAGCTCGTCGCGGTGGTCCTCCATGTCCTTGACGAGCGTGTTGATCGCCTCGGCGCCGTACTGGTCCTCCGCGAGCCCGTACGCCTCGTCGACGAACAGCACGCCGCCGAGCGCGGTCGCGACGACCTCGGACGTCTTGACGGCGGTCTGCCCGAGGTAGCCCGCGACGAGCTCGGAGCGGTCCACCTCGACGAGGTGGCCCTTCTCGAGCAGCCCGAGCGCCCGGTAGATCCCCGCGACGAGGCGCGCGACCGTCGTCTTGCCCGTGCCGGGGTTGCCGAGGAACACGAGGTGGCGCGTCAGCGTCGGGCGGGTCAGGCCGGCCTCCGTGCGCAGCTTCTCGACGCGCAGCAGCTCGGTCTGGCGGTGGATCTCGTCCTTCACGCGGGTGAGCCCGGTGAGCGCGTCGAGCTCGGCCAGCAGCTCCTCGATCGACCGCGGAGGCTCCTCCTCGGCCGCGGCCTCGGTGGTCGTCGCCGCCTCGGACCGCGTGGCCGTGGCGTCGGCGCCGCCCGTGGGCGCGCCGCCCGGCGCGGCGGGCGCGTCGGACGGTGCCGCGGCCGGGCGCGCACCGAGCGCGTCGAGGATGGACTCGACCGACGGGACCTCGGGCGCGGGGCGGCGCAGGCCGTCGAGCGAGCCCTGCGCGGCGAGCAGGTCGCCGAGGTCGAACGGGTCCGCCCCGCCGGTCGACGGGCGCGCGGCGAGCGGCCCGCCCGCGGCGGGCAGCGCCGTCGGGCCCGACGGCGCGCGACCGGCACCCGGGAAGGCTGCCGGGGCCGGCACCGGGGCGCCGCCCGACTGCTGCACCGCGGCGGTGGCCGCGGCGACCCCGGCCACGTGCGGGCCGGGGGAGCCGAGGTGCGCGGCTGCGCGCGCGACGTCGGCGAGCGCCTGCCCGTACGCGGCGGCGTGCTTCGAGCGGGCCGCATCGAGCGCGGCGAGGACGTCCGAGGGCGACGTGCGCCAGCGCCGGGCGCTCGACGCGGCCGTGAAGAACGCGCCCGTCGCGGCGGGGTCGTGCCCGAGCGCGGCGAGCCACGCGGCGGGTGCCCCCGGGGAGGACTCGGCGACGGCCGCCGCGAGGCGGGCACCCTCGTCGCGCGCGGCCTCCTCGTCCACGCCCGCGGCGCGCGCCGCGGCGTCCAGCGCGTCGAGCGCCGCCGCGAGGCTCGGGGTCACCTGGCCGGTCACGGTGCCTCCAGTCGTCCGGGCTCCGACGTCGAGCCGCTCGGCGGCTGGGGCGTGCCCTGGCCGGCCCCGGGGTCGAGCGCGATCGACGAGTCGCGGAACTTCTCCGCCAGGAACGCGCCGTGCGCGACGAGCGCCGCGGCGTCGGCGCGCGAGACCGCGTCGGAGATCTTGTCGAGCGTCACGCCGAGCAGGTCGAGCTGGTCGCACAGCAGCATGAGCGACGTCTTGCCCTGCGCGACGACCCGCCGGTCGGCGAAGTCGCGCGGCAGGCGCAGGTAGGCGCCGACCGCCTCGGGCAGGTAGCTCGTGGCGGTCGCGACGACGGTGTGCGCCTGCTGCGACCCGCCGCCGAGGCGGTCGAGGCGCGGCACCATCTCCTCGACCGTGCCGGTGATGCGGTGCACGCGCGCCGTGACGGCCGGCGGTACCCGCCCCTCGATCTGCTGCTCCACGCGCTCGACCGACGCGAGGATCTCGGTCGACGTCGGCGGAGCGGGCAGCTCGAGCGCGGGCTCGGGCGCGGGGGACCGGCCGCCGAGGCGGCCGATCACGTCGGAGAACCAGCCCATCTAGCTCGGGGTCCGATCTGTGGTGCGGGGAGCGGCGGTCAGGCCGCGGGAGGACGGGGGGCGTACCTCGCCAGGGGTCACAGACGCCCGATGTCGAGCGAGCCGTTGCCGACCTGCGACTGGTCCGAGCGGCGCGCACGGTCGAGGTACTCGTTCGCCTTCGTCGTCTCGGTCTCCAGCACGCCGATGGTCTGCGCCATCGAGTCGAGCGCCTGCGTCTTGAACGTCGAGATCGAGTCGAGCGTCGCGTAGATGTTGGCGAACGCCTGCTGGAGCTGGGGGAGGCCGACCGTCGCGCTCGCAGCCTGCTGCTGGATGCTCGCCGACTGGTCGGCCAGCATCTTCGAGGTCGAGGCGATCATGTTCGACGTCGTCGTGTTGAGCGCCGTGATCTGGTCCAGCACGAGCTTCTGGTTCGCGAGCGCCTGCGCCACGATGACGGCCGTGCGCAGCGCCGAGACCGTCGTCGTCGTCGCGCGGTCGACGCCCTTGATGAGCTCGACGTTGTTCTTCATGATGATGTCCATCGCGAGGTAGCCCTGGATGGACACCGCGAGCTGCGTGAGCAGGTCCTGGTGCTTCTGGCGGACGTAGAACAGCACGTCCTCGCGCAGCGCCTGGGCGCGCTCCGGGTCGCTCGCCTCGAGCTCGGCGATCTTCGTCGAGAGCTCGGTGTCGAGCCGCTCCGCGATGAAGATGTACTGGTTGAGGCGCGCCATCGAGTCCCAGAGGTTCTGCTTCTCGAGGTTGAGCGCGGCGTTGTCCTTGCGGAGCTCGTCCTGACCGTTGTAGAGCGACTGGACGATCGCGTTGAGCTGCTTCTGCGAGCTCTCGTAGCGGCGGAAGTAGTCCTGGAGCTTCCCGCCGAACGGGATGAGGCCCAGGAACTTCTTGCCCATGCTGGCCTCGCTCGGGTCGAGGTCCTCGACCGTGCGGCGCAGCTCGAGCAGCGACTTGCTCACCTTGGAGCTCTCGGAGACGCCGCCCTCGCGCAGCTCCCGGACCGGCATCTCGAGCATGCGGTTCGAGACGTCGGACGCCGCACGGATGTCCTTGTCGCCCATCTTGCGGATGTCGTCGGCCTTCGCCGCGAACTCGGGCGAGCGCGTGTCCGTCGCGAGGAGCTGGTCGAGGTACGAGGAGACCTTCGACTGAAGTCCCGGGATCGCGGCCTCGTCCACGCGCGGCGCGAGCGACGGCGCCTGCGTGGTGGCGACGGGCTTGACGGGCTCCGGGGCGCTGAGCGTGAGCGTCTCCGTCGGAGCGGGGGGCTGGAGCGGTGCTGCCTCGGTCATGTCTGTCCTTCGCTCGTGCGTGCCGTCGGACGCCGTCGGTGGCGGGTGGGGGCGGCTCTCGCGAGCTCCCCCTCGACCCGGGCGAACCGGGCGGAACCGGCCTGCGCCGGTCGGCCGAGTATATCTACGGCGGGTGGCCTGATCTTTACCCTTTCCGGGGATCGGGAGGGTGAGAACTCCCCATGCCAGACCCAACGTCCGGGCGGCCGATGAGTTCCGCCCGCCCGCGCCGTCGTCCGTGTGCGAGAGTTCGCTGCGCACGCCGTCCGCCGACGTGCGCGCCGCCGTCGGGGAAGGGAAGACAGATGCAGCTCGCCGGGAAGAACGCGGTGGTCTACGGCGCCGCCGGGTCGATGGGGTCGGCGGTGAGCCGCGCGTTCGCCGCCGCGGGCGCGCGCGTCTTCCTCGCCGGACGCACGGCCGCGACGCTCGACGCGCTCGCGGAGGAGATCCGCGCCGCCGGCGGGCAGGCGCACGCCGCCGTCGTCGACGCGACGGACAAGGAGTCGGTCGACGCGCACGCGGCCGCGGTGGTCGAGCAGGCGGGGAGCCTCGACGTGTCGTTCAACGCCGTCGCCTACGACGTGCTCCAGAACGTCCCGCTCGTCGACATGTCGCTCCAGGACTTCGTGGCGCCGATCGTGTCCGCGACGACGACCCACTTCCTCACCGCGACGGCCGCGGCCCGGCACATGGTGGCCCAAGGGTCCGGGGCGATCGTCATGCTCTCGTCGACGGCCGCGCGCGAGTCGCGGCACGAGATGGGCGGGTTCAGCCTCGCGTGCGCGTCGATCGAGACCCTCGTGCGCAGCCTCGCCGGCGAGGTCGGCCGCCACGGCGTGCGCGTCGTCGGGCTGCGGCCCAACTTCACGCCCGAGACCGTCGGCGCGTCGGACGACGACCTGCCCATGCTCGTGAAGGACACGCTGCTCGGCCGCCTGCCCCGCCTGTCCGAGGTCGCCGGCACGGCGGTCTACCTCGCGTCCGACGCCGCGGGCGCGACGACGGGGGTCGTCGTCGACCTGTCCTGCGGGGCGATCGTATGAGCGCCGGCTTCGTCCCCGGGCCTGCCCATGTCCCCGAGGTCGCCCGCACGCTCGTCGCCGGTCCGCACGTCGCGCACCTCGCGACCGTCCTGCCCGACGGCGGCCCGCACGTCGTGCCGCTCTGGGTCGGCTGGGAGGGGGACCGCCTCGCGTTCCTCACCGGCCCCGGCTCGCGCAAGGCGCGCAACCTCGCGCGCGACCCGCGCGTCGCGGTGTCCGTGACGGAGACCGGGAACCCGTACGTCATGGCGACCCTGCGCGGGCGCGTCGTCGAGGTGCTCGACGGCGACGCGGGCTGGGCCGTCGTCGACCGCCTCTCCGTCCTCTACACCGGCGGCCCCTATCCGCGCGGGGAGGAGCGGCACGCCTACCTGGTCGAGATCGACCACGCGACGGCGCCGTCGTTCGGCTGAGCGCGGACGGCCGGGCCGTACGGTGGGGGCGTGCGCGACGAGAGATCGGACGGGGCGGTCCCGCGGTACCGCGTCCTGCGGGACGGGCAGGTCGTGCTCGTCGTGCGGGGCGAGCCGGGAGTGCTCGTGAGCGTCTCCGTGCCGCCCCCGCTGCCCGGTACCGCGCCGGTCACGCACCCCTTCGCGACGGCGACGTTCACCGCCGCGCGGCACGAGGGCACGCTCGGGTCGCTCCTGCGGGAGGCGCCCGACCTCGCGGAGTTCCTCGCCGCCGTCGAGCGCGCCGGCTTCACCGTCGAACCGGACGCGTGAGTGGTGCCCCGAGCAGGACTCGAACCTGCAACCTACGGATTAGAAGGCCGTTGCTCTATCCATTGAGCTATCGAGGCGCGCGCCCATCGTAGTGGGCGCGAGGCGTGCTCGGGAGGTGGAGGCCGTGGTGGCGGACGTGCAGGTGGCGCGGTCGCGCGTCGTGCGGCGCGTGCGTTTGGCGGGGCCCCCGGCAGCCGTCACTATGAACCAGTGAGAACCCCAGACGCCGCCACGAGCGACGCGAGCCCCGCCGCGCCCGGCCGGTCGCCGGGCTCGTGGAGGCCCGCGCAGGCGACCGAGGAGCTCGGTGTCACCGTCTACGACGTCGCGCGCGACCTGCGCCGCGACGTGGCGGACGTGCGCCTCCCGCTCGCGATCGACGGCGCGGCGGAGTCGGACGCCTCGCGGCGCCGGCTCCTCACCCAGCTCGACGAGCACCTGCTGCCGCGCCTGCGCGAGCTGTCGTCGCCGGCGATCGTGGTGATCGCGGGGTCGACGGGCGCGGGCAAGTCGACGCTGTACAACTCGCTGCTCGGCGAGGAGGTGTCGCAGGCGGGCGTGCTGCGGCCCACGACGCGCGAGCCGGTCCTCGCGTTCAACCCGCTCGACGCGGACGTGATCGTCGAGGGCCCGGTGACGCGTGTCGCGCGCGTCGTCGACCACGACGGCGTCCCGCGTGGGACGGGCCTGCTCGACGCCCCGGATCTCGACTCGCTCCTGTCCGAGAACCGGGACACCGCGAGCCTGCTGCTCGAGGCGGCGGACCTGTGGCTGTTCGTCACGACCGCCTCGCGCTACGGCGACGCGCTGCCGTGGCAGGCGCTGTCGCGCGCGAAGGAGCGCGGCGCGAGCGTCGCGATGGTGCTCAACCGCGTCCCGCGCGAGACCCTCACGACGATCCGCGGCGACCTGCTGCAGCGCCTGCGCGACCACGGCATGGACGGGACCCCCCTGTTCGTCGTGCCCGACGTCGGCCCGCACGAGGGGCTGCTCGACCGCGCGGTCGTGGCGCCGGTCGCGCGCTGGCTGACGATGCTCGCGGGACCGGACCGGTCGCGCGCGGTCATCGTGCGCACGCTCAAGGGGGCTCTCGGCGCGCTGCCCGCGTGGGTCACGGGCGTCTCGGACGCGGTGGAGCAGCAGGTCGAGGCCGCGGCCGACCTGCGCTCGGCGGTGGAGAAGGCGGTCCCGCCCGTGCGCGACGCCGCGCGACACGCAGCGCTGGACGGCGCGGTCGCACACGGGTCGCTCGAGGCCCGGTGGGCCCAGGTGACGGGCGCGGAGCGCGTGGACCGCGTCAAGGTCCGCGGCGGCGTGGTCCGGTCGTCCAAGCGCCGTGGGCGCGCACGCGACCTCGTGCTCGCCCCGCTCCTCGACGAGACGCGCGACGCCGCGCACCGCACGCTCGCGGCGAACGGCGTCCTCGCCCACGAGGCGCTGCGTGCCGCGCTCGACGGGGACCGCCCGCTGCCGGGAGCCGCCGACGTCCTGCCGACCGAGGAGGACGCCGCGGCGCGGCGCGAGGCCTCGGCCACGACCCAGGTGCTCCAGTGGGCCAAGCGCGCGGAGCACGTCGTGGCCGAGCTCGCCGCGCCGACGGCGAGCGAGCCCGCCCGCGCGGCGGCGAAGGCGTTCGGCGAGACCGGCCTGGCCGCCCTGCTGCTCGCGGGCGCCGCGGGCAGCGACGACGCGGCCGGCCTCGTGCGGACCGTCCTCGCCGACACCGGTGACGACGCGCTCTCAGCGCTGCGCGAGGACCTCGCCGACCGGGCCGCGACCATGGTCGAGCGTGAGGCCGAGCCCGTCCTCACCGCGCTCGCCGACCCCGCGCTCGCCGCGGACGCCGCCGTCGGGCTGCGCCTACGACTCGCCGAGCTGAGGAGGCTCATGTGACGTCCCACGACGCCCAGCTGCGTGCCCGGGTCGACGACCTCGCGCGCGCGGTGGACCTCGCGGGGGACCGCCTCGACCCCGCGGTCGCGGCCCAGGTGCGCGACGCGATCGGGGGCGTGCGCGAGCGCCTCGCGCTCGGCGTCGACCACACGGTCGTCGCGCTCGCGGGCGGCACCGGGTCGGGCAAGTCGAGCCTGTTCAACCGCGTGTCCCGGCTCGACTTCGCGGACGTCGGCGTGAAGCGCCCGACGACGGCGCGCGTCACGGCGTGCTCGTGGAGCGGCGCGGCGACGGCCCTGCTCGACTGGCTCGACGTGGACCCGGAGCGCCGCATCACGCGCGACGGCGAGCTCGACGCCGAGGACGAGGCGGCGCTCGGCGGCCTCGTCCTGCTCGACCTGCCGGACCACGACTCGATCGAGCCCGCGCACCGCGACGTCGTCGACCGGGTGCTCCCGCTCGTCGACCTGCTCGTGTGGGTCGTGGACCCGCAGAAGTACGCCGACGACGCGCTGCACTCGGGCTACCTGCAGAAGTCGGCGGGGCTCGAGGGGTCGATGGTCGTCGCGCTCAACCAGATCGACACCGTCCCCGAGGCGCGGCGTGCCGCGCTCGTCGAGGACATGGGGCGGCTGCTCGAGGAGGACGGGCTCGACGGCGTCTACGTCACGACCGTCTCCGCACGCACGGGCGAGGGGCTGGACGAGCTGCGCTCGCTGCTGGAGCAGGCCGTCGCACGGCGCAGCGTCGCCGCGAGCCGCGTCGCGGGCGAGCTCGACCGGGCGGGCGCGCTCCTGCTGGAGCAGCTCCCGGGCGACGTGCCGTGGACCATGAGCACGGCCGTCGAGGAGGAGGTCGACGCGCTCGCCGACGCGACGGGCCTCGCCGCCGTCGCCGGGCAGGTCGGCGCGGCGGTGCGCAACGGCTACGGCCGACCCGAGTTCTCACCCCCGCAGCCCGACGCCGTCGCGCTCTCGCGCTCGCGCTGGCTCGCGCGCGCCGGGCGGTCCCTGCGCCCGGGGTGGCAGAAGGCGCTCGACGACGCGGTCGCGCCGTCCGGCAAGGTCGCGGAGGCGACGCGGTCCGCGCTCGCGAAGATCCCCCTCGACACGCGCGGGCCGTCGTCCTCGCGCCCGACGCGGCGCGGGGCGTGGGTCGCGCTCGCGGTCGGGGTCGTGGCGGGCGTGCTCGCCGTGCTCGGCTCGCTGCGCGTGCTCGACCTCGGGCGGACGCTCGTGACCGTGTGCGCGATCGTCGCGGCGGTCGCCGTGCTCGGCGCGGTGGTCGCGTTCCTCGTCGCGCTCCAGGTGCGCCGCACGCTCGCGCGACGGCGCGAGCAGCAGGTGCTCGCGTCCGGCCGGGGAGCGATCGAGCGGGTCGTGCAGGACGCCATGGGCAAGCCGACCCAGGCGCTCCTCGACACCCACCGCCAGGTGCGCGAGCTGGCGCAGTCCGCGCGGGACAAGGCGCCCGCGGCGCCGCTCACCGGGGCGCTACGGCTACCCACAGTCCCGGATGTCGCGGGCCCGTCCACAGGCGAGGGCACGACGACGGACGGCGCCGCCGCTCCGACAGCACCCTGAGGCGGTGGCCGGGACCAGCCCGGCCGCCGACCTCAGGAGGAACCATGCCCGGTGACGTCACGGTCACGCTGTCCGGCTTCGTCGCGACCACGCCCACGCTGTTCCGGTCGCAGTCCGGCAACGACTTCACGAGCTTCCGCATCGCCCAGACGCGTCGCTACCTCGACCGCGAGCGCGGCGAGTGGGTCGACGGCCGCACGCTGTGGTTCACGGTGAAGGCGTGGAAGCACGTCGCGCGGAACGTCGCGCTGTCCCTGCACAAGGGCGATCCCGTGGTCGTCACGGGGCGGCTCTCGCTCGACGAGTGGGACGGTCCCGACGGACCGCGCACCAGCCTCGTCGTCGAGGCCACCGCGCTCGGCCCCGACCTCACGCTCGGCGAGGCGCGGTTCGCCCGCACGGTCCACCGGCGCGAGGACGACGGCGCGCGCCGGGGCGACACGGCCGTCGTCGCCGCGTCCGGGACGGGCGGTGGCGAGGGCGCGACGGGCCGGGGGGACCTGTCGTCCGGCGGACCGGGCTCCACGGCGCACGATGGCACCACGTTCGGCGACGCGCCGCTCGACGGGCCTGCGCCCGACGGACCTGTGCTCGACGACCCGTGGACGCTCGCGGACACCGGCGCGGCGCTCGCGGGCGAGCCCCGCGGGGAGTCCAACGCCGGCCCCGACGCCGGCTCCGACGTCGACCCCGAGGAGTCGGCCGACGCCGACGTCGAGTCCGGCGCGCTGGCGTCCGCCTGAGCCGGGACGCGCGGGCGGTGCCGCGGCCCGGGCGGGTCGCGGCACCGTCGGGCGCGGCCCGGCGGTCCGACCGCGTAGGCTGAGTGGTCGACGAATCCCGTACCTCTCCCGACCGAAACGGTGGAACGACAGGCTGTGGCTGAGTTCATCTACTCCATGTACAAGGCGCGCAAGGCGCACGGAGACAAGGTCATCCTCGACGACGTCTCCCTGAACTTCCTGCCCGGCGCCAAGATCGGCGTCGTGGGCCCCAACGGTGCCGGGAAGTCCACGATCCTCAAGATCATGGCCGGCCTGGACACGCCGTCGAACGGCGAGGCGCGGCTCTCCCCGGGCTACACCGTCGGCATCCTGCTCCAGGAGCCGCCGCTCAACGAGGAGAAGACGGTCCTCGGCAACGTCCAGGAGGCCGTCGCGGACATCCTCGCCAAGAAGCAGCGCTTCGACGAGATCTCCGCGCTCATGGCGGAGCCCGACGCCGACTTCGACGCTCTCCTCGCGGAGATGGGCACGCTGCAGGAGGCCATCGACGCCGCGGACGCGTGGGACCTCGACTCCCAGCTCGAGCAGGCGATGGACGCGCTGCGCTGCCCGCCGCCGGACGCCGACGTGTCGGTGCTCTCCGGTGGTGAGCGTCGCCGCGTCGCGCTGTGCAAGCTCCTGCTCGAGAAGCCGGACCTCCTGCTGCTCGACGAGCCCACGAACCACCTGGACGCCGAGTCCGTGCTGTGGCTCGAGCAGCACCTCGCGACGTACCCGGGCGCGATCCTCGCCGTCACCCACGACCGGTACTTCCTCGACCACGTCGCGGAGTGGATCTGCGAGGTCGACCGCGGCCGCCTGTACCCCTACGAGGGCAACTACTCGACCTATCTCGAGAAGAAGGGCGAGCGCCTCCAGGTCCAGGGCAAGAAGGACGCGAAGCTCGCCAAGCGCCTCAAGGAGGAGCTCGAGTGGGTCCGGTCCAACGCGAAGGGCCGCCAGACCAAGTCGAAGGCTCGCCTCGCCCGGTACGAGGAGATGGCGGCCGAGGCGGAGCGCACGAGGAAGCTCGACTTCGAGGAGATCCAGATCCCGCCGGGCCCGCGCCTGGGCAACCTGGTCCTCGAGGCGAAGGGCCTGCAGAAGGGCTTCGACGGTCGCCAGCTCATCGACGGCCTGAGCTTCACGCTGCCGCGCAACGGCATCGTCGGCGTCATCGGCCCCAACGGCGTCGGCAAGACGACGCTCTTCAAGACGATCGTCGGGCTCGAGCCGCTGGACGGCGGGGACCTCAAGGTCGGCGAGACCGTCTCGATCTCGTACGTCGACCAGTCCCGCGGCGGCATCGACCCGAAGAAGACGCTGTGGGAGGTCGTGTCCGACGGGCTCGACTTCATCAAGGTCGGCAACGTCGAGATCCCGTCGCGCGCGTACGTCGCGTCGTTCGGGTTCAAGGGCCCGGACCAGCAGAAGCCCGCGGGCGTGCTGTCCGGCGGTGAGCGCAACCGTCTGAACCTCGCGCTCACGCTCAAGCAGGGCGGCAACCTCCTGCTGCTCGACGAGCCGACGAACGACCTCGACGTCGAGACCCTGGGCTCGCTCGAGAACGCGCTGCTCGAGTTCCCCGGCTGCGCCGTCGTGGTGTCCCACGACCGGTGGTTCCTCGACCGGGTCGCGACGCACATCCTCGCGTACGAGGGCACGGAGGAGGACCCGGCGAACTGGTACTGGTTCGAGGGCAACTTCGCGTCCTACGAGGAGAACAAGGTCGAGCGTCTCGGCGCCGACGCGGCCCGTCCGCACCGCGTGACGTACCGCAAGCTCACGCGCGACTGACGTCGCGACCTCGGTCGTCCACGACGCCGGGCGGGACTCGTTCCCGCCCGGCGTCGGCGTACCCGGGTGCTCGTGGGGTCCGGAAGTCCGCGGGTTCCGCGTCCGTGCGGCTCCAGGGCGCGGAATCCCGTTGACGCCGCCCTCGGCCCCTCGGCAGGATCGCGCGGCATGACCCTCGACCTGGCGCCCGCACGCGTACGCCCCACCTGGCCCGACCTCCCGCAGCCCGTGCGCGCCGCCGTCGAGGCACGGCTGGGCGCCGTCGTCTCGGGGTGGACGAGCCACGACGGCGGTTACTCGCAGGGGCTCGCGTCGACGCTGCGGACGAGCGGCGGGGACGTGTTCGTCAAGGCGGTCGGACCCGAGCACGCGTTCACCCGCGACCTGTACCGGCTCGAGGCGCGCGTCGCCGCGGCGCTGCCCGCGCAAGCCCCGGCGCCCAAGCTCCGGTGGGTCCTCGACGACGACCTCGACGGGGCCGGCGAGTGGGTCGCGCTCGCGTTCGACGCCGTGCCCGGCCGGTCCGTCGCCACGCCGTGGCGGGACGACGAGCTCGCCGCGGTGGCGGACCTCGCGCGCCGCGTCGCGCAGGTCGAGGTCTCCGGGGACGCGCCGATCCCGCGGTTCGCCGAGACCGTCGAGTGGCGCGAGTGGGAGGACCTGGCGGACCGCCGTCCGCTGGGCCTGGGCACGTACGACCCGTGGGTCGCGGCCCGGCTCGACCGGCTCGCCGCGCTCGCCGAGCCGTGGCCCGAGGCCACCGTGGGCGACCACCTCGTCCACGGCGACCTCCGGGGCGACAACGCCCTGCTCGTGGACCGCGCGGCTCTCGGGATCTCGGTCCGCGGCGAGCGCGCCGGGGACGGGCCCGTCGCCGTCGCCGTCGACTGGCCGTACGTCGCGCGCGGCGCCGCGTTCTGCGACGTCGTCGGCATGCTCCCGGCCGTGCAGGTCGAGGGCGGGCCGCCACCGGAGGAGGTGCTGCGCCGCCACCCGCTGCCGCGCGACGTCGACCCCGACGCCGTGACCTGCTACCTCGCGGCGCTCACCGGGTACTTCCTCGCGTCCTCGCTCGACCCGGCGCCACCGGGCATCCCGCACGTGCGGGCGTTCCAGCGGGCGCAGGCCGAGGTCGGGGTCGCGTGGCTCCGGCGCCGCCTCGGGGAGTGAGCCACGACCGCGAGATCGGCCCGTGCGTTCCAGATCGACCCTCGGAGGGCCGATCCGCTGCCGGGCGGGTCAACCTCGCGCGGTGTGGCAGGGGTCCGACCGTGTCACACCGGGCCTGACCAGCGGCGTTCCGGCAGACTGGCGGGATGACGGCCAGCGGTGACCCCGGAGACGACGCGGTCCGCGCGGGCGTGTCCGCCGGGGACGCCGTGGCACGGGACGGCACCGCCCCGGGTGGCTCGGTCGCCGCGGGCGCCGCGGCGACGGCCGGGCTCGTCGAGTCCCTGGAGATCCTGCGCGGCCGGCTCGCCGCCGCGCGGCTGCCGCTGGATCTCCCGGGCGCGGCGACCGCGCGCGAGGACCTCGACCTCGCGGTGCACCAGCTCGACGACTACCTGCTGCCGCGCCTGCGCTCGCACGCCGCGCCGCTGCTCGTCGTGGTGGGCGGGTCGACCGGCGCGGGGAAGTCCACGCTCGTGAACTCCCTGCTCGGCGAGCACGTGTCGGCGCCCGGCGTGCTGCGTCCGACGACGCGCGCGCCCGTCCTCGTCCACCACCCGCTCGACGAGCGCTGGTTCTCGACCGACCGCGTCCTGCCGGGTCTCGCGCGCGTGAGCGAGCACGGGTCGCGTCCTGGCGGCGACGCGGCCCCGGGCGGGACCGTGGCGGTGCAGCCCGACCCGACACGCACGCTGCGGCTCGTCGCGAGCGACGCGCTGCCGCAGGGCCTCGCGCTCGTGGACGCGCCCGACGTCGACTCCGTGGAGACGGCGAACCGCGAGCTCGCGGCCCAGCTCCTCGCCGCGGCGGACCTGTGGCTCTTCGTCACGACGGCCGCGCGCTACGCCGACGCGGTCCCGTGGGACCTGCTGCACCGTGCGGCCGAGCGGCGCGCGCAGGTCGCGATCGTGCTCGACCGGGTCGACCCGGGCGCCGAGGCCGTGGCCGACGACCTGCGCCGCATGATGGACGAGAACGGGCTGGACGCCGCTCCGCTGTTCGCGGTGGGGGAGTCCGAGCTGGTCGACGGCTTCCTCCCGGAGCCCTCGGTCGCGGAGGTCGCGTCGTGGTTGTCCGCGCTGGGCGCCGACGGGGACGCGCGCGACCGGGTCGCGACCGCGACGCGGGACGGCGTCGTGGACGACCTCGTGCGCCGGGCCGTGCTCGTGGCCGGGGCCGCCGACGCCCAGGCGACGTCCGACGCGCGCCTGCGGGCCGTCGTCGGGCGCGCGTACGACGAGGCGGCGGCGACCGTGGACGCCGCGACGAGCGACGGGGCGCTGCTGCGCGGCGAGGTGCTCGCGCGCTGGCAGGACTTCGTCGGGACGAGCGAGCTGTTCCGGTCCGTGGAGCAGGGGGTCGGGCGCGTGCGCGACGCCGTCGCGGCGTTCTTCCGCGGGCGCCCGGCGCAGGCGCCTCAGGTCGAGCAGGCGATCGCGCACGGGCTGGAGGCCGTCGTGCTCGACGCGACGGACGCGGCCGCCGAGCGCGCGTACGGCGGGTGGCGCGCCGACCCGGCGGGCACGGCGCTGCTGGACGGGCTCGACCTCTCGCGGTCGTCCGCGGGCGTGCGGACACGGGTCGCGGAGGAGATCCGGGGGTGGCAGTCCGACGTCCTCGACCTGGTGCGCGAGCAGGGCGCGGGCAAGCGCGGGGCGGCGCGGGCGCTGTCGTTCGGGATCAACGGGCTCGGGCTGAGCCTCATGGTCGTGGTGTTCGCGTCGACGGGCGGCCTCACCGGCGCGGAGGTCGGCATCGCGGGCGGGACGGCGATCCTCGCGCAGAAGCTCCTCGAGGCCGTGTTCGGCGACGACGCCGTCCGGCGGCTCACGCGGACGGCGCGGGACCGCCTCGCCGAGCGGGTGCGTGCCGTGCTCGACGACGAGGCGCGGCGCTACACGGCCCAGCTCGACGCGCTCGGCACCGCGGAGGCGGACGAGACGGCGCGCACCGTGCGCGAGGCCGCCCGGGCGGTCGAGGCGGCGGCGCGGGTCGAGCGCACCGCGCGCGGGCGCGACCAGGACGCGGGCCGACCGGCCGCGGGGCGGCACGCGGCGCGGCTCCTGCGGGGCGCGGGCTGGAGCACGTCGCCGGACGACGCTCCGGCGAGCGTCCCCGACGGCGACGACGAACCGCGACGTCGGCCCGGGTTCTGGCGACGGCTGCTGGGCGGTGAGCGCGCATGACGATCGACCTCGCGGCGCGCACGACCGCGCTCGAGACCGCCGTCCGTGCCGGCGAGGGCCGCCTCGACGCCGACCTGCTCGCCGACGCACGCACCGTCGTCGCCCGGGCCCGCGAGCGCGCGGGCCTCTCGGCCGACCACACCGTCGTCGCGCTCGCCGGTGCGACGGGCTCGGGCAAGTCGTCGGTCTTCAACGCGCTCGCCGGGGACGAGCTCGCGGCGGTCGGGGTCCAGCGCCCGACCACGTCGCACCCCCTGGCGGCCGTGTGGGGGACGGGCGGGGCGCACCCGGCGGGCGGCGCGGCACCCGGTGGCACCCCCGGCGCGGCGGGCGCCGGGGCCCTCCTCGACTGGCTCGAGGTGCGGCGCCGGCACGAGATGGGCACGCCGCTCACGTCGGGGGACCCGGACGACGCGCGGGCGGGCGGCGGGCTGCGCGGCCTGCTGCGGGGCCGGCGCGCGGGAGAGGTCACGAACGGCCTCGTGCTGCTCGACCTGCCCGACCACGACTCGGTGGTCGTCGAGCACCGCGTGCGCGCGGAGCGCCTCGTGGAGCGCGCGGACCTGCTCGTGTGGGTCGTCGACCCGCAGAAGTACGCGGACGCCGCGCTGCACGAGCGCTACCTGCGCCCGCTCGCGGGACACGGCTCGGTCGTCGTGCTCGTGCTCAACCAGGTCGACCGGCTCTCGCCCGCCGACGCGGACGCGTGCCTCGCGGACCTGCGCCGGCTCGCGGCGGAGGACGGGCTCGGCGACGCGCGCGTCCTCGGGGTCTCCGCGCGCACGGGGCAGGGGCTCGACGAGCTGCGCGGCCTGCTCGCGGACGCCGCGGCCCGGCGGCGGGCCGCGAACGACCGGCTCGCGGCCGACGTGCGTGCCGTGGCCCGGCGCGTCGCCGCCGCGTGCGGCGAGCCCGTCCCGGAGCGCGCCGCACGCCGGGCGCGCGACGGTCTCGTGGACGCGCTCGAGGCCGCCGCGGGCGTGCCGACGGTCGTCGCGGCCGTGCGGGGCTCGGCCGTCCGGGACGCGCGCGCCGCGACGGGCTGGCCTGTCACGCGCTGGGTCGGGCGGTTCCGGCCCGACCCGCTGCGCCGCATCGGGCTCCGTACCGGCCCCGCGCCCGGGTCGGCCCGGGCCCGTGCTACGAAGGACCTCGGCGCCGGGGACGGCGAGGCCCGTCCCGAGCTCGCGCGCACCTCGCTGCCCGCGGTCCCCGCCGCGCTCCGCGCGGGAGCGCAGACGGCCGTGCGCGACTACGCGAGCGACGCGACCGCGGGGGTGCCGGACGACTGGGCGCTGGCCGTGCGGCGTCGGGCCTCCGAGGGGGCGGCGGACCTCGCGGACGCGCTCGACCAGGCGGTCGCCGGGACGGAGCTCGAGGCGTCGCGCCGACCGGTGTGGTGGCGCGTCGTCGGCGCCTTCCAGTGGCTCGTGCTCGCGGCGCTCGTCGTCGGGCTGCTGTGGCTCGCCGCGCTGTGGGGGTTCACCTACCTGCGCCTGCCCGAGCCGCCGACGCCGGTCCTGACGCTCGGGGGCCCCGGTGCGCTCGAGATGCCGTGGCCGACGCTGCTCGTGCTCGGAGGGGTCGTCGTCGGCGTCGTCGTCGCGCTCCTCTCGCGCGCGGCCGCGGCGGTGGGTGGGCGACGCCGCGCCGCGCGGGCCCGACGCCGGCTGCGCGACGCCGTCGGCCAGGTCGCCGACCGCCTCGTGCGGCTCCCGGTGGGCGAGGAGCTGTCGGCGCTCGCGAGCTGCCGCGCCGCGGCCCTCGTCGCCGCGTCCTGACGCCCCGCCTCCCCGCCGAACACGAGGTTGCTCTCGAAATCGGGCCGAGAACGACAGCAACGTCGTGCTCGACGGCGCGGAAGGTCGTGGTCGGCGGTCGGAGGAGAATGGTCGCGCCAGCCGTCGAGCGAGAGGACCCTCCATGACCCGCCTGCACGTCCCCGTCTCCTTGCGGTGGTCGGACCTCGACGCGTACGCGCACGTGAACAACGTCGAGATGTTCCGGCTGCTGGAGGACGCGCGCATCACGGCGTTCTGGACCCACCCGGACGCCGGCGAGGACGCCTGGCCCACGGCGGTCCTGGAGACCGGGCCGGCCGCGACGAGCCACACGCTCGTCGCGCGGCAGGAGATCGAGTACCTGCGCCCCCTCGGCTTCACCCGCACGCCCGTGCGGGTCGAGCTGTGGATCGGGCACCTCGGCGGCGCGAGCCTCCAGGTCTGCTACGAGGTACACGACGGCGCCGCGCGCTTCGAGCGCACCGGCCCCACCTCGGGCGGCGCCCCCTACGCGAAGGCGGTGACGACGATCGTCGTGGTCGACGCGGCGACCGGGGCGCCCCGCCGCATCACCGAGGCCGAGCGTGCGGCGTGGGAGCCGTTCGTCGAGGAGCCGCTGACCTTCCGCCGCCGCAGGTGACCGTCGCTCGCGCCGGGGAGCAGCGTCCCGGCGCGAGCGACGCTCGTGGGCGAGGGCTCACCCGACGGTGCACTCCGTCCCGCCCGACCCGTCGACCAGCGTGAACCGCGAGGGCGGCGTGCTCACGCCGCCGTGCGCGACGTTCGCGCCGACCTCCACGGACGCACCGGGGGCGAGCGTCCCGTTCCAGGCGGCGGACCGCACGGTGACGTCGGGGCCGGACTGCGTCCAGGTGGCGCTCCAGCCGTTCGTCACGGTCTGCCCGGACGGGAAGGTGAACGCGAGCGCCCACCCGTCGAGCGCCGTCGTGCCCGTGTTCGTGAGCCGGAGGGTCACCGTCCCGCCGGAGCCCCAGTCGCTCGACGACCAGCGGACGGCGCAGGCGCCGGTCGCGGGACCCGTCGGCGTCGCCGGGGTCGTGAACGCCGCCGCCGGCCCGGGCGCGGAGGCGTTCCCGGCCCGGTCGGTCGCGACGAGGGCGACGCGGTAGGTCGTCTCGGGCGCGAGTCCCGTCAGCGTGTGGGTGGTGCCCGACGCGGTCGCGACCCGCACGCCGTCGAGCAGCACGTCGTACCCGGCGACGCCGCTGCCCGCGTCCGAGGACGGCGCCCACGCGACGGACGCTCCGGTCGCGGTGACGCCGGAGACCGTCGGAACCCCCGGACTCGACGGCGGCGTGGTGTCCGGCTCGACCGGCCCCGCCGACGGCTCGTCGCCCCACAGCAGCTCGTCGCCCTCGTACAGCGTGATGCGCGCGTTCTTCGTCAGGGCGTCGCCGGTCGCGACCTGCGCGAAGGACCAGTCGTCGGAGGCGTCCCAGACGTCCGCCGTGACGCGGAACTGCACCTCGCGGCGGTGCTGGGACTGGCCCCCGGGGTACACGACCGAGCCCGAGCAGTCGATCTCGACGAAGTACTGGTCGCCGCCTGCGTGGCCGACGTCCGCCGTCGCGCCGGGGCACTCGGAGTAGTTCGTCGTGGCGCGCAGGGTCGCCGGGTCGGCGCCGTCGTCGAGCGTGAACCAGTACCGCAGGCGGACGTCGTCGAGCACGCGCGCCGGGAACGCCGACCGGTTGCGCAGGACGGCCTTGATCTCCGTGAACGCGGTGCCGGGCTGGTTGAGGCGCGACTCGACGAAGAACTCGTCCTGGTCCGGGGCCTCGGGCTGCGGGAAGTCGGCGAGCGGGGCGCCCCCGTGCTCGCCGACGAGGAATGCGAGCGCCGACGTGAAGCCGGCGTTGTAGTCCGTGGCGACCTCGTTCGCGACGTAGTCCGAGCGGCTGTCCGTGTAGGCGTCGTCCGGTGCGCCGGGGCCCCCGACGAGCGCGCCGTACAGGACGTGCCGCGTCGCGACCGGCTCGGCGAGCGAGTCGAGCCACGAGCCGTGCGCGGTGCGGTGGTGCGGGTTCTGCGGGGAGTCCTCGCCGTACCCGACGACGTACGACGCACCCCGCGGGTTGTCGCCGAGCGCGTAGCCGATCTGGCGCTCCCCGAAGTCCTGGTACGTCTGCGCGCGGGTCGTGTCGCCGCGACCCAGCAGCCACTCGCCGTAGGTCAGCGCGACGAACGCCGTGTTCGCGGCGTAGCGCAGCGAGCCCCACGAGTCGAGGAACGCCTGCCCGCCGGGGGAGTACCGCACGCGCGACCCCTGGTACCCGGTGGTCCAGTAGTCGAGCCACCGGTTCGCGTCGTCGACGTACTGCTGCTTGCCGGTGGCCTGGGCCAGCAGCGCGTACGCGCCGTACGTCTTGTCGTCCCACGCGATCGTCCAGCGGTACGACGGCGTGCTCGTCTGGTTCTCGCGGGAGAGACCGGCGTACTCCTGCTCGGCCTTGGCGAGGTACGCCGGGTCGCCCGTCGCCTCGTAGAGCCAGGCCGCGCCCCAGACGAGCTCGTCCTGGTAGCCGGACCACGAGTTGTAGAACGCGCCCACGGGCACGCAGTCGGAGTACTTGCCGCGGTACGTGTCGGCGAAGGCGTAGAGCTGCTCGGCGTGCTCCACGAGCTCGGCCGCGTACGCCGGGTCGTCGTCCGCGAAGACGATCGACGACGCGGCCATGGCCGCCGCGGTCTCGCCCGCGACGTCGCTCCCGGGGCAGGACCGGTCGACCTTGTACGCCGGCCGAGCCATCTGCATCGCCTCGGCGGGGCCCCACCACTTGTGGTCCGCGTCGCCGTCGCCGACCTGCGCGTACAGCACGTCCGGCTCGGGGTGGGCCTTGATGAAGTAGTCGTTGACCCAGCGCAGCGAGTCGAGCAGCTCGTCCCGCTGGCCCGACGCCGCGTACCCGTCGGGGCTCGCGATCGCGCCCCACGCGAGCATCGTCGTGGTGAACGCCATGGGCAGCCCGAACTTCACGTGGTCGCCCGCGTCGTACCAGCCGCCCGTGAGGTCGAGCCCGACGTCGGCGCCGTCGTCGAGCGCGGAGTCGCCGCGCCAGCTCACGCGGAAGTCGTCGGGGAGGTCGCCCGAGCGCTGGGCGTCGTAGAAGAAGAGGGACTTCTGGAGTGCCTCGGCGTAGTTCGGCTCGGCGGCGGCAGCGGCGGCCGCTGCCGGGACCGGCGTCGGGTCGGGCGCGGCCGAGGCCGGGGTCGTGGCCGCGAGGCTCGCGACGAGCAGGGCGCCCGCGGCGAGGACCGCGGTGGGTCGTGGGTGCATGGCTGCCTCTCGGTCCGGCTGCGTCCGCGTCGACGCAGGTCGTCGACACTGTCCGGAGGCGGCGGAGCCGGGGTCAAGGACGTGCGCGGCCCTGAAACGTTTCGCCGTCGCGCGCGGCGCGCTCTGCCGCCGCGGCGACGTTGCGCTGCATCCCGCCGAACACGACGCCGTGGAAGGGCTTGACCGCCCACCAGTAGAGCTGGCCCGCGAGGCCGTGCGGGTAGAACAGCGCGCGCTGCGCGAAGTACGTCCGGCCGGATCCGCTCGCGTCGTCGGGCGACGGCCCGGGTGCGTCGGGGTCGGTGGCGTCCGGGAGCTCCGCGGCCGCCTCGTCGACGCGCAGCTCGAGCCAGGCGAGCCCCGGCAGGCGCATCTCGGCCCGGAGCAGCAGACGACGGCCCGGCTCGATCGCCTCGACCCGCCACCAGTCGAGCTCGTCGTCCACGCGCAGGTGCCGCTCGTCGCGTCGACCGCGGCGCAGCCCGGGCCCGCCGACGGCGCGGTCCAGGAGCCCGCGCACGCGCCACGCGAGCGACCACGAGTACCAGCCGCCCTGCCCGCCGATCTCCTCGACGACGCGCCAGAGCACGTCGCGCGGCGCGTCGACGACCGTCCGCCGCTCGTCGACGTACAGCGAGCCGCCGGCCCAGTCGGGGTCGCTCGGCAGGGGGTCCGACGGCGCTCCCGGCACCGAGGCGGACGACCAGCGCGTCACCACCTCGCCGTCGTGGATGCGTTCCAGGGCCAGCTCGACGGCGCGGTCGAACCCGAGGAGGCCCTCGGGCGGGTCGGGCACGTACCGCCGGATGTCGTGCTCCCGGCACACGACCTCGTGCTGGAGCGACTCGACGAGCGGCCGCGCGATGCCTGACGGCACGGGCGTGACGAGCCCGACCCAGTGGCTCGAGAGCTTCGGCGTGAGCACCGGGACGCTGACGATCGCGCGCCGGGGGAGCCCGGCCACCCGCGCGTAGCGCTGCATCATGTCGCGGTACGTGAGGACGTCGGGCCCGCCGACGTCGAACGCGCGCGAGACGTCGGGCGGCATCGTCGCGGACCCGACGAGGTAGCGCAGCACGTCCCGCACCGCGATGGGCTGGATGCGGTTGTCGACCCACTTCGGCGTCGTCATGGCCGGGAGCCGCTCGGTGAGGTAGCGCATCATCTCGAACGACGCGGACCCGGAACCGAGGATCACCGCCGCCTGGAGGACCGTCGTCGGGACGCCCGAGGCGAGCAGGATCTCGCCGACCTCCTTGCGCGAGGCGAGGTGGCGCGAGAGCCCGCCCTCCGGGACGTCCGGGAACATCCCGCCGAGGTACACGATCCGCCCGACGCCCGCCTCGCGCGCCGCGCGCGCGAACGTGAGCGCGGTGCGGCGGTCGCGCGCCTCGAACGTGCTCCCGGTGCCGAGCGAGTGCACGAGGTAGTACGCGACGTCGGCGCCCTGGAGCGCCGCGCGGGTCTGCTCGAGGTCGGCGGCGTCCGCGGCCACCGTCTCGACGTCGTGCACCCACTCGCGCCCCGCGAGCCGCTCGGGGTGCCGTGCCAGCGCGCGCACCTCGAACCCCGCGCGCAGCAGCTCGGGCACGAGCCGCCCGCCCACGTAGCCGGTGACGCCGGTGACCGCGGCCCTCACGAGAGGAGCTCCAGGAGCTCGCGCTCGGCGCGCGTCTGGGAGCGGGTCGAGCCGATGGTCTCGCCGCGCTCCCACAGGTCGAACAGTCGCGGGTCGATGTACGAGGACCGCGCGACGGCGGGGGTGTTCCCCAGCTCCTCGGCGACGTCCTTGACGATCCCCGTGACGACCTTGCGCCGCGCCCGATCGGAGGCGGGCGCGGCCCCGGCGTCCGCGAGCGCGCGCGCCGCGAGCACCGTCGCGTGCCAGGTGCGGAAGTCCTTGGGCGTCGCGTCGTCGCCGAGCCGTTCCTTGATGCCCGCCTGGACGTCGGCGCTCGTGACGTCGTGCCACGCGGCGCGCCCGTCGGGGCCGTCCTCGCGCCACGCGAGCAGCTCGACGCCGCCGCGGCGCCGCTTGAGCGTCGTGACGAGCTCGGCGACCACCGGGTCGTCCACGACGACGTCGCGCACCTGGCCCGACTTCGCGGGGTAGTGGAAGTGCACGCTCCCGTCGCGCCGGACCCGTGCGTGCTCCTTGCGGATCGTCGCCAGGCCGTAGCTCTTGTTCTGCTGGGCGTAGATCTCGCCGCCGGCACGGAAGTACGCGAGGTCGAGCAGCCGGAACGCGAGGGCGAGCACCTTCTCGCGGCCCATGCCGGGCTGCGCGAGCTCGCGCGCGACGCGGCGCCGGGCGGCGGGCAGGCGCCGGCCGACGTCGAGCACGTGGTCGTGCTTGCGCCGCGCACGGCGCACCTGCCACTGCTCGTGGTACAGGTACTGGCCCCGACCGGCGACGTCGCGCCCGAACGCCTGGATGTGCCCGTCGGGGTAGCGGCAGATCCAGACGTCGGCCCAGGCCGGCGGGACCGCGAGACGCGTGCACCGCTCGACCTCGTCCTCCTCGGAGAGCGGGAGCCCCTCGACGTCGAGGAACACCCAGGAGTCGCCCTTCGGGCGCCGCGAGTACCCGGGGGAGGACACGGACACCCGACGCAGTCGCACCCGGTCATGGTGCGGGACGCGTCGTCCGCTCGCGCGGCAGGGGTGCCGAGGCCGCACGGCGGATGGGGAGCGGTCCCCATCGCCCGGGCCTCCGGCCGGGCCCTGTCGCGGCTAGCGTGGGCGGGCGCGGACGAGGGAGGGGACATGACGACGTCGGAGAGCCCGTGGTGGCGGCGCCGCAGGGGACGCGTGCTGGTCGGCGGAGCGGTCGTGCTCGTGCTCGCCGGCGCGCTGACCCTCTGGCTGGTCGCGCGGGGTGGCACCGATCCCGTCGACGCGCCGGTGAGCTCGTCGACGCTCGAGGGCTACCCGACCCGGGGCGGTCTCACCGAGGACGGCGCGCCGTCCGAGGACCTCGAGGCGGCCGCCGACGCCTGGCGGCGCGAGGACGTCGGCGGGCAGGAGGAGCCGCCCGCGGCCGACGAGCCTCTCGAGGTGCTGTGGGCCGGGGACGTCCCCGCGGCCGACCTCGCGTTCGAGAGCCGCTACGAGATCCGCCTCGGCGACGCGCCCACCGGCCGCCTCGTCGCGCTCCGCTCGGGCGACCACGTCGCGAGCTTCCTCGCGCCGGTCGACGTCGAGGGAGACCGCACCGACGCCTACCGCATCCTCGCGGACGGCGACGAGCGGCGGTGGCCCTCGCGCGCGACCGTCGAGCTCGACGACGGCCTGCTGCTGCTCGCCGAGTCGCTCGCCCGCAGCGCGGAGCCGGACGGCCTCGAGGTCGTGCATCCCGAGGGGGAGGACGACGACGTGCCGGTCGTCGTGACCGTTCCCGTCGACGACGGACTCCTCGTCGGCCAGCGCGGTGGCGCGATCCGGGCGGCCTCGGTGAGCGCCGTCCCCGACGGCGACGGCCCGGGTCTGCTGTTCACCGACGGAGGCGTGGTGACCACGGCCGACCTCGACGCGCTGTGGGGCCGGCTCCTCGATCCTGCCGCGGGGGCTCCGACCTGGAGCGCGCTCCTGGGCGCCTACCACGGCACGGAGGAGCGGCGCCGGGCCGACCCGCCGGTCGCGGCGCTCTGGGACGGGTCGGCGCTCTCCGACGGCACGCCCCTGGCGGTCGTCGCGGTCACGACGAGCGCAGGGGACCCCCGGGCGTGGTGGGAGGTCTACGCCTCGAGGCCGGCCCCGGAGGCCGTCGACGGCGAGGAGCCGGGCGACCCGCGGACGGACCGGCTCGGGGGCGGCGAGGTCGCGCCGGGGTGGCCGCTGGCGACACGCGTCCCGCCGCTCGTCGCGCAGTGGCTCGACGGCGGTCCCGGCGGCGACGCCGAGCGGCGGCCCGAGCTCGTGGTGGCGGGCGGGAACGAGGTCGTGCGGGTCGACGTCCTCGCGTCCGTGGACGGCACGAGCGTCGAGGGGTCCACGGTCACGTGGCCGCGCCCGGACCCGTCGACCTGGGCCCGCGACGCGGCCGACGTCGCACAGGTCGGCTCGACGGACCTGCCGCCGGTGGTGGTGGTGGGTCGCACCGCCGACGGCACCCCCGTCCCCGTCCTCGCGGACTGAGCCGGGGGCGCGGCCGGGTCACCACGGTGTGGGAGCCTCCGCCGCGGCGAGGGGCGGACGCCGCCCGGGGCGGCCCCTGCGCGCCCCGGACGTCGCTCGTCGGTCAGACGACGTCGCAGGCGGCGCCGTCGAGCGTGAAGGAGCTCGGCTCGGTGTTGATCCCGGAGTGGGAGCCGTTGAAGCCGACGTCCACGCTCGCACCCGCGCCGAGCGTGGTGTTCCACGGCGCCGGCGTGACGGTGACGCTCGAGCCCTGCTGGGCGTACTGCGCGGACCAGCCCTGGGTGACGGTCTGCCCGTCCGGGAAGGCGAACGTCAGGGTCCAGCCGTGCAGCGCGACGGCCGAGTCGTTGGTGATCCTGAGGGACCCGGTGAATCCGGTGTTCCAGGAGCTCGCCGCGTAGGCGACGGTGCAGGCCCCGGTGGGTCCGCCGCCAACCTCCGCGGTCTCGCCGGTCACGGTGCCGGACGTCGCGGAAGCGTTGCCCGCCGCGTCGACCGCCCGCACCGCGTAGACGTGCGAGGCGCCCGCCGCGAGGCCGGTGTCGGTGAACGACGTCCCGGAGACCTCGGCGACCTGGGTCCCGTCGCGGTACACGCGGTAGCCCGCGACGCCGACGTCGTCGCTCGAGGCGTTCCACCCGAGCGAGATCGAGGAGGTCGTGGTGCCGGAGACTCGCAGGCCGGTCGGGGCCGACGGCGCCTGGTCGTCGCCGCCCGGTCCGTCGTCCTGGGCGCCGAGGACCTCGGCGATCGCCGCGTACGCGGGCTTGGGCGCGTACGCGTCGTCCCAGACGAGCGCGGCGCCCTGACCCGGGAAGACGCCCGGGATCCACGAGTACCTGTCGGTGATGCCCCACAGCGTCACGCCCGTGCAGCGGTCGACGTCGAGGCAGGCCTGGAAGACCTTCGCGTAGTCGGACGCCTGCTGCGCGAGCCTCGACGCGTCGGCGGGGGTGTTCATGCGGATGTCGAGCTCGGTGATGCGCACGTCCACGCCGAGGTCGGCGAACCGCTGGAGGTTCTGGGTCAGCGTCGACGGGACCTGGCCGACGATCAGGTGCGCCTGGAACCCGACGCAGTCGATCGGCACACCGCGAGACGTGAAGTCGGCGACGAGGTCGTAGATCGCCGTGCTCTTCGCGTTGATCCCGTCGGTGCTGTAGTCGTTGAGGCACAGGTCGGCGTCCGGGTCGGCAGCCCGCGCGGCGCGGAACGCGTCCTCGATGTAGCCGTCTCCGAGCCGCTGCTGGAAGACGCTCTGCCGTCGGGAGCCGTCGTCCTCGAAGGCCTCGTTGACGACGTCCCACGCCTCGACGTCGCCGGCGAAGTGCCCGGCGACGGCGCGGACGTGGTCCGTCATGGCGGTACGCAGGTCCGCGCCCGTCAGGCCCTGGACCCACCCGGGGAGCTGTTGGTGCCACACGAGCGTGTGCCCGTAGAGGTCCGCGCCCTGCGCGGCCGCGTAGCTCGCGACCTGGTCCGCGGCCCCCCAGGAGAACGAGCCCCGGGAGGGTTCGGTCGCGTCCCACTTCATCGCGTTCTCCGCGACGACGAGCGAGAACTCGCGGTCGGCGACCGCCTGGTAGCTGCTCTCGGAGAGCCGGCCGGGGTCGAGCGCGAAGCCGATGGTCCTGCCGTGCCTGGCCGCGGCGTCGCCGAGCGGCTCGGTGGCGGCGGTCGCGGTCGTGGCGACCGGGAGGACGGTCGCGGCGACGAGCGCCGTGGTCGCGAGCGTCGTCGCGAGAGATCGTCTGAAGCTGGTGCTGCTCATGGGTGCACTCTCCGGGTCGATATCGATATCGAACGTCGCAAGACCGGCGGCCGGGGCGTGAGAGCCCCGGCCGCCGGTCGTCTCAGGTCAGCTGACGGTGCAGGCGGCGCCGTTCAGGGTGAAGGACGTGGGCTCGGTGTTGGTCCCGGCGTGGGACCCGTTGAAGCCGACCTCGACGCTCGCGCCCGCGCCGAGGGTGGTGTTCCACGCGGCGGGGGTCACGGTGACGGTCGAGCCGGACTGCGCGTACTGGGCGGACCAGCCCTGGGTGATCGTCTGGCCGTCCGCGAAGGAGAACGTCAGGGTCCAGCTCTGCAGGGCGGCGGCGGAGTCGTTGGTGATCCGCAGCGACCCCGTGAAGCCGGTGTTCCACGAGCTCGCGGTGTACGCGACGGTGCACGCACCGGGGGTGCCGCCCCCGTCCTGCGCCGTCGTGCCGGTCACGGTGCCCGACGTGGCGGACACGTTGCCCGCGGCGTCGAACGCCCGCACCGCGTAGACGTGCGCGGTGCCCGCCGCGAGGCCGGTGTCCGTGTACGACGTCGCGGTCACCTGCGCGACCTGCGTCCCGTCCCGGAAGACCCGGTAGCCGGTGACGCCGGTGTCGTCGGTGGACGCGTTCCACGCGAGCGCGACCGTGGAGGTCGTCACGCCGGAGACGCGCAGCCCGGTCGGGGCGGACGGCGCCTGGTCGTCGCCGCCGGGGCCGCCGTCCTCGTCCGTGGTCACGGTGAGCGGCGCGGACGCGGCGGAGACGTTGCCCGCGGCGTCGCGCGCGCGGACGGTCACGGCGTAGGACGTGCCCGCGTCGAGGCCGGTGACCGTGAACGAGGTCGTGGCCGTCGTACCCACGGCCGCGCCGTCGACGAGCACGGTGTAGCCCGTGACGCCGCGGTCGTCGGTGGACGCGGTCCAGCTCACGCTCGCCGACGTCGTCGTGGTCGCGACGGCCGTGAGGCCCGTCGGGACCGACGGCGGGGTCGTGTCCGCCGGCCCGCCGCTCCCGTCGCCCTCGATCGCCGGGTAGGCGTTCTCGACGAGCATCCGGAACTGGGACTCGAACCACTGGCCCGCGAGCGGGGCGTCAGGCAGGGCGCCGGTCAGCTGGTTGGCGAGCTTGGGCGAGACGAACGTCGGGTCGCACATGCGGTCGAACCGCTTGCCCTGGTCGTTCGGGATGTCGGACGACGCGCCGTCGGACTCGCCCGGAGGCTTGACCCACACGTAGGCGTGCAGGTGCGACTCAGGGAAGCCCGCGGGCGAGGCCTGCGGGCGCTCGCCGATCCCGGCGCCGGCCGGGTTGCACCACGCGCCGCGGTGGATCCGCCGGTCGACGCGCGACTCGTCCACGTAGGTGTTGAGGGTCGTCGACGTGCTCACCGCCGTCGGGCGGTCGTCGCCGCCCCAGCCGTTGCGCGAGGTGTCGACGAGCATGCCGATCGACGTCGGGAAGCCCTCCGCCACGAGCAGGTCGTAGAGGTGCGCCGTCCAGTCGGTCTCGTCGAAGTCGGCGTTCCACTCGTAGAAGCTCGCCGAGCGCACGGGCGTGCTGCCGAGCTGGACGTCCTCGAGGAACGGCTCGTGCAGCGGCGTGGAGTTGGCCGTGTTCGTGACGAACCCCGCGACCGACGCGTAGCCCGCGTCCGTCGACAGCACGACCTCCTTGAAGAGCTTCGCCGCCGGGCCGCCGTTGCTCGGCCAGCCGAGCCAGCCGGCGTGCGCCGCGTCGATGTAGGAGTACACGTTGCCGACGTCGTGGAGCGCGTCCAGCGCGTACTTCACGCCCTCGCGGTAGTACGGCGCCGACGCCTGGCAGTCGGGCGTGCTGATGTTCGTGATGAGGTTCGGCAGCGAGTCCGGCTCGATGGTCGCGACGACGCGCAGGTCCTCGTAGGCGGGGTCGTCGAGGATGTCGGCGATGACGTCGATGTACTCGGTCTCGTACCGCGCCATGTCCGTCGCGTTCGGCTTGAGCTCGCCGTTGGACGCGAGCGCGTAGCAGTCGCGGCCGGGCAGGTCGTAGATCACGAGGTTGAAGACCATCGGCACGCCGGGCTGCTTCTGCGCGATCGCGGCGTCGAGGTGGTGCCGCAGGCCCGGGCCGTCGGCGTTGCCCTCGATCGCGCTGATGCGGTCCATCCAGACCGCGGTGGGCTCGTCGGCGATGGCTCGCATGCGGGACCCGAGATCGCCGCCGGCTCGGTCGGCGGCGGCGGCGACGTTGGCGGACCAGAACTCGTTGACGTACTGCGTGGCACCGGCGAACGGGTTGCTCACGCGAGGTTCGGCGGCGCTCGCCGGCGCGGCGGCCGCGACCAGCGGGGCGGCGAGCAGCGCGAGCGACGCGACGACGGCCGCGCCCCTGCGCGGTCGACTGGATCGGGATGGCACGTGGTCCTCCAAGGGTCCGGGAGCGCGGACGGGTCCGCGCACCGGGCGGCTCTGCCCGGCGGGGACAACGTGACGAACCCGGGCCGTCGTCGGCTACCGCCTGAAACGTTTAGGCGCCGCGCGGTGGCGCGGTCGTCCCCCGCAGGAGGAGGCGCGCGGCCGGGCGCTCGCGATCGACCGCCGGGCGGGTCGTGGCGGGGTCGGCGTCGGGGCGCGCGACCGGGCGCCCGAGGCCCAGCCGTGCGACGACGACGTCCGCGACGTGCGCTCCGAGCCGCTGGAACGGCCGGTGCACGGCGGTGAGCGCGGGCGCGACGAGCCGGCACGTCGCGGAGTCCTCGCCGGACAGCACCGACAGGTCCCACGGCACCTCGAGCCCCTGGCCCCGCCCGGCCTCGAGCACGGCGAGCGCAGCGACGTCCGTGTCGGTGAGCACGGCGGTGGGACGCGAGTCGTGCGCGACCAGCCGCGCCGCGCGCGAGCGCGTCTCCTCCCACGTGCGGCACTCGACGACGTCGACCCGGGTCTCCGGGCCGCCCGCGTCGCGCGCCGCCGCGACCAGGGTGCGCGCGAGCTCGTCCTGCGCGTCCGAGACGAGGACGGCGATCCGGCGGTGGCCGAGCTCGACGAGGTAGCGGGCCGCGCGGGCGTCCGCGTCGCCCGCGAACCAGGTCCGCACGCCGGGCGTGGCAGGGTCGGACGGGCCGGGCGTGACCTCGACGAGCGGGATCACGGCCTCGCGTGCTGCCCGGATCCGGGGGTCGCGCGCGTGGGCGTCGACCACGACGTACGCCGCGTGCCGCCGCTCGGACCAGCCTGCCTCGAGCTCCCGGGCGCCCTCGTCGCGGTCGTCGGTGACCTCGAGGCCGAGGGCGAGGTCGTGCTCCGTGAGGACGGCACGCATGCCCGCCGCGAGCGCCAGGGCGCGGTTCGGTCCGGCGGCCCCCTCGGCGGCGTGGACGACCTGGAGCGCCACGCTGCGGGCGCTGGAGCGCAGCGAGCGGGCGGCCGCGCTCGGCCGCCAGCCGAGGTCGGCCGCGGTGCGCAGGACGTGCCGGCGGGTGCGCTCGGACACCCCCGGCCGGCCGTTGAGGGCGTAGGAGACGACGGCGATCGACACCCCCGCCGCACGGGCGACGTCGGTGATCGTGATGCGCCGTGCGCTCGGACCGACGGCGCCGTGCGAGGCCGGTCCCGGGGACGAGTTGGTGGTCACGCTCCCACACTGTGCCCGGTTTGGGTGCATGATGCCTACCAGGACTCGGTGACGATGACGTGACGGGGACGGTGACGAGGATGTCGACGGACGCGACGAGGCGCCCGAGACAGGCGGGGGAGCACCTGACGTTCGGTGTGCTGTGCCCCGTGGTCGGAGGGTTCTACTTCGGGCGGTCCCTGGCGGGGATCGCCCGGGTCCTGCGGGCGCACGGGCACCGGGTGGTCGCCCTCCAGACCTACCCGGCGGACCTCGACCGCGACGAGTTCCCGGGACCGCCGGGCCGGCGGCCCCTGCTGGGGCGCTCGTCGTTCGACGGGTTCGTCGTGATGACGACGGCGCTCGCCGACGCCGAGCTGCGCGAGCTCGACGCGTCAGGCGTCCCGCTCGTGCTCCTGGGGGTGCGCGCGGACGGGCTGCGCGCGCCCGCGGTGTCCCCGGACAACGCGGGTGGCGTCCGCGCCGCCGTCGACCATCTCGTGGAGCACGGTCACGACCGCATCGGGTTCGTCGGCAACACCGAGCAGCGCGACACGCTCGAGAGGTACGACGCGTACCGTGCGGCGCTGGCCGCGCACGACCTCGCCTTCTCTCCCTCGTGGGTCTACCGCACGCGCGACAACCAGGAGGCGAGCGCCGAGGCCGCCGCGCGTCGGCTCGCGTCCCGCGGCCTGCCGACGACGGCGACGCTCGCCGCGACCGACCGCAACGCCATCGGCTTCATGCGGGGCCTGCAGGCCAGCGGGTTCGAGCTGCCCGCGGAGCAGGCCGTGGTCGGGTTCGACCACGCCGACTCGGGGGCGCGGGCGCGGCCCCGGCTCTCGACCGTCGACCCGCTGCACGACCAGGTCGGCGAGCGGGTCGCCGAGCTGCTCGTCGCGCGGGCACGCGGGGAGAACGTCGGCCGGGAGCACCGGCTGGGTCGCGCGGCCCTCATCCGGCGCGAGTCGTGCGGGTGCCTGGAGGGCACGCAGGGCGAGCTCATCGGCGGACCGGCCGCCCGGGTGGCGGCCGTGTCGGCGCCCGCGGACCCGGACCGGCCCCTCGACGAGGTCGCCCGGGTGGTCTTCGCCTCCGTCCTGGAGCGGTCCGACGTGCGCGGCGTCCAGCGCCGGCGCGCGTCGGACGGCGGCCAGCGCCCGGCTCCGGTCGACGCGTGGCTCCTGGTGCTGCGGCACCTGCTCCGGGGTGCCGCGGAGTCGGGCGTGGTGCCCCCGGCGGCGGCGCTGCGCTCGCTCGCGGACCGGACCGCGGCGCTGCGCCCGTCGCAGGAGGCGCTCGAGCAGATCGTGCCCGCGCTCGAGGCCGAGGTCGCCGCGCTCGTCCGGGAGGTGCGACGGCGCCGCCCGGTGGTGCGTGCGTCCCAGCTCGGTCGGACCGTGCTGTCGCGCAGCACCCACCGGGACCCCCCGGCGAGCTCCGCGGTCACGCGGGCCGACGCCGTCCGGGCGACCGCGGCCGAGGTGGTCGTCGCCGTCGCCCGGGGGTGCGCGCATGGCGCGGTCGCGCGCACGGGGCGGCTCGAGCAGGACCTGGTGGACCTCTACGAGGTCGACCTCGGCCTGCTGCGCGGCGACGGGGAGGGGCTGCGTCGCCTCGACTGGCTGCCGCGCGGCGTCGGCGGGACGGCGGCGCTCGCGCTGTGGGAGGACGCCGACGACGGCTTCGGCCGCCGCGTGCTGCGGGTCGTCGGCGTCCGCGGCGGTGGGACGGCCGTCGAACGGCTCGCGGGGTCGGTCCTCGCGACGGCGCAGTTCCCTCCCCGCGAGCTCCTCGACCCGCGGTCGCTCACGGTCGTCGCGCCGGTCGCGTTCGGTCGGTCCGACTGGGGGTTCCTCGTGGTGGGCGGCCTCGTGGACACGCGCACGACGAGCACCCGCGAGCGGTACAACCACTGGGCGGCCATGCTCGCGGTCGCGCTGGACCGGGAGGCCCTGGTCACCTCGCTGCAGGAGCAGCAGCACGCGCTCGCCGACTCGGCCGAGCGCGTGCGCGCGCTGGCGCTCGAGGTCGAGGCGGGGGCCGAGCGCGCCGCGCTCGTGTCCATCGCGTCCCACGACGGGACGTGGGACTGGGACGTCGAGACGGGGACCGTGCGCTGGTCGCCGGCGTGGGCCCGCATCGTGGGCTGCGACGTGGCCGACCTCCGGGACGACCCCGAGGAGTGGCTCGGCCGGGTGCACCCGGAGGACCTGCAGACCGTCCACGCCGCGGTCGCCGCGCAGCTCGCGGGCACGACGGAGCCGCTCGACGTCGAGCACCGGCTGCGGTGCGCCGACGGCGAGCACGTGCGGGTCCGCTGCCGTGCCGTGACCGTGCTCGACGCCGGCGGGCGCCCGGCCCGCATGGTCGGCGCGCTCGCCGTCCTGTCCGACGTCGAGCGGTACCGCAGCGAGCTGCGCGGGCGGGCGCTCGTCGACCCCGACTCGGGCGTGCTGCACCGCTCGCTGTTCGTCGACCGGCTCGAGCAGGCGATCGGTCGCGGTGGGCGGGTCCCGGGATACGGCGCGCACGTGCTCGCCGTCGGGCTCGACGCGCCGCCGACGGTCCCCGCGCTGCACCGGCTCGCCGGCGCGCTGGGCGCCGCGGGCTCGCTGTGCGCGCTGGCGCCGACCGACCTCGTCGTGCTCCTCGACGGTGTGTCCGACGACGCCGCCCGCCACGCGGCGGTGCGTGCGGCGGGGGCGTGCGGGTCCGCCGTCGTCGAGCACCTGGGGGACGTCACGGGGGCGCCGGACGCGCTCGAGGTCCTGCGCCGCGCCGGGGTGGCGCTCGCGCGTCGGCGGGCGCGCGCGCTCGGCACGGTCGTGCCGTGGTCGGCGCCGTCCGAAACGTTTCGCGCGTTGTGAGAGCCCGGCGTCCCCGCCGAGAGTCGATCGACCCGCGGGGGTGGGGACGCCGACGACGGCGTCCTCGTGACCGCCGCCGCGGGGCTCGACGACGAGAGGGAGCACGATGCCACGCACGTCCCGGCGCGCAGCGCCACCACCCACCGCCCCGCACGCGCGAGCCGCGCGGGGGCGGCGTACGACGGCCGCCGCGCTCGCCGCGGGCGTCGTGCTCGCGGCCCTCGCCGCGGTCCCGCCGGCGAGCGCCGACCCTGCGGCACCACGGTCCACGTCGACGGCGGGCACGGCCGTGGCGCTCGTCGACGGCGAGTACACGCAGCGGTTCCTCGAGCTGTACGCGAAGGTCCACGACCCCGCGAACGGCTACTTCTCGCCCCAGGGCATCCCGTACCACGCGGTCGAGACGCTCATGGTGGAGGCGCCGGACTACGGGCACGAGACGACGTCGGAGGCGTACTCCTTCTGGCTGTGGCTCGAGACGTCGTACGGTCAGGTGACCGGTGACTGGGAGCCGTTCAACCACGCGTGGGACACGCTCGAGGCGTACATGATCCCCACCACGGAGAACCAGCCCACCAACGGGGCGTACGACCCGGCCAAGCCCGCGACGTACGCGCCGGAGTTCAACCACCCGAGCCAGTACCCGTCGCAGCTCGACACGTCGGTGTCCGTCGGCACCGACCCGATCGCGGCCGAGCTGCGGTCGACCTACGGCACGCCCGAGGTCTACGGAATGCACTGGCTCGCGGACGTCGACAACGTGTACGGCTTCGGTGCCGCACCGGGCTCCTCGACGCTGCTCGGGCCGGACCACGAGGGCACGTCGTACATCAACACGTTCCAGCGCGGCCCGCAGGAGTCCGTCTGGGAGACGGTGCCCCAGCCGTCGATCGACGACTTCAGCTACGGCGGCGAGAACGGCTACCTCGACCTCTTCACGGGCGACGCGTCCTACGCGAAGCAGTGGAAGTACACCAACGCGCCCGACGCCGACGCGCGCGCGGTCGAGGCGGCCTACTGGGCGAACAAGTTCGCGACCGAGCAGGGCCAGCCCGAGGCCGTCGCCGACACGGTCGGCAAGGCCTCGAAGATGGGCGACTACCTGCGCTACGCGCTGTTCGACAAGTACTTCAAGACGCCGGGCTGCGAGTCCACGTCGTGCGCCGCGGGGTCGGGCCGGAGCAGCGCGCACTACCTGCTGTCCTGGTACTACGCGTGGGGCGGGGCGCTCGACACGTCCGGCCCGTGGGCCTGGCGCATCGGGTCGAGCCACGCGCACTTCGGGTACCAGAACCCGATGGCGGCCTGGGCGCTCGCGAACGACCCGGCGCTCCAGCCCGCGTCGCCGACGGCGAGCGACGACTGGGGCACGAGCCTCGACCGGCAGATCGAGCTCTTCCAGTGGCTCCAGTCGCCCGAGGGCGGGATCGCGGGCGGCAGCACGAACTCGTGGGACGGCCACTACGCCGACCGCCCCGACGACGTCGCGACGTTCTACGGCATGGCGTACACCGAGGCGCCCGTCTACCACGACCCGCCGTCCAACTCGTGGATGGGCATGCAGGGCTGGGGGGTCGAGCGCATCGCGCAGCTCTACGAGGAGACGGGCGACGAGCGCGCCGAGGCGATCCTCGACAGGTGGGTGCCGTGGGTGATGGACCACGTCACGGTCACGGACGACTCCTGGCAGATCCCGTCCAACCTCGCGTGGTCGGGCCAGCCCGACGACTGGGACCCCGAGAACCCGGGCGACAACGCGGGCCTGAGCGTCGAGGTGACGGGCTACGGCCAGGACGTCGGCGTCGCCGGCGCGCTCGCGCGCTCGCTCATGTACTACGCGGCCGGCGGCGAGGGCCCGCAGCACGACGCGGCGCAGCAGGTCGCGCGCGAGCTGCTCGACGCGATCTGGGAGCAGAACAGCGACCCGGTCGGCGTCGCGACGACCGAGACGCGGGCGGACTACGCGCGCTTCGACGACGTCCTGACGTCGACCACGGGCGACGGGACGTACGTACCGGCCGGGTGGACGGGGACCATGCCGAACGGCGACGTGATCGAGCCGGGCGCGTCGTTCCTCGACCTGCGGTCGTTCTACCTCGACGACCCGCAGTGGTCGAAGGTCGAGGCGCACCTCGACGGCGGGCCGGCCCCGGAGTTCACGTACCACCGGTTCTGGGCCCAGACCGCGGTCGCGACGGCGCTCGCCGACTACGACCGCCTGTTCGGCGAGGACGTCCCGACGGAGCCGGACACCGAGGCGCCCACGACGCCGGCCGACCTCGCCGTGACGGGGACGACGGCCACGACCGCGTCGCTCGCGTGGACGGCGTCGACGGACGACGTCCGCGTGGTCGCGTACGACGTGCTGCGCGACGGGGAGGTGGTGGGCTCCACGCCGCGCACGACCTTCACGGACGAGGACCTCACGCCCGAGACGACCTACCGGTACACGGTGCGGGCGCGCGACGCGGCGGGCAACCTCTCGCCGGTGTCCCTGGGGGCGCAGGCCACGACGCTCGCGGACGACGGCGGCCCGGAGCCGGGGGCCTGCACCGCGACCTACCGGACGGCCGGGTCGTGGCAGGGCGGGTACCAGGGCGAGGTCACGGTCACGGCCGGCGCCTCCGGCGTCTCGGGCTGGACCGTGACGCTCGACCTCGCGCCGGGTGGCCTGTCGCAGGCGTGGAACGCGACGACCAGCGTGAGCGGGAGCGTCCTGACCGCGACGAACGTCGGCTGGAACGGCACGCTCGCCGCCGGCGGGACGACGTCGTTCGGGTTCATCGGGACGGGCGCGCCGCCGTCGTCACCGGCGGTCGCGTGCGGCTGACCCCCGGCTGACATCCCGCTGAAGACGGTCCGCCTCCCGGCGCTCACAGCGCCGGGAGGCGGACCATGCCCTCCTGCGCGATGGACGCGACGAGCGTCCCGTCCTGCGCGAACACGCGTGCCGCCCCGAGCCCGCGGCCGCCCTGGGCGCTCGACGCCGACTGCACGTAGAGCAGCCAGTCGTCGACCCGCGCGTCGCGGTGCCACCACATGGCGTGGTCGAGGCTCGCGATCGAGATGCCGGGCGTGACCCAGCTCGTGCCCGACTCGCGGAGGATCGGCTCGAGCATCACCTGGTCGCACGCGTAGGCCATGAGCGCACGGTGCAGCAGCTGGTCGTCGCCGACGTCGCCCCGCGCCCGCATCCACACCATCTGGTGGTCCGTGGGCTCGTGGTCGGGACCGAGGTAGAGCGAGCCGCCGACGTGCCGCAGCTCGAACGCCGAGTGGTGCGACCAGAAGCGTGCGATCGGGTGGTCGATGCCGCCGAGCACGTCGAGGGCGGACCGCACGTCCTCCGGCGGCGGGGCGTCGGGCATGGGCGACGAGTGCTCGATGCCGCCCTGGTCCTCCTGGAACGAGGAGATCATCGACAGGATCGGCTTGCCGTGCTGGATCGCGTGCGTCCGGCGCGCGCTGAACGAGCGCCCGTCGCGCAGCCGCTCGACCGCGAAGTCGATCGGCACGTCGAGGCCGCCGGGCCGCAGGAAGTACCCGTGCAGCGAGTGGGGGAGACGGCCCTCGGGCACGGTGCGCCCGGCGGCGAGCACGGCCTGCGCGAGCACCTGGCCCCCGTAGACCCGGCCCGTCGGCTGGTGGACGCTCTCGCCGCGGAAGTGCTCGGGGTCGGCGGCGGACCCGTCACCGTCACCGACCCGCTCGAGGCGCAGGACGTCGAGGAGGTGGTTCAGCGGGTTGGGGACCTGCTCGCGCGGGGCGGCGTCCGACGTCGGGCCGGGGGAGGCCGAGGAGGGCGGCGGCGTGGGCTCGGGGGTCACGGGTGGGGCTCCTTCGCTCGGGCGGCGGGTCGGTCAGTCCTCGAAGGTGTTGAGGAGCGAGTGCGCCGCGCGCTCCAGATAGTCCCACAGCGTCGCCTCGTGGATCGGTGCGAGGTCGAGGGTGTCGACGGCGGCGCGCATGTGGGCGAGCCAGCGGTCCCGCGCCTCGGGGTTGACCTTGAACGGGGCGTGCCGCATCCGCAGGCGCGGGTGCCCGCGCTGCTCGCTGTACGTCGTCGGGCCACCCCAGTACTGCTCGAGGAACGCCGTCAGGCGCCAGCGCGCGGGGCCCAGGTCCTCCTCGGGGTACATCGGGCGCATGACCGGGTCGTCGGCGACGCCCTCGTAGAACGCGTCGACGAGGCGCACGAACGTCTCGTGGCCGCCGACCTCGTCGTAGAACGTGCGGCTCGGGCGCACCGGCGCGGCGTCGGTCGTCGGGCCGGTCGTCGGGCCGTTCGACAGGCCGGCGACGGGCAGCGTCGTGCGGGGGCTGGGCTCGGTCGTCACCGGCCCATCATCGCACCGGCGTCGCCGTCGTCCGGGCCGCGCGCGGCGACCCGGACGCACGTCACAGCGCGCGCCGGCGCGCGTCAGAGACCGAGCTCGGTGAGCACCGGCAGGTTCTCGCGGACGACGGCGCGAGCCTCGGCCGCGCTCTCGGCCTCGACGGCGAGCCGCGCGAGCCGCCGGCACTCGTCGACGTCGACCTCGCGCAGGAGCGCGGCGACGTCGGGGATCGCCCGGGCCGTCATGGAGAGCGACGACACCCCGAGCCCCACGAGCACGACGGCCAGCACCGGCTGCGAGGCCGCCTCGCCGCACACGCCCACGGGCCGACCCTGCTGCGCGCCGCCCGCGCACGTGGCCTCGACGAGCCGCAGCACCGCGGGCTGCCACGGGTCGCTCAGCTCGGCGAGCGACCCGAGAAGACGGTCGGCCGCCATCGTGTACTGCGTGAGGTCGTTCGTGCCGATCGACGCGAACGACGCGCGCGCGAGGATCGGCCCGGCGAGCAGCGCGGCGCTCGGGACCTCGACCATGACGCCCGCGACGTCGAGCCCGTGGGCACGGCAGCGCTCGACGAACCACTCCGTCTCGCCGACGGTCGACACCATGGGCGCCATGACCCAGACCTCGGCCTCCTCCGCGGCGGCGGCCTGCGCGATCGCGTCGAGCTGCTGCTCGAGCAGCTCGGGCCACCGCGCGGCGGTGCGCAGCCCGCGCACGCCCAGCGCGGGGTTCTCCTCGTCGTCGACCGTGAGGAAGTGGAGCGGCTTGTCCGCGCCGGAGTCGAGCGTGCGGATGACGACCTTGCGCCCGCCGAACTCGCGGAACACCGTGCGGTAGGCGGTGACCTGCTCCTCGACCGTCGGCGGCTGCTCGCGGTCGAGGAAGCAGAACTCCGAGCGGAACAGCCCGACGCCCTCGGCGCCGGCCGCGGCGGCCGGCGCCGCGCCCGCGGGGTCGCCGACGTTCGCGAGGAGCTGGACGCGGTGCCCGTCGCGCGTGCGGCCGGTGCCGTCGAACGTGCGTACCTGCAGCGAGCGCGCCCGCGCTGCGGCGACCTGCTCCTCGGACGGGTGCACGACCACGGTCCCGGCGGCGCCGTCGACGAGGACGACGTCCTCCGGCGCGAGCGCCGCGCTCGCTCCCGTCGCGGCGACCACGGCCGGGATGCCCTTGGCGTTGGCGACGATGGCGGTGTGCGACGTCGGGCCGGCGCCGTCGGTGACGATCGCGAGCACGCGCGCCGGGTCGAGGGCAGCGGTGGCCGACGGCGCGAGGTCGGGCGCGACGAGCACGAACGGCTCCGCGTGCTCCGGGACCCCGGGCGCGGGGCGGTCCGTGAGCGCGGCGACGAGCCGGTCGCGCACGTCGGCGACGTCGCGGGCGCGCTCGGCGAAGTACCCGCCGAGCTCGGTGAACTGCCGCACGACCTCCTCCGCCGCCTCCCAGACCGCGCGCTCGGGCACCAGGTGCTCGTCGAGGACGCGGCGCCGCGCGTCGGCCGCCAGGGTGGGGTCGCCGGCCATCGCGGCGGTCGCCTCGAGCACGTCGCGCGTCTCGCCGTCGGCGGCGTCCGCGGCGCGCTGGAGGTCGGCGGCGACCTGCGCGGCCGCGGCGTCGACGCGACGCGCCTGCGCCTCGTGGTCCTCGCGCGGGCCCATCCGCAGCCCGGGTGCCGGCTCCGCGATCGGCTCCGGCATGAGCACCACCGGCCCGACCACCGTGCCGGGGCACACACCGATTCCCGTGATGACCTGCCGTGCCTCGTCCTGGGTTCCGCCCGTCACGACCTCGCTCCTGTCCGACTCGGGCGTGCGACCCGGGTGCCCGGGCCGGTGCGCACGCGTGCCCGTCGCCGCCCGACGAGGGGACTCGCGTGCGGCACAGCGTTGTTGCGGTGCCGTTGCGCTCCTGCGTCGATCCGGTGACAACCTCGCCAGGAGACTAGGCTGTTGCCAGGTGCACGGCACCCCGACACCCCGGATCCCCCGCGCGGATCCCACCCGCGACTCGCCTCAGGAGACACTTTCGATGAGCACCCCCTCGGACCAGAAGGCACAGCAGATCCTCGAGGCCCTCGGGGGCCAGGGCAACGTCGTCGACCTGGAGCCGTGCATCACGCGCCTGCGCGTCGAGGTGACCGACCCGCAGCTCGTCGACGAGGCGCGCCTCAAGGCGACCGGCGCGTTCGGCGTCGTGCGCTCCGGCCGCGTCGTCCAGGTCATCGTCGGCCCGGAGGCCGACAACCTCGCCGCGGAGCTCGACGGACTGCGCTGACCCCGCCCGGCCCTCCGGTCCGGAGGGCCGGTGCCGCCGGCGACGCACGTGCCCGACGGCGCCACCCGGCTCAGGCCGAGGGGCCCGCCGGACCGCCGGTCCGGTCCTGCACCGCGGCGGCCGCCGCGGCACCGCGCCGGTCGCGCGCCGCCTGCTCGTCCCGCGCCGCGGCGCGCGGACCGTCGTCCGGACCGTCGTCGGGCCGGTCGTCGGGCACCGACGGCGAGTGGTCGAGGACGACCACCTGCTGCGCCCCCGCCAGCGGGATCCGCGCGTCGGACAGCCCCTGCCGGACGCGGGCGCGCAGCGCGCGCGCCACCTCCCACTGCATCGCGGCCTGCGTCTTGACCTGCACCTTGAGCTGCAGCGCCTCGGCCGTCATCGACTCGATGCCCGTGACCTCGGGGGGCTCCAGGAAGTACGTCCCGAGCACGGGGTCGGCGCCGACGTCCTCGGCCGCGGCGAGCAGCGCCGCGCGGACCGCCTCCACGTCCGCCCAGTACGCCACGCGCACGTCGACCACGGCGCGGCCCCACTCCTGGGTCTTGTTGCCCGTGCGCAGGATCTCCCCGTTGCGCACGAACCACAGGGTCCCGTTGCCGTCGCGGACCTTGGTGACCCGCAGCGCGACCTCCTCGACGGTGCCCGTGACCTCGCCGAAGTCCACGGTGTCGCCCACGCCGTACTGGTCCTCGAGCAGCATGAACGTCCCGGACAGGAAGTCCTTGACCAGGCTCTGCGCACCGAAGCCGAGCGCGACGCCCGCGATGCCCGCCGACGCGAGGAACGGCGCGATGTTCACACCGAGCTCGGTGAGGACCATGAGCACGATCGTCGCGCCGACGACGATGTTGGCGGTCGAGCGCAGCACGGACCCGACGGTGCGCGCGCGCTGCGCCCGCCGGGCGCTCGCGAGCGGGTTGGCCCGCAGCAGGACGGAGCCGACCTCCGACGACCCGATCCCCTGGAGGCGCTTGCTCCGCAGGGTCGGCGTCCCCTCGGCGATGTGCTCCGTGACCTTGCGGATCAACCGGCGCACGAGGGCGAGCACGATCGCGCCGATGCCGATGATGAGGAGCACGCGCAGCGGGACCCCGACGAACCACTCGAACCAGTCGTCGGGGTTGCTCGGGTCGAAGCCGTTGCGGACCTCTTCCGGGACCTCCGCGGGCACGCGCAGGACGGGGGCGAGAAGGGGGTGGGACATGAGCGCAGGGTACCCGGGCCAGGTGGGCGGTCCCTGGGCGCGCCGGGCGAACGCGCTGCTCGCGGGCCCGCGTTCTGGCAGGATGCAGGCGTGAGCGAACCCCCGCAGACGGACCTGCCCGAGCCGTTGGTGCAGCTGGCCGACGCCCACGGTGTCGCGTCCGACTTCTGGGACTTCGACGGGTCGCGCCGCCAGGTCCGCGCGTCGACGCTCGTCGCCGTGCTCGAGGCCCTCGGCGTCCCGGCCTCGTCGCCCGAGAAGGTGGCGGTGAGCCTCGAGCACTCGCGCGACGACGCGTGGCGCCAGATGCTGCCGCCGACCGTGGTCGTGCGGCAGGGCGACGCCGTCCCGCTCCCCGTGCACGTCGCCGACGGGTCCGCCGTCGAGGTGTGGGTCGAGCTCGAGGCCGAGCCGTCGCGGCACGGTGGCCAGGCGACCGGGCAGCACGCGGCACGGGCCGCGCGGGAGCGCCGCGACCTGGGCCAGCTCGACGTGTTCGTCGAGCCGCGGACGGTCGACGGCCGGCGCGTGGGTCGCGCGACGTTCGAGGTGCCCGCCGACCTGCCCCTGGGGTGGCACGACCTGCACGCCGAGAGCGACGGGACGCAGGCCCGCGCGACGCTCGTCGTGACGCCGCAGCGCCTCGAGCTCCCCGCCGCGGTCGTCGAGCGCCGCGCCTGGGGCTTCATGGCCCAGCTCTACTCGGTGCGCTCGCGCGCCTCGTGGGGTGTCGGCGACCTCTCCGACCTCGCCGACCTCGCCTGGCTGTCCGCGCGCGAGGCCGGGGCCGACTTCGTGCTCGTCAACCCGCTGCACGCCGCCGAGCCGCGCACGCCGATGACGCCGTCGCCCTACCTGCCGACGAGCCGGCGCTTCGTCAACCCGATCTACGTCCGGGTCGAGGACATCCGCGAGACCGGCTACCTGTCGGCCGCGGACCGCTCGCTCGTCGAGTGGGCGTTCGACCCGGTGCGCGACCTCGACACCGACCCCGGTCCGATCGACCGGGACGCCGCCTGGGACGCCAAGAAGGCGGCGCTCGAGGTCGTCTTCGCCGCGCCCCGGTCGACCGCGCGCCAGGCGTCGCTCGACGCGTTCCGCGCCGAGCAGGGCCGGGGCCTCGAGGACTTCGCGACGTGGTGCGCGCTCGCCGACCACTACGGCGACCGCGACTGGCCCCCCGGCGCGTACGACCCGCACGGGCCGACCGTCGCGGCCCTGCGCGACCAGCTCGCCGACCGGGTCGAGTTCTACTGCTGGCTCCAGTGGGTCGCCGACGAGCAGCTCCGCGCCGCCCAGCGCACCGCGCGCGAGGCGGGCATGTCCGTCGGGATCATGCACGACCTCGCCGTCGGGGTGCACCCCGAGGGCGCCGACGTGTGGGCGCACCGCGGCGTCCTCGCCACCGGGGTCTCCGTCGGCGCGCCCCCGGACATGTACAACCAGCAGGGGCAGAACTGGTCCCAGCCGCCGTGGCACCCGCGCGCTCTCGCGCGCGCCGGGTACGCGCCCTACCGCGACATGCTGCGCACCGTCCTGCGGCACGCGGGCGCGATCCGCATCGACCACGTCATCGGGCTCTTCCGCCTGTGGTGGATCCCCGGCGGGGCGCGTGCCGACGCCGGTGCCTACGTCCGCTACGACCACGAGGCCCTGATCGGCATCCTCTGCCTCGAGGCGCAGCGCGCGGGGGCGATCGTCATCGGCGAGGACCTCGGCGTCTTCGAGCCGTGGGTCCGCGACTACCTCGCCGACCGCGGCGTGCTCGGCACCTCGGTGCTCTGGTTCGAGAAGACGTCCGACGGCGCGCCGCTGCCGCCCGAGGACTACCGTCGTCTCGCGCTCGCCACCGTCACGACCCACGACCTGCCGCCGTCCGCCGGGTACCTCGCGGGTGAGCACGTCGAGCTGCGCGACCGTCTCGGCGTCCTCACCGAGGACGTCGCCGACGTGCGCCGCGCGGCCCGTGCCGAGCGCGACGCCATGGTCGCGTTCCTGCGCGAGCGCGGGCTCGTCGGCGACGACCCGTCCGAGCGCGAGCTCGTCGAGGCCCTGCACCGCCTCGTCCGCAGCACGCCCGCCGTCCTGCTCGGCGTCTCGCTCGCCGACGCCGTGGGGGAGCGCCGCTCGCAGAACCAGCCCGGCACGGACCAGGAGTACCCCAACTGGAAGGTGCCGCTCGGCGACTCGTCGGGCAACGTCGTCCTGCTGGAGGACCTCTTCGACTCCGCCCGCCTGCGCTCCCTCGCGAAGGCCATGAACGACGCCCTCTGACCCGCCGAGGTAGCGCGCTGGCGGGTTCGAGACCGGTCCCACGCTCCGGGCCGCTCCCTCGTGGGAGCGGCCCGGAGCGTCGGGGTGGGTCAGGCGTCGGCGGCCTGGGCGGTGAGGGCGCGCTCGACGCCGGCGAGGTTCTCGACGACGAGGCGGCGCAGCGCGGGGGCGGCGTCCGGGTTCGCGTCGAGCCAGGCCCGCGTGGCGTCACGCAGCTCGGCGGTGGCGAGCGGTGCGGGGTACAGGCCCGTGACCAGCGCCTCGGCGATGTGGTAGGACCGCTCCTCCCAGAGCGGCAGCAGCGCGTCGAAGTACGGACCGACGAGAGGTGCGAGCGCCGCCGGGTCGTTGACGTGCTGGAACCCGAGCGTCGTGGCGCGCACGATCGCGTTGGGCGCGTCGTCGGAGCCGACGAGCCGGTCGAACGCCGCGCGCTTCGCCTCGGCGGTCGGGACGGTCGCGCGGGCGCGCGCGGCGGACTGCTGGCCGGTCGCCGTCGAGTCGGCGGCGAGGGTCGCGTCGATCTCGGCGTCGTCCGCGAGCCCGAGGAGCACGAGGCCTTCGAGGATCTCCCAGCGCAGGTCGGTGTCGATCTCGAGCCCGTCGAGGGTCTGCGTGCCGTCGAGGAGGGCGCGCAGCGCGGTCCCGTGCTCGGTCGTCGACGCGAGGTGGGCGAAGAACTTCACGAGCTGGAACTGCAGGTCGGAGCCGGGGGCGGCGTCCTGCGCGAGCGACCAGAGGACGTCGCCGGCGTGCGCGAGCGTGGCGGCGCGGCGCTCCGGCGCGACATACGTCTTCGCGGCGAGCGCGAGCTGGTTGAGCGTCGTGCGGATCGTCGTCGACTCGGTCTCGTGGGCGATGTTGCCGAGCACGAGGCGGACGTAGGCGCCCGCCGCCGTCTCGCCGTCGCGCGTCGCGTCCCACGCGGAGCCCCAGACGAGCGAGCGTGCGAGCGGGTCGGCCAGGTCGGCGAGGTGCTCGGTGGCGACCTGGAGAGACGCGTCGTCGAGGCGGATCTTCGCGTAGGCGAGGTCGTCGTCGTTGAGGAGCACGAGCTGCGGACGGTCGAGCCCGAGGAGCTCGGGGATCTCGGTGCGGGCGCCGTCGACGTCGACCTCGACACGGTGGACGCGCGTGAGGACGCCGTCGACGAGGTCGTAGAGGCCGATGCCGAGGCGGTGCGGACGCAGCGTCGGGTAGTCGGGCGCGGCGGACTGCAGCACCGCGAACGTCGTGAAGCGGCCGTGCGCGTCGAGCTCGAACTCGGGGCGCAGCGTGTTCACGCCGGCCGTCTCGAGCCACAGGGCCGACCACTGGGAGAGGTCGCGGCCGCTCGTGGCCTCGAGCTCGACGAGCAGGTCCCGCAGCTCGGTGTTGCCCCACGCGTGCTTGCGGAAGTACGCGGCGACGCCCGCGAGGAACTGCTCCTTGCCGACCCACGCGACGAGCTGCTTGAGCACCGACGCGCCCTTGGCGTAGGTGATGCCGTCGAAGTTGACGAAGACGTCCTCGAGGTCGTTGATCGTCGCGACGATCGGGTGCGTCGAGGGGAGCTGGTCCTGGCGGTACGCCCACGACTTCTCCATCGCGGCGAACGTCGTCCACGCCTCGCGCCACTCCGTCGCCTCGGCGGTCGCGAGCGTCGACGCGTACTCCGCGAAAGACTCGTTGAGCCACAGGTCGTTCCACCACTTCATGGTGACGAGGTCGCCGAACCACATGTGCGCGAGCTCGTGGAGGATCGTCACGACGCGGCGCTCCTTGACGGCGTCGGTGACCTTGGACCGGAACACGTACGTCTCGGTGAACGTGACGCACCCGGCGTTCTCCATCGCGCCCATGTTGTACTCGGGCACGAAGAGCTGGTCGTACTTGTCGAACGGGTACGGGTGCTCGAACGCGGACTCGAAGAACGCGAAGCCCTCGCGCGTCTTGTCGAAGACGTAGTCGGCGTCCATGTGGTCCGCGAGCGAGGCGCGGCAGAAGACCCCGAGCGGGATGGTGCGGCCGTCGGACGACGTGAGCTCGCTCCGCTCGACGACGTAGGGCCCCGCGACGAGCGCGGTGATGTACGACGAGATGCGCGGCGTCGGCTCGAACGCCCAGCGCGCGACCTCGACGTCGCCCGCGCCGGTGCCGGTCGGGTCGGGCTTGGTGCCGAGCGCCTCGGGCGCGGGCGTCGGCTGGTTGCTCACGACCTGCCACGCCGCGGGGGCCGTCACCGTGAACGCGAACGTCGCCTTGAGGTCGGGCTGCTCGAACACGGCGAACACGCGCCGCGAGTCGGGGACCTCGAACTGCGTGTAGAGGTAGACCTCGCCGTCGACGGGGTCGACGAACCGGTGCAGGCCCTCGCCGGTGTTCGTGTACGCGCAGTCGGCGACGACGCGCAGCTCGTTGTCGGCCGCCAGGCCGTCGAGCGCGATGCGCGAGTCCGCGAAGACCTCCGCGGGGTCGAGCGCGCGGCCGTTGAGCACGACCTCGCGCACGGTCGGGGCGACGAGGTCGACGAAGGTGCTCGCCCCCTCGGTCGCGGTGAACCGCACCACGGTTGTCGACGCGAACGTCGTCGCCCCCGTCGTGAGGTCGAGCTCGACCTCGTAGGACTGGACGTCGACGGTCGCCGCGCGCTCGCTCGCCTCGGCGCGGGTGAGGTTCTCTCCGGGCACTGCATCTCCTCGGTCTCGGGTCGGGCCGGGCGGCCTCGACGGCGGCCTGTGGGCCACGGACGATCATCCCACGGGTACCCGCGCCCGCCCCCGGGATTACCTCCCGGGAATACGCTGCGGGCGCCCGGTGTCGAGACTGGGTGGGCGACGGCGTCGGCCGTCCGCGCACGCCGCCCCGCCCCTCCGGCGACCCGGGTCCACCGGGCGCCGCCCACACGAAGGAGAGACGTCCGTGACCCTCACCGCGACGACCGAGAACACCGCGACCGACGACGACGTGCGCGTCGCCGACTTCTGGTTCGACCCCGTGTGCCCGTGGGCGTGGATGACTAGCCGCTGGATGGGGGAGGTCGAGCAGGTGCGCGACGTCACGGTCCGCTGGCACGTCATGAGCCTGGCGGTGCTCAACGAGGGCCGGGACCTGCCGGAGGAGTACCGCGAGCTCATGGAGAAGGCGTGGGGCCCGGTGCGCGTGGTGACCGCCGCGCGCGTCGAGCACGGCGAGGGGGTCGTGAAGCCGCTCTACGACGCGATCGGGACGCGCCTGCACCCGGGCGGACGCACGGACTACGACGCCGTCGTGGCCGAGGCGCTGGCCGAGGTCGGGCTGCCCGCGTCGCTGGCCGACGCCGCGGGGTCCGACGCGTACGACGAGCAGCTCCGGGCCTCGCACGCCGAGGGGATCGGGCGCGTCGGCGAGGACGTCGGCACGCCGGTCGTCGCGTTCGGCGGCACCGCGTTCTTCGGCCCCGTCGTGACGCCGGCGCCGAAGGGCGAAGCCGCAGGTCGGCTCTGGGACGGGTGCGTGCTCGTCGCGAGCACGCCCGGCTTCTTCGAGATCAAGCGCACGCGGACCCAGGGGCCGGTCTTCGACTGACGCCGTCCGCCCGGGACCCCGCCGACGGGACGGTCCGACCGTCGGCGGGGTTCGACCCGCACGGGTGCCTCGTGCCATGCTTCGTCAGGTTGCGGGCGGTGTCAGGAGCGCCCGCCGCCCGGTCGTGCCGGGTGAGTCCGACGAGGAGCCCGCGAGGAGCCGCATGTCCCCGAACGCACCCGTGCCACCACCGCCGCCGCCCCCTGGCGGCGTGCCGGGGCCCGTGGTCCGTCGGGACGACGCGCAGCCGACCCAGGCGTTCGCCGGACCGGTACCGGGTGCCGTGACGGCCGCGCCGCCGTCCTTCGCGCCCACGAGCGGGCCGACCGCCCAGGCGCCCCGGTCCACGCCGGCGGACGGGCAGCCGACCGTCGTCGCGTCGTCGTTCCAGCCGACGACCGTCCAGCACGTCACACCGATCACGGAGCTCCCGACCGCGGCCCAGCCCGCGGTACCCGCACCGGTGCCCCCGCAGCGGGTGCGCTACGCGACCGAGCAGAACGGGTTCGGCGTCGCCGCTCCCGTGGGGACGGCCGCGAGCCGACCGGCCTACGCGCCGGGGGACGCGGCGGCGACCGGCTACGCGCCGGCGGGTGCGTACGCGGCGTCGGTCGCTCCGGCGTACGACCCCGGGGCGCAGGCGGGCTACGCCTCGGCCGCTCCCCAGCAGCCCCAGCCGGCCTACCACCCGCCGGCCGCGGTCGCGCCGACCGCGGCCGCGCCCCGCGCCGGGGCCGGTGCGGGCGGCTCGGGCGCGACGCCCCGACCGCCGGCCGGACGCGGCGGGAGCAACGGTGGCGGTGGCGGCAGGTCTGACCGGCTGAGCCCCGGGTGGATCGCGTTCATCGTGGTCGACGCGCTGCTCGTCATCGGGGCGATCGTCTTCGCGATCTCGCTGCTCGGGGGCGGCGACGACGATCCCGCAGGCGGCGCGACCACGCCGCCGTCCGCGACCGCCACGGAGGGTACGGAGGAGACGCCCGCGGCCGAGCCCACCGTGTCCGAGACGTTCGCGTCGGAGTCACGCAACATCACGTGCGAGGTGACCGACGTCAGCGCGACGTGCGTGATCGCCCAGCTCGGGACCCAGCCGGTCCCGGTGGACGGCTGCGACGGCACCGTCGGGTACAAGGTGGTCCTCGGCGCCGACGGCAGCGTCGAGCAGCCGTGCGTCCCGGCGGCCGAGCAGCCGCAGCCCGCGCCTGGCGACACCGCGATCCTGGACTACGGCACGTCCAAGACGGTCGGTCCGTTCACGTGCGACAGCGCCGAGACGGGCATGACGTGCCGCGACGACGCGACGGGCAAGGGCTTCACGATCGCCCGCGCCGGCATCCGGACGCTCTGAGAGGTCCCGAGCACCGCTGAGCACGGCACCGGGGTCGACCCGGCGCGCACGAAGGGCCCGCGGCGGGCGAACCGCCGCGGGCCCTTCGCGCGCTCGCGTCACCAGATGCGCACGCGCTCCTCGGGCGCGAGGTACAGCGCGTCGCCCGGCTGCACGTCGTAGGCCGCGTAGAACTCGTCGACGTTGCGGACCACGCCGTTGCAGCGGAACTCGTTGGGGGAGTGCGGGTCGGTCGCGATCCGCCGCACGACCTCCTCGTCGCGGCCCTTGGACTGCCAGACCTGCGCCCAGCCGAGGAACACGCGCTCGATCCCCGTGAGCCCGTCGACGACCGGAGCCTCGGCGAGCGGGCGACCGAGCGCGATCCGGTAGGCCTTGAGCGCGATCGACAGCCCGCCGAGGTCGCCGATGTTCTCACCGATCGTCAGCGCACCGTTGACGTGCGGCCCGTCCTCGCCGAGCTGGGCGGGGCGGAACGCGTCGTACTGGGCGATGAGGGCCTTGGTGCGCTTCTCGAACTCCTCGCGGTCCGTCGTCGTCCACCAGTCCTCGAGACGGCCGGCGCCGTCGTACTTGGAGCCCTGGTCGTCGAACCCGTGGCCGATCTCGTGCCCGATCACCGCGCCGATGCCGCCGTAGTTCACCGCGTCCTCGGCCTCGGGGTCGAAGAACGGGGGCTGGAGGATCGCCGCGGGGAAGACGATCTCGTTCATGCCCGGGTTGTAGTAGGCGTTGACGGTCTGCGGGGTCATGAACCACTCGTCGCGGTCCAGCGGCCGGCCGATCTTGCCGAGCTCGCGGTCCTGCTCGAACGCGTGGGCCCGGCGGACGTTGCCGACGAGGTCGTCGGCCTCGACGACGAGCGCCGAGTAGTCGCGCCACCGCACCGGGTAGCCGATCTTGGGCGTGAAGGCCTCGAGCTTGGCGAGCGCCTTCTCCTGGGTCTCCGCCGTCATCCAGTCGAGCGTGGTGATCGACTCGCGGTAGGCGGCGACGAGGTAGGCGACGAGCTCCTCCATGCGCGCCTTGTGCGCGGGCGGGAAGTGCCGGGCGACGTACTGCGCGCCCACGGCCTCGCCGAGCGCGCCCTCGACGACGGAGACGCCGCGCTTCCAGCGCTCGCGCACCTCCTGCGCGCCCGACAGCGTGCGGCCGTAGAAGTCGAAGTTCGCCTCGACGAGCTCGTCCGCGAGGTACGGCGCGCGGGCGGTGACCAGGTGGTACACCATCCACAGCTTCCAGTCCTCGAGCGGCTCGCTCGCCCAGAGTGCGGCGAACCCGGACGCGAAGTCGGGCTCGCGCACGACGACGTCGTCCAGCGAGCCCTCCGGCGCGCCGAGGGCGAGGACCCAGGCACGCCAGTCGAAGCCGGGGGCCTCGTCGACGAGCGCGGCGAGCGTGCGCGGGTTGTAGGTGAGGTCGGCGTCGCGGTCGCGGACGACGTCCCAGTGCTTCGCGGCGAGCCTCGTCTCGAGCGCGAGGACCCGCTCGGCCGCGTCCTCGGGGGTCGCGCCCCAGGTCTCGGCGGTGACGCCCGCGAGGGCGAGCATGCGCGCGACGTGCGGCACGTACTTCTCGCGCACCGGGGCGTACTGGTCCTCGCGGTAGTACGCCTCGTCGGGGAGCCCGAGCCCGGACTGGTAGAGGTAGGCGACGTAGCGCTCGGGGTCCTTGGCGTCGTTGTCGACCCAGAAGCCGACGGCGCCCGCGCCACCGGTGCGCTGCAGCGCACCGAGCACGCCGGTGAGCTCCGCCTGGGTCGTCGCGGACGCGACGAGCGCGAGGTCCGCCTGCAGCGGGGCCGTGCCGAGGGCCTCGATCCGGTCGGTGTCCATGAAGCTCGCGTAGAGCGCGCCGACCTTCGCGGCGTCCGCACCGACGTCCGTGGCACCCGAGGCCACCTGCGCGCCGAGGTCCGTGATGATCTCGCGCACGTGGACCTCGGCCTGGTCGTGCAGCGCGCGGAACGCGCCGTCCATGGCGCGGTCGGCGGGGATCTCGTGCGTCGCGAGCCAGCGCCCGTTGACGTGGCGGTACAGGTCGTCCTGCGGCCGGACGACGGGGTCCAGCGCGCCGAGGTCGATGCCGGAGCGCTCGGTGCCGACGGTGCCGGTGGTGCCGGACGAGGACGCGGACGTGGACGTCGGGGAGGTCTGTGTCATGCGTCTCAGGCTACGGCCTCCCCCCGACGCCCAGGTGTCCCGCTGGGGCATGATGGGCGCATGCGCGTTCACATCGCCGCGGACCACGCGGGCTACGAGCTCAAGACCCATCTCGTCGAGCACCTCGAGGCCGCGGGGCACGACGTCGTCGACCACGGGGCCCACACGTACGACGCGCAGGACGACTACCCGTCCTTCTGCTTCGCCGCGGGCGAGGCCGTCGCGGCCGAGCCGGGCTCGCTCGGCGTGGTCATCGGAGGGTCGGGCAACGGCGAGCAGATCGCCGCGAACAAGGTCGTCGGGGTGCGGGCCGCGCTCGCGTGGAACCTCGAGACCGCGCGCCTCGGCCGCCAGCACAACGACGCGAACGTCGTCGCGGTGGGCGCACGCCAGCACTCGGTCGACGAGGCCGTCGAGCTCGTCGACGCGTTCCTCGCCGAGCCGTTCAGCGGTGACCCGCGCCACCAGCGCCGGATCGACCAGCTCGCGGCGTACGAGACGACGCGCGGCGCCTCCGCCTGACGTGCCGGAGGGTCACACCGTCCACCGGCTCGCGCGAGCCTTCGGCGAGCTCTTCACGGGCGAGACGCTCGCGGTGAGCAGCCCGCAGGGTCGTTTCGCCGCGGGCGCCGCCGTGCTCGACGGGCACGTGCTCGTCGCGAGCGAGGCGTGGGGCAAGCAGCTCTTCCTCGGATTCGGCGACCCGGCGCGCCTCGCGGCCGGGACGACCGAGCGGCCCGACGACGTGCGCTGGCTCCGCGTCCACCTCGGCCTGTACGGGGCGTGGACGTTCGCGGGCGACGGCAGCACGGCCGTCGTGCACGCGATCGGGGCCCCTCGGCGGCGCATCGGCGAGCGCGAGACCGTCCCGGCGGGCCCGGGCGGGGCTCCCGCGGCCGGGTCCGACGACGCGTGGTCGCCCCCGCCGCCGCGCGGGGCGGTACGCGTGCGGCTCGTCGGGACGCACGCGGTCGCGGACCTCACCGGGCCGACGGCGTGCGAGGTCGTCACGGGCGAGGAGAAGCGGGCCGTCGAGGACCGGCTCGGTCCCGACCCGATCCGCGACGCCGCACCCGCCGAGGGCGACCCGCGCGAGGAGTTCGTGACCGCCGTGCGGCGCTCGCGCAGCCCCGTCGGGCTGCTGCTCATGAACCAGGACGTCGTTGCCGGCGTGGGCAACATCTACCGCGCGGAGTCGCTGTTCCGCGCGCGGCTCGACCCGATGCGGCCTGGTCGCGACGTGCCCGGCGAGCACCTGCGCGCGCTGTGGGACGACCTCGTCGTGCTCATGCGCGAGGGCACCCGGACGGGCGCCATCGTCACGACCCGGCCGGAGGACCGCGACGGCTCCGGCACCGAGCCGGGCACCGGCGACGGCCCACCGGACGGCGCCGACGGGCCGCCCGGGCGCCGCCGCGTGCGGCAGAACACCGACGACGCGCCCGACGCGGTCCCGGCGGACGAGGCGTTCTACGTCTACCACCGCGACGGTCTCCCGTGCCGCGTGTGCGGCACGCCCGTGCTGCTCAAGGAGCTCGCCGGCCGCAACCTCTACTGGTGCGGCGTCTGCCAGGCGTGAGCCTCAGAAGACCCAGCTGCACACCGGGGCGACGGGCCAGCCGAACGCCGCGCCCGCGAGGGCGAGGGCGCCAGGGGAGTGCTCGGTGACGAGACCCGCCGCGCCGAGGGCCGCGAGCGGCGTCCCGCCGAGGTAGGCGGCGCCGAGCTCGCGCACGTCCAGCGACAGGTCCGCGGCGTCATCGGTGCGTTCGGCGACGGCGTCGCCGAACGCCGGGGCGCGCAGCCGCCAGCGGCCCGCGTTGTCCGGGAGGCGCGCGTCCGTCACGTGCACGACGACGTCCAGGTCCGCCGCGTAGCGGCGCGCGGCGAGCGCGGCCGGCACGTCCACGAGGCGCACCCAGAGGTTGTCCGCGAGGCGCGGCGACGCCGAGCGCGGGTCCACGAGGAGGCTCGTGACGACGTCGTCGACCGGCAGCATGAAGGGCGTCACCTCGTGCGTGAGGTCGAGGTCGGTGAGCACCCCCCACAGCGCGCGCGCGGCCGCGGCGTCCAGCGCGACGACCTCTCCCGTGCTCACCGGGCCGCGCGGGCCGGTGGCCTCCCAGGACAGCTTGCGGTGGAACCGCGCGTACCCGCGCGGCTCGCCGTCGAGCTCGACGATCGCGATGCGCGTGGGCTCGCGGTCCTTGCGCCACACCTTCGCGTCGTCCCAGAACGTGGCCTGGAGCTCGGGCGTCTCGCGCGTCGCCCAGCCCGGGCGGTTGATCCCCGCGCCCTGGCCCGTCGGGTCCGTGCCGGCGAGCTCGTGGAGCGTCGCGACGAGCTCTCCGTGCCGCGCCCGGTCGGCGCGCTCGATGCGCACGGTGTGGCGGTCGGCGCCGGGGACGTCGCGCAGCGCGACCCCGCGCGGGACGGTGAGACGGACGTCGTCCGCGGCCTTGCCGTAGCCGAAGCGCCCGTAGATCGCCGCCTCCGCCGCGAAGAGCGCCGAGAGCGGCTCGCCGCGCTCGCGGCACCGTGCGAGGTGCGTGTCGATCATCGCGCTGAGGATCCCGCGGCGCCGGTGCCCGGGGTGCACCCCGACCCACGTGAGACCCGCGACCGGTGCCGTCGACCCCGGGACGGGGAACCGCGAGAACGGGTACGACGCGTGCATCGCGACGAGGTCGCGGCGCACCGGCCGCGCTCCGTCGACGGGCGGCGCGTCGTCGTCCTCGTGCTCCTGGGTGACGCCGAGGGCGCGGTCCCACGTGAGCGGGAAGGGGAGGTCGACGAGCTCGTCGACCTCGACCGGGGACGGGAACGTCGTGGTGTCCAGCTCCAGCACGTCGCGGAGGTCGGACGCGGAGAGAGGGACGAGCTCGTAGCCGTCGGGGAGGCGCGCGGGGCGGTGGTCGCTCATGGCCTCGATCCTCCTGGCTCGGCACGCGTCGCGCCAGGACAAATGCGGCGGCTAGGGTCGGGACCCATGGCAGGGCTCGAGGCAGGACGCACGCACGGCCGCACGACGGGCGCCGCCGCCGACGGCGCGACGGCGGGGACCGACCGCACGGCGCTCGCGGCGGAGTACGCGACCTCCGTGCTCGCGCTCGTCCGGCAGATCCCGGCCGCGCGCGCCATGACCTACGGGCTCGTCGCGGAGGTCGTCGCCGAGTCGCTGCACCGGGGTGGCCCGCGCCAGGTCGGCCAGGTGCTCGCGGGGTCGTCCGGCGTGGACGACGACGGCGCGCCGGTCCCGTGGTGGCGCGTCGTCAACGCGGCCGGCTCTCCGCCCGCGCACCACCTCGACGCGGCGCTCACCGAGCTGCGCGCCGAGGGGTGCCCGCTGTCGCGCGACGGCCGCCGTGTCGACCTGCGCCGCGCCGTCTGGTTCCCCGAGAGCGACACCCCCGACCGCTGAGTGCGGGGTGTCTGTCGTCCGAGCGGCTGCGGGACGACGAAGACCCCGCACTCAGCGCGGGGGCGCGAGGAGCGGGGCGAGCGTCTGGACGGCCGTCGCGTCGCCCTGGACGAGGAGCGTGGTGACCGCGGTCTCGCGCCATGCGGCGAGGTCGCGGGCGATCTTCTCCGGCGGGCCGACGAGCGCGACGTCCTCGACCATCGCCGTCGGGACGGCGGCGGCCGCGAGGTCCTTGCGCCCGGCGAGGTAGTGCGCCTGGATCTCGTCGCACGCCTCGGCGTACCCGAGCCGGTCGAGCGCGTCGCGGTGGAAGTTCGCGCCCTTGGCGCCCATGCCGCCCACGTACAGCGCGAGGAACGGGCGCACCTGGTCCGCCGCCTGCTCGACGTGCTCCCGCACGACGACGGGCACCGTCGCGCTCACCTCGAACGCGGCCTCGGGGGAACGCTCGGGAGAGCGGCGCGCGAAGCCGTCGGCGAGGAGCTCGCGGAACGTCGCGTCCATGCGGGGCGAGTAGAAGAGCGGGAGCCACCCGTCGGCGATCTCGGCCGCGAGCGCGACGTTCTTGGGTCCTTCGGCCGCCAGGTGGATCGGCAGGTCCGCGCGCAGCGGGTGCACGGTCGCGCGCAACGGCTTGCCGAGCCCCGTCCCCGTGCCCTCGGGCAGGGGAAGCGGGTAGTGCGGGCCGGACGACGTCACGGGCGTCTCCCGGCGCAGCACGTCGCGCACGACCTGGACGTACTCGCGCGTGCGGGCGAGCGGGCGGGCGTACGGCTGCCCGTACCAGCCCTCGACGACCTGCGGTCCCGAGACGCCGAGCCCGAGGACGAACCGGCCGCCCGAGAGGTGGTCCATCGTCAGCGCGGCCATCGCCGTCGCGGTCGGGGTGCGGGCGGAGAGCTGCGCGACGGCGGTCCCGAGCCGGATCCGGGTCGTGCGCGAGCCCCACCACGCGAGCGGCGTGAAGGCGTCGGAGCCGTAGGCCTCCGCGGTCCACACGGAGTCGACGCCGAGGCGGTCCGCCGCCACGATCGCGTCCTGGATGCCGGCCGGGGGACCGGCCGACCAGTAGCCGGTGTGGATGCCGAGACGCATGCGGGCTCCTCCTCGTCGAGGGTCGTCGTACGGGTGCGCCCGCGCACCGGGCGCCGGCGTCGTGCCGGGGCGTCGTGCGCGGGGACGGGTGCGGGCGGTACCCGGTCGCGCGCCGGGCAGGGGGTATCCGGTACGCGGAGTCTCGGGTACCGCCCGGCTCCAGACTAGCCGATCCGCCGCCGGTCGCGGGTGCGCCCGGGAGCCGCCGCGCCGGACTCGGGACCGGACGGGGCGTCGATGCCACGGCGCGACACGTCGACGCCGAGGGTCAGCGGCGTGCTCGGTCGGCGAGGGTGTTGAGGAGCGCCGCCGCGGTCCCGGCGTCGTCGACCGTGACGACGAGCGCGCGACCGCCGGTGCGCTCGACGCGCAGCGACTCGCCGGCCCGCACGACGATGCCGACGGCGCCTTCCCGGCCGGCGCGCCAGCCCCAGCCGCCGAAGTCGCGCAGCGGCGAGACCTCGGTGACGTCGGCCCGCACGACCTCGTCCACCGGGACGCGCGTGCGGGGGAACCCGAGCGTCGACCGGACCGAGAGCCCGCCCTCGTCGACGCGGACGACCCACGACATCATCGCGGCGAGCAGCAGCCCCAGGACCACCGGCACGAGGAGGAGCGCCCACTCGCGCAGGACGAGCGCCAGGACCGTGGTGAGGACGATCGCGCCCATCGCGACGAGCACCGTCGGCCCGCCGCTCACGCGCCCGACCCAGGCCGCCCGCTCGCCCGGTCGGAGCGTGACCCGGGGCGCGTCGTCGGGGACCCCGGCGTCGGTCGGGTCCGGGCGGTCGCCCGGGATCAGCACCCCGACCGCGACGCCCACGAGGAGCCCGGCGCCCAGCGCGACGGCGGTGACGGCGCTCACGCCGCCGACGTCGTGGGCGTCGGCGAGGCCACGCTGGATCCAGAGCGACCCGAGGGTGAGGACGGCGAGCATGACCGGGAGGCCGACGGCGACCGCCGCGGCGACCCGCCGGTTCGCGGCCGAGCGCCCCAGGAACGCCGTCATCGCGGCGAACCCCGCGGAGGTGAGGAGGCCCAGGGCCGTGCTTCCCGCCACCGCCGCACCGAGCGACGCGAAGCCGTCGGCGCCGCCCGTGCCCCAGTGGATCGCCACGGGGTCGGGGAGGTCCGCGGACCAGGTCAGCGCGACGAGCGCCGCGACCACGGTGACGACCGCACCCGCGACGCCGACGAGGAGCGCGAGGGTGCGGTGGTCACCGGGTCGGGGGCGACCGTCCTCGGTCGGTCGTCCGGGGGAGCGGCGCGGGGCGGCTCGGGTCATCGGAGGGCCTCCTTCACGAGGGTCAGGACGGTCTCGGGCGGCAGGGCGAGGGCGCGTGCCTCGGCCGCGACGCGGTCCACCGCGGCCCGCAGCGACGTGAGGTCGACGGCGGGCGGCGCCGTGACGACGGCGCCGCGCCCGCGGCGGAGGTCGACGAGGCCCTCGTCGCGCAGCTCCTGGTAGGCGCGCAGCACGGTGTGCACGTTGACGTCCAGCGCCTCGGCGAGCTCGCGGGCCGCGGGGAGCCGCTCGCCCGGCGCGAGCCGCCCCTGGACGACGCCGAGGCGCACCTGGGCGACGAGCTGCGCGAACAGCGGCTCGTCGGCCTGCGGGTCGATGCGGAACATCACGACCCCAGTCTAGTTGTTCTAGCGAAACTAGAACAAACAGCGAGGACGAGGGGCCGCCGTCATGCTCGACGGCGGCCCCTCGTCCGTGCGATCAGATGACGTACTCGATGAGGAGCGACGGGTCCTCGACGACGTCCCGCGCCGCGGGCGCGGCGGCGGGCATGCGGATCGTGGCCGGGACACCGACCGCGACCGCCCCGGCGGGCACGTCCTTCACGACGACGGCGTTGGCCCCCACCTGCACGTCGTCGCCGATCCAGACCGGCCCGAGGATCTTCGCCCCCGCCCCGACGACGACGCGGTCCCCGAGCGTCGGGTGCCGCTTGCCGCGCTTCATCGACCGCCCGCCGAGCGTCGACGTGTGGAAGAGCACGACGTCGTCGCCGACGACCGCCGTCTCGCCCACGACGACCCCCATGCCGTGGTCGATGAACAGGCGCCGGCCGATGCGCGCTCCCGGGTGGATCTCCACGCCGGTCAGGGCCCGCGCCACCTGCGACACGAGCCGCGCCGGGAGGCGCAGCAGGGGCTCGCGCCACATGCGGTGCGCGAGCCGGTAGGCCCACACGGCGTGCACGCCCGGGTACGCCAGCGCGACCTCGAGACGGCTGCGCGCGGCGGGGTCCCGCCGTCGGGCCGCCTCGAGGTCCTCGTCGAGCACGCGCACGAACCGGCGCAGCCGGTAGCCGACCGTCCGGTGGTGGGGTCGTGGGTCGGTCACGTCAGTCCAGCAGGTCGGAGTACAGGATCGTCGAGAGGTAGCGCTCGCCGAAGTCCGGCACGACCGTGACGATGAGCTTGCCCTTGTTCTCGGGGCGCTTCGCGAGCTGGATCGCGGCCTCGATGGCGGCACCCGAGGAGATGCCCACGAGGAGGCCCTCCTCCTTCGCCGCGGCCCGGGCCGTCGCGACCGCGGTCTCGGCGTCGATGTCGATGACCTCGTCGTAGACCTCGCGGTCCAGGATGTCGGGCACGAAGTTCGCGCCCAGACCCTGGATCTTGTGCGGGCCGGGCTGGCCGCCGTTGAGGATGGGGGACTCGGCCGGCTCGACCGCGACGATCCGCACCTCGGGCTTGCGCTCCTTGAGCACCTGCCCGACGCCGGAGATCGTGCCGCCCGTGCCGATACCGGACACGACGATGTCGACCTCGCCGTCCGTGTCCGCCCAGATCTCCTCGGCCGTCGTGCGGCGGTGGACGTCCACGTTCGCCGGGTTGGCGAACTGGCGCGCGAGGATGGCGCCCGGGCGCTCCGCGGCGATCCGCTCGGCGGCTGCGACGGCGCCCTTCATGCCCTCGGAGCCGGGGGTGAGGACGAGCTCGGCGCCGTACGCGCGCAGCAGCGCGCGGCGCTCCTTGGACATGGTCTCCGGCATCGCGAGCACGACGTTGTAGCCGCGGGCCGCGCCGACCCACGCCAGCGCGATGCCGGTGTTGCCCGACGTGCCCTCGACGATCGTGCCGCCCGGCTGGAGCTCGCCCGACGCCTCGGCGGCGTCGATGATCGACACGCCGATGCGGTCCTTCACCGAGTTCGCCGGGTTGTAGAACTCGAGCTTCGCGACGACCGTGGCCTCGAGGCCCTCGGTGAGCCGGTTCAGGCGCACGAGGGGGGTGTTGCCGATGAGCTTCGTGGCGTCGTCGTAGATGCGTGCCATGTCTTCCTCTTCTGTCGACGGCTCGGGGTGAGCCGGGGTGGGGGTACCGATCAGGGGACGAGGGCCGTCGCGGTCCGCGGCCACGGTGCTCAGCGTCTCGCGGGGACGCTGCGGGCGCGCGGGCACGACGGCGGGTGCGGGCTCGGGCGGACGGGGCGGCCTGGTGCGGCGCGGCGGTGCGCGCGGGGTCGGCGGCGGGTCGTCAGCGACAGCCGAGACAGCGACAACAGGAGACGCGCGACACGGCGCGGTGCAGCGGTGCGGGACGCGCGATCGTCGCGGTCATTCCTCGCTCCTCCTGGTCGGTCGCGCCGCGTGTGCCCGACGGTCCGGGGCGTGCGCGCGGCGCGTGTGACCCCGAGGCTATCGGTCCGCGTCCGGACCCTGCAACGCCGTCCACGAGACGGTCGTCCGGTCGGTGGACCGCCGGTGTGCGGGCGAGACGACGAGGGGCGCCCTGCCGGCCTGGCGGGCGCCCCTCGTGACGTTCGGGATCCACGGCCGGGACGGAGCCGGAGCGTGTGGGAGCGGGCGACGGGAATCGAACCCGCGTAGCCAGTTTGGAAGACTGGGGCTCTACCATTGAGCTACGCCCGCGCGGGCCGTGGAACCGGGGCCCGGGCTCCTCGGCAGGAGGAGCGAGGACCGGCGCGGCGCCGACCTGCGGCCGCAACCTTAGCAAACGTCGGTGGCGTGGACGCGCCGCCCACCTGCGGCAGCGGTCGCGCGCCGACGAGAGCGACCCGCTCCCGCCAGTACACTTGCCCTGGCCCGCCGCCGCGGCGGGCGACGGGGTGTGGCGCAGGTTGGTAGCGCGTCCGCTTTGGGAGCGGAAGGTCGCAGGTTCAAATCCTGTCACCCCGACCTTCGCGCGGCGCCCCTCCGGGGGCGTCGTGGGGCGTCGACGACGTCCGGGCCGCGTCGACGGCCTCGTCCTCGAGAGGTGCCCGTGACCTTGTCCACGCCCGCGGCCGGACCCGCGACCCGCGTCACCCTCGCGGCGCTGGTCGCCGCGGGCAGCGGCGCGGTGCTGTCGCTCCAGGGTCGTCTCAACGGCGACCTCGCCGCCGCCGGGACCGGGCCCGTGGTCGCGGCATGGCTCTCCTACGTCGGGACCCTCCTCGCGACCGTGCTCGTCGTGGTCGCCCGCCGCCGGGTCCGCTCCACGCTCCACGTCCTGCGCACCTCCGCGTCCTGGTGGTGGTTCGCGGTCGGGCTGTGCAGCGTCCCGATCGTCGTCGCCATGGCCGCCGGGATCCCGCTCGTCGGCGTCGCGGTCGCGTCGGTCTGCTCGGTCGCGGGCCAGACGGTCGCCGGTCTCGCCCTCGACGCGCGGGGTGTCGGCCTCCCCGCGCCGCTGCGGCTCACGCCCCGCCGCGCCGCCGCGGGTCTCGCGGCGCTCGTCGGCCTGGGTGTCGCGGTGCTCGGCGGCGCGACGACCGACGCGGGGTGGGGCGCCGTCGTCGCCGGGGTCGCGCTGTTCGTCGGCGGCGCCGTCCTCTGCGGGCAGCAGGCCGGGAACGGCCGGGTCACGCAGCTCACGGGCGACCCGGTCGTCGCGACGCTCACCTCGGTCTCGGGCGGGCTCGTGGGCATCTCCGTCGTCTGCGCGCTGGCCGCGCCCCTCGGCGGGCTCGACGGCGTCACGCTGCCCGGGCAGTGGTGGCTCTACCTGGGCGGCCCGCTGGGGACGCTCATCACGGTGGCCGCCGCGTTCGCGGTGCGCCACCTCGGCACGTTCGTCCTCACGCTGACGGTCGTCGGCGGCCAGATGGTCATGGCCGTGCTGCTCGACGTCCTGGGCGTCGTGGGGCTGCGGTGGCAGACCGTCGTCGCGACCGCCGTCGTCGGCGTGGCGGTCCTGCTCGTCGTCCGGCGCCCGGGCGCGCGCACGTCCGCCTGACCGCGACGCTTGACCGCTCGCGTACGATGGAACGGTTGCCCGTACGCCTGCGTGCGGAGCCGTCCCTGGCCGGACGCCGGCCCACCCCGATCAGTTGGAGATCATCGAAGTGAAGAGCGCCGTCGAGACCCTGGACCCCACCAAGGTCAAGCTGACCGTCGAGGTGGAGTACGACGAGCTCAAGCCGAGCATCGAGCACGCCTACCAGCACATCGCGGAGCAGGTGAACATCCCCGGCTTCCGCAAGGGCAAGGTCCCGCCGCGCGTGATCGACCAGCGCGTCGGCTGGGGCGCCGTCATCGAGCACGCCGTGAACGACGGCCTCTCCGGCTTCTACCGCCAGGCCGCGAGCGAGGAGAGCCTGCGTCCGCTCGGCCAGCCCGAGGTCGAGGTCACCGAGATCCCGGCCAAGGCCGGCGAGGGCCAGCTGGTCTTCACCGCCGAGGTCGAGGTCCGCCCCGAGATCACGCTGCCCTCCCTCGACTCGCTCGCCATCACGGTCGAGCCCGCCGAGGTCACGGACGAGGACGTCACCGAGCGCCTCGACGCGCTGCGCGAGCGCTTCGGCACCCTCGTCGGCGTCGACCGCCCCGCGGCCGAGGGCGACTTCGTCGTGCTCGACCTCACGGCCGAGATCGACGGCGACGAGGTCGACTCCGTCTCCGGCGTCAGCTACCAGATCGGCTCGGGCAACATGCTCGAGGGCCTCGACGAGGCGCTGACCGGCCTCTCGGCCGACGAGACGACGACGTTCAACGCCCCGCTGGCCGGCGGCGAGCACGAGGGCAAGGAGGCGTCCGTCACCGTCACGGCGACCTCCGTCAAGCAGCGCGACCTGCCTGAGGCGGACGACGACTTCGCCCAGCTCGCGTCCGAGTTCGACACGCTCGAGGAGCTCACCGCCGACCTGCGCGAGCAGGTCGCGAGCATCAAGACCTCGAACCAGGCCGTCGCCGCGCGCGACGAGCTCCTCAAGGCGCTCAACGACGCCGTCGAGATCCCGGTGCCGTCGGGCGTCGTCGAGGCCGAGGTGCACCGCCACCTCGAGTCCGAGGGCCGCCTGGAGGACGAGACGCACCGCGCCGAGGTCGCCGTCGAGGCGACCGACGCCATCCGCAACCAGATCCTGCTCGACACCCTCGCCGAGCAGCTCGAGATCAAGGTCGCGCAGAACGAGCTCCTCGAGTACCTCGTGAGCGCGTCGCGCCAGTACGGGATGGACCCGAACCAGTTCATCCAGTCGCTCGACCAGGGCGGGCAGATCCCCGCGATGGTCGGCGAGGTCGCGCGCTCGAAGTCGCTCGCCGTCGCGCTGCGCCAGATCGAGGTCAAGGACTCCGCCGGCAACGTCGTCGACCTCACCGAGTTCATCGGCTCGGACGACGAGGACGCCGCCGCGGACGAGTCGGTCGCGGACGTCGCGGCCGAGCCCGTCGAGGAGGCGCTCGTCGACGACTCCGCCGCCGCCGCGGCCGAGGCGCCGGTCGAGGACGACGAGAAGGACTCGACGAAGGCCTGACACGCCGCCGGCCGGTCGGCCGGAGCAGGTCCCACGACGGCCCGCACCCTCCGCGCGAGGGGGCGGGCCGTCGTCGTGCCCGTGCCGTGCCGGCGTGCACCGGCCGCCTGGTGCGCCGTCAGCGAAAACGCGCGCTATCGGGACGAACGCCGGGCACGGACCGCGTTAGGGTCACTGCAGCACGGCTGGACCGGGACACCTTCCCGGTACCGGCCAGGGCAGCGCAGGCGGGGGCGACCCGCGGGAGCGACGAAGGAGATGGAAGTGAACGAGCTGTACCTGCCGTCCGACGCGACGGCCCCGGTCAACCGCGCGGAGGGTCCGGGCTTCGGACTCAACGACTCCATCTACAACCGGCTCCTCAAGGAGCGCATCATCTGGCTCGGCTCGGAGGTGCGCGACGAGAACGCGAACGCCATCTGCGCCCAGATGATGCTGCTCGCCGCGGAGGACCCGGAGAAGGACATCTGGCTGTACATCAACTCGCCCGGCGGGTCGATCACGGCCGGCATGGCGATCTACGACACCATGCAGTACATCCAGCCTGACGTCGCGACCATCGCGATGGGCATGGCCGCCTCGATGGGGCAGTTCCTGCTCTCGTCCGGCACCAAGGGCAAGCGGTACGCGACGCCGCACGCGCGCGTCATGATGCACCAGCCCTCCGGCGGCATCGGCGGCACGGCCACCGACGTGCGCATCAACGCGCAGCTCATCATGCACATGAAGCAGGTGCTCTCCGAGCTGACGGCCGAGCAGACCGGCAAGCCCCTCGAGCAGATCCTCAAGGACAACGACCGCGACAGCTGGTTCACGGCCGAGGAGGCGCTGGAGTACGGCTTCATCGACCACGTCGTCACCAACGCGTCGTCCGTGACCGGCGGCGGCGGCACCACGGGTTCCTGACCCCCGCACCGGACACCAGACTTCACCGAGGAGAACCCGTGAGCTTCAGCGCCGAGTCCCAGTACCTGTCCACCGCGCAGCGCCTCGCCGGCGCGGGCGCGCGCCCCGGCGGCATCGCGCTGCCGGGCGGCGCGCCGTCGGCCCGCTACGTGCTCCCGCAGTTCGAGGAGCGCACCGCGTACGGCTTCAAGCGGCAGGACCCCTACACCAAGCTGTTCGAGGACCGCATCATCTTCCTGGGCGTCCAGGTCGACGACGCGTCCGCCGACGACGTCATGGCCCAGCTCCTCGTGCTCGAGAGCCAGGACCCCGACCGCGACGTCATCCTCTACATCAACTCGCCGGGCGGGTCGTTCACCGCGATGACCGCGCTCTACGACACGATGCAGTACATCAAGCCCCAGATCCAGACGGTCTGCCTGGGCCAGGCGGCGTCCGCCGCCGCGGTCCTGCTCGCCGCCGGCCAGCCGGGCAAGCGCCTCGCCCTGCCGAACGCCCGCGTGCTCATCCACCAGCCCGCGATGGAGGGCGGCGGCTACGCCCAGGCGTCGGACATCGAGATCCACGCGAACGAGCTCATCCGCATGCGCGAGTGGCTCGAGGACACGCTGGCCCTGCACTCGGGCAAGTCGGTCGAGCAGGTCCGCCAGGACATCGAGCGCGACAAGATCCTCACCGCCGCGCAGGCGAAGGAGTACGGCCTCGTGGACCAGGTCCTCGAGAGCCGCAAGGCCGTCGCGATCAACAAGCCCTGATCCGACCGCCCGACCCGCATGACCTCACGCCGCGCCGCCGTCCCCCGCCGGGGGGCGGCGGCGCGACACGTTGCGCCCCGTCCGGGGAGCCCACCTGACAACGGGGGCCCCGTGGTGTGGAATGGGGAGCAGGACTCGCTCGGCCGTGCCCGGGCCCCGCGCCGTCGACCCCGACGGCAGGAGGCCTCGGCACCGGGACAAGGAGACGCGTAGTGGCTCGTATCTCAGACGGCGCCGACCTGCTGAAGTGCTCGTTCTGCGGCAAGTCGCAGAAGCAGGTCAAGAAGCTCATCGCGGGCCCCGGTGTGTACATCTGCGACGAGTGCATCGACCTGTGCAACGAGATCATCGAGGAGGAGCTCGCCGAGGCGACCGAGCTCGGCCTCACGGAGCTGCCCAAGCCCAAGGAGATCTTCGAGTTCCTCGAGCAGTACGTCATCGGCCAGGACGCCGCCAAGCGGGCCCTGGCCGTCGCCGTCTACAACCACTACAAGCGCGTCCAGGCGGGCGAGCAGTCCAAGCCGTCGAGCCCCGACGACCCGGACTACGTGGAGCTGGCGAAGTCGAACATCTTGTTGATCGGTCCGACGGGGACGGGTAAGACGTATCTGGCGCAGACGTTGGCGCGGATGTTGAACGTGCCTTTTGCGATCGCGGATGCGACGGCGCTCACCGAGGCGGGGTATGTCGGTGAGGACGTGGAGAACATCTTGTTGAAGCTGGTGCAGGCGGCGGACTTCGACGTGAAGAAGGCTGAGACGGGCATCATCTATATCGATGAGATCGACAAGGTGGCTCGGAAGGCGGAGAACCCGTCGATCACGCGTGATGTGTCGGGTGAGGGTGTGCAGCAGGCGTTGTTGAAGATCATCGAGGGGACGTCTGCGTCGGTGCCGCCGCAGGGTGGTCGGAAGCATCCGCATCAGGAGTTTATCCAGGTGGACACGTCGAACGTGTTGTTCATCGTGGCGGGGGCGTTTGCGGGGTTGGATGACATCGTGGCGGCGCGGGCGCGTAAGCGGGGTGTGGGGTTTGGTGCGCCGATCGAGACGGGTGCGGGGGAGGATCTGTTCGCGCAGGTGCGTCCGGAGGATCTGCACCGGTTCGGGTTGATCCCGGAGTTCATCGGGCGTCTTCCGGTGATCGCGTCGGTGTCGGCGTTGGATGCGGAGGCGTTGGTGCGGATTCTGACGCAGCCGCGGAATGCGTTGGTGAAGCAGTATCAGCGGATGTTCGCGATCGACGGGGTGGAGCTGGAGTTCACCTCCGGTGCGGTGGAGGCGGTCGCGGAGCAGGCGTTGTTGCGCGGGACGGGGGCGCGGGGGTTGCGGGCGATCATGGAGGAGGTGTTGCAGCAGGTGATGTTCGACGTGCCGTCTCGTGATGACGTGGAGCGGGTCGTGATCACGCGTGAGGTCGTGCTGGACAACGTGAACCCCACGATCGTGCCGCGCACGACTGCTGCACGGTCGCGGACCCCGCGGGAGAAGTCCGCCTGACCTGCGACCTGCCGAGGTAGAGCCCTGGTCCGCTGAGGTAGAGGCGTGGTCGGGTTTCGGGGGCCCGCGTGGTCGGGTCCGCGGTGGGGGTGGGCTCGGTGCTCGGGGCTGCCGCGCCGTCACCGTGGTCTGTCGGGTGTGGGTTCTAGGAGCGCCGCTTTGACGCCCTTTCGCATCCGAGCCCACCCCCACCGCTCGGCCGTCGCCGCACCGCGGCTCGGGCTCGCCCGGGCCAACTCGCCGAGGTAGACCCGTGGTCCGCCGAGGTAGACCCGTGGCCTGCCGAGGCAGAGGCCTGGTCCGACGACGTCCGCTCGCCCTGCGCTGCAGCGTCGCCGACGGCCGACGGCCGACGGCCGACGGTCCGGTCGCCCAGGAGGCGCCGGCGGCGACCCCCGGCTGGACCGACACCGCGGGCGGTCGCCCGGGGTGCGCGACGACCAGGGCGAGATGACGCCGGCGGGGTGGGTGGTGGTGCCGCGTCGTGGCGGGCCTGGCGGGAGCCGCGAGGAACGAGCGGCGGATGGTAGACGCGGCACCACCACCCACCCCGCCACCCAAGGTGACCAGACCGCTGTCGGACTAGCCGACCACGCCCCTACCTCGGCGGACCAGGGCTCTACCTGGGCGGACCAGGGTTCTCCCTCGGCGGAGCGGGCTCTGCCTCGGGTCAGGCGTCGGCGCCGACCTTGGAGCCGTAGAGGGTGTCGATCGTGTCGGCGAAGTCCTTGATGACGAGCCCGCGCTTCACCTTGAGGGACGGGGTGAGGTAGCCGTTCTGCTCGGTGAAGTCCGTGGTCAGCACCGTGATCTTGCGGATCGACTCGGCGCGGGAGACGGCCTCGTTGGCGTGCGCGACGGCGCGGTCGAGAGCGGCGAGGACGTCGGGGTCCTGCGCGGCGGTGTCGACGTCCATGGCCGGCAGGCCGTGGGTCGAGAGCCAGCCGGGCAGCATCTCGGCGTCGAGCGTGACGAGGGCGCCGATGAAGGGGCGCTGGTCGCCCACGACGACGACCTGGCTCACGAGCGGGTGGGCGCGCAGGCGGTCCTCGAGCACGGCGGGGGCGACGTTCTTGCCGCCGGCGGTGACGATGATCTCCTTCTTGCGGCCGGTGATCCGCAGGTACCCGTCGTCGTCGAACGCACCGAGGTCGCCGGTGCGGAACCAGCCGTCCTGGAGCGCCTCGGCGGTGAGGTCGGGCTGGTTGCGGTAGCCGCGGAACACGTGGTCGCCCTTGACGAGCAGCTCGCCGTCGTCGTCGATGCGCAGCGAGGTGCCGGGGAACGCGGGCCCGACGGTGCCGATCTTGGTGAGGCCGGGCAGGTTCACGGCCGTGGGGGCGGTCGTCTCGGTGAGGCCGTAGCCCTCGAGGATGCGCAGCCCGACGCCGCGGTAGAAGTGGCCGAGCCGCTCGCCGAGGGGCGCGCCGCCGGAGATCGAGTACGTGAGCTGCCCGCCCATCGCCGCCCGCAGGGTCGAGTAGACGAGCCGGTCGGCGACGGCGTGCTGGACGCGCAGCCCGAACGACGGTCCGCCGGCGGTGTCGAGCGCGCGCGACCAGGTGATGGCGACCTTCGCGGCCCAGTGGAAGATCTTGCGCTTGGCGCCCGTCCCGGTCTTCTGCTCGGCCGTGTTGTAGACCTTCTCGAAGACGCGCGGCACGGCCAGCAGGAACGTGGGGTGGAACGTCCCGAGGTCGGCGACGAGGTTCTTCGTGTCCCACGAGTGCGCCAGCACGGCGTTCGACGCGACGACGACGACCTGGATGAAGCGCGCGAAGACGTGGGCGAGCGGCAGGAAGAGGAGGGTGCGGGCGCCGTCGGAGTCGAGGATCTCGGCGAGCCCTGCGCGGCCGTTCAGCGCGAGGTGGACGAAGTTCCGGTGCGTGAGCTCGACGCCCTTGGGCCGCCCGGTCGAGCCGGAGGTGTAGATGACCGTCGCGAGGTCGTCGACCCGCTGGGCGGCGCGACGGCGGTCGATCTCCGCGGCGGGGACGTCGGCGCCCGCGGCGCGCAGGGCGTCCACGGCGCCGTCCTCGACGACGAGCACGTCCTCCAGGTCCGGGAGGCGGTCGCGGACGGTCGCGATCTCGGCGGCGTGGGACGCGGTCTCCACGACGGCGAGGCGGACCGCGGCGTCGGAGCAGATCCAGTGCACCTGCTCGGCCGACGACGTCTCGTAGACGGGCACGGGGACGGCGCCGACGGCCCACGTGGCGAAGTCGAGGAGCGTCCACTCGTAGCGCGTGCGGGACATGATCGCGACGTGGTCGCCGGGCTCGATGCCCCGGGCCACGAGCCCGCGCGCGACGGCGACGACGTCCGCCTCGAACTCCTGCGCGGTGACGGGCTCCCAGGGGCCGTCCGCGGTGGTCCGGCGCTCGACGAGCGTCGCGTGGGGACCACGGGCGACGCGGTCGGTGAGGAGGGTGCTGATGGTCGCCGTGGGGGAGACCTCGACGAGGCTCGGCGACGCGTGTTCCGTCATGGGACTCTCCGCTGAGTGGGACGGCAGGTAGGGACGGCGTGACACTTTACTCCGTACTCCGAGTATCGCGTTCCTCGGCGGTCGCCGGGCGCGCCTAGGATCGGTGGGTGACGAACCAGCCCGGCCCGCCCGCCGTCCCCGCCGAGATCCTCACGCTGCGCGCGAGCATCGACAACATCGACGCCGCGCTCATGCACCTGCTCGCGGAGCGCTTCAAGTTCACGCGCCGCGTCGGGGAGCTCAAGGCACAGGGCGGGCTGCCTCCGGCCGACCCGGACCGGGACCGGCAGCAGATCGCGCGACTCACGGGGATCGCCGACGCCGCGGGCCTCGACCCGGAGTTCGCGGAGCAGTTCCGTGAGTTCATCGTCCGCGAGGTCATCCGCCACCACGAGCGGATCGCGGCGGAGCACGCCTCGGGCGAGGGCGCACCTGTCCTCGACACCTACTCCTGACGGCGTCCTGACCGTCGGCGTCCGCCGGGGCCCACCCCGACGCGCGGTGGCGACGGTGGTCGATCTGACCGACCCTGGAGGGGTCCCAGGGTGGGCCCCGGCGTCGGCAGGACCTGCACGCCGGGCGGCCCGCCCGCCACGCCGACGGACGCTAGAGGTGTTCGCATGAAGATCGATTGGCTCAAGCCCCTCCTCGGCCACCCGGGCCCCTTCGCGACGGTGTACATCGACGCGACGCGGGCCAACGAGGCCGGGGACCGCGAGGTCGAGAACCGCTGGAAGGGCGTGCGGCGCACGTTGCGCCAGGAAGGCGCGCCCGACGCCGTCCTCGACGACCTCGAGGAGGTGGTGCTGCGGCCGACGCGGGTCGGCGGCACCCACGGGCGCGTGCTGATCGCGGACGACACGGGCGTCCTCGTCGACCGCGTCGTCAAGGACCCGCCGGCGCTCACGAAGGGCTCGTGGGGGCCCGTCCCCGCGCTGCTCCAGGCGGCGCGCGCGGCGGACGAGTCCGTCGACTACGTGCGCGTCGTCGTCGACCGCCAGGGCGCGGACCTCACGTGGTCCGTCGCGGGGGGACACCTGCCGTACGCGGAGCCGGAGTCGGTCGAGGGCGGCCACGACGTGATCAACAAGGTCCGGACCGGCGGCCTGTCCCACAAGCGCATCGAGTCGCGCGCGGAGGACTCGTGGGAGCGCAACGCGGAGGCGGTGGCGGCCGAGCTCGAGCGCCAGGCGGCGGAGTACCACCCCGAGCTCGTCCTCCTCACCGGGGACGTGCGCGCGGTGCCCCTCGTGCGCGGGGCGCTGGGCCGTGCGACGGCGGAGCGCGTCGTCGAGGTCCCGGGCGGCGGCCGAGGCCCGGGCATCAACGAGGCGGCGTTCGAGTCGAACGTCGCCGACGCGCTCGACAGCTTCCGCGAGCGGCGGCGCGAGAAGGTCCTCGCAGAGTTCCGCCAGGAGCAGGGCCGCGAGTCGGGCGCCGTGACCTCCGTCGAGGACGTCGTCGCGGTCCTCGCGCGCGGCCAGGTGAAGGAGCTCGTCCTGGCGGACGAGTACGGGCAGGACGCCGCGCTCGACGGCCGCACGCTCTGGATCGGGCCGAGCCCGATGCACATCGCGGCGTCGCGCGAGGAGATCCAGGACCTCGGTGTCACGGAGGGTCTGGAGAAGCTCCCCGCGACGGTCGCGCTCGTGCGCGCCGCGATCGGCCAGGACGCCGGGCTGACGTTCGCGCCCGAGGGGAGCGTCGAGCTCATCGAGGGTGTGGGGGCGACCCTGCGCTGGGCCGACGAGGGCACGCCGCGCGAGGTCGCGGCGACGATGTCCGGCGACGACGCGCGGCTGCGCGGCGAGATCATCTGACCCGTCGGCGGCTGTGGGCATGGAATGGGCCCGGTTCTGACCGCAGAACCGGGCCCATTCCATGCCCACGACGGGTGGGGGTCAGGCCTTCTTGCGGGCCTCGGGCTCGCCGAGCTCGGAGGAGACGACGACGATCCCGCCCTGGACGGCCGGGTCGCCCTGGCCCTCCGTCGTCGCGACGAGGTCGAGCGTGCCGGTGACGCGCCCGCCGTTGCGGACGTCGACGACCGACGCCTCGACGCCCGCGAGGGACACCGTCGGGACGGCGACCTGCGCGGCGAGGATCGGCGTGCGCATGGAGACCTTCGCCTCGGACTTGATCTTGCGCAGCGCGGCGAGCGCGTGGCCCGCGGCCGTGAGCACGGCAGGGTCGGCGTCGCCGGCGGCCGTGCGCGCGACGTCGGAGGTCGGCCACGGCGCGCGGTGGATCGAGCCCTCCGACGCGCGCCACCACGACCAGACCTCCTCGGTCGCGAACGGCACGAACGGCGCGAAGAGGCGCAGCAGCGTGTCGAGCGCGATCGCGAGCGCGACGCGCGCGGACCGGGTCTCGGCCGAGACGTCGGACGCTGCGGCCCCGGCGCCGTACGCGCGGTCCTTGACGAGCTCGAGGTAGTCGTCGCAGAACGTCCAGAAGAACGTCTCCGTGGTCTCGAGGGCGCGCGTGTGGTCGTACGCCTCGAACGCCTCGGTCGCCTTCTCGACGACGGACGCGAGGCCCGCGAGCATCGCGCGGTCGAGCGTCTCGGTGACGAGCGCGGGGTCGAGGACGATCTCGCCCGTCCCGGTCTCGGCGTCGACCCCGAACGACAGCGCGAACTTCGACGCGTTGAGGATCTTGATCGCGAGGCGGCGGCCGATCTTCATCTGGCCGACCTCGAACGCCGCGTCGGTGCCCAGGCGGGCCGAGGCGGCCCAGTACCGGACGGCGTCGGAGCCGTGCTCCTCGAGCAGGCCCATGGGCGTGACGACGTTGCCCTTGGACTTCGACATCTTCTTGCGGTCGGGGTCGAGGATCCAGCCGGAGATCGCCGCGTTCTTCCACGGCAGCGAGCCGAACTCGAGGTGCGAGCGCACGACGGTCGAGAAGAGCCAGGTCCGGATGATGTCCTGGCCCTGCGGGCGCAGGTCCATGGGGAACACCCGCTCGAACAGGTCGGGGTCGACCTCCCAGCCGCCCGCGATCTGCGGCGTCAGCGACGACGTCGCCCACGTGTCCATGATGTCGTTCTCGCCGACGAACCCGCCCGGCACGCCGCGCTGGTCCTCGGAGTACCCGGCGGGCACGTCGGACGACGGGTCGACCGGAAGGACGGCCTCCGACGGGACGAGCGGGTGGTCGTGGTCGATCTCGCCCGACTCCAGCACCGGGTACCAGAGCGGGATCGCCACGCCGAAGAAGCGCTGGCGCGAGACGAGCCAGTCGCCGTTGAGGCCGCCGACCCAGTTCTCGTAGCGCACGCGCATGAAGTCGGGGTGGAACGCGAGCTCCTTGCCCCGGCCGAGCAGCTCGGCGCGCAGGTCGCGGCGCGTGCCGTCCGCGGCGACCCAGTCGCGGCCGCCGTTCCGGATGTACCACTGGCGCGAGGTGACGATCTCGAGCGGCTTGTCGCCCTTCTCGAAGAAGTTCGCCTTGCGCTGCGTGGCGACCGGCTCGCCGTCGAGGTCGCCCGCGTCCCGCAGGGCGTCGACGACGACCTGGCGCGCGGAGAACGTCGTCTTGCCCTCGAGCTCGGCGAACACGCCCTGCCCGGAGTGCGACGTGATCCAGTCCGGCGTCTCGCGCACGATGCGCCCGTCGCGCGTGATGATCGAGCGCGTCGGGAGCTGCAGCTCGCGCCACCACTGCACGTCGGTGAGGTCGCCGAACGTGCAGCACATCGCGATGCCCGCGCCCTTGTCGCGCTCCGCGGCGGGGTGGGCGAGGACGGGCAGCTCGACGTCGAACAGCGGCGAGCGCACCGTCGTGCCGAACAGGTGCTGGTAGCGCTCGTCGTCCGGGTGCGCGACGAGCGCGACGCACGCGGCGAGCAGCTCAGGGCGCGTCGTCTCGATGAAGACGGGTGCGCCGTCGTCGGGCGTGCCCGGCGCGACACGGTGGAACGCGACCTTGTGGAAGTGCCCGGGGTAGTCGCGCGCCTCGAGCTCGGCCTGCGCGACCGCCGTCTGGAACGTCACGTCCCACAGCCCCGGCGCCTCGGCCTGGTAGGCCTCGCCGCGGCCGAGGTTGCGCAGGAACGCGCGCTGCGCGGCCGTGCGCGACCGCGCGTCGATGGTCTGGTAGTGCTGCGCCCAGTCGACCGAGAGCCCGAGCCGGCGCCACAGCGCCTCGAACTGCTTCTCGTCCTCGGCGGTCAGGCGCTCGCACAGCTCGATGAAGTTGCGGCGGCTCACCGGCACCTGGTCCGCGGCCTTGACCGACTTGCCCTCGCCGCCCTCGTGCGGGGGCTCGAAGCCCTCGACGTAGGGGAGGGTGGGGTCGCAGCGCACGCCGTAGTAGTTCTGCACGCGGCGCTCGGTGGGCAGGCCGTTGTCGTCCCAGCCCATCGGGTAGAACACCTCGAGGCCGCGCATGCGCTGGAACCGCGCGACGACGTCGGTGTGCGTGTAGGAGAACACGTGCCCCACGTGGAGGGAGCCGGAGACCGTCGGTGGCGGGGTGTCGATGGAGAAGACCTGCTCGCGGGTCTTCGAGCGGTCGAACGCGTACGTCCCCTGCTCGGCCCAGCGGGCGTCGTACGTCTCCTCGAGCCCGTCGAGGCTCACCCGGTCGGGTACTCCCGCGACCACCGCGCGGACGACGTCGCCGGCTACGCGGCCGGCGGAGGAGGTCGTTGCTGCAGTGGCATCGGCCGCGCCCGTCGGCGCGTTCGTCGGGAAGTCGCTCATGGTCGCCCATTCTCCCAGATCTCGGGGCCGCTCCCGACGGCGTCTCGCGTCCCGGCCGCCGTCGTCACCGGGTGCCGGGCGCGGCCCCCGGACCGCCGGGCCCGTCCGTGCGGGACAGCCGCGCGGCCAGGTCGGTGGCCGTCCCCAGGAGGCGTTCCCAGACCGCGGGGTCGAGCAGGTCGAGCGCGCGCTCGCTGAACAGGAAGAGCCGGTCCCCGGACACCTCGGCCGCGAGCGGGAGGGGACCGCGGACGAGCGTCTCGACGATCTCCGGGGAGAAGACGGCGCGCGCCGTGCCGGTCGGGGACCGTACGGGTCCGTAAGCCTGGTGGCGGTCGCCGAACGGGCCGTCGACCGGCAGCTCCCACACGCGCTCGACGCCCCGCGGAGCCCGGGCGCCCCGCATCCCCCGGGCGGGCATCGTCTCCACGACGACGCGCGGCAGGGCGCGGTCGAGGGCGACCATGGCGTACGTGAACGCGAAGGGCTCGCCGTTGCGGTAGCCGGCGCTGTAGGTGTAGGTGGCGACCTCGACGGGGCGGCGACCGCCGGTGCGGACCACGTTCCGGGCGACACGAAGGATGCCCAGGTGGAACGCCCCGCTGGGCAGGTCGGGCTCGTCGACCCGCGGTGCGACGTCGAACCCGTTCGCCGCGGCGAACCGGCTCAGCCGGTACGCCAGCTCCCGACCGTCCTGCGACGAACGGCGAGCCCCGCGCACGACGAGCAGGGCGACGAGGGTCGTGACGGCCGCCAGCACCAGGACGACGAGCGGGCGCCCGGCGCCGAGGGCCGTCAGACCGAAGGCGAGGAAGCCGTAGACCACGGTGACGCACAGCGCGGCGACGGCCACCAGGAACGCGACGAGCACGACGCGCAGCACGAGACCGAGCACCTGGAGGGCGACCGACGTCGAGGGACGCGTCCGTGCGTCCCTGGCGTGCTGCCGCAGGGAGCGGTGGTGCGCGCGTGCCGCACCACGGTCGAGGGGCTCGACGAGGGCTCGCGTGTCGAGGGTCGCGGGACCCGCGGGAGTGGTGCTCACCACGAGAGGCTAACGGTCGTCTGGTGGGGACGGTCCGGCCGTCGTGCCGGGTGGCGAGCGGACGTGTCCGTGACGGGCCCGCGTCATCACGGGTCCAAAGTCCCTGGGGAAGATTGGTCATCGACTCGTAACCTGCACGCAAAGGTACGGGTGCTCGTGGGCGCACCTCGATCTGATCCTCGCGCCGACCACCTGGGAGCAGCCATGACCCTCACGACCACCGACAGCGCGCGCACGACCGGGGCGCTGCCGCCCGGCGTCGTCCTCCCGCCCGCGCTCGCGGCGGCGCTCGCGGCGTGCCCGGACCTCGTCGTCCCGTCCTCGCGCGACGAGCTGTACCGCCTCGCGCTGGGGCCCGACGGCGGTCCGCGGTTCGTCGTCGAGTACGACGCCGACGGCACGCTCGTTCCCGAGGCCGAGGTGGTGCGGTGCCGGAACGGCATCGCCGTGAACTACCCCGAGGACTACATGCGCCGGCGCGACCCGGACTGCATGCGCATCGCCGACGACCTGCCCACCGACAAGCCGCGCTACCGCGACGTCTTCGGGACCGGGTTCGGCGCCGTGAAGGACGAGACCCTCGCGTGGCTCGCGACCCAGGAGCTGGTGGTCGTGCCGTTCCGTGCGGGCGGGCGGACCCACGGCTACCCGTCGCTCGCCGTCTGCCCGGTCAACGCGGCGTTCTTCGCCCTCGCCCTCGTCGACCTGCAGGGGTGGACCACGTTCGACGAGCTCGGGCCGTTCGAGCCGCGCTCGATCCTCTACGTCGCCCCGCCGTTCCGCCACACGCGCTTCGACGGGCGCCAGGTCGTCGTGCACGACCGCTCCGAGACGCTGCACGAGGTCTTCGCCTACAACCTCTACCCCGGTCCGAGCGCGAAGAAGGGGGTGTTCTCCGTCCTGCTCGACGTCGGCGAGCGCGAGGGGTGGGTCACGGCCCACGCCTCGTCGGTCCGCGTCACCACGCCGTACGAGAACGAGACCGTCGTCATGCACGAGGGGGCGTCGGGCGGCGGCAAGTCCGAGATGTGCCAGGAGATCCGGCGCCAGGAGGACGGGCGGATCCTGCTCGGCACGAACGTCGTGACCGACGAGCCCTACGTCATCACGCTGGGGGAGACGAGCGCGCTCGACCCCGTCACCGACGACATGACCCTGTGCCACGCCGCGCTCCAGACGGGTGACGGCCGCCTCGTCGTCACGGACGCGGAAGAGGGGTGGTTCGTGCGCGTCGACAACCTGACCGGCTACGGGCAGGACGCGCACCTGGAGCGCGCGTGCATCCACCCCGACGTCCCCCTCGTCTTCTTCAACATCGACGGCGTCCCCGACGCCACGGTGCTGCCGTGGGAGCACTCCCTCGACTCCGACGGCCGGCGGTGCCCCAACCCGCGGGTCGTCGTGCCCCGCCACCTGCTGACCGACGTCGAAGGTCCGGCGGAGGTCGACGTCCGGACCTTCGGCGCCCGCATGCCGGCCTGCACCCGGGACCACCCGACCTACGGGATCATGGGCATGACCCACGTCGTCCCCGCCTCGCTCGCGTGGATCTGGCGGCTCGTCGCGCCGCGCGGGGACAAGAACCCGTCGATCGGCGAGTCGCGGTCGGCGACGGAGGCCCTGGCCCACGGCGGGATGGTCGCGGAGGGCGTCGGGTCGTACTGGCCGTTCGCGACCGGGACGAAGGTCGCGGCCGCGAACCTCCTGCTGCGCCAGCTCGTGGAGACGGACCGGACCCGGTACGTCCTGACGCCGAACCAGCACATCGGCGCGTACAAGGTCGACTTCGCCGCCGAGTGGCTCACGCGCGAGTACCTCGCGCGGCGCGGCGGCGGGCGCCTGCGCCCCGAGGAGCTCACCCCGGCCCGCTGCCCGCTGTTCGGGTACACGCTCACGGAGATGAAGATCGACGGCCAGCTCGTGCGACCCACGTTCCTGCGGCCCGAGCTCCAGTCCCAGGTCGGGCTGGAAGCCTACGACGCCGGGGCGCGGATCATCACCGACTTCTTCGCCAGCGAGCTGCGGCAGTTCCTCACCGACGACCTCGACCCGCTGGGGCGGCAGATCATCGAGGTCTGCCTGCGCAACGGCTCCGTCGAGGAGTACGCGGCCCTGACCCCCGTCTACGTCTGAGGCGCACGGCCGGGACCGCCGCCGCAGGCGGCCCCGGCCCGCTCGGGCGAGTCCTCGCCCGGCGCGTACTAGGGTCGGAGCATGGGTCTGACGATCGGCTATGCCGCCATGCTCGAGCAGTTCCACCCGACCGAGGCCGTCGCGCTCTCGGCCTACGCGGAGGCGCACGGCTTCTCCGGCACCATGGCGGCCGACCACTTCCAGCCGTGGGTCCCGGCGCAGGGCGAGTCGTCCTTCGTGTGGAACGTGCTCACCGCGCTCGGCGAGCGCACGACGGGCGACCTCGGGCCGGGCGTCACCGCGCCGACGTTCCGCTGGCACCCCGCGATGGTCGCGCAGGCCTCGGCGACGCTCGCCGCGATGTACCCCGGGCGGCACTGGCTCGGCCTGGGCTCGGGCGAGGCGCTCAACGAGCACGTCGTCGCGGGCTACTGGCCCGAGGCGCCCGAGCGCATCAACCGCATGTTCGAGGCGATCGACGTCATCAAGAAGCTGTTCCAGTCCGGGCTCGACAACAAGGACGTCAAGCACTCCGGGCAGTTCTACAAGATGGAGTCCACGCGCCTGTGGACCATGCCCGAGGCCGCGCCCGAGATCCTCGTCGCGACGGCGGGACCCGTGACGGCCAGGCGCGCCGGGCGGCACGCCGACGGCCTCATCACCGTCGGCGCGCCGCTGGAGAAGATCTCGATGCTGTTCGGCAAGTTCGACGACGGCGTCCGCGAGTCCGGCCGCGACCCGCAGGCGATGCCGAAGGTGCTGCAGCTCCACCTGTCCTGGGCGGCGACGGACGAGGAGGCGCTCGCGAACGCGATGACCGAGTGGCCCAACGGCGGCATGAAGTTCCCCAAGGCCGACATCCGCTCGCCGCACGACTTCGAGCAGATGGCCAAGCTCGTGCGCCCCGAGGACTTCGAGGGCCGGATGGTGATCTCGGCCGACCCCGACGCGCACCGCGCGTACATCCAGAAGTTCGTGGACCTCGGCTTCGACCGGATCTACCTCCACAACGTGGGCCGCAACCAGCGTGAGTGGATCGAGGTCTTCGGTCGCGAGGTCCTGCCGAAGCTGGCGCGATGACGCCCGGCGCAGGTCCCCTCGTGCCCGACGACGTCGCGCGCGAGGGCGGCGAGGCGCGCCTGTCCGCGTGGGCGCCGTCGGGCCTCGGCGAGGTGCGTCCGGGCGACGACCTCGCCGCGCTCGTCGGCGACCTGCTCGCCGCGGCGGCGGCGGGCGACGCGCTCGTGGAGGGCGACGTCGTCGTGGTGACGAGCAAGGTCGTGTCCAAGGCGGAGGGCCGCGTCGTCGCCGCCGCCGACCGCGAGCAGGCGATCACGGACGAGACGGTGCGCGTCGTCGCGACGCGCGAGCGCCCGGGACAGCCCCCGCTGCGCATCGTCGAGAACCACCTGGGCCTCGTCATGGCCGCCGCAGGGGTCGACGCCTCCAACACGCCCGAGGGGACGGTGCTGCTCCTCCCGCTCGACCCGGACGCCTCGGCCCGGGCGCTGCGGAACGCGCTGCGGGCCCGGTTCGGTCTCGCCCGCCTCGGCGTCGTCGTCACGGACACCGCCGGCCGTGCGTGGCGCGACGGGCTGGTCGACGTCGCCATCGGTGCGGCGGGGATCGTCGTGGCCGAGGACCTGCGCGGCGGCGTGGACGCGCACGGCCGCCCCCTCTCCGTCACGGTCACGGCCGTCGCCGACGAGGTGGCCTCCGCGAGCGAGCTCGTGCGCGGCAAGGCCGCGGGCCGGCCGGTCGCCGTCGTGCGGGGGCTGGGCCGGTACGTGGGCGACGACGACGGCCCGGGGGCGCGCACGCTCGTCCGACCCTCCGCCGACGACCTCTTCCGGGAGGGGAGCGCCGAGGCCTACGACCGCGGGTACCGGGACGGGTTCGGCGAGGGCTTCCGCGAGGGGTCGGGGAACGAGCCCCTCCCCGCCGGCTGACCCGCGCGGGACGGGCGGCAATCTCCTGGCTCGCGGGTCGACCGGCGGCTAGCCTGCCGGGATGCTGCCCGCCGAGTGGATCCCGCACCGCCGCCCCGACGACCGTGAGCACGTCGGCTGGATCCGTCCCGACGGCGACGCCTGGGTCGCCGTCTCGCTCCTCGGGCGCGAGCTGACCGGCCCGGTGGACTGGCTCGAGGCCGAGGAAGCTCTCGACGGGCTCAGCCTCGCGTGGCTGGCCGAGGTGTGGATGCTCGAGCAGGAGGACGCGCCGCCGCTGCGCGTCCGGCTGGTCGAGGTCACCCCGGACGGCGTGGTCGTGCAGACCGACGACTTCGGCGCGATCGACGTCCCCGTCGAGCGCTACGACCTCCCGTGGCCGCCTCCGGCGACGCTCCGGCCACGCCGGCCCGGCGACCCGGACGGTCGTGTGCTGTCGCTCTGACCGCGACGACCGCCCGGGCGAGCACGCCGGCGCGGTCAGCCCGCGTCCGTCGTGCCCTCGTAGAGGCCGATCTGGTTCCCGTCGGCGTCCTCGAACGCCGCCCACCAGGACGTCGGGCTGATCTCGGACTTCTCCAGGATCACGCTGCCCCCGAGCTCGCGGACCTTCGCGAGCGTGTCCTCGATCGAGTCGACCTCGACGTAGCTGCGGGGGGTCGTGAACCCCTCCGACCGCGGCGCGAGCCCGCCGCCGCTGATCTGGTTCGGGGCGCGCCACATGGGGTAGCCCTCGAAGCCCGGGATCTCCGCGATCTGCCAGCCGAAGAGCTCGCCGTAGAACTGCGTGGCCCGGCCGCTGTCGCTCACCGGGATGTCGATGTGCGTGATGTCTCCGTGCGCCATGGTTCCTCCCCGTGCCGGTGACGGGCGGACACCCGCCGTCTGCCAGCCTAAGGACCACCGACGCGGTCGCAACACCGGTGCGCGGCTACGCCGTCTCCGGGGCGGGGGCGCCCTCCGTCGGCGAACTCTCGGGCTGGACCTGAGGGTCACGCTCGGACTCCGGTCCGGGGCCGGCATCCCGGCGGGAGGCGACCTCGTCGCCCTCCACCGCGCCGGGTGCAGGGCTCGCCGTCCCGCCGTCCCGGGGCACGTCGTCACCCGAGAGCCAGCGCAGCCAGCCCGAGCCGGGGTCGGGCTCCAGCACGAGCGCGCGCACGAGCAGCGTGAGCGGGATCGCGAGGATCGCCCCGAGCGGCCCGATGACGAACGTCCAGAACACGACGGAGACGAAGCTGAGGGTCAGGCTGAGGTTCACGGCGTCGGCCACGAACTTGGGCTGGACGAGCACCTGGAGCACGACGTTCACGACGCAGTAGACCGCGACGACGGCGAGCGCGAGCTGCCACCCGCCGACGACGAACGCCATGATCGCGGGCGGGACGAGGCCGAGCACGAAGCCGATGTTGGGGATGAAGTTGGTGACGAACGCGAGGATCGCCCACACCGTCGGAGCCGGGACGGAGAGCAGCCAGAGCGCGACGCCGTCGACGACCGCCACGACGGCGCCGAACGACGCGTTGACGACGAAGTAGCGCCGCACGCCGCCGCTGAACCGGGACGCGCGGTCGATCGTCGCGGCACGCTCGGTGCCGAAGACCGTGGTCGCGGTCGAGTACCGCGCGGCGTCGGCCGCCATGAAGATCGCGTAGGCGAGCACGAAGAAGAAGGCCGTCGCGATGCCGAGCGCCATGCCCGAGACGTTCCCGGCGAGGCTGAGGACCCGGGCGGGCTCCAGCCAGGACGTCGCCGCCTCCGCGACGTCCGTGTCGATCCCGACGGCGGAGAGCTGGTCGACGACGTCCTCGACCGAGCGCACCAGCGCCGGCAGGTACTCGCGCACCAGGTCGGCGAACCGGAAGCCCGCGAACACGAGCATCGCGACGAGCACGGCGAGGATGAGGTAGGCGACCACCACGACCGCCGTCGTCGCGGCCCACCGGGGCCAGCCCCGGCGCTCGAGCGGGAACCGCACGGGGTGGCAGATGATGACGATCACCGCCGCGAGGAGGATCGGCGCGAGCACCTCCCGGGCCGTGTGGACCCCCGCGAGCACCACCACGCCTGCGGCGAGCGCCAGGAGCGTGCGGGTGGAGGGAGGCAGCGCCGAGGCGCGCGACGTCGTCGTGGTCACGCGCCGACGATAGCGGCCGGGCGCCGTCGCGCACCCCCGCGTCCGTCGAGCTGCGGCCGACGCCGTGCCCGCGCGGTCAGGACTTCGCGGCCTTCGCCGCGGCCTTCTGCGCCTTCTTGAACGTGCGGACCTCCGCGAGCGACTCCGGGCTCGTGACGTCGGCGATGGACCGACGCGACCCCTCGTCCCCGTAGTGCCCCGCCGCCTCGCGCCACCCCGCGGGCTGCACGTCGCGCTGCTTGCCGAGGAGCGCGAGGAAGATCCTGGCCTTCTGGTCGCCGTACCCGGGCAGCGCGCGCAGCCGGGCGAGGACCTCCGCGCCGGTGGGCGCCGCCGTGCCGTCGTCACCGGCGCCGGGCGCGGTCCAGATCCGGGTCGCGTCGCCGTCGTACTCGTCGACGACGACGCGCGCCAGGTCCTGCACCCGGGCTGCCATCGAGCGTCCGTAGCGGTGGATGGCCGGCGGCGTCGTGGCGAGCGTGACGAACGCGTTGGGGTCCGCCTCCGCCACGGCGCGCGGGTCGATGGAGCCCAGGCGGTCACGGATCTTGCGCGGTCCCGCGAACGCGTGCTCCATCGGGTACTGCTGGTCGAGGAGCATGCCGACGAGGAGGGCGAACGCGTCGTCGCTGAGGAGCGCGTCCGCGTCGGGGTCGCCGGTGATCCAGAGCTGGTCGGTCATGCCGTCCATCATGGCAGGACGGCGGCGCTCGCGTCCGGTCGCGGGCTCCGCGGAGCCGCGCACGGAGTCGTCGCCCGGGGCATCCGTATACGGGGTGCTACGGACGCGTAGATCGCGAAAGATACGCGATCGCACCGATGGGCCCAGGTCGCGGACGCCGTAGCGTCGATCCGTCGGTCGCCCGGTGCGCCGACGTCTCCCGCACCCGGCGCCACGGACGACGCCGGCCTGGACCGGAGGTTCCCATGTTCCGAAGGAAGCTGCTCACGCTCGCGACTACGACGGCGCTCGCCGTCGGCGCGGCCGTCGGCCTCGTCGCGCAACCGGCGTCCGCCGCGACGCCCGTCCCCGACCACGTCTTCTCGCCGTACTACGAGATGTGGCTGGGCGACGACATCAGTGCCGTGTCCCAGCAGGCGGGCGCCGACCACGTCACGCTGGCGTTCGCCCAGACCGAGCGACAGGGGTCGTGCACGCTCTACTGGAACGGCGACACGTCGCTGCCGATCGCGCAGTCGAGCTTCGGCGCCCAGGTCGACGCGATCCAGGCGCGCGGCGGCAACGTCATCCCGTCCCTCGGCGGCTGGACGGCCGACGACGCGACCGAGGACGGACAGCTCACGGAGCTGGCGGACTCGTGCACGGACGTGAACACGATCGCGGCGCAGATCGAGAAGCTCATCACGACGTACGACGTCGAGCGCATCGACTTCGACATCGAGGCGGACTCGATCAACAGCAGCGCCGGGGTGGACCGTCGCAACAAGGCGCTGAAGATCGTGCAGGACTGGGCCAAGGCCAACGGTCGGACGTTCGAGGTCCAGTACACGCTGCCCACCACGACGCAGGGCCTGGCCGCGGCGGGCAAGAACCTAACCTGCTGCGCAACGCCGTGACGAACGGCGTCGAGGTCTCGGTCGTCAACGTCATGACGTTCGACTACTGGGAGGGCGACCGCGCGAACATGGCGCAGGACACCGTCACCGCGACGACCGGCCTGGTGAGCTTCCTCAGGACGATCTACCCGTCGAAGACCGACGCGCAGCTCTGGGGGATGGTCGGCATCACGGAGATGATCGGCGTCTCCGACTGGGGCGTCGGGGAGACGTTCTCCCTCGCGAACGCCGACTCGGTGCTCGCCTTCGCACAGCAGAAGGGCGTCGCCTACCTGTCGTTCTGGGCGCTGCACCGCGACACCGGCGGCTGTGCGGGTGCGCAGACGACGCAGGACGACTGCTCCGGCCTGGCCCAGCAGAAGTTCGAGTTCTCGAAGAAGTTCGCCGCGTTCACCTCCGGCGCGACGGACCCGACGGACCCGACCGATCCGACGGACCCGACGGACCCGACCGACCCGACGGACCCGACCTGCACGGCGGCGCCGTGGAGCGCGTCGCAGGTGTACGTGGGCGGGGCGACGGCGTCCTTCGAGGGCCACACGTGGAAGGCCACGTGGTGGACGCTCGGAGAGAAGCCGGGCGCCGCGACCTGGGGCCCGTGGACCGACCTCGGCGCGTGCTGAGCAGCTTGCGTGCGCGGACGCCCGGTCGGACTCTCGGCCGGGCGTCCGCCGTCTCGAGGCGCACGACCGTCGGCCGGACGCCGCGGCACGGGCGCGGCGCTACGCGGACGTCGCGACGGGCGCCCGCAGGAGTCTCCCGGTCCGGAACCGGTCCACTCCCGTGCGGCGCAGGACGGCGCTCGTCCAGCCGGGCACGAGCCGCAGGCCGTCCTCGCCCTCGACGCGTCGCACGTCGACGACGCGGAACTCCTCGCCCCGGCGCTCCAGCACGAACTCGCCCGCGGCGTCGACGTTGCGCACCCAGTCGACGTCCGGCCCGTACGTGAGGGCGAGGACGACGCGGACCGGGTCGGCCGGCGAGTCGCGGTACGCGAACGCGAAGACGGGAGTGCGGTAGACGCGGCCGCTGCGTCGGCCGACGTGGCGCACGACCGCCATCGGCCCGACCCCCGTCGCGACGCGCAGCATCACGGGGTTCAGGAAACGCTTGTTGCTCCGGGTCACCCAGTGCGGGATCGGCATGGCGACCATCCTGCCCGGGTCCGGCGTCGTCCGCCTCAGGCGGCGCCCGCGCGCGCCCGGTGCGCGGCGGGGCTCACCCCGCGCACGCGCTTGAAGGCGGCGCTCAGCGCGAACGGAGACGCGTACCCCACGGCGCGTGCGACGGACGTCAGCGTGGCGTCGGGCTCGAGCAGCAGGTCCGCGGCGAGATCGAGGCGCCAGCCCGTGAGATAGCCCATGGGCGGCTCGCCGACGAGCGCGGTGAAGCGCCGCGAGAAGGCCGCACGCGAGAGCCCGACCTGCCGTGCGAGCGAGTCGACGGTCCAGGCGCGGGCCGGGTCGTGGTGGATGAGGCGGAGCGCCGCGCCGACCACCGGGTCCGCGTCGGCGCTGTACCAGCCCGGCGCGTCGTCGCGCGAGAGCCAGGTGCGCAGGCAGGAGATGAGGAGCAGGTCGAGCAGGCGGTCGAGCACCGCCTCCTGCCCGGGCAGGTCCTGCACGACCTCGCGCGCGAGCATCTCGACGAGCGTGCCGTCGACGTCGCGGCTGCGCAGCACCACCCGCTGCGGCAGCACGCGCAGCACCCGACGGCCCACCTCGCCGTCGAGCGGGTAGGTGCCCGTGATGATGACGGTCTCGCCGCCGGGGTCGTTGCCCCACGAGCGCACGCCGAGCACCGTCATGGGGGAGGGCCCGCCGTCGACCGCGCGGCACATGTCGGACTCCGGTCCGACGACCACCTGGGGCGCGGTCGTCGGCGCGTCCGCCACGACGTAGTGGGCAGGACCGCGCAGCAGCACGACGTCCCCCGCCCCGACCTGCACGCCCGGGTCCGTCCCGTCGTCGCCCACGGCCGGCCCGACCCAGCCCGACCCGCGCAGCACGGGCACGATCGTCAGCGGCGCCTCGTCCTCGATGCGCATGCCCCAGGGGGCGCGGAGGTGGCTGCGCAGGAGGAAGGCGCCGCGGGCGCGCGGCCCGTCGAGCAGCCCGGCGACGACGTCCATCCGGTCAGGGTACGCACCGTCCCGGAGCCGGAGCCGGGGCCAGAGACCGAGGCGTCGAAGGACCGCGAGACGATCACGTATGGAGACGAGCGCCGGAGCCATGTCGCGTCTCGCTGATGCCCGGTTGACTGGCATTCGTCCCCGCACCAACCCTCGACAGGAGAGACGCCATGAGCGCCACGACACCGCGCCCGGCAGATGCCGCGTTCCCCGCCTCGACCGACGCCTCGACCGACGCCCCGACCGCTGCCCCGGCCTCCGGCCCGGTCCTCGTCCTCGGCGCGACGGGCAAGACCGGCCGCCGGGTCGCCGACCGCCTGGACGCCCTCGGGCTCCCTGTGCGGCGCGCGTCCCGCTCCGGGGCCGTCCGCTTCGACTGGGAGGACGAGACCACGTGGGGCCCTGCCGTCGCCGGGGCCGAGGCGGTGTACGTGGTGTACGTGCCCGACCTCGCGGTCCCGGGCTCCCCGGAGACCGTCGCCCGGTTCGCGGCGCTCGCCCGGGAGGCGGGCGTGCGTCGGCTCGTCCTGCTCTCGGGCCGCGGCGAGGTCGAGGCGCAGCGCGCGGAGGTGCTCGTCGCCGACGCGTTCCCCGGCCGCACCGTGGTCCGGTGCGCGTTCTTCGACCAGAGCTTCAGCGAGAGCTTCCTGCTCGAGCCGGTGCTCGACGGCGTCCTCGCACTGCCGGTGGACCGGGTCGCCGAGCCGTTCGTCGACCTCGAGGACGTCGCGGACGTCGCGGTCGCGGCGCTCGTCGACGACGCGCACGCCGGCCGGGTCTACGAGCTCACCGGTCCGCGCGCGATCACGTTCGCCGAGGCCGTGGCTCAGATCGCGGCCGCGAGCGGCCACGACGTGCGGTTCGCGCCGATCACCATGGACGAGTTCGTCGCGGGGCTGCGGGCGATCGGGCTGCCCGACGACGTCGTGGGACTCATGCGCTACCTCTTCACCGAGGTGCTCGACGGGCGCGGGACCCCGGTCGCCGACGGCGTCCGGCAGGCGCTGGGCCGTGAGCCGCGCGACTTCCGCGAGTTCGCGGTGCGCGAGGCGAAGACCTGGTCGGCGACGGTCCCGTCGACGGCCGGGCAGTCGTCGTGAGCGTCTTCACCGCGCTCGTGGTCGCGAGCGCGGTCGCGACGGGGCTCGCGGGTGGGGTGCTCTTCGCCTTCTCCACGTTCGTGCTGGGCGGCCTGCGCCGCCTCCCTGCCGCCGACGGCGCCGCGGCCATGGTCGCGATCAACCGGGACGCGCTGCGACCCCCGCTCATGCTCCTGCTCGCGGCGAGCGTGCTCGTGCCCGCGGCGGCGGCCGTCGTCGGCCTGGTCGGCGGGGCGTCCGGCGCGGGGTGGGCGCTCGCGGGCGCGCTGGTCTCCGTCGTCGGGATCCTCGGCGTCACGGCCGTGGGCAACGTTCCCCTCAACGAGCGCCTCGACGCGGCGGCGGCCCGGCCCGAGGACCTCGCCGCCGCGTGGGGTGCGTTCCTCCCGCGCTGGCTCGCGTGGAACCACGTGCGGACGGTCGCCGGCGCGGCGGCCACCGCGCTCCTCGCGCTCGCGCTCGTCTGACCTGCCCCTGGCGCCGGGCCCCCGTCGCGGAATAGCTGCGGCGGGGGCCCGGTTGGGCACGACATGAGCGACGTCGCAGCGGCCGTGCCGGCCGACGAGCAGGAGACCATCCGTCGGGTGCTCGAGGGCACCGAGACCTGGGCCGTCGTCGGCCTGTCGAACAACACGTCGCGTGCCGCGTACGGCGTGGCGCGCGTGCTCCAGCAGCACGGCAAGCGCATCGTCCCCGTCCACCCGTCCGCGGAGACCGTGCACGGCGAGCAGGGCTACGCGACGCTCGCGGACGTCCCGTTCCCCGTCGACGTCGTCGACGTGTTCGTGCGTTCCGAGCTCGCGGGCGACGTCGCCGACCAGGCCGTCGCGACGGGCGCGCAGGCCGTCTGGTTCCAGCTCGACGTGATCGACGAGGACGCCGCTCGCCGCGTCCGTGAGGCCGGGCTCGACATGGTCATGGACCGCTGCCCGGCGATCGAGCTGCCGCGCCTGGCCGCGACCAGCACGCCGAACGAGGCGTGACCGTGACCGCGATCGACACCACGTCCGACCTGGGCTCGCGCGCCGCGACCCGTCTCACCGACGAGCTGGTCCTGTGGTTCGTGACCGTCGACCCGCACGACGCCCCCCAGCCGACCCCCGTGTGGTTCCTGTGGGACGGCGCGGACGAGGTCGTGGTGAAGTCCCAGCCGCGCACCGCGAAGCTCCGCAACGTCCGCGGGAACCACCGCGTCGCCGTGCACCTCAACAGCACCCGGTCGGGGGACGACGTCGTCGTCCTCACGGGCACGGCCGTGATCGACGACGGTGGTCTCACGCCCGACGAGCGCGTCGCGTACGACGCGAAGTACGACGAGGGGATCCGCGGCCTCGGCATGACACCCGACGGCTTCCACGGGGACTACTCCGTCACCGTGCGCGTCCGGCTGGAGCGCCTCCGCGGCTACTGAGCGAGCACCGCTCAGCGCTCGAGGCGGGCGGTGGCCTGGTCGAGGGCGGTGCCGAGCTCGTCCTTCGGGATGCGCAGCTCGCCGAGCGAGAGCATGAAGGGTGACTCGTCCAGCCCGAGGGCCCGCGTCGCGGGTTCGAGGTCGAGGCCTTCGCCGTCCTCGGAGACCCCGGTCCTGACGTAGACCGGCATGCCCGACACCTCGGGCAGCACGACCACGAGCACCGCGGCCAGCGCGTCCGGGTGCAGGTCGGGGCGCTCCGCGTCCTCGGCCGGGAGCAGGCTCACCCCGACGCCCAGGTCGCACGCACCCTCGCAGTTTCTCGAGCCGGTGTAGAGGCTCGCCTCGACGGGGAGGTCGGCCTCGTCCAGCGCGTCCTGGACCGCGGGCAGCGCCCGTTCGACGTCCGCGTACGAGACGTTCGAGGTGTCGAACGGGGAGCGCCCGTCGAGCACCGCGCAGCCGGAGACGGACACGACGCACGTCGCGACCAGCGCGGCCGCGACGAGCGTCCGCGAGGCGCGGGGGACCGGGGAGAGGCACACGCGCAGAGAGTACGCGCTCAGGCCTGCGGTGCGAAGGTCAGCACCGGCCGGCCCGTGCGCGGGTGCGTCAGCACCTCGCACCGCACGCCGTAGACCGGGTCCAGCACCTCGGGGACCAGGACCTCGCGCACGTCGCCCGCGGCGACGACCCGGCCGTCCGCGAGCACGACGACGTGGTCGCACGTCTGGGCCGCGAGGTTGAGGTCGTGGAGCGCGGCGAGGACGGTCACGCCGTCGTCGGCGAGGTCGCGCAGGACGCGCATCGTGTCGAGCTGCGCGGCGATGTCGAGGTGGTTGGTCGGCTCGTCGAGCAGGAGCAGCGCGGGCTCCTGCGCGAGCGCGCGCGCCAGGTGCACGCGCTGGCGCTCGCCGCCGGAGAGCGTCGCGACCTCCCGCTCGGCGAACGCGGCCACGCCCGCGCGGGCGAGCGCCGCGGACGCGACCTCCCGGTCGTGCGCGGAGTCGCCCGCGAGGAGCGAGCGGTGCGGGATGCGACCCAGCAGGACGGCGTCGAGCACGGAGAGCGGGAGGTCGGTCGTCGCGTCCTGCTCGACGAGCGCGAGCACGCGCGCGCGCCTCCGCCGCGGCATCGCGAGAAGGTCCGCGCCGCCGAAGCGCACGTGCGCGGCGTCGTCGGGCCCGGGGGCGCGCACCCCGGCGAGCACGCGCAGGAGCGTCGACTTGCCGGACCCGTTGGGCCCGAGCAGCCCGCTCACCGCGCCGGTCGGGGCCGTGCAGTCGACCCCGTCGAGGATCAGGCGGCCGTCGACCGACCACGACACGCGCGCGGCGTCCAGCCCGCCGGGGCTCCGCGGATCCGAGGCGCGCGAGGCGGCGTCGTCGAGACGGTCCCGTACGTCGTCCTCGCCGACCGCGGGCGCCTCCTGAGCCGTCGTGCGCGTCGTCTCGCTCATGCGGCCTTCCTCCCGCGCCACAGCAGCAGCGCGAACACCGGGGCGCCGATCGCGGCGGTGACGATCCCCACGGGCAGCTCGCGCGGCGCGAACACGGTGCGTGCGAGCGTGTCCGCCCAGACGAGGAACGTCGCGCCGAACAGTGCGGACAGCGGCAGCAGGAGCCGGTGCCGCGCGCCTGTGAGGAGCCGGACCGCGTGCGGCAGGATCAGCCCGACGAACCCGATCGACCCGGACTGCGAGACGAGCGCCCCCGTGAGCAGCGCGACGCCCACGAGCAGCGTCCAGCGCACGCGCGCGACGTCGACCCCGAGCGTGGACGCCGCGGTGTCGCCGAACGTGAAGGCGTCCAGCAGGGAGCCGGTCGAGGCGAGCAGCGTCCCGAGCACGAGGGTCGCGCCGCCAGCGACCGCGACGGACGTCCACGTCGCTCCCGCGACGGACCCCATGAGCCACGAGAGGATCTCGCGGTAGGAGTCGCCGGTCGCGGACCAGAAGATGACGAAGCTGGTCGCGGCGGCGGCGAGCTGGCTCACCGCGAGGCCCGCGAGCACGGTCCGCGTGGGCGTGAGCGCGCCGAGCGCGCCCGCGAGCCCGAGCGCCGCGACGAGCGCCAGCACGGCGCCCCCGAACGCGGCGACCGGCAGGAGCACGGTCCACCCGGCGACCAGCACGAGCACCGCGCCGAGCGACGCGCCCGACGACAGCCCGAGGAGGTACGGATCTGCGAGGGGGTTGCGCGTGAGCGACTGCATGACCACGCCGCACACGGCCAGACCTGCGCCCACGGCCGCGGCGGTGAGCACCCGGGGGAGGCGGAGCTGCCACACCATGCCGTCCTGCAGCGCGCCGAGCGGCTCGAGGCCGAGCAGCCCGCCGAGCCCGAGGTGCGTCGCGACCGAGCGCCACACGTCCCCGACCGCGAGGTCCGCCGGCCCGATCGTCACCGTCACGAGGACCGTCACGACGAGGGCGCCGACGCCGGCCGGCACCCACCAGCCCGCGCCACGGCGCGCGCGGGCCCCCGCCCGGCCGTCCGGTCGGGCGGGGGGAGCGGGAGCGGGCCGGGTGCGCAGCGTCGTCACAGGTCGAGCGCCTCCAGCTGCGCCGCGAGGTCCACGACGGCGTCGACGTTGCGCACGCCGGCCTCGGTCGCCGGGAACGGGATCGTCAGGTACCGGCCCTCGCGCACGGCGGTCATCTCGGCCGTCGCCGGGTTGGACTCGAGCCGCTCGATCTTGGCCTCGGCCGTGTTCCACGCGGCGTCGACGAGGACGAGGACGTCGGGGTCGGCGGCGACCGCCTCCTCCCACGCGAACGCGGTCCAGGTGTCGTGCACGTCGCCCGCGACGTTCTCCAGCCCGACGGCGTCCATGATCATCTGCGGCGCACCGATGCCCGCGCCGACGTAGGGGATGTCGTCCCCGGACGAGTACCACAGCGCCGTGAGCCCGCGCTCGTCCCGGGCGACGCCGTCGAGCGTCGCGCGCTGCTCGGCGACGAGGTCGGCGGCGGCGTCCTGCGCGTCGAAGATCGTGCCGACCTCGGTGATCTCGGCGAACACGTCGTCGAACGTCAGCGGGTCCGGCATGTACTCCGGCGCCTTGCACGCGGCGGGGGAGACGTACGTCGCGACGCCGAGCCGCGCGAGGGTCTCGCGGTCGCCCGCGCCCTCGGCCGTCAGGTTGGACTCCCAGCCCGCGTAGACGAGGTCGGGCTCGGTCTCGAGCACCGCCTCGGCGCCGGGAACCTGGTCCGACAGCGGCTCCGCGACCGCGGGGACGTCCGCCGCGGCGTCGGCCAGGGACTCGGGGACCGGCCCGTCGGCGAACGCGCTCGCGACGATGCGGTCGCCGAGACCCAGCGCGAGCAGCATCTCCGTGGTGCTCGACTTGATCGTGACCACACGCTCCGGCGCGGCGTCGAACGTCACGTCGAACCCGCAGTCGTCGAGCGTGAGCGGGTAGCTCGTCCTCACCGGGGCGGCGCCCGACGGTGGGGCGTCGGCACCTGCGGTCGGGTCGCTCCCGGGCGCCGTGCCCGACGAGCAGGCGGCGAGCGCGAGGGCGAGCGCGGCGGTCGGGAGCACGAGGGCGGTGCGGCGTGCGGCATCGCGGGGCAGGGTGCGGGGGACGCTGCGAGAGGAAGGCACGGGCGAGGTCTCCGGGGTCGGGCGCGGCGCGGCGAACCCTCGACGGGCACGCCGCTGCGGCGGTACGTTCTCGATGCCGACCGGCGAGCGCCGGCCGGGACCGACGCGTCATCTCGCGTCGCGCGGACCCGCGGCCCAGATCCGGTGCCGCCCCGACGGGCCAGTGCGGGCCCGTGATCCTCCGTCAGCCTAGTCCTTCCCGTGAGCCGGCGTGGCAGAGTGTCCGTCGTGACGGAGCCATCGAACCCACCAGCCCAGAGCCCCTCGACCGCACCGCTGCGCGCGGTGGTGACCGGCGCGTCGTCGGGCATCGGCGAGGCGTGCGTCCGGTTCCTGCGTGCCCGCGGCTGGGACGTCGTCGCGTTCGCGCGGCGCGCGGACCGGCTCGCCGAGGTCGCGGAGCGCACGGGCGCCCACCCGGTGGTCGGGGACGTCACGTCGGACGAGGACGTCGCGCGCCTCGTCGCGGAGGCGGGCGCCCGCGGGCCGGTGCACGCGCTGCTCAACGTCGCCGGGTTCGGGCTCGGCGTCGACCACGTCGACGAGGCGAAGATCGACGAGTGGCGCGCGATGTACGAGACGAACGTGCTCGGCACCGTGCGCGTGACGAAGGCGTTCCTGCCCCTCCTGCGCGCGTCGCGCCGGGGCGACGTCGTGCTCATGACCTCCACCGCGGGGCACGACACGTACGTCGGCGGGTCCGGCTACGTCGCGTCCAAGCACGCGCTGCTCGGGGTCGCCAGGACGCTCCGCCTGGAGCTCGTCGGCGAGCCGGTCCGCGTCATCGAGATCGCCCCCGGCCTCGTGCACACGCCGGAGTTCTCCCTCAACCGCTACCACGGGGACCAGGCCGGGGCCGACGCGGTCTACGCCGGCGTCGTCGACCCGCTCACCGCGGACGACGTCGCGGACGTCGTGACCTTCGCCGTCACGCGCCCGCACCACGTCAACATCGACTCGCTGGTGCTGCGCCCCGTCGCGCAGGCGTCCACATACTCCCTGTGGCGCGCACCGCTCGTCCCGAAGGGCGTCCCGGCACCTACCGACGAGCACCGGGACGCCTGACGCCGGGACGACGCCTCAGGAGCGCGTCGCCGTGAGGAGCAGGTAGTCCCAGCCCATCGCGCCCTCCTCGAGCCGGTGGTCGGCGAGGTCGCGCAGCGCCTGGTCGAGCCGCTCCAGCCGCTCGGGGTCGTCGGCGAGGCTCCGGCGCACCGCGATCGTCGGGCCGTACCGCTCGGCGAAGAAGGAACGGAAGGCCTCGCCGTCGGGGAAGAGCGTCACCGGGAGCGACCGCGTCCGGGTGCGCACGTCGTGCACGCGGTCCCCGAGCAGGGCCCGCACGTGCTCCTCGTCGCCCCACAGGGGCGGGGGCTGCGCGCCGGGCGGCGGCGCGGGCGCGTACGGCTTCATCGTCGCGAAGAGCTGCCCGATGAACCCACCGGGCGTCCAGCTCGCGAGGGCGAGCGTCCCGCCGGGGCGGAGCACGCGCACCAGCTGGTCCGCGGCGGCCTGGTGCTGCGGCGCGAACATCGCGCCGATGCACGACAGCACGACGTCGAACGACGCGTCCGCGTACGGCAGCGCCTCCGCGTCGGCCTGCTCCCACACGAGCCGCGCCCCGCGCTCCTCGGCGGCGCGCCGGCCGACGTCGAGCAGCTCCGGCGTGAGGTCCGACGCGACGACGTCGGCGCCCGCCAGCGCGGCCGCGATCGCCGCGTTCCCGGTGCCCGCGGCGACGTCGAGCACGCGCTGACCGGGGCGCACGCCGGCCGCGTCGACGAGGGTCTCGCCGAGCTCGTGCACCAGCTCGGCGACGGCGGGGTAGTCCCCGGACGCCCACACCGCGCGGTGCTTGGCCTTGAGGTCCGACAGGACCACGGTGTCCGTCATGTGCTTCTCCTGCTGTCCAGCCCGCGGTCGCGGGCGTGCGGTGGGTCACGTCCCCTCAGGATCGCGCTCCCTCCTGGAGGCATCCAGTACCGGATCTGTAGTGCTCGGGAGGCGCGAACACCTGGCGGCGGACGGTCCCGCGGGTGTCTCCTGGAGGAACGATCGAGGAGGCGGCGATGGCGGGCTACGGCCAGTTCTGCCCGGTGGCGAAAGCCATGGACGTACTCGACGAGCGCTGGACCCTGCTCGTCGTCCGCGAGCTGCTCGTGGGCAGCACGCACTTCAACGAGCTGCGGCGGGGGAACCCTCGGATGTCGCCCGCGCTGCTCGCGAAGCGGCTGCGCACGCTCGAGCGTGCCGGCGTCGTGCGGCGCGACGAGGTCGGCGGGCGGCCGACCTACCGGCTGACGGCGGCGGGCGAGGAGCTCCGTCCCGTGGTCGAGTCGCTCGGCGCATGGGGAGCCCGCTGGGTCGCCGACCTGGGCGACGAGGACCTGGACCCGCACCTGCTCTTCTGGGACGTACGTCGCACCGTGCCGACGGACGTCTGGCCGCGCGAGACGACCACGGTCGAGTTCCGGCTGGACGACGTCGATCGCCGGGTGTCGCGGTGGTGGCTCGTCGTGCGGGCGGGCGACGTCGACCTGTGCGACGTCGACCCCGGTCTCGAGCCGGCGGTCGTGGTCCGGTCCGGGCTGCGCGCCCTGACCCGCGTGTGGCGGGGCGACACGTCGTGGGCGGGAGCGCTGCGCACCGGCGACGTCGTGCTCGTCGGGCCCGCCGAGGCTCGGCGCGAGCTGCCCGCGTGGATCGGTCAGTCGGACCTCGCGCGCGTGCCGCGGCCGTAGGGCGCCGCCGCGCGGCAGCACGTGCCAGGCTGGGGGCATGAGCGCCTCCTCCCGTCGTGCCCCCGCGCTCTCGGCGCTCGCCGGCGTGGTCTGCGCGGGCGTCGGGTTCGCGGTCGCCGAGCTCGTCGCGGCGCTCGTGGGGCCGGGATCCAGCCCGCTGTTCGCCGCTGGGGCCGGGGTGGTCGACGCCGTCCCCGGGCCGGTCAAGGAGTGGGCGGTCGCGACGTTCGGGACCGCCGACAAGGCGGTGCTGCTCGGCGGCATGGCCGTGGTGCTCGCGGCGGGCGCGGCGCTCGCGGGCTGGCTCGAGCTGCGCCGTCCGCCGTGGGGGTCCCTGCTGCTGGGCGTCGTGGGCGCCGTCGGAGCCGTCGTGGCCGCGGCCCGGCCGGGCGCGAGCGTCGCGTGGGCGCTGCCCTCGCTCGTCGGGGTGGGCGTCGCGATCCTGCTGCTGCGCGCGTCGCTCGCCCCGCTGCGCGGGCCCGCGGAGGCGACGGTCGTCGGTGCGGACCTCGACGCGCGCGTGGCGGGCACCGGCTCCGCACGGGCGTCGATGGACCGGCGGCGCTTCCTCCTCGTCACCGGCCTCGCCGCGGCGGCGGGCGTCGTCGCGCTCGCGACGTCGCGAGCGGTCTCCGCCGGGTCGCGTGCCGTCACGGCCGCGCGCGAGGCGCTGCGGCTGCCGGCACCGGCGACGCCCGCGCCGGCCGTCCCCGCCGAGGCGGACCTGGGGGTCCCGGGCCTCGCGCCGTACGTGACGCCGAACGGCGACTTCTACCGGATCGACACCGCGCTGCGCGTGCCGCAGGTCGACCCCGCCTCGTGGACGCTGCGGGTGACCGGTCTCGTCGACGAGCCGTTCGAGCTCACGCTCGACGAGCTGCTCGCGCTCCCGCTCACCGAGCACCACGTGACGCTCACGTGCGTGTCGAACGAGGTCGGCGGCGACCTCGTGGGCAACGCGCGGTGGCTCGGCTACCCCGTGCGCGAGCTGCTCGCGCGCGCCGGGGTCCGCGACGACGCCGACATGGTCCTGTCCACGAGCGCCGACGGCTGGACGGCGAGCACGCCGCTCGACGTGCTCACCGACCCCGACCGGGCGTGCCTGCTCGCGGTCGGCATGAACGGCGAGCCGCTGCCCGCGGAGCACGGGTTCCCCGCCCGGCTCGTCGTGCCGGGGCTCTACGGCTACGTGTCCGCGACCAAATGGGTCACCGAGCTCAAGGTCACGACCTTCGCCGACGACGTCGCGTACTGGTCCACGCGCGGCTGGTCCGAGCGCGGCCCGATCAAGCTCGCGTCGCGCGTCGACACGCCGCGCGCGGGAGCGCCCGTCACCGCGGGCACGGTGACCGTCGCGGGCGTCGCGTGGGCGCAGCACACGGGGGTCGCGGGAGTGGAGGTCCGGGTCGACGACGGCACGTGGCGCCCCGCGACGCTCGCCGAGACGGTAGGCCCCGACACGTGGCGGCAGTGGTCGTACACCTGGGACGCGACGCCGGGCGAGCACCGCCTGACGGTCCGCGCGACCGACGCCGACGGCCGCACGCAGACCGCCGACGTCGCCCCGCCCGCACCCGACGGCGCGTCGGGGTGGCACGAGGTCACCGTGCGCGTGGACTGACGGGACCGGCGTCCGGCCCGTGGACCCCGGGTTGTCCGCCCGGGTCCGCCCTGGCACCATGTCCGCGTGACCTCCCCGCGCCCCACGAGCAGCACGCTCGTCGTCGCGCGCCCGCAGGTCCCCTCCGCCACCTGTTGTTGAGGGCTCGCGGCGCCCTGCGCAGCCTCGACCTGGTGTCCGTGAGCAGCCTCCCGCCCCTCTCTCTCCGTGAGGGGGCGTGACGGTCGCCGGTCTCGTGCCACGGGCTCATCGATGAGTCCCGCGCGACGCCCGGGTCTGCACCTCCGGACGCCCGCCGAGCACAGGACGCGAGACCACCATGTACGTTCCCCCGCACTTCCCCCGCTACCGCCCGACCGCGACGAACCCGGTCGCGGACGCCGGGACGACTCCGGCGGCGACGCGCTCGGCAGGTCTCCCGGCCGCCGTCGTGCCGGGCGAGCCGCCGCTCACGCTCGAGTGGCTCGTCGCCCGGGACATCGACGCCTACAGCGCACGCCGCCGCGCGGCGGCTACCATGGACGCACAGGCGTCGACCCGGCCATCACCGGCGAGCCTCCGGAAGAACGGGACCCGCGCCGTCGGGCAGGCCTGACGGCCCTGCGGCCAGGTCCCCACTAGAACCGGACGGGTGGGCCCGTCACAGCCTGCGACGAGCGGTCGGCGACCGCCCGCCGGGCCCGACGACGTCGGGCACCGGGAGACGACGCCGGCAAGCGAGGTGGTACCGCGGCGAGCCCGCCCCTGGGTGGGGGAGTCGTCCTCGCAGGAGAGCACGACCGACCCGTACCACCACGGCGGACGAACCCGCCGGCCGCTACCCACCGGAGTCCTCGAGACCATGGCCTACCCGCTGCACCGCGCACCCTCGTCCGCCGCCTCTGCCGCCGACTCGCACCCCGGAGCCGCGTTCGGCGTCCCCGCCTCCCCGGACCTGCCCGCCATCGAGCGAGAGGTGCTCGCCTACTGGGACGCGGACGACACGTTCCGCGCCTCCGTCGAGCGCAACCCCGCCGGGGAGAACGGCAGCAACGAGTTCGTCTTCTACGACGGCCCGCCCTTCGCCAACGGCCTGCCCCACTACGGGCACCTGCTCACGGGCTACGCGAAGGACGTCGTGCCGCGCTACCAGACGATGCGCGGCAAGCACGTCGAGCGGCGCTTCGGCTGGGACACGCACGGGCTGCCCGCCGAGCTCGAGGCGATGGACCAGCTCGGGATCAAGACCAAGGAGGAGATCCTCGAGCTGGGGATCGAGCGGTTCAACGACGCGTGCCGCGCGTCGGTGCTGAAGTACACGAGCGAGTGGCAGGACTACGTGACCCGCCAGGCGCGCTGGGTCGACTTCGAGCACGACTACAAGACGCTCGACCCGACGTTCATGGAGTCGGTCCTGTGGGCGTTCAAGCAGCTGTACGACAAGGGCCTCGTGTACGAGGGCTTCCGCGTGCTGCCCTACTGCTGGAACGACCAGACGCCGCTGTCCAACCACGAGCTGCGCATGGACGAGGACGTGTACCAGGTCCGCCAGGACCCGGCGGTCACGGTCGGCTTCCGGCTCGAGACGGGCGAGCTCGCGCTCATCTGGACGACGACGCCCTGGACGCTGCCGTCCAACCTCTTCGTCATGGTCGGCCCCGACGTCGAGTACGTCGTCGTCGAGTCGTCCTTCACGGGCGTCACGGAGCGGTACGTGATCGCGGCCGAGCGCCTCGGGGCGTACGCGCGCGAGCTCGCCGACGAGGGCGTCGAGGACGTGACGACGCAGGTCGTCGAGCGGCTCACGGGCGCCGACCTCGTCGGGCGGTCCTACACGCCGCCGTTCTCCTACTTCGCCGGTCACCCCGGCGCGCACCGCGTGGTCGAGGCGGACTTCGTCACGACGACGGACGGCACCGGGCTCGTGCACAACGCCGGCGCGTTCGGCGAGGAGGACAAGGTCGTCTCCGACCGCGAGGGCGTCGAGCCCGTGCTGCCGGTCGCGTCCGACGGCAAGTTCGTCTTCCCCGTCGTCGACTACGAGAGCCTCCAGGTCTTCGACGCGAACGCGCTCATCATCGACCACCTCAAGGGCCGCACGCGCCACGACGCCGCGGTCGCCGCGGGCGAGCAGACCCCGGACCTCGCGCTCGGCGCGACGAGCCCTGGCACGGTGCTGCTCCGCCGCGAGTCGTACGCGCACTCCTACCCGCACTGCTGGCGCTGCCGGCAGCCGCTCATCTACATGGGCGTGTCGTCGTGGTTCGTCGCGGTGTCGACGTTCAAGGACCGCATGGTCGAGCTCAACGAGCAGATCTCCTGGACGCCGGAGCACATCCAGCACGGCCAGTTCGGCAAGTGGCTCGAGAACGCGCGCGACTGGTCGATCACGCGCAACCGGTTCTGGGGCAGCCCCGTGCCGGTGTGGCGCTCGGACGACCCGAAGCACCCGCGCGTCGACGTCTACGGCTCGTTCGCCGAGCTCGAGCGCGACTTCGGCACGCTCCCGCGCAACGAGAAGGGCGAGCCGGACCTGCACCGCCCGTTCGTCGACCGCCTCACGCGGCCGAACCCCGACGACCCGACGGGCCGCTCGACCATGCGCCGCGTCGAGGACGTCATGGACGTCTGGTTCGACTCGGGGTCCATGCCCTACGCGCAGGTGCACTACCCGTTCGAGAACACGGACTGGTTCGAGCACCACAACCCCGGCGACTTCATCGTCGAGTACATCGGCCAGACGCGCGGTTGGTTCTACACGCTGCACGTGCTCGCCACCGCGCTGTTCGACCGCCCCGCGTTCCGCTCGGCCGTCTCGCACGGCATCGTGCTGGGCTCCGACGGCCGCAAGATGAGCAAGTCGCTGCGCAACTACCCGGACGTCAACGAGGTCTTCGACCGCGACGGCTCCGACGCGATGCGCTGGTTCCTCATGAGCTCGCCCATCCTGCGCGGCGGCAACCTCGTCGTCACCGAGGACGGGATCCGCGACGCGGTGCGCCAGGTGCTCCTGCCGCTGTGGAGCACGTACTACTTCTTCACCCTGTACGCGAACTCCTCGAAGGCGCAGGCGCGGGCGGGCGAGCCCGGCGAGCCGGCGGGGTACGTCGCGCAGCGCGTCGCGCCCGAGCGCGTGGCCGGGCTCCCGGCGCTCGACCGCTACCTGCTCGCGCGGACCCACGACCTCGTCGTGCGCGTCACGGAGCAGCTCGACGCGTACGACATCGCCGGCGCGTGCGAGACCGTGCGCGAGCACCTCGACGTCCTGACGAACTGGTACGTGCGCACCCAGCGCGACCGGTTCTGGGCGGAGGACGCCGACGCGTTCGACACGCTGTACACCGCGCTCGAGACGCTCACGCGCGTCATGGCGCCGCTCGCACCGCTGCTCGCGGAGGAGGTGTGGCGCGGCCTGACGGGTGGACGCTCGGTGCACCTCACCGACTGGCCCGCGTCCACCGAGGAGGTCGGCGAGGACGGCTCGTCCGCCGTGGCCGTGCGCCACGTCCCGGACGCGTCCCTCGTCGCCGACCCCGCGCTCGTCGCCGCGATGGACGAGGTCCGCGCCGTCGCGTCGGCCGCGCTCGGCCTGCGCAAGGCGAACCAGCTCCGCGTGCGCCAGCCGCTCGCGCGCCTCACCGTCGTCGTGGACGACCCCGAGGCGCTCGCCCCGTACACCGACCTGCTCGCGCGCGAGCTCAACGTCAAGGCGGTCGACCTCGAGTCGACCGACTCCGACGCCGCCGAGCGGTTCGGCATCACCCAGCGCCTCGCCGTGAACGCCCGCGCAGCGGGCCCGCGCCTGGGTCGCGGCGTCCAGGCCGTCATCAAGGCGTCGAAGGCCGGGGCGTGGCGCGTGGACGACGCCGGCGACGTCGTCGTGACGACGGACGACGGCGACGTGGCGCTCCTGCCCGCGGAGTACGAGCTGACGACGGTGGTGGCAGACCGCGGGGTCGCCGAGGGGGAGGCGCCGAGCGTCGCCGCCGCGGTGCTCGCGGGCGGCGGGTTCGCGGTCCTCGACCTCGTGCTCGACGACGCGCTGCTTGCCGAGGGCTACGCGCGCGACGTGATCCGCGACGTGCAGGACGCCCGCAAGGCCGCCGGCCTCGACGTGGCGGACCGCATCCGCCTGTCGCTCGACGTGCCGGGCCAGTGGCTCGTCGCGGTCGACGAGCACCGCGACCTCGTCGCGCGCGAGACGCTCGCGGTCGAGGTCGTCGTCGAGACGTCGCCGACCGACGTGCGCTCCGTGCGCGTCGAGAAGGCCGACGGCACCGTCCCGGACGCCGGCCCCGTCGAGGAGGCGAACCTGTGAGCGCCGCGCGCAAGGACTCCGGCGCGGCACGCAGGCAGAGCGCGAAGGACGCCCGTGCGGCGGCGGAGGACGCCGCCGCGCAGGCAGACCTCGAGCGCGTCTACCAGCACATCGTGGCGCGTGCTCCCGAGCACGACTTCGACCCGACGATCGACCGGGTGCGGCGTCTCTTCGAGCTCCTCGGCGACCCGCAGCACTCCTTCCGGACGATCCACCTCACCGGCACCAACGGCAAGACGAGCACCGCGCGCGTCGCCGAGCGCCTGGTGCGCGAGCACGGCCTGCGCACCGGGATGTTCACGAGCCCGCACCTGACCAGCGTCACCGAGCGCATCGTCGTCGACGGCGAGCCGCTCTCGCCGCGGCGGTTCGTCGAGGTCTGGGACGACGTGTACCCGTACGTCCAGGTCGTCGACGCCGAGCTCGCCGAGGCTGGGCAGTCGCAGCTCAGCTTCTTCGAGGTGCTCACGGGCGTCGCCTTCGCCGCGTTCGCCGACACGCCCGTCGACGTCGCGATCGTCGAGGTCGGCATGGGCGGGGAGTGGGACTCGACCAACGTGGTCGACGCGGAGGTCGCCGTCGTGACGCCCGTCGCGCTCGACCACGAGCGGTGGCTCGGCAGCACGCTCGAGGAGATCGCGACGGTCAAGTCGGGCATCGTCAAGGACGGCGCGACCGTCGTCTCCGCGGCGCAGCGCCCGGAGGTCGAGGAGGTGCTGCGGGCCCGCGCCGAGCGCGTCGGTGCGCGTCTCCTGCGCGAGGGCGTCGACCTCGACGTGGCGGCACGGCAGGTCGCGGTCGGGGGGCAGCTCCTCGACCTGCGCACGCCCGCCGCGCTGTACACCGAGGTGTTCCTCCCGCTGCACGGCGAGCACCAGGCGCACAACGCGCTCCTCGCGCTCGCGGCGGTGGAGGCGTTCCTCGGTGGGCGTGCGCTCGACGGGCAGGTCGTCGAGGCCGTGTTCGCCGACGTCACGTCGCCCGGGCGGCTCGAGGTCGTGCGGTCGAGCCCGACCGTCCTCGTCGACGCCGCCCACAACGCGGCGGGGGCGGAGGCGCTCGCGGTCGCGCTGGGGGAGGCGTTCGACCTGCGCCACCTCGTCGGGGTGGTCGCGATCATGGCGGACAAGGACGCCGAGCCGCTGCTGGCGGCGCTCGAGCCGGTGCTGTCCGAGGTGGTCGTGACGCGCAACAGTTCGGAGCGCTCGGCCGACCCGACCGACCTCGCCGAGCTCGCCGCGGACGTGTTCGGCGAGGACCGCGTGCACAGCACCGAGCGGCTCGACGAGGCGCTCCAGATGGCCGTCGACCTCGCGGAGCGAGACGACGCGGTGGGTGTCGGGACGGGTTCGGGCGTGCTCGTCACGGGCTCCGTCGTGACGGTCGCCGACGCCAGGATCCTCCTCGGCCGCGGCTGAGTCCTCCGCCGGGCGCGCGGCGCTCCGCCACGGCGGAGCGCCGCGCTCGGGGACCGCGCGCGGTCCCGTGCACCCGGGTGTTTGATGGAGGCGACGACGGCGACGGGCACGCCGGGCGGGGGTCGTCAGCGTCCGGAGCACCGGGCGCACGGACCGATGGAGGGATGACCGGTGAAGAAGCTGCTCAACGATCCCCAGGACGCGGTGTCGGAGTCCCTGGAGGGATTCGGCCAGGCGCACGCGGATCTCGTGGAGGTGCACGTCGCGCCGCCGTACGTCTCGCGAGCCGGGGGCGCGGTTCCCGGGAAGGTCGGCCTGGTCTCGGGCGGCGGGTCGGGCCACGAGCCGCTGCACGCGGGCTTCGTCGGGGCCGGCATGCTCGACGCCGCGGTCCCCGGCGCGGTGTTCACCTCGCCGACGCCGGACCAGATCGTCCCGGCGATCCTCGGTGCCGACTCGGGCGCGGGCGTCCTCGCCATCGTCAAGAACTACACGGGCGACGTGCTGAACTTCGAGACCGCGGTCGAGCTGGTCGAGGCCGAGGGCACGCAGGTGACGAGCATCCTCGTCAACGACGACGTCGCCGTCGAGGACTCGCTCTACACCGCTGGTCGCCGCGGTGTGGCGGGCACGGTCGCGGTCGAGAAGATCGCGGGCGCCGCGGCCGAGCGCGGCGACGACCTGGGGGCGGTGACGGAGATCGCGGGCCGCGTCGTCGCGAACGTGCGCTCGATGGGTGTCGCGCTCACCGCCTGCACGGTCCCGCACGTCGGCAAGCCGAGCTTCGACCTCGGCGACGACGAGGTCGAGATCGGGATCGGGATCCACGGCGAGCCGGGACGGCACCGCATCCCGATGGCGCCGGCGGACGAGATCACGCAGCGGCTCGTGGACCCCGTCGCGGACGACCTGGGCCTGTCCGAGGGCGAGGACGTGTTGCTGTTCGTTAACGGAATGGGCGGTACGCCGCTGTCCGAGCTGTACGTCGTCTATCGTCAGGCGAGGAGGCTGCTCGAGGGGCGCGGCGTACGGGTGACGCGCTCGCTCGTCGGCAACTACGTCACGTCGCTGGAGATGCAGGGTGCGTCGGTCACCGTGCTGCGCCTGGACGACGAGCTCACCGCCCTGTGGGACGCTCCCGTCCACACGGCTGCGCTGCGCTGGTGAGCGGGTGCCCTTTCGTGCAGTCTCCGAGAGCCGGCGGACCGTCGGCTCGACGGCGAGGAGAGGTGGGGCATGACGCTGGACGTGGCCTGGGCGGACCGGTGGACGCGGCTGAGCGCGGAGCGCATCGCGGCGGCACGGGACGAGCTGACCGAGCTGGACCGCCAGATCGGTGACGGCGACCACGGCGAGAACCTCGACCGGGGGTTCCGTGCGGTGGTCGCGAAGCTCGACGGGGCGGCCACCGGGGACCAGCCGCCGGGCCAGATCGGCGACGTGCTCAAGCTGGTGGCCACGACGCTCATGTCGTCGGTCGGCGGCGCCTCGGGCCCGCTCTACGGGACGGCGTACCTCCGGGCCGCGAAGGTGACCGGGCTCGCTCAGCTCGACGCGCACGGCGTCGTCGCGCTCCTCGAGGGCGCGCTCGAGGGCATCACCGCCCGTGGCAAGGCCCAGCCGGGCGAGAAGACGATGGTGGACGCCTGGCAGCCCGCCGTGGACGCGGCCGAAGGCGCCGCCGACGGTGGCGCGTCGACCGCCGACGTCCTCGCCGCGGCCGCCGCGGCGGCGCGCGCGGGCGCCGAGGCGACGATCCCCCTCGTCGCCACCAAGGGGCGGGCGAGCTACCTCGGGGAGCGCAGCGCCGGCCACCAGGACCCGGGCGCGACCTCGACCGCGATCCTGCTCGAGGCCGCGCGCGACGCGGCGACCGCGTGAGCGGCGCGGTCGGGGCGCGGGCGCGCGTCGCGCTGGTCCTCGTCTCGCACTCGCAGCGGCTCGCGGAGGGTGCGGTCGAGCTGTCCGCGCAGATGGCTCCCGGCGTGCTGCTGCTCGCGGCCGGAGGGACGGACGACGGCGGGCTCGGCACCAGCTACGACCGCGTGTCCTCGGCGCTCGAGGAGGCGCTCGGCGTCGCGGACGGCGCGGTCGTGCTCGCCGACCTCGGCTCGGCCGTCATGACGGTCGAGTCGGTCCTGGACATGGAGGACGGGTTCGACGGGAGGGTCCGGCTCGCGGACGCCCCGTTCGTCGAGGGTGCCGTCGCGGCGGCCGTGACCGCTCACGGCGGCGGGGACGTCGCCGAGGTGCTCGCGTCCGCCGAGCACGCGGGCGGGACGTTCGCCGTCGCGGCCGGCGCCCCTGAGAACAGGGGACCGGCCGCCGAGGCGGCGCCCCCCACCGACGGCGCGGCGCGCGCCGTCGTCGCCTTGCGCAACCCGCTCGGCCTGCACGCGCGCCCGGCGGCGGTGCTGGCCCGACTCGTCGCGGGCTTCGACGCGAGCGTCGCGATCGACGGCGTCAACGGGGCGAGCGTGCTCGAGCTCATGAAGCTCGGCGCGACCGGCGGCCAGGAGCTCACGGTGACGGGGGAGGGTCCCCAGGCCGCCGACGCGGTGGCCGCCGTCGTGGAGGCCGTGGAGGGCGGGTTCGGCGAGGTCTGACCCGATGCTCGTGTGACGACGGTCACGCTGGATTGCAGTTGATGCAAAATTGCACAGGATGCAAGAATGGTCCTCGTGCCGACGACTCTCCCTGACGTGCCCGCTCGCCCTTCGTTGGCCGAGCGGGCCGCGGCATGCCTGGCGCCGTCTCCCGGAGGTCTGCGGGAGCGCAAGAAGCGCGCCCGGCGCGAGGCGCTCGTCGAGGCGGCGCAGACGCTCGTGCTGGAGCGCGGCCTCGACGCGGTGACCGTCGAGGACATCTGCGCCGAGGTCGGGGTCTCGCCGCGCACGTTCTTCAACTACTTCCCGTCGAAGGACGACGCCGTGCTCGGCCTCGAGGATCTCGCCGTGCGACCCGAGATCGTGGCGACCTTCGTCGGGGGCGGTCCCACGGGGGCGCTGCTCGACGACCTCGAGGTCGTCGTGGCCGACGTGCTCGCGCAGCAGATCGTCACGCCCGAGCGCATGGCCCGCACGCTCGAGCTCGTCCAGCGGGAGCCGCACCTCGTCACGCGGCACGTCGCCTGGGTCGAGGGACACCGCGCCGAGCTCGTCGACATGTTCCTCGCACGCCGCGCCGTGCGGCCCTTCGTCCCCGACCCCGAGCTCCTGGCCCTCGTGGTCATGAGCCTGCTGCGCGCGAGCACGCTCGAGTGGCAGCAGCACGACCGCGAGGGCGAGCCGGTGGACCACCTGCCGACCGTCGTCGGGCAGCTCCGGGCTCTGCTCCAGGACTCGCGCGCTCCCGATCCCGCGGCCCGCTAGCGGGCCCCCTCCGGCCCGCGCGGGCAGCGACGCCACGGCGTCCTCATCGCTACCAGCTCCTCCCCACCACCCGACGACGGGCCGCGCCCGTCGGCGCGCGCCCGCCCGTCCTGACCGAACCGGATCCTCATGGCCTCCTCCACCGCTGCACCGCCCGTCGACGGCGGCAAGCCGCTCATCGTGCTCACCCCGCGCACCGTGTGGGTGATCTTCGGCGCGCTCATGGCGTCGATGTTCCTGTCCTCGCTCGACCAGTCGATCGTCGGCACCGCGATGCCGACGATCGTCGGCGAGCTCCACGGCGTCGAGCACCAGGGCTGGGTCATCACGGCCTACATCCTGGCGATCGCGATCGTCATGCCCCTCTACGGCAAGTTCGGCGACCTCTGGGGTCGTCGGTGGCCGTTCCTCGTCGCGATCGGGCTCTTCACGATCGCGTCGGCGGGCGCGGGCTTCGCGCAGACGTTCCCCGAGCTCGTCGCCTGGCGCGGCGTGCAGGGCCTCGGCGGCGGCGGCCTGATGATCCTGTCGCAGGCGATCATCGCCGACATCGTGCCCGCCAAGGACCGCGGCAAGTACATGGGGCCCATGGGCGCCCTGTTCGGCATCGCGGCCGTGATCGGCCCGCTCCTCGGCGGCTGGTTCACGGAGGGCCCGGGCTGGCGCTGGGCGTTCTGGATCAACGTCCCGATCGGCGTCGCGGCGTTCGTCGTCGCGTGGGTCGCGCTCAAGCTCCCGTCGCACCGCTCCGGCCGCAAGATCGACGTCGCCGGCATCTTCTTCCTCGTCGTGGCGACCTCCGGCATCGTGCTCGTCACGAGCTGGGAGTCGCTGACCAGCTCGCGCGGCTACGACTGGTCGGACCCGTGGCTCCTGGGCCTCGTGGCCGCCGTGGTCGTCTCGGTCGCCGCGTTCGTCGTGGTGGAGAACCGTGCCGAGGAGCCGCTGCTCCCGCTGCACCTGTTCAAGAACCGGACGTTCACGATCGCGACCCTCATCGGCCTCGTGCTCGGCATGGGCATGTTCTCGGCGCTCGCCTTCCTGCCGACGTTCCTCCAGATGTCCACCGGCGCGGGGGTCACCGAGTCCGGGTTCCTCATGCTGCCGATGATGGTCGGCGTCATGATCACGGCCATCGGGTCGGGTATCGCGATCACGAAGACCGGCCGCTACAAGATCTACCCGGTGCTGGGCCTCGCGATCACCGCGGCCGGCATGATGTGGCTCACGCGCATCACGGGCGACATGTCGATGTGGCTCTTCGGCGCGATGATCTTCGTCATGGGCGCCGGCATGGGCCTCGTCATGCAGACGATCGTCCTCGCGGTGCAGAACTCGGTCGACCCGCACGAGATCGGGACGGCGACGAGCGCGAACAACTTCTTCCGCGAGATCGGCGCGGCCGTCGGCACGGCGCTGTTCAGCACCATCTTCACGTCGCGCCTCGCCGACAACCTCGAGGGCGTCTTCGCGGGGCTGCCCGCCGGCTCCGCGCCCGCCGGGGCCGAGGGGTCGTCGCTCACGCCCGAGATGGTGCAGCAGCTCCCCGAGCCGATCCACACCGGCGTCGTCGACGCGTTCACCGACGCGCTCGCCCCGGCCTTCTGGTACCTCGTCCCGCTCGTGCTCGTCGGGTTCGTCCTCGCCTTGTTCCTGCGCGAGGTCAAGCTCTCCGACGTCGCGGGGATGGTCGCGCGCGGCGAGGCCGTCGCGGACCACGGCGACCTCGTCGAGGACGCCCCTGCGCCGGATGCGGGTGCAGAGGCTCCCGCCGACGCGGCCGTCGTGACCGCGGGCGCTCCCGGAGCGGGCCGTGACCACCCGGAGGACCGGGACCGCGGCGCCGCGCCGGTATCCTGACCGGGTGAGCACCTCGCCGTCGCAGCCCGCCGCGCAGCCGTCCCGCTACGGTCGCGCGGCGGGCCCGGTGCGCCCGTCGCCGGGCGACCGCATCAAGCCGAAGAAGCCCGCGAAGGCCCAGTTCGCGTCGACCACGCTGCTGCTCGAGGCCTTCCTCGTGGTGTTCGCCACGCTCGTCGCCTACGGCCTGCGGGACGTGCCCTACTCGCGCGGGCCGCTCGAGCTGCCGAGCGCGACGTCGATCTGGCTCGTAGGCGGCGTCCTCGCCGTCGTGCTCGTCGTCCTGTCCCGCATGGTCGGCACGCCGGGTGGCTACGTCGCCGGGTCGGTCGTCCAGGTGCCGGTGCTGGCGTTCGGGCTCGTCGTGCCGATGATGTTCGTCGTCGGTGGCCTCTTCGTCGTGCTGTGGGTCGTCTCGATCCGGCTCGGCGGGCGCATCGACCGTGAGCGCGCGGCGTACGACGCCGAGCACCCCGAGACCGCGCCCAACGCCGACTGAGGCGGGGCGGCCTCCGGGCCCGTGGTCACGGCGTCCGGCACGCCGGTGCGGCCGGTAGGCTCGGCGACCATGACCGACGTCGCACCCGCACTGACCGAGACCATCGAGCGCACCCTCATCCTCGTCAAGCCCGACGGCGTCCGCCGCGGCCTGTCCGGCGAGGTCCTGCGCCGCGTCGAGGCCAAGGGCTACACGCTGGCCGGCGTGCGCCTGCTCGACGCGACGCCCGAGCTGCTCGCGGCCCACTACGCCGAGCACGAGGGCAAGCCCTTCTACCAGCCGCTCGTCGACTTCATGCTGTCGGGCAAGGTGCTCGCGGTCGTCGCCGAGGGCCAGGGCGTCATCCCCGGCTTCCGCTCGCTCGCGGGCGCGACGAACCCGACCGAGGCGCTGCCGGGGACCATCCGCGGCGACCTCGGTCGCGACTGGGGCCTCAAGGTCCAGCAGAACCTCGTCCACGGCTCCGACTCGCCCGAGTCCGCCGCGCGCGAGATCGCGCTCTGGTTCCCCGAGCTCGGCTGACGCACCGCCACGCAGCACCGCGTCTCGCGTCCCAGCACCCCCGCCGACGGCGTCCGGCCGCGCGGGGCGCAGATCCGCCGGTTCGTCAGCGGCCGCCACTAGGCTCGGGTCCGTGCACCTCAAGACCCTGACGCTGCGCGGCTTCAAGTCGTTCGCGTCCGCGACGACGCTGAGCTTCGAGCCCGGGGTCACGTGCGTCGTCGGGCCGAACGGCTCGGGCAAGTCCAACGTCGTCGACGCGCTCGCGTGGGTCATGGGGGAGCAGGGCGCCAAGACGCTGCGCGGCGGCAAGATGGAGGACGTCATCTTCGCCGGGACGTCCGGGCGTCCGCCGCTCGGGCGCGCCGAGGTCTCCCTGACGATCGACAACACCGACGGCGCGCTGCCGATCGACTACACCGAGGTGACGATCTCTCGCACGCTGTTCCGCAGCGGCGGCTCCGAGTACGCGATCAACGGCTCCGCGTGCCGCCTGCTCGACATCCAGGACCTCCTCTCCGACTCCGGCCTCGGTCGGGAGATGCACGTGATCGTCGGGCAGGGTCAGCTCGACGCGGTCCTGCGCGCGACGCCCGAGGACCGCCGTGGCTTCATCGAGGAGGCCGCGGGCGTCCTCAAGCACCGCAAGCGCAAGGAGAAGGCGCTCCGCAAGCTCGACGCGATGCAGGCCAACCTCACCCGCCTCGCCGACCTCACGACGGAGATCCGCCGCCAGCTCGGCCCGCTGGGACGCCAGGCCGAGATCGCCCGCAAGGCCGCGACGATCCAGGCGGACCTGCGCGACGCCAAGGCCCGTCTGCTCGCGGACGACCTCGCGCAGCTCACCGCGACCCTGGAGCAGGAGATCGCGGACGAGGCGGCGCTGCGGACGCAGCAGGCGGAGGTCGAGCGGGCGCTCGCCACGGCCCGCGACGGGCTCGGCCGGCTCGAGCGCGAGGCGGCCGCGGCTTCGCCCGCGCTCGGCGCGGCGACCGACGTGTGGTTCCGGCTCTCGTCCCTGCGCGAGCGCCTGCGCGGCACGCAGACGCTCGCGGAGGAGCGTGTCCGTCTGCTCGGTCGCCCGGAGCCTGCCCAGCGGGGCCAGGACCCCGACGAGCTCGAGGCCCAGGCGGAGCGCGTGCGCGCGGCCGAGGCCGAGCTCGAGGCCGAGGTCGCGCGCGCACGGGACGCGCTCGCGGCGGCCGTCGCGGACCGCGAGGACGGTGAGCGGTCGGCGGGCGAGGCCGAGCGCGCGGTCGCGACCCTGCTCCGCGGTGCCGCCGACCGCCGGGAGGGCCTCGCGCGCCTCGCGGGCCAGGTCGCCGCGCAGCGCACCCGGGTCGAGGCCGCGGAGGCGGAGATCGGGCGGCTCCGCGAGTCGCTGGCGGAGGCCGAGCACCGGGGCACCCAGGCACGCACGGACTTCGCGGTGCTGGAGACCCAGGTGGTCGGCGCCGAGGAGGGCGAGGAGGGTCTCGACGCGGAGCACGAGGCCGCCGCCGACGAGGTCGAGCGGACGACGACCGCCGTGCGCGGGCTGGAGGACGCGGCCTCCGCCGCGGACCAGGAGCGCGCCACGTGGAGCGCGCGGATCGAGGCGCTCGAGCTGAGCCTGGACCGCAAGGACGGCGCCGGTGCGCTGCTCGCTGCCGACGGCGTCGGGGTCGTGGGCTCGCTCGCGGCGCTGCTCGGCGTCGAGGCCGGGTACGAGGACGCCGTGGCGGCGGCGCTCGGCCCCGCGGCGGACGCCGTCGCCGTCGAGTCGGTCGACGCCGCCGTCGACGCGTTGCGCTACCTGCGCGCCGAGGACGCCGGGCGGGCGGGGCTCGTCGTCGCGGTCGACGCGGCGCACGGGGAGGGGCGCGACGCGGTCGCCCTGCCCGACGGCGCGCGCTGGGCCGTCGACGTCGTGACGGCGGGCGGGGGCGTCGGCCACGCCGTGCGCGCCCTGCTCGCGGACGTCGCGGTCGTCGAGGACCTCGCGCAGGCGCGCGCGCTCGTGGCGCGTCACCCCGGCGTCGCGGTCGTGACGCGCGGCGGCGACCTCCTGGCGGCGACGCGCGGGTGGGGCGGGTCGGCTTCGGCGCCGAGCGTGCTGCACCTGCAGTCCGCGCTCGACGAGGCGCGCTCCGCGCACGACGACGCGGCGGCCCGCGGCGAGCGCGCGCGGTTCGCCCTCGTGGGCGCGCGCGACGCCGCGCAGGAGGCGCGCGCCCGCTACGACGACACCCTCGACCGGCTCAACCAGTCGGACGCCCAGCTCGCGGCGGTCGCGGAGCAGCTCGGCCATCTCGGTGCGACGGCGCGCTCGGCCGCCGCCGAGGCGGAGCGGGTGCGTGCCTCGCTCGAGCGCGCGTCGCAGGGGCTCGACGACGCGCGCGAGGCGCTCGCCGGCCTCGTGGAGCGGCTCGACGTCGCGGAGGCGGCGCCGGAGCAGTCCGAGGAGGCCGTCGCCGAGGCGATCGCGGAGCGCGACCGTCTCCTCGCGCTCGCGTCGGCCGCCCGGACCACGGAGACCGAGGCGCGCCTGGCCCTGCGCACGAGCGAGGAGCGCGCGCGTGCCGTGGCGGGCCGGGCGCAGTCGCTCGCGCGCGCCGCGGCGGCGGAGCGCGAGGCGCGCGAGCGGGCCGCCCGGCGCGAGGCCGCCCGGCTGCGTCAGTCCGAGCGCGCGTCGGCCGTGCGCGACGGGGCGGCCCGGGCCCTGGGCGCCGTCGACCGGTCCCTCGCCCGTGCGGGTGCCGAGCGTGAGGCCGCCGAGGCGGCGCGCGCCGAGCGCGACGTTGCCGTGACGGGGGCCCGCCGCGAGGTCGACGACCTCGCGGCACGCCTGCGCGAGCTGACCGACGTCGCGCACCGGGACGAGGTGGCGCGCGCGCAGCAGCAGCTGCGCATCGAGCAGCTCCAGGCGCGCAGCGTCGACGAGCTCGGCCTCGACCCGGCCGTCCTCGTCGAGGAGCTCGGGCCGCACCGCGACGTCCCGGTCCCGTCCGACGACGACGAGCCGCGCACCGTGCCCTACGACCGCGCGACCCAGGAGAAGCGGCTGCGCGCCGCCGAGCGGGATCTGGGCCGGCTGGGCAAGGTGAACCCGCTCGCGCTCGAGGAGTTCGCGGCGCTCGAGGAGCGGCACAAGTTCCTCGCGGACCAGCTCGCCGACCTCAAGAAGTCGCGCACCGACCTCCTGGAGATCGTCAAGGAGATCGACGAGCGGGTCGAGCGGGTGTTCACGGACGCCTACCGTGACACCGCCGAGCAGTTCGAGCGGGTCTTCGCGCGCATGTTCCCGGGCGGCGAGGGACGGCTCGTGCTGACGGACCCCGACGACATGCTCACGACCGGGATCGAGGTCGAGGCCCGACCGGCGGGCAAGAAGGTCAAGCGGCTCTCGCTGCTGTCCGGCGGCGAGCGCTCCCTCACGGCGGTCGCGCTGCTCGTGGCGATCTTCAAGGCCCGGCCGTCGCCGTTCTACGTCATGGACGAGGTCGAGGCCGCCCTGGACGACGTCAACCTGGGCCGACTCCTCGAGATCTTCCGCGAGCTCCAGGAGGACTCGCAGCTCATCGTCATCACCCACCAGAAGCGCACGATGGAGATCGCCGACGCGCTCTACGGCGTGACGATGCGCGGCGACGGCGTGACGACGGTCATCAGCCAGCGGATGGACGAAGCCCGCGAGGACGTCTCGGTGTGAGGGGCCTCACGCCGGGGCAGGGCACGCCCGGGACCTGGGCGGACGCTGCAGAATCGTTGGAATTCCGGGCCTTGTGAAGATGTGGTGCCGATCGGACGGCCCGGCGTGGCAGAGGTCGCGCGGCGTGCGTCGACCCGGATACTGGACCTCATGGTCTGGATGTTCGTGTGGCTGGGGCTCACGCTCGGCGTCGCCGCCGTCGTGTTCCTGTTCGCGAGCGTCGTCGCGCGCTCGGAGGCCCAGTCCTCTGCGCAGGGTGACCGGCCCGGTGAGCAGGGCATGCGCGGCTTCTGGCGCGACTTCCGTTCGGGGCTGCGTCGGCGACGACGGCGCGGGAACCTCGACGCGCACCACGTCGGGACCGTGCGCATGCCCCGTCCGGTCGACACGAGCATCGACGACTTCTTCACCGCGACCGAGGTGACGTCGCGCGCGTACGTCGACGCCGAGGAGCTGACCGACGTGCTGCACCGCGCACGCGAGCGCGTGCGGCCGCTGCACACGGGCGAGCGTCCTCCCCAGGCGTGACCCGGCGTGACCAGCGCGATGCCGGGTGCGATGCCGGGTGCGACTCGTCGTGGGACCGCCACGTGACCACCGCGTGGCCCTCGCCCGCGTCTGAGAGACTTCCGGGGTGAACGACCTCCTCCCGCTCTGGATCGCCCTCGGCGTCCTGCTCGTCGTCGGCCTCGTCACCTTCGGGACCGTGTCGGTCCGCCGACGCCGTCGCGACGTCGTCGAGCCTCCTCCCGCCGCACCGACCGCACCCCCCGCGACCCGCGAGCCGGCGTCGGGCTCTCCGGGTGCCGCGGTGGCCGGGGCCCCGCCCGCGGCGGAGGAGACCCTCGCGCCCGCACCGACGGTCGAGCGTCCCGAGCCTGTCGGCGGTCGCCTCGTCCGGCTCCGCGAGCGGCTCGCGCGCTCCGGCTCGCCGCTCGGTGCCCGGCTCCTCTCCGTGCTCTCGCGCGACCACCTCACGGAGGACGACTGGGACGAGCTCGAGGAGACGCTCCTGCTGGCAGACGTGGGCGCCGGGCCGGCCGGCGAGCTCATCGACGCGCTGCGCACGAAGGTCCGCGTCCTCGGCGTCCGGGACGCCGCGAGCGTGCGCGACCTGCTCCGCACGGAGCTCGTCGCGCTCGTGGACCCGTCGCTCGACCGGTCGCTCGCGACGTCTCCCCGTGCCGGCGAGGACGGGAGCCCGGTCCCGGCGGTGGTGCTCGTCGTCGGCGTGAACGGCACCGGCAAGACGACGACGGTGGGCAAGCTCGCGCGCGTGCTGGTCGCGGAGGACCGCAGCGTGGTGCTCGGCGCGGCGGACACGTTCCGCGCCGCGGCGGCGGACCAGCTCGAGACCTGGGGCTCGCGCGTGGGGGTCCCGACCGTGCGGTCCGACCGCGACGGCGCGGACCCCGCCGCCGTCGCGTTCGACGCCGTGCGCCGCGGTCGCAGCGAGGGCGTCGACGTCGTGCTCGTCGACACTGCCGGGCGGCTCCAGAACAAGCAGGGCCTCATGGACGAGCTGGGCAAGATCCGGCGCGTCATCACCAAGGAGGCGCCGCTGTCGGAGGTGCTCCTCGTGCTCGACGCCACGACGGGCCAGAACGGGCTCAACCAGGCGCGCGTGTTCGGCGAGGTCGCCGGCGTGACGGGCATCGTCCTGACGAAGCTCGACGGGACGGCACGCGGAGGAATCGTCGTCGCGGTGCAGCGCGAGCTGGGCGTCCCCGTGAAGCTCGTCGGGCTGGGGGAGGGCCCCGACGACCTGGCCCCGTTCGACCCGGAGCAGTTCGTGGACGGCCTCCTCGGCGACTGACCGGATGCCCCGCGGCGGGTCACGGTCGTGTCACGGTGCGATCACGAGCGTGTCGCGATCCGGACGCCGCGCGGCGCCTCCACCCGGGTGAAACGGAACGTTTACGTCCGAGGAACGCTTGTCACACCCGCGTAACACGGCGACACCGCGGGGGAAACCCGCTCCCACCACCGTAGTCCCCGACCGGCCGCCCGGCTGGCGAGGGGAGATGATCCGATGGAGTGGGACACCGGGGCAACCGCGTGGATGCTGACCTCAGCATCCCTCGTGCTCCTGATGACGCCCGGACTGGCGTTCTTCTATGGCGGCATGGTCCGCGCCAAGTCCGTGCTGAACATGATGATGATGTCGTTCGGCGCGATGGCCGTCGTGGGCGTCGTCTACGTGCTGTGGGGCTGGTCGATGTCCTACGGCGAGGCCGGGACGGGTGGCCTCGTCGCCAGCCCGTTCGCGCAGTTTGGCCTCTCGGGGGCGATCACGGACGCCGACGGCAGCGCCGTGGCGAGCACGCTCGGCAACTACCCGAACGTGGTGGACATCGCGTTCCAGGTGACGTTCGCGATCATCACGGTCGCGCTCATCTCGGGTGCGCTGGCCGACCGCGTCAAGTTCGGCACCTGGCTCACCTTCACGGCGATCTGGGTCACCGTGACGTACTTCCCGCTCGCCCACATGGTCTGGGGCGGCGGCTTCCTCTCGAGCAACGAGAACGGCCTCGCGGCACGCATCTTCGGGGTGACCGACGGCGCCGCCACGGTCGCGCCGATCGACTTCGCGGGCGGCACGGTCGTCCACATCAACGCCGGTGTCGCGGCCCTCGTGCTCGCGATCCTCATCGGCAAGCGCAAGGGCTTCGGCAAGGAGCCGATGCGCCCGCACAACCTGCCGTTCGTCATGCTCGGTGCGGCCCTCCTGTGGTTCGGCTGGTTCGGCTTCAACGCGGGCTCGGCCTTCGGGGCCAACGAGACCGCCGGGCTCGCCTGGGTCAACACGACGAGCGCCACCGCGGCGGGCATCATCGGCTGGCTCCTCACGGAGAAGATCCGCGACGGCCACGCGACGTCGCTCGGTGCGGCGTCCGGCGTCGTGGCGGGTCTCGTCGCGATCACCCCGGCCGCGGGCGCGCTCAACCCGGTGACGTCGATCGTCCTGGGCCTCGTCGCCGGTGCGCTCTCCGCGCTCGCGGTCGGCCTCAAGTACCGCTTCGGCTACGACGACTCGCTCGACGTCGTCGGCGTCCACCTGGTCTCCGGCCTCTGGGGTACCGTCGCGATCGGCTTCCTCGCCACCGACACGGGCCTGTTCTTCGGCGGCGGCGCGCAGCAGCTCGTCGTGCAGATCCTCATCGCCCTCGTCGCCATCGTGTTCTCGGCGGCCACCACGCTGGTCATCGGCCTGATCCTCAAGGCGACGATGGGCTGGCGGGTCAGCGAGGACGCCGAGGTCGGCGGCATCGACCTCGCGGTCCACGGCGAGACGGCGTACGAGTCCATCCAGCAGGGCAGCGTCATCAAGGAGGTGCGGGCATGAAGCTCGTCACGGGAATCATCCAGCCGCACCGGCTCGACGACGTGAAGTCGGCGCTCGAGGCCGCGGGCGTGCGGGGCATGACGGTCAGCGAGGCCAGCGGCTACGGGCGCCAGAAGGGCCACACCGAGGTCTACCGCGGTGCGGAGTACACGGTCGACCTGGTGCCCAAGGTCCGCGTCGAGGTCCTCGTCGACGACGCCGACGCGACCGTGGTCACCGAGGTGATCGTCAAGGCGGCGCAGACCGGCAAGATCGGCGACGGCAAGGTCTGGACGGTCCCGGTGGACGACGTCGCCCGCGTGCGCACGGGCGAGCACGGCCCCGGCGCCCTGTGAGGCGACGGACCATCGGATGACCGACCACGCCGACACCCCGACCACGGGCGGGGTCGCGGGGGGATCGGCGGGGCGCCTCGAGCAGCAGCCGGGCGAGCAGAGCGCGGAGGTCCCGCACCCCGAGGGGGTGCGGGACCTCCGCGCGCGGATGCTCGACGTCGCGCGGTCCAGGAGCGGACCCGGCCGCAGCGGCGTCGCGCGCCGGGCCGCCGTCGTCGACCTCGTGACGTCGTCGCTGCAGGGCCTGTGGCGCGAGGCGACGGACGGGGTCGCGCCCGACGGCATCGCGCTCGCCGCCGTGGGCAGCCTTGGCCGGGGCGACATGGGGCCCGCGAGCGACCTCGACCTCGTCCTCGTCCACGACGGCCGCAGCCACGGGGCCGACGACGTCGCGCGCGTCGCCGAGCGCCTGTGGTACCCGCTCTGGGACGCCGGGGTCGACCTCGACCACTCGGTGCGCTCGCTCTCCCAGTGCCGCCAGGTGGCCTCCAAGGACGTCCCTGCGGCCGTGGGCTGGCTCGACGTGCGCGCGGTGGCCGGCGACGCGGTAGTCGTGCACCGGGCGTCGTCCGCGGTCCTCACCGACTGGCGGTCCGCGTCGCGCCGCCGCCTGCCCGACCTGCTCTCCTCGACGCGCGAGCGCGCGGAGCGGTCCGGCGAGCTCGCGTACCTCATCGAGCCCGACCTCAAGGAGTCGCGCGGCGGCATCCGGGACGCAGTCGTGCTCTCGGCGCTCGCGGCGACGTGGCTCACCGACCGCCCGCACGGGTCGGTCGACCGGGCGCACGCGCACCTGCTGGACGTGCGCGACACCCTGCAGGTCGTCACCGGCCGGCACACGAGCCGGCTCCTGCTCGCCGACCTCGACGAGGTCGCCGCGCTGTCCGGGTTCGACGACCCCGACGAGTTGCTCGCGAGCCTCGCCGCAGCGGGGCGCGAGGTCTCCTACGCGCTCGACACCACGGTCCGTCGTGCGCGCCAGGCGCTCCAGCGGCCGTCGATCGCCCGCCGTCCCGTCCTGGTCCGGGGCCGCCGCGCGGCACCTCGGCTGCGCTCCGTCGGTGACGGGCTCGTCGAGCACGACGGCGAGCTCGTGCTCGCGGTGGACGCCCACCCCGCGTCCGACCCGCTCCTGTCGCTGCGCGCCGCCGCCACCGCCGCGCGGACCGGACTCACCCTCTCGCCCGTGTCCGTCGCCAGTCTCGCCCAGTGCCCGCCCCTGCCCGAGCCGTGGCCGCGCGCCGCGCGGGCGGCGTTCCTCTCGCTGCTGGGCTCGGGGCAGGCTCAGGTCGCCGTGTGGGAGGCGCTCGACCTCGCCGGCGTGGTGACCACGTGGATCCCCGAGTGGGCGGGCGTGCGGAACCGCCCGCAGCGCGCCGCCGTGCACCGGCACACCGTCGACCGGCACCTCGTGGAGGTCGTGGCCAGGGCGGCCCGGGACCGCAAGGACGTCGAGCGACCGGACCTGCTCCTGCTGTCCGCGGTGCTGCACGACATCGGCAAGCGGGCGGGCGCGGAGGACCACTCCGTCGAGGGAGCGCGCCTGGTGCCCGCGATCCTCGGCCGCATGGGCTTCGAGCCCGAGGTCGTGGCCGACGTGGAGCGCCTCGTGCGGCACCACCTGACGCTGTCCCGGCTCGCGGTGAGCGCGGACCCGGACGACCCGGCGACGGTCGCCGAGCTCGCGGACGCCGTCGACCACCGGGCGGACCTCCTCGGGGTGCTGCGCGCGCTCACGGAGGCGGACGCGTCGTCCCTCGGGCCGAGCGCGTGGACCGCGTGGCGGGCGCGGCTCGTCGACGACCTCGTGGGGGAGACGCTGCGCGCGCTGGGCGCTGTGCGGAAGGACGTGCCGGGAGACCCGGACGCCGCCGGGTAGGCTGGTCCCTCGCGGACGGCCCGTCCTCTTCCAGCCCGCGCCCGGTCTCGGGCGACGGCAGGTGGGAGCGCCGCCGCGGACGAGACTTCCGACGACTGGTGAGGATGACGCGGTGTTCAACACGCTGTCGGACCGACTGACATCGACCTTCAAGAACCTGCGTTCCAAGGGCCGGCTGTCCGAGGCGGACATCGACGCGACGATCCGGGAGATCCGGCGCGCGCTGCTCGACGCCGACGTGGCGGTGCCCGTCGTGCGCGAGTTCAGCGCGACCGTGCGCGAGCGGGCGCTCTCGTCCGAGGTGTCGGGCGCGCTCAACCCGGCGCAGCAGGTCGTGAAGATCGTCAACGAGGAGCTCGTCGGCATCCTCGGCGGCGAGAGCCGGGGGCTGCGGTTCTCCAAGACGCCGCCGACGGTCATCATGCTCGCGGGCCTCCAGGGCGCGGGCAAGACGACGCTGGCCGGAAAGCTGGCGCTGCACCTGCGCGAGCAGGGGCACACGCCGCTCCTCGTCGCCGCGGACCTCCAGCGTCCGAACGCCGTCACCCAACTCAGCGTGGTCGGCGAGCGCGCCGGGGTCCCGGTGTTCGCCCCGCACCCGGGCAACCAGAGCGGGGTCGAGGTCGACGACGTCATCGGCGACCCCGTCGCCGTCGCGCGCGACGGCGTCGAGACCGCCCGCCAGCGCCAGCACGACGTCGTCATCGTCGACACCGCCGGCCGCCTCGGTCTCGACGCGGTGCTCATGCAGCAGGCCTCGGACATCCGCGACGCCGTCCAGCCGGACGAGGTCCTCTTCGTCATCGACGCGATGATCGGCCAGGACGCCGTCGCGACCGCGAAGGCGTTCGAGGAGGGCGTCGACTTCACGGGCGTCGTGCTCACGAAGCTCGACGGCGACGCGCGCGGTGGTGCCGCGCTGTCGGTGCGCGGCGTCACGGGGCGCCCGATCCTCTTCGCCTCCACGGGCGAGAAGCTCACCGACTTCGAGGCGTTCCACCCGGACCGGATGGCGTCACGCATCCTCGACATGGGCGACGTCCTCACGCTCATCGAGCAGGCCGAGAAGGCGTTCGACGCCGAGCAGGCCGCGAAGATGGCGGAGAAGGTCGCCTCGGGGCAGGACTTCACGCTCGCGGACTTCCTGGTGCAGATGCAGCAGATGAAGAACATGGGCTCGATGAAGAAGATGCTCGGGATGCTCCCGGGCATGGGCCAGATGCGTGAGGCGCTCGACAACTTCGACGAGCGCGAGGTCGACCGCATCGAGGCGATCATCCGCTCGATGACCCCCGCGGAGCGCGACAACCCGAAGATCATCAACGGCTCGCGCCGCGCCCGCATCGCGCGCGGCTCCGGCGTGACGACGAGCGACGTCAACCAGCTCCTCGAGCGGTTCGCCGGAGCGCAGAAGATGATGCGGCAGATGAGCCGCGGTGGCGGGATGCCGGGCATGCCGGGCATGGGCAACCTGCCGGGCATGGGTGGCAAGAAGGCGCGGGGCCGCCAGGCGCCGCAGCGCAAGGTCAAGGGCCGTTCCGGCAACCCGGCCAAGCGCGCGGAGCAGGAGCGCGCCGCCGCGGCCCGCGCGGCAGGCGAGGTCACGGGCCCGTCGGCACCCGCAGGCTCGGCGTTCGGCATGGGCCGGACCGACGAGCCCGCCCAGCCCGCTCCGGACGACCTCCAGCTCCCGCCCGGGTTCGAGAAGCTGCTGGGTCGCTGACCGCCTGCCGCCCGGGCGCGACACCTCGCTGAGCACCCGGGGCGCCACCCGGGCGCGCCTCGGGTGCGTCCCGCGGTCGCCCGAGCGCTAGGTTATGTCCGTGGCACCCGCCCGGTGCCTCCCCGTGCCCGCGAACCGGGCCGTCCGTCCTGACCGTCCTCACCCAGGAGCCGCATGTCCGCGCTGGAAGGCCCCACGCTGCACGTCCGCGGCCACGTCATCGTCGGCGACGACCGCGAGGTGGGCGACCTGTGGGTCAAGGACGGGCGGATCAGCCTCACGCGACCGTCCGCCCAGGGCACCAACATGGTCGAGCTGGAGGGCTGGGTCCTGCCCGGCCTCGTCGACGTGCACTGCCACGTCGGCCTGGGGGCTCAGGGCGCGGTCGACGCGGCGACGGCGCAGGACCAGGCCGTCTCGGACCGCGACAGCGGCGTCCTCCTCGTGCGCGACGCCGGCTCGCCGCTCGACACGCGGTGGGTGCACGGCCGGCGCGACCTGCCGCGCCTCGTGCGGGCCGGTCACCACCTCGCGCGCCCCAAGCGCTACCTGCGCAGCTACGGGCTCGAGCTCGACGACGTCGCACAGCTCCCCGAGGCCGTGCGGCGCGAGGCGCGCCAGGGCGACGGCTGGGTGAAGATCGTGGGCGACTGGATCGACCGCGACCTCGGGGCCGACGGCGACCTGCGACCGCTGTGGCCCGACGAGGTGCTCGCCGAGGCCGTCGCCGCGGCGCACGCCGAGGCCGCGCGCGTCACCGTGCACGCCTTCTCCGAGGAGGTGATCCCGTCCCTGCTCGCCGCGGGCGTGGACGGGATCGAGCACGGCACGGGGATCGACCCGGACCTCATGTACGAGATCTCCGAGCGCGGGGTCGCCGTCACGCCGACCCTGCTGCAGGTCGGTCAGTTCGAGGCCATCGCCCGGCAGGCCGACGGGAAGTACCCGGTCTTCGCAGCGCGCATGCGACGGCTCCACGAGCGCCGGTACGAGCAGGCGCGGGCGCTGTACGAGGCGGGCATCCAGATCCTCGTCGGGACGGACGCGGGCGGGACGATCGGGCACGGCCGCCTCGCGGACGAGTGCGCCGAGCTCGTGGCCGCCGGCATCCCCGACGCGGCGGTGGTCGCGGCGGCGAGCTGGCAGGGCCGGGAGTACCTCGGGTACACGTCCCTCGTCGAGGGCGCGTCCGCGGACTTCGTCGTGTACCCGCAGGACCCGCGCCAGGACGTCGGAGTCCTGCGCGCCCCGACCGCGGTGGTGCTCCGCGGCGAGATCGTCGCCCCGCACGCCGGCTGAACGGTCGCGCGCGGGTTGGTCCCGGCGGGTCCGGTCTGGCACAATGTCCCGGTACTCGGCGTGCCCCGGCCCCTCTCTCCGGCGCGTGCCGTGTCCTGAACCCCTTCCTCGTCCTGTCCCCACGGGGCGGGTCCGGGTTCGCCCGAACCAGAACCAGGAGAGACCACCACTGTGGCCGTCAAGATTCGTCTGAAGCGTCTCGGCAAGATCCGTGCGCCGTACTACCGTGTCGTCGTCGCGGACTCGCGCACCAAGCGTGACGGTCGCGTGATCGAGGAGATCGGCAAGTACCACCCGACCGAGGAGCCCTCGTTCATCGAGATCACCTCGGACCGCGCCCAGTACTGGCTCGGTGTCGGCGCGCAGCCGTCCGAGCAGGTGCTCGCGCTCCTCAAGATCACGGGCGACTGGCAGAAGTTCAAGGGCCTCCCCGGCGCCGAGGGCACGCTCAAGGTCAAGGGCGAGAAGGTCGACCCGACCGCCGCGATCGAGGCTGCCGCCGCCGACGCCGAGAAGGTCAAGGCCAAGGCCGCGGAGAAGAAGACCGAGGCTCCGGCCGAGGAGCCCGCCGACGCGGCCGACGAGGCCGCTGCCGACGAGCAGGCCTGATGATCGCCGACGCGCTCGAGCACCTCGTGCGCGGCATCGTGGACAACCCGGACGACGTCCGGGTGAGCGCGAAGACGCTGCGTCGCGGTGACCTGCTCGAGGTCCGGGTGCACCCGGACGACCTCGGTCGCGTGATCGGTCGTGGCGGGCGCACCGCTCGTGCCCTGCGCACGGTGATCGGCGCGCTCGCGACCGACGGGCCGGTCCGCGTCGACGTCGTGGACGTCGACCGCCGCTGAGGCCCGCACCATCGTGCCCCGCGAGGGGCCACGGGCATGGCCCGGCCCGCCGACCGGCAGGCCGGGCCTTCCTGTACCCACAGACCGATCGGACGCCCACCCGGCGCCGCCCGGACCAGGATCACCAGAGGAGTGACGACCATGGAGCTGACCGTCGCGCGCGTCGGCAAGGCGCACGGACTGCGTGGCGAGGTCGCGCTCGACCTGCGCACCGACGAGCCCGAGGAGCGCCTCGGGGTGGGCGCGCGCCTGGAGACGCGCCCCGCGACCGCCGGCCCGCTGACCGTGGGGACCGTGCGCGTGCACCAGGGGCGCTGGCTCGTCGGGTTCGAGGGCGTTCGCGACCGCACTGCCGCGGAGGCCCTGCGCGGCGTCGAGCTCGTGGTCGAGGTCGACGCGTCCGACGAGGAGGACGCCTGGTACCCGCACGAGCTCGCAGGCCTCCGCGCGGAGGACGAGGACGGCCGCGTGCTCGGGCGCATCGACGGACTCGAGCACCTGCCCGCGCACGACGTCCTCGTCCTGCGCGAGACGGGCGGCGCCCGCACGCTCGTCCCGTTCGTCCGGCAGATCGTCCCGGTCGTCGACGTGGCCGGTGGGCGGGTCGTGCTCGACCCGCCGGGCGGGCTGCTCGCGTCGGACGCGGACCGGCTCGAGGTGGCGACCCCGGACGGCGGCGACGCGGCCGGCTCTGTCGCGCGCGGGCAGGACGACCAGCGCGACGGCGAGGCCTGACCGTGCGTATCGACGTCGTCACGATCTTCCCCGACTACCTCGCCGCACTCGACCTGTCGCTCGTCGGCAAGGCGCGCGCCGCGGGGATCCTCGACCTGCGCGTCCACGACCTGCGGGACTGGACGACGGACCGGCACCGCACCGTGGACGACACGCCCTTCGGCGGCGGGGCAGGCATGGTCATGCGTCCCGACGTGTGGGGCCGCGCGATCGACGACGTGGCGGGCCTCTCGACCGGGACGGCGGACGGGGCCGGGGCGAGCGCGGTGCACCTGGTCGTGCCGACGCCGTCGGGCGAGACCTTCACGCAGCGCACGGCGGAGGCGCTCGCGACCGAGGAGCACCTCGTCGTCGCCTGCGGACGCTACGAGGGGATCGACGCGCGCGTCGCCGAGCACTACCGGGCGGCCGGGATGCGGGTCAGCGAGCTGTCGATCGGCGACTACGTCCTCAACGGGGGAGAGGTCGCGGCGCTCGTCATGGTCGAGGCCGTCGGGAGGCTGCTGCCGGGGGTCGTCGGCAACCCCGAGTCGCTGGTCGAGGAGTCGCACGGCGCCGCGGGCCTGCTCGAGTACCCCGTGTACACGAAGCCGCCGGCCTGGGACGACCTCGAGGTGCCGGAGGTGCTGCTCTCGGGCCACCACGCGCGGATCCACCGCTGGCGTCGCGACCAGGCCCTGCGCCGGACCGCCGCACGGCGCCCGGACATGGTGCACGCGCTCGACGTCGACACGCTCGACCGGCACGACCTGGAGGTCCTCGCCGAGGCGGGGTGGGCCGTCGCCGACGGCCGCCTCGTCCTCTCCGGACGCGACGCGTCCTGACTCCACCTGACTCCACCGCCGCCGCGTGGGCCAGGTCCGCCACGGGCCGGCTGCCGCTCGACCCTCGGGGTGTGGCAGAATGGTCGATCGGTGTGTGCCGCCCCGGAACCTCTGCCACAGGGGAGCCCGCGCCCGGATCTTCGGGCGGACTGGCACGACGCGTCGACGACCGCGAGGTGGTCGACCGCCCGCGCGCAGCACGGCACACCCCACCGACAGACGACGACGGCCCGGCGCGCCCGGGCCACGAGCACGCGTCCGACCTGTGGCGGACGAGGAGAAGCACCATGCACACGCTGGACAGCGTCGACGCAGCATCGCTGCGCAGCGACGTCCCGGACTTCCGTCCCGGCGACACGCTCAAGGTCAACGTCAAGGTCGTCGAGGGCACCCGCTCCCGCGTCCAGGCGTTCCAGGGCGTCGTCATCGCCCGTCAGGGCAGCGGGATCCGTGAGACGTTCACGGTCCGCAAGATCAGCTTCGGCGTGGGTGTCGAGCGCACGTTCCCCGTGCACTCGCCGTCCATCGAGTCGGTCGAGGTCGTGACGCGCGGTGACGTGCGTCGCGCCAAGCTGTACTACCTGCGCGCGCTGCGCGGCAAGAAGGCGAAGATCAAGGAGAAGCGCGACACCGCGCCCGCTCGCTGATCGGCTGTCGGCAGCTCCTGCCGCTCCGCTCGAACGACGGCGGTCGTCCCCCCGGGGGACGGCCGCCGTCGTCGTCCCCCAGGACACGCGGTCCGAGGGCCGGTCCGTTTCTCGGAAGACGGCAGAAGGTGGCATTGTGAACGCGTGACCGACAGCGCCCCGCCCCGCGGCCCGCAGCCCGACGCCGGCACCGAGCGCGCGGCGCTCGGTCCTCGCGACGACGAGGAGACCCCGCAGCACGGGGAGCACCTCGCGGAGCCGGGTGCGCACCGGTCGGGCCGCGGGTCCGGGGAGCGCCCGGTGCGGAAGTCGTCGCTGCTGCGCGAGACGGCGATCATCGTGGTCAGCGCGCTGGTGCTCTCGCTGCTCATCAAGACGTTCCTGGTGCAGGCGTTCTTCATCCCGAGCGCGTCGATGGAGAACACGCTGGTCGAGGGTGACCGCGTGATGGTGTCCCGGCTCGTGCCCGGGGCGTTCGACGTGCACCGGGGCGACATCGTGGTGTTCAAGGACCCGGGCGGGTGGCTGCCGCCACCCGTGCCGCAGGCCGAGAGCCCGGTGTCGGAGGCGGTGCGTGCGGCGCTGACGTTCATCGGTCTGCTGCCGCAGGACACCGGCGAGCACCTCATCAAGCGGGTGATCGGCACGCCGGGCGACCACGTGGTGTGCTGCGACGCGGAGGGTCGGGTGAGCGTCAACGGGGTGTCGATCGACGAGACGTACATCAAGCCCGGCTCGATCCCCAGCCAGGACCCGTTCGACCGGACCGTCCCCGCCGACATGCTGTTCGTCATGGGCGACAACCGGCAGAACTCGGCGGACTCGCGCTACAACACGGGCAAGCCCGGCGGCGGGTTCGTGCCGATGGGCAACGTCGTGGGCACGGCGTTCGTCAAGGTCTGGCCGCTCTCCCACCTCGGTCTGCTGCGCAACCCCGGCGACGTGTTCGCCGACGTCCCCGCGGTGGAGCCGTGACGCTCGACGCGGTCGCCCCTCCCGCCGTCCCGGCGCCTGCCGATGCGCCAGTCGCCCCGGTGGACACGACACCTGCGCGCGTGCGCCGTGCTCCTGCGCGCCGCCGTCCGGACCTGCGCCAGGAGCGCGCGATGCTGCGCGACGGCGCGCGGCTCGTCGCCGGCATGGACGAGGTCGGTCGTGGCGCGCTCGCGGGTCCGGTCTCCGTGGGCGTCGTCGTCGTCGACCTCGCGACGAAGCCGTGCCCGCCCGGGCTCACCGACTCCAAGCTCCTCACCGCGGCCGCCCGCGAGGCCCTCGTGGCGCCCGCACGCTCGTGGTGCGTCGCCTGGGCCGTGGGCCACGCCGGTCCTGCCGAGATCGACGCGCACGGGATCGTCGGTGCGCTGCGCCTCGCGGGCCGCCGGGCGCTCGCCCAGGTGCGCCGCACGGTCGGCGACGTCGACGCCGTCCTCCTGGACGGCAAGCACGACTGGCTCAGCCGCCCTTCCGCGGTCGACCTCTTCGAGGCGTTCGACCTCGACCCGCACGACGACGAGCAGCTCGTCGACCCGCGCGTGCGCACGCTGGTCAAGGCCGACCTCCAGTGCGCCTCGGTCGCCGCGGCGAGCGTCCTCGCCAAGACCGAGCGCGACGGCCTCATGACCAGCCTCGCGCGGCAGTACCCCGGCTTCGGGTGGGACCAGAACAAGGGCTACGGCGCGGCGGCGCACGTCGAGGCTCTGCGCGAGCACGGCCCGACGCCGCAGCACCGCCGGTCCTGGCGGCTGCCCGAGCGGGGCGACGAGGGCCTCGACGCCCCGGCGTACGGGGCGCCCGTGGACGTCCTCGAGCTCGACCCCGACGCGGGCCTGCCCACGAGCTGAGGCGGGCGCGGAGCGCTCGATGGTCCATGATGGTGGCGTGAGCGCCGAAGACCTCGAGAACTACGAGACCGAGATGGAGCTCGCGCTGTACCGCGAGTACCGCGACGTGGTGGGCCTGTTCTCGTACGTGGTGGAGACCGAACGTCGCTTCTACCTGGCGAACCAGGTGGACCTCCAGGTGCGTTCCGCCGCGGGCGAGGTGTACTTCGAGCTGCGGCTCGCCGACGCGTGGGTGTGGGACGTGTACCGGTCGGCGCGGTTCGTGAAGTCGGTCCGCGTGGTGACCTTCAAGGACGTCAACGTCGAGGAGCTCGCGAAGGCGGAGCTCCAGCTCTGACCACGGTCCTGGCCGTCCACAGGCCCCGTATCTGAGGGTCCCTTCCACAGATCGGCGCGGGCCGCTTGGCGCCGCGTCGCCCCCATCGCCCACGGTGGGCGGCGGAGGTGATCCCATGGGAGCGAAGGACGCCGTCGGGCGGTACGGGGAGAGGGTGGCCGCGGCCCACCTGGTCGAGGCGGGCTGGACCCTGCTCGACCGCAACTGGCGCGGGACGCGCGGCGAGCTCGACGTCGTCGCCATGGACGGCGACGTGCTGGTCGCCGTCGAGGTGAAGACGCGGCGCGGCACCGGCTTCGGGCACCCCGCCCAGGCCGTGACGCCCGCCAAGCTCGGCCGTCTGCGCCGGCTCACGGGGGAGTGGCTCGCGACGCACGACGTGCGCGCGCGGTCGGTCCGCATCGACGTCGTCGCGGTGCTCGTGGCCCGTGCGGGCGCGGCGCAGGTGGAGCACCTCGTCGGGGTGAGCGCCTGATGGGCCTCGGGACGACCCGGGCCGTCGCGCTCGTCGGGCTGTCGGGCCACGTCGTCGAGGTGCAGGCGCACCTCGCGGCCTCGGTGCCCGGCTTCGTGCTCGTCGGGCTCCCTGACGCGGCGCTCAGCGAGTCGCGGGACCGCGTGCGCGCGGCCGTCACCTCGTCGGGCATCCCGTGGCCCCAGCGCAAGGTCACGATCAACCTCTCGCCGGCGGCGCTCCCCAAGTCCGGCACGGGCTTCGACCTCGCGATCGCGGTCGCGCTCCTCGCCGGCGCCCAGGTCGTCCCCGTGCGCGCCGTGGAGGACGTGGTGCACCTCGGCGAGCTCGGCCTCGACGGCCGCCTCCAGCCCGTGCGCGGCGTCCTGCCCGCGGTGGCCGCGGCCGTCGCCGCCGGGTTCCTCGACGTCGTCGTGCCCGCGGCCGACGCCGACGAGGCCCGCCTGGTCCCCGGCGCGCGCGTCGTGGGGGCGACGACGCTCGCCGACGTCGCGCGGCTCCACGGGGCGTCGCTCGACGACGGGGGCGGTGACGTGTCGCCGGTCGTGGTGCCCCGGGCCGCCGCAGAGCGTCCGCGGCCGGGCGACCTCGCCGACGTCGTCGGGCAGGAGGAGGCCCGGCACGCGCTCGAGGTCGCTGCCGCGGGAGGGCATCACCTGCTGCTCGTCGGCGCGCCGGGAGCGGGCAAGACGATGCTCGCCTCCCGCCTGCCCGGGATCCTGCCCGACCTCACCGAGGGCGAGGCCGTCGAGGTGACGGCGGTCCACTCGGTGGCCGGGGTGTTCGACCCGGGAGCCGGGCTCGTGCGTCGTCCGCCGTACGAGGATCCCCACCACACGGCGACGCCGGCGGCGATCGTCGGGGGCGGCAGCGGCCTGCCGCGGCCGGGTGCCGCGTCGCGCGCCCATCGCGGGGTCCTCTTCCTGGACGAGGCCCCCGAGTTCGGGGCGCGCGTGCTGCAGACCCTGCGCCAGCCGCTCGAGCACGGTGAGCTCGTGATCCACCGAGCCGGCGGGACCGCACGCTATCCCGCGCGCTTCCAGCTCGTCCTCGCGGCGAACCCGTGCCCGTGCGGCAAGGGCGTCGGCAAGGGGCTCGAGTGCACGTGCTCGCCCGTCGCGCAGCGTCGCTACTTCGGCCGGCTGTCCGGGCCGCTCCTGGACCGGGTCGACGTCCAGGTCGAGGTCCGCCCCGTCACCCGGGTCGAGCGCGCGGGCACCGTGCGGCCGGAGTCGAGCGCGGCGGTCGCCCGACGGGTGGCCGCCGCCCGGGAGACGGCGTCCGCGCGCCTGGCGGGGACGCCATGGCGGACGAACGCCGAGGTGCCCGGTACCTGGTTGCGCGACCGGCTGGGGCCCGACCCGGGCCTGCTGAACGACGTCGACACCGCGCTCGACCGCGGCACGCTGAGCCTGCGCGGCGCGGACCGCGTGCTGCGCCTCGCCTGGACGGTCGCCGACCTCGCCGGGCACGCCGCACCCACGCGCGCCGACGTCGGCGCGGGGCTCGCGCTCCGGACGCGGGGCTACCGTGGCTGAGCGCCGGGCGGGCCCGTCGACGCCCGTGCGCCCGGTGTTCGACGTCACTGACGACCGGCTCGCCCGGGCGGCGTGGTCGCGTCTGGCCGAGCCGGGGGACGAGGTCGCGGTCGCGCTCGTCGAGCAGCTCGGGGCCTCGGCCGCGCTCGCCTGGCTCGTCGAGGCGGTGAACGACCCGGCCGGGGCCCGCCGCGAGCTCGTCGGGCTCGCGGCGGGAGACGGCGAAGACCGGGAGAGGCTGAACGGGCTGCTCGGGGTCGCCGGGGCTGGCGCCGGGGCGCCGACCGACGATCCGTGCGCGCGCGGTCGCGACCCGCGGAGCGGGCCCGTCGCGCGGCTCCTGCGCGCTGTCGCGCGGTGGGCGCCGCGGCTCGACGGGCTCGACCCGCGCCGCGAGCTCCACGTGCTGGACCGCCTCGACGGCTCCCTCGTCGTCCCGGGCGACCCGGGGTGGCCGACGGCCCTCGACGACCTCGGGGCGGTCCGTCCGCTCGCGCTGTGGGTCCGCGGGTCGGACAGTCTGGCGGCGCTGGCCGCGCGGTCCGTCGCGGTGGTGGGGGCGCGCGCCTGCACGGACTACGGGCGCCACGTGACGGGCGAGATCGCGTCGGGACTCGTGACGCGCGGGTTCACGGTCGTCTCGGGCGGCGCGTACGGCATCGACGCCGCGGCGCACCGTGCGGCGCTCGTCTCGGGCGGTCCGACCGTCGCGTTCCTCGCGGGCGGGGTGGACCGGCTCTACCCGGTCGGCAACACGGAGCTCCTCCGGGCCGTCGTGGGAACCGGGGGCGCGGTGGTGTCGGAGGTGCCGCCGGGCTCCGTGCCCAGCCGGGTCCGGTTCCTGCTGCGCAACCGGCTCATCGCGGCGTTCGCGGGCGCGACCGTGGTCGTGGAGGCGGCCTGGCGCTCCGGGTCGCTGAGCACGGCGGTCCGCGCCGCCGAGCTCTCGCGACCGGTCGGCGCCGTCCCCGGACCCGTGACGTCGATGGCGTCGACCGGCTGTCACCGGCTCCTGCGCGACGGCGCCGCCGTGTGCGTGACCGACGCCGACGAGGTGGCGGAGCTGGCCGGAGCGCTGGCGCGGGACGCGGCACCGGCGGCCCCGGCCGCGGGGACGCGCAGGGCGCCTCGCGACGCCGTGTACGACGGTCTCGACGCCGTCGAGACCCGGGCGTGGGACGCGCTACCGCTGCGGTCGGGTGCCCCGACGGACGCGGTCGCCCGGTCGGCGGGGCTCGCGGTCCCGGAGGCCGTCGGTGCCCTCGGTCGGCTCGAGATCCGGGGCCTGGCCGAGCGGGTGCCGGGCGGCTGGCGGCGCGTGCGCGCGGGGTGAGGAGGCCCGCCGGGCGGAGACGACGAGGACCCGCCGGGGAGGGAGCCCGGAGGAGCGCGCGAGGAGCCGGCGCGGCGCGTGGAGCAGGGGTGGCGGCGAGTCGGCGCGGAGGACGGGTCGCCCCGGCCTCCGGGCAGAGACGCGGAGCGCCTCCCGCGGCCGTGCGGTGCCGCGCGCGAGACTGGGGGAGTGACCCGCTCGACCCGTCCCGACGACGCCGACGCACCCGACGAGCGCCAGGCCGACGCCCTGCCGCCCGCGCTCGACGCGGCGCTCGCGGACTTCGGGACGTATCTCGAGGTCGCTCAGGGCTCGTCCGCCCACACGGTGCGCGCGTACACGGGCGACGTCGAGTCGCTCCTGGGCCACGCCGTGCGGAACGGGGCGTCGTCGCCGGAGGACGTCGACCTCGCGGCCCTGCGCGCGTGGCTGACCGAGCAGTCCGAGCGCGGGCTCGCCCGGGCGACGCTCGCGCGCCGGGGTGCGGCCGCGCGGGCGTTCTTCGACTGGGCGCGGCGGACCGGGCGCGTGGTTGCGGACCCGGCGGCCCGGCTCGCGAGCCCGCGCGTCCCGCGCACCCTGCCGACCGTGCTCACGGCCGACGCGGCGGGCAGGTTGCTCGACGCCGCGCGGGAGGCGGCGGCCGCGGGCGACCCTGCCCGGTTGCGCGAGTGGGCCGCCGCCGAGCTGCTGTACGGGGCCGGGATCCGCGTGGGCGAGCTCGCGGGGATCGACGTGGACGACGTCGACCTGTCGCAGCGGGTCGTCCGGGTGCTCGGCAAGGGGGACAAGGAGCGCGTCGTGCCGTTCGGCGTCCCGGCGGCACGAGCAGTGACGCGCTGGCTGGACTCGGGGCGGCCGGCGCTCGTGACGGAGCGGTCGGGCGCGGCGCTCCTCGTCGGGGACCGGGGCGGTCGGTGGGGGCAGCGGCAGGTGCGCGACGTCGTGCACCGGCTCGCGCTCGCGGCCGGGGTCGACGACGTCGCCCCGCACGACCTGCGGCACAGCGCCGCGACGCACCTCCTCGCCGGCGGCTCCGACCTGCGCAGTGTGCAGGAGATCCTGGGGCACTCCTCGCTCGCGACGACGCAGCGCTACACCCACGTGACGGCCGAGCGGCTGCGCAGCTCGTTCGAGCAGGCCTTCCCGCGGGCCTGAGGCTCCGGGCGCGGGTCCTCCGGTCACGGCTCCCCGAGCGGGAGGAGCACGATCGGCGGTCGCTCGCCGAGCAGCGCGAGCGGGTCGACGTACCGCTCGCCCCGCCGCTCGCCCCAGTGCACGCAGGTGCCCGCGCAGTGGCCCGCGACCGCCCCGCCGTCCGCGGGTCCTTGCACGGTCCCGACGACGCTCCCCGCGGCGACGCGCGTCCCCCGCGGCGCCACGGCGGTGACCGGCTCGAGCGACGTGCGCAGGCCGTCGTCGTGCGTGACGACCACCACGTCGCGGCCCGCGACGGGTCCGGCGAACGTGACGACCCCCGGTGCCGGGGCCAGGACGTTCTCCCCGGTGCCCGCGGCGAGGTCGACGCCCCGGTGGCCGGGCAGCCAGTCGTGCAGCGGCGGGTCGAACGGCGCGAGCACGCCGAGCGCGTCGGGCGCGCGGTCGAGCGGCGGAACCCAGCCGGGGGACGCGGCCGAGGCGGCGACCAGGCGCCCGCCCGGCGCGGCAGTCGCCGCCGGGGCCAGGACGAGCAGGAGCGCGGACAGCGCGAGGGCGACCGCACGGCGCCGGGCGGTCACAGGAGTACGGTCGAGAGCCATCGCGCCAGGGTGCCCGACGCGGTCCGCGGCCGGGCGGCGGGAGTCGGTGGCCTGTGGACGACGGGTCTCGGCCGCACCGGGGACCGGCGGCTGTGGTCGGCCCTGCCGTCGGGTAGACTTGCCGCTGCGACCGGCGCGTTCGCCGTGCCCGGCCCGAGGTGCTCATCTCGGCCGAGGACGGAGCCGGTCGACTTCGCGCGTCACGTCCTCGCCCATCTTCCCGGCTCCGCCGGACGGGCGGGGCCGCGTCCGACGTCGGTCCTGCTCGCACTGCTCGAACGGTGCGTCGCAGGCGTCGGCACGGGTGACGCCAGGGGTGCGACCACCAGGGTCGTCACCGACAACCGCACCGCGGTCCGTCCCACGGGAGGGGCCGCCAGAAGCGTGCGCGCACCGGGTGGATCCCGGGCCGCACGGCGAAAGGACGTGTCATGGCCGTCGTGACCATGCGCCAGCTCCTCGAGAGCGGTGTCCACTTCGGGCACCAGACCCGCCGTTGGAACCCGAAGATGAAGCGTTTCATCTTCACGGAGCGCAACGGCATCTACATCGTCGACCTCCAGCAGTCGCTGTCGTACATCGACCGCGCCTACGAGTTCGTCAAGGAGACCGTCGCGCACGGCGGCTCCATCCTCTTCGTCGGCACCAAGAAGCAGGCCCAGGAGCCCGTGGCCGAGCAGGCCGCGCGCGTCGGGATGCCCTACGTGAACCACCGCTGGCTCGGCGGCATGCTCACCAACTTCACCACGGTGCACAAGCGTCTCCAGCGCCTCAAGGAGCTCGAGGAGATCGACTTCGACGACGTCGCCGGCTCGTCGCTCACCAAGAAGGAGCTCCTCGTCCTGCGTCGCGAGAAGGACAAGCTCGCCCGCACGCTCGGCGGCATCCGCGACATGGCGAAGGTCCCCTCCGCCGTGTGGATCGTCGACACGAACAAGGAGCACCTCGCGGTCGACGAGGCGCGCAAGCTCCACATCCCGATCGTCGCGATCCTGGACACCAACTGCGACCCCGACGTCGTGGACTACAAGATCCCGGGCAACGACGACGCGATCCGCTCCGTGACGCTGCTCACGCGGGTCATCGCGGACGCCGTCGCCGAGGGTCTGCTCCAGCGCCACTCCGGCCGCTCGGGCGCCGAGGCCGAGGCGGGCGCCGAGGCCGAGCCGCTGGCCGAGTGGGAGCGCGAGCTCCTCGCCGGTGCCGAGAAGCAGCTCGAGGCTGACGAGACCGCCGCCGAGGCGAACGTCGAGGCGGCCGCGGCCGAGGAGGTCGCCGAGGCTGCAGCCGAGGTCGCCGCCGAGGAGCCGGGCGACGCCGCCGCCGAGGTCGTGGCCGAGGCCGCTGCCGAGGTCGCCGTCGTCGCCGACGCGGAGGCCGTGGTCGCCGACGCCGAGGCCGACGAGACCAAGTGACGTCCCGGGGTGCGCGGCGGGCGACCGCCGCGCACCCCGTCCCGTCCCACCGGCGCACCGCGCACCGGCACGGTGCCACCAGCACGTACCCGTGACGAAGAACCCGTGACGAACCACGAGTGAGGAACCACCATGGCGAACTACACCGCCGCTGACATCAAGGCGCTGCGCGAGCGCACCGGCGCCGGCATGCTCGACGTCAAGAAGGCTCTGGACGAGGCGGACGGCGACGCGGAGAAGGCGCTCGAGATCATCCGCGTCAAGGGTCTGAAGGGCGTCGCGAAGCGCGAGGGCCGCTCGACCTCCGAGGGCCTCATCGCCGTCGACATCCGCGACACCGAGGGTGGCCAGGTCGCGACGCTCATCGAGCTCAACTCCGAGACGGACTTCGTCGCGAAGAACGACACGTTCATCTCCCTCGCGGACCGCGTCCTCAAGGCAGTGGCCGAGGCCGGCGCGCGCGACGCCGACGCGGCGCTCGCCGCGGACGCCGACGGCGAGACCGTCCAGCAGGTCATCGACAACCAGGCCGCGACGCTCGGCGAGAAGATCGTCCTGCGCCGCGTGACCCGCGTCGCCGGCGAGCGCGTCACCGCGTACCTGCACCGCACCGCGCGCGACCTGCCGCCGTCGATCGGCGTCGTCGTCGCCACGGACGCCGCGGGCGAGGCCGTGGCGAAGGACGTCGCGCAGCACGTCGCCGCGATGTCCCCGACGTACCTGTCGCGCGACGAGGTCCCGGCCGACACGGTCGAGAACGAGCGCCGCATCGCCGAGGAGACCTCGCGCAACGAGGGCAAGCCCGAGGCCGCTCTGCCGAAGATCATCGAGGGTCGCCTGAACGGCTTCTTCAAGGACGTCGTCCTCGTCGACCAGCCGCTCGCGAAGGACCCGAAGAAGACGGTCGGCCAGGTCGTCTCCGAGGCCGGTGGCACCGTCACCGAGTTCGTGCGGTACCGCGTCGGCGCCTGACGCCCCCGTCGGCCCGGTCCCGTCGCCCCCGAGGCGACGGGACCGGGCCGACCGCGCACCCGGCTCCGGGCGCGCGACGACCGGCGTCGTGCCGCACCATCGGGTGGGACGACGGCGGAGCAGGAACACCCCGCCCCACCGGGCCAGGACGAAGGACAGGTGTCGACAGTGACGGCAGGCGAGCAGACCACGCCCCGCGAGGGGACCGAGCACCGGCGGGTGCTCCTCAAGCTGTCGGGCGAGACGTTCGGCGGCGGGCAGATCGGTCTGGCGCCCGACGTCGTCCAGCGTGTCGCCCAGGAGATCGCGGACGCGGTCGCCCAGGGCGTGCAGGTCGCCATCGTCGTCGGCGGGGGGAACTTCTTCCGCGGCGCCGAGCTCTCGCAGCGCGGGCTCGACCGTGCGCGCGCCGACTACATGGGCATGCTCGGGACCGTCATGAACTGCCTCGCGCTCCAGGACTTCCTCGAGCAGGCGGGGGTGAAGACGCGCGTGCAGACCGCCATCACCATGGGTCAGGTCGCCGAGCCGTACATCCCGCTGCGGGCGATCCGCCATCTCGAGAAGGGCCGCGTCGTCATCTTCGGCGCCGGCGCGGGCATGCCGTACTTCTCCACCGACACGGTCTCCGTGCAGCGCGCCCTGGAGACGCACTGCCAGGAGGTCCTCATGGGCAAGAACGGCGTGGACGGCGTCTACACGGCGGACCCGCGCAAGGACCCGTCGGCGACGAAGCTCGACCACCTCACGTACACCGACGCGCTCGTCAACGACCTCGGGGTCATGGACGCGACGGCGCTGAGCCTGTGCCGGGACAACGACGTGCGGATGCGCGTGTTCGGCATGAGCGAGCCGGGGAACGTCACGCGTGCCCTGGTCGGCGAGAATATTGGCACACTGGTCACGACCGACTGACGCCGGCGCCGTCACACCGGCGGTTCACGACGGCTCGTGCCGGACACGTACGACCCCACCGACGAACGACGAAGGAGCACTGGTGATCGACGAGACCCTCCTCGAGGCCGAGGAGAAGATGGACAAGGCCGTCGAGGTGGCCAAGGAGGACTTCGCCGCGATCCGCACGGGCCGTGCGAACGCCGCGATGTTCAACAAGATCACGGTCGACTACTACGGTGCGCCGACGCCGCTGCAGCAGCTCGCGTCGTTCACGGTGACCGAGGCGCGCACGATCCTCGTCTCCCCGTTCGACAAGAGCTCGATCACCGCGGTCGAGAAGTCGCTGCGCGACTCCGACCTCGGCGTGAACCCCTCGAACGACGGCAACGTCGTCCGCGTCGTGCTGCCCGCCCTCACGGAGGAGCGCCGCCGTGACTTCGTGAAGCTCGCGAAGTCGAAGGCCGAGGACTCGCGCGTCTCGATCCGCAACGTGCGTCGTCGTGCCAAGGAGGAGCTGGACCGCATCGCGCGTGACGGCGAGGCCGGCGAGGACGAGGTCGGGCGCGCCGAGAAGGAGCTCGAGGCCCTCACCAAGGCGCACGTGGACCAGGTCGACGCTCTCCTCGCGGGCAAGGAGAGCGAGCTGCTCGAGGTCTGAGCACCTCGTCCGGCGAGCTCCGCCACGCACCGATGACCGACACCTCCTCGACGGCCGCCGGCGACAGCACCTCTGCGGCGCGCGCCCCCAAGGCGGGCCGCAACCTCCCCGCGGCGATCGCGGTGGGCCTCGGCCTGCTCGCGCTCGTCGCGGCGAGCCTCGCCTTCCGGCCCGAGTTCTTCGTGCTGCTCGCGACCGTCGCGGTGGGCGCCGCGCTGTGGGAGCTCGCCCAGGCGTTCAAGCGCCGCGAGCTGCACCTCCCGCTCCTCCCGCTCCTCGTGGGCACGGTGGGCATCCTCGTGTCCTCGTACTACTCGGGTCCCGAGGCGCTGCTCGTCTCCTTCATGCTCACGGTCGCGGGCGCGGTCGTGTGGCGGGTCATCGACGGGTCCGGGACCGCGGCGGTGCGCGACGCCGCGGCGGCGACGTTCGCGGCGGCCTACCTGCCGTTCATGGCGGGCTTCGTCATGCTCATGCTCGCCGCCCCTGACGGGCGCATCCGGGTCCTGATCTTCATCCTGCTCGCCGTCGCGAACGACGTGGGCGGGTACGTCGCAGGTGTCCTGTTCGGGCGCCACCCGCTGGCTCCCTCCGTGAGCCCCAAGAAGTCCTGGGAGGGGCTCGCGGGCTCGTTCGTGCTCGCGACGGCGATCGGCGTGGTCGGGGCCGTGGTGGGCCTCGGAGCGAGCCCGCTCGTGGGCGTCGCGCTGGGCGTCCTCGCCCCGCTCACGGCCACGATCGGCGACCTCGCCGAGTCGATGATCAAGCGCGACCTAGAATTGAAGGACATGGGGTCGCTGCTGCCCGGTCACGGAGGCATCCTGGACCGGCTCGACTCCATGCTCCTCACCGCCCCGTTCGTGTACGTGCTCCTCGCGCTGGCCGTCTGACAGCCGTCCGACAGCCCGCTCGCACCGCGGTGCGAACCGTCCGCACGACCCCCCACGCTTGGACCTCCTCATGACCGTCCGTTCCGTCCGCCCCTCCGCGGAGTCGAAGCCGCTCCCGCTCGTCATGACCGCGCCGCGGCGCGGCAAGCCGCCGCGCCACTTCGCCGACCTCGCGCCCGAGGAGGTGCGCGACGTCGTCGTCGAGCTGGGGGAGAAGCCGTTCCGGGCCAAGCAGCTCGCGACGCACTACTACGCGCACCTCACGCGCGACCCCGAGGCGATGACGGACCTGCCGAAGGCGACGCGCGACGTGCTCACGGACGCGCTGTTCCCGCCGCTGCTCACCGCGGCGCGCCGGATGGAGGCCGACGGCGGGACGACCGTCAAGACGCTCTGGCACCTCTTCGACGGCGCCAAGGTCGAGTCGGTCCTCATGCGGTACCCGCAGCGCTCGACGCTGTGCGTGTCGAGCCAGGCGGGCTGCGGCATGGCGTGCCCGTTCTGCGCGACGGGGCAGCTCGGCCTCACGCGCAACCTGTCCGTCGCGGAGATCGTCGAGCAGGTCCGCTCCGCGGCCCGGTCGCTCGCCGACGGGGAGATCCCCGGCGGCCCGACCCGGCTCAACAACCTCGTGTTCATGGGCATGGGGGAGCCGCTGGCCAACTACAAGGCGGTCATGGGCACCGTCCGCCGGCTCGTGGCGCAGGCACCTGACGGGCTCGGCATGTCGGCCCGCAACATCACGGTGTCGACGGTCGGCCTCGTCCCGGCGATGCGCAAGCTCGCCGACGAGGGGATCCCGGTGACGCTCGCGCTGTCGCTGCACGCCCCCGACGACGACCTGCGCAGCGAGCTCGTGCCGATCAACACGCGGTGGAGCGTCGACGAGACGCTCGACGCGGCGCGGCACTACTTCGAGGTCACCGGCCGGCGCGTGAGCATCGAGTACGCGCTCATCAAGGACATGAACGACCACGCGTGGCGCGCCGACCTGCTGGGCGAGAAGCTCAACGCACGCGGCCGCGGCTGGGTGCACGTCAACCCGATCCCGCTCAACCCGACGCCCGGCTCGATCTGGACGGCCAGCGACCCTGCCGTCGAGGCGGAGTTCGTGGCACGATTGCGCGGGCACGGGATCCCGACGACGATCCGTGACACCCGCGGCAGCGACATCGACGGTGCCTGCGGGCAGCTCGCTGCAGAGGAGGACGAGTGAGTTCGCTGTTCACCACGGTCGGCAAGACCCGGAACGGGTACGACCCCGAGGAGGTCGACGACTTCTTCGAGCACGCCCGCGACGTGTACGAGGGCCGGGTGCAGGAGCGGCTGACCAGCACCGAGATCCAGGCCTCGGTCTTCGACCTGGTCCGTGGTGGGTACGACACGCACGAGGTCGACGCCGCGCTGGACCGCCTCGAGGGCGCCTTCATCGCGCGCCAGCGCGCGGAGTACGTCGCGGCGCACGGCCAGCAGGCCTGGATGAACGCGCTCGCGGAGCGCGCCCGGTCGCTCTACGGCCGCCTGGGTCGACCGGACGGCGAGAAGTTCGCGCTGGCGGAGCGCGGCAAGCCCGGGTACGACGTCGACGACGTGGACGACCTGTGCGACCGCCTCGTCGCCTACTTCGACCGTCAGGTGCCGATCACCGCGGCGGAGATCCGCTCCGCGACCTTCGGCCGCGCGCGCGGGCGCGACGGCTACGCGGAGGGCCCGGTCGACGCGTTCTTCGCCCGTGCCATCGAGGTCCTGCTCGGCGTCGAGTGACGGCGTCCCGGACTTCACGACGCGCGTGAGCCTCGACCCCCGGACGTCGTCGAGCCCGCTGGTGCGGGGTGCGGCGTCGTGGCTGGAGGCGGTCAACGCCCGGCACCCGTGGAGCCACAACGAGCACCTCCACGGCTGGGTCGTGCGTCGGGTCCCGCGCGGCGCCCAGGTCGTGCTCGACGTCGGCTGCGGGTCCGGCGTGCTGCTCACGAGGCTGCGCGGGCGCGTCGCGGAGGTGCACGGGATCGACACCGACTCGGGCATGGTCGGCCAGGCGCTCGCGCGCCACGCCGCGGATCCTGCGGTGACCGTGCGGCGGCTCGGGTTCGACGACGTCCGCTCGCCCGACGACGTCCGCTCGCCCGAGGGGTCCGGTCGACCAGGTCGTCCGGCGGGCCGGAACGCACCTCGACCTGACGGCTACGACGCGGTGACGATGGTCGCGGTTCTCCACCACCTGGACCTCGACGCGGCGCTCCGGCACGCCCGGAGCCTCCTCGCACCGGGCGGGCGCCTGCTCGTCGTCGGCCTCGCGCGCGTGGGGTCGGCGCGCGACCTCGCGGTCGACGTCGCGTCCGCGCTCCTCAACCCGCTCGTGGGCATGGTCAAGCACCCGCGACGTGCGCGGCCCGGCGAGGCCGGGCCCGACGCGCCGGGCATGCCCGTCCGCGACCCGCGGCACACGTTCGGCGAGATCGCGAGCAGGGCCCGGGCGTGCCTGCCCGGGGCGCGCGTGCGCCGTCGGCTCTTCTTCCGGTACACGCTCGAGTGGACGGCGCCGCGCTGACCGGGCGGCGACACGCCGTGCCCACGCACGGCGCGCGGCCTGGGAGGATGGGTCCCATGCTCGACGGACCCGCTCCTGCCCCCCGCACCGTGACGATCCTGGGCTCGACCGGGTCGATCGGCACGCAGGCGATCGACGTCGTCCAGGCCCACCCGGACCGGTTCCGCGTCGACGCGCTCTCGGCGGGCGGCAACGACGTGGAGCTGCTCGCGCGCCAGGCCGCCGCGCTGCGCGTGCGCGCGGTCGGCGTCGCGGACGCGTCCCGCGCGGCCGCGCTGAGCGAGGCGCTGGCGGGGACGTTCGCTCGTCGGGGGGACGTCCCCGAGGTGCTCGCGGGCCCCGACGCCGCGGCCGAGCTCGCCGGCCGGGGGAGCGACGTCGTCCTCAACGGCGTCACGGGTTCGGTCGGCCTCGGACCGACGCTCGCCGCGCTGCGCGCGGGGTCCACGCTCGCGCTCGCGAACAAGGAGTCGCTCGTCGCCGGGGGTGCGCTCGTGCGCGCTGCTCAGCAGCGCCCCGATCAGATCGTGCCCGTCGACTCCGAGCACTCGGCGATCGCGCAGTGCCTGCGCTCCGGGTCGCGCGCCGAGGTGCGTCGCCTGATCCTCACCGCGTCGGGCGGTCCCTTCCGCGGCTGGGAGGCCGACGCGGTCAAGGCCGCGACGGTCGAGCAGGCGCTCGCGCACCCCACCTGGGCGATGGGCCCGGTCGTCACGGTGAACTCCGCGAGCCTCATGAACAAGGGGCTCGAGCTCATCGAGGCGCACCTGCTGTTCGACGTCCCGGCTGACGACATCACGGTCGTCGTGCACCCGCAGTCCGTGGTGCACTCGATGGTCGAGTTCGTCGACGGCTCGACGATCGCCCAGGCGTCGCCCCCGGACATGCGGCTGCCCATCGCGCTCGGGCTGTCGTGGCCGGAGCGGCTCGACCCCGTGACGCCGCCGTGCGACTGGACGACCGCGACGTCGTGGACGTTCGAGCCGCTCGACGACGCCGCGTTCCCCGCGGTGAGCCTCGCGCGCGCCGCCGTCGCGGCGAGCGCGACCCACCCGGCCGTGTACAACGCGGCCAACGAGGAGGCTGTCGCGGCCTTCCTCAGCGGACGCGCAGGTTTCGGTGACATCGTGGCGACGGTCGAGCGCGTGCTCGCGGCGCACGACGGAACCCCCGCGGACGCCGTGACGTTGGACGACGTGGCAGGGGCCGAGGCCTGGGCGCGCGCCCGCGCGCGCGAGATCCTGGACCGCCGGTGACGAGCAACCGCTCGGGTGCGTCGAGCGCCCGGACCGAGAAGGAGCAGAGGGACAGATGGCGACGCTGATCGGCATCCTCGTGATCGTGGTCGGGATCGTCGTCTCGATCGCGCTGCACGAGGTCGGGCACATGGTGCCCGCGAAGAAGTTCGGCGTCCGGGTGAGCCAGTACATGGTCGGGTTCGGCCCGACCCTGTGGTCGCGCACGAAGGGCGAGACCGAGTACGGGTTCAAGGCGATCCCGCTCGGCGGCTACGTCCGCCTCGTCGGCATGTACCCGCCCGCGCCCGCCGGTGCGCGGCCGCGTGGGAGCGGCTTCTTCTCGCAGGTCGTCGCCGACGCCCGCGACGCGAGCACCGAGGAGATCCGTCCCGGCGAGGAGCACCGGGCCTTCTACAACCTCTCCGCGCCCAAGAAGGTCGTCGTCATGCTCGGCGGCCCCTTCATGAACCTCCTCATCGCGTTCGTGCTCATGGCGATCGTGTGCGTCGGCATCGGCCTGCCCGCCGTCACGACGACGGTGGGCTCCGTGTCCGCGTGCGTCCCGTCGGTCGTCGCGACCGAGCAGGAGGACTGCGCCGCCACCGCCGACCCGTCGCCCGCGGCCGCCGCGGGGCTGGAGCCGGGCGACACGGTCGTGTCGTTCGACGGCGAGGAGGTCACCTCCTGGGACCAGCTCTCCGGCATGATCCGCGGCTCGGCCGGCCAGGCGACGCCCGTCGTCGTCGAGCGCGACGGCGAGCAGGTCGACCTCACCATCACGCCGGTCGACGTCGAGCGCCAGGTCGTCGCCGAGGACGGGACGCCCGTCGTGGACGACTCCGGCGACCCGGTGACCGAGCCGGCCGGCTTCGTCGGCTTCACCCCGACGGTGGAGCGGCAGCCCACGGGGATCGGCGTGGCCGCCGAGGCCACGTGGCAGCAGGTGAGCGGCACGGCGGGGATCATCGTCACCCTGCCCGTCAAGGTCTACGAGGCCGCCCAGGCCGCGTTCACCGACGCGCCGCGGGGCCAGGACTCGGTGATGAGCGTCGTCGGCGTCGGCCGTGTCGCCGTCGACGTGGCAGGTGCCGAGAGCCCGGTCCTCGACCGCGTCGTGACGATGCTCATGCTGCTCGCCGCGCTCAACGTGGCCCTGTTCGTCTTCAACCTCATCCCGCTGCTGCCGCTCGACGGCGGGCACGTCGTCAACGCCCTCTACGAGGGTGCCAAGCGCACGGTCGCACGGGTCCGCGGCCTCCCGCGCCCCGGCCCCGCGGACCTCGCCCGCATGATGCCCGTCGCGTACGTCATGTTCGTCGTCCTCGTCGGCGTCGGCGCCCTCCTCATCCTCGCCGACATCATCGACCCCGTCCGGCTCACGTAGCCCGCCGCGCCGCCCGTCAGGCAGGTCTGCGTGGAGGGGGCGCGAAGATGTGCTGGACCGAGCGGGAAGGTGACGACCCGGACAGGTCCGACGTGCGGCGTGGGACGGCGGGCGGGGGATACTAGGGGCGTGAGCGTACCCATCAGTCTCGGAATGCCTGCCGCCCCGCCGCCGGTCCTCGCGCCGCGACGCACGAGCCGCAAGATCAAGGTCGGCAAGGTGGACGTCGGCGGCGACGCCCCGATCAGCGTCCAGTCGATGACGACGACGCCGACGACGGACATCAACGCGACGCTCCAGCAGATCGCGGAGCTCACGGCGTCGGGCTGCGACATCGTGCGCGTCGCGGTGCCGAGCGCGGACGACGCGCTCGCGCTGCCGGCGATCGCGAAGAAATCGCAGATCCCCGTGATCGCGGACATCCACTTCCAGCCCAAGTACGTGTTCGCCGCGATCGACGCGGGCTGCGCCGCGGTGCGCGTGAACCCGGGGAACATCCGCAAGTTCGACGACCAGGTCAAGGAGATCGCGAAGGCGGCGTCGGGCGCGGGCGTGTCGCTGCGCATCGGCGTCAACGCGGGCTCGCTGGACCCGCGCCTGCTCGCCAAGTACGGCAAGGCGACGCCCGAGGCGCTGGTCGAGTCGGCCGTGTGGGAGGCGTCGCTGTTCGAGGAGCACGGCTTCCACGACTTCAAGATCTCCGTGAAGCACAACGACCCCGTCGTCATGGTGCGGGCGTACGAGCTGCTCGCGGAGGCGGGGGACTGGCCGCTGCACCTCGGCGTGACCGAGGCCGGCCCGGCGTTCCAGGGCACGATCAAGTCGGCCACGGCGTTCGGCGCGCTGCTGAGCAAGGGCATCGGCGACACGATCCGCGTCTCGTTGTCGGCGCCTCCGGTCGAGGAGGTCAAGGTCGGCAACCAGATCCTCCAGGCGCTCAACCTGCGCCCGCGCAAGCTCGAGATCGTGTCCTGCCCCTCGTGCGGTCGCGCCCAGGTGGACGTGTACACGCTCGCGGAGAAGGTCACGGCCGGGCTCGAGGGCATGGAGGTGCCGCTGCGCGTCGCGGTGATGGGCTGCGTCGTCAACGGTCCGGGCGAGGCGCGCGAGGCGGACCTCGGCGTCGCGTCGGGCAACGGCAAGGGCCAGATCTTCGTCAAGGGCGAGGTCGTCAAGACGGTGCCCGAGTCGCTCATCGTCGAGACGCTCATCGAGGAGGCGCTGCGCATCGCGGAGACCATGACGCCGGAGAACGACGCGCAGGCCGGCCCGCCGGTCGTCACGGTCGGCTGACGGTCCGGTGGCCCGCTGGCGTCCGTCCGTCCCGTCCCTGAGGCCGCGGTCGCGCGGGGAGGCCGGTGACGGTGAGCACGCCCGGGCGCGCGTCCTGGTCGACGCGGACGTCCCGGAGGCGCTCGCGGTCTGCGCGGGCGACCCGGTCGCGTCGACGCTCGCGGCGGCGCGGCTCGCGGTCGCCCAGCACGCGAGCCTGCACGCGGCGGGCGGTCAGGCGTGGGGGTTCCCGGCCGTCGGGCCGCTCGAGGCGGTGTGCTGGGCGGGGGCGAACCTCGTGCCGGTGGTGCCCGTGTCGCTCGACCCGTCGCGTGCGCGGGAGGCGGTCGCGGCGTTCGCGGTGCTCGCGCGGCACGCGGGGCGGCGGTCGTCGTCGGTCGTGGGCGAGCGCGACGCGGTCCTGGCGCTGTGGGAGCTGCTCGCGCCCCACTGGCCGTCGCCGCGCGAGATCCGGGCGAACCAGCCGTCGCTCGCGATCGACCGCGAGCCCGACGTCGAGCCGGACCCGGGCGTGCGCCGCTCCGTCCCGGCGGAGGTGCCCGTCGTCCTGCCCGCCTGCGTGCGCATGTTCACCGAGGAGGTGGGTTACTCGCCGGTCGAAGGCGGTGGGCGCGCCTACGAGGAGCGGGTGCGGTCGCTCGTGCTCGCGGGACGGTCGTTCGTCCGGCTCGCGGCGAGCGACGGCGCGCCGCACGTCGTCTTCAAGGCGGAGCTCGGGGCGGTCACGCCGCTCGTCGCGCAGGTCCAGGGCGTGTGGGTCGACCCGCGGTACCGCGGGCGGGGCCTCGCCGCGCCGGGGATGGCCGCCGTCGTGCGCCTCGCGCGCCAGGGCACCCCGGCCGAGGCCGCCCGCCGCGTCGCCCCGCCGGTCGTGTCGCTGTACGTCAACGACTACAACGCGCGCGCCCTCGCGACGTACCGTCGCGTCGGGTTCGAGCAGGTCGGCACGTACGCCACCGTCCTCTTCTGACGACCCGCGGGCACGGCCCTACTTGAGCAGCCGCGACATGCGGCGGTCGGCGAGCACCTGACCGCCCGTCTGGCACGTCGCGCAGTACTGCAGGCTCCGGTCGGCGAAGCTCACCTCGCGCACGGTGTCCCCGCACACGGGACACGGCAGCCCGGTGCGCCCGTGCACGCGCATCCCCGCGCGCTTGGCGTCCTTGAGCTCGGCGGCCGGCTTGCCCGACGACGCCGCGACGGCCTCGGCGAGGACCTCGCCCACGGCGGCGTGCACCCGGGCGACCTCGTCCGGCGTGAACGAGCGCGTGAGCTTGAACGGGCTCGTGCGGGCAGCGTGGAGGATGTCGTCGGAGTAGGCGTTGCCGATCCCGGCGATCGACGACTGGTCGCGCAGCAGCCCCTTGACCTGCTGGTTGCGCGCGGCCATGAGCGCACCGAGGGCCTCGGGGGTGAAGCCCGGGTCGAACGGCTCGATCCCGAGCGTCTCGACCGCACGGACCTCCTCGGGATGCCGGACGACGTGCACCGCGAGCCGCTTGCGCGTCCCGGCCTCGGTGAGGTCGAACCCCGAGCCGTCGTCGAACCGCACGCGCAGCGCGAGCACCGCGGCCTTCCCGCCGCCGCTGCCGCCGAGCCGGGGCCGCACGGGCGTCGTCGGCGCCTTCTCCGACCACCGCAGCCACCCGGCCCGGGCGAGGTGGAAGACGAGGTGGACCTCGTCGTCGGGCCCGGGCGCGGGCCGGCCGCCCGTGGGCTGCGCGAGGACCAGGTCGAGCCACTTGCCGTGCCGCCGGGCACCCGTCACGACGCGCCCGACGAGCGCGCCGACGGGCGGGTCGAACGTCTTGAGCGCGGCGATCTGCGCGACGTCGGCGGCGACGACGGTGCGGCCGGTCGCGCGGTCGTCGAGGAACCGGACCAGGGCCTCGACCTCGGGCAGCTCGGGCATGGGGACATCCTCCCCGCCGGTAGGGTGGGGCGCATGTCTTCCGTCACGTCCGGCGCGCCCGCCGCGGCCTCCACCCGCGTCCGGGGCGCCGACCTCCTGCGCCTGTCCACCCTGTTCGTCCGGACGCTGCGCGAGGACCCGGCCGACGCCGAGGTCGCGAGCCACAAGCTCCTCGTGCGAGCGGGCTACATCCGTCGTGCCGCCCCCGGCATCTACACCTGGCTCCCGCTCGGGCTGCGCGTGCTGCGCAAGGTCGAGGACGTGGTCCGCGAGGAGATGGCCGCGGCGGGCGCGCAGGAGGTGCACTTCCCGGCGCTGCTGCCCAAGGAGCCGTACGAGGCGACGGGCCGCTGGTCGGAGTACGGGCCGAACATCTTCCGGCTCAAGGACCGCAAGGAGGGGGACTACCTCCTCGCGCCGACGCACGAGGAGATGTTCACGCTCCTCGTCAAGGACCTGTACTCGTCGTACAAGGACCTGCCGCTGACGATCTACCAGATCCAGACCAAGTACCGCGACGAGGCGCGCCCGCGAGCGGGCCTCATCCGCGGCCGCGAGTTCGTCATGAAGGACGCCTACTCGTTCGACACCACGGACGAGGGTCTCGAGCGCTCGTACGAGGCGCAGCGTGCGGCGTACCGGCGCATCTTCGACCGGCTCGGGCTCGAGTACGTCATCGTCGCCGCGACGTCGGGCGCCATGGGCGGCTCGCGCTCGGAGGAGTTCCTCACCCCCACGCCGATCGGCGAGGACACGTTCGTGCGCTCGCCCGGCGGGTACGCGGCGAACGTCGAGGCGGTCGTCACGCCCGTCCCCGCGGACGTCGACTACGCCGACGCACCCGCGGCGCACGTCGAGGACACCCCGGACACCCCGACGATCGACTCCCTCGTCGCCCTCTCCAACGCCCGCTTCCCGCGCCCCGACCGCGCGTGGACGGCGGCGGACACGCTGAAGAACGTCGTGCTCGCCGTCACGCACCCCGACGGCCGTCGCGAGGTCGTCGTCGTCGGGCTGCCCGGCGACCGCGAGGTCGACCTCAAGCGCGTCGGCGCGGCGTTCGAGCCGGCCGAGGTCGAGCCGGCGACGGACGCGGACTTCGCCGCGCACCCCGAGCTCGTCAAGGGCTACATCGGCCCGCAGGCGCTCGGCCCGAACGTCCGCCGTGACGTGCCGACGGACGTCGCCGAGGGCGAGGTGCCCGAGCGGCACTCCGTGCGCTACCTGCTCGACCCGCGCGTCGTCGCCGGCACGCGCTGGATCACGGGCGCGAACGCGCCGGGGCGGCACGTGTTCGACCTCGTCGCCGAGCGGGACTTCGCCGCCGACGGCACGGTCGAGGCCGCCGAGGTGCGCGCGGGCGACCTCGCGCCCGACGGGTCCGGCCCCCTCGAGCTCGCGCGCGGCATCGAGATCGGCCACATCTTCGCGCTCGGCCGCAAGTACGCCCAGGCGCTCGGGCTCACCGTGCTCGACGAGAACGGCAAGCAGGTCGTCGTGACCATGGGGTCGTACGGCATCGGCGTGACGCGCGTGCTCGCGGCGCTCGCGGAGGCCAACCACGACGACGCCGGGCTCGCGTGGCCGGCGCACGTCGCCCCCGCGCACGTGCACGTCGTCGCGACGGGCAAGGACGCGAGCGTGTTCGACGAGGCCGAGCGCCTCGCGACCGAGCTCGCCGCCCGGGGCGTCGAGGTCGTCTACGACGACCGCCCCAAGGTCTCGCCCGGCGTGAAGTTCAAGGACGCCGAGCTCCTCGGCGTGCCGCTGCTGCTCGTCGTGGGCCGTGGCCTGGCCGACGGCGTCGTCGAGGTCCGCCCGCGCGTGGGCGAGGCCGTGCAGGTGCCCGTCGCGGACGCCGTCGAGCACGTTACGGCGCAGGTGGCCGAGCTCCTCGGCTGACACGTCGCAGCGCCGGAGGCGCCCCCGGCCTGGTTTCACGGGCCGGGGGCGCCTCCGTCGTCCCAGGGGAGCGGCCGGGGGAGCGACGGTCCGGCACGGGTCGCGTGCCGGCCCCGGGACGGCAGCCGGGTGGTGCCCGTCCGACGGTGGGGCGCGGACAGGCTCCGCTCAGCCCGCGGCCTGCTCCGGGAGGCCGGGGAAGGCGACGGGCGCCTCGCCCCACGCGACGGCGCTCGCCCAGGAGTCGACGAGGAGGGCCGTCGGCTCGGCCCGGGACGTGGGCGCGGCGGTGGCGACGAGGCTCGCGTACGTCTGCGCGAGGCCGGACTCGACCTGGCGCGCCAGGGCGGCGAGGTCGGCGTCGTCCGGCAGCACGTAGGCGACGCGGCGCGGGTCCTGGGTGGTGCCGTCCGTCCCGGCCGCGAGGGCCCACGCCTGGCCGCGCGCCCGGTGCTCGGCCGCGCGTGCGACCGCCGCCGTGCGCGCGTCGCCCTCGGACTGCGCCGCGCGCACCTCGAACGCGTACCCCGCGGCGTCCTCGGACTCGACGAGCGTCGCGAGGTCGGCGGCACCGACCCCGGCCGGGGCCTCCTCGACGGGCGCGGCCGTCGTCACGAGCCCGTCGGCAGCGGTCGACCCGGTGAGCGCGGCGAGGCGCCGCGCCGAGACGTGCTCCGACGTGGCGACGGACGCGAGGAGCCGGGCGAGCCCGGCGTCCGTCGACGCGTCGGCCGAGGCGCCCGTGCGCTGCGCGGCCTCCACGAGGGCGACGACGACGTCGTCGGTCGTGGGAGCACCCGCGGCCGGGGCGTCCGTCGCGCCGCTCTCGGCCTGCACGCCGGCCGGGTCGTCCTCGGCCCGCTCGCCGCCAGCATCGTCCGCGGGAGCGCTCGCCGCGGGGTCGTCCCCGGGGAGGTCGAGGTCGCCCAGTCCCGAGTCGTAGACGCCGCCGAGGGCGTCCGCGTGCTGCTCGGCGAACGCCGCGACCTCCGCGAGGGCCGCGAGCGTGGCCGGATCGGTCACGCTCGGCGTGACGTCCGCCACGAGGTCGGCCACCGCGAGGGCGTCGTCCACCGCGCCCGCCCGCAGCACCTCGACGGCGTCGGGCGAGGGCTCGGTGGGGGGCGGGGTCTCCAGCCGCACGCCGCACCCGGCCGCCAGGACGGCCGCCGTCAGCACCGTCACGGCCGCGAGCACCCGGCCGCCGGGCCGGGGCGTCCGGCGCGGGCGGGGACGGGTCGCGGCGGGCGCCGCGGTCGCGTGGGGACTCATCGGGGGCGATGATGTCACGTCCGGGGCCCGCGAGTCGTTAGGCTGGTCCCCGGTCGAACGTCCCGACGGCCAGACCGTCGGGAGATTCCCGAGACAACAACACACCGGTCGTCTTCCGTACCCGGCGTGGGACACGGACAGGAGCTGAGTCATGGCAGGGCAGGCGGGCGGTCAGCCCGGCAAGGCACCCGGAGGCGACGCGGCGACGCACGCGCTCCGCGAGAGCGTGCGCGCGGCGATCGAGCCCGCGGTCCAGGACGCGGGACTCCACCTCGAGGACGTCACGGTGTCGCGTGCCGGAGCCCGGTCCGTGGTGCGTGTCGTGCTCGACCTCCCGGACGACGTCGAGGGGAACCTCGACCTCGACACCGTGGCCGAGGCGACGCGCCCGATCTCGACGGCGCTGGACGCGGTGGACCCGCTCCACGGCGCCTACACGCTCGAGGTCTCGACGCCGGGCACCGACCGCCCGCTCACCGAGCCCCGCCACTTCCGACGCGCCCGCGGCCGCCTCGTGCGCCTCGTGCTCGCCGACGGCGGCACGGTCGAGGGACGCCTGCGGACCGGGTCCGAGGTCGACCCCGAGCTGGTCCTGGACGTGCCGGGCAAGCGCGGTGTCGTGACGGAGCGGGTCGTGCCGCTGGCCGACGTGGTCCGCGGGCAGGTGCAGGTGGAGCTCAAGCGTGCCCTCGAGGCCGACCTGCCCGAGCTCGACGAGACCGACGGCTCGACCGACGAGACGACCGCCCACGACGAGGAGGCCTGACGATGGACGTGGACATGAGCGCGCTGCGCCTGCTGGAGCGCGAGAGGGACATCAGCCTCGACGTCCTGGTCGCCGCGATCGAGCAGGCGCTGCTCTCGGCGTACCACCGCACCCCTGACGCGTACACGCGCGCCCGGGTCGAGCTCGACCGCAAGACGGGCCACGTCACGGTGTGGGCGCGCGAGGAGCTGCCCGCGCCGGAGACCGACGGCGAGGACGACGCCCCGCGGGGCCCGGTCGAGCACGGCCCGGAGTTCGACCACACGCCCGCCGACTTCGGCCGGATCGCGACGTCGACCGCGCGGCAGGTCATCGTCCAGCGCCTGCGCGACGCGGAGGACGACCAGATCCTCGGCACGTTCCGCGGCAAGGAGGGCGAGGTCCTCGCCGGCGTCATCCAGCAGGGGCGCGACCCGCGCGTCGTGCTGGTCGACGTCGGCGGCACGGAGGCCGTGCTCCCGCCGCACGAGCAGGTGCCGACGGAGGAGTACGTGCACGGCGAGCGCCTGCGCGCGTACGTGCTCGAGGTCGCCCGGGGAATGAAGGGCGCGCAGATCACGTTGAGCCGGACGCACCCGAACCTCGTGCGCAAGCTGTTCGAGCTCGAGGTCCCCGAGGTCGCGGACGGCTCGGTGGAGATCACCGCGATCGCGCGCGAGGCGGGGCACCGGACCAAGGTCGCGGTGCGCTCCCGGGTCCCGGGACTCGGGGCCAAGGGCGCGTGCATCGGGCCGATGGGATCGCGCGTGCGCGCCGTCATGGCAGAGCTGCACGGCGAGAAGATCGACATCGTCGACCACAGCGACGACCCGGCGCAGTTCGTGGCGAACGCGCTGTCGCCGGCTCGTGTGTCGTCCGTCACGGTCGTCGACGAGGTGGCCCGTGCCGCGCGCGTCGTGGTCCCGGACTTCCAGCTCTCCCTCGCGATCGGCAAGGAGGGGCAGAACGCCCGGCTCGCCGCGAAGCTCACGGGGTGGCGCATCGACATCCGCTCGGACGAGGGCGGTGCCCCGTCGGAGCGGTCCGACGGCGACGCTCCCGCAGGTCCTCGCGCCGGAGACCGGTAGTCGCCGGGAGTGGACGGTCACGGATGACGGGACGGCGCGGTAGACTGTCCTCGACCGGGCCGCGCGCCCGCACCTCGACCATGCCCCAGGACATCACGACCCGCCCCGTACCCACGGGCCCGGGTCCTGTCCGCACGTGCGTCGGATGCCGGGAGCGCGACCTGCGGTCAGCTCTTCTCCGTCTGGTCCTCGACCGGTCCGGTGCGAGCGCCGACGAGCCCCGGCTCGTGGTGGACGCCGGACGGTCGCTGCCGGGTCGCGGTGCGTGGCTCCACGCGTCGACCCGGTGCCTCGAGACGGCGGAACGCCGGCGGGCCGTCCCGCGGGCCCTGCGCTTCTCCGGGCCCCTCGACCTCGCCGCGGTCCGCACCGCGATCGAGGCACGGTCGGGAGAGCACGGCTGAGCCAATGCACCACGGCCCCACCCGGGGTCGCACTGCACGACACGTCGACAAGGAAGCGGGTTAGAAGCCGATGGGCACCCGATGAGTACCCAGCGATGAGCACCCAGCACTAACGACGGTCCTCCCTGTCCGGGGCGGACCGAGACAGGAGAGTTGTGGCAAAGGTCCGCGTCTACGAGCTCGCGAAGGAGCTCGGGGTGGAGAGCAAGACCATCATGACCAAGCTGACGGAGCTCGGTGAGTTCGTCCGCTCGGCATCCTCGACCATCGAGCCACCGGTGGTCCGCAAGCTGCGCGACGCCTTCCCCGCCGGGGGCGGCGGCGCGAGCAAGCCCGCGGCGGCACCCGCCCCCGCGCGCCCGGCCGCGCCCAAGCCGGCCCCGAAGCCCGAGGTGAAGGCCGAGCCGGCCGCACCCCAGGCGAAGGCGCCCGCGCCCCAGCCGGTGGCACCCGCCCCGGCGAAGGCCGAGCCCGCCAAGGAGCCCCAGGCTCCGGCGCCCGCCGCGCCGGCGCCGAAGGCCCCGGCGCCCCAGGCCCCCGCGGCCGAGCGCCCCGCGCCCGCCCAGAAGCCCACCGCCTCGCCGAAGCCGGGTGGCGGCACGAACGCACCCCGTCCCGGTGGCACGGGCGCGCGCCCCGGCGCCCCGCGTCCGGGCAACAACCCGTTCGCCCCCAGCCAGGGCATGCCCCGGCAGGGTGGCGGGCCTCGTCCGGGTGCCCCGCGTCCGGGCAACAACCCGTTCGCGCCGAGCCAGGGCATGCCCCGGCCCGGCTCGCGCCCGGAGCGCACCGAGGGTGCCGCGGCGGCGTCCGGCGAGCGTCCGGGCGGTCCCCGTCCGGGTGGCCCCCGTCCCGCTCCGCGCCCTGGCGGCCCGCGCCCGAACCCGGGCATGATGCCCGGTCGCACCTCGATCGGCCGCCCCGGTGAGCGACCGGCTCCCGGCGGTCGTCCCGGTGGGGGCGGCGGCGGTCGTGGCGGCGGTGGCGGCTTCGCCGGCCGCCCCGGTGGCGGCGGTGCTCCCGGTGGTGGCGGCGGTTTCGCCGGTCGCCCCGGTGGCGGCGGCCGCGGTGGCGCGGGTCGTGGCTCCACGCAGGGTGCCTTCGGGCGCGCCGGCGGCCGTCCGGTCCGTGGGCGCAAGTCGAAGCGCGCGAAGCGCCAGGAGTTCGAGCAGATGCAGGCGCCGTCGCTCGGCGGCGTGCAGGTTCCTCGCGGCAACGGCAAGACCGTCGTCCGCCTGCGTCACGGCTCGTCCCTGAACGACTTCGCCGACAAGATCGACGCGAACCCCGCGAGCCTGGTCACGGTCCTCTTCCACCTCGGTGAGATGGCGACCGCGACCCAGTCGCTCGACGAGGACACGTTCGGCACGCTCGCGGCCGAGCTCGGCTACGTCATCGAGATGGTCTCGGCCGAGGAGGAGGACCGCGAGCTGCTCGGGTCCTTCGACATCGACCTGGACGCGGAGCTCGAGGCCGAGGGCGACGACGAGCTCATGGCTCGTCCGCCGGTCGTCACCGTCATGGGCCACGTCGACCACGGAAAGACCAAGCTCCTCGACGCGATCCGCCAGACGGACGTCGTCGCGGGCGAGGCCGGCGGCATCACCCAGCACATCGGTGCCTACCAGGTGCGCCACGAGCACGAGGGCAACGACCGCGCCATCACCTTCATCGACACCCCGGGTCACGAGGCGTTCACCGCCATGCGTGCTCGTGGTGCCCAGGTGACGGACATCGCGATCCTCGTCGTGGCCGCGGACGACGGCGTGATGCCGCAGACCATCGAGGCGCTCAACCACGCCCAGGCGGCGAACGTCCCGATCGTCGTCGCGGTGAACAAGGTGGACAAGGAGGGGGCCAACCCCGCCAAGATCCGCCAGCAGCTCACCGAGTACAACCTGGTGGCCGAGGAGTACGGCGGCGACACCATGTTCGTCGACGTGTCCGCCAAGCAGAACATGGGCATCGACGACCTCCTCGAGGCCGTCCTGCTCACGGCCGACGCCTCGCTCGACCTGCGCGCGAACCCGGACAAGGACGCGCGCGGTGTCGCCATCGAGGCGAACCTGGACAAGGGCCGCGGCGCCGTCGCGACCGTCCTGGTCCAGTCCGGCACGCTGCGCGTCGGCGACGCGATCGTCGCCGGCACGGCCCACGGCCGCGTCCGCGCGATGTTCGACGAGCACGGCAACGCCGTGACCGAGGCAGGCCCCGCCCGTCCGGTCCTCGTGCTGGGTCTCGCGTCCGTGCCGAGCGCGGGCGACACGTTCCTCGTGGCGCCCGACGAGCGCACGGCACGCCAGATCGCCGAGAAGCGCGAGGCCGCCGAGCGCGCCGCCCTCCTGGCCAAGCGCCGCAAGCGCATCAGCCTCGAGGACTTCACGCAGGCGCTCCAGCAGGGCAAGGTCGAGACCCTCAACCTCGTCCTCAAGGGCGACGTGTCGGGTGCCGTCGAGGCGCTCGAGGACGCGCTGCTCAAGATCGACGTGGGCGACGAGGTCGAGCTGCGCGTCATCCACCGCGGTGTCGGTGCGATCACGCAGAACGACGTCAACCTCGCGACGGTCGACAACGCGATCATCATCGGCTTCAACGTGAAGTACGGCGAGCGCGTCGAGGACCTGGCCGAGCGCGAGGGCGTCGACGTCCGCTTCTACTCGATCATCTACCAGGCGATCGAGGACGTGGAGGCCGCGCTCAAGGGCATGCTCAAGCCGGAGTACGAGGAGGCCCAGCTGGGCACGGCGGAGATCCGCGAGATCTTCCGCTCCTCGAAGTTCGGCAACATCGCCGGTTCGATCGTCCGCTCGGGCGAGATCCGTCGCAACGCCAAGGCGCGCGTCCTGCGCGACGGCAAGGTCGTGGGGGACAACCTCACGGTCGAGTCGCTCAAGCGGTTCAAGGACGACGCCACCGAGGTCCGCGAGGGCTTCGAGTGCGGTATCGGACTGGGCTCGTTCAACGACCTCCAGGTCGGCGACACGATCGAGACGTTCGAGATGCGGGAGAAGCCGCGTTCCTGACGCTCGTCACGCCCGGGGGCGGTCACGGTTCGTGGCCGCCCCCGGGCGTTCGTCTCCCGTCCCGCCCGGCCGACGGGGACCGTTCGGCGTACGGTCGTCGGGACCGTAGCCGGAACGCTCGGCACGAAAGGAAGAAGCCATGGTCGACCACCCTCGGGCGAGGAAGCTCGCCGACCGCATCAAGGAGATCGTCGCGCAGATGCTCGACACGCGGATCAAGGACCCGCGCCTCGGGTTCGTCACGGTGACGGACGTCCGCGTCACCGGTGACCTGCAGAACGCGTCCGTGTTCTACACGGTGTACGGCACGGACGAGGAGCGGGCCGGGACGGCCGCTGCGCTGGAGAGCGCGAAGGGCCTCATCCGGTCCGAGGTCGGCAAGCAGACGGGGATCCGCCTGACGCCGACGATCGAGTTCCACCTCGACTCCGTCCCCGAGACGGCGGCGCACCTCGACGCCGCGCTCGTCGAGGCGCGTCGTCGCGACGCCGAGCTCGCGGCCCTGCGCGAGGGCAAGGCCTTCGCCGGGGACGCGGACCCGTATCGCACGGCCGAGGAGGAGGGGGAGTCGGCCGAGCGCTGACCTCCGACCCGCACCGCGCCGAGGGCCGGTGGCGACACGCGACGCGTGCCGCCACCGGCCCTTCGGCCGTTCCCACGGGCGCACCGGGAGACGGAGGTCGCCCGGCGGGTGTGGTCAGCGGCCCGTCCCCCGGGGGAGGAAGAGCGCGGCCGCGGTGGCGAGCGCGAGCACGGCGGCTCCGACGGCGAGGGCCGGTACCAGCCCGGTCGCGAAGGCGGCCGGTGTCAGCGCCCCGCCCGCGGCGAGGAAGACGGCGGTCAGCACCGCGACCCCGAGCGCGACGCCGATCTCCCGCAGCGTCGCGTTGACGCTGCTCGCCGTCGCGTGGTCGGCGTCCGCGACCCCGGCGAGCACCGCCGTCGCGACGGGCGCGAAGGTGAGACCCATGCCGACGCCGGCGAGCACGAACGCCGGCACGAGCGCGCCGTAGACGGTCGGGTCCGCGTCCACGAGGTACGCCATCCAGCCGAGCGCGACGGTCTGGAGGGCGAGGCCGGTGACGACGAGGGGACGAACGCCGACCCGGGACGCGAGCGCACCGGCGAGGGGCGCGACGACCATGGGCGCGGCCGTCCACGGCAGGGTCCGGACGCCCGCCTCGAGGGGGGAGTAGCCCTGGCCGACCTGGAGGAACTGCGTGAGCAGGAAGACCGCGCCGAACATCCCGACGGCGAACGCGAGGCTCGCGACGTTGGCCGCGCTGAAGCTCCGCGAGCGGAACAGGCGGAGCGGGACGAGCGGGTGCGCGGTGCGGGCCTCCCGGACGACGAAGAGGACCAGCAGGGCGGTCGCCGCGGCGAGGGTCGCGATCGTCGCCGCCGACCCCCACCCGCGCCGCTCGGCGTCGACGATGCCCCACACGGCGAGCAGGACGCCTCCGCCCGCGAGGAGCAGCCCCGGGACGTCGAACGGCTGCCGGCGCCCGAACGACTCGCGCAGCGCCGCGAGGACGAGCGGCACGGCGACGACGGCGACCGGGACGTTGAGCCAGAAGATCGCCTGCCAGCTCAGGCCCTCGACGACGGCGCCGCCGACGAGCGGGCCGAGCGCGATGCCGAGGCCGGAGACGCCGCCCCAGACGCCGATCGCGAGCGCGCGCCGGGCAGCCGGGACCGCGCCGACGAGCAGCGTGAGCGACAACGGGAAGATCGCCGCGGCGCCGGCGCCCTGGACGGCCCGGGCCGCGACGAGCGCGCCGGGGGTGTCCGCGAGGGCTGCGGCCGCCGACGCGAGCGTGAAGAGCGCGATCCCGCCGACGAACACCCGGCGGCGACCGAGGCGGTCGCCGAGCGCGGCCGCGGGCAGCATGAGCGTCGCGAACGCCAACGTGTAGGCGTTGACGAACCACTGGAGCTGTTCGACGGTCGGCCGGAGCGCCTCCGAGATCACGGGGAGCGCGCCGGTGACGACGAGGTTGTCGAGCGTCGCCATGAACATGGGCAGCGACGCCGCGACGAGCGCGAGGGCGACGGGGCGCGCACGCCGCGCCGTGGGCTCCGGGGAGGGGCGGGGCGCCCGTGCGGTGGGTGGCCGGCGCTCCGGCGCGTCCGCGACGGTCGTGCGCGCGGGGGGCGCGTCGTCGGGCAGGTCGTCGAGCAGCGCGTCGGTCGACGCGGTGGTCGACGGTTCGGTCGAGGGGAGTGTCATGGTCGTGCCTCCGAGGCGGGAGTAAGCATTGATTGATTACTACCTAGGTGACGCTAGTAATCGACTGATAACCTGTCAACCATGAGTTCCGACGGACCGGCCCGGCGCATGACGCGCGACGAGCGCCGCGAGCAGATCCTCGACGCCGCCACCGCGGTGTTCGCCGAGGGCGGCTACGCGGGCACCAGCACGGACCAGGTCGCGCGGGCCGCGAACGTGTCCCAGCCCTACGTGGTGCGGCTCTTCGGGACCAAGGAGGAGCTGTTCCGCGAGGTGTTCGACCGCGTCGCGGGCGAGATCGTCGCGCGGTTCGAGGCCGTCCCGCCCGGCCCGGACGCCAAGGCCGCCATGGGCGACGCGTACACGCGGCTCATCGCCGACCCGGACCAGCTCCGCGTCCTCATGCACGGGTTCGTGCTCGGTGCCGACCCGGTGCTCGGCACCCGGGCGCGCGCGGTGCTGGCGCAGGCGTTCGACCTCTACCGCACGCGCGCCGGGGCGAGCGACGAGGAGGCGCGCGACTTCGTGGCGCGCGGGATGCTGCTCAACACGCTGTTCGCCGTCGAGGCCCCGTCCCACGCCGACGACGACCCGGCGCTCGCGGTGCTCGTCCGGTGCACGGTCGACCCGACGGACCTCCCCGCCCGCGCGGCGACGGAGGGGACCCGATGACCGCCGCACGCACCGAGCGCTCGCGCGACCAGGCGCCCCGCCGCCCGACGGCGCCCGACGGCCTGGTCGTCGTCGACAAGCCGGGCGGCTGGACGAGCCACGACGTCGTGGGTCGCGGACGCCGGCTCGCCGGTACGCGCAAGGTCGGCCACGCCGGAACCCTCGACCCCATGGCGACGGGCGTGCTCGTGCTCGGGGTCGGCCGGGCGACGAAGCTCCTCACGTACGTCGTCGGCGCGGACAAGGACTACGACGCGACGATCCGGCTCGGCGCGACCACGACGACCGACGACGCCGAGGGCGAGGTCGTCGCGTCCGCGGACGCGTCCGGTGTCGGGCGCGCCGACCTCGACCGCGCGATCGCCGACCTCACGGGCGAGATCCTCCAGGTGCCGAGCACGGTGAGCGCGATCAAGGTCGACGGGAAGCGCGCCTACGCCCGCGCCCGCGCGGGCGAGGACGTCGCGCTCGCGGCGCGCCCCGTCGTCGTCTCCCGCTTCGAGGTCCTCGACGTGCGCCCGGCGGTCCCCGGGGAGTCTTCGGGACTCCCCGCCGGCGCGCCCCCCGCGCTCGACGTGGACGTCGCCGTGACCGTGTCGTCGGGCACGTACGTGCGGGCGCTCGCGCGCGACCTCGGCACGGCGCTCGGCGTGGGCGGGCACCTCACGGCACTGCGGCGCACGCGCGTCGGCGGGTACGGGCTCGACGTCGCCTCGACGCTCGAAGAGCTCGAGGCGCAGGCCGACCGCGACGGCGTGCTCGCGACGCTGCCGCTCGTCGAGGCCGCACGCGCGACGTTCCCGGTGCGCGACCTCACGGCGCAGGAGGCCACGGCTCTGTCGTACGGGCAGTGGATCCCCGGGACGGGGACGCCGGGCACGACGGCGGCGATCTCCCCGGACGGCGAGCTCGTCGCCCTGGTCGAGGACACGCGCCGCGGCGGCGCCGACCTCGCGAGGCCGGTGCTCGTCCTGGCGCCCGCCTGACGCCCTCGGTTCGGCGTCGGGGCCGGGGCGTGGCAGTCTTGTCCAGCGGCGCCGACGACTCCCTGCCGGCGCGCTCGACCCATCCCCCTCACCGGAGGAGTTCTCGCGTGCACCTGTGGACGGACCTGAGCCAGGTTCCCCCGGGTTTCGGCCCGTCGGTCGTGACGATCGGCAACTTCGACGGCGTCCACCGCGGCCACGCCCAGGTGCTCGGGCGGATCGTCGACCTCGCTCGCTCGCGCGACGCGCGGGCGGTCGCCGTGACGTTCCACCCGCACCCGGCGGTCGTGCACCGCCCCGAGAGCGCACCGGAGCTCATCACGGGCATCGCCGACCGGGTCGAGCTGCTCGCGGCGGCGGGCCTGGACGCGGTCCTGCTCGTGGAGTACACGCTCGAGTTCGCCCGCCAGACCCCGGAGGAGTTCGTGCGCACGTACCTCGTCGACGGGCTCCGGGTCGGGACGGTCGTCGTGGGGCACGACGTGCGCTTCGGCCGCGACAACGCGGGGACGATCCAGACCATGGTCGAGCTCGGGTCGCGGTTCGGCTTCGAGGTCGTGGCGATCGACGACGTCGGGCAGCACCAGGGCGTGCCCGTCACGGACGAGACCACGCCGGGCGACTCCCAGGTGCGCTGGTCCTCCACGGGCGTCCGGGCGCTGCTCGCGGCCGGCGACGTGCGCGAGGCGGCCCGCATCCTCGGCCGGTCGCACCGCGTGCGGGGCACGGTCGTGCACGGCGACGCCCGGGGTCGTGAGCTCGGCTTCCCGACGGCGAACCTCGGCGCCATCAGCGGCATGGTCCCGGCCGACGGCGTGTACGCGGGGTGGCTGGAGCGGCCGCAGCTCGCGGGCGCCGACCCCGAGCACGCCGACGTCCGGCTCCCGGCCGCGATCTCGATCGGCACCAACCCGACGTTCGACGGCCTCGAGCGGCGCGTCGAGGCGTACGTCCTCGACCGCGCCGACCTCGACCTGTACGACGAGGACGTGGTCCTCGAGCTGGTCGAGCGGCTGCGCCCGACGCTGCGCTTCGACGGCATCGAGCCGCTCGTCGCGCAGATGCACGACGACGTCGCCCGCGCCCGCGAGATCCTCGACGGCGTGGACGGAGAGCCGGTCGCGACGACGCCGGGGTCCTGACCGTGGCGGCACCGGCACCGGCACCTGCTCCCGTGCTCGAGGCGCGCGCGCTCCGTGTCGGCTACGCCGACGTCGCCGTGTGCGCGCCGGTCGACCTCACCGTGCTCCCCGGCGAGCTGGTCGTCGTCATCGGCGCGAACGGCAGCGGGAAGTCGACGCTCCTGCGCACGGTGCTCGGCCTGCAGCCCCCGCTCGGCGGCGCGGTGCGGGCGTTCGGCCGCGCGGTCGACGAGCGCGAGCGAGGCTTCCGCGCGCGCGTCGCGGGCGTGCTCGACGACGACGCGTTCTTCCCCGCGCTCACGGTGCGCGAGCACCTCGTCCTCGTCGCGCGCGGGCACGGCGTGGTCGGCGCGGGGGCGGCCGTGGACGCGCTCCTGGACCGGTTCGGGATCGTGGAGCAGGCGGCGTCGTTGCCGACGGCGCTCTCGTCGGGCCAGCGGCGCCGCTTCCTCCTCGCGTCGGGCCTCGTCCGGCCGCGCGAGCTGCTGGTGCTCGACGAGCCCGAGCAGCGCCTCGACCCCGGGATGCGCGAGCGGCTCGCGGGCCTGCTCGTGGACGACGCGCGCAGCGGCGTCGCGGTCGTCCTCGCTACGCACGACCCCGACCTCGTCGCGCGGACCGGCGCGCGCGGCCTCCTGGTCGGCGACGACGCGTGCGTCGCGCTCGACCCGGCGGACACCCACGACGCGCTCCTGGCGGTGCGCTGACGGTGGTGGACGCGCACCCCGCCGGACCTCCTAGGGAGACGCACCCCGTGGGCCCGGGTGCCGTCGGCCCGGCCCGCGCCCTGCGCACGGATCCCGACGAGCTGCTCAGCGGACGCGAGCTGCGCCGCCTCACGGCGCGCGCCGCGGCGGCGCGTGCGGACGCGGGCCCGGGGGAGATCGTCGTCGACGTCGCCTACGCGGTGGTGTCGGTCGCGCTCGCGACCGGCTGGGTGATCGGGCTCGCCTCGATGCTGCGTTCGACGCTCGATCCCGGCTCGTCGACCGGGACGGCGGTGCTCGGGCCGGGCGCGATCCAGACGCTCGGGACCGCCGCGCTGCTCGCGCTCCTCACCGGCACGGCCGTGCGCCTCGGCCCCGTGGGCGCGGGCAGCGGGGGCGTGCGCTGGTGGGTGCCCACCCCGGCGGACCGGCGCGGGCTCGTGTCGCCGTCGTTCGTCCGGGCGGTGCTCCTGGGCGGCGTGCTGGGCTCCGTCGGGACGCTCGCCGTGTCGGTCGCCGCCGGGCTCGACGCCGGTCCCGCGCTCCGCGCGGCGCTGACGGGTGGTGCGCTCGGGCTCCTGCTCGTGTCCGTCGCCGGCCTCGTCCAGCCGTCCGCGCGCGCGGCAGGCGCCCTGGCCCGGGCGAGCGACGTCGCCGTCGCGGCCGTCCCGGTCGCGGGCCTCGTGCTCGTCGTCGCGGGACGCCCGGGGCTGCCTGCGCTCGCCGCACCGCCCGTCGTCGCGCTCGGCCTCCTCGCCGCCGGGGCCGTGCTCGTGCTGCGCTGGTGGCGCGGTCTGGAGTCGCTCGGCGCGACCGTCCTGCGCGCGCAGAGCTCGGTCGCGGACCAGGTGGGCGGAGCCGTGCTCTCGTTCGACACCCGTGACCTCGGCCGCGCCCTGCGTCGTGCCGGGGCGGCCCGCGTACGTGTCCGGCGCCCGCACCGGTTCGCCGCCGTGCGCGGCGCCTTCGCCGCGGTGGTGGCGGCCGACCTCGTGCTCCTCGGCCGCAGCCCGTCCGCCCTCGCGCAGCTTGTCGGTCTCGGCGCGCTGACGGTCGTCGCCCAGCAGGTCCCCGGACTCGGCTCGGGGTTCAGCCTCTTCGCGGTGCTGGTCGTGGCGGGCCTCGGGGCGGCCGTGCTCGGCGCCGAGGGTGCGCGTACCGCGGAGATGGCGCCCGTCGTCGACGCCCTCGTGCCGCTCGCCGCGCGCTGGACCCGGCTCGCGCGCACCCTCGTCCCCGTCCTCACGGCCGCCGTGTGCCTCCTCGCGGGGTCGGTTCCGCTGGTGGTCGCGACGGGGGACCTGCGCTGGGTCGCGCTCGGCGCGCTCACGGCGGTGGTCCAGGGCGCCGCCGCCGTGCGGAGCGCCTACCGCGAACCGCCGAACTGGGGCGGCCCGCTGCTCGCGACACCCGCGGGAGGGGTGCCCACGGGCGCCGCCGCGGTGCTGCGCAAGGGGCCGGACGTCGCGGTCCTCGGCGCCGTGCCCCTCGGGGTGGCTCTCCTCGTGGGTGTCCCCGGCTGGGGCGCGGTCGTCGCCCAGGCGGTCGCGGCGGTGCTGGCGCTCGCGGTCGCGACGCACGTGCGCGCGGCGCGCTGACCTCGACCTGCGCCGCCGGGCGGGTCGTCAGGCGACGACCGGCGCCTCGACGACCCGGCCGTCCGCCAGGTGCACGCGCGCGTCGACCGGGTCGAGGGTCGCCTCGTCGTGCGTGACGAGCAGCGTCGCGGCGTCGAGCTCGCGCGCGAGCCGCACGACGAGCTCCACGACCTGCACGCCGCGCTCGTGGTCGAGCGCCGAGGTGGGCTCGTCGACGAGGAGCACCTGCGGGTCGTTCATGAGCGCCCGCGCGATCGCCACCCGCTGGCGCTGACCGCCCGAGAGGTGCTCCGGGCGGCGGTCCGCCCGGTCGGCGACGCCCACCGCGTCGAGCAGGGCGAGCGCGTGCGCGCGGCGCGACGCCGCGGGCCGGCCCCGCAGGTGGCTCATGAGCTCGAGCTGCTCCAGCACGGTGAGCGACGCCACGAGCTGCGGCTGCTGGAACACGATCCCGATGCGCTCGCGGCGCAGGGCCGCCGCGCGGTCCGCGGCGCGCCGCGCCCGACGACGGGACCCACGGCCGGTTCCCGGAGTGCTCCGCGGGTCCCCCGGTCCGTCGAGCGGCGCGCTGACGACGTCCTTCCCGACCCGTACGACGCCGGACGTCGGCGGCGTGAGGGTGGCGGCGACGGCCAGCAGGCTGGACTTGCCCGCGCCCGAGGGGCCGAGCAGCGCCGTGGTCGTGCCGGACGGCACGGTGAGCGTGACGTCGTCCACGGCGACGAGGACGCCGTCGCCGTCGGGGTAGGCGAGGCGGATGCGGTCGAGCGTGAGGTCCACGGGAGCTCCTGGTTGTCGGGGGCGGACGTCTGGGCGGGTGCCTGGGTGCGGGACGGGACGGAGTGCAGCCCGGGGTGGGCCGGTCAGCGCGCGGCGAGCGCGGCGTGCGGGTCGACGCGTGCGACGCGCGTCACGGCGAGCACCGCCCCGAGCCCGCCGAGGGCGACGAGCACGACGGCGGGGACGAGCGTCGTCGAGAGGTCGACGACGACGGGCATGACGCGCGCCGCGAGCAGTCCCGCCCCGGCGGCGAGCGCCGTGCCGAGCCCGACGCCGACGCCGAGCACGACGCCCGCCTGGCCGATCGCGTCCCGCAGGAGGTAACGCGTCGAGGCGCCGAGCGCGCGCAGCACGGCGACGTCTCCGGCGCGCTGGATGGTCCAGACCGTGAAGAACGCGCCGACGACGAGCGCGGAGATGGCGAGGAGGAACACCTGCATGAGGGTCAGCGAGAGGTTCTCGGCGGTGAACGAGGAGATCGCCGAGCGTGCCTCGCGCGGCGTCGCGGTGACGGTCCCGAGCTCCGCGTCGGCCGCGGCGAGCGCATCCGCCGACGGCGGCTCCTCACCGAACCGGAGCGCGACGACGGTCGCCGCTGCGTCCTGCGCCGCGCCCGCGCCGCCGCCCGCGCCGCCGCGCGCGCCGACCGCCTGCCAGTCGTCGAGCGATACCCAGACGACGGGTGTGTGGGCGAAGTCCGCCTCGACGTCTGCGACCGCGGTGACCTGGAGGTCGAGCGGGCCCGCGGCCACGCGGTCCCCGACGTCGGCGCCGAGCGCGTCGGCGGCCTCGCGGGAGAGCACGACGGCGCCGGGCGAGACGTCCGCGCCGTCGCCCGCGCTCCCCGGCACGAGGCCCGAGCCCGGCTGGACGCCGAACGCGGTGACGGCGGCCGTCGTCTCGCCGGACGCGCGCACGGTCGCGACGCCGAGCGGCTCTGCGGTCTGGACGCCGGGGACGTCGGCCCACGCCTCCTGCTGAGCGGACGTGACCTCGGACTCGGTGAAGGTCGGCGACGCGCCCTCGGCCGGCGGCGCGAAGGCGAGACGGTCGACGGGCAGATCCGTCACGGCCGACGTGCTCGCGCGGCCGAGCCCGGCGGTGAGCGCCGCGAGGAACGCGACGAGGAACGTGATGAGCGCGACGACCGTGATCATGAGCGCGAAGCGCCCGCGGGCGTGGCGCAGGTCGCGCAGGGCGAGGAACACGCGAAGGACCTCCTGGGTCGGTGGGGTGCAGGTGGCGGGCCGTGGCGCGGCGAGCGCGATCTGTCCGCGCGCCGCGGGCGTCCCGACGTCCCGTCCACGGTCTCGCGGTACGGCACGCCCCGGATCGTCGCGGCGGTCGGTCCTGCGTCGCCGCGGGGTGGAGCCGCGCATCGACCGTTCGGACGATGCCGGGCCGGGGCGGCGTGGCTAGGGTGTCGGCGTGCTCCCGACCGTGCCCTCGACCCCCGCTGCCGCGCCTGGCGGGCACGTCGGGCACGACGCGCGCGTCGTCCCGGCGGCCACCCGCTGGCTGCGCCGCGGGCTGGACGTGCTCTTCGTCGGCCTGCTCGCGCTCGCGCTCGCCGGGGCGCTCGCCGCCGGCACGGTGCGCGGCGTCGTCGCTCTCGTGGTGGGTGCCGCGCTGCTCGCGCTCTACGTCCTGGGCCGGCGCCGCGTGCCGCTCCCGGCCGACGTCCGAGCGCCCCGCGGCGCGTGGTGGCCCGCCGGCGCGTGGGTGGCCGGGCTCGTGGTGCTGTGGGTCGCGCTGTGCCTGGCCTCGATCACGGCCGTCTGGGTCGCGTTCCCGCTCATGTTCGTCGCGATGCACGTGCTCGGCCCGCGCCGTGGTCCGGTCGCGGTCGGCCTGGTCGTGCTCCTCGTGGTCGGGGTCATGTGGGCCTGGACCGCGAACCTCGCGGTGCCGTTCGTGCTGGGCCCGGCCATCGGCGGCGCCGTCGCGGTCGTCGTCGTGCTCGCGCTCGAGGCGGTCGTGCGCGAGTCGCAGGAGCGCCAGCGCACGCTCGACGAGCTCGTCCACACGCGCGACGAGCTCGCCACGGCGGAGCGCGAGCGCGCCGTCGCGGGGGAGCGCGAACGCCTCGCGCGCGAGATCCACGACACGCTCGCCCAGGGCTTCTCCTCGGCCGAGCTGCTCCTGCGCGCCGCGCAGACGGCCCTCGATGCCGGCGACGTGCCCACCGCGCGCGGGTACGTCGAGCAGACGCGCGAGGTCGCACGGCACAACCTCGCCGAGGCGCGTCGCGTCGTGCGCGCGCTCGCACCGGTCGACCTCGCGTCGTCGAACCTCGTCGACGCGCTGCGCCGGACCGCGGCACGGACCGCGGCCGGTCCGACGGTCGACCCCGTCGGGGGCGCGCCCGGTGCCGGGCCGGACGTCGTCGTGCAGGTGAGCGGCGACCCCGTGGCGCTGCCGACGGACGTCGAGGCCGCCCTGCTGCGCGTCGCCCAGTCCGCGCTCGCCAACGTCGAGCGGCACGCGGCCGCGACGCGCGTCGCGGTGACGCTGAGCTTCCTGGCGGGCGCGGTGCCGGGGGAGGACGCGGTCGCCCTCGACGTGGTCGACGACGGCCGCGGTTTCGACCCGGAGGCCCTCCCCGAGCCGTCCGACGACGCGCCGGGCGGGACGTCGGGCGGGTTCGGCCTCGTCGCCATGCGCGCGCGGCTCGCCGACCTCGGGGGCACGCTGTCCGTGGAGTCCGCGCCCGGCGCGGGCACCGCGGTCGCCGCCTGGGTGCCGCTCGCAGCCACCGAGGACGCGGAGGAGGAGCGATGACCGGTCCGGCCGTCGTCGAGGTCGTGCTCGCGGACGACCACCCGGTCGTCCGCACGGGCCTGCGCGCCGTCCTCGAGGCGGAGCCGGACGTGCGCGTCGTCGCCGAGGTCGGCTCGGCCGAGGAGCTCCTCGCGAGGCTCCGCGGCGGCCTGCGGGCCGACGTCGTGCTGCTCGACCTCCAGTTCGGGCCCGGGCGGCTCGGGGGAGTCGACGCGGTCCGCGAGATCGTCGCGGCCGACGGACCGGCCGTGCTCGTCGTGACGACCTACGACGCGGACGCCGACATCCTCGCGGCCGTCGAGGCGGGCGCCCGCGGCTACCTGCTCAAGGACGCGCCGACGCAGGAGCTCGTCGCCGCCGTGCGCGCCGCGGCGGCGGGCGAGGTCGCGCTCGGTCCGGCCGTCCAGCGGCGCTTGCTCGGGCGCCTGCGCAGCCCGGGCACGGCGCTCACCGCGCGCGAGCTGGAGGTGCTCTCGCTCGTCGCCGAGGGGCGCACGAACGACGAGATCGCGCGCGAGCTGTTCCTCTCGCGCGCGACCGTGAAGACCCACCTCGTGCACGTCTACGACAAGCTCGGCGCGCCCTCGCGCACCGCCGCCGTGGCTGAGGCGCGTCGCCGCGGCCTCTTGCGGGGGTAGCCGCCTGCGCGTGGGCGTACGACCTCACGGGACGCGCCACCACGTGTCACGGGTCCGGGCGCGGTCCCTCCCTCCGGGTGAGCGGCGCCGTCGTGCACGGCGTCCGTCGCGGCCGCGTGATCCCCGGGCCGCAGTCCAGGGGGCGGTCGCACACGCCCCTGCGCGAGCGCTCGCCGCCCGCGGGGGCGCACGGTGGCCCGCCGCGCGGGCCGCACGACGACCTCCCACAGAGAGGCAGAGCCATGGAGGCTCAGCAGCACGCGGCGCCACCCGGCGCCGGGACCATCGCCGAGACGGTGGTCGACGACGTCGCCCCCGACGCGGTCGACCAGGCGTCCACCCCGATCGGACGGACCGTCCGGAGCGTCGGTCACGGATCGGCCGTCGCGCCCGACGACGCCGCGACGGACGCGGACGCCGACCCCGCGGCGTCGAACGCCCCGCTCCTGCCCGCGGCGGAGGCCGCGGTCGCCCGGGACCACGCGCTCCACCGCTACGACTCGACGACCGCCTTCGACTACCTGTTCCCGGAGCTCGCGGAGAGCTTTCCCGCCTTCCACCTGCCGGTGGGCGACGGGGCGACGACGTCCACGGTCGAGGCGCTGAAAGCGCTCGGCGCGTCGATGGTCGCCCGGCCGGTCACGGTGCCCGGGCAGCCACCACGGGACCTCAACTCCCACGTCCCGGCGGTGTACACCTACTGGGGCCAGTTCATCGACCACGACATCACGCTCAACACGAACGGCCCGGACACGACGTCCGGCCGCGACGGCGACCAGGCCCTCGGCGACGTCGACGCCGTCCCGTTCCAGGTCTTCGCGCCGCGGGTCGTCGTCCGTTCGCTCCACAACGGGCGGCACCCCGCGCTCAACCTCGACTCGTTGTACGGCAGCGGCCCGGTGTTCGCGGGGGAGCACGGCTACCGCACCACCCGCAGCGAGGCCTCGTTCGTCCCGGGCTCCGCGAAGCTCCGCCTCGGACGCATCTCCACGGAGCCGCTCGTGATCCCGGGAGGGCCGTCGTTCTCCCTGGTCGAGCCCGGCGACGACGCGCAGCGTGACCTGCCGCGCGACGCGCAGGGCGCTCCGCTCGTCCCCGACGGGCGCAACGACGAGAATCTCGTGGTGGCTCAGCTCCACCTCGCGATGATCCGGTTCCACAACGCCGTCGTGGACTGGGTGGACGAGCTCGAGCCGTGGACGCGGCTCACGGGCGGGGAGCGTGGCGTCTTCGAGCGCGCGAGCCAGCTCGTGCGCTGGCACTACCAGTGGCTCGTCGTGAACGACTACCTGCGCACGCTCACGAAGCCGGGCGTGCTCGACGCGACGCTCCTGCGCGACACGTCGTTCTTCCGGCCCCGTTACCCGGTCTCGATGCCCCTCGAGTTCGCCGTCGCGGCGTTCCGGTTCGGGCACTCGATGATCCGGGACTCGTACGACTACAACGTCAACTTCACCGGGCCGCCGCCTCGGAACGCGAGCCTGGTCCAGCTCTTCCAGTTCACGGGGAGCGGCGGCAGCCTGCGTCCCGGGCCGGCGGGCGACCCCGCGCTGCCGTCCAACTGGCCGATCGAGTGGGCCCGCTTCGTGGACAAGGGCGACCCCTCGCCCTTCCGGGCCGCGGAGAAGATCGACACGTTCCTCGCGCCGAGCCTCGGCGACCTCGTCAAGGAGGGGAACCTGCCGCCCGAGCCGCCCGCGCACACGCCGGCCCAGCTCGTGGCGAGCGCGCTCCAGAAGCAGCTCGCGCAGCGCAACCTGCTGCGCGGCTACATGCTCGCCCTGCCCACGGGCGAGGCCGTCGCCACGGCGCTCGGCGTCACCCCGCTCACCCCGGCCCAGCTCGAGGACCGAGCCGGTGACGACGTGAAGCAGGCGCTCGCGGCGCTGCGGGACGGCGACCACGGCGGCACGCCGCTGTGGTACTACGTCCTCAAGGAGGCGGAGCTCCAGGGCAACGGGAGCTTCCTCGGCGAGGTCGGCAGCCGCGTGCTCGCGGAGACGTTCGTGTACCTGCTGCGCCAGGACGACACGTCGTACGTCCGGGCGAGCAACCACTGGACGCCGGCGCAGGGCGTGCACTTCGAGGACGGGTCGCTCGTCCTCACCCTGCCGGACCTGCTCCGGTTCGCCGGCGTGCTGCCCGACGCGGCGGGCAGGTTCCGCGGCGACGGGACGGCGGGGCACGACGGCGCTGCCTGACGCGCGGCCGCCGCGAGCCCACGAGTGCCACGCCGGGTCACGTGGGGATCGCGCGGACCGCGACCGGGACGAGGCGGCGCGTCCACCTGGTAAGATGGATGCGCCGTCTGACCGGCCGCGGATCCAGAGAGCCCCGGGAGAACCGTCCCGGCGCACCGCGCAACGAACCCGAAGGAGAACCGTGCCGCTCGACACTGCCACGAAGCAGCGCATCATGACCGAGTACGCGACGAGCGAGGGCGACACCGGTTCGCCCGAGGTCCAGGTCGCGCTCCTCACGCAGCGCATCAAGGACCTCACCGAGCACCTCAAGGAGCACAAGCACGACCACCACAGCCGTCGTGGTCTGCTCCTCCTCGTCGGCCAGCGTCGTCGCCTCCTCGGCTACCTGCAGAAGGTCGACATCAACCGCTACCGCAGCCTCATCGAGCGCCTCGGTCTGCGTCGCTGACACGACACCGCCAGCCCGGTCCCTGCGGGGACCGGGCTGGTCTGGTGTGATGTACCCGTCACACCCCGGCTGAGCACCACCCAGCCGCACACCACCCACCGCGCCGCCGGCCTCTCGTTCGGTCCTCGGTAGTGGCTCACGGACCCCCGTGGTCTCGTCTCCGGACGTGATCGCGCGGGAACCGCCGTGGACCTCGATCGAAGACCGCCGAGCGTCGAGTGCGACCGGAGCCCCCGCGCCACGCGCGCCGGGGCGCGGACCGGAACCCTCGACAGGGGCTACCCGGGCGGCGCTTCGAGAAAGGGAGGGCACCCGTGGAGGGTCCCGAGATCCAGTTCGCCGAGGCCACGATCGACAACGGTCGCTTCGGCACCCGCACCGTCCGGTTCGAGACCGGGCGCCTCGCCCGTCAGGCCGCCGGCTCCGTCGCCGCGTACCTCGACGACGAGACCATGCTCCTGTCGGCCACGACGGCCGGCAAGCACCCCAAGGACCAGTTCGACTTCTTCCCGCTGACGGTGGACGTCGAGGAGCGCATGTACGCCGCGGGCCGCATCCCCGGCTCGTTCTTCCGCCGCGAGGGCCGCCCCTCGACGGACGCGATCCTCGCGTGCCGCCTCATCGACCGCCCGCTGCGCCCGCTGTTCGTCAAGGGCCTGCGCAACGAGGTCCAGGTCGTCATCACGGTCCTCGCGCTCCACCCGGACGACGCGTACGACACGCTCGCGATCAACGCCGCCTCGGCGTCGACGCAGATCTCCGGCCTGCCGTTCTCCGGCCCGGTCGGTGCCGTGCGCATCGCGCTCGTCGACGGCCAGTGGGTCGCGTTCCCCAAGTACTCCGACAAGGAGCGCGCGGTCTTCGACATGGTCGTGGCCGGGCGTGTCGTGGGCGACGACGTCGCGATCGCGATGATCGAGGCCGAGGCCACCGACGGTGCCTGGGGCCTCGTCAAGGACGAGGGCGTCGGCGCGCCGACCGAGGAGGTCGTCGCCGAGGGCATCGAGGCGGCCAAGCCGTTCATCAAGGCCCTGTGCGACGCGCAGTCGGCGCTCGCGGCCCAGGCCGCGAAGCCGGTCAAGGAGTACCCGGTCTTCCTGGACTACCAGGACGACGCGTTCGCCGCGGTCGAGGCCGAGGTCTCCACCGACCTGCGCGCCGCGCTCGCCATCGCGGACAAGCAGGACCGCGAGAACCGTCTCGACGAGATCAAGAACGAGATGGTCGGAAAGCTCCAGGCCGGGTTCGACGGTCGCGAGAAGGAGCTCTCCGCCGCGTACCGCTCGCTGCAGAAGAAGCTCGTGCGCCAGCGCGTCCTCACCGAGGGCGTGCGCATCGACGGCCGTGGGCTCGCGGACATCCGCACCCTGTCGGCCGAGGTCGAGGTGCTCCCGCGCGTGCACGGCTCCGCGCTCTTCGAGCGTGGCGAGACCCAGATCATGGGCGTCACCACGCTGAACATGCTCCGCATGGAGCAGCAGATCGACTCGCTCGGTCCGGAGACGCGCAAGCGCTACATGCACAACTACAACTTCCCGCCCTACTCGACCGGCGAGACCGGCCGCGTGGGCAGCCCCAAGCGCCGCGAGATCGGCCACGGCGCGCTCGCCGAGCGTGCCCTCGTGCCGGTGCTCCCGAGCCGCGAGGAGTTCCCGTACGCGATCCGCCAGGTGTCCGAGGCTCTCGGCTCCAACGGCTCGACGTCCATGGGCTCCGTGTGCGCCTCGACGCTCTCGCTCCTCAACGCGGGCGTGCCGCTGCGCGCCCCCGTCGCGGGCATCGCGATGGGCCTCATCTCCGACACGGTGGACGGTGAGACCCGCTATGCGGCGCTCACCGACATCCTCGGTGCCGAGGACGCGTTCGGCGACATGGACTTCAAGGTCGCCGGTACCCGCGAGTTCGTCACGGCCATCCAGCTCGACACCAAGCTCGACGGCATCCCCGCCTCGGTGCTCGCCGGCGCGCTGACCCAGGCGCGCGACGCGCGCCTGACGATCCTCGACGTCCTCGCCGAGGCCATCGACGTGCCCGACGAGATGTCCCCGAACGCCCCGCGCGTCATCTCCGTGAAGGTGCCGGTCGACAAGATCGGCGAGGTCATCGGCCCCAAGGGCAAGATGATCAACCAGATCCAGGAGGAGACGGGCGCGGACATCTCCATCGAGGACGACGGCACCGTGTACATCGGCGCCACCGACGGCCCGTCGGCCGAGGCCGCCCGCGCGGCGATCAACGCGATCGCCAACCCGCACGTCCCGGAGATCGGCGAGCGCTTCGTCGGCACGGTCGTCAAGACGACGTCGTTCGGCGCGTTCATCTCACTCTCCCCGGGCAAGGACGGTCTGCTGCACATCAGCCAGATCCGCAAGCTCGTGGGTGGCAAGCGCGTCGAGAACGTCGAGGACGTGCTGTCCATCGGCCAGAAGGTCCAGGTCGAGATCGGCGAGATCGACCCGCGCGGCAAGCTCTCGCTGCACGCCGTGGTCGAGGAGGAGGCTCCGGCCGACGCTCCCGCGACCGAGGGCGCGGACGCCTGACGTGCCCTGGGACCTCCCGCTCGTCCCGGCGGGTGACGCCGGGGCCGAGCTGACCGCCGGGCAGGACGGCGCGACGATCCGTCGCTCCGTCCTGCCCGGCGGGGTCCGCGTGCTCACCGAGTCCATGCCGGGCCTGCGCTCGGCGACGATGGGCGCGTGGGTGGGCGTCGGCTCGCGCGACGAGACCGACGGCCACTTCGGCTCGACGCACTTCCTCGAGCACCTGCTGTTCAAGGGCACCGCGCGCCGCTCGGCCATGGACATCGCCGAGGCGTTCGACGCCGTCGGCGGCGAGGCCAACGCCGCGACCGGCAAGGAGCACACCTGCTACTACGCGCGCGTGCTCGACGCCGACCTGCCCATGGCGGTCGACGTCATCGCCGACATGGTGACGTCCGCGCGCCTGGACCCCGACGAGCTCGAGACCGAGCGCGGCGTGATCCTCGAAGAGCTCGCGATGAACGACGACGACCCCTCGGACGTCGTGCACGAGGAGTTCGCCGCCGCGGTCCTCGGGGGCCACGCCCTCGGCCGGCCCATCGGCGGCACCCCGGACACGATCAACGCGGTCCCGCGCGACGCCGTCTGGGAGCACTACCGCTGGCACTACCGCCCCGAGACGCTCGTCGTCGCGGCGGCGGGCGGGGTCGACCACGACACGCTGGTCGCCCAGGTGGCCGAGGCCCTGCACGACGGTGGCTGGTCGCTCGACGCGGCCGCCGCGCCGCGCGCCCGACGCGACCCCGCGGATCCCGCGCTCGCGGGCGTCGGGGCGGCGGGCGTCGAGCTGTCGGTCCACCGGGCCGTCGAGCAGGCGAACGTCGTCATCGGCGGCACGGGCCTGTCGGCGACGGACGACCGCCGCTTCACGCTCTCCGTGCTCAGCGCGGTGCTGGGCGGCGGCATGAGCTCACGTCTGTTCCAGGAGATCCGCGAGAAGCGCGGTCTCGCGTACTCGACGTACTCGTTCGCCTCCGGTCACGGCGGCATCGGCACGTTCGGCCTCTACGCCGGGTGCGCGCCGTCCAAGGTCGACGAGGTGACCGAGCTCCTGCACTCCGAGCTCGACCGCCTCGCGAGCGACGGCATCACGGGCGCCGAGCTCGACCGCAGCATCGGCCAGCTCTCCGGCGGCATGGTGCTCGGGCTCGAGGACTCCGGCTCGCGCATGAGCCGGCTCGGCAAGGCCGAGCTCGTCTACGGCGAGCTCCTGAGCGTCGAGGAGTCGCTCGACGCGATCCGCTCGGTCACGGCCGACGACGTGCAGAAGCTGGCGGGCGAGCTCGCCTCGCGGCCGCGGTCCGTCGTGCGCGTCGGGCCGTTCGGCGGCTGACCCTCGCCGTGCCACGGCACCTCGCGGCGGCCGTCCTCCTTCCCGGAGGGCGGCCGCCGTCGTGCTGCGGGCGGCTCGACCCGGGCGGACCCGCCTCCGGTGCGGCGGACGACGCGCAGGCCGGCCGCGCACCGGCGATAGGGTGACGGGCGTGAGCGAGCAGAGCATCCCCGCGCCCGATACCGCCCCGACCGCCCCCGACCAGGGACCGGGTCGCCCGTTGCGGGTCGCCGTCCTGGGCGCCGCCGGGCGCATGGGGGCGACCGTCTGCGCGGCCGTCGAGGGCGCGGCGGACCTCGAGCTCGTCGCACGCCTCGACGCGGGCGACGAGGTCGCGGCCGCGACGCTCGGCGGCGCCGACGTCGCCGTCGACTTCACCGTCCCGTCCGCGACCGAGGCGAACGTCCACGCGCTGATCGACGCGGGCGTCCACGCCGTCGTCGGGACCACGGGCTGGACGCAGGAGAGCCGCGGGCGCGTCGTCGCGCACCTCGGCCGCGCCGCCGCGGCCGGCGCACCCGGGCTGGGCGTGCTCATCGCGCCCAACTTCGGCCTCTCGGCCGTCCTCGCGATGACGTTCGCGGCGAAGGCCGCCCGCTACTTCGAGTCGGCCGAGGTGATCGAGCTCCACCACCCGGACAAGGTCGACGCGCCGTCGGGCACCGCGCGGCACACCGCGACGGCGATCGCCGCGGCGCGCGCCGACGCGGGAGTCACGGCGAGCCCCGACGCGACGGAGACGGGGTGGGAGGCGCGCGGCGCCGACGTCGACGGCGTGCGCGTGCACGCCGTGCGTCTGCGCGGCCTCGTCGCGCACGAGGAGATCCTGTTCGGCAACGCGGGCGAGCAGCTCGTCATCCGGCAGGACTCGTTCGACCGCGTCTCCTTCATGCCCGGTGTCCTGCTCGCCGTCCGCGAGGTCGGCAGCCGACCAGGGCTGACGGTCGGGCTCGAGAACGTGCTGGACCTGGCGTGAGCGCTCCGGGCACCGAGGGCCCCGCCGACCCCGGCGAGGACCACGGCACGGGCTCGGGTCCCGACCGGCGCGGCGGCGCGGCCCGCCCGTGGAAGGCGATCGCCGGCGCGGTGCTCGTGACGATCCTGCTCGCCCTGTACGTGTGGCAGGTGGCGGGGCGCGCCACCGCCCTGATCCAGACGGGCGAGCCGGTGGCGATGGTGATCGGCGCGGGCGTGCTCGTGCTGCCCCTGCTCGTGGTGGGCCTGGTCGGACGCGAGTTCCTGCTCGCGGGCACCGTGCAGCGCATGGCGGACGACCTGGCGGCGCGCGGCCGGCTCCCCGTCGACGACCTGCCGCGCTCGCCCGGGGGTCGGATCGACCGGGACGCGGCCGACGCCGCGTTCGGCCCCTACCGCGAGGCGGTCGACGCCGACCCGCAGAGCTGGGAGGCGTGGTACCACCTCGCGTTCGCCTACGACGCGGCGCGCGACCGCCGTCGGGCACGCGAGGCCCTGCGCAAGGCTGCGGCGCTCTACCGCGCCCGTCGGTGATCGAGGCGGTCCACCACGCCCGAGGTAGCCCGCCTGGCGGGCCGCCGCACGCCTGGTGGAGCACGTCGACAGGTCAGAGGCTCGTCCAGCAGTAGAGCCGGTGGCCCGCGTCGTCCGCCCGGACGCACAGCGTCGCGAGCCGGCGCAGGGCACCGGCCAGGTCCGCGGGGTCGGAGCCCTCCAGCTCCTCGGTGGCGGCCCAGCGCACGGCGACGGCGTCGAGATCGGTCGGTGTCGCCGCGGCGAGCGCCGTGACGAGCTCCGCGGTGACCGCGACGACCCACGGGCCCTCGTCTCCCGCGCTGGCGACGAGCTCCCCGTGCCGGGGGTCGCTCTTCGCCTCGGCGTACGGGCGGTCCGTGAGGAGGCCCGCGAGCGTGCCCAGCACGACGAACGGGTCGATGCCCTTGAGCTCGACCGTGGGGAACGCCGGCTGGTTCGTCAGGGGGTCGGGGCTGCTCGGGCCCTGACGCGCCGCGCTCCCGGCCTGTGCGTCGTCGGGTGCGGAGAAGTAGTCGGTGAGGATGCCCATGGCGGTCGATCCTCGCAGGTCAGGTGCGCGTACGGGTCACGACGGTGTCACGGCTGCGTGACGAACGGTCGCAGGAGCCCTCAGATCTCGGCGGCCCAACGGCGCTCGACGACGTCCCGGACCCCGGTCGCGAGGGTGCGCGTCCGCCCGTCAGGACCGAGCCCGGCCCCGGCGAGGAACGTCTCGCGCGCGGTGTCGCCGTCGAGCACCCACGTGGCGACCTCCTCCGCGCCGTCGCGGCGCAGCCGGTCGACCGCCGCGGCGAGCAGCCGCGACCCGTGCCCGCCGCGCTGGTGGCGCGGCTCGACCTCGAGCGCGAGGACCTGGCCGGGGGCCACGGCGGCGAACCCGACGACGTCGGCCCCGGCGCACGCGACGAGCACGCCGAAGCCCGGGCCGGGGGGCGAGGAGATCGCGGCGGCCCACTGCTCGTGCATCCGCACGGTGTCGAGGGCGTCGAGCACGTCCTCGCCGAGGACCTCCTCGTGCGACGAGCGCCACGCGCCCACCTGGATCGCGGTCATCGCGACGTCGTCGCCGGGGACGGCAGGGCGGACCGAGACGTCGGCTGTCTCGCGGAAGAGGCTCACGGGTTCACCCTACGAGACCTCGGGGGTCCCTCCAGCCGGGATCATCCCCAGCCGAGGGCACGCAGCCCCGCGGCCGTGGCCGCGGCGAGGACCACGACGACGATGAACGGCGCGCGCAGCGCGAGCGCGACCGCCGCGACGCCGAGGGCGGGCAGGCGCGCGTCCACGACCAGTGCCTGCCCGTCACCGACCGTCTGCACCGCGACGAGCGCGGCGAGGAGCGCGGCGGTCACGAGCGCCGCCGTGCGCGCGACGCGCTCGTCGGCGAGCCAGTGCTCGGGCACGAGGTGCCCGGCGAGCTTGAGCGCGAAGCACACGGCGGACGCGACCAGCACGACGACCCAGACGGTCGCTGGCGTCATGACGACTCCTTCCCGAGGTGCCCGTCGACGGGCGGTGCCGACGACCCGCCCGACGGGTCGTGCCGACGCCTCGCGTCCACCTGCCCGATGACGATCGCGACCGCGGCGGCGGCCAGCACCGGCACACCGCCCGGCGCGACCGGTATCAGCAGGACCGCGACGAGGACGGCCGCCGCCGCGGTGAGCTGCATCGCCCGCGCCGCGAGCCGGGGCCACAGGAGGGCGAGGAACGCGGCGGCCGCGGCCGCGTCGAGGCCCCACGCGCGCGGGTCGCCGAGCGCGTCGCCCGCGAGCGCCCCGACGAGCGTCATGGCGTTCCAGAGCACGAAGATCCCGACCCCGGTCCACCAGAACCCGGCCCGGACGGCGCGGCGCGAGCGCTGGGCGGTCGCGACCGCGGTCGACTCGTCGATCGTGAACTGCGCCGCGACCACCTTGTGCCACGAGCGCAGCGCGAGCAGGGGGCCGAGCTGCGCCCCGTAGAGGGCGTTGCGGACCCCGAGGAAGCCCGCGGTGGCGATCGCGGCACCCGGGGCGCCGCCCGCGCCGACCACGCCGATGAGCGCGAACTGCGACCCGCCCGAGAACATGAGCAGGCTCAGCGCCATGGTCTGCGCGACGTCGAGGCCCGCGACCACGGACAGCGCGCCGAAGGAGATGCCGTACAGACCCGTGGCGACGGACACCGACACGGCCTGGCGGACCGCGGCGCGGACCTCGTCCTCGACGGCGTGCTCGACGGCGTCCGTCACCTCGGCGTCGAGCGACGCCGGGGCGTCGGGCTCGGCGCCGGGGCGCGGGACGTCGTCGGGCCGGCTCATGCGTGCGGGTCGGCCGGGCCCTCGCCCGCCGCGGCGGCGTTGGCCGCGCGCTGGTGCGCGGTGAGGGACATGCGGTCGATCGCCGCGAGCGCGAGCGCGGAGACGACGAACGCGAGGTGGATGAGGGTCTGCCACATCATCTGGGACGGCGTGTAGTTGGCGCTGTCGATGAACGTGCGCAGCAGGTGGATCGAGGAGATGCCGATGATCGACATCGCGAGCTTGGTCTTGAGGACGTTCGCGTTGACGTGGCTCAGCCACTCCGGCTGGTCGGGGTGGCCGTCGAGCCGGATGCGTGAGACGAAGGTCTCGTAGCCGCCGACGATGACCATGATGAGCAGGTTCGAGATCATGACGACGTCGACGAGGCCGAGGACGGCGAGCATGATCTCCTCCGCGCCGAACGCGTGCTGGACCATCTCGTGCGTCTTGGGGTCCTCGACCATGTGCTCGCCCGTGAAGCCGCCGACGATGAGGTGCCACAGCTCCTTGAGGAACTGCCAGACGTAGACGACCTGGGCCACGATGAGGCCGAAGTAGAGCGGGGCCTGGAGCCAGCGGGACGCGAAGATCATGTACCCGACGGTCGTGACGCGGGCGCTGGGGGAGGGGACGTTCGGGCTGATGGTCGACGCGGGCGACGAGGTCACGGGCGTGGGCTCTCCGGGAGTCGGTGGCAGGGGAGCGTCAGGCTACCAACGCCGGGTGACGGCCCGACGACGCGGGTCACGCCTCGGCAGCACGAGCGACGGGTGCGTCAGAGCGCGACGTAGACCGTCTCCAGGTACTCCTCGAGTCCTGCCTCGCCGCCCTCGCGGCCGAGGCCGGACTGCTTGACCCCGCCGAACGGCGCGCTCGCGTCGGAGACCAGGCCGCGGTTGATGCCGATCATCCCGGCCTCGACCTCCTCGGAGACGCGCACGGCGCGGTCGAGCGAGGAGGTGTACGCGTAGGCGGCGAGTCCGTACTCCGTCGCGTTGGCGAGCGCCAGGCCCTCGTCGTCGTCGCCGAACGCGACGACCGGCGCCACGGGCCCGAAGATCTCCTCGGTGACGACGCGCGCGTCGGGGTCGACCCCGGACAGGACGGTCGGGGCGTAGAAGTACCCCGTGGACCGCGGCCGGTCGGCGCCCGTGAGGACCTGGGCGCCGCCGTCGGACGCGGCGTCGACGAGCTCGGCGACCTTGTCGACGGCCTTCGCCTCGATGAGCGGACCGACCTGTGTGCCGTCCTGCGCGCCCGGTCCGACGCGCAGGCGCTCGAACGCGGTGGCGAGCCGCTGGGCGAACTCGCGTGCGACGGCGTCGTGCACGAGGAAGCGGTTGGCCGCGACGCACGACTGGCCCGCGTTGCGCAGCTTCGCGACGAGCGCGCCCTCGACCGCGGCGTCGAGGTCCGCGTCGGCGAACACGAGGAACGGCGCGTTGCCGCCGAGCTCCATCGACGTGCGCAGCACCTGGGGCGCGGCCTTCTCCAGCAGCGTGCGGCCGACGGCCGTCGAGCCCGTGAACGACAGCTTGCGCAGGCGCTCGTCGGCGAGGAGCGGCTCGGTCACGTCCGCGGCGCGCGACGACGGGACGACGTTGACGACGCCGGTCGGCAGCCCGCGGTCCGCGAGCTCGGACCGGATGACCTCGGCGACGAGCGCCGTCGTCAGCGGCGTGAGCCGGGCAGGCTTGATCACGACGGTGCAGCCCGCGGCGAGCGCCGGGCCGATCTTGCGCGTCGCCATCGCGATCGGGAAGTTCCACGGCGTGACGAGCAGCGCCGGACCCACGGGCCGGCGGAAGACGAGCTGCCGGTTGCCCCCGGCCGGGGCCGTGCGGGCGAGGCCCTCGGCCCGCACCGCCTGCTCGGCGTACCAGCGCAGGAAGTCGGCGCCGTAGAGCACCTCGGCGCGTGCCTCCGCGAGCGGCTTGCCGCACTCGGCGGTGATGAGCGCGGCGACGTCGTCGGCCCGAGCGACGACCCGGTCGTAGACGGCGCGCAGCACCTCGCCGCGCTCGCGCGGAGGCGTGGCGCGCCACGCCGGGGCGGCGCGGTGCGCGGCGTCGAGCGCGCGGAGCGCGTCCGCGGGGCTCGCGTCCGCGACGTCGAAGAGCGACTCCTCGGTGGCCGGGTCCTCGACCTCGAACGTCCGACCGCCCTCGGCCGGGCCCCAGTGGCCGTCGACGAGCAGCCCCGTGGGCACGTGCGCGACGAGCGCGGGGGAGAGGTTCGACGTCGAGGCGGGGCGGGACATGCTCCGAGTATCGCCCTCGGGGTCGCGGGGACGCACCCGGGCGGCGGTCGCGCGGGGGGCCTCGCGCCTGGACGGGCGCGGTGCCCGGACGCGCCGCACGGTAGTTTGTGCACATGGTCCTTCCCGCCACCCCCGCGCGCCCGTTCGGCGCCGTCCTCACGGCCATGGTCACCCCGATGACGCCCGACGGCGCCGTCGACCTCGCGGCGGCGGCGCGGCTCGCGAAGCGCCTGGTGGACGACGGGAACGACGGCCTGGTGCTGAGCGGCACGACGGGCGAGTCGCCCACGACCCACGCGCCGGAGAAGCAGGACCTCGTGCGCGTCGTCGTCGACGCGGTCGGCGACCGCGCGGCGGTCGTCGCCGGGGCCGGGTCCAATGACACCGACCACGCCCTGCGCATGGCGGAGCAGGCGGCCGAGGCCGGGGCCGACGGGCTCCTCGTCGTCTCCCCCTACTACTCGCGCCCCAGCCAGGAGGGCGTGTACCGGCACGTGACGGCGATCGCCGACGCGACCGACCTCCCCGTCATGCTCTACGACGTCCCCGGACGCACGGGCGTGCGGATCGCGCCCGCGACGTACGCGCGGCTCGCGGCGCACGACCGGGTCGTCGCGAGCAAGGACGCGACGGGCGACGTGTACGCCGCCGCCAAGCTCGCGGCCGCGACCGGGCTCGCGTTCTACAGCGGCGACGACGGCCTGCTGCTCCCGTTCCTCGCGCACGGCGCCGCCGGCATCGTGTCCGTGTCCGGGCACGCGGTCGCCGGGCCGTTCGCGGAGGTCGTGCGCCGCTTCGACGCGGGCGACCACGCGGGCGCGCTCGACGTCTTCCTCACCACCACGCCCGTCATCGACGCGCTCAACGGCGCGGGATTCCAGGCCGTCATGGCCAAGGCCGCCGTCGAGCTGCTCGGCCTCACCGACAACCGGTTCCTGCGCCTGCCGAACGTCGCGGCGACCGAGGACGACGTCGCGCTCGTGCGCGACGCCCTCGCCGCCGCGGGCGTGCTCGCCGGCGCGACCACCGCGGCAGGCGCTGCCGCACCCACGAACTAGCGAGGGCAGGAGCCCTCGAAACCCCCGGCTCAGCCACGACAGGAGGCCCCGTGAGCCATCCCCACCCCGAACTCTCCCTGCCTCCCGAGCTCCCCACCGGAGGGCTGCGCATCGTCGCCCTCGGCGGGCTCGGGGAGGTCGGCCGCAACATGGCCGTCCTCGAGTACGACGGGCGCCTGCTCGTCATCGACTGCGGCGTGCTCTTCCCCGAGGACAACCAGCCCGGCGTCGACCTCATCCTCCCGGACTTCGACTACATCGCGGACCGGCTGGACGACATCGAGGCGATCGTCCTCACGCACGGCCACGAGGACCACATCGGCGCCGTCCCGTACCTGCTGCGCCTGCGCCGCGACATCCCGCTCGTCGGGTCGCAGCTCACGCTCGCGTTCGTCGAGGCCAAGCTCAAGGAGCACCGCATCTCGCCCGTGACCCTCGCGGTCAAGGAGGGGCAGGTCGAGCAGCTCGGCGTGTTCCGCTGCGAGTTCGTCGCCGTGAACCACTCGATCCCCGACGCGCTCGCGGTCGCGGTGACGACCGGCGCCGGGACCGTGCTGCACACGGGCGACTTCAAGATGGACCAGCTCCCGCTCGACGGGCGCATCACCGACCTGCGCGCGTTCGCGCGGCTCGGCGAGCAGGGCGTCGACCTGTTCATGGTCGACTCGACCAACGCCGAGGTGCCCGGGTTCGTCACGCCCGAGGTCGAGATCGGACCGGTGCTCGACAACGTCTTCGCCGCGTCGGAGAAGCGCATCATCGTCGCGTCGTTCTCGTCGCACGTGCACCGCGTGCAGCAGGTCCTCAACGCCGCGCACCACCACGGGCGCCGCGTCGCGCTCGTCGGGCGCTCGATGGTCCGCAACATGACGATCGCCGCCGAGCTCGGGTACCTCCACGTGCCCGAGGGCGTGCTCATCGACCTCAAGAAGGTCGACTCCCTGCGCGACGACGAGATCGTGCTCATGTGCACGGGGTCGCAGGGCGAGCCGATGGCCGCCCTGTCGCGCATGGCCAACGGCGACCACAAGGTCCAGGTCGGCCACGGCGACACGGTGATCCTCGCGTCGTCGCTCATCCCGGGCAACGAGAACGCCGTGTTCCGCATCATCAACGGGCTCACGCGCCTCGGCGCGCGCGTCGTGCACGGCGGCAACGCCAAGGTGCACGTGTCCGGCCACGCGAGCGCGGGCGAGCTCCTCTACTGCTACAACGTGCTCAAGCCCAAGAACGTCATGCCGGTGCACGGCGAGGTCCGCCACCTCGTCGCCAACGGGGCGCTCGCGGTCCGCACGGGCGTGCCCGCCGACCGCGTCGTGCTCGCCGAGGACGGCGTCGTCGTCGACCTCGTCGACGGCAAGGCGTCGGTCGTCGGCGCGGTCCCGTGCGGGTACGTGTACGTCGACGGGTCGAGCGTCGGCGAGATCACCGACGCCGAGCTCAAGGACCGGCGCATCCTCGGCGAGGAGGGCTTCGTGTCCGTCTTCGCCGTCGTGGACTCCGCGACGGGCAAGGTGCTCGCCGGGCCCCAGATCCTCGCGCGCGGGTTCGCCGAGGACGACAAGGTGTTCCAGGACATCCAGCCGGAGGTCGTCAAGGCGCTCGAGGACGCGATCGCCGGCGGCGCGACCGACACGCACCAGCTCCAGCAGATCATGCGCCGTGTGATCGGGCGGTGGGTCTCCAACCGCCTGCGGCGCCGCCCGATGATCGTCCCGGTGGTCGTCGAGGCCTGACCGACGACGTCCGCGCCGGCGGACCCCTCAGGGGGTCCGCCGGCGCGAGAAGCGAGAAGTGGCCCCTGCCGTCGGTCTGGCAGGGGCCACTTCTCACGTCTCGGGAAGGATCCCGGGCGACCCGACGGGCCTCGCTACGTCCCGGTGCGCCGGACCAGGCCTGGGCCGACGGTGGCGAGCGTCGCGCCGTAGCGCGCGGCGCGCTCCGGGTCGTCGCCGGGCACGAGGCCGGCGAGCTCGAGCGAGACCAGTCCGTGCACGAGGCCCCACAGCCCGAGGGCGACGTCGGCGGCGGACGCCGCGTCGGGGACGAGGCGCGCGACGGCGTCGCGCAGCACGAGGAAGGTCTCCTCCTCGACGGCGCGGGGGCGCTCCGCGCCGGGCCGCACGCCGCGGGCGAACATCACCGCGTAGAAGTGCGGGTCCGCGAGCGCGAAGGCGCGGTACGCGCCACCGAGGGCGGCGAGGTCCGCGCCCGGGTCGTCGGTCCGGACGACGGCCGCGAGGTGGGCGGCGAAGCGCCGGAAGCCCTCGGCGGACACGGCAGCGACGAGGTCGTCGCGGCTGCCGAAGAGCGCGTACACCGCCGACGGGCTCGTACCCGCCGCCGTCGCGACCGACCGCACCGTCACCGCGCTCTCGCCGTGCTCGGAGATGGCGCGCGACGCCACGTCGAGGAGGCGGTCGCGCAGGGCGTCGTCGTGCAGTCGGGGTCGTGCCACGCATCGAGTCTAGAGGGCTTGACACCGGTTTGCGAACGCTGTTCTATAACAGTGTTCGCAAACCGCGGCGTGCCGTGCGCCGAGCGTCCCGCCAGCCCAGGAGGTCCCGTGCTCGAGCTCACCGACGCCGCCCGCATCACCGCGGGCGTCGTCCTCCTCACGGTCGTCGGCATCGAGTCCGGCGGCGCGTTCCTCGTCAAGGTCGTCACACGGCGCGTGCCGGCGACGGGCTTCCAGACGTCGTTCTTCCGCGCCGGGCACGCGCACGCGGGCGTGCTCGTCATCCTGGGGCTCGTGTGCCTGCTGCTCGCGGAGGCCACCGACCTCGCGGGATTCTGGCGGTGGCTCGCGGCCACCGGGGTGCTCGTCGCCGCGATCCTCCTTCCCGCCGGGTTCTTCCTCTCCGCGATAGGTGCGGGACGCGAGGCGCCCAACCGGGCCGTCGTGCTGCTCCCCGCCGGCGGCGTGGTCCTCGCCGCGGGCGTCGTGACGCTCGCGTTCGGGCTCTTCCTCGGGTGACGCGGCAGTCCTGGTTCGGCTGGTGCACCGGACGCTCCGGACGTGCTCCGGACGTGCGCCGCGGCGTCGTGGGTGGTCGCCGCTACGGTTCCCGCATGACGAACGCCGAGGACTTCGCCCCGCTCGACCCCGTCCGCCTCGTGACCCTGTCGCAGGGGTGGAGCATCATCTACTCGCCCGGCGGCCCGGAGTGGCACCAGCACAAGGGTGCCCTCGAGCGGCACGGCGTCGAGGGCTCCGGGTACGACTTCTCCGGCGCGCTCCAGGCCGCGCTCACCGACGACGAGCCGAGCGTCCTCGACGCGGTCGGGTTCGACCCCGAGGGCGGCATGGTGAGCGTGTACGGGTCGGACCTCGGTGCCCTGCACGCCGCGGCACGGCACCTGCACCGCCTGGTCACCGACGAGCGGGCGCTCGACGCCGCGCTCGCCCGGTCCGTGGAGCTCGGCCTCGACGACTGAGCCCGGCGACCTGCGTCGGAAGCGCTCCGGGTCGCGGCCCGCACCGTCCGTGGGAGGGGCAGGGCGGCCTCAGCGTGAGCGCAGCGCCGCGAGCTGCGCGTCGTGCCACTCGGCGACGTAGCCCGTGAGCCGGCGCTCGTCAGGCACGGTCCCGCCGCGGAGAGCGGCCTTCAGCGCGTCGAGGTAGGCGCGGTCGGCTGCGAAGCGCTCGGCGACCTCAGCGCGTCCGACGGCGGGGCTCCCGTGACCGGGGACGAGCACGTCCACGTCGCGCGCGGCGAGCTCGAGCGCGGCGAGCGCGCCGCGGTAGACGGCGACGGGGTCGCGGGCGTCGGTGTCGACGAGCGGTACCTCGACGTCGGAGAGCATGTCGCCCGCCACGAGCACGCTCCCGTCCGGCGTGCGCACCACGAGCGCGGCGTGGCCCGGCGCGTGGGCGTCGTGCTCGACGACGGTCACCGTCCTCGGGTCGGTCGGTGCGGCGGCGGGCCAGGGGACCCGGCGTGCGCCGCGGGGGAGCGGGATCAGCGCGCCCACGAGCGCGGGGTCGTGGCCGGGTGCGGCGGCCTCGGTCGACGCGAGGATCGCGGTCCGGCGCCGTCGCGTCGCGTCGGCGGTGCGCGCCGTCGCCCAGCGGGGCGCGGCGCCGAGCGCGGGCGACCACAGCACGTGGTCCCAGTGCGGGTGCGTCGCGAACCCGGCGGTCACGCGCCAGCCGTGTGCCCGCACGGCGGCGGCGAGTCCGTCGACCTCCGCGACCGTGACCGCCGGGTCGACCACCAGCGCCTCGCCGTCCGGCGTGGTGACGACGGTCGACGTCGTCGTCCAGATCTCGGCCGTCGCGACCCAGAGCCCGGGGACCAGCTCGACGAGGTCGCGCGCTCGCGGCGCGGTCGTCACCCCGGGCGGCGCGGCGAGGCCCGGGTCGGCCGGTCCGCCGCTCGGTCCGTCGCTCTGCTCGGCGTGGGTGGGCTCGTGCACGGGTCCTCCGGTCCTCGTCGTTCACGGGTCGTCGTTCACGGGTCGTCGCTCGCGGGGTCGCGGACCGCCCCGCCCCAGCCCGCCCGAGACACGCGCCGCCGGGTCCGCGTCCGTGTCGTCCCCCGCAGGTAGGTTAGGACCACTATGGCGACCCGCACGTCCCCGCAGGCACGTCGGACCGCGAGCAACCGCACGCCAGCGCCCCGCACCTCGGCGCGCGGCGGTTCGTCCTCGGCCCGCGGCACGTCGCGCGCCGGTACGGGTCGCGGGCGGTCCACCTCCTCCGGCTCACGCCGGCCCGCCCGGCGACCTGCGTCGGGGCCGCCGTGGCCCGTCCGCGCGGTGCGGGCGGTCTGGCTCGGCGCGGCGCACGGCGTGGGAGCGCTCGTGCGCACCATCGGAAAGGGAGCAAGAGAGCTGGACCCGGCACACCGGCGCGACGGCGTCGCGTTCTTCCTCATCGGCCTCGCGGTCGTCGTCGCGGCCCGCGAGTGGTGGGGCATCCAGGGCACGTTCGGCCTGGTCGTCCACGGCGTCGTCGCGGGCACGTTCGGCCTCGCGGGCGTCGCCGTGCCCGTCCTGCTGCTCTGGCTCGCCGTGCGCATCATGCGCCACCCCGAGCGCGCCCAGGCGAACTCGCGGGTCGCGATCGGGCTGACCCTCATCGTCGTGTCGGTGTGCTCGCTCGTGCACATCTCCGAGGACCTTCCCGCCCCGCGCGACGGCTTCGAGGCCGTGCAGGACGCGGGCGGGATCGTCGGCTACCTCGCCGCGACGCCCGTGACCACGGGGCTGACGCCCTGGTTCGCGGTGCCCATCTTCCTGCTGCTCGGGTTCTTCGGGCTGCTGGTCGTCACCGCGACGCCGGTGCACCGGATCCCGAGCCGGCTGCGCGGCCTCTACGACGTGCTCACCGGCAACCACCGCGCGGACGACGCGGAGCTGGACGCCGACGGTCTCGCGCTCGCGGAGGGCGTCTCGCGCCACGACGGCTCCGACGTCCCGGCCGGTCGTCGCCCCCGCAAGCCCCGGAAGACCAAGGCGCAGCGCGCCGCGGAGGCGGCCGAGATCGAGAAGCCCGAGGGCGGCTTCTCGGGCGACGAGGCGTTCGAGACCGCGGCGTTCCTCGACTACGAGGAGGACTCCCCGCGAGGGCGCGGCAGGAAGCGCCGCGGCGACGACCCGGCGCCCGGCACCGCGCCCACCGAGGCCGTCCCCGCCGTCGGGCAGGGCACCGCCCAGGACACCGCGGCGGCCGCGATGGGTGCCGTCGCGCCCGACCCCGCCGACGGCGTGGGCAGCGTCCCGCCGCCCCCGCCGAGCAGCCCGCTGCCGCGCGGGGTGCAGCCGATGCTCGAGGGCGACACCGTCTACCTCCTGCCCAACGAGGACTCCCTGGTCAAGGGGGCGCCGCACAAGGTCCGGTCGGCGGCGAACGACCGCGTCGTGGAGGCGCTCACCCAGACGTTCGAGCAGTTCGAGGTCGACGCGAAGGTCACCGGCTTCACGCGCGGCCCGACGGTCACGCGCTACGAGGTCGAGGTCGGTCCCAAGGTCAAGGTCGAGCGCATCACGTCGCTCTCGAACAACATCGCCTACGCGGTCGCGAGCGCGGACGTGCGCATCCTCGCGCCGATCCCCGGCAAGTCGGCGATCGGCATCGAGATCCCCAACACCGACCGCGAGACGGTCGTGCTCGGCGACGTGCTGCGGTCGTCGGCGGCGCGCCGGACCGAGCACCCCATGGTCATGGGCGTGGGCAAGGACGTCGAGGGCGGCTACGTCGTCGCGAACCTCGCCAAGATGCCGCACATCCTCGTCGCGGGCGCGACGGGGGCCGGCAAGTCGAGCTTCATCAACTCCATGATCACGTCGATCCTCATGCGGTCGACGCCCGAGCAGGTGCGCCTCGTGCTCGTGGACCCGAAGCGCGTCGAGCTGACGATCTACGAGGGGATCCCGCACCTCATCACGCCCATCATCACGAACCCGAAGAAGGCCGCCGAGGCCCTCGACTGGGTCGTGCGGGAGATGGACGCGCGGTACGACGACCTCGCCGCGTTCGGGTACAAGCACATCGACGACTTCAACGCCGCCGTGCGCTCGGGCAAGGTCAAGCCGCTGCCGGGCTCCGAGCGCAAGATCGCGCCGTACCCGTACCTGCTCGTGGTCGTCGACGAGCTCGCGGACCTCATGATGGTCGCCCCGCGCGACGTCGAGGCGTCGATCCAGCGCATCACGCAGCTCGCGCGCGCCGCGGGGATCCACCTCGTGCTCGCGACGCAGCGGCCGTCGGTCGACGTCGTCACCGGCCTCATCAAGGCCAACGTGCCGTCGCGACTCGCGTTCGCGACCTCCTCGCTCGCGGACTCGCGCGTCGTGCTCGACCAGCCGGGCGCCGAGAAGCTCATCGGACAGGGTGACGCGCTGTTCCTCCCGATGGGCGCCGCGAAGCCCATGCGCGTCCAGGGCGCGTGGGTCTCGGAGTCCGAGGTGCACTCGGTCGTCGAGCACGTCAAGGGCCAGCTCAAGCCGGTCTACCGCGAGGACGTGGCCCAGTCCGTCACGAAGAAGCAGGTCGACGAGGACATCGGCGACGACCTCGACCTGCTCCTGCAGGCGACGGAGCTGGTCGTGACCTCGCAGTTCGGCTCGACGTCGATGCTCCAGCGCAAGCTGCGCGTCGGGTTCGCCAAGGCGGGTCGCCTCATGGACCTCCTCGAGTCGCGCGAGATCGTCGGCCCGTCCGAGGGGTCCAAGGCCCGCGAGGTGCTCGTGACGCCGGAGGAGCTGCCGTCCGCGCTCGCGCTGATCCGGGGCGAGCCGGCGCAGGAGGTCTTCGACGGGCAGGCTCCCGCGCCCTCCGCCGCCCCCGGTGGGAGCGCGGGGCACGACTACGGCGAGGGCACCGACGGGCACATGCCGCCGGTGGCGACGGACTACCACGACGGGGCCGACGTGGAGTCGGGCTGGCGCTGAGCCGGCGACCGCGGGGGCGGTCCGCGGACGGGGCACCCCGGGCGACCCCCTAGGCTGGTGACGTGGTCACTGCCGTCCCCTCGCCGTGGAACTCCGCGAACCTCGTCACCATGGCGAGGATCCTGCTCGTCCCGTTCTTCGCGTGGGCGCTGCTCGTCGACGGCGGGGAGTCCGTCACGTGGCGGCTGGTCGCGACCGGCATCTTCGTCCTCGCCGCGACGTCGGACCGCCTGGACGGCTACCTGGCGCGCAAGTACGACCTCGTCACGGACCTCGGCAAGCTGCTCGACCCGATCGCGGACAAGCTGCTCGTCGGCACCGCGCTGGTCCTGCTCGCGTGGCCGCTCGGCGAGCTGCCCTGGTGGGTGCCCGTGGTCGTGCTCGCGCGCGAGCTCGGCGTCACGCTCCTGCGGTTCGCGGTCCTCAAGTACGCGGTCATGCCCGCGTCCCGCGGCGGCAAGCTCAAGACGGTGCTCCAGACGGTCGCGATCACGCTCTTCCTCCTGCCGTTGGCGCACCTGCCCGCGTGGATCGGCGTCGTCGCCTGGGTGGTGCTCGCCGCCGCGATCCTCGTCACCGTCGTGACGGGGGTGGAGTACGCCTACCAGGGCTGGCGGCTGCGGCGCGACGCGATCCGCGCGGCCCGCCTCGCCGAGCGCGGGGCGACGCCGGACGCCGCGTCGGCGTCGTGACGGGGGCGGCGCGCGACGCCGGTGCGGGGGCCCCGGTCGCCCGCCCGGACGTCGTCGGGCTCCTCGCCGCGCTCGAGGCGCGCGGGTGGACCCTCGCGACCGCCGAGTCGCTCACGGGCGGCCTGCTCTCCGCGACGATCGTCGACGTCCCGGGCGCGTCGCGCGTGCTCCGCGGCGCCGTCGTCGCGTACGCGACGGACGTCAAGCGGTCGGTGCTCGGGGTCGACGGCGACCTCCTCGCCGCGCACGGAGCCGTCCACCCGGACGTCGCGCGCGAGATGGCGGAGCGGGTGCGGGAGGTGCTCGGTGCGGACGTCGGGGTCGCGACCACGGGCGTCGCGGGACCGGACCCGCAGGACGGCCAGCAGCCGGGCACGGTGTTCGTCGCCGCCAGCGGGCCGCGGGGGACGCAGGTGCGGCGGCTGCACCTCGGCGGCGAGCGCGCGACGGTCCGGGCCGGGACGGTCGCGGCGGCGATCGACCTCGCGCGCGCGGTGGCCGAGGAGCAGCCTCTCGAGGACCGGCGGGGTGAAATCCGCGGGTGAACCGCGTTCGTCAGAGATGCCTGCCGACCCCGGGCCCGCGGCGCGCGTGGAGAGGTCGTGAACGTGCCGCGGGGGGGTTCGCCGGGCGGCGGGGCGCGGGAACAAGGCCCCACGTCGGGACGTTGCACAGCACGTGATCGCCAACAGGACCGTCAACCGACCGGTGGGCCGCACGGACAACGCGCCGACGGCCGGTCCGGCACGCCGAACCGGAGACGTGAGCGGACCGCGGGCGGGGTACGGTAGGACGACCCCGTCACGCGGGGCAGTGAACAGGAAGACCGGCACGAGCAGTTCGCGCACCCCGGTGGGGGCCTCACCGGCTCCCGGGGGCGCACGGGACACGGAAGGGGGTCGCCAGATGATTGTTCTTCGACGAGAGATCGGGGACGTGCTGCGAGACGCTCGCCAGCGACAGGGGCGCACCCTGCGAGAGGTGTCCTCCGCCGCACGGGTCTCGCTGGGCTACCTCAGCGAGGTCGAGCGCGGTCAGAAGGAAGCGTCGTCGGAGCTCCTCGGCTCGATCTGCGAGGCGCTCGACATCCCGATGTCGTTGGTGCTGCGCGAGGTCAGCGACCGGGTCGCCGTCGCCGAGGGTCTGCTCATCCCGGACACGATCCCGGCAGACTTCGCGACCGCGGTCCTCGGGCGGCAGAACCCCGAGGGCACGGCACGACGAGAGGACCTGCAGCCCGTCGGCTGACGGTCCACGCCGGGGCCGCCCCGGGAGCAGGTGCCGGGCAGCGACGCTCGCGCTCACCCGCTCGCGGGCGGCGCCTGGCACGAGGGACACCAGAAGACCGGACGTTCGTACGGCGGCTCGTTCGCCGTACCTTCTGCGACAGGCGTGCCACAGACGTGGCACGCCTTTCGTGTGCGCGCGTGCACGTGGCGCACCACGCCGGCCCGGGGGTCGAACCCGTGCCGGACGGTGCGCTGCATGAGCGCTCGGGCCGTCGTGAGCACGCTGGCGAGGTCCTCGACGTCCCGGACCGGCGTCCACGGGTAGATCCGCTCCGCGAAGAGCGACTCGGCCGTGTAGATCGTGCCGATGCCGGCGACGAGGTGCTGGTCGAGCAGCGCCTCCGCGACGGGGACGCCGGTCCTCTCGCGGCCGGGTCGGTGCCGTGGTCCCGTGCCTCCCGCCGCGTCGTCCGCCCGCAGGCGCGCGACGGCCTCCGCGACACCCGCCGTGAGGAAGTCGTCGGCCAGCACGTCGGGGCCGAGCGGGCCGGTGATGGTCCGTTCGTCCGCCGAGCGCAGCACGTGGAGCATCCCGATGCGGTTGCCCACCGCCGTCCACCACTCGTTGGCGAGCACCACGCGCACGTTCGGCTCCGCGCCGCGCGCGTCCCGGGACCCCGTGCGGGCGAGGCGCCACGACCCCTCCATGCGCAGGTGCGTGTGCAACGACCGACCGTCGTCCAGCCGCGTGAACAGGTGCTTGCCGTACGGCACGTTCGCCACGACGGTCCGGCCCGTGAAGTCGACCTCAGCGGCGGTCGGCCATCGCAGCTCCGCGCGCACGAGGACCCGGCCGGCGAGCGCCTCGTCCAGGCGCGCGGACACGAGCCGCAGGATGTCACCCTCGGGCACGGCCAGCCCTCCGCGCGCTCGGGCTGCGTCCGCCGCTCCCACCGGGACGTGGCCGCGCGGGCGCCACGTCAGGCCGCCCGCAGGCCGCGGGGCGTCGGTCGGAACCCGGCGTCGAGGAGGGCCTGGACGGCGTCGTCCGCCGGGGTCGCGGTGGTCCCGGCGCCCGCGAGCGCCTCGACGCCGTCGACCCGCTGCACGACGACCTTGCCGAGCCTCCCGGCGCGGACCGCCCGGACGAGCTCGGCGCTCGCCTCGGCGAGCCGCGGGCCGTCGACGAACGAGAGGACCGACCGGCCCCCGCGTTCGACGTACAGGGCGAGGTCGCCGTCGCTCAGCACGACGACGGCCCCGGCCTTGCGCCCGGGGCGGTGCCCGCGCGACGCGTCGGTGCCGGTCGCCGCACGGGCCGGCGACGCTGCGCTGCCGGACGGCGGTCCGGCGGTCGCGGGCGCCACGGGGCTCGCCGCGGTGCCCGGCCCCGGGTCGACGGCGGACGGTCGTGCGGGCCACGGCAGCGCGGCGCCGTACGGGTTCGCGGGGTCGGTCGCGGCGAGGAGCACCGCGCCCGGCCGGGGGCCCCCGCGCGACGTGCGGTCGTCGGGCCGCAGCGGAGGCAGGGCGTCCGACCCGGTGCCCGACCCGCGGGCCGCGGCGGACTCGATCGCCCGCTCGCGGTCCTGCGCGTCGGTCCGGAGCTGGTCCACCGCGCCCGGGAGCGCGAACTGGGAGCCGCCGAGGTGCTCGACGAAGTACCCGCGCCGCGCGGCCCCCGTCGCCTCGAGCTCGCTCAGCACGCGGTAGACCGCGCGGAACGATCCCGCCACGCCCTCGGCGGGGGCGACGGCGCGCGTGAGCACCCCGTGCCGGTCGAGCAGGACGCGCGCGAGCGCGTGCGCGCGCCGGGTGGGGTCCGGCTCGCGCGGGGGCAGCGCCGACCAGCGGCCGGCACCCCCGCGCAGCGTCGTGTCCGGGGACGTCGGCGGGCGCAGCCCCGCGAACCGGCCGCGCCCCACCGGACGGGCGCGTGCGGGAGCCCGGGGGGCGCGGTGCGCACCGCCCCCGGCCCCCAGCCGGGCACGGAGCGAGCCCAGCCCGTCGTTCGTCACGTGGCCGGACCACACGAGGTCCCACAGCGCCTCGAGCGTCGGGCCGACGTCCGCCCCGGCGCGCTCGGCGAGCCGCGGGAGGAAGTAGCCGCCCGAGCCGTCGAGCAGGTCGAGGAGGGTCGCGTGCAGTCCCGATCCGGGCGCCGGACCGGGGTCCGGGAGCGTGAGCGGCGCCCACTCGGCCAGGTGGAGGCTCACGAGCCCGTCGCCGCCGCCCGAGCCGGGCAGGGGGGCGTGGCCGCACCACACGACCTCCCCGGTCGTCGTGAGCTCGTCGAGCATCGTCGGCGTGTAGTCCGTGACCCGAGACGGCAGGACCAGCGTCTCGAGCGCGGAGGCGGGCACGGCCGCCCCCGAGAGCTGCTCGACGACGCGCAGCAGGCCGTCGGACCCGCGCAGCGCTCCCAGTCCCTGCCACCGCGGCAGGAAGACGCCGAGCGTCTCGGCCGGCACCGGCTCGACCTCGGCGCGCAGCGCCGCCAGCGACCGCCGGCGCAGCACGCGCAGCACCTCGGCGTCGCACCAGTCGTCGCCCGTGCCGCCGATCGACTCGGGCCGCAGGCGCCCGCGGACGACGATCCGTGCCGCCTCGAGCCGCTCGAGCGTCTGCACCACCACCGCGACACCGAGGCCGAGGCGCGTCGCGAGGTCGCCCGCGGTGAACGGACCGTGCGTGCGCGCGTGGCGGCGCACGAGGTCGCCGAGCGGGTCGGGGACGGGCTCGGTGAACACCTCGGGGATGCCGACCGGCAGCGCGACGCCCAGCGCGTCGCGCAGGCGGCCGGCGTCCTCCACGACCGCCCACTGCACCGCCCGCTCGGGAGCGACGCCCGCCAGCCGGACGCGGATCACGCGCCGGGCCGCCTCGAGCTCGCGCACCCACGCCCCGGCGTCGGCGCGCACGTCCTCGCGCGTGCGGGCCGCGACCTCGGCGTCCGTGAGCGGCCCGACCCGCCGCAGCACGTCCCACACGTCCTCCGCGTGGCGGGCCTGGCGCTCCGGCGCGAGCGCGCCGAGCTCGGCCTCGGTGCGCTCGATCTGCGCCGGGTCGAGCAGGTCCGCGAGCTGGGCCGCGACGCCGTCCCCGCCGAGCAGCTCCGCGAGCAGGGTCGGGTCGAGCGAGAGCGCGGCAGCACGCCGCTCCGCGAGCGGGGCGTCGCCGTCGTAGAGGAACTGCGCCGTGTACCCGAACAGCAGGGACTGCGCGAAGGGCGACGGCGTCGGGGTCGTCACCTCGACGAGGCGCACGCGCCCGGCGGCGAGGTCGCGCATGAGGTCGGTGAGCGCGGCGACGTCGAAGTCGTCCTGCAAGCACTCGCGGGCGGCCTCGAGCACGATCGGGAACTCGGGGTACTGCGACGCGACCGAGAGGAGCTGGGCCGAGCGCTGGCGCTGCTGCCACAGCGGCTGGCGGCGGTCCGGGCGGCGCCGGGGGAGCAGGAGCGCGCGCGCGGCCGCCTCGCGGAACCGGGACGCGAACATGACCGACCCGCCGAGCTCGTCGCGCACCGCGTCGAGGACCTCGTCGGGGTCGAGCAGCAGGTCCTCCACCGGGACGACGGGCGCGTCGCCGCCGAGCCCGCCCGTCCCGTCGCTCGATCCTTCCAGCCACGAGTCCCCGGTGTCCGGCAGGCGCAGGACGATGCCGTCGTCCGCGTGCATCGCCGCGGCGTCGACGCCGTACCGCTCCCGCAGCCGCGCGGCGAGCACGAGCGCCCACGGCGCGTGGACCTTCGCCCCGTAGGGCGAGTGCACGACGACGCGCCAGTCGCCGAGCTCGTCGCGGAAGCGCTCGACGACGACCGTCCGGTCGTCGGGCACGCGCCCGGTCGCGTCGCGCTGCTCGCGGAGGTAGGCGAGCAGGTTGTCGCTCGCCCACGCGTCGAGCCCGGCGGAGCTCAGCCGGTCGGCCGCGGCGTCGTGGTCGTCCGCGGCGAGGGTGTCGGTCTCGCGCACCCAGGCGCCGAGCGCGCGCCCGAGCTCGGCGGGCCGGCCGGGGGAGTCGCCCTTCCAGAACGGCAGGCGCCCGGGGATGCCCGGCGCCGGGGTCACCAGCACGCGGTCGGGCGTGATGTCCTCGATGCGCCACGTGCTCGACCCGAGCGTGAAGGTGTCGCCGACCCGCGACTCGTACACCATCTCCTCGTCGAGCTCGCCGACGCGCTTCCCGCCGCGTGGCGCCCGGCCGCCCGCGGTGTCCGGGTCTCCGGCGACGGTCCCGGTTCCGGAGTCCGTCGCGAGGAAGACGCCGTACATCCCGCGGTCGGGGATCGTCCCGCCGCTCGTCGCTGCCAGGCGCAGCGCGCCCGGGCGCCCCGTGATCCGGCCCGACGCGCGGTCCCACACGATGCGTGCGCGCAGCTCGCCGAAGTCCTCGCTCGGGTAGCGTCCGGCCAGCATGTCGAGCACCGCGTGCAGCGGCGCGTCGCCCAGGTGGGCGTAGGGCGCGCTGCGCCGCACGACGGTGGCGAGCTCGGCGACGGTCCACTCGTCGACCGCGACCATGGCCACGACCTGCTGCGCGAGCACGTCGAGCGGGTTCGCGAGCACGTGCAGCTCCTCGATGCCCCCGGTGCGCATGCGCTCGGCCACGACGGCCGACGGCACGAGGTCGCCCCGGTGCGTGGGGAACACGACGCCGTGCGAGACGGCGCCCACCTGGTGCCCCGCGCGCCCGATGCGCTGGAGCCCGGACGCGACCGACGGCGGGGCGCCGACCTGCACGACGAGGTCGACCGCGCCCATGTCGATGCCGAGCTCGAGGCTCGACGTCGCGACGACCGCGGGCAGGCGGCCGTCCTTGAGCTCGGTCTCCGTGCGCGTGCGCTCCGCGCGGCTCATCGACCCGTGGTGGGCACGCGCGATGACGGGCTCGGCGCCGGAGCTCGCGCCCGACTGCGCCTGCACCTGGGCCGCGGTGATCGTGCCCGGGTCGAGCACGTCCTCGCCCTGGCGCTCCGCCCACACCTCGTTCATGCGCGCCGTGAGCCGTTCGGCGCCGCGTCGCGAGTTGGTGAAGACGAGCGTGGAGCGGTGGTCGGCGACCAGGTCGACGACGCGCTCCTCGACGTGCGGCCACACCGACGGCCGCGGAGGGCGCACGTCCGGCGCCCCGGTGGGTCGCGAGGTCGCCGGTCCAGACAGGTCGGGCTCGCCCGGGGGCAGGGGCGGGAGGTCGTCGAGCCCCGTCCCCGGTGCCGTGCCACCACCACCCGGGCGCGCCGCCGTCCGTCGCGAGGTGTCGGGCACGAGGGCCGCAGAGCCGAGGTCCGCGAGGTCGGGGACGGGCACCACGACGTCGACCTCGATGCGCTTGCTCGCGGGCGGCTGCACGACGACCACCTCGCGACCGGCCTCCGCCTCCGGGCGGTGGCCGCCGAGGAACGTCGCGACGGCCTCGACGGGCCGGACCGTCGCCGACAGCCCGACGCGCTGCGCCGGCGGGCGGTCCTGCGCCTCGAGGAAGGCGTCGAGCCGCTCGAGGGACACCGCGAGGTGCGCGCCGCGCTTGGTCCCGGCCACCGCGTGGATCTCGTCGACGATCACGGTCTCGACGCCCGCGAGCCCGGCGCGCGCCTGCGACGTGAGCACGAGGAAGAGCGACTCGGGCGTCGTGATGAGGATGTCCGGCGGGTGCGTCGCGAGGCGGCGGCGCTCGCTCGTGGGGGTGTCGCCCGTACGGGTGCCGACGACGACGTCCGGCACCTCGAGCCCCAGGCGCACCGCCGCCTGGCGGATGCCCGCGAGCGGCGACCGGAGGTTGCGCTCGACGTCCGCCGCGAGCGCCTTGAGCGGCGAGACGTACACGACGCGGCAGCGCTGCCCACGCGCGACCTCCTCGCCGGACGCCGGCGCGGCCATGATCCGGTCCAGCGACCACAGGAACGCCGCGAGCGTCTTGCCCGACCCGGTCGGGGCGACGACGAGCGCGTGCCGGTCGCTCGACACCGCGTCCCACGCCCCCGCCTGCGCGGCGGTCGGGGCGTCGAACGCGCCCGAGAACCAGGCGCGCGTGGGCGCGGCGAAGCGCGCGAGCGGGTCCACGGTCACCCGCCCATTGTGGTCGTGCCCACCCACACGCGCCGCGCGACGCGAGGCAGACGCGCCGCCCGTGCGACGGAAGCCGTCCGAGCGCTGCGTCGGCGGGCGAGCGATGCGTCCCGGGACGCATCGCTCGCGCACGGCCGCAGCGCCCGCCAGGTGGAGGGGACGGGACGGCCGTCCGTCCGTGGGAGGCTGGTGCCGTGCGCTACCGCGAGTTCTCCGAGCTGGTCGACGAGGTGTTCGGCGCGTCCCTGGGGCGCGCCTACGTCCGCGAGCAGGTGCTGTCCGCGCTCGACGACCGGACCGCCGCCCAGGCCCTCGAGGACGGTGTCGAGCCGCGCGTCGTCTGGCACGCCCTGTGCGACGCCCTCGACGTGCCCGACGCGCGGCGCTGGGGCCACGATGACCACCGCCAGGCCCCGCCGCGCCGCTGACCCGGTCCGCGCCCGCCGGCCGGCGACGGCCGAGGGGCGCGACGGGCCGCGCGCCGCGATGATGGCCGCATGAGCGCTCCCGCCCGAGGCCGTGCCGCGGTCCGCGTGACCGCGGCCGACGTGCGCGGAGCGGCCTGGTCGCTCGTCTCGACGACGGTCGGCCTCGGGCTCGCGATCTGGTTCGTGCCCGGGGTCGAGGTCACCAACCCGTGGTCGCTCGTCCTCGCGGCGCTCGCGGTCGGCCTGGGCGACGTGCTCCTGCGCCCCGTGCTCCGACGGCTCGCGCACCGGTTCGGCGTGGTCGGTGCGCTCGTGTCCGGCGTGGTGGCGCAGCTCGCGGTCGCGTGGGCCGCCCTCACGTACCTGCCGGGGTTCCGGAGCGGCTCGTGGGTGGACGTGCTCGCGGTCCTCGTGCTCGCGGCCGTCCTCATGGCGCTCGGACGCTGGGTGGTCGGTGCGAGCGACAACGAGTACGTCCTGGGCGACCTGCTCCGGCGGGCGCGCCGGCAGGCCGGCTTGCCGCGGAGCGACGCGCGGACGGCGGGTGCGACCACGCCCCCGGCGGGCCTGCTCGTCGTCCTGCTCGACGGCGTCGCGCGCCCCACGCTCGACTACGCGCTCCAGGCGGGGCTGACCCCGACGCTCGCGCGCTGGCTCGGGGACGGGAGCCACCGCCTGACGACCTGGTGGGCGCGCGTGCCCGCGACGACACCGGCCTCGACGATCGGCCTCCTGCACGGCTCGACCGAGCACGTGCCCGCGTTCCGCTGGTGGTCGCGCGCCCTCGGGCGGCTCGTCGTGACGAACCGCCCCGCCGACGCGGCGGCGGTCGAGGCGCGCACGAGCGACGGCTCCGGGCTCCTCGCGGGCGGGGGCGTCGCCGTCTCCACGATGTTCTCCGGAGACGCGGCGACGAGCCTGCTCGTCATGAGCCGTGCGCGCGAGGGCCTCGGGCCGGGGCAGATGTTCGTGCACTTCTTCGCGAGCCCGTTCGTGCTCGTCCGGGCCGTCGTCGTGGCGCTCGGCGAGCTCGTCAAGGAGCTGTACCAGGGGTGGCAGCAGGCCGTGCGCGGCGTCGAGCCCCGCGTCTCGCGCCTCGGCTGGTACCCGGTGCTGCGCGCGGTGACGAACGTCGTGCTGCGCGACCTCAACACGACGCTCGTCGCGGAACAGCTCGTGCGCGGGGCGCCGGTCGTGTGCGTCGACCTCGTCGACTACGACGAGATCGCCCACCACGCCGGGCCGCTGCGCCCCGAGTCGCTGCGCGCGCTCGAAGGGCTCGACCGCGTCGTCGGCCTCTGGGAGCAGGTCGCCGCGGTGGCCCCGCGCCGCTACGACGTCGTCGTGCTCTCGGACCACGGGCAGTCCCTCGGGTCCACGTTCGAGCAGGTCGAGGGTCGGTCCTTCCTCGACGAGGTCCGCCGG